>JAUNAP010000010.1 GCA_030527545.1 Actinomycetaceae bacterium
GTACGAGCACTATCGCGACAAGCTGCTCACGTTCGAGGAGGCTGCGGCATGACCGATTTAACTCCTCGTAAGTATGATCCGATTGCCGTGTCGTCGGAGAGCACGGTTGTTGCCGAATACATCCCAGACGCCGCAGGAGCCTCGTCGTATCAGTCGGAGGCTGAGCTCGAGCGTGAGCTGATTCGATTGTTGCAGTCGCAGGCGTACGAGTATCTGCCGATCACATCGGAAGCGCAGCTCGTCGCGAACCTCCGCACCCAGCTTGAAGCCCTGAACTCGGTGACGTTCTCAGATAGCGAGTGGGATCAGTTTTTCTCGGAGCGGATCGTCGGGGCGAACGACGGCATCGTCGAGAAGACGGTGCGGATCCAGGAGGACCACGTTCAGCTGCTGAAGCGTGATGACGGTTCGGTGAAGAACATTCTGCTGATCGATAAGCAGAACATTCACAATAACCGGTTGCAGGTGATCAACCAGTACGAGATCGGCCAGGGTGACGGCGGCTCTGCTCGCTCGAACCGGTACGACGTGACGATGCTGGTGAACGGGCTGCCGATGGTACACATCGAGCTCAAGCGTCGCGGCGTGGACATCCGAGAGGCGTTCAACCAGATCGACCGCTACCAGCGCGACAGTTTCTGGGCAGGCTCTGGACTCTTCGAGTACGTGCAGTTGTTCGTGATCTCTAACGGCACGTTGACGAAGTACTACTCGAACACCACACGCCGTCAGCATCTCAGTGAAGCGGCCGGGTCCAAGCGGGTGCGGAAGACCTCGAACTCGTTCGAGTTCACGTCGTGGTGGGCGGATGCGCAGAACAAGCCGATCCAGGATCTGTCGGCGTTTGCGAAGACGTTCTTCGCCAAGCACGCCCTGCTGAACATCCTGACGAAGTACTGCGTGCTCACCGCTGACCGCATGCTGCTGGTGATGCGGCCGTACCAGATCGTGGCGACCGAGCGAATTCTGCAGAAGATCGACATCTCCACCAACTACAAGACCCTCGGCACTGTTGCCGCGGGCGGATACGTGTGGCACACCACCGGCTCCGGCAAGACCCTGACCTCGTTCAAGGCGGCGCAGCTCGCGTCGAAGCTGCCGAGTGTAGACAAGGTGCTGTTCGTCGTTGACCGAAAAGACCTCGACTACCAGACGATGCGCGAGTACGACCGGTTCGAGAAGGGTGCGGCGAACTCGAACACCTCAACCGCGGTGCTTAAGAAGCAACTCGAAGACCCGGGTGCGCGGATCATCATCACCACGATCCAGAAGCTCTCGACGTTCATAGCCGCGAATAAGGGGCATGCGATCTACGACGGGCATGTCGTGATCATCTTCGACGAGTGCCACCGGTCGCAGTTTGGCGACATGCACACCGCGATCACGAAGGCGTTCAAGCGGTATAACCTCTTCGGGTTTACCGGCACCCCGATCTTCTCCGCCAACTCCGGCAGCGGTGGGAACCCGCAGCTGAAGACCACCGAGCAGGCGTTCGGCGAGAAGCTGCATACCTACACGATCGTCGATGCGATCACCGACAAGAACGTGCTTCCCTTCCGGATCGACTACGTCAACACCATCAAGGTCGGCAACGTCATCGATAAGCAGGTCTCGGCGATTGACACCGAGAAGGCACTGCTCGCCCCGGAGCGAATCAGCCAGATCGTGAAGTACACGCTGGAGCACTTCGATCAGAAGACGAAGCGTGCCGAGCACTACGCGGTCGGGGAGCGCCGCGTGCGTGGTTTCAACGCCCTGTTCGCGACGGCATCGATCGAGGCCGCCCGTGTGTACTACAACCACTTCCAGATCCAGCAGGAGGCTCTCCCGTCGGATCGGCGGCTGAAGATCGGTCTGATCTACTCCTACGGTGCGAACGACGCCGTCGAGGACGGTGGGCTCGATGAAGAGGGCTTCGACACCGGCGCGCTGAACATGGATGCGCGCTCGTTCCTGGAGGACGCGATCCAGGACTACAACGACGTGTTCGGCACGTCCTTCGACACCTCCGCCGACCGGTTCCAGAACTACTACAAAGACCTCTCGCTCAAGTTGAAGCAGCGCGAGATCGACCTCGTCATCGTCGTGAACATGTTCCTCACCGGCTTCGACGCGACCACGATGAACACCCTGTTCGTCGACAAGAACCTACGCGCGCACGGGCTGATCCAGGCATACTCGCGCACGAACCGCATCTTGAACTCTGTGAAGACGTATGGCAACATTGTCAGCTTCCGTGACCTCGAAGAAGAGACTAATGACGCGATCGCGCTGTTCGGCAACAAGGATGCCCGCGGCGTTGTGCTCCTCAAGCCGTACGGCGAGTACTACAACGACTACGCCGAGAAGGTCACTGAACTGCTCAGTGCCTTCCCGCTCGGCCAGCCGATCATTGGCGAAGCAGCTCAGAAGGAGTTCATCGCGCTGTTCGGCGCGATCCTGCGCCTGCAAAACATCTTGACCTCGTTCGACGAGTTCACCGGCAACGCAATCCTCACTGACCGGCAGGGGCAGGACTACCGCAGCGTCTACCTCGACCTGTATGCCGAGTTCTGCAAGGACAAGGACGCCGACAAGGAGCAGATCAACGACGATGTAGTTTTCGAGATCGAGCTGATCAAACAGGTCGAGATCAACGTCGACTACATCCTCATGCTCGTCCAGAAGTATCGGGATGAACGCGGCGACGGTGACGACAAAGAGATCCGCGCCGAGATCACACGAGCCGTCGACGCCAGCCCGACCCTGCGCAACAAGAAAGACCTCATCGAAGACTTCGTCGAGTCCCTCTCCGTGGATGGTGAGATCGACCAGGAATGGCGCGCGTTCATCGCCGCCAAACGCGAGGCCGAGCTCGACACGATCATCAACGAGGAGAACCTCCGCCCCGAAGAGACTCGCGTCTTCGTTGAGACCGCGTTCCGCGACGGACAGATCCGCACCAGCGGCACCGCGATCACCAAGGTGTTGCCGCCGGTCTCACGGTTCGCCGCCGACGGCGGGCACGGCGAAAAGAAGCAACGCGTTATTCAGAAGCTCGGCGCGTTCTTCGAACGGTTCTTTGGGCTGAGCGCCGGGGGTGGCGACTGATGTCTGAAGCGCCGGAGCCGATACTGCCTCTCTCGCTTCTCGCTAAGAACCGCGACAAGTTCATGGCGCTCTTCTACGAGCCTACGAGCACCGCACTTCAGACCAAGACCAACCTCCACCTGCACATCCTCCGAGTGAGAAACGGAGATTTCGACCTCCCGGGTCTCTACCGAGAACTCAAAGGCAACAGTGCCGCATATGTGCTTTCGCGTCTCAACTACCAGAAGGTGCTGGATGACCCGAGTTTGATGATGGAGGTCGCAAGCAAAGTGCAGTCGCAGTTTCGCAAGCCCGAGAAGTCCTCGGGCGAGGGCGGCGAAGTCATCCTCTACTCGCTTCTCGAAGGGCATCTCGGGGCTCCGAAGGTGCTGTCGAAGATGGAGCTGAAGACGAGCAGCGACCACTACGTGCACGGCTCAGACGGCGTGCATTTACTTCGCGTAGACGACGGCAGCTACCAGCTTATTTTCGGGGAGTCAAAGATGTACGGCGACGCCGGGACACTCGGGGCAAGTGTCAAGCGCGGTATCAAGGCTGCGTTCGAATCTATCGGCAAGGTGCATGAGGAGGGATTCGACTTCGATACCTGGCTCGTGGATTCTGAACTTCTCAAAGAGCAGCTCGACCCGGAGAAGCTTGAGGCGCTGTCTGCGATTATCCTGCCCTCCGATGGCGGAAGCGGCATCAAGAAGCACAACGCCTTCGGGATCTTTGTCGGGTATGAGGTCGATGTCTCGGACATCAAGTCAGAGAACATGGAGCTCAACGACATCGAAACCGAGCTCAAGAAGCGAGCCGTCGACGCTATCGCGGCGGAGCACGATCTGATCCGATCAGAGATCGCGAACCGAGGACTCGGAGTCTATCCCTTCCATATTTACGCCATACCCTTCGCGAAGCGAGGCAGTGGGAAGAACGCGTCTGGGATTGAGAAGGTTCGAATGGAGCTCGCTGCGCAGCTAGGCAACCGCGAGGTACCGAAGAAATGACTGGGCGTATTGCGGCAGACGTACTCGGCGATCGAATACTTTCGCGGGCCTCCTACAAGGCCGATTTGGCGGCTCTCGAGGCGGGTGTCACCGGAGCATTCCTTACAGGTAGGCCATCTGCTTCCCTGGCAGATGAACAAGTTGATCGGCTCCTTCGCTACGCGGACATCCTGTCGCATTCGACGAGCGAGCAGTACCGCGAAGTCGCCTACACCCTGATCGCGCTCCTCCGCGAGTACCAGGAGCTGGTTGGGCTCTCTGAGCGAGCTGCGAACCGCGTAGCAGCGATCGCATCGGCCGTATTGGTTGAGCTGGGGAACTTTCCAGGATTGCAGACGCTCACGAACAACTCGCGGGTGGAGTATTCCCTTCCCGCCTCACGAGGCATCTTGCGCGCAGCCAAGGAAGTCGTGCAGGCAACGAAGCACGGCGACAAGACGCTCACCGACGCCCAGTACCTGATCGCGGAGCGAATGCGAGGAGAAGATTACTTCAGCTTCTCTGGCCCTACATCACTCGGTAAGTCGTTCATCCTCAAGGACGCGATCTACGACATTGTGCAGCGCTCTGATCTCAACGAGCACTGCGTTGTCGTACTCGTTCCCACCAAAGCGCTCATCGGACAGACGGCCGCAGACCTGCGCGCATTGCTCAAGGACGTTCCCGAAGTCAACGTCGCGACGTTCCCGTCGCTCCCACGATTCCTTCGACAGACGTACCCGCGAACAATCTTTGTCTTTACACCCGAACGGCTCCTTCGCTACTTGGCAGACCCGAAGCGCGACATCGACTACCTCATCGTCGACGAAGCCCAGAAGGTGATCTCGAAGAAGGACGCACGTTCATCGATCTATTACCACGCGATCGTTGAGGTGACTCGTCGCTTCGCGACCAAGCTGATCTTCGCGTCGCCGAGCATCAAGAACCCGGGGTTGTTCCTGGAACTTTTCGGCAAGGCCACTAACGGTGCACTGGCGGTTCAGGAGCGCACGGTCGCACAGCAGCGCTACTTCGTTGATCTTGTAGATCGCAAGCAGTACTACTTTTCGGTCTCAGACGCCGAACAGGAGGAACTCGATCTGGCGCCGGCTGCTCGGACCCCGATCGAGCTTGTGAAGTCGCTGAGTGGCGTCCGCAAGTCGATCATCTACATCAACAGCTCGGCGAAGGCGGCCGACTTCGCTATGGATCTCGCTGCCTCGCTTCCCGAGGTCGAGGACGAGGCGATCAACAAGCTGATCAAGTTCGTCAAGGAGCATATCCATAAGGACTACTACCTCGCGACGAGCCTCAAGCACGGCGTTGCGTTTCATCATGGAAAGATGCCGCAGGAAGTTCGCGAGAAGGTGGAGGCGTTGTTCTCCGATCCGCACTCGACGCTGCAGTACGTTGCCTGCACCTCAACGCTGCTCGAAGGGGTGAATCTTCCAGCGAAGAACATCTTTGTACTAAACGACGCCCATGGCTCTGCCGGGTTCGGCAAGATCGACTTTGAGAATCTGGCTGGCCGAGCCGGGCGTCTTACCTACGATTTCTCAGGCAACGTGATCTGCGTACGCCATGAATCCAACGCATGGAGCGGCGGTACCCGCGACCTCATCCCTCGCGGGGATCCGATCACCGCGGAGAGCTTTCTCGTCAACCCCGGAAGGCGAAAAAAGCCATTCACGGACATCGCCAAGGTGCTCCAGGGCAAGCCCCTCGCCAAGGCGACAACGGCCGATGAGCGTCGGATCACGGAGCAGTACTCCTCGATCCTGCTCCTGCATCAGCTTGGTAAGCAGCAGACGCCGCTAAGAACACTGTTCATGGAGAAGGTTCCGGACGGCTCCAAAATCCTGGATAAGTCAGCTTCAGATTTCGGTGGTTCCGTCGACGTACTGCGTCGATCACCGGGCATCCTGCCGAAGTACCAAGACAAGGTCTGGAACCACCTGACTGACGGCACCGAAGGCGCTCTGGTGCCTGCAGACACGACGGAGTTCACGTATGAGCTGTTCGAAAGCATCCTGAATCGTCTTGGAAGCCTCTACAACTGGATCGAAGAAGAGTCGCGCGGTCGCCTATCCGATCGACTCGTGCCACCGACTGACCCTGGGTATACGAAGCGCTTGCGCTACTGGGCTATGCTGATGTCCTATTG
>JAUNAP010000011.1 GCA_030527545.1 Actinomycetaceae bacterium
CCTGCGACGCCGGATACGCCCGGTACGCCCGCAACCCCGGATACGCCCGGCACGCCTGTTACCCCGCCTAGCGTCCCGTCGACGCCTGGTACGCCCGCGACCCCGGACATCCCCTGCGTGACGCCGCCGGCCCCGACGACGCCGGACACCCCGGGTACGCCTGGTACGCCTGCGACGCCGGACACGCCGGGTACCCCCGGTCGCCCGACCGGCGAGACGCCGACCGAGCCCGGCACCGACACGCCGACGACGCCGCAGGAATGCGAGCCCACCGTCGACACGACGGCCGTTGATGCGAAGGACGGCGACAAGGTGATCGGCTTCGGTCAGGACGCGACGGTTCGCGATCACGTGACCTACACCAACCTCGAGCGCGGCACGTACGTCATCGTCGGCACGCTCATGGACAAGGCTACGAACGCGCCGGTCCCGGGTGCCACACAGGTCGCCCAGAAGACCATCACCATTGGTGAGGCCTACGGCTCGGGTGCCGTTGACATCGAGTTCACGGTTCCCTCCAAGCAGGTCAAGGCCGGTGCTTCGTGGGTGGTGTTCGAGCGGATCTACCGCGCCGCTGATATCGATGCTGAGGGCAAGGTCGTCGGAGGGGCGCGCCCCTACGTCGCCCACACGGACATCAACGATGGCGATCAGACGGTCACCGTCGTCGAGCCGACCACCCCGACTGTCGTCACGCCGAAGACCCCCGGGCGTGTGACCGTCCACCAGCCGCCGGTTACCACGACGACGAAGGTCTATCGCACGCTCGCGAAGACTGGCGCGTCGGCGGGTGTCGTCGGAGCGGTCGGATTGGGTGTCATCGTTGCTGGTTTGGGTTTGGTTGCTCTGCGCCGTCGGCAGGGCTGAGTAACCGACCCGTGCGCATCCGCCGGTAGCGATCGATAACAAGAAACCGGTGTTCGGGCGTGCCACACGCGCCCGAACACCGGGATCTGGCGGGGCCGCGATCTCCACGGAGATTGCGGCCCCGTTTTCGTCTACTTTCCTTCCGGTAGGTGTGTTGGGCCTTCTGCCCGAGAGCGAAAAAGATGAGAGAGAAACGTCGCGTCAACTGTTGACATTCCGGGTAACGCGGGCCTAATCTGAGGGAGCTCTCATGGTTGCAGGCCGGTAAGTTGTCTGTGAAGGATGGAATGTGAGGACATGATGATCGGTTCGAGGCGCCTCGTGGCACGCTGGGTGGCGGTCGGAGTTGCCGCTTTGCTGGCCCTCGTGTGGGTGGCGACGTGCCTCGTACGGCCGTCTGCGGCTGACAGCGACACAATGCTCATGCAGTCCGAGAAGGTCGCCGCCCCGGTTGCCTTCCAGCTTCCTAGCAGCCTCGACACGCCAGTTAGCGACCTCGACGAAGCCGCACAGAGGGAGCTCGCCGCGCTAGCCGCTCTCTTTCCCGAACAATCCGGTGATGCCAAGCCCGAGGTGTGGGCGCAGGCTGCCCGCGACATTGCGCGTGGGGAGGTGAGTGACGACGTCGCCGTCTCCGCCCTCGTCGACGACGCCCGTCGCGTCGCCGCCACAGCTGCGCACGGACCTGAAGAGCCGATGCTGTCGAGCCTGTTTGTTTCGGTAACCTCGGCTCCCACGGGAGTCGTCACTGTCTCCCTCGATGACCCTCATGGACTGGTACGAATGCTTCCCGGATGGGAGGCGCGTATCACCTCGGGTGAGACGGAGCTCGCGCGTGTTCCCGCCGTCGAGCTTCTCGACGGCCTCGATCTGCCTGCCCAGTGCCACGACGGGCGCACGGCATTGCGCATCGAGTTCGTTGGCAGCGTCCGGGTGGACGAGTTCTTTGCCAGTCTCGCCGGACGCAACGGCGATATGTGGCCGATCGCTGACGCACCCCTCTTGGTCGTCGCGCGCGCCAACGCCGAGGTTGCCTGCGTGGACGCTTCGAAGACGCGAGAAACCCCGGCGAACCCGGAGGTGGCTCCCGCAACTGGCGAGGAGGACATCCCGGCGGGCACCGTCGTTCTCGAGGCAACGGGTCGCCCCGGTGGCCACCGTTTGGTCGATTACGTGTGCGCCGAGGGTGAGAACGCACCCGCAAGCGTTGAGGGAACGACGGGAGTAGACGCCGGCGGCACGACCACTCTCACGGGCGTGCCAGCTGGCCATCGCTGTGCCGTTACCGATTCGCGGTCCGACGCCTGGCAGGTCGACGATCGCCGCGTAAACGCCAGCACGCTCACCTGGGGTGGACGCGAGCTCGAGCGTGCGGTAGTCACCGCGCCCGCGAGAGTAGAGGCTCCGGTGCGTGCTCGCATCGATGACGCGAGCGCAGACGCTGAGGCGGCATTTACGCTCACGCTGCGCGCGAGGGGCACGGCGAGCCCCCAGTCTTTCGACTACTCGTGCCTGCCCCACGACGGCGGCATCATTGTCGAAGGCCGCTTCGAGCTAGCGCCGGGGGCAACCTGGGCGAGTTCGTCTGATCCGCAGCTCGCTCAGCTGACGACAGGATCGTCGTGCACCCTCACCCATGTGCGTCCCGACGAGGCCGGCTACGAGATCACCACTTTTGATCGCATGGGCGGCGCCGAGACGACGTTCACTTCGGACGCTGCATTCCGCAGCCTTACGTTCACTCTGCGTCAAGCCCGCGGAGCTTCCTTCCAGGCCAACGTGGTCTTTGGCAAGGGCACTGCGCCTGCCGATGCTCGCCCCGTCGTGACGACCTCGATGACCGATGAGGCCGGCCGTAAGATTCTTGTGCGTGACGGCCGCGACGTCGATCTCACCACCTGGGTCCACTACCGCGACCTTGTGGCGGGCCAAACCTATCGCGTCGCTACGACGCTATCGGATGAGCGTGGTGTGGCGATCCCCGGTGGAGAGGGCGCAGCTTCGCTCACTCCGGAAGGGACTCCCGGTTCTCTTGCGTCCGGCGACCTCCCCGTTCGGGTGAAGGTGCCGGCTGCCATCCTCGCGCAGAGCAACGACCTCGTGACGACCGCGCGGGTCACCCCCGCGACCAGCGATCGCGACAAACGCGCCGATTCCGCTGCCACCATCGTCGCCGACACCTCGAACGATGCCCGCTCACGCGGGGTGTCGTTCCTCGCGGCCAGCACGGGCGCGCGCGACCAGCACGAGCTCGGTCTGCGGGTTGTCCTCGCCGGGGCCATGGGCGAGCGCGATCAGATTGCGCTGTCGGACTTCATTCCCTCGACGCCGCTGACGACCTCGATCGGCTATGTCGGGGTGAAGAAGGGGCAGCGCTACGTAGCGACGGTGACGCTGCGCGACCGCGCGGGCACCGATCTTCGCACTGCGGGATGGTCGGAGTTCACCCCCTCGGCCACCTATGGCGTCACGTCGATACCCCTGACACTGACGACGAACGCGATGGCACACGCACTCGAGCCGGGTCGCGTCGTCGCCGAGGTGTCCCTGTGGCCCGCCGGCGCCATCAAGCATCTCGATGACGGCGCGTTTAGCGTCAACGGCGGGGCCTCACCGCTTCTTCGAGCCGAGTCCACCGACGAGTCGGGGATCGATGTGGCTGTTCTCGCTCACCCTGCTGGTCACGACGACGTCGAGGCCGGCGGGGACAAGATCATCCTTGACCCGGCCCCGGCAGGTCCGAACACCGTCGGCGACCAGCGCGAAAAGGAAGACTCGGCGCCGGCTCGCGAGGTCACGCCCGGTAACGCCCCCACCCTTGTCGCTACGCCCAGCGCCGTCGAACCGTCTCTCGCGCCCACGCAGCCGCAATCAACGACCGTCCCGAACGCGCCGTCGGCCAACGAAAACACCGCACCCGTGATGCGCGAACCGGTAGCGTCGACCTCGACCCCCCAGCCCAGCACGAGAGAGACGACAAGCGGTGTACGTGAGGTGCGTGCGCTCGCACCCACGACCCGCGTGAGCGCTGCTCAAGCAGGCCGGCCGGGCGAGCTTGGGTATGCGCGCGATGCCGGCAGCGGCGAGACCGAGAGGATCGTCGTGAACGGCGAGCCCCAAGCGGAGCTCGCCGAAGCCTCGCACAGTGCGGGGCCGGAGCCCGTCATTCTGCCCGCTCGCCACCATTCGGTTCAGGCTCAGCCGGCTCGCACCCAGGCGGGAAAGGTTCTGCCCGCAGCCTCGAAGGCTAAGCGAACGGCCGCCCCGTCTGCGCCGGGGAGCACGAGCACGTCGGGTGCCGTCCCGGCGACGCAGGCGACCCCGATGCTCAAGCCTGGGATGCCTGAGATGACGAAATCCCCTCGGAGTGGTCAGTCGGACCGCTCGCATACCTCGGCTGCGGCCACCCCGGACGCCGTTCCTCCTCTGGGGGAGTCCTTCGAGGCGGCCGGAAGGCGCGAGGGCGGAGGCGGAGCAGGATCCGTCCTCGAGTTGGCGGTGCTCGCCGCGACTGCGCTTATTACGGTCGCCGGTGGGATGGCGCTCGTGAGCAGGTGGCGCTCCCCACGTTAGAGCAACCCCCGCTACTCTGAGACAAAGATGAGAAAAGACCGCCCGGCGACCGCCGGGCGGTCCGGCTTACGAAGAGGTCACATTTCGTCACACTCGCCCATCAAGGGCGGGTTTTTCGCGTAATTCCAGCACTTTACATCTGGAAAGTTTGCGGCGATTCCCCCTTGACAGCACGGCGAACCGTCCTCTAATCTGAGTTCATCATTAGTCTGACACTTTGGTAAGCCCGGGGCTGTCCCGCCTCGAGCCGTCAACAAGGAGATATGGGATGCGCTCTTCCTTAGTTCCTTCGGCGCCACAGCGCCTTCGCCACTGGGCGATCGCTGGCGTCGCTGCGATCGTAGCGGCTGTGTGGGTCGTTATGACGCTCGTCGTGCCTTCACAGGCTGATAACAACGCTGACCCGCAGCCGGTGGGACAGTCGTTCAACGTCACGCTCACGGGCGGAACTCGCGAGGGATCCGCCTCGTTCCCGCTCCTGCCGGGCAGGCTGCGCGAGGAAGCTGGCTACTTTGAGCTGCGCGATGTGCAAGCCGGAGGAATAACCGGCGTCGAGGTCCACTACAACTCCGGTGCTGTGGGATACTGTGGCGATCCGGGCACACCCGGCACGAACGGGCACGGCCTCGGCAACCTCATTTACGCGGATCCCTCCCAGATCGATCCCGTCATCGTCAGCAACGGCAATCAGCTTTTCGATGAGGCCAAGCAGAAGCTCGTCAAGGCTCTCGCCGACCTCAAGCAGCAAAACCCCGGTATCTCGGGAGCTGCCTGGCAGGGCGCGCTGTGGACGCTTGTCCAAAAGCCCGGTGTCCGCGTGACCTACAAGAACGAAGCGGACCGCGCTGCTGCCGACGAGCTCGTGAAGAAGGCTCGGGAGGCGGCGCAGAACTACCAGACGAACGCCGAGCTGCTCAAGTCGATCAAGCTTGTCGTCGTTGATGGCTCCGATGGTCAGAAGCTCGTCAAGCTCGAAGGTTCGGATGAGGCGAAGGCTGCCATTCAGGCGTCCCAGGGGGGCATGAGCTCGCAGATCCAGGTTACTGCCGGTGGTCAGCCGGTCAGTGGCACCGTTGCTCAGGCTTTGGGTGAGGGCATCCCGGTCCCCGTCAACTGTCAGGATGGTGGCACGGTCCACATTTCTGCCAAGTGGGACGGCGCGCTTTCTCTTAAGGGCGCCTACGCTGGCGTCGAGCCCAAGTCCGGACCGGATCAGATCAAGGTCATCCTCACTCCCGCCGAGGTCAAGGTGAGCGGTACCGCCGAGGTTGACGTTCCGTGCTCGCCTACGCCGGAGAAGCCGACGACTCCTGCTGAGCCGAAGCCGG
>JAUNAP010000003.1:0-78916 GCA_030527545.1 Actinomycetaceae bacterium
CGCCCTTCCTGAACTTTTCTTCTGTAGCGGGAGTCCACCGGTTAAGCATTTGCATGAGCTTGTTTGCTTCCTGCTCGTTCGCGACCTCTAGCGGGTCATCGGTCCGGTTCCGTGTCGCGAATTTCGCGGGTCCTCCGGGGCGTGCGAGCGTGCGTGCCCCTGAGGAGGAGAGAGACGTCTTGTCGGCGTGATAGTCGACGTCACTGATCCCCTCGTGGATCCCGGTCGGTAATGGTTTCTTTCCGGTCATACGTTGGCTCCCTTCGCAGCGTTCTTTCTCTTGGTGGCCGGCGTGAACTTCGGGTCGTACTGGATGAAGACCCGTATCTCGCGTTCCTTCGTGTTCTTGTAGAGCTCCCCGGTCGGGCGCCTAGACGCCCTATACCCGTTGCGCCTAGCTGAGTCAGTGAGTCGTCTTGCTGTGGTATCGGGGAACGTCGGACTGATCTCGTGCCAGGAGCCGGGGTTTCGCGTGAGCTGACGGCGGATCTCATAGGGGATCACGGTCTCGAAAAACGTTGCGGCGCGGTGTGGTCGTGTAGGCGGAAGCGGCCCGTCGTGGAGAGTGAGCGTGATGTTAAACGGGTTACTATTCATTGCCGCGTGTCCTTTCCATTTGGTCCTGTAGCCTGGCGAGTCCTTCCTCCGCGGGGATCCGCCTGTGGTCTTCTAGTTCGCCTAGCGAGCAGGCGAGTTTGAAGACCCAGATTTCCCAGTCGGTGAGCGGGAAGCCCGCGTGAAGCTTCGTTAGGGCGTGGCATATCGGGGGCTGATAGGTCACGGGGTCACCGAAAACGTGGACGTTGTGTCCCCAGCAGTTGGTTGCTACCGAGTCACGTTGGGCGACCCCGTTCTTGTCTGGCACCCCGTAGTTGAGGGCGTTGCAGTCGTGGCAGTAGACGAAGGTTTGCCTAGCGCTCATGCTGTCTCCTCGAAGATCGTGTCGAGCCGGTCGAGGCGGACGAGAATCCGCCGGTTAAACCGGACGATCGCTTCTGGGCGCTTCTGTAGCGCCCGGCGTATCGCCCTGGGCCGGAGCCCTGTCTGCGCGGCGAGCTCGTTGACGGTCACCGTGTCACGTCCTGGCCACCGGTCCGCGAGCGTGAGAGTCACCGGGGCGGTGGCGCGTGTCTTAGCGGTCCGGCGGCGGGGTCGCCGTGCTGGCTTCGGGCCCGGGTTGATCCCGAGGAGGCGCGCGAGCTCGGCCCTAGTCGGAGGCGTGTACGTGTAGCCGGCGTCATCGCTACTCATCGCTACTCATCACCTCCCATCAGTGTGGCCCCTGCGGGAGGCCTGCCAGGTCGTGATGGCCGCGGCGGCCCATGCCCAGGCGCATAGGGTCGCGAGACCGGCTATGAGGGCGTAGTCGCCGTCGAGGCTGGTCCAGTAGGTCGCGAGGGCGGCGGCCCCGGTAGTGAGGGTCGCGAGGGTGGCCCACACGGCGGCGACGAGGAGGTCACGAGCAAGCGCGGGAGTCATAAGAATGTGTCCTTTCAAGGGTGTAGGAGGCTAACCCGCCCGCGCCTGAGCGGGCCGGTTGGCTCATATGGCTATTAGTGCTGCTCGGTTATTCCGCGAGCTTGGGCTTGTCCTCGAACATGTGTAGGAAGCATTCAGAGTCGAGGAACGTGGTAATGCCGGCGAAGAGCTCGGCCGCGGTAGTGACTGATTCACGACAGTCGCAGAACTCTTCGACGTCTATATCGGCGTGAAGGCTCTTGTCGCGGGTGGCGAAGTCGGCGACGGCGGGCTCGAGTTCGGCGAGTTGGTCGTCGAGGACCTCAATGAGCTGTTGAATTGCCAGGCCCATCATGCTGGCCCTGTAGGGTGTGGCCTCCCTGACCGTCTGGCGTGTGTCATTGCTGTGGGTGCTCATGCTGCTAGTCCTTCCTGGCAGCATGTAGACTGATGCTGCCTGTTTTGGGTGAGCCGGGCGGTGTGATTTGGCGATTGGGCCGCCCGGTTCTTTTCTTGTTGCGGGGGTCGGCCCCCCTTGACATGAACTAATTTACCCATGTCGGCCCCCCTTATCAAGTCCTCGGGGAGTGACTTCTGTTACTTGTTTAGCGTGCTGTAGAGGGCTGCTCGAGACACCTTCAAGCGTCTCGAGAGCTCGGCGACGCTCACGCCCGCCTGGATAGCGGCCCGAAGGGCGTCCCGCCGTGCGATCGCTGCGCTCTCCATTTCTTCTGCGGCAAGCTCGAGGCGTCGCGTCGCATCCTTGACAGCCTGGATGTGCAGCTCTTTCTCGTCCATCGGTCCTCATTCTAAGTCGTCCCGATCTTCCTTCGGCGCCCCTGCGGTCGTGTCGGACTCACACCAACTCTCGCCATAGAACGGCGGCATAGCCGAACCGTAGGTAGACGACGATGAGCGATAACACTTCGTCGCCCCACACAAGCCACAAGGCCTGTACCAGCTACTCGAAGTCCCGACAGTCGAACACGCGGAACAAAAAGCCACGAGCGCGGCGATACACGAGATGCCGGCAGCAATCCACTCCAACATCACGCGGCCCCCCTGTCCCGGCGAGCCGCACGAGCCGCACGGGCCTCACGCCACAAGCCACGGAGTGAATACTCCTCACGCTCCTGGCGAGGCATCCCCCGCGTATACATGCGCCAATCAAGCCACAACACGCCAACCGCGACAGCGATACTCGCGGCAAAACACGCGGCTATCTGAAACATCTCCAATCCTCCTACGGTCTGCATATGTGGACTAGCTAGCGGCCTTAACGATTTCGCCGGGGAAGTTCGCATACCAGTGGGCACCCGCCTCCGGGTCATACCCCCTAAGGCCCCGATCTAGCATCGAGAGAGCGAAATATGCGCCATAGACCCGCTCGAGGGCAAGCTCGCGGAGCTCCTTAGCCTCCTCACCGGAATCACTTACCGGGACCTTCTCGAGATAATCAGCTACCTCGAGGAGGCGCGCCCCCATCTCCTTGTTCGTCTTCATCATCTCGTTCATCATTGCTCTCCCTCCCCGGGGCTCGCGCCTGCAAGCCCCGGTTGTCTGCTTATGTGGACTAGGCGGCGTGCTTCGCGATCACCGCGGCGCCGCGCTCATCCTCAATCGTCGTCTGCATCCCCGCGAGGAGGGCCGCGGCGGTAGCCAGGGCGCGCTTGCACTCACCTGCGCTCGCGGCGACCATGCGGGCGTCCCTGTCGTCCTGCGTGTGGATCGCGAGTCGGCGCTGGAGCTCGTCCATGAGGTCGCTCATCTGCGTGAGGGTGTCGGCGGCGGTTTCCATCTGCGCGGTCATCGTGTTAGCGTTCATGTCGGATCCTTTCAGGTCCTGGCCTCGCCCTTGGTTCCTACGCCTTGGGGGCGAGGCCCTTTCTCTTGCCCTTACAGGACTAGCCTAGCCCAGGTTGCAAGAGACTTGCAAGGTGGCTGCGAGAGATGCCTGTCACATCATCCGCGACTTTTGGCGATATTTTGAACGAGCTGATGACTCACTCCCATGATCTTGCCGATCTGTGGGTACGACAGACCGGCCTCTCGGGCTCGAAGCACAACCGCCCGGCGGGCTCCACGAGCTTCCTCATAGCCTGCGCGCCACTCGTTGACACGCTCTTGAGCCTCACGTAGCTCGGCCTCGAGCTCCTCACGCCTCTTACTCACCGCTCACTCCTTGCTCGACAATCGCGTCGACTTCCTCGACGCTCACACCTAGACCCTCCGCGATCTTGCGACGCGGCTCCCCGGCCAACGCAAGATGACGCACGTACTCGCGACGCTCACGCTCGCACTCCTCGAAGCACTCTCGCGCCCACTCATACTTATCTTGGAGGTCAGCAAGGACGCTCGAGATCGTCTTGCAAGCGACAACCCGCCGTCCGTCGATCTCGATCTCTACGCTCTCACTCATCAGTCGTTCTCCTTACGCGCTAGGGGGGTGATGCCAGTCTAGGCTCGGGCTTGAGAGAGCGACCGGCGAAGCTCCTTGATCGTCGCCTGTGCACACGCCGCCCGAAAGCCTGGCTCGAGCGCCTCCCCATAATGCGTGAGGGTGCCCAGTATCGCGAGGAGCCCCGCATGAGGCCGCAGCGTATCCGCGACAAGCTCAGCGAGGACACCACGCGTCGACGGGTGCCGAAGTGCGACCGCAAGCCGCGCCGCCTCCTCCGCGCCCGCCCGGTCCTCCTCGACGAGCTCGAGACGCCCCTGACTCTCCGCGGCCACCGGGGCAGGCCCTAGCGGCGAACGCGAGCCCTCAGCACGCGCCAGGTGACGGCCCGCCGCCACTTCCTCCCGCACGAGCTCGATACGCGCCACAGTCCCGGGGGCGAGCGTCTTACGGACCAGACGATGCCGCACCGCCGCCTCAAATGAGGGCAGTGTGAGCCACTGCCCATCGTCCGCCTACACGACCTTGACGTTCGCGCGGTGAAGGATCTGCCGTCACCCCTCATACCCGAGAAGACGCCGCGCATCCTCTGCATGGAAATGCCGGGCACCATGAATGGTGCGGACGCGTACGGTCATGCCCGCGAGCCTGATGTGCTCACCTATCATGTCTGTTCTCCTATCGATTCCTAGACCGCCCGCGTTAGCCGCGAGCGCCGCCGCGTAACGGGGCGGGGGATACCCGCTCGAGGGCGTTCACGATGATCTCGGCGGGGTCGACCCCGACCCACTCGGCGACCGCGATCATCTCGTCGATCCCGAAGCGGACCTCGCCCGCGAGCCTGTCATATATTGCTTGGCGTACGACGCCGAGGACTTCACCGGCCCGCGAGATCGGGACTCCACGGGCTTCCGTCTGCTCCTTGAGTTCATCGGCTACGGCGCGGCGGAGAGAGACTCGCCAACGCTGCCACGCGTCCATGTCTACAGGGTGTCGCTCCATGCTGTCACCATATGTGAACAGTCATGTCTATGTCCACTTATATTGACAAGGTGTGACGGAGCGCACTAGCCTAGCCGGTATGGCAGGAGGAACCAAATCACCCGGCCCCGTCGGAGAATTCATCGCCACGACCTTCAGTGAGCTTCGCGAAACCCACGGCCCCACATACCGACGCCTAGCAGCCCAAACCGGCCTCAGACACAACCACCTCCACAACCTCCTTACAGGACGAAACTCCATGCGCGTCGAAGAAGTCGTCACCCTCTGCGCCGCCTACGACATCGAACCGGGCAACCTCATACGCCAAGCCATCGCCTACGCCACAACCGGAAGCCCCACGACCTACGACCCCGCTAAGACCTACCCGCCGACACGATTCCCCTCCACAATCACCCTCGACGGATACAGCCTCGCCGCCAAAGAATGGAAAGACCGGACGGCGGAGATCGAAGGCCACCAGGAGATGCCCTAAAAAATGGCACACCCTCCCGCTACCATCCCCACCATGACGAGCACTCGCACCCGCCGCCTCGAAGAACTCACCAAGCGGCTAGGCGTAACCGTCCACTATGAGCCGGTCCCGATCCTCGTCCGCTACGGCGACGCGGCCCGTCGACTAGAAGGCTTCTACCACCGACACACGCACTCGATCCTCATCGACGGGACCCTCCCCGCTACCGTCCGCGAAGCGGCCCTCGCTCACGAACTCGCCCACGCCCTACACGGCGATGACGGCCACCAAGCCCCCAGGATCGAACGGGCACGCGACGAGGAAGCCGCACACCTACTCATCACGCCGGAAGAGTACGCACGCGCCGAACGACTCGTAGACTCCGGCGACCCCTACCGGCTCGCCCGCGAGCTCGAGACCACCATCGACGTGATCCAGGCGTGGCAACACTCCTGGCGCGCCGCATCCTAACTACCACCAAAGGAGAACAACGTGAGTACCGATCAACCGATGAGCGACGGCGACAAGCTTCACGCATTTGCAGGCCGGATGAGTGACACATTCCGGCCTCAAGCGACGATGCAACCCGGCGACATTTGGGCAGCAACCGCAAAGCCCATGAAAGGGTTCGGCGGCGCCCGCTACAGGCTCACGCCAGAATTCCTCATCATCGAGCGCGGCACCGTGACTAGCAACATTGAGCAAGTCCGCATCGCCTTTGTCACCGACATTCACACTCACCAAACGATTTCACAGAAGGCACGCAAGATCGGCGACCTCGCGATTACCGTCACGCATCCCGAAGGCACTGTAGAACGCGTCGAGATCAAGGACATACCGAACCCGAGTGAAGTCGCTTCCATCATGGTGAAGGCCGCTAACGCTGCTCGTGAGGTCGAACGCGCCCGCCAGTCGACATCATTCATCCAGCACGCAGGAACACCGGTAGGCACTCCTCAAGCACCTGTGCCACCGGCACCCGCAACCACGCCGGCCCCCACGCAAGACGAGGACCCGATGGCGAAGCTCAAGCAGCTCGGCGACCTTCACGCCGCTGGCGTGCTCTCTGATGAGGAATTCCAGACAGCGAAAGCGAGTATCCTCGCGCGTATGTGATAGCTTCAAGACACGACGACCCTCGGCCGAATAGTCACCCGTTAGGTGGCGTGCTTGGTAATCGCCAAGATAGGCCGGGGGTCAATCCGTAAGGACGCCAAGCCGCTTAAGCGTGTTGATCCACCACACCGCCCGCGTAATCGAAACGCCAAACCGGGCGGCAACCGCGATAGGGTCGCGCCCGTCCGCCCCCATCGCTTCAAGCTCATCGGAGGGCATCAATAGTTCACCCGCGAAAATATCGGCGTAGTAGCAGTGCAAGGGCGTGGACGTCACACCTCGACTATAGGGCCGCCCGGACACTAGCGTGCATCCTCGCTCAGCCTCCGCATCGCCTCGACTAGCCGCTCACGCGGCGCCCGCTGATAGAGGAGCGAGGTCGACCAGTCCGAGTGACCCAGGATCGCCATAATCTCCACAGGGGTCGCACCCGTCGCCATCAACTGTGACGCGCACGTCGCCCGGAGCTGATGGAACGTCAGCCCCTCCAGGCCCGGAACCTTGTCGACGGCGCGGCGGTAGGGGGTAAGCAGTGACCGGTCCGACACGAGATGCCCCGCCCGATTCGTCACCACATGATCCCGCGCACCCGGCCCCGTATGCTCCTCAAGATGAGCACGCAGCACCGGGACGATACGCCCCGGGATAGGGACGTCACGCCTAGACCGCTCAGACTTCGGAGGCCCCAGCACCAAACCGCCGCGCGGGTCACGTTTGACGGCCCTGCGCACCCGGATCACACCCGCCTCGAAATCAATGTCACGGCGCTGCAGCCCCGCGATCTCGCCATAGCGTAGCCCACACCAGGCCGCGAGGATCACACACACCCGCAGCGGCTCAGGCATGCCCGCCGCGATCTCATCGACCTGGGAGGGCGTGGCCACTCGCTCGCGGGCCTCCCGCCACGCCTCATCACGCTTCGGCCTAGCAGTCGCCCCGTGGACCTTCACGGGGGTCTCCTCGATAAGACCCTCGTTGACGGCGCGACCCATGAGCGCCGACAACGCCCTATACGCGTTAAGGCGCACCATAGGGCGGGCGGGATCCATCCCGTCCCACCACGCCTGCACATGATCTCGAGTCACCTCATCGACCCGTAGCCCGCCTAGGACCGGCACGATATGGCGGCGCATGTGCGAGGTGTAAGAGCGGATCGAGTTTGGTGACGCACCCTCGGTAGCGAGCTTCTCGAGCCACACGAGCACCCACTCCCCGAGCGTAGGGAGAGGAGCCCGCTCGGGGACGGCCTCGCGCTGGGCGGGCGGGGTCCATTCTCCACGCTCATACGCCGTGATTTCGGCGGCAAGCCACCGCTGCGCGTCGATCTTGCGGGCGAATGTTGACGGTGCCTTGTGCGTGACACCTTGGGCGGTGTAGCGGGCCTGATAGCGGCCTGAGGGTAGGCGACGGACAGTCCCCGATGGTGGCTTAGGCATGATGGCGTGTCCTCTGGATGTAGCGTCAGGGTGTGCCCTCAGTGTGCCATCTATGTGCCACTTATTCCATGCTGAGGGGGTATCTCGGGGATTCTAGGGGTATCTCGCCAGGGTGGGGTTTTCGGCGTGGTTGCAAAGAAAAATCCCGGAACCGTGCGGGTTCCGGGATCTCGGGCGGAGATGGAGGGATTCGAACCCTCGAGGGACTTACCATCCCAACTCCCTTAGCAGGGGAGCGCACTAGGCCACTATGCGACATCTCCAGTCCGGGCCAGCATACCGGCTGCGCTGTGCCGACGCAAAGCGGGGGAAGATGACCGATTGAGGCGGGGACCGCTAGTATGGGATGCGGTGGGCCGCCACGGCCGTGGCTCGCCACTGGAGCGGTGACCGAGCGGCCGAAGGTGACGGTCTTGAAAACCGTTGTGCACCTTGTGCACCGTGGGTTCGAATCCCACCCGCTCCGCTCAGTCTTTCTTCCCCAGCAGTGTGTTGGCGACCCCCTCCAACACCTCTGATGCGCCCGCATCGATGCGCACTCTCGCGTAAGTATCCGCCGCCGTCGGTCCACGATTGATAACGACGATGTCGGCGCCGTGGTTGATCGCTTCGATGGCGACATACATGCCGGTCATCACAGCTAGAGAGGTGCCTACGATGAGGCACACGTCGGCCTGCCTGGCCAACGCGTACGCGGCCGACATTTCGTCCTGTGGGAGCATCTCGCCAAAGAAAACTACCGCCGGTTTAAGGAGGCCTCCGCAGCGCGGACACGGGGCCACGACGAAGTTCGAAGCCTCGGCCTCAGGCCTGGTCGCCGTCGCGAGAATCGCCACATGTCTCGGATCCGGGTCGTCGACAACGTCTGGATTCAGCCGTCGCATCTGTGCATCCACGGCCTCGCGCGACATGACGGCCCCGCAGTCGAGGCAGCGCACCTTCTTGTAGGTCCCGTGCAGCTCGTGCACTACGGCCGAGCCCGCGCGCTCATGTAGCCCGTCGATGTTTTGCGTTGCCACGCCGTTAACGAGACCGGCCCGCTCGAGCCGAGCCAAAGCGAGGTGCCCAGGGGTAGGTGCGAGACGTGAGGCGCACCCCCACGTCTCCTGGTTACGCTGCCACACCCACCGTTGCCACACGGGGTCGGAAACGAACTGGTCGTAGTCGACGCTCGGAACGTCGGTTGAACCTTGACCGCGATAATCGGGCAACCCAGCGTCAGTCGAGATGCCCGCTCCGGTAACGGCGACGCTCACCCTGCCACGCATGAGATCGGCGACTGCGTCGATCGCCGACGTCAAACCACTCTCACTCATACCTACCACGGTAGGACATGCCCGCACGCGGCGCGGCTGTGACGACCGCCCATTGTTGACCTCGAGGCGGGCGCGATAGGCTTGACTCCCGACCACATCTCGACGGGTATTTCCCATGACAGAAGATCGGGGGTTGCGGTGAGTAAACAACCGCACCATATGTTCCGTTGGACGCTGCACGGCGATGGTCGCTCCATTGCCCCAGGCGAGGTCGTTCTCCCAGGTGAACGTTTGACGTGGGGGCGTACGACCTCGATCGGTGCCCAGCATGTTGTCGCCATGTTCGGAGCGACCTTCCTCGTCCCGCTCATGACGGGTTTCCCTCCCAACACGACACTGTTTTTCACAGCCATCGGCACGTTCCTCTTCGGCCTCATCACGGCGGGACGCTTGCCGTCCTATCTGGGGTCCTCATTCGCCCTCATCGCCCCCATTCAGGCGGTCTCGGCGACCTACGGGCCCTCGTCCGCGCTTGGCGGCGTCATTACCGTTGGCGCGTGCGTGCTTGTCATCGGCGCCATCGTCCACGTCGCGGGTGCGCATTGGATCGATATCATCATGCCGCCGACCGTGACGGGCTGCATCGTCGGGCTCATTGGCTTCAACCTCGCACCCGCCGCTTACAACTGGTTCAAGCAGGCACCCACGACTGCGATTGTGACGATCGTGTCAATCTTGCTTATCACGGTTCTCTTCAAGGGGATCATCGGGCGTTTGTCGATCCTCATCGGCGTGCTCATCGGCTACGTCGCGGCGATCCTCCAAAACGAGGTGGATTTCTCTGCGATCGAAAAGGCCGCGTGGATTGGGCTGCCTGAGTTTCACACGGCGACGTTCGAACCGGCGACCCTCGCGCTTTTCGTGCCGGTCGTTCTCGTGCTTGTCGCCGAGAACGTCGGCCACGTGAAGTCCGTTGCCGCAATGACGGGCCAGAATCTCGATGATCTGACGGGGCGTGCCCTCATCGCCGACGGTCTGTCGACCATGTTTGCGGGCGCGGGAGGCGGGTCGGGTACGACCACCTACGCTGAAAATATTGGCGTGATGGCGGCGACGCGCGTCTACTCGACAGCCGCCTATATGGTGGCCGCGGCGTTCGCCCTCATCTTGTCGATGCTGCCTAAGTTCGGGGCCGCGATCGCAACAATCCCCGAGGGTGTCCTTGGTGGGGCAGCTACCGTGCTCTACGGCATGATCGGGATGCTTGGGGTTCGCATCTGGGTGCAAAACCGCGTCGACTTTGCTGATCCCGTCAACCTCAACACCGCCGCGGTGGCAATGATCGTCGCCATTGCCGACTACACGTGGCATGCGGGCGAAGCTACGTTCAACGGCATCGCGCTGGGATCGGCGGCTGCGATTATCGTCTACCACGTCATGCGAGGGATCTCGAAGCTGCGGGGTACGAACCTCGAACAGGCATCCCCGGCATCGGCTCCCGCGGGTTCCGAGCTCGAGGGGCCGGCTTACTCGACACGTCACCGGCGTCCCGACGACGAGTAGGGAAAGCGTGTACGGCGGTGGCAGTCTCTCACGGGCGGCCACCGCCGTTTCGCTAGTTAAGTGAGACAGTCAGGCAGCCGTTGCGCGGCTTAAGTCCGTGATCGAGCTGCTTGCGGAAATCCTCCGGTTTCGTCATGACGTCATAGCCGGACCCGAGTGTCACCGTGACGTCGGCCTCGAGACGCGAATCGAGGACGATCTCGGCATCGGGAAAAGCAGCCGCTACGGTGTAAGCGCCATTGACCCCGACAGGCCCTGACGTCACGCGTACGCCGCCGTCAAAGTCACCTTGCGCCGCGTTTCCACGCGAGGCAATTTTGAAGCCAAGATCCGCCAAACTGTCGCCGACATCGTTCGCGAGACCCGCCTTGGAGGTGCCGTTGAGCACCGCGACCTCAACCTTCTGCGGTTCCATGGCCTGGCCATCACCGATGGGGCAGGGGACGTCGCCTGCCTGGGCGACCTTCTCCCCGCGCGCGAAGGACGTGAAGAACGGGAAGGGGACGATACCGAACCCGATGAGCGAACCGACGAGCAGAAGGACAGCAAGGACAGCGCCCGTCCACGTGAAAATCACGGTTTCTCGCTGCCGTCGTTTCATGATGTAGCGCTCGCGCGGGCTCATCGGCGTCTGTGTGCTCACGGCCCCAGCGTAGCCGACGCGAGAGCATGTGGGGGAGTCGGATAGAGAAAGACCCTCCACGTACCCGACAGAGCGCCCTTATCCTTGCTGCCTTCCGGCCCTGGGGAGGTTCGAACGATGCCGCCACGTGGAGGATCACCTCCAGTTTAGCGCACGTCAGTCGTCGCTCTCAACAGGTGCCACTTCAGCGGGGAGACGGGCACGCAGGCTCGCGGGCAAGTCGTCGATCGTGCCCGTACGCTGCCGATCGACGATGAGGAGCATCCCGATTGCCTCGGCGGTTCGGCGAACGTCGTCGCCGATGTCGTCGGCGAACAGTGCCGAGGGCAGTCGTGGGGCGATTGTTGCCGGATCGATCGTGACGAAGGTCGACCACCGCCGGTTGCGTAGCGCCAGTTGCGCCTCCTCGAGAGCCGCCTCGCGCGGGCGTGACCTTTCGGCAGGTGCCGGCAGTCCCCAAAAATCTTCGAGGACGTGGCCAACAACGAAATCGCGGCAGTAACGTACGAGACTCGTCCCATCGCGCAGCGCGTCCTCACTGATCGTGAGCGCACGCTCTGAACCGAGTCGCCACGACGGGCCAAAATGGTGTGCGAGGACCATGGCGCGGCCGATCTCACACCACGCGGTGATGAGAAGAGCGGTTGCGCGGGCGTTGCGGCCGGCATCGACGAGGAGACGCGCGTCGTCAACGAGGTCGGTGGCGTTGACAAGAAAGGCTCGCCACAGTGCCCGAGCATCGCTGGGGAGGAAAGACGGCATGTGCCCATGGTCTCACGTGTCAGTCCACTTCGTGGTCAGATAGTTGTGTGCGTCAACCCGGCGTGTCGCGCGGGGCGACAGGGGGCACCGGCATCGGTGCTTGTACAGGACCCTCCCGCATGCGTTTGGCCATAAGAAAAGTCCCGGAACCGCGTGGGTTCCGGGACCGAGAGCGGAGGTAGGGGGATTCGAACCCCCGAGGGCTTGCACCCAACCCGCTTTCCAAGCGAGCGCCATAGGCCACTAGGCGATACCTCCCGGCTCGCAACGATTGTAGGGAAAAAATGCGGCCACGTCTATTTGGTGCCCGTAACCTCGCGCACACGGGCTCGACTCATCTGATGATCTGCCTCTATGAGAAACCGGTGAGCCCCTTGTGTATGATGGGAATCGTCCGCATGACTACTGCCTACGAAGGAGGCACCTATGCTGGAAGAACTGAAGAACAAGGCCAAGGAAGCCCTGAGCAACGAAGAGACGACCGACACGGTCCTCGACAAGGCTGCCGACGCGGCGAAGCAGGCCACGGGCGGTAAGTATGACGACAAGATCGATCAGGCCCGCGAGCAGGCCGATTCGCGTCTGGGCACCGAGTAAGACGCTGCCAACACACGAGGGCGGGACCGAGGGGGTCCCGCCCTCGGCGTATGTGTCCCCTGGTGCGACCGGGGCGAGCGGTGCCGGAGTGGTGGCTTGGGCGGAAAATGTCGACGGTAGCCCGTAGAGTCGTTCCCGTGAGCACCGCACTGTATCGTCGCTACCGTCCCGACACGTTCGCCCACGTGATCGGGCAAGACCACGTCACGCAGCCGCTTCGTGCGGCTTTGCGGGCCGGGCGAATTAACCACGCCTATCTCTTCTCCGGGCCGCGCGGATGCGGCAAGACGACGTCGGCACGCATCATGGCGCGCTGTCTTAACTGTGCTGAGGGACCCACCGACGCCCCGTGTGGCACGTGTGATTCCTGCCGCGAACTTGCCACCGGAGGTCCGGGTTCGCTTGATGTGGTCGAAATCGACGCGGCGAGCCACAACGGCGTCGATGATGCACGTGAACTGCGCGAACGTGCCGCGTTCGCGCCGGTGCGTGACCGGTACAAGATCTTTATCCTCGACGAGGCTCACATGGTCACGGCGGCCGGTTTCAATGCGCTATTGAAGCTCGTAGAGGAGCCGCCCGAGCACGTTCTCTTCATCTTCGCGACGACCGAGCCGGAAAAAGTCATCGGCACGATTCGCTCGCGCACCCACCATTACCCTTTCCGTCTCGTCGCCCCCGACGTGTTGGGGGCCTACCTCGAACGGCTGTGCAGCGAAGAAGGAGTGAGCCTCGATGCGGGCGTCACCCAGCTCGTTGTGCGTGCCGGTGGCGGCTCCGTGCGCGACTCACTGTCCATCCTCGACCAACTCATCGCCGGCGCCGAGGGCAACTCCGTGGCCTACGATCGCGCCGTCGCCCTCTTGGGATATACGGATGAGGCCCTCCTCGACCGCACGATCGACGCCATCGCCGGTGACGACGCACGTGCGCTCTTTGACCTCATTGAACACATGGTTGGGTCCGGTCACGATCCGAGGCGTTTTGTCGAAGACGTTCTCCAGCGCCTGCGCGATCTCATCATCGTGTCGGTGGCGGGCGAGGAGGCCCACGCGGCTCTGCCGGCGATCCCCGCGGACCAGTTGGATCGCATGGCTACGCAGGCAGCCGTCATGGGTCCCGCCCGTCTCACCCGCGCCGCTGATCTCACCAACCAGACATTGACGTCGATGGTCGGGGCAACCTCCCCGCGTCTGCACGTCGAACTCCTTGCCGCCAAGCTCCTCCTGAGCGCCGGGGCTTCGGAGGGCTCCCGCGGCACGGAAGCATCCCGGCATGCCCGCTCCCACCACAAGGCGACGGGAAAGCCGCAGGAGCCGCAGGCGGCGATGGAGCGCCCCGAGCCTCAATCGGTGCAGCCGAGCGACTCGCAGCCGAGCGTCAGCCGAGAAAACGAGCCCGCTGGGCCCTCGCAAGTTGCGGCCTCTCCACAAACGATTGACTGGTCCGACGGGCCCGCACCGGCAGTGACCATGCACGACGAGGCTTCCTCGCCTTCGCCCTCTCGTGGAGATGGCGAGGATCATGCACACGTGCCGCGCCCGCCCGCTGCGCGCGACGAGCACGAGGCGAAGCAGCGGGCAGAGGACGATGAGGATTCACGTGACGGTGTCCACGAGGACGCCGCAGCGGCTGCCCACGGCCGCGAAACGCCGGTCGGCGACAGCATTGACAGGCCCGAGTCGCCCGCGGCCGAGATCCAGGCCATCGGCGGTCGCAAGAGTGAGTCGCCTTCAGAACCGAAACGTGCACAAGACTCCGGCGGGAGCGCCGAGGCGAGCCCGGCCGGCCCCCTGCCTGAATCGCAGCTCATCCGGCAAAGGTGGGACGAGATCACGCAGACACTCGAGCGGATCTCTCGCGTGACGTGCGCGCGGATACGTTTGGCCCAGGTTGGCGCCGTGGAAGCCGGCCGCCTCACACTGCTGTTTTCCTCCGATGGACCCGCCAACCAGTTCGCCCAAGGCGGGCACTGTGCGCGCGTGGCCCAAGCCATCTACGAAACCGTCGGTGTGCAGGTCGGAGTCGAGGTCGCGGTTGGGGCCGAGAATGATTCGGTATCCGCGCGCCAGTCACGTGGGCAGGATGGGACGGGTGCCGGTGCATCAGCATCGGCGAGGAGTCTCGTCGAGGAGCCGGCGGACACGGGTGGCGGCTGGGGGCCCGTCGCTATTCCTGGCGGAAAGGCCCAGGGCTCCTCCAGCCCCGCGCACGCTCCCGCCGCTCCTGCGGTGCCCGACGCGGCCTCGTCGACATCCAATAACCACACATCGCAACACCAGGAAGCTGGGCAGTGGGGAGGATCTGCCTTCGAGGCGACCCCAGTCGCGTCTGTAGAGCCCGAGAACGATGGTGATGACGATGAATGGATTCTCGATGAGGCTGAGACACGCCGCAACGAAGATTCGTCAGGCCCGGTCGGTGGACAAGAGGATGAGGATCTCAGCGACGCCCTCGACGTGTCTGCCACTAACCCACAGACGCGGGCGTGTGGCGTCGAGGTGATCACAGACTTCCTCGGCGGGACCATTATCGACGAGAAGCCGCTGGCCTGAGGGCGACAACAGGAGAAAGGACACGATAGCGACCGTGTACGAAGGCGCACTTCAAGACCTTATCGATGAGCTCGGTAGGCTGCCTGGTGTCGGACCAAAGTCTGCTCAACGCATCGCATTTCACGTGTTGTCGCGGCCTCGCGAAGAGGTCGCGCTGCTCGCTGATGCTCTCCTCGACGTCAAGGACAACGTCCGCTTTTGCGAACGGTGTGGCAACCTGTCCGAGGCCGAGCTGTGTGGGATATGCCAAGATTCTCGCCGCGACAACACGATGCTGTGCGTCGTGGAGGAAGCCAAAGACGTCGGGGTGATCGAGAGGACACGGTCCTACCGCGGTGTCTACCACGTCTTGGGGGGTGCCATTGATCCCATCAACGGGATCGGTCCCGACCAGCTGCGTGTCAGGGAATTGCTCGTGCGCGTGGGGAACGAACCAATTGAGGAGATCATTATCGCGACCGACCCCAACATCGAGGGAGAGGCGACCGCGACCTATCTCACGCGCACACTGTCTACATTGGGGATCGCTGTGAGTCGCCTCGCCTCGGGTCTGCCGGTTGGTGGAGACTTAGAGTACGCCGACGAGGTGACGCTTGGGAGGGCCTTCGAGGGGCGGAGGCGTATCGACGCTTCGTAGGCCGCGACGACGAACCGGGCCCCCAGGGGCCCGGTTGGACAAGGTTTAGGAAGCCCGGCGAGCCCTTGCGCGACGACGTTTAAGCGAGCGACGCTCGTCTTCGCTCATGCCGCCCCACACGCCGGCGTCCTGGTTATTGTCGAGTGCCCACGACAGGCAAGTCTCAACGACCTCGCAGCGGGCGCACACGGCCTTTGCGCGTTCGGCCTGAGCGATGGCCGGGCCGGTGTTGCCGATGGGGAAGAAGAGCTCGGGATCTTCTTCCAGGCAAGCTGCGCGGCTACGCCAATCCATAGTGGTGCCTCCTTGATGGGCAAAAGAACAGCGGCCTGGGTTGTCACCCAAGCCGCAGCGCCTTGTGTCTTCTTGATAGGTCTCATTTTCTCGTCCCACCCGGCAAATGACAAGAGGGAAAACAGCCGAATAATCCCTCACGAGTATGAGACGGAACACAGTTGGTTAGATGGGGAAGGCGATACGTCGGAGTTCATCGCCGTCTACAACGAGTCCCATGCCCGCTGGGCGGGGCACCGGCAGCTGGGCGCCCTCCCGCTGATGCCTGGGACACAGCGCGCCGGCGGTGTCCGCATCGCCCAGGATGATGAGGCCGTCGCGTGCTCGACACAGGGCAAGCGGACCGGTATAGGCGGACATCAGCGCCTGAGGGGTCGTGAGGCGTACAAGCGCACCTTCCGCTGAGGGTTCGTCCTCGGATCCCTCGACGAGGGTGACGTCTCCCCACGACGAGCGAAGAAGGGCGGTCAAGATCTCGCTGACGCGGTCACGTTCTGGCCCTTCACGTCCGGCGAGGACCCACCTGCGGTGGACAGTAGCGTCAAAGGCGTTCGCGTGTGGAGAGACGACGGGGCCGGTAGAGGCGGAGCTGGGTACGAGGGAGGTGACGAGCGGGGACGAATGCGGAAAAGACTCGAGCTGTGTTGAAAGGGCGATGTGAACCGTTGCTCGCCGTGTTCCGTCGATCCACAGGCAACGTCCGGGTCGATCGGGGATTGAGGCCTGACGAGGGTCCACGCCGAGATGAGCCGCGTCGAGCGGCCCGCAGGCTCCGGTAATGGCTCGAGTGCGTAGTGCGTGCGCCCAACGACCCGACGAGGCTGCGGGCGAGCATACAACGATGAGGCCGCAGCCTTGGGCCTGACCGAGACGCGCCAGACGGGTGATTTTTTCTCCGAGCGCACCCGGTGGCCACGCCGTGGCGAGTGCAGCCTCAATCGCATCGACGTCGTCAATGATGATCAGTGAGTCCCGGGTCTGCTCGGCCGCTGAAAAGAAGTCGGCGACATCGCCCGGACAGTGCGTACCGCAGGCCGTGACCGCATCATGCCAGGGACGTGGATCCGCACACAATACGTGTGCGGGCCGACGCCAGGCTCGCGCGATGGTGCGAGCGATCCCCGTTCGGCCGGACCCGGCTGGGCCTGCAACGAGAAGCGAAGGTGCGTCGGTGAGGGTCAACACGCCAATGCGCTGGTTGTCGGGCTCGTCAACCCAGCCGATTGCACCGGCCGTGCCGTCCTCCTCGTCGCGCCCGTTTGGTGCGCACCGTTCGTCCCACGAGATGTAGTCCGGTAGCGGCGGCGCCCACGGGCGCGGAAGGTCGGGGATGCCGATGAGAGCGGCGGCCTCGGCGATAGAGGCAACGATTCGGTTGACGTTTGCGGTGTCTCCACACCAGGCGATTTGGACGTTTTGCGTCGTGCCTAGGAGCGCTCGACCGGGAATGTGCGGCAGGCGTGACGCGGCCGCGTTGCCGACGACGTCGCGCGAATCCGCGTCGTCGAGGACTCGCAGACACACGCGCAGGGGGAGGTTGGCCCGCATATGGGCGTCCACGATGCCTCCCGGACGCTGGGTCGCCAACATGACGTGGACGCCGAGGGAACGACCGATGGTGGCGATGCGCACGAGCGTGTCCAACAGGTCGGGTTCCTCCTCGGCGAGGCGGCGGAACTCGTCGACGACGACGAGAAGCCTGCGCGGATCGGGCGTACCGTCACGTTGAGCGCGTTCGCGCCTGCGTAGTTCCGCGGTGAGGGAGGTGATGACGCGGCGCGTCGCGTGGGGTTCGAGATCGGTGACGACGCCGGCGACGTGGGGCAGCGCCGCGAGTGCCCCGAAGGCTTCGCCGCCCTTGTAGTCAATGAGGACGAATCCGAGCAGTTCGGGGCGGTAGCGGCTGGCGAGAGAGAGTATCCATGTCGTGAGAGCCTCGGATTTTCCCGATCCGGTCGTTCCAGCGAGGAGCGCATGCGGTCCGTCGACGACGAGGTCGAGGAGACAATCCGATTCTTCGCTGCGCCCCAGCCAGGCCAGCAGCGAAGGCGAGGCGGCAGTCGCATCCTGCCTGCGCCACTGGTAAGCCAGCGACTGGGCGGTGAGGGGAACTCCCGCTAACTTCGTGTCGGCTTCATCGACATACACGCATTCGGGCAGGCCTTTGTCTGTCTGCTCCTCGAGAAGCAGCGCACCGGTGATGGCCTCCCACCAGGCGTTGCCGACCTGCGGCAGGCCCCGCGGTACAGTGACGATGCGGGTGGCCCATTGGGGCGCGTGGGCGAGCGAACGGGCCCACGTGATCGCCCCCTCGGCGGGGGCTTCGCAGTGCGGGGCGCACAGCGTGAGGGCAGTTGCATCGGGGGAGCCGAGTCGATTGTTGCCGCTGCAAATGCAAGCCTGGCCCGAGGCTGCGAGGAATGCCGCCACACGCCGAGCTAGGCCGAGCGCGCCCTCCCCGACGAAACAGACGCGTTCCCTCGGCGCGATGTACAACGCCCTTCGGTTTAGCCGCCCGCTTCCGAGCCACACGCCCAACTCAGATTCGCGCTTCGCGGTCTTTACCCCGGTGAGGGCAGTCAGCAAGAGCCGTGTGGGGGAGGGGCCCTCGGCGCGGCGACGGTAGGAGATGATCAAGACCGTCGCGACGCCCGCCGCGACGATGAACAGGAGTGGTTGAGGGGGAAGGTCGAGGAAGCGTCCCAGGCTTAGCGGGAGAAAGAGAAGCGCGGGCAGCAGGAGGAATCGCGTCCACGCGTAGGTGCGCGCGCGTTGAGGGCGGGATAGGTCGAGCGTGCGTACCCGTGGGACGAGGAGGAGTCCGGTGCGTCCCATCCGAACGACCATGCCGGTGCGGATCCGATGGCGACGCCGCAGGCGCCGCCACGGTGCGATGCGCTTGACGAACGTGCCGTTGGCGGAGTGGGCGTCAGCGAGGGCAAGAGCGCCACCCGGCATGCGCTCCACCGTCGCGTGGACGACGGAGACCGCAGGGTCGGCCAGGTCAGTGCGACCAATGGTTCGTCCGGGCCTGAGTGCGAGCGCCAGCCCGGCAGCGGGGCCGCTGCGGATCTCGGCATGCCAGGGCGCCGTGAGGGCTCTGCGCAGCTCGGCGGGGGAAAACGTCATGGGGCGAGACTAGGCGTGCGTGTGGGCGTGCGCAGCTTACGAGACCTGGTTATTCACTGCCATCATCACGTTGCTTGAGTTATCGGCACGACGGGAGGCGGGATGGGCTCGCGCGTCGGCTGGGTCAGGCGCCATCATGGGAACATGAGCGATGCGAATCCGACCCTCAGCCCCGACGAGGCGCGCCGCCGCTGGCACGACCTCGTCGCCACCGTCGAGGAGGCCCGTACCTCCTACTACAACGAGGACGCTCCCCTCATGTCGGACGGAGCCTACGACGAGGCCTACCGCGAGCTCGAGCACCTCGAAGCAGCCCACCCTGAGCTCGTCGTCCCCACATCGCCGACTCAAACGGTAGGGGGAAGCCCGCAGGCCGCCTTCGCTCCAATCACCCACTCCACCCCCATGGCCTCCCTTCAAGACGTCTTCTCCATCGGGGAGGTCGAAGAGTGGTGGCAGCGTATGGACCGCGAGATCGGCGCGGCCTGGCGGGCGACCGTCGAGGTGAAGATCGACGGACTCGCCGTCAACCTCACCTATCGCGACGGGGTCCTCGCCCACGCCGCTACCCGCGGTGACGGACGCGTTGGGGAAGACGTCACTGCGAACGTCGCAACCATCGGCGCGATTCCTCAACGTCTGAGTGGCAGCGGACATCCGCGTGTCCTCGAGGTACGCGGCGAGGTGTTTTTCTGGCGTGAGAGCTTCGAAGAATTCAATGCTGAACGGGTGCGTCTGGGCGAGCGGCCCTTCGTTAATGCGCGAAACGCCGCCGCCGGGTCACTGCGTCAAAAAGACCCAACCGTAACCGCGGTGCGTCCGCTGTCCATGATTACCCACGGGGTGGGAACGGTCGAAGGAGGCGCCGATGTGCCGACGAGCCTTTCCCAGTGGTATGACCGGCTCGGGGAGTGGGGGTTGCCGGTCTCCCCCTACACCGAGGTCGTGCACAGCCTCTCAGAGGTCCGGGACTATATCGGCCGCATTGACCGTACCCGCGGCGATCTCCTGCACGAGATCGACGGCGTCGTCATTAAGGTCGACGATATCGAAGCACAGGCCCGGCTGGGCTCTCGCGCACGAACACCGCGGTGGGCGGTCGCCTACAAGTTTCCTCCCGAGGAGGTCTTTACCAAGCTCCTCGACATTCGAGTTCAGGTGGGGCGAACGGGACGGGTAACGCCCTACGGGGTTATGGAAAAGATCCTTGTCGCTGGTTCGCATGTCGAGCGTGCGACGTTGCACAACCCCTCCGAGGTTGAGCGTAAGGGCGTCCTCATTGGGGACACGGTCGTGTTGCGCAAGGCAGGCGACGTTATTCCCGAGATCGTCGCTCCCGTCGTCGATGCCCGAGACGGGAGCGAACGGCCGTTCGTCATGCCTTCGACGTGTCCTTCCTGCGGTGCACCGCTGGCGCCCGCAAAGGAGGGTGACGTCGACTGGCGCTGCCCCAACCGTGCTCACTGTCCCGCCCAACTCACCGAGCGGCTCGCACACATGGGATCTCGCGGGGCCCTCGACATTGAGGGGCTCGGAGACGAGGCGGCACTCGCCCTCACTCAGCCCGAGCGCGACCGCGACGCCGTTGTCGCGGACCTTATCGCCGGCAATCCCGTCATCCTGGCTGACGGTCTCACCGATGTTGTGCTCGAACCTAACGAGAAACACGACGATGCCTCCGCGCTTGTCGCTCGAGCTGAGGAAATCCTGCCGCCGCCGGCATCGCCCGTCCTCGCCGACGAGGCGGCGTTGTTCGATCTCGACGTCGACGCCCTCGCCGACGTATACGTGTGGCGGCAAACGGTGACTCCGCAGAGGCTGCGTACCGCCGATTCACCCGAACGCGTGTGGCGGCGCGTCCGCTACTTTTGGACCGTCGGTAAGCGTAAGAAGAGCGATCCCACGCAGTGGCTCAAGGGCCAGGAGGAACGCCCCAACAAGACCGCCGAGCTGCTTCTTAAGGAGATCGAGGCGGCGAAGAAGCAACCGCTGTGGCGCATCCTTGTTGCGTTATCGATCCGCCACGTCGGCCCGACCGCGGCTCAGGCGCTCGCGGCGCAGTTCCGTTCCCTCGAGGCGATTCGCGCGGCTAGTTGCGAGGAGCTTGCCGCCGTCGATGGGGTGGGCGAGACGATCGCGCGTTCGATCGTCGAATGGCTGGGGGATGAAGCCCACCTTGAGATCATCGACGCGTGGGCACATGCGGGGGTGCGAATGGTCGACGAGGCGAACGAAGAAAACGACGAAGTCCTCGCGGGCCTCACCGTCGTCATCTCCGGCTCCGTTCCTGGCTACACGCGCGAATCGGCTAAGGAAGCCGTCGTGCGGGCTGGCGGGAAGGCGACGGGTTCGGTCTCGGCGAAGACAGACGTGCTGGTCGCCGGCGACGGTGCCGGAAGCAAACTCAAGAAGGCACACAGCCTTGGTGTGCCCGTTGTGGAGGCAGAGCGGTTCGCTGACTTCTTGGCCAGGGGCAGGGGCGCCATCGCGAGTGAGGGCTAGGCGGTCCTGTTAGTGTCGGTTGAAGGGAAAGGAGACAATCATGACTGTTTTGGCGGAGACTTTCTCCCTGACCAACGGCAATGCCATCCCGAAGATCGGGTTTGGCACGTGGCTCATTGACGACGCAGACGCCGCGGATGCGGTTCGCGAGGCCATTGCCGTCGGGTACCGCCACATTGATACCGCCCAGGCCTACGGCAACGAGGTTGGCGTGGGCAAGGGGATTTGCCGCAGCCAGATCGCACGTGAGGACCTGTTCGTGACGACGAAGCTGCGTGCCGAAATCAAGAACGAAAGCGAGGCGGAGCGGGCCATTGACGGGTCGTTGAATGCTCTCGGGCTCGACCGCATCGATCTTCTCATCATTCATTCTCCCCAGCCGTGGACTCATTTCCGCGAGGGTGACTATGCGGAGGGCAACAAGGCGGCCTGGCGTGCCCTCGAGGCGGCCTACGAGGATGGGCGCGTCTCGGCGATCGGCGTATCGAACTTCTTGGAAACCGATCTAGAGCCGCTGCTGGCTTCGGCGAACGTGGCGCCGATGGTCAATCAGGTGCTTGCTCACGTGGGCAATATGCCTAATCGTCTCATTGATTTTTGTCGTGAGCGCGACATTGTCGTCGAGGGGTATTCGCCGTTTGGTCACGGTAACGTGCTCGGCAACGACACTATCGCTGCTGTTGCCCGTAAACACGGTGTATCACCGGCGCAGGTGTGTGTCGCCTACGTGCTCGCACGTGGTCTCGTCACGCTCCCCAAGGCGTCGAGCCGCGAGCACATGATCGCTAACGCACAGGTGGATTTCGTTCTCGATAGCGACGACATGGCGCTCTTGGAAGGGCTCGTCCTACGCGACTACGGCGAGGACGTCGCTTTCCCCTGCTACGCGCACGCGTAGGAGGGTTCGCGTGGGGTGCTCGTTGCGCCCCCCCCACGCGTCTAGATGAGCCAGCCGAGGGGTTTGAGAAGACGCTCAAGGGCCTGCCGGGCGAGGGAACGCGAGAGCCAACGGTCGACGTCGACGCGGGTGGCGTTGGTGAGGTCGGCTTCGAAAATCTCTTCCATGTGCGCGGCCATGTCGGGGTCGACAACTTGAAGGTTGATCTCGTAGTTGCCCGTCATCGACAGCCTGTCGATGTTGGCGGTTCCTACGGTCGCCCATCTGCCATCGACGACGGCCGTTTTCGCGTGGATCATGACGTCGCGGTAGAGCCACAATTCGACGCCTGCTCTCAGCAGGTCGGTCATGTAGGCGCGCGAGACCCAGTCGGCGATGACGTGGTTGGATTTTTCGGGGACAAGCACCCGCACTTTGGCGCCGCGTTTGGCGGCATCTAGCAGGGCCTTTTGGATGACTCTGTCGGGGATGAAGTAGGCCGAGGTGATGTTGACGCTCGTCGTCGCACGCTCGAGGGCGTCGATGTAGAGACCGCGCACGGGGAAAAGCATCCGTTTGGGATCATTGAGGGAGGCGGAGATGCGTGTATCCCAGGAGCGGGCTCCCGTGTCGGGTAGAGGCGGGAGCCGACGGGGTCTGTGGGTGTTCCAAAAGTCAACGAAGGCGTTTTCGAGCTCCCACACGGCCGGTCCGCGCAGCTGTACGTGAGTGTCGCGCCACTGTGTTGTCGTGTAGGTGTCGCCGATGTTGTATCCGCCAACGAATCCGCAGGTCCCGTCGATGACGAGGATCTTGCGGTGGTCCCGCCCGGTGTGGGCTAGAGGGTAGCGCAGCACGTGCAGGTGTGGGTGGCGGGGAAACCGGAAGAATCGTGGGTCGACGACGAGGTTGGCGAAGGCGTCGTAGATGAGATACACCTCGACGCCGCGGTTGGCTGCTTCGAGGAACGCCTCTTTGAACCGGTGCCCGACGGAATCGCCCTTCCAAATGAAGGTCTCGAAATAGACGTGGTGATTCGCCTGCTGGATGGCCGCGAGCATGTCGGCGTAGAGGGCGTCACCCTCCATATAGGACTCGATAGTTGTCCCGGCGACTTCGGCGGGCTCGGGGTCGACGGTGGGGTACCCCTCGAGGGTGGGGGTCGATCTCATCTTGCGCAGCTGATCGACGATGACGAGACCGGCGATCGCACTGGCTTGGCAGGCGGCGAGCACAGCGGCCGTCGTCTTTGCGGCGCCCCACATCCGCCAGCCCGTTCGTCGTGCCGTTCGCCACACCCTCATGGGACCACTCTACATAGGGTGGGTGCCCCCGGACGTCACCCGCCGCGCGCGCTTCTCCGGTTAGGGTGGAGACATGTCGACTATTTCTACCGATGAGGTAGCCCGGGTCGCCGAGCTGGCCCGGATTGCCCTGAAGCCCGAAGAAATCGAGAGATTCGCCGGCGAGCTCGACGTGATCGCTACCGCGGTCGCGACCGTGTCTGAGGTGGCGACCCCTGACGTGCCGGCCACGTCCCACCCCATCGCGTTGGCAAACGTGTTGCGTGAGGATGTCGCGGGCCCCACGCTTGATCGCGAGGAGCTGCTCGCCTCGGCTCCGCAGGCCGAAGACGGCCAGTTCCGGGTGCCGCAGATCTTGGGGGAGGAGTGACCGTGAAAGATTTTCTCACCTGTAGTGCCACCGAACTTGCCCGCAGGCTGCGTGCCGGCGAGCTGACGAGCGTCGAATTGACCGAGGCCTGCCTGGAGCGTATCGCTGCCGTCGATGACAAAGTGAAAGCTTTTGTGCTCGTTGACGCCGAGGGTGCGCTGGCGACGGCCCGTGAGGTTGATGAGGCTCGCGCTCGCGGCGAGGAGCTGCATCCGCTTGCCGGTGTGCCGATCGCACTCAAAGACAACATGGTGACCCGGGGGCAGGACACGACTTGCTGTTCAAGGATCCTTGCCGGGTGGAAGCCTCCTTATGACGCGACGGTCGTCCGTAAGCTGAAAGAGGCGCGCCTGCCGATTCTAGGCAAGACAAATATGGACGAGTTTGCGATGGGTTCCTCAACGGAGCATTCCTGCTATGGGCCCAGCCATAATCCGTGGGATCTCGACCGGATCCCGGGCGGATCTGGTGGCGGTTCGGCCGCGGCGGTTTCGGCGTTCATGGCTCCGCTCGCCCTAGGTTCGGACACGGGCGGGTCGATCCGTCAGCCGGGTGCCGTCACGGGCACAGTCGGGGTGAAGCCCACCTATGGTGCGGTATCGCGTTATGGATTGGTTGCCATGGCGTCGTCTCTGGACCAGATCGGCCCGGTGACCCGTACAGTCGAGGACGCGGCGGCGTTGCAGGAGCTCATTGGCGGCCACGATCCATTCGATTCGACGTCGCTAGACGAGCCCGTTCCCGCACTGGTCGACGCCTGCGGCGAAGAGGGGCTCGCCGGCATGCGCCTAGGTGTCGTTAAGCAGGCTCGTGGCGAGGGCTTCGATCCCGAGGTGACGCGTCTTTTTGACGAGACGGTCAAGAAGCTGGAAGGTCAGGGCGCGACGGTCGTTGAGATCGACTGTCCCTCCTTCGCCTACGCATTGGCGGCCTACTACCTCATTATGCCGGCGGAGGCCTCGTCGAACCTTGCTCGTTTCGATGGCATGCGCTACGGGCTGCGCGTCGAACCGGAAGACGGCCCGGTCACTGCTGAGACGGTCATGGCGGCGACGCGTGGCGCCGGTTTCGGTGACGAGGTCAAGCGTCGCATTATCTTGGGTACTCACGTGTTGTCGGCGGGCTATTTTGACGCTTACTACGGGTCGGCCCAGAAGGTCCGCACGCTCGTCCAGCGAGATCTCGATGCTGCGTTCGAAGAAGTTGACGCGCTCGTGCTGCCGGCCTCGCCGACGACGGCGTTCCCGCTGGGGGATCGCACGGACGATCCGATGGCCATGTACATGTGCGATATCACGACGATCCCGGCGAATCTCGCGGGTATACCCGCGATGTCTGTTCCGGTGGGATGTTCGGCGACGGACGGGTTGCCCGTTGGGTTCCAGGTGATGGCGCCGGCTCGCGGTGACGCCACCATGTATCGCGTGGCCGCGGTAGTCGAACGCAGGAGCGACGACGTCGCTTCGGCCTGCCCGGCCGCGACGTGGAAGGAGGGCGAGTGATGGCAAAGCTCATGGCATATGACGAGGTCGTCAAGCGTTACGACCCGGTTCTTGGCCTCGAGGTGCACGTCGAGCTGGGTACCGAAACCAAGATGTTCGACGCGGCGCAAAACGCTGCTGGCGGTGAGCCGAACACGCGGTTGCAGCCGGTGTCGGTGGGGCTTCCCGGCTCACTGCCGGTCGCAAATATGAAGGCCGTTGAGTACGCGATCAAGATTGGTCTCGCACTCAACTGCACGATCGCCAAGTCGTGCCGGTTTGCGCGCAAGAACTACTTCTATCCGGATTTGGCGAAGGCCTACCAGATTTCACAGTTTGATGAGCCGATCGCCGCGGACGGCTATCTGGATGTCGAGTTGGAAGACGGCGAGACGTTCCGGGTGCTCATTGAACGGGCGCACATGGAGGAGGACGCAGGCAAAAACACCCACGTGGGCGGTGCCGAGGGCCGGATCCATGGCGCCGACTATTCCCTCGTCGATTACAACCGTGCGGGCGTGCCCCTGGTCGAGATCGTCACCCGTCCGATCGAAGGTGCAGGCGAGCGTGCGCCCGAGGTCGCTGCCGCCTACGTGCGTGCCCTGCGCGATATCTTCGTGGCGATCGGCGTGTCCGAGGCGCGCATGGAACGCGGCAATGTCCGCGCCGACGTCAATGTGTCGTTGCGTGAGGGAGCCGACGCGCCGTTTGGGACGCGCACGGAGACGAAGAACGTTAACTCCTTTAGGGCGATTGAACGCACAGTCCGCTACGAGATGCGCCGGCAGGCTCAGGTCCTCGCTTCGGGCGAGACCGTCACACAGGAGACGAGACACTGGCACGAGGACACGTCGACGACGTCTTCGGGGCGCGTGAAATCCGACGCCGACGATTACCGTTATTTCCCAGAGCCCGATCTTGTGCCGGTTGCGCCTTCTCGCGAGTGGGTCGAGCAGTTGCGTGAGAGCCTGCCCGAGCTGCCGATCGCGAGGAGGCGGCGGCTTCGCGAGGAGTATGGCTATTCCACTGAGGAGATGCGCGACGTTGTCAACGCGGGGGCGCTCGACCTTATCGAGGCCAGCGTCGTAGCGGGAGCCACGCCCGCTGCCGCCCGAAAATGGTGGATGGGCGAGCTGTCGCGTTACGCGAAGGAAAACGAATGCGCGCTCATCGATGTGCCGGCAACGCCGGCGCAGGTCGCGGAACTGTCTGGGCTTGTCGATGAGGGCAAGCTCAACGACAAGCTGGCGCGCCAGGTGCTCGAAGGGGTTCTGGCTGGCGAGGGCGATCCGCGCAGTGTCATGGACAAGCGCGGACTGGAGATCGTCCGCGACGACTCCGTCCTCGAGGCCGCGGTTGACGAGGCGATGGCGGCACATCCGGACGTCGTCGAGAAGCTGCGGGCCGGAAAGATGAAGGCGATCGGAGCACTCATTGGTCCGATCATGAAAGCAACGCGAGGGCAGGCCGACGCCGCTGCCGCGCGGGAGATGATCATCTCCAAGCTCTAGCGCCTGCGGGTGTGTGCTGGGCCCCCTGCCTGTTGTTGGGTGGGGGGTCTGGTGTCTTTTGGGGGTGTGGGGGGTGGTTTTTGTTGTGTTTTCGGGGTTTGTGGGGTGTGTGGTGGGGGTCACGTGTTTTGGGTTTGACTCGGGTGTGGGGTCTGGGTAATGTTGTTGTCCGTTGCGCCGGGGCCGACCGGGTCAGGATCTGGGCTGGTGGGTTGTGGTGTTGGCCTTGCTTGTCGGGCTGGCTGCTTGTGGTGGCTGGTGTGGTGGGTGTGGGTGTGTTGTTTGTGTTCTCAACAGTGTGTCGAGTGTTTATGCTTGTTTATTTTGGTTGGGCGCTCGGTCTATCGTTGATGGGTCTGGGTGTCTGCCTCTGTTTATTGTTGGGATCGGCTGGCTGGTTGCTGTGCTGCTTGTGTGGTGTGGTGGCTGGTTGGTTGTTTTCTGGATGTTTTTGTTTGGAGAGTTTGATCCTGGCTCAGGACGAACGCTGGCGGCGTGCTTAACACATGCAAGTCGAACGGGATCTGTAGTGCTTGCACTGCAGTGAGAGTGGCGAACGGGTGAGTAACACGTGAGTAACCTGCCCCCTTCTTTGGGATAACTGCAAGAAATTGTGGCTAATACCGGATATTCTGGCTGTACCGCATGGTGTGGTTGGGAAAGGTTTTTTTCTGGTGGGGGATGGGCTCGCGGTCTATCAGCTTGTTGGTGGGGTGATGGCTTACCAAGGCTTTGACGGATAGCCGGCCTGAGAGGGTGGTCGGTCACACTGGGACTGAGATACGGCCCAGACTCCTACGGGAGGCAGCAGTGGGGAATTTTGCACAATGGACGCAAGTCTGATGCAGCGACGCCGCGTGAGGGATGACGGCCTTCGGGTTGTAAACCTCTTTCGCTCATGGTCTAGGCATGTTTTCGGGCATGTTGAGTTGAGTGGGTAAAGAAGCGCCGGCTAACTACGTGCCAGCAGCCGCGGTAATACGTAGGGCGCGAGCGTTGTCCGGAATTATTGGGCGTAAAGAGCTCGTAGGCGGTTTGTCGCGTCTGTCGTGAAAACTAGGGGCTTAACCTCTAGCTTGCGGTGGGTACGGGCAGGCTTGAGTGCAGTAGGGGAGACTGGAATTCCTGGTGTAGCGGTGGAATGCGCAGATATCAGGAGGAATACCGGTGGCGAAGGCGGGTCTCTGGGCTGTTACTGACGCTGAGGAGCGAAAGCATGGGGAGCGAACAGGATTAGATACCCTGGTAGTCCATGCCGTAAACGTTGGGCACTAGGTGTGGGGGCTGTTGTGGTTTCTGCGCCGTAGCTAACGCATTAAGTGCCCCGCCTGGGGAGTACGGCCGCAAGGCTAAAACTCAAAGGAATTGACGGGGGCCCGCACAAGCGGCGGAGCATGTGGATTAATTCGATGCAACGCGAAGAACCTTACCTGGGCTTGACATGTACGGGATCGGGCCAGAGATGGTCTTTCCCTTGTGGCTCGTATACAGGTGGTGCATGGTTGTCGTCAGCTCGTGTCGTGAGATGTTGGGTTAAGTCCCGCAACGAGCGCAACCCTTGTCTCATGTTGCCAGCACGTTGTGGTGGGGACTCGTGAGAGACTGCCGGGGTCAACTCGGAGGAAGGTGGGGATGACGTCAAATCATCATGCCCCTTATGTCTTGGGCTTCACGCATGCTACAATGGTGCCTACAGAGTGTTGCGATACCGTGAGGTGGAGCGAATCACTTAAAGGGTGTCTTAGTTCGGATCGGGGTCTGCAACTCGACCCCGTGAAGGTGGAGTCGCTAGTAATCGCAGATCAGCAACGCTGCGGTGAATACGTTCTCGGGCCTTGTACACACCGCCCGTCACGTCACGAAAGTTGGTAACACCCGAAGCCTGCGGCCTAACCGTTCTTTTGGGGGGAGTGGTCGAAGGTGGGACTAGCGATTGGGACGAAGTCGTAACAAGGTAGCCGTACCGGAAGGTGCGGCTGGATCACCTCCTTTCTAGGGAGAATTTGTTTTTGGTTATCACAACCGGGTGTGGATACTTGACGCGCTGTTGGGTGTAGGGACAACACGCTTGTCGTGGTCCTTGGTCTCTTCCGGGTTTGTGCCGGTGGGGGGTGGGGGTTGCGTGGGCTTGGTTGTTTGGGCCTGTTCGTGGCTGGTCTGCCTGTTTGGTGGGTTGGTTGTGGGTGTGGCTGGGTTGTTTGGTGTGTTGGATAGTGTGCGTGTGTGAACGATTCATCTTTACATGTTCGTGTTGATGAGTTTTATTGTTCTTGTTTGTTTTGGTTTGTTGTGTTTGTTGGTAGGGGCGTTTGGTGGATGCCTTGGTACCAGGTGCCGATGAAGGACGTTACGGCCGGCGATAGCCCCGGGGAGTTGGCGAGTGTGCGTTGATCCGGGGGTTTCCGAATGGGGGAACCTAGCCCGAGTTGTGTCGGGTTGCCGCGCATTGAATTGATAGGTGTGTGGTGGGATACGCGGGGAAGTGAAACATCTCAGTACCCGTAGGAAAAGATATTCCGTGAGTAGTGGCGAGCGAAAGCGGATGATGGCTAAACCGTGTGCGTGTGATACTCGGCAGGGGTTGCGTGTGCGGTGTTGTGGGGTCTGTCTGTTGGTTACTGCCGTGGCCAAGACCTTAATGTGTTGTCGAGTCGAAGCTTCTGGGATGGAGTGCCGTAGAGCGTGATAGTCGTGTAGATGGTTGGCAGCATGTGTGGGTTTGGATGGTGTCCCCGAGTAGCGCGGGCCTCGTGGAATCCCGTGTGAATCTGCCCAGACCACTGGGTAAGCCTGAATACGTCCTGGTGACCGATAGTGTAGTAGTACCGTGAGGGAATGGTGAAAAGTACCCCGGGAGGGGAGTGAAAGAGTTCCTGAAACCAAGCGTCTATAAGCCGTCAGAGCCTGCCTGTTGGTGGGTGGTGGCGTGCCTATTGAAGAATGAGCCTGCGAGTTATGATGCGTGGCGAGGTTAACCCGTGTGGGGTAGTCGTAGCGAAAGCGAGTCTGTTAAGGGCGTTGAGTTGCGTGTTGTAGACCCGAAGCGGGGTGATCTACCCATGGCCAGGTTGAAGCGGCTGTAATAGGTTGTGGAGGACCGAACCCACCTAGGTTGAAAACTGGGGGGATGAGCTGTGGGTAGGGGTGAAAGGCCAATCAAACTCCGTGATAGCTGGTTCTCCCCGAAATGTATTTAGGTACAGCGTCTCGTGTGCTTGCGTGAGGTAGAGCTACTGGTTGGCTGATGGGCCTTATTGGTTACTGACGTCAGCTAAACTCCGAATGCGCGTTAAGTTGAGCGGGGCAGTGAGACTGCGGGGGATAAGCTTCGTAGTCGAGAGGGAAACAGCCCTGACCGCCGGTTAAGGCCCCTAAGGGTATGCTCAGTGGGAAAGGATGTGGGGTTGCTGTGACAGCCAGGAGGTTGGCTTAGAAGCAGCCATCCTTGAAAGAGTGCGTAATAGCTCACTGGTCAAGTGATCCTGCGCCGATAATGTAGCGGGGCTTAAGTATACCGCCGAAACCGCGGCAACACTCTTTTTTGTGTTGGGTAGGGGAGCGTCCTGCACGCGTTGAAGCTGCCGGGTGACCGTGTGGTGGAGTGTGTGGGAGTGAGAATGCAGGCATGAGTAGCGAGTGGGAAGTGAGAATCTTCCCCGCCGATAAACCAAGGGTTCCAGGGGCAGGTTTATCCTCCCTGGGTTAGTCGGGTCCTAAGGCGAGGCCGTCAGGCGTAGTCGATGGTTGACCAGTTGATATTCTGGTACCGGCTTGTTCTCGTCCATAGCCCCCTGATGGAAGCATGCGACGCCTGAAGCCGGGTTGTCCTTCGGGATGGCTTTGGTGGTGGGTCTTGTGTGTGGATGTTGGGTGTGGTTAAGCGCTTTAACAGGGGTGACGCACAGTGGTAGCCTGGCGCGGCGGTGGTTGTCCGTGTTCAAGCCCGCAGCCCGCATCCTAGGTAAATCCGGGGTGCTGCCTTGAATGGTGGGGGTGAGGGGTGATGGTGGCCCACGTTTTGTGGGGATAACAGGGTGAGCCTGTGGTGCCTAGAAAAGCCTCGGCGTGAGAGGGCATGCCGCCCGTACCCTAAACCGACTCTGGTGGTTGGGTAGAGTATACTAAGGCGAGCGAGAGAATCGTGGTTAAGGAACTCGGCAAACTGCCTCCGTAACTTTGGGAGAAGGAGGCCCCACTCCTTGAAGGATCCGTTGCGGTTCTAGGGGTTGTGGGGGGCACATGTAGGGGGGAAGCGACTGTTTATCAAAAACACAGGTGCGTGCGAAGCCGTAAGGCGATGTATACGCACTGACGCCTGCCCGGTGCTGGAAGGTTAAGCGGAAGGCTCAGCCCGCTTTTGTGGGTGAAGGTTTGAAGTTAAGCCCCAGTAAACGGCGGTGGTAACTATAACCATCCTAAGGTAGCGAAATTCCTTGTCGGGTAAGTTCCGACCTGCACGAATGGCGTAACGACTTCCCTGCTGTCTTAACCGCGAACTCGGCGAAATTGCATTACGAGTAAAGATGCTCGTTACGCGCAGCAGGACGGTAAGACCCCGGGACCTTTACTATAGCTTGGTATTGGTGTCTGGTTATGTTTGTGTAGGATAGGTGGGAGACTGTGAAGCTGTCACGCTAGTGGTGGTGGAGTCGTTGGTGAAATACCACTCTGATATGATTGGTCATCTCAACCTCGGCCCGTGATCCGGGTCAGGGACAGTGCCTGGTGGGTAGTTTAACTGGGGCGGTTGCCTCCTAAAGGGTAACGGAGGCGCTCAAAGGTCTCCTCAGCCTGGTTGGTAATCAGGTGTTGAGTGTAAGTGTAGAAGGAGGCTTGACTGTGAGACTGACGGGTCGAGCAGGTGCGAAAGCAGGAACTAGTGATCCGGCCATGGCTTGTGGAAGCGTGGTCGCTCAACGGATAAAAGGTACCCCGGGGATAACAGGCTGATCTTGCCCAAGAGTCCATATCGACGGCATGGTTTGGCACCTCGATGTCGGCTCGTCGCATCCTGGGGCTGGAGTTGGTCCCAAGGGTTGGGCTGTTCGCCCATTAAAGCGGTACGCGAGCTGGGTTCAGAACGTCGTGAGACAGTTCGGTCCCTATCCGCTGCGCGCGTTAAGAGACTTGAGAAGGGCTGTCCCTAGTACGAGAGGACCGGGACGGACGAACCTCTGGTGTGCCAGTTGTATCGCCAGGTGCATGGCTGGTTGGCTACGTTCGGGATGGATAACCGCTGAAAGCATCTAAGCGGGAAGCCGGCTTCGAGATGAGGTCTCTATACACTATTGTGTGGGAGGATCCCTAGAGATGATGGGGTTGATAGGCCAGGTGTGGAAGGACCGTGAGGTGTGGAGCTGACTGGTACTAATTGTCCGATGACAAGCACAACAAGCCGAAAATAAACAAGAACTATTGTTCATGCGCGTGCACTATTTTGTTTGCGGTCATGCTTACCGGCCCTGTTTAACTGGCCTTGGCACTTGTGGGTGTTGGGTTGGTGCCTGGTGTCCCTTGTTTTTGGGGGGGGGTTGGGTGTGGTTGGTGGTGTGGTTGTGTGGTGGTTATAGCGGTAGGGTCACGCCCGGTTCCGTTCCGATCCCGGTAGCTAAGCCTGCCAGCGCTGATGGTACTGCACTCCAGGGGGTGTGGGAGACTAGGTCGCTGCCACACGATCACGCTTCCTATCACCACCCAGCCCCCCTCTTATTTTTTGTTGTTTGGTTGTGTGGCCCGGGCCTGTGGCCTGGGGCCTGTGGCTTGGGGCCCGGCGTGGTGTGGGGCTGTGGCTTGGCCTTGGGGCAGAGGCTGGCCTGTGGCTTTGGGCTGGGGCTTGGGGCTTGGATTGGTCGCCTACCCTCACCCACCGCCCGACATCGTGGCCGCGTGTGCGACGTGGCTTGGTGGGATGCAGGCGGCGGCACACTCTGGGCATATGGGAACGTTTCTTCTCACGGCGCGGGCATGAGGGAAAAATAGTGGTGCCGTGGTGTTCAATAGGGGTGTTCCGTGACTCCTCTTTGAAAGCGGTCCCATGAAGAGAATCTCTCAGGCAGTCGCGACGGTGGCGTTGCTCAGCCTCTCTGTGCTGGGAATGCCGGCGCCCGCGTCTGCGACACCAACGCAGGACCATCTAGCGCAGGTACAAGAATCGGCTAGCGGCGACGTGGGCGCGGCCCCATCGCAGCGCAAGGCCGACCTCATGGTCGATGTCGTCGTCATGCTCAAGAAGCAGCCGAGTTCGCCGGCTGCCTCGGTGGAGCAAGCTAACATCAAACTTCAGCGTGACCTAGCCAACCGGTGGCACCACGACTTCGGCTTTGAGGCGCGGCGCCACTTCGGCTATCTGGCTAACGGCATGTCCGGGCGCATCAGCTCGCGCAATGCGCACAAACTCATGAAGCAACCCGAGGTTGCTTCGGTCAAGCGGGAACGCCGGTATAAGCCCGCCGAGCACGCCGCTCGCGATCTTGAGGGCGTTCAGCGCGCGTTTTCGCAGCGCGGAGTCGATGGCACGGGGATGGTCGTCGCCATCGTCGATACCGGCATCGACCCCCAGCACAAGGACATGCGCCTCGACGATTGTTCAAAGGCGAAGATCCAGAAGATCGACACGAGCCATCCGGAAGGTAATTTCTCGTGTAAGGTCCCGATGGGCTACAACTACGCCGACGAGAACTACACAGTTAAAGACACGACGGCCTCCCAGCACGGGATGCACGTGGCCGGTATCGTCGCCGCGAACGGTTCTGAGGGCGACGCCCCTGCTTGGGACGCTCACCGTATCGACGGTGTCGCTCCGAACGCACAGCTGCTTGCAATGAAGGTGTTTTCCAACCACCAGGGGTCGACTGCTGGTGACGCCGATATCATCGCTGCTATTGAAGATTCGGTGAAGCTGGGTGCAGACGTCATTAATATGTCGCTGGGCTCCTCGAACGGTCAGAAGAATGCGTCTGACGGCATGTCGCGGGCGATTCAGACAGCACGACAGGCGGGTGTTATTACCGTTGTCGCTGCCGGTAATGAGGGGCTCAACTTCTCACCGGACGGCACGACCGATGATGCGTTTGGCTTGTTCGACGACGGGACCGTGGGTTCCCCCGGCACCCAGGGATCTGCGTTTACGGTAGCGTCTCTCGATAATTCTCAAGTCACACAACCGCAGGGCTTCTACAACGACGGTACGGATCACGCCTTCGCTTACTTCCCACACGTGGGTGAGGCCGATGGATCTGCACATCGTGTCGTTGCCGTCGGTAAGGGGCGCGAACAGGACTATAAGGACAACGTGGATCTCACCGGTGCTTTCGCGCTTATCGAGCGTGGCGAGATCTCGTTTACCGAGAAGTTCCAGCGTGCGGTCGATCACGGCGCTTACGGGGTCATCGTCTATAACAACGTCTCCGGTTCGGAAGAGATGCCGGGAATGGCCGGCGTCGACGAGTTCGACGTGGTTGGCGCGTCGATAAGAAACGCCGACGGCCTTGCGATCCTCGAGGCAACAAAGAAGGGCGAGGTCACGCTGCGTTTGACGAAGGAGGTGGCGGCTGAGGAATCCGCGAACGGTCTTAAGCCGTCGAACTTCACTTCATGGGGTACGACCCCTACTCTTGATTTTGAGCCTGAGATTGCGGGTATCGGTGGGAACGTCTACTCGACCCTCAATGACAACTCCTATGGGTCCATGTCGGGCACTTCGATGGCATCTCCCAACGTGGCGGGTCTCGTCACACTCATGATGGAGGATGCGAAGAAGACGATGCCGCAAGCGAGCGCGGCGCAGCGCATGGCGCACGCGGAAGCGGCACTCATGAATACTGCGCTGATTCCGACTCACGACGATATTCCATATGCGCCTCGACAGGTGGGGGCAGGTCTCGCCCGTGTCGATAAGGCCCTTGATACGGACGTTCTAGCCACCGTTGACTCCGTTCCCTCTGTCGCTTTGCGTGAGGTCAAGGGGCCGCGTCAATTTACCGTGACACTGACTAACTCGGGCACGCAGCCTCGCGTGTTTGATGTGCCTCGGCAGCAGGTCATCAACGAGTCGAACGCGAAGGGGCAGCAGACGATCACGTCGCTGTCAGCCGAGACGCTTACGGCCGATACCCGTGAAGTGACGGTGCCCGCCGGTGGTAGCGCATCGGTGACGTTCACTCTGACGCCCGATACGTCTCGGCCACACTTCATTGAAGGCTGGGCAAGGTTTGAATCGAAGGACGCGAAGCAGCCCGACCTGTCTGTCCCCTATTTCGGTTTCGTGGGTGACTGGAACGCTGAGCCGATCGTGAAGGCCCCGGGTCAGCCCTGGAGCGACACTGACGATACGGAGACAGGCCTCGTATCGATGATCGATGACGAGCCGGTGCTGTTCCGCAGCTCTGGTAGCGATGACGTCGCATGGTTGTCTCCGAACGGGGACGGCAAGCTTGATGAACTCATGTCGGATCTGCTGCTCATGCGTAACGCCTCGGATCTCGTGTACGAGATCGTCAAGGCCGATACAGGCGAGGTCGTCAAGATTTTGGGCCACGAGAATGACGTCGTGCGTCCGACTTTGTCGATGCTCCAAGACGGTGCGGTTTCACCAGCGTACTCGGGCGTGGCATCGTCATGGGACGGTAAGCTGTACAACCCTCAGACGGGTCACGACGAGCCAGCACCCGACGGTGCCTACATCTATCGGGTAAGGACCCGATTGGGCGCAGCCTACGAGTGGCAGGTCATCAACATGCCTGTCAACGTTGACACCTCGGCGCCGAAGATCACCATCACGAGCGTAAAGAATGGTGTCGTGTCCTTCACCGTTACCGATGAAGGCTCGGGGCTTGAGGATCAACCGACTGTGGAGACAGTTGATGGTCGCAAGGTTGCGGTTAGTGGGTCGAACGGCACTTACACAGCAACACTGCCAGAGCCGGATGCCGCTTTCATTATCCGCGTGAGCGATAAGGCGGGTAATGAGGCCACGGTAACGCGTGCCCAGGGGAGTGGTCGACTGGTTCTCCTTGACCGAGCCGATCTGGAAAAGCCGCTGGGGCCTGCATCTCCGTCGGTCACCGACGACGCCGTGACGATCCGCGGTGCTGTCACAGATGACATTGTTCGTGTCGAAGTTAACGGCGAGGAAGCTGCTCTTGAAGAGGGCGTCTTCTCTGCCGAGGTAGCGCTTAAGACGGGGGAGAACGCCGTCAGTGTGGTTGGCTATGCATCCGACGGGCGTCAGCTTGCACACGAGGAACTGACGCTGCTTTACGATAATCAGCCGCCTGTCATCGAGGTAACGAACCTCAATGAGAACAAGGCCCTTGAGGTTAGTGAGGACGGCTCGGTTCGTGTCGAAGGTAAGGTGACCGATGAGCGGGCTGGTGCTGCCGACATCAAGGTGACCGTCGTCGATCAAGAGGTCACTCTCAACGGCGATGGCACGTTTGCGGTGACGGTAACGCTTCCGGAGGGCGTGCCGTATGTGGCTATCGAAGCCGACGACGGGGTCAATCAGCAGAGCTATCTCGCGCCGATCTCGACATTCATGGACGATGAGAAGACGGCAGTGCTTGACCGCATGCCGGAGTTTACGAATCTCGTGTGCATGTTTGGGGCGTGCTTCGTCCCCAAGTCTGGTGAGGACGTCGGCCCCGACTTCTTTGTGCTGCGTGGCGTGGCAAAACCCGGGACGACGGTGACGATCCAGCCGGCATCGCGGGCGGGGGACAACGGTGAGATGGTCGATCCGGCGCCGTTGACAGCGGGCGAGGGCGAATTTGCCTTGCGCTTGCCGATGTTCACGGGAGATAACTCCTTTAATATCGTCGTCAAAGACGAGGCAGGGAAGGTCATCCTCGAGCAGCCGTTGTTGATCTCCTACGACAGGGTGGCGCCTACGCTCAGGGTCGATAATCCGACTCTGTACGGAGGGACGCTGTTTACGAACTCGGATACCACGCGTTTCACGGGCACTGCCTCGGATGACGGTTACGGTTATGCGCTATCGCTCAATGGCTCGCGCATCATCCAGCTCTACTACTCGGGGAAGGGTCCGGAGTCGAACGAGCGCACCTTCGATGAGGAAATTAAGGTCAAAGATGGCGATACCATTCAGGTGACTATCACCGATGGCACCAACTCGATGACCGCTCGTATTCCCGTCGTGGTCGATAAGGAAGCTCCGAAGGCCGAGATTACGGGTGTGGAAGACAATGAGATCATTGCCTCGCCGCGCGATGTAACGACGACGGTCACTGATCCTAATCTCGCTCGTATGCGTGTTCTCGTCGACGAGCAGGAGGTCGCTGCGCCGGTGACGTCTCTGGTCGCTGCGAAGGATACTGTCGACAGCCACTTGGTGACGGACGTACGTCCGCGGAATGACTCGGGTGAGGTCGTCGGTATTGGCGGTGCCTCCGTTGGCCGCGAGAAGACGGTCGCCGATGAGCCAGCTCCGGGCGAGGGAAATTCAGAGCCGATCGACGAGGAGCTTATGAATCAGCTTCTGGAATCGATCATGGGCGCTGTCCCCGCCGAGGGTAAGGTCGATCCGGCCCATCCGACGCCGACGACGCTCACGCATACGTTCTCGACTGAAGGTATGGCCCCAGGGGTCCACCGGGTGAGCGTTGAGGGTATTGATCTGGCGGGGAACCGGACGATCGAGACTCGTTCGTTCATCGTCAAGGAGCCTGTTGACGTGTCCCCGGAGAACCCTGGTGCCGGTGACGGGACTATCGTGGAGGTCGATCGTGACGACCTTGCCGACAATGACAAGCTCAAAGAATCGGTCGAGGATGCCCTTGGTGGTGACGTGACGATCGAGGTCGGAGGCGACGGTTCGCTCCACGAGGGACCGAACACGGTGACGGTGATCGTGACTAATCCCGATGGGACGACGACGCGTCGTGACGAGGTCGTGACCGTAGTCGTGCGTGAACGCACGCTCACCGATAACGGTGTGGAGGCCACGGGTCCGTTCCGTAGCGACGACGCGCTCAAGGTCAGCCTGGAGCGGGTTGGCGAGATGACGACGGTGCGGATCGATCACCAGTCGGGTTTGGCAGATGTGGAGGCGACCTTGCGTATCCCCGCTGCCCAGGGGGCATCGCTGTGTCGGGCCTTGCAGGATGGTAGCTGCGTTCCCGTAGCGGCCACGTGGGCCGATGGTGCTTTCACGCTTCGCGGCACGGTTCCCTCGGTTTACGTGGTCACGGATCCGGGAGCGACACCTCCGAAGGGGCGTCCGCATGTGGGCGATGCGCTCAAGCCTGGGGTCGATCACCGTGGTGACGCCGGTGGCGATGGTCGCGTCCAGCACGCCGCGGCCAGTTCCGTGAACGGTGACAGCTCGGGTGATCTGGCGAAGACGGGCGCGAACGCGACCGGGATGTCTGCGCTGGCGGTCATGGGATTTGTTGCAGGGCTCGTGATGGTGCAGGCACGTCGACGCCGATCCTGATTGAGACAGTGATGAGCCGCGGGGAGGAGCGCTTGGTGTTCCTCCCCGCGGCTCGTTTATCCACAAACCGATGCCGGGGTTTCCCAACGGGACTGCTACTTCGCTAGGGTGGACCTAGACCCGATCCCCTTAGACCCCCAAGTTCTTTACCCCCTATCCTTTCCCCTCAAGGAGCATCGATGCCCCCGATCCCCCCTCGCACGTATTCGCGCCTAGCCATCTTGGCTCTTGCTGGTGCATCCTCGGTTTTGCTGGCTGGATGCGGGATAATGTCCACGTCTTCTGCCCCTGCCACGACAACATCGTCAACACCGGCTAAGACTCCTGAAACGCTGGCCCCACCATCAGGACCGGTATGGCCCTACGCCGAAGCCACCGAACCACCCCAGATGCAACGCGTCGACTCCGCAGGCGCATGCGCCTTCGCCGAATACGCCCTACGCTTCATCCCCGAAGACCTCGCAAAAGGCCGCAGTCAGCGACTCGAAGAGCACTCATCGAAAGACTGCGAAATCTGTTCCGATTGGATTACTTCGATACGCTATACACGCCAAGGCTTGCTATGGAGCCGGGGCAATGAAGTTCGTCAAGCGACGCTAACCCGAAGCGACGAACTCCAAGATTATTCCTCAGGCTGGGCTTGCGACTTTAGTGTGGACATAGGCCCTGGCGAATCGCGCGGAATTGACGACCCTTCGACAGAGCGGATCCCTGCACTCACTGGCGCGGCGTCCGTATACGTCCAGCACGAGGAAGAAGGATGGAAGCTCATCGATATCCGATACGGGGATGAAGATGAATAGGCGCTTTTCGTTCTATGCTACTTGCCTCATAATTGTTTTGCTGTCATTTATTTCTCACGACGTCGCAGCAGCTATTGATGTCGACACGGACGGGAAGACGATAACTGCAAAACTCACAAGACGAACATATCTACACGAGTATCCCCGTGGGCAGGCGAAAAAGCCACCTACCCGCAAGACGCGTCATGTGCGGCGGGTGGTCGCGCCTAGACGCTGGTACGACCCCAGACTCTCCAGCTTCATCGACGGCACCGGACCCCTCCACCCCACCTACGCCACCATGACCAACCTCCTCAACAACAAACCCCCCAAACACCCCACCACACGACACCCCGCACCGACACCAGCCCCTCCACCCATCACCACCACAACCATCACCACCTACCTCGCCCACCACACCCTGCCCCCAGCCACCTTCCACATCCAACCCCCACACGGCCCCATCTTGACCAACAAACCCACCAACGCCTACTACACAACCACCCACCACACCCTTACTCTCACCCTCAACACCACTCCCATCACCATTCACGCCCAAGCACTCGCCCACACCATCGACTGGGGAGACACCACGACCACCCACACGACCAGCCACGGGGCACCTTGGCCCACGATGGGCATCACCCACACCTACACCACGCCACCTGCCCACGACCCCGCCACCCCAAGTCGCGTCACCATTACTTCTCACACGACCTGGGAAGTGACCTACCTCGATCCCACCACCGGGATCTGGCATACCCTACCCACCACGTTGACCACCCAAGACGCCCACACCACACGCGAACTCGCTACCCACACCACCTACCTCTACGACCCCACCCACGCACCCCCACAAGATCCGTGAGCAGTCTTCGATTCTCCGTGGTGTGAGCCGTTTGAAGGGTTAGCGAACGCTGGTGGGCGCGTCGAGCGTCCGCGAGGCGATGGTAAGACTCGCGAGGAACGACACGACGAGCGCCACGATGATCGCTCCGGAATCGTTAGTTGCAGCCGCCGCGACGCTGCCGATACCGGCGGCAAGGAACGACCTCCCCATGAGACCCGTCGGCCGGGTCCATCGCCTGGGCCATCTACCCGAGCGGCGCAGCCACACGATTCCTGCGGTCGCGAGGAAAAGCACGCACACCCATAGCCCTGCGGCAAGACCTGAACCGATGAAGGTGTCCGTCATTGCCACGAACTTGCGCCTGAGAATTGGCCACGCCTGCCCGTGGGCCACAGCCTCGAAGAACTGGCCCGCATGTGAAGGAGACGGGGCAAACCACCAGTCGCACCATGCGCACGCCACCGAGAAAAGCGCACCCACAACAGCGGCCGCGAGTAGATGAAACCATCTGAGTTTCACGCCCCGCCCGAGTAGCACCGCGCAGCCACCGGCCAGACACAACGCCAAAGGCCCGCCGACGTCGGCCCCAAGAAACGGAAACCCGTCGATAACGGTCACGAGGACGCACACTCCCACCCCGGCAACGACACCGCCCTTGCCGGGGCGCGAGGCCAGATAGCACACGATGACCACCATCGCCGCGAGTGCGAGAGCGAACTTGTTGTTATTCATTCCATAGAACCGCGTCGCCGTCGCCCCGACGGAGCCAAACATAGTGTTGAGTTGATCGGAGCTTCCGGCCAGGACAGTCCCGCAAGCCCAGCAGAGTTCGATGGTGGCCGCGCACACGACGGTCACGGTAGCGCGGCCGCGTGTGTGCCCGCCGCCGATGCGCGAGGCTGTCTCGCAGGCGAGCCCGAAAAGCGCGGCGATCAGCGTCGTGACGAGGAAAAAGCGAGCGGTCACCGCGCCAGCCGATCCCTGTGCGCCTGACGTCGAGAAATCCATGCCGAATACCGCCGCGGGTAGGTGCGAAGCGGCCCAGGACGCCGGGGCGATGAGGGCGAGGGACAAGGCCGCTAGCCTCAAGAGGAAACGGAAGCGTGGGGCGCGGGGGCGTGCGAAGATCGCGTAGAGGAGGCCCGCGGCGAGCAAAAGGGCGGTGGCGACCCCGAAGCTAATGTAGAAGCGCGCCTGGACGATCCTCGTCAGATCCGAGTGGAGGCTCAGCTGCGTGACGTGATCGCGCAGCTCCCCGATAGACCCGCCCGGCACAGTCGAGATCGGATCGCCGCCAGAAAGGAAACGCGCACGCACGTGTCGGGTGACGTCGGTGAGGGTGACGAAGCCGTCCCTCCGTGCCGTCGACGAGTGCGCCAGCCCCTGCGGGCCGCTGGTGTCCATGTAGATACCGAGGTGAGGGACCGTAGAGGTGTCGGCGATATCAACAACGATGATGTCGGCGTGTGTTCCCACGGTGGAGCGAATGGCGTTGACGCGCTCGAGGACGACCCGGCGATTGACGCGTTCGGACGTGTCGAAGTGGGGCAGACCGTCGCTTGGCTGGGCGTGCAATGCCGACGCGGAGACGGTGACGGAGGAATCGGGGGCAACGGCTCCCGCGTCAACGACCGTGAGCGTGTGAGACCGTGCCGCCTCACTCACGGCGAGGGCAAGTCCGTGAGGGTCGTGGGGGGCGGCGTCGGCGTTTTGGCGGCGGGAAGGCGAGGAGAGCGCAAGCGCGGCGGCGTCACCGATCGCGGCAAGGCTGACCCCTGAGCGGCGCAGGTCATCGCCCAGTGCGCCGATGCGCGCGGTCGGTGCGATGGCGCGTGCCTCCTCGGTCCACGTGAGCCACTGGTGAGAGGTCGGATGCGTGAGATCACCCAGGTTCGCGCACGCCCCGCCCGCCCGCGAGGACAGTGAGGCGACGGGAGTGCCCGACGAGAGGGTGAGGATCCCGTCGAGGCGGCAGGTCACCTGAGCGGCGGTGTGTCGAGAGGTCGCCGCCAGCGTGGCGCCCTCAGGTACGTCGAGATGCTGCTGGCGGGAGGGGTCGGCATCGGACCAGGTGAGACCGGCGGTGAGGACAACGACGAGGGGGCGACTTTCCGTCTGGGCGGATGCGGGAGTCCACCCGGTGAGCGCGAGAAGGAGGACGAAAGTGGCGAGGAGCGCCCGTCGCCAGGGCGCGCTCATGATGTTCTCCCTGTATGCACGCGGTGGGCGATGATGAGGTCGAGCGTGAGGGGGATCCCCAAGATCGCGGCGAGGCCCGGCAGCAGGATCCCAGAGTCGTTGAGAGCGAAGGCGAAGAATTCGGTCGTCGCCCACGACACGAGGGCAATGGTGAGGCCCGGGAGCGCGTAGGAGAGAGAGGCCACGCGCGTGGGCGGGGTGAGCCACCCCCATCCGGCTTCCACCCACTGGCGGAGGCGTCTTGACACCCGTCCAGTCGATACCGCAGTTTCACGTTTCCTCGTGAGTGCGGGCACGACGACGAGAAGGACGCACACGAGAGCCGCGAGGACAACCCACCGGTGTTCGGACCACGTGAGTTTGGACAGATTCGCCGCGAGTTTGCGGTGGAGGATGCCCCACAGTTCGCCGTTGAGCGAGGAATCAATGAATCGGCCTAGGTGGGTGCGTTCGGTGGCCGGACGCAGCCAGTCGGCCACCGCAATGCCTGCGCCCACTATGCCGGTGACGAGGATTCCCGCAGCGGCTTTCTTCCACGATACGCGTATACCGAGGGTGAGGAGAACGAGGACGAAGAGACCGGGGAGAAGGGAGATGGGACCGCCGAAGTCGGCTCCAAGCGTCGGCCACCCGTCGATGGCGCCGACGATCGCGCCGATGCCGCCGGCAAGAAGGGCGCCGGCAAGGCGGTGGCCGCGCCGGCCCAGGTTCGCGCCCACGAGGCCGGCCGAGAAGAAGAATCCGGTGGCGAGGAGGGTGTAGGCCTCGTTGCCGGCACCGTAGTAGCGAGCCCCTAAGAGAGAAGAGAAACCGAGGGGCGAGTCGAGGAGCACGCTCGAACCGGTCGCGATGTCGAGGGTCAAGAGCAGACACGTCATGGTGGCGACCGCGACGGCGGGTAGGTAGGGGCGTGTGGGGCCTGCGGCAGCTAGGAGAAGAAAACTGAGCGCGGCGGCGACGATCCACGGGTAGGTGCCGAGGGTCGCAAGGGGAACAGACGTGTCCCACCACGGGGTCAGCGAGACCACGAAGACACCCAGTGGGGCGCACGCGAGGGTGAGGCAGGCGAGCCGAGCGAGGGTGCGCGAGGAGCCGATGAGGGCGGGGAACTTGCGGCGGAGGAGCCCTTGGATCGGAGAGCTAGCGATGAGGGCTGCGAGGAGGAAAAGCAGGGTCGCGCGCTGGGTGAGTGGCCCGTGGAAAGCCCCGTATGCGCGCGGGATGAGGACCGATTTAGCGGCGTCAGCAACGAGCTTGTCGTAGCGGTCGATGAGCGGGGCACTGCTGTCGTCGGCCTCGATGGGCGATCCGGCGGGCCGATAATCGCGACTGTCGGTATCGAGCCATGACAGGATCGTGGGGGCGATATCGGTCATTTGGGCCATGCCGGGCTGGCGCACAGATCCGGAGCGGCCGAGTCCCCCGACGACGCCATGCCCGGTGACAACGCCAACACCCATGGTGCGCGCCATGGAGGCCTGCGTGGTCGTGGCGATGAGGACGCGCGCATTGTCGGGCAGGTGGGCGAGGACTGCGTCGAGGCGTTCGAGGGTCGCTTCGGTGTGGTCGCTGGCCAGACGCGAGGCGGTTTGGACGGTCCGTTCGGTGGCCGCGTTGACGACGGGGAACGCCTCGGGGTCGCGGGCGTAGGCCTCGGCGACGGGTTTGTCTTGGGCACCTTCGATGGGGTTGAGAGCGGGGGTGACGGAGGTGATTTCTTCGGGGATCACCTCGGCGGGATCGAGCCCCTTCTCTTCCGCCTCGGCGCGAGCCTCGGCCCGGGTTCTCGAGATCGCGCCGGATACACGACGCGGGTGGGCGTTGACCGGCAGGGCTTCGGCGTCAACGACGACGAGGTCGTGGGTGGAGACTGCCTGGGCAACCTGGTCGGCGAAGCCTTCGGTCGTGGGGGCGGCAGCATCGATCGTCCCTACCGGGCGTCCGTCAGGGGAGGCAAGGACGTAGCCGGAGAGCGCGCCGATCCCGGCGGCCGATGCCCCGGCGTCGCTGAGCGCCTTGCCGAACCCACCGAGGGGGTGCGTTGAGTCCGATCGATTGGCTTTTGTCAGGTAGGGCCACAGGGGCAGATCCCCGTTGGTGGCAGTGAGACTCGCACACAGGTCGTGGCCGCCCAGCGACGTCGGCGATACGCGGGTTCCGGCCGAGATCGCCGCAGCAGCGTCGAGGGGGCATGTGCCCGCCGAGGTTCGCACCGGTGCCAGGTTGAACACGAGTCCGTCCCTGAGAGCACGAGTTAGGGTCGGTGGCGCGTCGTAGAGGAGACGATCCCACGTGAGGGAATGTGTGAGAGCGAGAACGACGGGGCCGTGCGTCGTCGTCGTTGCCGTCCCGTTTTTCCTGTCGGCGAGAGGGGTCGGGCCGGATACCGTCACGACGATCGTGGTCAGACCGATAGCGACCAGCACGAGGGCGCATACGGCGCGCACCCGCCCGATCCACGGCAGGGACAGCGGGGGAGGGGTGAGGCCCCGGGCTACCTGGGCGCCCGAGAGCGCGAGTGCGAGTGCGAGTGGAAACGCTATGAGCGCGGCGATGCCGAGGACGAGTACGCCCGCGCGGGAGAACACGGCGTTAATGAGGCACGACAAAATGAGGGCAACGAGGAGCGCCTGGCCGGAGGGGATCGAACGGAAGGCGCACGAGATTTCTGCCGAAGACGTTGCTCGCAGGTGCCGTAGGAAACGTCGTCCCGCCCATACGACAGCGATCGCGAGGACGATCCCGACAACGGTAGACACGGAGGTGACGAATGAGCGGGTGAGAGTGTCGGTGATGGCACTCAGTCGTCTCGTGAGCGCCCCCGTTGCGCCGCCGTGGAGGATAAGATCGACGACTTGTCCCGGCAGTGAGCGCATGCCTTGGGGGCGGGCATAGTCGCGAAGACCCACGTGGATGAGTAGCAGCGTGGTGAGCAGTCCGACCCAGCCGAGATCGGCGGCACGGAAGCGCTTCGTCAGAGCGAGGAGAAGAAGCACGAGTGCGGCGGGCAGGAGCGCGACCGAGCCTGCGAAGTCGGCACCCTTCGTGGGGGAGGCGTCGATGGTGACGATCCAGAAAGCGAAGGCTCCGGGGAGGAGGGTCGCGGTGATGGCATGCCCGGCCCTGTGGGCCAAACCGGCGGTGAGAGCAACGGCGGTGAGAGTCGTCACGCATAAGACAGCGAACTGTGAGGTCCCGATGCCGTAGAAACGCTGGCCGAGGATCGTGGAGAAACCGAGAAGCGCATCGCGCGGAAGGGTAGCGGCAGCTGAGGCGTTGGCCAGGGTGATGCTCGTCGTCGCCGCGATCGCGGCGATACCCGCCCACGGCGCCCACGCCGGTGAGAGTCGTGCGGTGGCACGGTCAAGAACGTGGGCGAGGGCCGCGATGGCGCCGGCGAGTAGGCAGCTGAGGGCCACCTGGGCGGCGAGCGCATTGACGCTCGTCTCCCCGGCGAGGCGCCACGTGGGAACTCGGTTGACGACGTAGGTGGCCAGGGGCAGGGCACACGCCGCGACGGCGAGGCTGCGAAGGAATGCGAGACGCGGGTGGGGGAGGGAGCCGAGACGCCCCTTAACCACGAGGAAGACGAGGATGATGCCGCAGGTTAACGCGATGATGCCGAGGATGCCGACTCCGGTTGGGACGGAGTTTGCGGCGACGCTCGCGTGCAGGGCCCTGTCGGAAAGGACGTCGAGGCGCGCCGCCAGGTCGGTCTTTGCGCGAGCGGACTCGGCTTGCGTGCGCGTGAGTGGCCACGAGCTCCCGATCCCGCCGCGAGCGGTGTCAATGGTTGCGCCGGGTAGGTCCGGGATTGCTTTAATGCCGGACGAGTCGAGGATTTGTTGGGTGAGGTCGGGGATGTGGATGAGGCCGTTTTGGCGCGTGGAAGCTGAGCGGGCGAAACCGGTGCCGACGTCAGCTGTGTCGATGAGGACTGCCTGTAGCGCCGGCTGAGCGGTGCCAGGGGCGAGGGAGGCCACGATGACTTGCGTGCTCGGGTCGAGGGCGGCGAGGACCGCTTCGATACGCCGAGCGATGTCGCTCGCCCCTGGGGTGGTGGCGCGCGGGTTCGCTGTGAGGGATCCGAGGAGCTCCTCGGGGGAGTCGTGGAGGGCGTCGCTGGCGGGCAGGGAGGCTGCCGGTGTCGCCTCACCGAGGTCGACGATGGTGACGGGGGTGGTTGCGGCCTGGCGGGCGACGAGGTCGGCGAGGTCGGTGTCGGAATCTGGGCGTTCGATGCTGGTGGCGACGGTGCCGCTGCTTGTCGTGAGGGCGAGGGCGGCGCCGGGTCCGATAGCGGCCGCGTCGATGTTGAAGGCGGCGAGGGCGTCACCGAGCAGGCCCGGTCTGCTCGCGGCGGGCGCCTCGAGGTTGTCGGAGGTGGGCGCGCCGGTGGTTGGGCAGTGGCCGTTGTGGCGGGCGGCGAGGTCGCTCACCCGGTGTCCCATCTGTAGGGAGAGCCACGCGTCTTGCGGGCAGGTGAAGGGGCTTTGGGTGCGGGTGACGAGGTTGGCAATGGACCCGTGGCGTGCGTGCGCGGCGAGGGTCGGGTATGCCTCGAGGTCTCCGAGGCTGTCCCAGGTCACCCCGGTGACGCCGATGACGACGAGCGCGGGGGCGCTGCGTTTGTCGATGGCTTGTGTCGCGTCCGGGTAGACGGCACGTTGAGCTTCGCTCATGGAGGCGGGCGGTGCGGTGGGGTCGGTCTCGCTTGCGGGGGTGACGATAGCGATGACGTCGAGGACGAGGAGACACGTGATGGCGGCAACGAGTGCGAGCATCCCGTGGACCGGTCGCATCCGAATGTTGGCTCTCCCCATGGCCGCCAGTGTAGTGGCGTTAGCCTGGGAAGCCACAGAGAAAGGATGGCGATGAGCGAGCCGATGTCGTATGCGTTCTTGGGGCCGTTTGGGACGTTTTGTCACCAGGCGCTCACGCAGGTCGCCGAGGCCGATGCCGAACTTGTGCCGTGTGGGGGTGAACGGCAGGCGATGGATGCGACCCGGTCGGGGCGGACTCAACGCAGTGTCGTGCCCATCGAGAACTCCGTGGAAGGCGGGGTGACGGCGACCCTCGATTCTCTCGCGTGGGGGCGGCGCCTCCAGATCGTGCGGGAGGTCGTTGTTCCCGTCGGTTTTAGCCTCGCGCTCGCCCCTGGAGTCGAGCTGAGTGACGTGGAGAGGGTTGGCACGCATTCGCATGCGTGGGCGCAATGCCGCAACTGGATGGCGGATCATCTTCCGGGTGCGCAGCACACGCCGACGACGTCGACTGCGGAGGCGGCAAGGCTGTTGTCGGAGGGCCACGGGGGATTTCAGGCGTGCCTGTCTTCGCGGGTGGCTGTCGACATGTACGGTTTGACGCCGACGTTTGATGACGTCGCGGATAACAAGGGTGCGTTTACTCGTTTCGTCGTTCTCTCCCTGCCCGGTCACGTGCCGCAGGCGACGGGCGCCGACAAGACGACGATCCAGGTGCGGTTGCCTCACAATCATCCGGGTGCGTTGCATGCGCTACTCGAGCAGTTTCGTGCCCGCGACGTCGACCTCACGCGGATCGAGTCGAGGCCCGTTGCTGGCCGGCCGGGCGGCTACGGTTTCTCCATTGATCTAGCCGGTCACATCCGTGAGGAGCGCGTGCAGGCGGCTCTCAACGGGGTGTATCGCACGTGCGAGGACGTGCGGTTCCTCGGGTCCTATCCGCGGGCCGACGGTCGGGTCAATCACGTGGGCGACACGACGAGTGACGCCGATTTCCAGCGGGCTCGGGAGTGGGTGCAGGCCCTCCTCGAGGCGTGAGTGGCCCGTCGGCGAATGCTTGCGTGGGCGCGAGTATCGCTCGTGCCGCCGTGAGCGCTTGCGGCTGAAGGGGGCGTAGCGGGACGCAGGTCCGCACTCGGGTGCGGGTGCGTTATCTAGACTGTCTCCTTGTGCTCACACTGACCCAGAATCTCGATAAGCAAGCTCATGCCGCGGTCCACAAGGTATCGGGGGCCCGCCGCCGCAGCGCCTATCTTGTTGCGGCGATGCTCGCCGGCGCTTTCATCGGTCTAGCCGACGTTTTCATGATGACGGCCGCGGGGCCGCTGAGCCTGGCGGGTAGCCCGTGGTCCTCGCTGATCTCGGGGGGTGTGTTCGGTATCGGCCTCATTCTCGTCATGTTTGCCGGTGGGGAACTTGCCACGTCGGCCATGATGATTTTGCCGGTCGGGCTTGCTCGTCGCACCGTCGGTGCGGGCGAGGCGGGTATGACGTTCCTGCTCATGGTCCTTGGTAACCTGGCGGGCTCGGTTGCCTTGGCGGGCCTGGTGTGGGCTAGCGGGATTCTTTCTCCCTCCAGCGCAGGCGGGCAGTTTCTCGCCCACCTCGTCGAGCACAAGGCAGCGAAGACGACGGGCGAGCTGTTCTTTTGCGGTGTCTTGTGTAACGTCCTCGTGTGCCTGGCGATTTGGACCGTGGGTCGAGTGCGCTCAGAGATGGCCGCGGCCCTCGTCATGGCGTGGTGCATGGCTGCGTTCGTATGTTCGGGCTTTGAACACGTCGTCGCCAACATGACGACCCTGTCGCTGGGAATCTTCCACGGCGTCGCGGGTGCTGACGCCGGGGAGGCGGCACGCAACCTGGTGACGGTGGGATGCGGCAACATCGTCGGGGGCGCGATCTTCGTTGGCGCCGCCTATCTGTGTGCGGCGCGCACGGAATCAGAGTCCTAGCTAGCGGGTGCGCACAATGAGGGCGTGGGGGTCGAGGGCGACCTCGAGGTGGGTGGCGTCACCGATGGGATCCCCATCGACTTGCACCTGCCTGGGCTCTCCCGCGAGGGTGACGCTCGCCGCCTGTGAACGTTCGGTCGTCATCGTCGAGGTGACAGCGGCGACGCGGTTCTTTCCCCCAAGAGCCCTCGTCGTCACTCGCGAGGCCAGCTCGACCCACCCCAGTAGACCGCCGCGCACGTCGATCATTGTCACTTCCATCCACCCGTCTGTCGGGTCGGCGCCCGGAACGAGCTGCAAACCGGCAGTGAGTTCCCCGCACGAGGCGAACAGGAGTGTGCGGGCACGCAGCCGGCGGGGGCGTGTACTGCGGGCCAGACGCAGACTGAGTTCCATCGGGGGGCGGCGCAAGGCGGCGACACCCGAAAGAACGTAGGCGCCCCAGCCGAGGCGGTCCTTGAGCCCGGACGAGGTTCCCGCCATCATGTCGCCGTCGAAACCGATCCCAGCGATGACGAGGAAAGGGTGGTCGGCGTCGGCGCGGTCTAGGTGGACGTGACCGAGGTCGAGGGCGGTGTCCTTGCCGGTGAAGGCGATAGCCGCCGCCTGGGGGAGGGAGTCGATGGGGATCCCGAGGTTGCGGGCGAGTAGATTCCCGGTGCCGACGGGGATGATCCCGATGGGAATGCCGGTGTGTGCGAGGGCGCCACAGACGAGTCTGACCGTGCCGTCGCCCCCTGCGACGACGATGAGTGAGGCTCCCGCCTGAGCGGCCTCGCGTGCGCACGAAATCCCTCCGTCGATGTGCCGAGTGGGCACAAAGATGGGCTCGGGGTAACCGGCGGCGCTCGCGGTCGCACTCACCTGAGCGGTGAACGTATCGAGGTCGGCGATTTTGACGGGGTTGTAGATGACCCAGCATCCGGATTCGCCTGGCGAGCGTGGCTCTTCGGTGGCGCGGGCGGGGGAGAGCGCGGGGGTGAGACGGCGAACGGGTTTCGAGCGCCGGAAGGCGACGTTAGCCCACCAGGCGGCCACGCACGCGATGACGACGGCGACGATACTCAAGGCGAGAGCAAGGTAGGCGACGGTCACCCTGTGAGTGTAATAGTCCGTGCGCGATCCGTACACGGACGGTGTTGGGCCCGTCACCGCGTCGCACCGGTGGCTTGTGGCGTGCGGTCTCAGCTGGCTTTAAGGGATGTCGGGAATGAACTCCGGTGGCATAGAATGGCGCGCATGATCGATTTGCGAGCACTGCGTGAAGACCCCGAGCCCGCCCGTGCCTCCCAGCGTGCGCGCGGTGCTGACCCTCAGGACGTGGACCGCGCCCTTGAAGCGGACAAGGCTTGGCGTGATGCCCTCGGCCGTTTCGAGTCGCTGCGGGCCGAGCAGAAGGCCCTGTCGAAACAAATCGGTCGTGCCTCTAAGGAGGAGCGTCCTGCGAACCTCGAGCGCGCCAAGGCCATGGCCGGCGACGTGAAGGACGCCGAAGCGAAGGCCGCCGCAGCCGAGGACGAAGCGAAGAAGGCTGCCTACGCGATCCCCAACATCGTCAACCCGGGTGTGCCAGCCGGCGGCGAGGAGGACTATGTCGTCTTGTCCACGCACGGTACCCCGCGCGATTTCGCGGCCGAGGGCGTGACGGTGCGCGATCACCTCGATCTTGGGGAGGGCTTGGACATTATCGATACGAAGCGCGGCGCCAAGGTGTCGGGTTCGCGCTTCTACTTCCTCAAGGGCCTGGGGGCTCGCCTCGAGATCGCCATGCTCACCCTCGGTCTTAACACGGTCGTTGATGCGGGCTTCACCCCCATGGTGACCCCCACTATGGTGAGCCCGCGCACCATGGGCGGCACGGGCTTCCTGGGTGCCCACTCCGATGAGATCTATTATCTGCCCGCTGATGACCTCTACCTGACGGGCACGTCCGAGGTCGCTCTCGCCGGCTACCACACCGACGAGATCATCGACCTGTCCAACGGGCCCATCCGCTACGCGGGATGGTCCTCGTGCTATCGCCGCGAAGCTGGCTCGCACGGTAAGGACGTGCGCGGGATCATTCGCGTTCACCAGTTCAATAAGGTCGAAATGTTCGCCTTTACTCTTCCTGAGGAGTCTTTCGACGAGCACAAGCGCCTGCTCGCCCTCGAAGAGAAGATGCTCGCCGCCCTCGAGCTGCCCTACCGTGTCATTCACACGGCGGCGGGCGATCTGGGCAGCTCGGCGGCGGAGAAGTTCGACTGTGAGGCGTGGCTACCCAGCCAGGAGCGTTACCTCGAGTTGACGTCGACGTCGAACTGCACGACTTTCCAAGCACGGCGACTAGGAATCCGCTACCGCACCGAAGAGGGGACTCAGTCGGTAGCAACCCTCAATGGGACCGTCATCAATACACGCTGGATCGTTGCGTTCTTGGAGAACCATCAGCAGGCTGACGGCACGGTCTACGTCCCCGAGGCCTTGCGCCCCTACCTGGGCGGGGTCGAGGTGTTGGAGCCTCCGGCGACGCGATGACGCCTCAGAGGCCGCCGGCCAGGCGGGTGCGGATGAGTGACGTCGCACGACTGGCCGGCGTTTCTGCCCAGACGGTCTCGCGTACGCTTTCGGGTGCCGGGCCGGTCGCCGCTCGCACACGCGAGCGGGTTCTCGCTGCCGTCGAGGAACTTGGATACAAGCCAGACCTGTCTGCCCAGACGCTCGCCACGGGGCGCTCACGCACCGTCGGCGTGTTGATGACGGGTAATCTCTCCTACGGTCGGATCCGCTCATATATCGCCGTCGAGCGTAGAGAGCGCGAGCGGGGGAACTTCGTCGTCTCGGCGACGGCGGACGCGGATGACACTGATTCGCTGCTCGCCGCCCTCAAGCATCTGCAATCGGTTCACATCAAGGCCCTCGCGATTCTCGGTCAGCGCGCCGATGCCGTGTCGTTCCTCGCTCCCTACCTTGACCAGCCGACGGTCGTTGCGCTCAACGACCCCGTTCCCGGTGGGCATTTCAGTCGCGTCGAGGTCGACCAGCACGCCGGGGTGCGCGATCTTGTCGACCACATGTGCGAGCGGGGGTGCCGTCGGCTGGTGCTCGTGGTGCCGGCGGGAGTCGATGTTGACGCTCGCGCACGGCAACGTGCCTTCGAGTCCTTGTGCCTCGAGCGGGGGATTGGTTACGAGGTCGTCACCTCCGCGGGATGGGGGTGCGAGGACGGTGCCGCGGTAGCAGGGGAGGTCGGTGCGCGCAGTCCCGAGGGGGTGTTGGCGGGAAACGACCACCTCGCATGTGGGCTCGCCTACGGGCTTGCCGAGCGGGGTCTGAAAGTCGGTCGTGACTACGCCTTGTCGGGCTTCGATGACACCGAGTTCGGCGCCTTCATGCAGCCCGCGCTCACGTCGGTCTCTCAGGATATGGGCCGGTTGGCCGAGGCGATATCCATCGAGCTCGACCGGGTTGCTGCGGGTGGGGAGCCGCGCCACACCGTCCTTCCCGCGCGCCTTGTGGTGCGGGCTTCGACGACGGGGTTCCAGGCGGGCTAGCGCGACGCATAACGGTTCGAAGCCGCAAAAATTGTGTGTGTGGGGTCTTGCGCGCCGCAAATGTTAGCGCTAACATTGTGTCATCTGCTCCGAGCAGTACCGAGGCAGCGACGCCGAAAGGATAACCAATGACGACGAAACCCGTAATCGCGATCCGCCCCCTCATCGACGGCAGGCGCCGCGGGGTCCGCGAATCCCTTGAAGACCAAACCATGGCGATGGCGCATCGGGCAGCCGATCTCATCTCCTCCACCCTGCGTTACCCCGACGGCGAGCCGGTCGAATGTCTCGTCGCTTCGAAGACGATCGGGCGCGCTGGAGAATCTGAAGACGTGCGGGCCGAAATGGCTGGTCACGACGTGTGTGCCGAGCTGTCCGTGACGCCGTGCTGGGACTACGTCACCGAGGTTCTTGACTTCGATCCGACGATCCAGCATGCCCTGTGGGGGCTCAACGCGACCGAACGCCCCGGAGCCGTCACCCTTGCCGCGGCAATGAGTGCCTACGGGCAGTTCGGTGTTCCCGCCTTTGCCATCTACGGCGAGCATGTCCAAGACGCCGACGACGAGGTCATTCCCGACGAGGTCGCCGAACGAATCATCCGGTTTGCGCGTGCGGCCATTGCCGTTGGCTCTCTGCGTCACCGCAACTATCTCCAGATCGGTTCTCAGTGCATGGGAATCGCCGGGTCGATGATCGATCGCCAATTCTTCAGGGACTACCTGGGGATGGGGGTCGAGTCGGTTGACATGATCGAGATCGACCGGCGCATCAGCGAGGGCGTCTACGACCACGACGAATACGAGCGGGCTCGCCGATGGGTTGACGAGGCGCTCACCGAGGGCGAGGACATCGTCAACGTCGAAGAGGACTACCTCAGCGACGAGGAGCGACGTGAGCAGTGGGACTATGTCACCAAGATGGTGCTCATTGGTCGCGATCTCATGATCGGCAACCCCAAGCTCGCAGACGCCGGTTACGGCGAGGAGGCCGCCGGCCACAACGCCATCGTCGGTGGCTTCCAGGGGCAGCGCCAATGGACGGATTACAAGCCCAACGGCGACCTCATGGAGACGCTGCTCAACACGACTTTCGACTGGTCGGGCCCGCGCCAGCCTCTCACGTTCGCCACGGAGAACGACGCCCTCAACGGCGTGTCTATGCTCTTCAACCACCTCTTGACCAACCGCACGCAGATGTTCTCCGACGTGCGCACCTACTGGTCTCCCGAGGCTGTCGAACGCGTCACCGGACACAAGCTCACCGGTCACGCGGAGGGGGGCTTCCTCGATCTGCGCAACTCCGGGGCCACGACGCTCGACGCCGCCGGTGCGATGACCGACGATGAAGGCAATCCGTGCCTGAAAGAGTGGTGGAACGTCACCGAAGCCGACATGAAGGCGACCTTGGAGGCGACGACCTTCCACCCGGCCAACAAGGGATACTTCCGCGGTGGCGGATACTCCACTCACTTTGTCACCCGCGGCGGTCTGCCGCTGACGATGATCCGGCTCAACCTTGTCGCGCACGCCATGCCGACCCTGCAGATCGCAGAGGGCTGGAGCATTGAGCTGCCCGAGGAGGCACGTCGAACGATCGAGGACCGCACCGACCCGGCGTGGCCGACGACCTTCTTCGCACCGCGTCTGACAGGCGAGGGCGCCTTCACCTCGACCTACAAAGTCATGGACTGTTGGGGGGCCAACCACGGGGCGATCGGTTACGGACACTTCGGCGCCGATGTTCTTACGCTCGCGGCCATGCTGCGCATCCCGGTGATGATGCACAACGTCGAGACAGACGACGTGTTCCGTCCGCGCAACTGGACGCTCTTCGGGACGGCCGATCTCGAAGGAGCCGACTATCGCGCCTGCGCCGCTTACGGCCCGCTCTTTAGGTGAGGCCATGACGACGACACTGGCCATCGACATGGGCTCGTCGTCGTTGCGCGGCTACCTCGGTCAGTGGGACGGCTCGGCCCTGTCACTGACCGAGGTGTACCGGGCCGCCCACGAGGTCCGGCGCGGCGAGGACGATTCGCTCGTATGGGACGTCGAAGAGCTCATCTCCCACGCCGTTGCGGCGGTCGAGGCGGGCATCAACGAGGCCGGCTTCCTCGATGCGATTGCTGTCGACGGGTGGGGTGTCGACTATGTCCAGGTCGACGACAAGGGCAACCCGGTCGCTCCCGCCTACGCCTACCGCGACCGGCGCGGGCAATGGGGGCGTGCCGCGTTCGCCGAGCGCATTGACGAAGACGACCAGGCCGCGCTCACCGGGGTGGCCTGCCAGGACATCAACACGGTCTATCGCCTAGCGTGGTCCAACGCCCACGGTGCCCTTGTGCCGGGCGCGACGCTCATGTTTCTCCAAGACGTCGTTGCCCGCGCTCTCCTCACCCGCCCCATTGCGGGCCTCGAACAGGCGAGCGACCCCGGCCCGTGGGCCTCGCTCGGCGTGGCCTCGACCTCGGGGCTGGTCGACATCGCGCACCAGGGATGGGAGCCGAAGATACTCCAGGCGCTGGACATTGATCCGGCCTTCTACCCGCCCCTTCGGGGCGAATGCGAGATCATCGGGCGACGCGGGAGTACCGCCATCGTTGCCGCTGGATCGCACGACACGGCTTGCGCAGTCCACTCCCTCGCTCTCAAGCCGGGCGACAGGTTCGTCTCCCTGGGGTCGTGGGCGATTGTGGGCGCACTGGCCGACCCCGTCGTTGACGAGGGCCTCACCAACGAGGCGACTGCTAGGGGCGGCAACCGGGTCCAAGCCAACCTGACCGGCATGTGGCTGGCACAGGAATGTCGGCGCGCTTGGGAAAAAGCCGGAGAGGACGTGAGCTTCTCTCGGCTCGACCGCGAAGCGGCACAGGCCGTCTCGCCCGGGGTGCTCATCGACCCGTCGGATCCGGCTTTCGCCGCGCCGGGAGATATGCCCCGCCGCATCGCAAAGGCCGTCGCAGACCGCGGTGGCCCCACGCTAGAGGGCATAGGTCCGATCCTCAGGGTGGTGACCGAATCTGTGGCATACGCGATCGCGCAGGCCCTGGAGATGCTCGCCGAGCAAACGGGGGCCAGCGGGAACGTTCACGTCGTCGGCGGCGGAACGAAAGACGCCCTCCTTATGCGCACACTCGCCTCGCACCTCGACGCGGACCTGGTCGTGGGCGCGAGTGAAGCCTCCGTCCTCGGATCGACCTTCGCCCAGCTGGAAGTGCTGGGAGTCCCGCGCGCTGCCCTAGACGACTGGTGCCGGCGCGCCCCCACCCTCAACAACGAGAAAGCAGAAGCATGAACGAACAACAAGCACGCGAAGAAATCTGCGCCATCGGCCTAAAGGTCTGGCAGACGGGTATGGTCGCGGCGAATGACGGCAACATTTCGTGCCGCCTCGACGACGACACCGTCTTGTGCACCCCAACCGGAGTGTCGAAGGGTGCGCTCGTTCCCGAGGCGATTTGCAAGGTCGCCCTCGACGGCACGGTCTTGTCCGAACAGGATCCCTGGCGCGTCTCCTCGGAGGTGAAGGTGCACCTGCGCCTCTATCGCGCCAGCGAGAAGGTGCGGGCCGTCGTCCATGCCCACCCTCCCTACGGGACGACCTACGCGATCGCCGGCAAACCTCTCATCTCGAAAATGATGCCTGAAAACATCATTGCGATGCCGGAGATCCCTGTCGCTCCCTACGCGACTCCTTCGACCGAGGAGCTTGCCGAGAACATTGAACCCTTCGTCCACACGCATACGGCATGTCTCATGGAGATGCACGGTGCCCTTGCGTGGGGGCCGAGCCTGCTCATCGCTTATCAAGCGATGGAGCGACTCGAATACACGGCCAAACTGACCTATCTCACTGAGCAGATCGGCGTTAAGCGTGACCTGCCTGAGGACGAGGTGGCCAAGCTCATATCTATGCGGCCGCAATACGGCTGCTGACGATGACGTCGGCCCGGGGATACCTCGCCCCGGGCCGGATCCCCCCTTACCCATTTCGAGACAAGGAAGCCTCGCATGACCGCCACACCGCACCCGACGGATCGCACCTCCTCGGTACGCTACCTATATCCGGGGATGCTCGCCCCCTTTATTCTTCTCGTCACCTGTTTTGCTGCATGGGGACTGGCTGGAAATATGACGGACCCGCTCGTGTCTGTTTTCGGTTCGGTCTTTTCCATGTCGGCCTTTCAATCATCACTCGTCCAGTTCGCCTATTACGGCGCCTACTTCGCTCTGGCTCTCCCCGCGGCCTTCATTAATGCCAAGCTCGGTTACAAGGGCGGCGTTCTCGTGGGGCTCGCCCTCGCCGCTGCGGGAGGTTTCCTCTTTTTCCCCGCGGCGAAGATCATGACCTACGGGATTTTCATTCTCGCGCTATTCACGCTGGCGTCGGGCCTGTCGATCCTCGAGACGTCGGCCAATCCCTACATGATGGCGATGGGGCCGGCCCACAACGCCACCCGGCGCTTGAATTTTGCCCAGTCGTTCAACCCGGTGGGCTCGAACATCGGCGTGTTCCTCGCGGCGACATTCATTCTTCCCTACGTCAATCCGGCGACCGCCGAAGACCGGGCGGCGATGAGTGAAGCCGAGCTGTTGAGTACGCGCTCCGATGAACTCCAAGCAGTGATGGGTCCCTATCTGGCGCTCGCGTGTCTCTACGTCATCTTGCTGATCGGAATCGCCGTGACGAAGGTGCCGCCGCGCCGCGCGATCGTCTCCGATGCTAAAGCGGGCATCGTTCGCGAGAAGGGCTTGTTTATGCGCTTGCTGCGCAACAAGCGTTACAGCCTGGGCGTCGGGGCACAGTTCTGCAACGTTGCGGCTCAGACCTGCATTTGGACCTACACGATCCACTATTGCACCGATCATCTCGGAGTAACAAAGGCTGAGGCTGGCACGTGGCTGCAGGTATCGCTCATCGTGTTTCTCGTCGGTCGTTTCGCCATGGTTGCGATCATGGGGAAGATCGATTCTCGTCTTCTCATGATCGCAATGTGCAGCCTGGGAGCCATCCTCACCTGCACGGCGATGGTTACTGCCAACGTCGTCGGCGCCGTCTGTCTCGTCCTCCTGTCGGCTTGCATCTCCCTGCTGTTCCCGACCATCTACGGCATTGCGCTGGGCGGTCTCGGCGACGACACGAAGTTCGGCTCCGCCGGTCTCGTCATGGCGATCGTTGGCGGCGCCATCATGCCGCTCATCCAGGGCAAGCTCATCGACGTGACATCGGCGGCGTTTTCCTACGTCGTCGTGTTCGTCTGCTTCGTTCTCATCGCGGCCTACGGCTTCTACGCGATCAAGAATCCCGCGGTCGTCCCCGATAAAGACGAGGACGACGTTATTGTTTCGGACCTATAGACAAGGAAACCACCATGCTTAGAGGTATTTCACCGCTGCTCAGCCCTGAGCTCCTCGCTATTCTCATGGAGATGGGACATGGCGACGAGATTGTTCTCGGCGACGCGAATTTTCCCGGGCACACGATGAACGACACCGTCGTTAGGGCTGATGGGCTAGAGATTCCGCCACTGCTCGACGCAATAATGACCCTCATGCCGCTCGATTCGTACAACGAATGGCAGGTGGGGCTCATGGAGACTGTCGGGGACGATCCAACTCCCCCCGTGTGGGCGACCTACGACGAGATGATACGCCGGCACGAAAACAACTACGAGACGCACTATTTCGAACGGTTCGCCTTCTATGAGCGCGCGAAGGAAGCTTTCGCTGTCGTCGTGACGGGGGAGACGGCTCTGTATGGCAACATCATCCTCAAGAAGGGTGTGATCGCCTAGAGGGAACGGAGAGCCGCGTGCGCGTCGATGTTGAATTGTGTGTCAGCGACGTCGAGGGGTGCACAATTGCGGCGCGTGCGGGGTGTGCGCGTATCGAGTTGTGCAGGGATCTAGAGGTCGGTGGACTCACTCCACCCGACGCGCTCGTGGCCGACGTTCTCGCCGCGGTTCGCGGCATCGATGTTCAGATTCTCGTGCGCTCTAGACCTGGCGGTTTTACCTACACGCGTAGCGAGATTGAACGGATGGCGGACGACATAGCGCGGCTACGCGAGCTGACGTCGGGCACCGAGGATCGTGTGGGATTCGTCGTGGGTTGCCTCACGGCCGACGGGGCCGTCGATGTGGCGCACCTGCGTAGGCTCGTGTCCGCGGCCGACGGACGCCCGGTCACCTTTCACCGGGCTTTCGATGAGGTTCACGACCAGGTCGGGCACCTGCTCACGCTCGCTGAGGCGGGCGTGAGCAGGGTGCTGACGACCGGGGGAGATCCGAGACTCGCCGATGTTAGGCAGCTTCGTAGACTCGTGGCGGCTGCGCCCGCGGGGATAACGATTCTTGCCTCGGGCGGCTTGCGTGCGGGGAATGTCGCCGCGGTCGCGGCGGCGTGCGGCGCGCGCGAGGTGCATATGCGTGCTCCCGATGGGCGTGGCGGCACGGACGAGCGTGAGGTGGAGCAGATCATAGCGGCGTTGACGCGATAGAAGGCTCGGCAGATGATGAAAATTTTGCCTCTCGTCTGAGTCTTGTCAGTATTGCTGTTGCTCTCGTAAGGCATGTGCCGGTGGAATGATGCTATCGGTTAATTCCCGCATACTGGATGAGAACGGGCGGCAAAACGCCGCTTTGATAGCGTCGATGCATGAGCGGTACATATATCCCAGGTCTTGGCTCACTCGATCCCCTGCCGGCAATTGATCATCTTGAATGGCTGGCGCCACCGGTGCGCGCGAGCGTCGAGGAGCTTATCGGCGTGCACCCCGAATACCGCGAGGAGATTCTCGCCTGTCGCATCGATCCCGACCTTGCCGATACGGAGGCGATGACGGAGGCGTACGGCATGGACCTGGCACTGTCGAGCAATTGCATCATCGTTGCCGGCAAGCGCGCAGGTGATGAACGGATCGCTGCCTGCGTCGTGCGTGCGACAACAAATGCCGACGTCAATCACGTCGTCAAGAAACGGCTCGACGTGCGCAAGGCATCCTTTTGGCCGACGGAGAAGGCCGTCGAGGTATCAGGCATGGAATACGGAGGGATAACTCCGCTGGGCATTCCTGCCGAGTGGCGGTTACTCATTGATGTGCGCTGTGCCGAGGGTTGGTCGTGTATCGGTTCGGGCAGGCGCGAGTCGAAACTGTTCGTCACTGGTGATGTTCTCACCGCTCTCCCGGGGGCGGAAGTTGTCGAGGGGCTTGCCAGGTAGAGGCAGCCCTCTGCGGGTGAACACTCAGCCGGCCTTCCCAAATACGGGCGCGGCGTGCGGGGTCCCCTCGTGGCGAGAAGGGGACAAATGCCCTGGTAGGCCTCGCTAGTGGACTCAATCGAGTCCTAGCTGTGGCTCACGGAAACCTCATACGACCTGGTGAGAGGCGTGGAGTTCCGAAATGGTTCGGATGCTTCCCAAACGTGGTGTGAGCTGGTAGACTCATTCGAGTTAGTTGCCGCGCTGACGCGGCGGACTGACCGACAGAGTTGTCCACTACCTGGCAGGTTTCAATGACACGCAAACGTTCCCTCCTCGCGATGGCGGCGGGTGCGGCGGTCGCGGTAAGCGGATTCGGTGTCGCACCGATCGCTTACGCAGCCCCGGACCCAGCTCCACCGCTTGAACCAGATACGACCAATGCGGTCCATCCCGCAGCTGTTTGGGCCGACTCGTCCGCAGGCGATCTCGAGCAGGGGATCAACGGCACGACGGCCGCCCTCCTCGATGACGATCCGACGGGCGATCCGGCCAAGGCGACCTTCTGGAACACCCAGTGGCGTCCCCAGGAGCCCTATCCTCACGCTCTAGCTTTCGACACCGCTGGCCACGAGAAGGTTTGTGGTATTTCGTGGACGTCGCGTCCTTCCTACAAGGACCCGAAGAATGGCGAAATCCTCGGGAACCAGGACGTGCCGAAGAGCTACAAGCTCTTCGCCCTTGACGAGCCTGTCGACATGCAGCAGGCTTGGAAAGGGAAATGGAAGGCAGCCGTTGGCACAGCAGACTTCCGTAAGGGAGACCTCGTCGCCGAAGGCGGGCTAGAGCAAACGAATGATGCGCAAACAATCACCTTTGCGCCAAAGGCCGCCAAACAGCTCGTTTTCGTTGGTCTTGCCTCGCACACGGGGAAGCCGGCAATGTCGGCATCAGACCTCAAGGTCATCCCCTGCGCGCCCCCTGCTCAGCCGGCTACCGGCAGCGGTGACAATACACTCGTCCACGACCTCTACCTCAACCGCGAGGCCTTCAGTGAAAAGGACGATCATCGTCAGATCGTGCGCTTTGACCCGGCGACGCACACCTACTACGCGAAGGTCTACACCTACACGTCCTCGGTTTTGCCGACGGTGAAGGCGGTAGAAGGCGCAAAGGTGACGATCAATGGCGCCGCTGCGACGGACAAGGGGGACCGCCAGGTTTCTGTGAAGGAAGGATGGAACCCGATCACGATTAAGGTGACGGCTGGCGGCAAGGAAGCCACCTACGTCATCAATGTCCATAAGGATTCGACGCGCGATTTCCGTGACCGCGAGGTGGTGACGGACGTGACCGCGAAGATGAACGACGGCAGCAACGGAGCCGTTCTCTTTGACAAGAGTCAGGCGACCGCGTGGACGCCGGAGATGACGGGCAAAGGCTGTGATGCGTACAAGGAAACCGATACGTGGTCGGAAGATGCTGTTGGGTTTGAACTTACCTTCCCTGAGATCACACACGTCTCGAAGCTGACGGGCAATGCCACCTATAAGGGGACTGTGTCGTGGGATTCCGGTCGTGCGTTTGCCGTGTGGGGATCGCGCGACGGTAAAACGTTCGACATCAAGCTCGCCGAGCAGGCCACGTTGCGTAACAACACGATCGGTGGATTCTTCTACTGGGATTTCAACCAGAGCGCTGGGGTGAAGGCTCTGCGCGTGTGGATGTCGCCTCTCAAGTACCGCGAGGGTGACGGGTGTGGAATCAACGTTTCCTTCAAGGATCTCAAGGTGTGGCGTAACGCCAATAACAAGGCCGAACAGCTGCCTGAACAGCCCACTGGCGATACCACAGGAGAAATGTACAACCCGGACGAGGATGCGAAGGCGTGGGGTATTTCCCGTGCGAATACGCTCTTCATGAAGCACGGCGTCATCGCTCCGACCTGGGTGCCGTCTGAATACTACGGGCGCGGTGCTCCCGACGCCTACGAGGCGTCCATCGTCGGGGGCGGAGATTTCATGCCCGCCTTCTACGATCCGCCGCTTTTCAATACGCCGTTGATGAAGCGTATGCCGAACAAGCCCTGGGCTCTTGCGAAAGCCCCGAATGGCGTCAATGCGATGGAAGGACTCAATAGCCCGGAGCCCTTCTTGACCGATGAGATGAAACCGTATGCGAAGAATCTCGTCGACATCCAGTTTGGTGATGAGGGACATTGGTCTGAGGCTGAACGCGATAAGTTCAAGGCGTGGTTCGATTTCACTAAGAAGAACTATCCTCAAGCGATCGTTCACAGCAACCAGAACCCCGGGCCCTGGACGAACCTCAACGTGATGCGTAACTACGCGCGCAACGCCAAGCCTGACGTCATCACCTGGGACTCCTACGAATTCACCTACGGTGGCCTCTCGCGCGGCCAGGCTCCGTCGACCTACGTGAAGGGTCTCATGGGGCGTGTCCTCGATGTCTTCCGCCAGGTCTCTATGGAAGGCTACGACGGTAAAGGAGCCGACCCGATTCCGTGGGGTCAATACATCGACTACTCGTTTATGTCGAACTTCTCGGCTTCGCAGAAGAACCTTACGGCCATGCTGTCGCTGACGGCAGGGGCTAAGTGGCTCGGTAACTTCCGCATGGAATATACCGCCTACGACCAGTCGATCCTCACCGACGCGAACGGCACGCCGACGCGGGCGTGGTACGAGTACAAAGACACGATGGATGCCCAGCGTAACCTGGGCACCAAGCTGACGGCTCTGTCTCATACCTACCTCGCGACCAAACCGGGCGATTACGGTGATGGCGAGAATGGTACGTGGAAGGGCCACGAAGCCGGTGCCTTTGGTGATCCCAAGGTCGCCAACGCCACCCGCGAATGGGGTCTCATTGACGTTGAGGCACGTTCGGCAAAGAACGGGATGAACGCGGGCCGCCCTGGCGATGTTGTCATCGGCTACTTTAAGAAGATTCCGGGCCTTGCCGACTCCAAGACAGCGGAGGTCTTCGGCAAGGGGATCACTGATCCGCGCGCCTTCATGGTGCTCAATGCTCTTGCCGGTAAGACGAGCCCCAACGCGACGGGTCTGCAGGCGCGCTACGATGATGGCGCGCCGTGGCAGACGCGGCAGACGATCACGGTGACCGTTGCGAAACCCGATAACGGCCAGAAGCTCTACCGGGTTGACCACAAGACCGGTCAGGTGAGTGAAGTCGAGTTGACCCCCGTGGCAGGGGGCGCCGCCGGTGATGCAGGCTCGCGTTCGGTCGTCTTTGCGGCGCCGGCGGACGCCGACAAGATGTCCTTCGACGTCACACTCGACGGAGGTATGGCCGACCTCTTCTTCTGGTCGGCCCCGGTCACGCTCGACGAGGTTGAAGTCACGCGGGATCCGAACGGAACGGCGTACCATCCTGAGTCGATCCGTGTGGATTCTGAACAGACATCGCAGCGCGAGAATGCTCCGGCCTCCAACCTCATCGACGAAGTCGAAGGGGACGATCATGAGCCCGATCTGACCACCTTCTGGCACTCGCGATGGGATCCCACTCAAGACGCCATGCCGCATGGCATCGTTGCGCCTACGGGTGTGACAGCTGATTCCAAGGTGCGCCAGGTGTGTGGCGTCCGGCTAGCTCCGCGTTCGACGGCCCCCAATGATGCTCCCAAGAATGTGAGCGTCTACGCCTTCGACAAGGATCCCAAGGATTGGCCCGTTGCTCAGCCTGGGAAGGCATGGGAAGGCGGGAAGTTGATCGCGGAAGCAACGACGAAGCCACGTGAGGATGCGACGATTCTCTTCGATCAGCCAAAGTGGAATCCCTACATCGGCGTAGCCGTGTGGGACACTCACGCTGGCAAGCCCTTCACATCGCTTGCGGACTTCAGCCTCCTCGATTGCACTCCCGAGCTTAAGGTCGACCCCGCTGAGGTCACGATTAAGCAAGGCGAAGATCCGTCAACGGCTCTCAAGGCGACTCACGCCAAACCCGGCCAAAGCTTGCGATTCATCGTTCGCGATGCCGACGGAAATCCCGTTGACGTCAACGGTAATCTCAGCGGAAAGGCGGATGATCAAGGCAATCTCGAGGGGAACGTCACGAACCTCGCTGGCTTGAACGACGGCGAGTACACGGTGATTCTTGTCGATCAATCGGATACCGATGGGAAACATCCTCTGGCCGAGGGCAAGCTGACGATCCATCGCGAGGATGAGCCGGCCCCTGGTGGGGATACGGATAAGCCGGCCCCTGGTGGGGACACTCAGGGCTCCGTCAATGATCAGGGGAACAGCGCTGACAAATCAGCGGCGCAGCCCCCTGCTCAGGGCAGTGCGGTCGCTGAGAAGTCGGCCCAGCTGGCACGCACAGGCGTGACTAGCGGCCTCATCCTCGCACTGGCGTGTGCCCTCATCGCAACGGGCGCGACCATGCGCTCGAGGCGTCGAAGCTAACTGGTGAGAACACAGTGGGGCCCGGCTTGATAGCCGGGCCCCACGCTTGTCAACGCCTACACGTCGAGTCCCGTGATCGGTAATGCCGGCGTCGTTGCTGTCGACAAAAGATCGCGGAGCCTCGCAAAGAAGGCCTTACTGTCGGCAGCTTCGACGACGTGCGCATTTGGGATGGCATCGAATTTGTCCCACTGCATATTGGAATATCCACGAGTGAGTTCAGAAGATGTTTCCACGTCGACTCGATAAGGGGAGGACGCAACAATGAGCTCGGGATGGAGGAGACAGGCGAGGGTCAAGGAATCCGGGTGCGTCGAGCCAGGTACTCCCACGGACTCGTCGTAGGCCAGGGTATGGTCGCACAGTTTCTTAAAGAAGCGGGCGAGTGGAGTTCCGAGCTGGGTGAGCTTTTCATACTCGGAACGCGGCAGGAGCCCGTCGCGCAGAGTGAGCGGGTCCCAGGTGACGACGACGACGTTTGCGAAGCCGGCTTCGAAAACAATCTGAGCCGCCTCAGGGTCGACGTAAAAGTTAAATTCCGCCGCGGCGGTGATATTTCCTCGACCATTATTGGAGCCGCCCATAATATAGACTGATTTCACCCGTTCAACGAAGGATCGGTCTTTGATGACCGCCGCGGCGACGTTCGTGAGAGGTCCGATGCAAACGAGCGAGATCTCGCCCGGGTGCTGGGAGGTGAGTTCGAGCATGGCGTCGACAGCGTGGGTAGTGGAGACCATTCCTTCCGGGATGCACATCGTCATGCCGCCGGCCCCGTCGCCATGAACGTCGCTTGCCGATGCCCACGCCCGAGTGAGAGGCTGCGTGCAGCCGCGATGAATCGGGCAGTGGTCGAGACGATCGGCAACTGCCAGGGTCATCGCGGCGTTGCGAACCTGTTCTTCGAAGCCCACATTGCCAGCGACCATGGTGATCGCACGCATATCCGCCACGGGATCGAGGAGACCGAAGAGGATGGCGACACAGTCGTCCTGCGCCGAATCGGTGTCGAGAATGAAGGGCACGCGAGTGGGACCGTTGACGCTCATAGCACAAGGATAGCGGCGATGGGAGGAGACGGGTCGGCCGAGATTTTCCTGCCCGATTCCTTGACACGGCAGCGTGCGAATGTGGTACCGTAGATGTCGACGCTAACTCGTGTTAGCAGTAGACGCGCACTAGGGTGTGCGCCAACCAATGGAGGTTCTCATCATGAACAACAAGAAGCTCGGTCGCGTCGTCGCGCTCGCCGGTGCATTGTCCCTCGCGCTGGGGGCCTGCTCCTCGGGTGGCGGCGATTCGGCTTCGTCGGGCTCGTCGAAGTCTTCGGCCGACGGTCCGAAGGTCTCCTGCGAGGTCCCCGAGATCAACACCAACGGTGAGAAGGTCGACACCTCGAAGGTCGATGGGGAGATCACCTGGATGACCCAGGGGCTCCAGAGCGACTTCAAAGAATACTTTGAGGGCGTCATCAAGAAGTTCGAGGAAGAAAACCCCGGCACGAAGATTAAGTGGACCGATCAGGGTGGCGCTGAAGACTTCGACAACCTCATCGCAACTCAGGCTCAGGGCTGCAAGATGGCCGACGTCATCAACGTTCCCTCCTCGACGATCATGGCCCTGTCCTCGCGCCAGTTCCTCATGGACCTCGACGTCAAGGCTCCGGGGATCGGCGACCACATTCTTCCCGACATCTATAAGTCGGCCGCGCTGGGTAAAGATGGCAATCACATTGCCGTCCCGTGGTATTTTGGCCCGTTCGTGACCGTCTACAACAAGGAGGTCTTCGAACGTAACGGCCTCGATCCCAACAACGTCCCCAAGACGATGGAAGAGCGCTTCGAAGCCGGCAAGAAGATCGCTGAGGCCGGCAAGGGCGACTTCGCTTTGTGGGGCAACCCGCAGTGGCAGATCGCTGCCGAGTGGGGCTCGATGGGCGTCAAGATGATGAACGAGGACAACACGGAGTTCACCTTCGCGAAGGACCCGAACGCTCTTAAGTGGCTTGAGAGCATGAAGGAAATGAACGACCTCAAGGTGATCCCGCCGGATTCGTTCACCTCCGAGCCCGATCCGGGCAAGGCTTACAACAAGGGCAATCTGGCGTTCGGCACGCCGAACCCGGCGTTCGTTCGCAACATCAAGAACAATAACGCTGAGGTCTACGGCAAGACGGGCGTCGCCCCCTACCCCTTGTCGGAGGGTGGCCAGCAGACAGTCTCGCCGCAGTTCATCGCTGTGTCCGTGACGACGAAGAACGCACCTCTCGCGGTGAAGTTCGCGCAGTTCATCACCTCCGCCGAGCAGGAGTTCGATTGGGCGCGTAACGGTGGCGCCGTCATCATGCCGCCGTCGGCCGAGGCCCTCGACAAGCTCATCGCCAACCCGCCGGAGTACACGAGCGATGACCTCATGAAGCAGGACTTCGAGATTGCGGTCGAGGCTGCCAAGGGCGCTAAGACCAGTCCTTCTCAGGCCTACCTCACGGGTCAGGTGCAAAACACCTTGTCCGAGGCCGTCGTCAAGGCCATCAAGGGCGAAATTGAGCCGCAAACTGCGCTCGATAATGCCCAGGCCGAGATGAACAAGCTGATCAAACAGCTGAAGAAGTAACACAACGAGTGGGGCGCCTTCGGGCGCCCCACCTCGTGAAGGCAACGAGGAGGTTACCGTGGCGAAGAAAGAAGAGCACCTTAACGGTGCAGCCAGGTTCCGGCGATGGTGGGTTCCCCTCATCTGGGTTGCTCCACCGGTAACCGCGATTGTTTGTTTCTATATCTTGCCGTTCTTTACGACGGCCTACATGTCCCTGACTGACACGTTGCCTCTCCAGGAGATCGGTGCATTTGTCGGTTTCGATAATTTCCGCACCGTCCTGTCTGATCCGGCGTTTTGGGATGCCGTTCGCAATTCAATTCTCTATGCCGTCTGCGTTGTCCCGCTGATGGTCCTGCTTCCCCTGCTGCTCGCGCTCCTCGTGCGCGATCACGTACCCGGGGTCGGCGTCTTTCGTTCCCTCTACTACATTCCGGCGTTGTGTTCACTCGTCGTCATCTCGCTGGCGTGGACCTCGCTGCTACAGTTCGACGGTTCGTTCAATAACTTGCTGCTGTCGATCGGAATTATCGACTCCCCCATTCCCTTCCTCACCAACCGCTGGCTCCTCTTGTTCTCGGCAATGCTCATCACCTTGTGGCAGGGTCTTCCCTACTACATGGTGCTCTATCTTGCGGCATTGGCGAACGCTGATAAGTCGCTCTATGAGGCAGCCGAAGTCGACGGCGCTGGCCCGATTCGTCGTTTCTTCGTCGTCACCATCCCGGCGGTGCGCATCATGATGTATCTTGTCGGCATCTTGTGTACGATCGGGTGCCTCAAGATCTTCACCGAGGTTTATTTGCTTGGTGGGCCGTCCTCGCCCGCAAAGACAATCACGATGTATCTCCGTGAGCAATCCGATGTGACCTATGGAAACCTGGGCATCGGTTCTGCAGCATCGGTCCTCCTGTTCCTTCTTACGGTCGGATTCCTCATTGCCTCGCGTAGGCTCAACGAAAAGGCGGAAGAACAATGAGCCAGCAGACTGTCGCGCCACAGGCGCAAGTGCCCGCCGCGAAGAAGCGTCTCGCCCTACGTCGCCGCCAGAAAGCCGCGAATCATGGCGGCGGGAAGACACTGAGGGGGCGTCGTCTCGTCGTCCGCTACATCGTTCTTGTTGTTGTTTTGTTCCTGTTGCTGGGGCCGCTCATCGTCCCGCTGTTGGCTGCCTTCAAAGCTCCCGGTGAGCCGGTATTTGGGCAGGGAGCTACGATCCTGCCGCAGCAATGGTCGCTGGCGGCGTTCTACGACTTGTTTGAACGTACGCATATTGTCGGGTCGATTGCCAATTCACTGATCGTGTGTACTCTCGCCGTGTGCTCGCATACCGTGTTGGCGAGCCTCGGTGGTTATATGTTGTCCCGTCGGGGTTGGCGAGGGCGTTCGATCGCCTATGCGATCGTCTTGTCGGCAATGATCTTCCCGTTCGAGTCCCTCATGCTCTCGCTGTTCAATATCGTCGCCTCGGTTAACCTCTACGGCTCGCTCTTGGGCGTGTGGTTGCCCGGTATGCTCGGGCCCTTCCATGTCCTCCTCATGAGGGCGGCATTCATGGGCATCCCTGATGAGATTGAAGACGCGGCATTTATTGACGGTGCTGGCGAGGCGCGTCGGTTCTGGAAGATCTTCCTTCCGCAGGTCCGTGGAGCTCTGACAGTCGTGGGGTTGACGTCCTTCATTTTCGCCTGGTCTGACTTCTTGTGGCCGCTGCTCATCCTGCCCGATCCTGAGAATCAGACGATGATGCTCGCGTTGACGACGTTGAAGTCCTCGGTCCAGGGTGTCACCTACCAGCAGGTGTTGGCCGGCGCCATTGTCGCCCTCATTCCGATTTTGGTCATCTTCTTCTTCACGCAGAAATACTTCTTCCGTGGCATCGAAGACGGAGGTCTCAAGTTCTAATGACGGACCACGATTTTACCGCCGATAATCTTGAGGCCGCCGGGGCTCTCCGTCCCGCCCCTGATCCGGGGTATCAACTCAGCGACGATCCGCTCGTGCGCGAGAATCTCGAGCACTGGCAGGACCAGCGTGTGGGTGTCATCATCCATTGGGGCATTTACACGTCGATCCGACAAGGTGGATCGTGGTCGCTTCATCGTGACCATCTGGGTGATTTTACGGATCCCCCTCAAGAGTTCACCGGCAGTGACGCGGAGTATCACACGTGGTACAACGATCAGGCGCGCACGATGAAGGGGCACGATTTCGATGCCGCGGAGTGGGCGCGCGTGTGTCGCGAAGCGGGCATGCGTTACGTCGTATTTACGACCAAGCATCATGACGGGTTCGCTCTTTACGACACGAAGTTCTCCAACTTTAAGTCGACCGCGGAGGACGCGGGTCTCGGGCGTGACATCGTGCGGGAGGTAACGGAGGCGTTTCGCGCCGAAGGCCTCGATATCGGTCTGTATTTTTCCAAGGCAGATTGGAACCACCCGTGTTACTGGGATCGGTCGCGCCCGTTGTCTGATCGATTCCACAATTACTCGATCGAGGATGAACCCAAACGTTGGCAACGGTTTGTCGACTACACCTACGACCAGATCGAAGAGCTGCTGTCAAACTACGGCGAGGTTAAGGTCCTCTGGCTCGATGCCGGGTGGGTTCGCGCCCCCGAAGAGCCCATCGGCATGGACGATATCGCGAACAGGGCTCGTGAGTTGCAACCTGGCATCTTGGTTGTCGACCGCGAGGTTCATGGCCCCAATGAGGACTATCGCACGCCCGAGCAGGCTATCCCGGATCGCGTCCCGGATTACCCGTGGGAATCGTGTATCACGCTGACACGTACGTGGTGTTGTGAACGCCCGAACGACCCGGCGAAGCCCCTCGTTGACGTTCTGGCCGATCTCGTCCAGATTGTCGGTAGGGGAGGGAACTATCTCATAGGTATTGGCCCGGATGAAACGGGCGCCATGTCTGGCCCGGTGCGGCAGCGTCTTGCCGAGCTGGGTGCGTGGCTGGACACGAACGGTGACGCGATCTATGGAACGCGACACTGGAGCGATGGTGAACATGTGCATGGCGACGACGATTGGGTGTGGACGTCGACGTGCCAAGGTGAGCGTCACTTCCTTCTAGGTGTACGCACGGATGGCGGTGATGCGTCTAGTGGTCGCGTCACCTGCGAGTTCTCTGTAGCTGGCGCACGTGCGCTAGCGGGAGGACAGGTACGCGTGGACGGTGACGTCATCACGTTCGAGGGCGTGCCTGGTCCGCACGCTCTCGCTCTCGAAATCGAGCTCGCTTAGTATTCCGCTACGCCGTGTGGGGCCCCGGGCAGCCGGGGCCCCACACGTATGCGTGTGCGCTTAGGCGGTGACCTGGTCGGCGATGATGGTGAGCCCGCGCCAGGTCAGGCCGTTGAGGGCAGTCTTCAAACCGGTGATACTCGTGTGAATGATGAATCCGCGGCCGTCGGAACCTGTGACGGTGATGTCTCGCCGTGCTTCGCTTGGCGCCTCGCATGTCATTGCGATCGCACCCGTGAAGGAGCGGAAGGGGACGGGTCGGCCGGATAGCGTGTCGTGGATCCAATCAACGACTTCTCCGAGGTCGTCCTCGCCCAACTGTCCGGATAGCGTGTGGAGTGTCCCGCCTGCTATCCCCGAGATGGCGTGCGTCGTGATCCGCAGTTCGTCGACGGTGTCGATCGTGGTCATGTCTCGATCGTAGACGTTCTTATGCGGGCAGGTGGGGGTAGCAGGGCGCCTGGATGTCGATGCTGTCGTGGGTGGCGGTGATGTGGCGTAGGTGGTGGCTGGTGGTAGCGATTGTCCACAGTGGTCCGATTCCCGCGAGGAAGACGGTGAGGGATTGCTCGTCCTCTTCCACGGCAGATGTGAGGGAGAGTCGGAGGGGGGAGGAGGCGGACTCCCAGGTCGCTAGAGGTGTGGGCGCGGGATTGCTGCCGAGCCAGTGGGCGAGGTCGGCGATCTCGCCGTTGGCGAGGGGCGGGTCGAGGGGGATGGTCGGGTAGGCGGGATTTAGTGGCGTGAGGGCGTCGCGGGAGATCCGCAGGACGGGGCGAACGGCGCTTGCAGTATAGGCGGCGGCGTCCGGGTGCTTGCCGAGGTGGGCGTAGGCGTAGTCGGTGTCGAGGACGCGGCGAAGGTCGGCGACGAAAACCTCGAGGTCGGTGGCCTCGAGGGCGACGTCCGTGATGGGTTGGAGCCCTCCCGCGGTGGTGCACCCGAGCGCGGCTACCGTGAGCCCGCGTGGTGTCCGCTGGAACTGGAGGGTGAATTCGGCTTCGACAGGTGCGGCGGCGAGCGTCTCACCGAGTTGGAGCGAGGAGGCGCGGGCAGGCCAGCTCGCGACCGATTCGACGAATTCGGTGAGAAGTTCGCGCGAGGTGTGTGCCTGCGCGGTCCAGGCGCCCGAGGGGCCGTGCGCGTGGACGGTGCACGAGGCGTTGGCACCGGCGCGATAGAGCGTGAGGGCGAGAAAAGAAGTCGTGAGCATAGGGCACCTACCACATAATTGGAATTATCCGCTTTCCAGAAGGAGATCCTGGAAATACTGTTGTGATTGTCTTTCCTGCAACGGCAACATTCACTCGATTTTGATTGTATACGACCGAGTCGTACCGATTAGACTGATAGCGCTTACCTCGTGTGAGCGCGGCATGCATCTGCGACCTATTGATTCCACGCTCTGCCATTCGCTTAAATGTGTGATCTGAGATGCGGAAGCCCGCCAGGTATATTGATCGTCCGCCACAGGATGGTGTGTAGTGTGAGGAGCTGAGTAGGGCTGTCTCATGCGTGGGGCGGCAGGGGATCGCTTCAGGCTCAACTGAGGAGGCGGGCGAGGGGAAAGTAAGTGACAGGAAAATGAGGGACACGACGGGAAGTGAGATATGAGGGATTAGCGTCACTGATTCTCCCTGGGGTTGAATATTGCGGGTGGGGTCTTGATGAAAATCATTGACGACGTAAGCAAAGGAAACAAGGATATGTGGCGCAAATCATATTTTGGTATGTTGGTGTGTCATCAGGAACGGTGCGGCAGAGCAGGCCCATGAATACCGCCGGCGGGCAGGGCGAGCCTCGCAGCCTCAGACAGGTCGCGTACGCCCCGAACCGTCATGCCGTCAGGAACCCGCAAGCCGTCGAGGGCCGTCGCCGGCACGATCGCGAAAGAAAACCCCAACCGTGCGGCCTCGGCGAGGCGGCGCTCTATCCCCACGGTCTGGCGCACCTCGCCCGTCAGCGAAACCTCGCCAACGGCGACGAGTCGCTCCTTGGGGGCGACGTCCGAAGCAGCCGACAGGATCGACATCGCCAACGCCAGATCGGCAGCCGGCTCGGTCGTCCGCGCGCCGCCAACCGTCGAGGCATAGACGTCACACGAGCCCAGATCCACACCCATCCGGGCCTGCAACACCGCCAAAAGCATGGCGACACGCGAATGATCGACGCCCGAAGTCGTGCGCCTCGGCGAACCCGCACCCGTCTTTGCCACGAGCGCCTGCACCTCAGTCGGCATCGGACGACGCCCCTCCAACGTCACCGTTACACACGTGCCCGGCACGCTCTGCGACGTGTGAGACAAAAACAACCCCGACGGATCCTCCAGCCCCACGATCCCGCGGTCGCCCAGCTCGAAACAACCGATCTCGTCGGTAGGGCCATAGCGGTTCTTCACCGACCTCAGCAGGCGCAGCCTCGCATGCCGGTCCCCCTCAAACTGAAGGACCACGTCGACGAGATGCTCGAGCACGCGCGGCCCCGCGATCCCCCCGGTCTTCGTCACGTGACCGACGAGGATCACCGGAATATTGCGGCTCTTCGCGACAGCAATGAGAGCGGCCGTTACCGCACGCACCTGGGCGACACCACCGGGGGCGCCCTCCTCCTTCGCCGAAGAAAGCGTCTGCACGGAATCGACGATGAGCATGGACGGCGAATGCGTCTCGACATGTCCCAGCGCCGCCCCGAGGTCGTACTCGGCCGCCAACAGCAGCGCCTCGTCCAGGGCCCCGATACGCTCGGCACGCAGCCGCACCTGCGAGGCCGATTCCTCCCCGGTCACATACAGCACGGGGCCGGCGCCCGCCCGCCGCGAGGCAACCGCGGCCCGCGCGGCAACATCGAGGAGGAGAGTCGACTTACCGATCCCGGGTTCGCCCGCCAGTAGGACGACTGCCCCGGGCACCATCCCCCCGCCGAGTACGCGATCCAACTCGGACACCCCGGTCGTCCTAGCCCGTGCCGCCTGGGCATCGACCTCGCCGATGGGTACGGCGGGTGAGCTCGGGGTGATGGCAGCTTCGCCGCGACCGGCAGCCGGTGCCTCTTCCTCGATGGTGCCCCACGCCCCGCACGTGCGGCACTGGCCCGCCCACTTTGGGTAGGTCGCGCCGCAGTCGGCGCAGCGGTAGGTCGTCTTCGCTTTAGCCATGTCTTTACGCTAGGCGAGACCGCCGACATTTCTCGGGCTTACATGCCCCCAAAGATCTGAGCGACGAGGATCTTTGTGATCATGGCCATGGGGTAGACCATCGCGTAACCGAGCGCCACGCGCGGATCGAAGCCCGTCCTGCCGTTGGCGAAGGCAAGAATTGCCGGCTGCGTCTGCGACCCGCCCATGAGGCCCGACAGTCGGGTACCACCCATATGGACCGCGTAGCGCATGACCACGTACAGGCCGGCGCCCATGATGCAGGTCAGGAGCAGACCGAGCAGGAACATCTTGATCCAAGCCCCGGAGGTGAAAGCCGTGAGGATCGCGCCACCGGCATTCGTTCCCGCCTGAGCGAGGAAGACGAGGAGACCCAGCTCGGTGAGCACCTGCGTGGCCGTATGCGGCAGGGCGGTCACGATCGAGCCGATGCGCCCGATACGTCCGAAGATCAACCCCACGATGAGGGTGCCCGCTGCCGAGCCGATCGAGAACGTCGCCCCAGTGGGAGTAAAGATCGGTAGCTCCCCGATGAGAATGCCAAGCGCCATGCCGAGACCCAGGGCAATCGGGTTGATGTCAGACAGCCCCTTCGCGGAGTCGCCAAAGAACTTCGTCACCTGCGTCATCTGTGAGCGCGGGGCGACAACACGCACCCTGTCGCCCAGCTGGAGGACGAGGCCCGGCTCGGCCATCATGTCGGTGTCGCCACGGCGCACGCGCGAGGCGGTCGCCGAGAAACGTCGGTCGAGCTCGAGGGATTCGATATTGCGTCCCGCCAGCTTCGGGTCCGACACGGTAATCCGCCGGAAGTCGAGGAAGCGACGGTCCTCGATGAGTGAGTGCGACGAGGAGTGCCCCAGGTCAGTGATGATCCGGGCCACGAGGTCCTTCGGGCCAACCACGGTGACGAGGTCGCCGACCTCGAGCTTGTCCTCCATCGCGGGGCGGGTCACGGGTCCGGTTTCGCCGCGGCGCAGCCGCGAAAACGCGATCTTGGAGTTGTAGGTGGCCTCGAGGTCGCCCACACGGGGGCGGTCGCCCCGTTCGACTCGGACCGTTCGGTTATCCAGCGCGGCCGGCTGATCGGTGTCGGAGCGCCGGTAGGCGAGCGCGGCTAGGGAGAACCCGAGCATCCCGATGACCCCGAAGAGGTAGGCGATCGAATAGCCGACGGTCGCCCCCGACGGGTCCCCGCTCGCCTTGCCCGCAGCCGAGAGGGCGGGTGTGTTGGTGAGCGCACCCGCGTAGGTGCCCATCGCCTCGGGCGCAGGCATCCCGAGCAAACCGGTTCCCACGTAGTAGGCGACCGCGCCGGTGAAGACGAGAAGCGCAACGGTGGCGAGGATCGGCCACAGCGACGACCTCAGCGCGTGGAAAAAGTTCGGCCCCGACGATACGCCGATCGCAAAGGCGAAGAGAGCGAGCCCGAGCGTGCCGATGACGGGGTTGAGGGTCAAGTCGATGCCGTAACTGTGCCCGCCAGCGGCGACGGCGATAGCAAGGAACAAGACGGCCGCCGCGCCGAGGGACACACCCTTAACGGATATGTGGCCGACGATCATGCCGAACCCGAGGAGCAGGAACAGCAGCATGATGGGGTTTTCAGCAAGGAAAGTAAACAGGGCGCTCACGCGATCAGGCCTCCACGGACTGGTCTCAAACTCAACCTGTAGTGTCTCATATGTCACACGAATGAGTGTGGGCCTCTGGTCCCGACAGGGGCGACCACATGATGAGACACGTCCCGGGGTGCCGATCGCGTTGGGTAACGTGAGGGGCATGACGACTCGCACGCTCATTCTCATTGTTCCGGTAGTAGTACTACCGGGGCGTGCGTCGCATACCTGAAAGCACCTCACCGTAAGGATTGCGCGCACGCTGCCCCGACGACGGGGCTTTTCTTTTGCCCGCATCCTTGAGAAAGGCATGACCATGGCAACGTCACGAACGCCGCAGGAGGCCTCGTCGACATCTCGCTCGATGAGCGGAGCCCAGGCTCTCGTCGCGAGCCTCGAGCAGCTCGGGGTTACGGAGGTATTCGGACTGCCCGGCGGGGCCATCTTGCCCACCTACGATCCGATCTATTCCGCGAACTTCCGCCACATTCTCGTCCGCCACGAGCAGGGGGCGGGCCACGCCGCAGAAGGTTACGCCCTCGCTTCAGGAAAGGTCGGGTGCGCGATCGTCACGTCGGGCCCGGCAGCAACGAACGTCATGACGGCTCTGGCGGACGCGAACCTCGATTCCGTGCCGATCGTCGTCATCACCGGCCAGGTGTCCGCCTCCGCGATCGGCACCGACGCCTTCCAGGAGGCCGACATCGTCGGGGCTTCCCTGCCGTTGACCAAACACAACTTCTTGGTCAAGACCGCTCAGGAGATCCCCTCCACCATCGCCGCGGCATTCCACGTTGCCGGAACGGGCAGACCCGGCCCCGTCCTCGTCGACGTGACAAAGTCGGCCCAAAACGGGGTGTGTGAGTTCACGTGGCCGCCTACGATCGACCTGCCCGGCTATCGTCCCGTGACGAAGCCGCGGCGTAAGTCCTTGCGTCAGGCGGCCCTCCTGCTCGCCCGCGCCCAACGCCCCTGCCTCTACGTGGGGGGCGGCGCCGTGCGTTCGGGCGCACACGAGTCGCTTGCCACTCTCGCCGAGGTGACCAACGCCCCCGTTGTCACGACACTGACCGCGCTCGGTGCTTTCCCGTCCGATCACCCCCACAACATGGGGATGCCGGGCATGCACGGCGCCGTCGCCGCGGTTCGGGCGATGCAGCGCTCCGACGTTCTCGTCGCCTTGGGGGCTCGCTTTGATGACCGCGTGACTGGCGACATCACGTCCTTTGCGCCCGAAGCGAAGGTCATTCATGTCGATATCGACCCGGCGGAGATCTCGAAGAACCGCTACGCGGACGTGCCGATCGTCGGCGACCTCAAGGAAGTCATCGACCAGCTCATCCCGCAGATCCGCGAGGTCCAAGACGAGGAGGGGGCCCAGGATCTGTCGGGGTGGTATCGCCACCTCAACTACGTGCGCGAACGCTACCCCATGGCCTACCCGAGCAAGGATGGGCTCATCGCGCCGCAATACGTCATCGAGCGGCTGTCGGCACTCAGCCCCGAAGACACCATCTACTGCACGGGCGTCGGGCAACACCAGATGTGGGCAGCTCAGTTCCTCAACCACCGCCACCCCCGCCACTTCCTCACCTCCGGCGGGGCCGGCACGATGGGTGTTGCCATCCCCGAGGCGATGGGCGCCAAGGTCGCTCGTCCAGACAAGACCGTGTGGGCGATCGACGGCGACGGGTGCTTCCAGATGACCAATCAGGAGCTCGCCACCTGCAGGATCGAGGGCATTCCCATCAAGATCGCCCTGCTCAACAACGAAGTGCTGGGCATGGTCCACCAGTGGCAGACCCTCTTCTACGGCTCGCGTTTTTCCAACACGATCCTTCACGACGGTGGAGACCACCCCGTCCCCGACTTCTGTAAGCTCGCCGAGGCCTACGGGTGCCACGCGATTCGCGTCACGCGCACTCAGGACGTCGATGCTGCCATCGAGGAGGCCAACGCGATCAACGATCGGCCCGTCGTCGTCGAATTCCGGGTCGATCCCGACGCCGAAGTCTGGCCCATGGTGCCTGCTGGGCACTCTAACGACGACATTATCTATGCGCACGGGCACAAGGCCGTGTGGGATAACGAGGAGTAAGCCATGAGCAACAATCGCCACACGCTGTCTGTGCTCGTCGAAAACAAGCCGGGTGTCCTCTCGCGCGTCGCCGCCTTGTTTACCCGCCGCGGTTTCAACATTCTTTCGCTCGCGGTGGGCGAAACCGAGCATCCGGAGATCTCACGGATCACCGTGTGCGTCCACGCGGAACCCCTACCTTTCGAGCAGGTCACCAAGCAGCTCAACAAACTCGTCAACGTGTTGAAGGTCGTGGAGCTGCCGCGTGAGGAATCTGTTCACCGCCGGCTCATCCTCGTCAAGGTGGCAGCGAACGAGGATAACCGCCACCGTATTTTGGCGATCGCCGAGATGTTTCGCGCGCACGTCGTCGATGTCCAACCGACCTCTCTCACGATCCAGGGGGTCGGCCAAACCGAAACGCTTGAGGCGCTTCTGTCTATGCTCGAACCGTACGGGGTGAGCGAGCTTGTTCAATCCGGCCTTGTGGCCATTGGACGTGGCGCCCGATCCATCACCGACCAATTGAAGGAGAACACCCGTGGCTGATATCTATTACGATCCCGACGCTGACCTCGCCGCTTTGGCGGACAAGAAGGTGGCGATCATCGGGTATGGCTCGCAGGGCCACGCCCACGCCCTCAACCTGCGCGACTCCGGGGTGCAGGTCGTCGTTGGTTTGCGTGAGGGCTCGGCGTCGATCGTGAAGGCCCGCGAGCAGGGATTGGAGGTGCGCTCGGTCGAAGACGCCGTCGCCGAGGGTGACATCGTCATGATCCTCGCCCCTGACCAGGTCCAGCGGACGCTGTTCGCTGAGCAGATTGCCCCCAACCTCAAGCCTGACGCGGCGATCTTCTTCTCGCACGGCTTCAACATCCGCTACGGCTACATCACCCCGGGTGAGGGTCACGATGTGTGCCTGGTCGCCCCGAAGGGCCCCGGCCACAAGGTGCGCGCCACCTACGAGTCGGGCTACGGCACGCCGGCGATCATCGCCGTCGAGCAGGACGCTTCGGGCAACGCCTGGGAGCTGACGAAGGCCTACGCGAAAGGCCTGGGTGCGACCCGTGCCGGCGTCATCAAGACGACCTTCACCGAGGAAACCGAGACCGACCTGTTTGGCGAACAGGCTGTCTTGTGCGGCGGTGTGTCCCACCTCATCCAGGCCGGTTTCGAAACGCTCACCGACGCAGGCTATCAGCCGGAGATCGCCTACTTTGAGGTGTGCCACGAACTCAAGCTCATCGTCGATCTCATTAACGAGGGCGGCATCACGAAGCAGCGCTGGTCGTGCTCGGATACCGCCGAATACGGCGACTACGTCTCGGGCCCGCGCGTCATCACCGATGACACGAAGAAGGCGATGCGCGAGATCCTTTCCGACATTCAAGATGGCACGTTTGCTGAGCGGTTCATTGCGGACCAGGATGCGGGTGCCCCCGAGTTTGCGAAACTGCGCGCCCAGGGAGAAGCCCACCCGATCGAGTCGGTTGGCCGTGATTTGCGCCAGATGTTTAGCTGGAACAAGTCGGCCGGAGACGACTACGAGGAAGGCCACGCCCGCCGTTAAGCGGTGATCATCTACCGTGGGGGGGGCCCCGCCCAGGGCCGCCCCCCCGACCGAGTTAATACAAACCCCCCCCCGCGCCCGCGGCGCCCCCACGGATGGGGGGGGGCCCACCTCC
>JAUNAP010000003.1:78926-200725 GCA_030527545.1 Actinomycetaceae bacterium
TTGTTCGGCGGCAAATCGGGGGCGGTTTCCTAAACCGGGTCGGCCCCCCCCCGCGTTTACGGGTGTAGAATCACCGGGGGGGGGCCCCGCGCAGGGGCCCCCCCCACGGTCATAGTTCAGACACCCCCACCCGGTCGCCTGCGGCTCCACGTAGCATGGGGGCGTCCAAGCCTCGGTAAAGGAGTGGAGACCGTATGGCACTCATTGTGCAAAAGTACGGCGGGTCGTCGGTGGCCGACACGGCCTCGCTCAAACGCGTCGCCCAGCGTGTCGTTGCCGCGCACCGCGCCGGCCACGATGTCGTCGTTGTCGTATCGGCGATGGGCGACACGACGGATGACCTGCTCGACATGGCGGCGGAACTCAATCCGGACGCCCCCAAACGCGAAATGGACATGCTCTTGAGTGCGGGCGAGCGCATCTCGATGTCGCTGCTGGCGATGGCTATCACAGCCGAAGGAGTGCCCGCCTACGCCTACACGGGCCGCCAGGCAGGGATCCACACCGACACCCGTTACGGTAAGGCCTCGATCACGGGCATGGTTCCCGAAAGGGTGGCTCGCGCTCTCCACACAGGATCGGTCGCGATCGTCGCCGGGTTCCAAGGTGTCAACGACCGCGGTGACGTGACAACCCTGGGCAGGGGAGGATCGGACACGACGGCGGTGGCGCTCGCGGCGGCCCTCAATGCGGACGTGTGTGAGATCTTCACCGACGTGGACGGGCTGTTCACGGCCGATCCTCGCATCGTCCCGCTGGCCCGTCAGGTCCGCAAACTCGACTATCAGGAGACGCTCGAGCTCGCGGCGAACGGCGCGAAGATCCTCCATTTGCGTGCGGTCGAGTACGCTCGGCGTTACCGAGTCCCTCTCCACGTGCGCTCGTCGTTTTCAGACAAGCTGGGCACGTGGATTGCTGATGACAGGCCCGCCTCGACGCTGGCGGGTTACCTGGATCCCGACAGTTTTGACAGGAAGGAACAGGATATGGAGCAGCCGATTATTTCGGGGATTGCCCATGACCGTTCGCAAGAAAAAATCACGGTGGCGGGGCTACCTGATAAGCCCGGTACGGCCGCTGAGCTGTTCCGTCAGGTTGCTGCCGCGGATGCCAATATCGACATGATTGTCCAAAATATTGCGGTGAACGTCCCGGGCCGTTCGACGATCACATTCACCTGCCAGTCGGGCGATGCGAAGGATATCCTCGAGCGGCTGGAGAAGGCCCGCGAGATCCTCGATTACCGCGAGATCGTCTATAACCCCGAGATCGGCAAGCTGTCGCTGGTGGGCGCCGGCATGCGGACGAATCCGGGTATCTCTGCCCGGTTTTTCGAGGCCCTGTCGAAGGCGGGCGTCAACGTGGAGATGATTTCGACCTCCGAGGTGCGTATTTCGGTGATCGTCGACGCCGACCGGCTTGACGAGGCGGTGCGTGCTCTCCACGCGGAGTTCAATTTGGACGCGCAAGAAACGGAAGCTGTTGTGTATGGGGGGACTGGACGATGAGTGAGGGGCTGTGTGTCGGCGTTGTCGGCGCGACGGGTCAGGTTGGCCGGGTCATGCGTGCGATCTTGGCCGAGCGGGAGTTCCCGGTGGGCCGCATGCGTTTCTTTGCGACGTCCCGTTCCGCCGGGCAGGTGCTTGACTACTGCGGCACCCCGGTGGAGGTCGAGGACGTCGCTACCGCCGATCTGTCGGGCATCGATATCGCGATTTTTTCGGCTGGCGGAGCTGCGTCGCGCGAGTACGCACCGAAGTTCGTGGAGGCCGGCGCGGTCGTCGTCGATAATTCGTCGGCGTGGCGTAAGGATCCGCAGGTTCCCCTCGTCGTGTCGGAGGTGAATCCCGAAGACGTCGCGGACCGTCCGAAGGGGATTATCGCGAACCCGAATTGTACGACGATGGCGGCTATGCCGGCCCTTAAGGCGCTTCACAACCGCTATGGGTTGACGCGGCTTATCGCTTCGACCTATCAGGCGGTGTCTGGCTCGGGCCGCGCGGGTGTCGACGAGCTGGTGGCCGGGGTGGCTGCTGCTGAACCGGAGCAGCTGCGCGGGCTTGTCGCCGATGGGCGGGCCGTCGATTTTCCGGATCCGGGGGTCTATGTTGCCCCGATCGCGTTTAATGCGGTGCCAGTGGCCGGCTCGTTTGTCGACGACGGGTCGGGTGAGACGGACGAGGAACAAAAGCTGCGCAACGAGTCGCGCCGCATCCTCCACCTGCCCGATTTGGCGGCGTCGTGCACGTGTATCCGCATCCCGGTGTTTACGACGCACCTGGTGTCGGTGAATGCGGAATTCTCGGAGACGGTCGATGCTGACGAGGCGCTGCGCATTCTGGGCGAGGCGCCGGGGGTCGAGGTCGTCGACGTGCCGAACCCGCTGGCTGCGGCCGGTCGCGATGGCACGTTTGTGGGGCGCGTGAGGCTCGATCAGGCGGTCGAGGGTGGCCGTGGGTTGTCGTTCGTCGTCGTGGGGGACAACCTTCGTAAGGGTGCGGCGCTCAATGCGGTTGAGTTGGCCGAGATCGTGGCGCGAGAGCTGGTTACACGCTAGTTCGAGTTGCGACAGACAATCGCTGAGGGGGCGGTCCGTTCGGGCACCGTCCCCTCAGCGCATGGTGGGGTTTAGAACTGGCCGACGCGTCCGTTGCCGACGACGAAGCCGTGGCCGGAGACCGCGTCCCAGCATTCGACGGTTGATCCTGCGGATTGGCAGACCATTTTCCCTTGGGCGACGGCGGCCGAGGGGGCGAGGACGGCCGATTGGGAGGTGGGGGGGAGGGTGTTGTTGGGTTCGGTCATCGCGAAGGTCCCTCCCGAGGTAACGGTGAGGACAAGTGGGCCACCCGCATTGCCGTAGTCCTGGCTGGTTTTGGCGATCTGGCAGGTCGCGTGGTCGGGGGTGAGGCTGCATTGGACGCGCCCGTCGTCGACCTGGAATTGTGACACATCGGTGTAGGCGGCCGGCGGGACGGGCCGGTTTTCGTCGGGGTGTTCGTCGACGGGAAAGTCCTTGACGAGACGTTCCTGGCTGGTCAGAGCCAGTTTGCCTTTGGCGGCGTCGGTGCCTCCGCGTTGGGAGGCGCCTGGGTTTTCGGAGTCGTCGGGGGCGATGTCGGCCATGGATTGGGGGTCGCGCTCGCCCAGGTGGATGATCGTGTTGACGAGGCCGCCGAGTCCGGTGGAACGGTGACCGGTCGCGTAGAGGATGCCGCCGATGATGCTGAGCAGGATGATGACGGAAACGACGATGGCGGTGATGAGACCGATGATGCCGCCGGGCTTGGCGTACCAGGGGCGCTCGTTGTTGGTGCGGATGCGGGCGGGACGCTCGTTGGTGGGCTCGGGCTTGCCTGCGTCGTCCGCGTGGGCGGGGTCGTCCTTACGCGCGGGGTCGACGGCGTCGATTTCGTTGGTTTCGTAGGGCCAGTCCTCTTCGTAGCCCCGGGTGGCGAGTGCCTCGGCAATGTCGGGGTCGTCGAATTCGCCGAGCCATTCGAGTAACTCGGGGTAGGTGCTGGGGTTTGCGGCGATAGCAGGCCGGGTTTCTGGGACGTTTTGAGCGAGATAGTGCAGCTGGTCAAGCGGCGTGTCGGGGTCGGCTGCGCGGCGCAGTTCGTCCTCTAGGCTCATTGTTTCTCCCGTGTCCTTGCGTACCCCGCTAGCCTAGCGCGTGGCGCTGGTTTGCGAGTAGTGAGTGTCCTGTCAGGCAGGCTGGTGGACGGGGCACAGTCCCATGGCGAGGGAGCCGGATCGTTCGTCGGCGGGTAGGGGGGAGGCGGTGATGGCGAGGGGGCGACCGAGGAAGCGTTGGGGGTTGGGGAAGGGAACAAGGGTGGAGCTGACTCCGAGGCCTCGAAGGATGAAGGCTTGGAGGGCGTGGATGAGGTATTCGCGGGCGGCCTCGTCGTCGGGCATCCGGCGGCCCGCGAGGGTCCCATTGACCATGGAGATGCACACGAGGAGATTCTGTTTGGGCATGATGCCGCTGGTCATGGCTTCTTCGAGGATGCCCGATAGGACGTCTTCGATGTCGTGGCCGTGGCTGGATAGTTCGCGGATTGTCGTCGAGGAGACCTGGTGACGCAGATTCGTTGTCGGCGCGAGGTGGTAGGTGGCGCCGAGGATGAGTTGTTCGCGAATGTAGACACGCAGCTTGTGAAGGGGATCGTCGAGGGCTGCGAGCCGTTCGCGTAGCCGCACAGAGTAGCGCGCAGTTTCGTGGTGGATGTAGGCGAGGAGGAGAGACTCTTTGTCGTCGAAGTGGTTGTAGACGGCGGTGCGTCCGACATCTGCTGCTGCCGCGATCTCGGCCATCGTCAGCGAGTCGAAGGTGCGTTCGTGGAGCAGTTCGCCGAGAGCGTGAAAGAGGCGTTCGCGAATGTGTTGGCGGTGCTCCGCGAGGTTATTTCCGAGGATCTTAGGCATGAGGGCCATTATGGCAGATTCTGACAGAGCCTGCCGCAGCGTCATCAAAGGGGTGGCGTGGTGCGTTCGAGGAGAGTGGCAATAGGCCGGTCGGGGGCGAGCCAGTTGAGTTCGCTGAGCCTTTCGCGCGGCTGCCAGACGTGGGCGAGGTGGGAGGAGGTGAGAAGCGGGGTGGTGTGGGTGAGAGGACGCGCCCACCAGGTCGCCATCTTGCGCCCGCCGTCAAGGGGCCAGGTGCCGTCGGCGTTGTGCGGGTTGCGGAAGGCGGGTCCGAGGGAGACGGCGAGGTGAAGTTCCTCGTCGAGCTCGCGCACGAGCGCGTCGCGCGGGTCTTCGCCGTCTTCGACCTTGCCGCCGGCGAATTCGAAACGACCGGCCAGGTCTGCTGGGTAGGCCCTGGCGGAAGCGAGGATCTTGTCGCCCTCTCCGACAATGATTGCCGCGACGATGAGCTTCGGCAAAGCTGACCTCCTAATTTGGCGGGCCCGGGGGAGCCGTGTATGCTCGTGGCAGGTTAACACCTCGCGGGTGTAGTTCATCGGTAGAACGACAGCTTCCCAAGCTGTAGAGGCGGGTTCGACTCCCGTCACCCGCTCCACTATGACATCGCACTTGATAAGTCCCTGGTTGCGTTGGAGAGTTGGCGCTTGGGGGGTCTGTTTTTCAGCTCGCGTTGGTGGGCTCGGGGTTTGCCTGGTCGCGTGCGGTTTCTTCGGAATGAGGAACCCGCCCCTGAGCTGGGGTGGGCTCGCAGGTACAGGACAGTTCTATAGGTCGATGGTGATGGCGTGTCCGTCGCGGAAGAAGAACTTGATACGTTCTTTGCTGACAACTGCGTGGTTTATGAGTGCAGTCCATTGGGTGGGTTGGAACTGGTTGATTGGCGCATTGGAGAGTTGGTCGTAGGCGGCGAGTAGGGCCCTGTGTTTCGCGGTTCGTTCGAGGATTTTTGCCTCGATGGCTTTTAGCCGCCAGGTGTTGTGGTTGTATTCGTCCTTGACGTGTTGGATTTACCTCTACGCCACCTAGCAAACATTCGCCAACCACCGACCAGTGCAGAAGCAGGCTGTCAACCATCTGACGCAGGAACCATAGCATCGACAGTGGCAGGTCGTTCTGCTAGCATGGAAGCGTCGCCGGGAGAGGGCACCTTCTGCGCCGACGTTGGCTACACGTCCAAGACGACAGCAAAGGAGCTGAAGTGAACCTCAAGAAACAGACGATCGCAGTCGCGCTGACCGGCTTGCTCGCGGTCTCAGTGGTGGCCTGACCTACTAGAGTTTAGTTGCGCCTATGTCCACGTCCAGATGTAGTCTAGTTGGCTTTGCGGTCACCTCACTACTTGCTGCTACCGTGTTAATTGGATGCGATAACAGCCCGAGTAGTGAGGTGACCCAAGCGTCTCAGAATGCAAATAGAGGAAGCGGTTCGATTGAAGTCACGACGGGTGACATCGTGCCGACTCTTTCTCTAAAAGCAGAGGTTCAACAGAAACCCGCTTTCACGTTAACGTTAGCAGAACGCGGATCGTTCAAGAGCGCTGTCAAGCCAGGCCAAGTTGTTAAACCCGGAACCGTTGTTGGGTGGACAGGCGGCAAAGAGATTACTACTCCTGTAGAGGCTACGATTACGCAAGTTGCGGAATCCTCGGATGAGCTCCCAGCAAATTATGCCGTACTCGGGTACGAGTATCGCGGATTTGGTTTTACAGTCCCAATAGGGTCACTTTTGAGGCACGCACAGGTTGCAGATTTAAGCGGCAAGTTTCAGATCGCTGATGGCGTCGGACCTACCGATTGTCTAGCTGTCGTCACGGCTGTAGCTTCGGGCACAGAAAGCTCGAATTTGCAAGCAACTCAGGACAATTCTGCGAACCAATCAGCAACCGCTACAGGGCAAGAGCCTAGGAAAATTCATCTCGCGAACTATTCAAGCGAGGATTCGCAAGCGGATGTGGATAAAGGATCAGCTGGTAACTCTGCCACTAATGCTAGCGGCGAACCCATTGCCTCTCATGATCAGGCGGTGTGTCTCATTGCTAAAGATGTCGATGTCTCAGCTGGCCAACAGGCCAATCTGGTCATCAGTGCCAAGCGACGTGAAGGGGTTCTAACATTGCCTGTATCCGCAGTTGCGGGTCGACTGACTCAGGGTAAAGTAACTAAGCTAGTAGGAGGAAAAGAAGAGGTTACCAGTGTTCAACTCGGCGCTACTGACGGTGCAAAAATAGAGATTGTGGCCGGCTTGCAGCCGGGGGATCATGTCAGCCTCGAAGCTCCGAACCTGGATTCGAGGAACAAATAAAATTGTCTGAAGATCTTGTGGAACTGGATAGCATTTCGGCGTCTATCACTTTGGGTAATGGTGAAGTCTTATATACCGTCAAGGACGCTACATTGCGCATGAGGAGGGAGACCAGCTACGCTATCGTAGGCAAGTCTGGATCTGGCAAGACGAGTTTAGTATCCATCATAGGATTACTAAACAGGAAGTACTCGGGCACGTATCTTCTCGACGGAGTAGACGTGTCTGCGCTAAATGATCGCGCCCGTTCTAGACTGAGATCTAGGAAACTTGGTTTCGTTTTCCAAAACTACTCGCTTATTCAGCACCTCACAGTACGTGAGAACATCGAGTTGGCGATGCACTACAGTAGCAAAACCAAGCGCTTTGGAAAGTCGTGCGATCCGGCATTGGATGTACTCGAGATGGTTGGGTTAGCCGACCGTCACAAGGAGTTTCCTAACAGGCTCTCAGGTGGAGAGCAGCAGCGCGTAGCGATTGCCAGAGCATTGGTAGTCGAACCTGAGCTTCTCATCTGCGACGAACCGACAGGCGCGCTCGACACGGAGACCAGTACCTCAATCATGGATCTGCTACTTCGGCTAGTCAAAGAGCGTTCGATTACACTAGCGCTCGTTACCCATGATCCCGATATTGCGGCTTTGTGCGATGTCTCGTTTCGTATGAACAACGGAGAGATTTTTCATGTTCAGGATGCTTCTTAAAGACCTACGGATCTCTCCTTTGAGAACCACGCTGACGTCGATCTCGATGTTTGTCGGCATCGTTGCTGTGATCCTCTCGGTTCTCGCTGGTTCAGTGGGAGATACTTATTTAAAATCTGCTAACGAGCAACTTTATGGTCGCGAGCCTACTCTTTACGCTCACATAGAAGACGTTGAGGATAGCTCGGTCGACAAACTGAGTGCGTTCTATGAGCGGCTCGATCGGCGTATACCGAGGTCAGCTTTTACTGTAACTCCTAGCGCGTCTTATCGGCTCGGTCTGACGAGCAAAGAGGCCTTTCTACAGTCCGATAATTCTTCGTGTTTATTGCTGAGTCGCGATTCGGGAAACGTAGAAATCATGTTTGTTTCCGATTCGTATAACAAAGTATTTAATTTGCCAATGACTGCCGGGCGGTGGTTCCTCCCAGGCGAAGATGCGCGCTTCGATGTGGTTATCAACAAAGCTGCGCGCGACCTATACGACAATTCAATCATGGCTGTTATTTCGACTGCTGAAAGCACCCTCATTTCTGGTGCTAACGTCGTGGGTGTGGTCAATGATGGTGTAGATTCCCCCCGCGCTTATTTGAATACAATAAGCGCCGCCTACTATCTGCATGATAGTTGGAAAGCGGATCAGATGACACTATATGTATGGAACAAAGACGATCTTACCGAGGCGACCTTTAGGTCGAACATCTCGGATCTTTTGTACGATACGATTAACGGGCGAGTTTCAGACATCGGTGAGAGTCGCGCCTCGTCTGTCTTTAAAGATGTTGCTTCGGCGATTCAGATAGCTTTCGCCATCTGCGCAATCTTGCTGCTTTTTGTGTCGTCACTTGGACTCTTTAACATCGGGCTAGCATCGCTGGAACAACGATCGCGGGAACTCCTCATTCGCCGGGCACTCGGCGCGACTAGAATGTCAATAGCCGCCCTGGTTCTAGGCGGCTCGCTACTGGTAGCAATTCTTGTGTCGGCAGTGGCGATCCTGGTCGCTCAAGCGGTCATTCTTTCGGTCCCCAGCTTTTTGCCTGCTGATACGCCGATCGCCGCACCTGTATTCCCTCTCACCGCAGCCATCGGTGCCGTCTCAGCAGCTGTCGTTACGGCTCTACTGGGAAGTTTAGTCCCGGCGATTAGAGCCGCGAAACTGGAGCCCGCTTTAGCCTTACGTTAGTGTTTTGCAATAGAACAAGGAGACATCAATGATTCGCAAACAATTCGCGATCTTTACCGCAGTTCTTGTTTCGGTTGCTATATTAGCGGCCGGCTGCTCGGGGCAGAGCCAAGAGACCAACCACGATACCGACGGTACGCGCAAAATTGTAAGCTATGAGCAAATGCAGGAGGAATACAAAGACTCCGTCAAGAAGCTAGCTTGGCCCGAAGGGTATACCCCAGCCAATGAAGTATCTGGAGAGAATCCCGATGTTAGCTATCAAGAAGGCTACGGCGACACCCGAGCATCTCAGGCATATGAGTGCGCCTGGGCGAAGCAGTGGCTGGCCACCTACTCCTCGGATTCGAGTAAAGCTAAGGAGGCACTGGAAGCGCTAGAAAAAGTACCTGAAATGGGCTACATGAGCACTGAACGCGCAGATGACGCAACTCGCCGGTTCTTCCGGGACTACCTAGATCGCGCTAAGTTGGGTGACCCTTCAGGCTTCCAAGAAGATGTGGAGGCGAACTGCCCGGAGTAAACGGCGAATTTCTTCGAAGCAAGAATCGTCTGCAACCTAAGTTTGAGACGGATCTCTGACAGTCTTGGTTGCTGCGACTGGAGCATCCGTTGTGCGTATGCCGTTAACCCTAGGGCTACGCACAACGGTTGCCACGAGCTTTGGGTCTGCCGATGAAGTCGTCGGGGCTGACGCTCGGCCAAACATAAGGCCGCTTCTAAGAATATAGAGCGCCTCTGCGCGCGACGCTTGGGCGTAGGTGCTTTTGCATCGCTATAAGGTATTTCAGGCTCGTTGTCTGACCTGTCTATCAAAGGCGAGATTGCATCCGATGCTCACAGGCAGAGATGTTCGAAGATTGGATCTGTTGAGGAGGCGGATACCAGAATGGATCCCCATCCCTGCTATGGCAGGTCTGGGGCGAGATATTGTTTCCTCGCGGCGCTCGACACGAACTAGGTAACTAAGCGAGGTTCTAATTGGCTCAAGGCGTGGCCTGAGGGCTTTAACGACGGATAGAACGAACTGCGTGATGCGGTCGGGTGGCATGCTCTCCACTTGAATGCCAAGCCTACACAAAACTACTCCCCTTATGCCTCAACTTGGACGACAGGTTCGATATAAAAGGAAGCATGCTATGAACTCCTCGAGTGACACTTGCCATGTAAGGTAGCCGTACTTTTTGGTGAATCTCGCACGATTCTCCGCAGGATGACCAAAGAGGCCTAATCTGCGTTTCTGAAGGGCAGGTCTTTGCGCAGATAGGTGTGGGCGGCTTCAGGTCGACATAGGGTTAGCGGGGTTAAGAGACAGTTTGTAGTCCGTGTTCCAAAGCTGTCTACCCTGTATCTTGCGTAGGACAAATGGGCGATTCAAGGGCTGATTGGCGTGGCGTAATCCACAAAGCAAGCACGAATGCTGTCAGTGAAGTGCTGTAGATAGCACCCAATGCAGAATACGACTCATGAAATAGCTGTCAGAAATGCTTCCGGTGAGGTGGTCCCCTTTGCGCGATACGTGCCAACGCAGCCCACAAAGCACACTCCCTCTGCACCTACGACACGACTGACAGAACTACGTAAAATTGCCACCGACAGGCGTAGGTACAGATTGCATGTGGGCAATCTCGCCTAGAAACCGCAAGTCCCAAGACCTGTAAGGCCGAGAGAGTAGTCCAGCCCTTATCAGATCCGACGTCCATACATCTGCTGCAGCGTCGTCTGGATACAAGAAGCCCCGGCAAAATCGGGAGATCCCGCGGAGTGCCCTGTCGAGAGTACACAGCCTTTTCTGGCAGGAGGCGTTCTGATGTGCGGCCTCACATATCAGGGACGGCAGCTCGTTGTTTAAGAGGAAGTTCGGCGGGGACGCTTGCCTTTAGTTGTGCTGACAAGCCGAGGGAGCGATGGAACGGTGCCGGGAAGGCACGACACGCACTCGAGCGCTCGGGAGCGGCAGATGGTCGCCATGCTACTGGTCAAAGGGCGTTGCAAGCGCGTGAGGTATTGATCTATCCCACGACCCCGTCCTCCATCTGGCCGAGGAACATCACCGGAGCCGCGACGTGGAGGAGTTGTCTGATGTTCGTACGGCCCGGTGGCGCTACAGCAAGATCGGTTTCGTTCTGCAGGAATCTGCTCTGATCAACGCTATGACTCTCGGAGAAAACATTAGACTGTCGCTTGTGTACGCGGCCAGGTCTGACAAGGAGGTGGGCGTGAGGTTTCAGAGCATCGTTGAGCGACTGGGGATAGAAGTGTTACTTAAGAGGAAACCGCTTGAGTGTTCTGGAGGCGAGCGCGCCCGGGCGGCATTTGCGCGCGCGGTGCTGATGAAGCCGCAGTTGATACTGGCGGACGAGCCGACCGCTTCGCTGGATGCTGAGAGCCGGGAGCGGCTCACTGATCTCTTGTTTGAACTAAGCGCCGAGAGTGGATCAACGATCGTGGCAGCAACTCACGATATGGAGTTGGCTCGACGCTGTGATAGCATCATTACAATCGAGAGATAGGATTGGGGAAGTGGGTTTCTATGTTATGCTGTTGGCTTGCGTGGCTGGCGTAATTTACCTCGTCGTCGGATGCGCCCGCGCGAAGGGTGATCGGCGTGGCTACGCCATGATAGTTGCGGGGCTATGTCTAGTAGCGTATGCCGTATGGCTCGGATGGCCAAAGTAGTAGCTTGAGGGCGTAGACTTGTGCAACTCGCGAATTGCTTATCGCAATGAGGTAATGCAGAATAGCAAATAAGGGAGTGGAGTCGCCTACTTCTGTGTGAAGTAAGGTGTTTTCGACGGCGGCGACGCCATCGGGACCGTCTCCTTGTTCGTGGGTCGCACTTAACGCTGGGCAGCAAGTCACTAAGTCGCGTCGCCCCAGGATGCGTGGAGTTGCTCGGCTGTCTGTTGGTCGTGGCGCTCGCGTCAGCCGTGCGACTACAGTGGAACAAAGACCGTCGCACGTGAGGACGCAACCATGACGAACACCAGTTGGACCCTGTCGACTCGTATCGACGGCGCCGCCGACAAACCCGTTCTCCTCCTCGGACATTCGCTCGGATCCTCCCCGGCCATGTGGGACGAAGTCGTTCCCCACCTCGTGGGTGATCTGCGAGTCGTGCGTTACTGCCTGCCCGGACACGGCGGTGCGCCCGTCGCCCCCGTCGACGGTCCCCTGACGATGAGTGACGTCCTCGGCGCTCTCGCCCGCACCCTCGAGACCCTTGGTATCGCCCGCGCCCACCTCGCCGGGCTGTCCTTCGGCGGTCTCACCGCTCTCGCCGCAGGGATCGCACGTCCCGACTGGCTCTCCTCAATCGCAGTCATGAGTTCGGGGCCCGCGACTCTGCCCCTCGACCAGTGGCCGGCTAAAGCCGAACGAGTACGTGAAGAGGGAACTGAAAGCCTCCTCGACGCCACCTTTGAACGCTGGTTCACCCCCGACGCCCGCGCCCAGCATCCGCGCGTGTGGCGTGCGATCCGCGACGACTTCGCTGCATGCGCAGACGAAGGCTACGCCCAATGCTGTGAAGTCCTCGGCGCCACCGACCTCGACGAACGCGTCGGCGAGATCACCTGCCCGACCCTCATCATCAGCGCAGAAAACGACGGCGGCCTGCCCTTCGAAGCCGCCGAGTCCCTCGCGGGCCGACTCGGCACCCCACAGTCGCAGCGCACCCTCCTCAAGCTGCCTGGGCTCAGACACATGAGCGCCGTCGAGGCCCCCGAACAAGTCGCCCACGCGCTCCTTGCCCACGTCACACGCGCCGATTGCCGACGCTCCCACGAGGAATGAGAGACTAGCGCCGTGCTGCTCAGTGACCACGACATTGCCGCCCTCATCGAATCCGGACGGGCCACCATCGACCCCTACGACCCCGCGATGGTCCAGCCCGCCTCCATCGACGTGCGCCTCGACCGCTACTTCCGGCTATTCAACAACCACTGCTACGACGTCATCGACCCCGCGACCGAGCAAAACGAACTGACCTACCTCTACGACGCCGGTGACAACGACTGCTTCATCCTCCACCCCGGCGAATTCGTTCTCGGTGCGACCTACGAGCGCGTCCACCTGCCCGATGACGTCGCCGCCCGGCTCGAAGGCAAATCCTCCCTCGGTCGACTCGGGCTCCTCACCCACTCCACAGCCGGATTTATCGATCCCGGATTCGACGGGCACGTCACGCTCGAACTATCCAACACCGCGACCATGCCTATCCGGCTCTATCCCGGCATGAAAATCGGCCAACTCTGCTTCTTCCAGCTGTCCTCCCCGGCCGAGCGCCCCTACGGACAAGGCGCCCACGGGTCCCGCTATCAGGGGCAACGCGGACCCACCGCCTCGCGTTCACACCTGCACTTCGAACGCGTCACCATCCCCGAGGCCCCACGTGAGTGAGAACCGCCCAGACCCCCTGACAGACACGCTGCTCGGCGTCAAAGGACAGGGCGCCCACACCCTGAGAGTCGTGACGGATGCCGACGGCACAACCGGGCTCGAACCCTCCCTTGCCCCCGCCATCGACCCCGGACCCGCCTACTGGGCCGACCTCGGGCCACTAAACGACACGGACACCGATCTCATCGCGCTCTCCCCAGACGTGTCGCCCAGCGAAATCGAGGCCCTCGCCGTCACCTTGTGGCCCAACGCGGGCTGGGTGAAGCCCGGTTGCCTCGGGCTTGGTGGGAACGCCTACCTGCGTGGCCCCTACAGCCTCGACAAGGCGACAAAAGCTACCCTCAAGCTGCCTCACTACGTCAGCTATACCTACCTGCTCGACATTCCCGCCGATCTCACCGGCCCCATACCCCAGCATCTACTCACCGCCCACCCCCTCGTGCGCGCCTACGCCGACAACCAGCCGGCCGGATGGCACTGGGAAGTACTCACCGGCCTATACGCCATCACTCGCCGTCTCGCCGGAGCCATGCGCGTTGCGCAATCGCAGACCGTTGTGAAGCCAGACCCCGACTCCGCCGTCAACCTCACCGTTTACGCGCCCGCCTGGATCGAAGCGGCCGATGGGGCGGCGCTCGTACGCACAACATGCCCCGGCGCCGAACTCCTCGACGCACCGCCCACCCCCGCGCGCCCCGTCGGGGCCTCCCGCACCGGGCAACGCCGACACGAACGGGTCGCACGAGAAGCCATCGAAGCCGACCTGGGAGCAGACGAGGTTCGCCGCCTCGCGGCAGAAGCACGCGCATTCGATGAGATGGCCGCCGCCCATCCGGTGCCGCCTGCAGGCTACAGCCTCACGTGGACAAACGCGGACGGCACCCACCTGTCGTTTCACGCCGAACCGACGACTGACGTGCCCCCGGCGCTGCGCTGGGAGCCCTGGGCTGATGGACCGCTCGCCATCTACGACATCTCCTGGCTGCCGCGGACCCTCCCCACCCCCGGGCACTCTCTTTCGCGAGGTCAGAGAATCGAACGCCTCGCCGCAGCGGAAACCATCGAGACCCTCGCGACCGGACTCGTCCACCTCATTGGCGGAGCGATCCTCGACGAAGACGGATTCATCATCGACGCCATCGTCCACAACGACGCCTAGCCGTTGCAGCATCGTGCCATGCACGTAAACTAGAAACAAGATAACTTTCCCGTCGTTTCAACCCCCGGGAGTCGTGTGTTTCTTCTCCTCGCGACCTACATCATCGCGGCCGCGATCGCACCCTATCTCGTTGCGCGTTTCGACCGCCGTGCCTTCTTAGCGTTAGCCGCCGTGCCCGCCGCAGGGGCCGTGTGGGGCTTAGCCGTCTCCCAGACGGTGTTTCGAGCCCCAATTGTGGAGTCCCTGACGTGGATCCCCGCGCTAGGCCTCGACCTCGCTGTGCGCCTCGACCCGCTGTCGTGGCTGCTCTACCTCATCATTCAGGTTGTCGGCGCCCTCGTTCTTCTCTACTGCTCCCACTACTTTCCGGCTCGCGCGATCGGGCTCAAGAGGTTCGCGTGCGTCTTCGTCGCCTTCGCAGGTGCCATGACCGCAGTTGTACTGGCCGATCACACGATCGGACTCTACATTGCCTGGGAAGCGACCTCCCTGCTGTCCTTCCTCCTCATCGGACACCACCACGCCAAACGCTACGCCCGAGCAGCGGCCCGTCAGGCGTTCCTCGTCACCACCACCGGCTCCCTGGCCATGCTCGCCGGCTTTGTCATTCTCGGAGAAGCCCCCGGGGGGACCTACCGACTCTCAAGCCTTGTCGACGCCCTCGCAGCGGGAACAATTCCCCCCTCAGCCGCCGTGACCGTCGCCATGTGCCTCCTCGTTGCCGGCGCCGTCACCAAATCCGCTCTCATTCCCACGCACTTCTGGTTGCCCCAGGCGATGGCCGCCCCAACGCCCGTCTCCGCCTTCCTCCACGCCGCCGCAATGGTGAAAGCAGGCGTCTACCTTGTGCTCCGGCTGAGTCCAGGAGCCGCCCACTACCCGGGTTTCACCGCGCTGCTCACCCTCGCCGGGCTTGGGGCCTTGCTTCTCGGTGGATACCGGGCGCTACGCCAAACCGACCTCAAACTCATCCTCGCCTACGGGACGATCTCCCAACTCGGCCTCATCATCGCCATCGGCGCTCAAGGAGACGCCGCCTCGCTTGCGGCCGCACAAACCCTCGTCATCGCCCACGCCACCTTCAAATCGGCGCTCTTCCTCACGACGGGCACAATCGAAAAAATAGCCGGGACACGAGACCTGAGGGAACTGTCTGGACTCAAACTCGGAGCCCGACGCCTCGCCGTCACCGCGGCCTTCGCGGGCGCATCCATGGCGGGATTCCCGCTCACCGGCGGCTATCTGGGAAAAGAGGCCGCACTCACCCACTATCTCGCCCACGGTTGGCCGATCGCCCTCGCCCTTATCATCGGGTCGATCCTCACCGTCGCCTACACTCTGCGCTACTGGTGGGGCGCATTCGGCATCAAGGGGCGCACACACGACGGGCTCGACACGAGGCGTTACACGCGCGTGAGCCGGGCGACGCTGCCCGTGTGGATCGTCCCCGCCATGCTCGCCTTCGCTTCGGTCGCGATCGGTTTCGTGCCCCACACCGTCGAGACGGTCGTCGACGGTTGGGCGGGGCGTTGGCCCGGCTCCGTTCACCTGGCCTGGTGGTCGGGCGTGGGACCGGCCGCAGCGACCCTCCTTATCCTCCTCGGCGGGTGGGTCATGTACCGACAGCGCCCCCTCGTCGCCAGGTGGCAGCGCCGCCTCGCCTTCCCCAATGAGCTCGCAGCCGCCACTGTCTACACGCGCTCCATCGGCCGCCTCGAAGACTTCGCGGCAAAGGTCACGACGACCTTTCACCGTGGCTCCCTGCCCCTGGAGATCGCCGGGATCCTCGTCACCATATGCGTGGCTACCGGCGCCGCCACGGCATGGTCGGGCATCGACCTCACCCACCGGCCAGTCCTCACCCACTCGAGCATCGAACTCATCGTCGCCGTCCTCACCGTCGCCGCCGCTTTCGTGACGGTCACGGCACAGCGCCGTCTCTACGCCGCCCTGGCACTCGGAGCCGTCGGAGCGGGTGTCTCCATGCTCTTCCTGTCCTTTGGCGCACCCGATCTCGCCCTCACCCAACTCGTCGTTGAGGCAATCACGATTGTCGTCTTCGTCCTCGCTCTACGGCGCCTCCCCGGTGGCTTCCCCGGCCGCGGACACCTCTCCCATCAGCGCCGCACCCGCTGGATGAGGGCCGTTCTCGCGAGTCTCGTCGGAGCCGGGGTGACCCTTGGCGGACTGCTAGCCGCGGGCGCACGCGTTCACTCGCCCATCTCCAGGCTCCTACCCAAGGAGGCGCGCGAATTTGGGTACGGTGACAACATCGTCAACGTCATCCTCGTTGACGTGCGTGCGTGGGACACGATGGGCGAGCTCTCGGTCGTTCTCGTCATGGCCGTCGGCGTCGCCTCGCTCGTCTACGTTCGCGAACTCACGCACCGCGAAGAACGTGCCAACCGGGCGAGACGCCAATCGCTTCGCCGTGAAGCCCGTCGCCGGCACGAGGAGACCCGTACCCGCCCTCTCCTCGCGACCGCGACGCTTCTGCCTCCCCAGGCCAGATCGGTCGTTTTCGAAATGACCGTGCGCGTGCTCTTCCACACGCTTCTCATCGTCTCCCTGTGGCTGCTTATCATCGGCCACAATTCCCCGGGCGGGGGGTTCGTCGGTGGGGGACTGGCGGGCATCGCGCTCATCGTTCGCTACCTCGCCGGGGGCAGAACCGAGCTCCTCGAAGCCGTACCCTTCAATCCCGGACGCGTCCTCGGAACGGGCCTGTTCGTGGCCGCCCTCGGCGGCGCATGGCCCCTACTCGCTGGCAAGTCCGTCTTCCAAACGGTTCCCTTCGACCTCGACCTCGGGTGGGCCGGCCACATCCACGCCACCTCGGCCATGCTCTTTGACATCGGCGTCTACATCGTCATCATCGGCATGATTCTCGACATCATCGCCGCCCAGGGTGGGCATGTCGACGCCGACCCGGAAACCCCAGCGCCGAGCGATCCCGATTTCACTCGGCCTCTCTCCGCCCAAGGAAGCCGCCCATGACCGTCTCGCTAACCCTCCTCGTCGTCGCCGGTGTGCTCGTCGGATGCGGAGCCTACCTCATCATGGATCGCACCCTTACCCGGATCCTCATTGGGCTCGCCCTCGCCGCCAACGGAGTCAACGTCCTGCTCGTGAGCATGGCCGGCGCGGCCGGCGCGCCTCCGCTGCTGGGCGTCACCGGAACTATGACCGATGCCCTGCCCCAGGCGATGACGCTCACCGCGATCGTCATTACGCTCGGCACGACTGCCTTCGGGCTTGCCCTCGCCTACCGGTCGTGGCGTCTGTGCGGCCATGACGAGGTTGCAGACGATGTTGAAGATCGCCGTCTCGCACGCCGGTCCAAGCTCTCGCGCCTCAACGAACGTGTCACCGACGAGGCACGCGTCGGCGAGGACGCCCACTCCCTCGACGACCTCGAAGCAACCGAGGAGACCGCATGAGTTGGCTACTGCCCGCGCCCGTCCTCATCCCCTTCCTAGCCGCAGGTGCGGCGATGATGGCCGGCAGGCGCTACCGGCTCCAAGCCGCCCTCACGGTCGTCGCCGTCGTCGCCTCGCTTCTCGTCGCCTGCCTTCTCGCTTTCGAGGCGCGTCACGGTCCCCTTACCCTCGACGTCGGTTCGTGGGCGGCGCCACTGGGTATTACCCTCGTCGTTGATGAGCTCGCCGGCATCATGCTGGTCACCTCCCTCGCCGTCACCCTCCTCGTCCTCCTCTTCACCCTCGCCCAGGCCCAGGTCAATGACGGCGATTCCGACGCGCCAGCCTCCGTCTACCACCCCGTCTTCCAACCCGCCTATCTCATCTTGTCGGCCGGGGTATCCAACGCCTTCCTCACCGGCGACTTGTTCAACCTCTACGTTGGCTTCGAGATACTCTTGGCGGCCTCGTTCGTCCTCATGACGCTCGGTGGCACTGCGCAACGTATCCGAGCCGGAAGTGTCTACGTCGTCGTCTCGCTAACCGGCTCGCTCGTATTCCTCACCGGCATCGCGCTCACCTACGGCACCTACGGGACGCTCTCCTTCGCTCAACTGGCTATGCGAATTCGAGACGGTGACGCAGGGATGGCCCTCATCATCCAAACGGTGTTCCTGCTCGCCTTCGGCCTCAAGGCAGCGATCTTTCCGCTTTCGGCGTGGCTTCCCGATTCCTACCCGACCGCCTCGGCACCTATCACCGCCGTTTTCGCGGGCCTACTCACCAAGGTCGGTATCTATGCGATCATCCGCACCCAGGTCCTGCTTTTCCCCACCTCCGCGGCCGATACCGTTCTCGGTGTTGCGGGCATCGTGACGATGATCGTGGGCATACTCGGTGCTATTGCCCAAGACGACATCAAACGTCTCTTGTCCTTCACACTCGTGTCCCACATGGGATTCATGCTGTGGGGCATCGTGCTGGGCAACCGGATCGGACTTGCGGCCGCTATCTTCTACGCCGTCCATCACATCGTCGTACAAACGACCCTCTTCCTCGTTGCCGGCCTCATGGAACACGTCGGCGGATCGACCTCGCTGCGCCGCCTTTCTTCATTGGCGAGCGTCTCCGTGGGGCTCATCTGCCTCTACCTCGTACCCGCCCTCAACCTCGTGGGGTTCCCCCCGCTCACCGGTTTCATCGGTAAGCTCGGCCTCGCAGAAGCGAGCGTGAGGTCCGCGACCCCCCTGGCCTGGTCACTGCTCGCCGCCGGACTTATCACCTCTCTGCTCACCCTCTACGTTGTCGTCAAGGTGTGGAACATGGCCTTTTGGCAAACCGCCGAGGAGGAGGGCGCCGATCCGCGGCCGAGCGGAGGATTGCGCCACGCGCGCGCCCGCGCTATGGCGGCACCCACCGCGGGCCTAGTCATTCTCTCGCTCGCTCTTACCCTCGCTGCCGGACCACTCATGTCCTACACCTCGCGCGGCGCAGCCCGGCTGCTCGAACGCAAAGACTACGTTGAAGCGATCATCGCCGACACCGGGCGCGGCCAGGGAGACTCGCGACACGTGGGCGACGAAGCGCCAGACGTCATCGATCGTCCGAGCGATCACGACGAGGGCGACCCCGATAGCCGGCTGACAGAGGAGGGACAACGATGAACGCTGCGGTTGCCACCAACGAGCCCAGGCGCCGCATTCGCCGGCGCGTGAGCTTCCACATGAGCGTGTGGCTCGTAGGCGTATGGGTCGTACTGCGCGCCGACTACACGCTCGTATCGGTCCTCGTCGGTGTCGTCTTCGCCACCGCCCTCCAACTCGTCTTTCCCATGCCGAGGCTCGGCCTCATTACCAGGATGCGGCCCGTATGGTTGGGTGTCCTCGCCGCCGTATTTCTCGTCGACCTCACGAAAGCGGCACTCGAGGTGTCGCGGATCATCGTGCGTCCTCAACGCCCGCGCCCCCATGTCGTTACCGTGACCTTAAGGAGCCAATCGCCTCTCTACCTCACGATCAGCTCTGCGCTGACCTCACTCGTCCCCGGCACCGTCGTCATGGATGCGCACCTACGTCCGGCGACGCTCCACCTCCACGTCCTCGACATCGACGATGCCGCCGGGGCGAACGCCATCGCACTGGCCCAGATACGGCTCGAAGAGCGCATCATGTGGGCGATAGCGCCGGGCGAAGAATTGGAGAAACGGGGAATCCCCGGACGCGGGCGCTATTCCGCACTCGCGCGCGGGGAAGCACCGGAGGAACTGGCGAGTATGTATCGCCACTATCCCGTGAGGGAGGAGACCTCATGAGTGTTCTCGATGCCGTCATTGTCGCCAACGCGATCGCGCTTGGCCTGGCCGGACTGTGCTGCCTGGCTCGCCTTGTAGCAGGGCGAACGGCCCTTGACCGCGTTCTCGCCATCGATGTCCTCACGGCCGTTGTCGTCTCGCTCGCGGCCTTGGTTCTCGTGCGGGGCGAGCGCGAAGACATCGGGGTTCTCTTTATCGTCTTGACCCTCGTGTCCTTCCTGTCCTCCACCGTGGTCGGTAGATTTGGGCGACGTTATCGAGGCCAGGGCCGCATCATCGACGAAAGCGAGGTCGAACGCTGATGGCGACAGTGTGCACGTGGCTGGGCGTGGGCATGCTCACGGCAGGGACCGTTTTCGTCTGTTTGGCAGCGCTCGGAATCTGCCGTTTCCGTACGACGCTAGAACGCCAGCATGCCGCCACGAAACCACAGATGCTCGGTTTCATCCTCATCATGGTCGGTGTTGCTCTCATTCAGCGCAGCGCCGCTTGGACCGGTATCTGCCTCCTTGCCATTTGTCTACAGGCCGTCACCGCGCCATTGGGCGCTCACATCCTCGCCCGTGCAGCCTACGGGCGGCAATGGTTGACGGAGAAGACGGGCGAGAAGGACGACCGATACGATGGAGGCGTCAGCGGCAGCGCCAACTGAGTAAGGAGTACCTCATGGATATTGGATGGAAGATTGCCTCGGCGGGTTCGCTCGCGGTCGCGGGTTTCATTGCCGACCGCGTCGTCGATGCCGGCTGGAAGGTTGCCACGGGCCATTCTGCGCCGCGCGGTGCAGAGGAAGAGGCTCAAGCCAATCTCGCCGAGGTTCTCGTCTTCGCCGTCGTCTCGGGTGTTCTCGTCACCCTCATTCAGCGTCTTGCCGTCAAGCAAACGAACAAGTGGTACGGCGGGCGACACAAGGACGCTATCGCCGAACAGTCTGATCGAGGGTAAGCGCGTTCTTCCGCAGCTGCACCTATACATACTTGCGTGTCAATGCATCTATGTGTAGTATGGGGGCATGAGCGAACACACGATTCACGAAGATCACGCCCACGTCCACGGTAACGATTGCGGTCACCCGGTCATCAACAGGGTCGATCACGACGACTACCTCCACGACGGCCACCTCCACCACGCCCACGGCGATCACTACGACGAGCACGAGGTTGTTAACCACGTCGTCGCCGAGGCCCACGACGCTCACACGCACGGTGCTGACTGCGGTCACGAGGCGGTCGAGCACGATGGCCACACGGACTACCTCCACGACGGCCACCTCCACCACGCCCACGGCGACCACTACGACGAGCACTAATGTCACTTGCCGTGAGGACCGAGCCCCTCACGCGCCCACGGGCCCGCGTTCCTTCCAAACGCGGGCCCGTGCGTTATCATGACAAACACGACAGGGGAGCGGCGGGTGCCGCTGAGAGTGCGAAATCGGATCGCAGACCCTCGAACCTGATCCGGGTCATGCCGGCGAAGGGAGTCGAGTCTCTCGTTCCCTCCTGCACCTAGGAGGTCACGTATGTCAGCATCAACACGGATAGCACGCGGCGTCGCGTGCCTCGGCATTTCCCTCGCGCTCGCCGGCCTGGGCGCGTGCTCGAGCGATCACTCCGATGCCGGAGACGGGAAAGCAACGACCGTCACCCTCCTCGTCCACGATTCCTTCGCCCTCCCAGACGCCATCAAGGCCGACTTCGAGAAAAAGACGGGCCTTACCCTCAATATCGTGTCGGGAGAATCGGGCCAAAAGCTCGTCTCCAAGCTCGTGCTCACCAAGGACGCCCCCGTCGCCGACGTTGTTTACGGGTTTACACAGGCGACATCGGGTGAGCTCGCCGCCCATGACATCCTCACCGACTCTGCGCCCACGCAGATCCCCGGGGGTGAAGCCTACGCGCTAGAGGATCTCCCCGGCGCCGTGCCCATCGACCGCGGCGACGTGTGCGTCAACATCGACACCGCCTACTTCGATAAGAACTCCCTCGCTCGACCAGCCACCCTCGAAGACCTCACGAAATCGGAATACCGTGATCTGACCGTCACCCCTGATCCGGCCCAGGGCGAAACGGGTCTCGCTTTCTTCTACGCGACCATCGCGCACAACCCCAACGGGTGGCAGGAGTACTGGAAATCGCTGAAGGACAACGGGCTCGAGATCGTCGCAGGATGGAGCGAAGCCTACGAGCAGGAGTTCTCGGCCAACGGAGGAAAACGCCCGATCGTCGTCTCCTACGCGACCTCACCTGCAGCGACGATGAACGAGGAACGAACGAGCGCCTCGACGATAAGCTTGCCCGCAACCTGCTTCGCCCAAACGGAATACGCCGGCATCCTCAAGGGATCGCCCAATGAAGAAGCAGCGGCGAAGGTCATCGAGTGGCTCGCCTCTGAACAAACCCAGGCGGCCATTCCCGAGTCCATGTACATGTACCCCGTGCGCAAGGACACGCCCCTGCCGGCCGGGTGGGCCGAATTCGCCCCGGCCCCCGACCCGTCGGTGACGAAGACGCTCCCACCTGCCGATATTCGTACACACCGTGAGGGCTGGCTGCGTGAGCTGCAAGCCCTCCTCGGGCGATGAGGCTTCGCAGCGGCGGCGAGCTCGCCTATCGAGCAGGTATCGGCATCGCCGCGGCGATCCCGTGTGCCTTCTTGCTCCTCGTTTTCGTCTATCCCGCCTGTACTCTTCTCATCTACGGGCTGGGTGGCGAAAGGGGCTTCGATACGGGCGATCTCGCCGCCACCGTCTCTGCCCCGCGCACGTGGAGCATCGTGGCAACGACGCTGCGCCTCGCCCTGGCCGCGACGGCAATATCGGCCGTTATCGGGTGGGCCAGCGCCTGGTTCCTCTACCGGCTACGCTTCCCGGGACGCCGGATCCTGCGCGCCCTCGTGAGCGTTCCATTCGTGTTACCCACCGTGTCCGTGTCGGCCGGTCTTCGAGCACTCTTTTCCGACAACGGGGCCCTCGGATGGCTTGGCGTTGGTCCGGGCGAGATCGCGATCGTCTTCGCGATGGTTTTCTTTAACGTCTCGCTGTTCGCACGTGCGATCGGATCGACCTGGGCCCACCTCAATCCCCAGCCGGAGGAAGCGGCCACTCTCCTCGGGGCCTCACGCATGGCCGTCTTTCGCGACGTCACCTTGCCCCGGCTCCTCCCCGTAGCCGCGTCCGTGGGGACGATCGTTTTTCTCTACTGCTCGTCGGCCTACTCGATTGTCCTCGTCCTCGCCGCCGGACGCGTCTCGACATTGGAGACCGAAATCTACGCCGAGACCACGCAGTTTTTCAACCTGCGGGCCGCGGCGATCTACTCGCTCCTACAACTCATCCTCGTCGTGGCCGTCCTCGTCCTCGCCCGGCGACTGGGGCGCGGACGAGCCGACCGGGGGAGCCGCGAAGCCAACGACCGGCCCCTTGCTCGCCGCGACCTCCCCGCCGTCGGCATCCTCACCCTCCTCCTTGCGACCCTTATCTGTCTGCCACTTGCCGACACTCTCGCACGCTCCTTCACGAGGGACGGGCAAGCGACCTGGGCGAACTATGCGGCACTCGCCCAGGCCTCGGCGACACCGGCGCTACCGGTGAGCGTCCTCGCGTGCGCGAAGGAATCGGTCGTCACCGCGTGCCAGGCGGCAACCATTGCCGTCATCATGGCTGCGCTCACGACCATCGTCGTCACCCGCCGTCCCAACAGTGCCTTCCTCACCAAGGTCCAGGGGACATTCGATGCGGTCATCATGCTTCCCCTGGGGGTATCCGCCGTCACCGTCGGCTTCGGTTTCCTTCTCACGCTCACCGGTCCGCCCCTCGACCTCGCCCGTACCGGCTGGCTCGTGCCACTCGCCCAAGCGAGTGTCGCTCTGCCGCTTGCCGTACGCATGATGGTCCCCGCTATGCGGGCGCTCGATCCACAGATGCCGGAGGCGGCGAGCTTGCTCGGTGCCTCGCCGGCACGTGTCCTCGCCACCATCGACTTGGCGTTCCTCGCCCGCCCCGCCGCGATCGCGTGGGGGTACGCGTTCGCTATCTCCATGGGTGAATTCGGTGCGACCTCGTTCCTCGTTCGCCCCCTCACCCCGACCCTACCGCTCGCGATCTACCAGCTCGTGGCACGGCCGGGGGCTATTGAACAGGGAATGGCTGCCGCCGCCTCCGTGCTATTGGGGCTCCTCACGGCCGGGGTCATGATGATCGTCGAGGCGAGCCGAGACGAGAAAGGAACCCTGCTATGACCAACCGCGGTTTGAGCATCGACAACCTCAGCGTCGCCTACGCAGACAACCTCGTCGTCGACCGTGTCGACCTCACGTGTCCGCCCGGAACGGTAACCGCCATTGTGGGACCGTCGGGGTCGGGCAAATCATCGCTGCTGCGCGCCTGCGCGGGTCTCATCACCCCGCGTACCGGTCGGATCCTCATCGATGGGGTTGACGCCACCCGGATGCCCCCGCATAGGCGCGGCATCGGCATGATGTTCCAATCGGGGGCCCTCTTTAGCCACATGAATGTCGAAGCCAATATCGGCTACGGCTTGCGCGGAATCTCGCGCGCGCAACGCCGTGAGCGCGTTCGCCAACTACTCGACCTCGTTGGGCTTAGCGGTTGCGAGCGGCGCGACGTGGCGACCCTCTCGGGAGGTCAGGCGCAGCGGGTCGCCCTGGCGCGCGCGATCGCTCCGGGAGGCCGGGCACTGCTGCTCGACGAGCCGCTATCCGCGCTGGATCGACACTTGCGCGGGCACCTCGCCCTCGAGATCCGCGACATCATTGTGCGGCGTGACATCGCCGGCCTCTACGTGACGCACGATCACGACGAGGCTTTCGCTGTCGCAGATTACCTCGCTGTCATGGCTGATGGTCGCCTCCTCATCCACGGAACGCCGGCCGACGTGTGGGCGCAGCCGGGTACGCGCGAGGTGGCCGAATTCCTTGGCTACGGCCCCTTCCTCGATGTCTTGGAGGCGGCGAGGTGGGGATTCGACGAGAGCGAGAGCGCCGGGCGGCTCCTGGCGATCGGACCGCGGGCCGTCACGGTCGGGCAAGGAGCGAGAAGCGGGCGGGTGTGTGCCGTCCGTGACCTTAAGGGCAGCCGCCGGCTCGACATCGAGGTCGAAGATGCGTCCTACCGTCTGCGCGCCGACGTGCCTCCCCTAACTGCGATCGCCGCCGATGATCGGGTAGATCTCGCCCTCGATGGGAGCTCCTGCGCGTGGGTGAGCCCCTAGCGGCCCTTCTCGGCCGGATTACCGAGGCACAGAGCAGAGATTGATCCGTCGGCGCGCGGTGACGTCACCGTGAGCACGGAGACCGTGCGTGGGAAGGACGACTGGCACGTCGAGAGGTAGTCGGCGATGTCGCCACCGCGCGGCTTCGTCTCGGCTGCGAGGATCCCTACGACCGGTTCGGCTCCACCGAGAGAGCAGTCGAGAGGAACGGAGAGGGCCGAGTAGCGATTCTCGTCACCCTCCTGTTTGCGTACGCGCACGCACGTCGATGTCGAATAGGTGATGCCCGGTGCGACGTCGCCGACGGAAGCGCCCGCCCCGGCGTTAACGGCGCTCTCGCCGTCGCTCGACTCAGCGCCGGCCTTCCACTGGAACATGCCCGTTTGCGAATCGATGGCAATCGTCTGCTCGTCCGGCAGCGACAGGTGACCCAGCGCGCTATCTGGCAGATCCCACAGCTTCATTCCCGTCGCCAAGCCCACGCCCATGACGTGGCCGTCCTTCGTATTGACGATGAGGATATCGTCGGCAATGCGCATGTCATGGACTTCGACGTCGAGATCCCACAGTTCGCGGCCGTGGTCCTTCGTGAACGCGGTGACGACCGAATCCCCTGCGACTACGCCGATCTTGTCGGTCGAGGCCATCCTGGGAGCTCCGTTGAACGACAGCGACAGCGGCGGATAGGCCTGGCGCCCCACCGCGGGCCCGTCCCAGTTGATCATGTGCAGGCGACCGCCACGCAAGACGACCTCGGGAATGGACCGATCCGAGGGGACAGGCACCGACACGTCCTCGGGCAGAAGCTGAATGCGATTGCGTGAGGGGGTCACAACGGCGGCGGGCGTGCACCCGCCCTGGGGTGCGATGACCCAGCGTCCCGTCTCATCCTTGTCGTCGTGAAGAATGGTGCCGGGAATAGCGGCAATAACCTGGTTGTTGGACACGTCGACGAGGGTGTTGATACCGCCGTGGCTGACGAGGTACATCGTCGAGGACAGCTGCTTGAAAGCCTCGGGAACAATCGTGGAGGACGCGCCCACGGGGCAGCCCTTGGTGTCTGGTGTCCACTGTTTTTCCGCGGCGCCCTGGGAGATCATCGGCTCACTGACCATAACGCCGGTCATTGAGATCGCCGTCAGCGACATGTCCTCTCCGAGCAGGACGACGTTGTGATCGCCGTTGACCGTGAGGTTCATGTAGACCTGGTCGTCCTCCCAGATCCAGCGCGCTGCACCTGTCTTGAGATCGATGACGGCAACGAGGCTACCCGTGGAGGACTTCACGAGGCAGGGGAGCTGGTCGCCGTCGGCGACCGCCGAACAGGTGACGAGGGGACCGGTGAGCGAGGTCTGCCACGTGGCTCGGGCCGTGTCGCCCAGGCCGATGAGAACGCTCGCTCCAGAATCGGTGACCCCGGCCATGACCCGGGCGTGCTCATAACCCACCGGTGCCGTCGAATTACCCGTCCCCAGCAAGGGAACGAAGGACTTTACGCCGTAGGTCGCCGGTGTGATCGCACGGGTCATGCCGGGTTCGGCCGCGAACGGCCCCTTCGCGGAATCGCCGGCGCTCGTTCGATTCTTCAAAACGTAGGACGACGCTAGAACGGCGAGGAGGACGACAACGAGGATGACGACGAGAAGCGTCGCCACTCTCTTCGCCCAACGATGACGATCGATGGCCACTGCCGACTCCTTTGCTCTCGAAACGCCCAGGCGCTAGGACTAACTAACCCTAACCGATGCTACCCGCGAGATCGTGCGGGGAGATCTTGCATTCGTCACCAAGGCGCATGGGGTTGATCGCCCCGCTGCTACGTAGGGTGAGCAGACGCGGGAGAACGCGGTCGCGAATGGTCCACGGGTCCAACGTGTTGAGGTAGATGCGGGTGCCGCCCTCGAAACCGGCCAGCGTCGAAATGCGCCACTTGAGGAGGATCCGCCACCGCATCGGGCGATGCACGGAGAGGGGACGGTGGTACCACTCCTCGTTGACGGGTACGTCAGCGCCCGTTGCCGCGTGGCAGGCGTGGAGCAGGTCGGACACGCAGCGCACGATAGATTCGGGTGCCTCCCAGGGCGCGCACGGCTCCCCGAGCGGCCAGATCGCTAACGTCGGGTAGCGGTGTCCGACTCCGATCATGGCGACGGCTCCATCATTTTGCGCAAGCAAGAGCCCGCGTGTGGCGCACAGTTTAAGAATGGCTGCGTAGGAGTCGGGGTGGTCGTGAAGCCGCCGCAGCTCCGCGATCGTTGCCACCGGGTATTCGTCAATGGCGACTAACTGCTTGTGTAGGTGATCGAACGACGCTCCAGCGGGTTTGAGCCAGTTTTGGAAGGCCGACACGTAGCGGACCTTGTCGGAGAGGCCGTAGAGGTCGCGCATCGTCGAGATCGTCAGGCGCGTGTAGGCTTCGTGCTCGTCAACGGGCAGGGTGCCTGCCGAAGCCAGCTGTGAGGACGTCTCTGCACTGTCGGTGTAGTGGCGACGCCCGATAATGAGGTCGTGTCCGCCCGCGAAGAATCCCGTAGCCCGGCGCACAAGATCGTCTTCACTGAGGTCGGCGATGTCGTCTGGGCGCATTCCGATTGCGCGCAGTCGGGTCTTCACGATCGACAAGACGTGGTCGTAGCCCTCCGGCTCCGACAGGTATTCGGCCATGCGGCGGCGCTGTTCGGCGCTGGGTTCTACCCCGTGGTTCTTGGCCCAGTAATCGAAGCTGACGATCTCGAAGAGGTTCGGCACGCGCCTGAACAGGGCGTGGGTGTCGTTGAGCTGTGAGGCCCGAACGTCGCGAATCTGCCGCATCGTACCTGCCGCGTCGAGGACGACACGGGCCTTCTCGGGCGGCGTATCCAGGTAGCGTTGCGGGCAAAACGCACAGACGCTCCCGATCGTGTCGTCATCGATCGGGTGCTCGTCGACGGGCGGGACCGTGAGGGGGCGGTGACCCCGCCCCGGGACGGTCCACACCTCCGTGCCGGTGAGCATATTGCGCTGCTTGACGGTGCCGTCAGCGAGCTTGACGAGGATCGACGAGTGATCGGGTAGTTCTTTAGCCATAGCGTCCGCGGTCGAGAGGTGTGTTCGGCCCCATTGTAGTCGCCACCGAGTGATGGCGCCGTCTTCGCGACAGCTACATGAGGTGTTTAGCCGCGGGCCCAGCCTTGCGCCTGCTTGGCGAGGCGACGCAGATGCGACATGGCCTCGCGGGAATGTCGTTTGGTGACGAACAAATGGTCGTGACGCATCCCCGAGATGACGTTGCACGGGATCTGGGCGGCGGCGAGGTTTTGCGCTACCGCTCCCGTAAGGCCATGGAGGTAAACGGCGGAGGAGACACCGAGGCTGATGCGGGTCAGCGGTTCGTGGGAGTAGGAGATGTTGTGACGCTTCGCGTCTTCGGCAGGGATGAGGGCGCACGGGCCCTCAGACTCGTTGATGATCGCGAAAGGAGTGACCTCGGGCGGGACGTCAGCGCCGTTGCAATAGACGTAAACACCGCAGGTCGCGGGCTCGAGAGCCGCCAGCGCGGAATCAAAATCGAGAATCTCGGTCATAGGTCAACGGTAGGTTGCCACACTTGCCACACGCCTCCCTATCTCAGCAAGTGAGGCGTGATGTGTGTTACGTGGCGTCGGGTCGAGACGTAGCCGAGACGACGTGGATACCGACGTGACCGAGGTGGGGGAGCGAATGGTCGATCTCGCCGAGTGCCCGCCAGGCCCACACGACCGCCCGGTGGGCATCGTGCGCGACTTCGAGGGCCAGGTGATCGGCACGTATGCCGATAGAGACATCGACGCTCGCCTCGCCCCCGTCGATCTCGACACCGATCCATTCGGGATGGGAATCGGAGGAGGACGGTAGGACTCTACGCAACGGTGACGCCGAGGTCACCATGGCGACGCCCTCGACATCGGCCACGGCCCGATAGATCGCCTCCCGGGCGTGTTCCGAAACCGCGGGGGCCGGCTGGAGCGTCCCGACGATGCTCACGCGCACACCTCCTGATGGGACCCGAACGTGTCGGCAACGACGACGTCAACTGCGTCGACGATGAGCGCTGTAGACGCGGTGATGATGTCCGTGGCGTTGTGGCGCACACGCGCGACAACCGCCGGGATCGAGCGGCCCAGGCGAACGTGAATCGTCAGGCCTATGCGCACGTGGGCGTCGTGGCGGTTGAGTTCGCCGTCGAGACGCGTGCGTACGACGAGCGCGTCGTCATCACTCACACGATTGCGCACGAGAGCGCGCAGCGACCCTTCGGTCTGGTCGAGAGTAACGTCGGGTCGGGGAGGAGCCAGAGGGATACGACGTCCGGGGCGCGTCTCGAGGGTGAGGCCGCGCAAGACCGCCTCGAGCCACGGTCCCTCGGCATGGAAAGCGGACTCCTCATCGATGAGCGTCCGAGCAGACGTGTGCAGGTGCTCAAGCGAGTCCAACGTCTGCTGACAATAGGGGCAGTGAGCGACGTGGCGGTCGAGATCGCCTGCCCGCTGTTGTGCGAGCGCGTCGCGCGCGCCCTGCGTGTAATCGACGAGAGCGTTGAGGTCGTGGCTGGAGACACCGCACGGAAGCAGTGAGGGCGTGCTCGTCATCTCCATTCCTCCATCTCGTTCATGAGTGTTTGTCTGGCACGGGCAAGCCTGCCGCGCACCGATCCTGCCGAAATCCCAAGGGCGTGGGCTATGTCCTCATACGACATGTCGGCGCCCTCGCGTAGCCACCAGACGATCCGTTGAGATTCGGGCAGGGCATTGAGGGCTTCGGCGAGAGCCGTGGAACCGGCCGAAACGACGGCCGCGGCCTCGGGTGGCGTTTGTGGGGCCGCCAGATCAGGTAGCGCGTCGACGTCGTCGTGGCTTCGGTGTCGCCGGGCGTGGTCGATGGCCTTGCGGGCCGTTAGTCGTAGCATCCACGATCGTACGGACCCGGGATCGGAGACCTGGTCGAGGCGCTGCCACGCCTGCAACAGCGAATCCTGGACGATATCGTCGATATCGGCGGGCCGAGGGCCGAGCCGAGAAGCAACGGCCTTCATGGCCGGCGCATATTTTCTGGCGAGAACGCCGAACGCTTCGGCGTCGCCATCTAGACACAAGTCGACGAGGACGTCGTCGGGCGTGTCAGACGCAACCACCTGTCCTCCTAGCTCGGCAATTGACCTTCGGGGCCCAGCATATGCCGGGCCCCGCGGTCTCAAGCAACTACGAGGGCATGAAACCTACTCGGAGAAGCCTTCCTTGATCTTGCCGAAGGCAGCCTTGAGGTTGGCGCCAGCCTGCTGGGCCATGTCCTTGGCCTGCTCACCCAGTTCGCCCGCCTTGTCCTTGGCCTGCTCGCCGAGCTCCTCAGCCTTGTCCTTAACGTCGGCGACCTTGTCCTTGACCTGAGCGGAAGTCTGGTCAGCCTTCCCCTCGGCCTTGAGTTCCTTGTCGTCGGTCACCGAGCCGGCAGCTTCCTTAACCTTGCCGCCGAATTCCTCGGTCTTGTTCTTGATGTCGTCCTCAAATGCCATGAGGTTTTCCTTTCTATGGGTGGTGTCGGGGTGGACACCTTCAGGGTAGTGAACCTACTCGACGCGGTCAGCGGATCCGAGGCGGGCCCGCAGATTCGTCGTCAGGTGGACGCGGACGGGAATCTTTGTCCCCAGTACCGAGTCGAGGCGGGCGATCGCCGAGTCGAGCACCTCTTTGAGGTGGGCCGGGTCGGCGCCCTTGTACGTGTTGACGTCGATTGCGACGCCCGTCGTGCCCTTGACTTCCCAGGCGCTCGACTTCGTAGAGGCGACCCACTTCTCGTCGGCGAAAATGTCGTCGAGGAGCGCGTCGATGAAACCGAGCTTCGGGATGATGTCGCCGTCGTCGGAGCTCGAGGTCGGCAGGTCAAACTCCTTGGTCTTGCCGCCGCCCTGGGAAGCGATCCAGCTGAGCGCGATGAGGGCGAGGACGATAAGGATGGCGACCCAAGCGACGGTCATCCACGAGAAGTTCTGGACGCCGCCGATTGCCACGTACGAGTGGTCGACAAGGTCGGTGTACCACTTTTCGAACGAGCCGGCACCCTTCTTGATCGCGTCAAGAACGGGGCTGGACACCGCCGCGGCGATGAGTGCGACACCGGCTGCGATGAAGATGAGTGCGCCCACGAAGAGCAGGAAACGGTTCAATGCGCGAGGCAGATGCTTCACTTCGCCACCTGTCCTTCCTCCGAAATGCGGAACTGGGTACGCGGCGCCGGATCGAGGTTGTAGGACTCGACCGTCGAGTTCGCGAAAGTCGCGAGCTCATGCTCGTCAAGCGTGAGCCCTGAGGTGGGCTTTGCTTCGACGTCGATCGAGCGGGTCGACACGGACGTGCGAACCTGACCGTCGGAGAGGTTCGCGTGCTCGCGAAGCCGCCGCGACAGGGCCGAAGCGACGACCGAGTCGTCGATGATGTAGGCCGCGCGCTTGTCCTTGATGGAGTGGCGTCCAAGCGCGCCCGGCGCGAGAGCCTTCGCCAAGAAGACGAGGCCGATGATCGTCAAGACCACACCAATGACGATCGCGAGCGCCATGTTGTGTTCGGGCAGGTCGGTAACCGCGTGCCAGATATCCGTCGGACGGGCCAGCAGCGGCTTCTTACCGGCCATCTGCAAGATCCCCTCGGTGGCCAGATAAGCGCACACGAGGATTCCGAGGATCGCCAGGACGACGGCGCTGAGGGCGCGCGAGGAGTGCGTTTCCCTGCGCACGAGGTAGTCGACGTGCGGGCCGGAGCCGTTGTCGGTCGACAGACGCGTCTCTTCTTGCGGGGTGAGACTCACTGTAGCTCCCTCCTTTCGTCGCTGATGTGGGCGATCCCGTCAACATAGATGTTGACGTGACCGACCGAGTGGCCCGAAACGGTTTGCATCCGCTCTTTGATCGTCGTGCGAGCCTGCTCGATGAGGCTGAAGACGGTCATGTCGGGGCGGACCGAGCATCGTTCGACGTCGTCGCTGCGCAGTGCCGTTGACACCGTCAGCCCGAGCTTTCCGTGATCGTCGAACGTCGACACTGACACGTCGTCGGGGTTGACGCGGAGTGTCTGGTGGGTTGCGGCCTGGGCGATACCGAGCAGCGCCTTACGCGAGATCGTGGTCGATCCGGCGAGGGTGCGCTCGGACGCGGTCGTCAGGTCCGTCGATGCCATCGTTAGTCGGACGTCGTGGTCGACTTACCGATCAGCGCTTCCCCGACACCACGCAGATCAAGCTTGCCGGTCGCCGCGCGGCCGAGCACGGCGCCGACCGCCATGAACAGGGCGGCGACGATGAAGGCCCAGAAACCAAAGCGGACGGCCATGAACGCCAAGAAGGCGCCGATTGCAATACCGGTCGTTGTCATGAGATTACTTCAGCTCCTTCGATTCCTTCTCGGCCTCGTCCTCGTCGTCGTCCGAGGGGACGTGAACGTCGGAGACCTTGATGTTGACTTCCTTCACCTCGAGGCCGACGAGGCCCTCAACCGAGGAGAAGATGGCGTCGCGGACCTTGTCGGCAACCTCGTGGACGGGGTAGGGGTACTCGACGATGAGGGTGAGGTCGAGAGCCGTTTGGGTCTGACCGATCTCAACGGAGATGCCCTGCTTGAGGTTGTCGTCGGCGCCGACGGTCGAACGCAGCGAGCCGAGCGCGCGGGCGGCCGAGTTGCCGAGATCGTAGACGCCAGGGATCTCACGGATCGCGAGGCCGGCAACCTTGGCAACGACCTGGTCGTTGATCGTCGTCGTGCCCTTGCCCTCGTCGACGCCCACGTTGGTCTTGGGGGCGAGATCCTTGGCGGTCTTCGGCGACGGAACGTTCTTGTTGTTAGCCATGATCGATGTACTCCTTGGCTGATATCGGGTGTCCGGGCTGGGCCCGAACGCTGACACTCTTAAGACGCAGCTTGTTGGGGAGTCGTCACGGTCTGTCGCGTGTGTTCTGCGTCACGGCCTGTGTGGGTGTGGTGGGCGGTTATCTGTGTGGCTGCCTAGGGTTGGCGGGAGGAGGTGGAAGATGTCGAGGCCGGTGTCGGTGAGAAAACTGCGTTCGCGTGCGTGGGGTCGCGCGGTGGCGGGGGGCGTGTGTTTCGTGGCGGCGTGCGCGCTCCTCGTGGGGGGTCTCGTCTGGTCTTCGGGGGCTACGCAAGGAGGCTATTCGTCTCCGCAGGCCGTAGCGAAAGCCTACGTGGAGGCGTCGATTGCTGGCGATCCCGAGGGGTTGTGTCGCGTGCTTGCCCCGGCGGATCGCGAGGTGGCTGCCCACACATTCGCGCGCGAGGTCGAGGGGTTGTCGCCCGAGGAGCGGCGCGCGCTCAAGATCCGAGGGACGGGTTGTGTAGATGCGATGCGTTTGCTCCTTGTGCGCCAGCTGCGCGATCGCGAGGGCGTTTCTCCCGGTGAGCTGGCCTATACGGTTGAGGCTCGCGAGGGTGACGGTGTTGCGCGGGTGCTCGTCACCCGGGGGGTGAACACATTCGACACGGTCGCGACCAAACGTGAGGGAAAGCGCTGGTACCTCGACCTCGATGCTCTCTCGGGTAGGGGCTAGGCCTCCTGGTCCCACTCCTGTGCGTGGTTGCGCCAATCGCCGCTTCGTGAGGCGATGAATCCTTCTTCGGCCGCGTTGGCTGCTGTCTCAGGCGAGGCCATGTAGACATAGGCGCGCACGCGCTCCTTGCCGGTCCATGTTGGCGCCGGCGTGACGTCGACGTAGGCGACCTCGCGGACGTAGAGGTTGTCGGAGCGTCCTTCGCCGGCGTAGCCTTCCTGGTCGTCGATTTCGCTGATGAGGCGGTCGAAATGGGCCTCGTCGATGAGACAGATCGTGCCGTGGATGCCGGTGCCGGCGCGGTCTCGCACGGCGAGGGGAAAGGCGGGCCCGATGAGCAGGGTGGCTTCGGGCAAAGTGGCGGGGGCGTGCTCGCTCACCGCGCCAGACAGGGTCGAGCCGAAACCGCGCGAGTCCGGCTGTGAGGTGCCGTAGAAGAAGAAGGGGCGGTACGTCGTATCCATGTCTTTAGTGTAGTCTGCGTCACCAGCGTGTGTGGTGCGCATCGCCACGCGGATCTCCGCTGGAGTTGGCGAACGCCGGTCTAACGGGGATTTTGTCGATAGTTGAGTCGAAGGCGCTCAAGTTTTGCGCTCTCGGTGAAATCGCTTGGCACTCTAGGGGTGAGAGTGCCAATCTGGGGGCATCGCTGAACGGGGCTTCGGCCCACAAGACAGAAAGAAGAAGACAATGAACGCACGCATGAATCCCTTCCGCGACCCCTTCGCCGAGATCGAACGGGCTTTTGAGCAGGCCTATCGCTCCCAGGCATCGGGCCCTGGCATGCCGCTGGACCTCGTCCGCGACGGCGAGACCTTCGTCGCCTACCTTGACGTTCCCGGCGTCGATGCCGAAACGATCGACATCGATGTCGAAGACCGCACCCTCACCGTACGCGCGACTCGCAAGGCGCCCGAGGGCGAGGGCTTGCAGTGGCTCGCCCGCGAGCGCTCCGCCGGCACCTATGCGCGTCAACTGACGCTGGGATACGGGGTGGCCCTCGATAAGGTCGAAGCTGAGTATGCCGACGGGGTCCTCAAGCTGACGATCCCGGTCGCCGAGGAGGCCAAGCCCCGCAAGATCGCGGTCAAGAAGGCGGGTACGCCGGCGACGATCGAAGCCGACAAGGCGGAGTAACGCCGTCTCGCATTCGCTGACAAGCGGGCGGTCCCTGACGGGGCCGCCCGCTTGCGTGTTAGCGGTCGATGATGTCCATCGTGTCTGGGTGCGAGCCCTGGCGGCCGTTCTCGCCTTGATCGAGCTCGTCGAGGCGCGTGCGCGCTTGGGTGTCGAGCTCGAAGTCGAACACGCGCGTGTTCTCGCGGATGCGTTCGGGGCTGGTTGATTTGGGGAAGACGATGTCGCCGCGTTCGATCGCCCAGCGCAAGACGACCTGGGCGGGGGTGCGCCCGAGTCGGTCGGCGATGGCGATGACGGCGGGGTCGGTCAAGACGACCCCTCGTCCGAGGGGCGACCAGGCTTCGGTGACGATCTCGTGGTCGCGGCACCACTGGCGCACGACGTTGTTGGCGAAGTAGGGGTGGGCCTCGATCTGATTGACGGCCGGTGGGCGCCCGGTTGCGGCGATGATGCGTTCGAGGTGGGGAATCTGGAAATTAGACACCCCCACGGCGCGTGCTAACCCGTCGTCACACAATTCCAGGAGGGTCTCCCATGTGGAGACGAAATCGCCGCCGTAGCGGGTCGGCAGGGGCCAGTGGATGAGGAAGAGGTCGACGTAGTCGAGACCGAGGTCGTCGAGTGAACGCGCGAAGGAGTCTCGCGCCCTCTTAGGGGCGTGGTTGCCGTTGTTGAGCTTCGTGGTAATGAAGAGCTCGGCGCGGTCAATGCCCGAGCTAGCGAGGGCCTGTCCGACGCCACTTTCGTTGCCATACATCTGTGCTGTGTCGATGTGGCGCAATCCGACGGAAAGGGCCGCCTCGACGCAGCGTCGCGTCCGGGTGGGTTCGATTTTGTAGGTGCCAAATCCCAAGACGGGGATGCGGACTCCGTCGGGCAGGTCACGGGTGGGGATGGTGAGCGTCACGTCGACTCCTTTGCTGGTGTAGCTCCTTCCATTGTGCCGCGGGCCGGGTGCGAGCACGCAGGTATGGGGGCGGGAAACGGTCGGGCGGCATTCTCTGGCACCATAGGACCATGGCTTCCCTTCTCGCGGCGAACCCGCTATTGACGATCTTCCTTGTCCTGTCCCTCGGGGCGCTCCTGGGTGCGATCAGGTTTGGACCCATCAAACTGGGTGCCGCGGGCGCACTGTTCGTGGGGCTTGCGATTGGCGCTGCCGTACCCGAAGCGGCCGGTGGGCTCGAGATCGTCCAGGGCCTGGGGCTCGCCCTCTTCGTCTACACGGTCGGCCTTGCCGCAGGGGCGACGTTCTTTCGTGACATCACGCGTCAGGGGAGCCTGTTCGCTGCTGCGGCGCTCATCCTCGTTGTCGTTGCCGCGGCAGCGTGGGGGATGGGGCGCCTGCTCGGAGTCGACACCGCCTACATCACGGGTGCCTACGCGGGTGCCCTCACGTCGACCCCGGCGCTCGCGGCAGCTAACGACGCGGCGGGTTCGACGGCTCCAGGGGTGGGCTACGCGATCGGCTATCCCGTCGGGGTCGTCGTGACCATCTTGGGGGTGGCCGCCATCGTTGGGAAGCGATGGCCGGCAGGCAAGGACACGCCCTCGCTGGCCGGGGTGAGCCTGAGCGCTCGCACGATCGCGGTCGAGCGGGAGATTCCCCTGCGAAAGATCCCCGGGTGGCGTGAGGGGCGGGTCCGCCTGTCGTATCTGCGTCGCGGGGACAAGACCCGCGTTGTCTCGCCGGGGGAGGAGCTCCTGCCGGGAGACCGGGTTTTGCTTGTGTCCACGCCCGCTCACGCCCAGCCGGCGATCGCGGCGATCGGCCACGAAGTCACCGACGAACACCTGGATGCTCACCGCGAGGAGGTCGACTTTCGCTATTTCCTCGTGTCCAACAAGGCAATCGCCGGGCGCAGCGTGGGGGAGCTCGGCGTGGCCTCGCGTTTCGGCGGGATCATCATGCGGGTTCAACGCGGCGACCTTGAGCTGTTGGCCGCCGACGATCTCACCTTGGAATTGGGCGATCGCGTCCTCGTGGTGGCTTCGCGTGACGAACTTGACGCTGTCGCCGCGTTCCTTGGCGACTCGCAACGCGATGTTTCCGAGGTCGACCCCCTGGGATTCGGCCTCGGCATGCTGTTGGGGCTGATCGCCGGGCTCATTTCATTCACCCTTCCCGGGGGCGCCCCGTTCACGCTGGGGATGGCGTGCGGCCCGCTCATCGTGGGGATGGTCCTGGGCTCCCTCCAGCGGACCGGGCCGTTCGTGTGGGTGCTGCCCCAGGCGGCGAACCTGACCGTCCGCCAGCTGGGTCTGCTTATCTTTCTCGTGGCGGTCGGGCTGGCCTCGGGTCCCGCGTTCGCCGCGCACGCCTTTACGGTTGCCGGGGTGAAAATCGGGGCAATCGCGATTGTCGTAGTCGTCGTGAGCGTGGCGGGAATGATCCTGTGCGGCAGGATGCTTGGACTCTCGGCGCAGCGTACTGCCGGGGCGCTTGCCGGTTTCGTCGGCCAACCGGCGATCCTTGCCTACGCCTCGGGGAGGGTGGCGGACGAGCGCATCGAGGCCGGCTACGCCGCCTTGTTCGCCTACGCCATCATCCTCAAGATCCTCGCGATCGCTGTGATCGCCGTTGTCTAATACCCCCCCGCGCTAGCATTGGCTTTGTCGCGGACAAGGAGGTCACCATGGTTGAGCAAACGGGACAGATGACATCGCGAGTGGCAATCGGGTGCGCTGGCATCGCCGCGTTAGGGGTCGCCTTCGAGCGGGTATCGAGCGCAACGCTGGAATCCGGTGACGGGGCGAATATCGGTGGAGGAGCGGCACTGTTGGTTGCGACGGTGGCGGCTGTCGTGGGCTTATTCGCCGCATGGAAGGTTCTCGCTTCTCGCGTGGGTGTCGGCTCGCGCGTATGGCGTTGCCTCGCGTGTGTGAGCGCCGTCGTCCTTGCCTTGGGGGCTTGCTGGCTGGGGATAGATCTCGCTCGCACGCATGGTGCGGGATGGTTTGCGTGGGTGTGTGTCGTGGCTCTCGGTCTCGCCGCGATCGCCACCGGCCTTCTTGCGCGCCGAGCCTAGCTGCGCGGGGGAGGGGCCACGAGTTCGCGCCAGCGTTGGGAGGCTCCGACCGAGCCGACGAGTACGGCGAGGCAACAGATCAGCTCGCCCAGGGTGGGGTGAGAGTGCGTGAGCGCGACTCCGAAGATGAGTGCCCACACCGTGTAGGTGATGTTGAGGGCCGTGGCGCGGGCCGCCCCGATGAGTCCGATGGCGCGGTAGTAGCACAGGTAGGAGGCTGTTCCGACGAACGCTGCCCCCGCGAGGATGAGCCCGCCGGTTGAGGTGGCGGTGGTGGTCACTGTTGGCCACGCTCGGCAGACGGGGACGAGGACGAGGGCGAAAGCGAGGGCGGACGTCATCTCGCGAATATGGAGGGCGAGGGCGTTGTCGAGAGCGTCCTCGCGCATCGCCCACGCCGACAAGACCGCTTCCGAGCCCCAACCGACGACGCAGGCTGCACCGCCGGCGAGCCCCCACCAGGCGGTAGGGGAGGCGGAGGTTCCGTGTGCTGCGAGCGCACCCATCGTGGACACCCCGATGATGGCCAGACCCAAAAACGCCCACTGCCACGCCGACATGCGTTCCTTGAGTAGCACGCGCGCGGCGAGCGCACCGAAAGCAGGATAGAACCCCGAGATGATGGCAGTTTTTCCGGGTCCCAGGAAGGCAATTGCGGTGACGTAACCCGCGGTCCCCACGGGCCCACCAAGGAGTGCGGCGGTGACAACTTTTGCGCCGGCACGCGACCGCAGGGCGCTCCACGTTTCTCCAAGACGCCGTTTGCTGACCATGAGGAGCGTCAGCCACGTGGCGCAGGCCGCGTCGTGGAGGAAAGCCGCGGTTATGGCGACGGCGATGGCTCCGCCCGCCGAGAGGGGCGGGAGGTTGAGGGCGCACGCGACGATGACCGTCGACAGCCCCCACAGCATGCCGCTTGCTAGCCCGTGGCGCACGGTCGTTCCCGTCTGTTCACGTCCCCATCCTGACAGATTCCTCGGTTGCGGGGTGCCGAGGCGAGCAATGTCAGTGAGTCCGCTCACTCTTTACCGTGTCGCCTTGGTCTGGGGCGGCGGGCTTGTTAACGTTGCTTTCGCCCATGACCGCCGGTTGTGCTTCGCGCACCGAAGTCCGCACATGCGGGACCAGCGCAGGTGAGACGCTCCAGATCCTGGTTGCCCGCGCTCGCTTGCGCGGGTGTTTTCGTATGTGCCACCGGCGGTAGACATACGGAAGGAGGGGTTATGGCAAAGCCTGACAAGGCAGCGGCAATCGCCGAGCTGGAAGAGAAGTTCCGCTCCAGCTCTGCCCTGCTGCTCACCGAGTACCGCGGCCTCACGGTTGCCCAGCTCACCGAGCTGCGTAACGCGCTGCGCGAACACGCCACCTACTCCGTCACGAAGAACACGCTCGCCCGTATCGCCGCGAAGAACGTCGGTATGGACTATCTGGTGGACGCGCTCAAGGGCCCCTCGGCCATCGTGTTCGTCACCGGTGAGGCGGTCGACGCCGCCAAGATTCTGCGCGACTTCGCGAAGGAGAACGACAAGCTGGTCATCAAGGCCGGCGCAATGGACGGAAAGCTGCTCGACGCGGAGGGCGTGAAGGCCCTCGCCGACCTGGATTCGCGCGAGGTCACGCTGGCCAAGCTCGCCGGCGCGTTCATTGCCAAGCAGTCCCAGGCCGCCGCGCTGTTTGCGGCTCCCGCCACCAAGATGGTCCGTACCATCGACGCCCTGCGCGAGAAGCAGGAAAAGGCCGCCTAGGCGGCCACCCACACCGAAAAAACTTTCTGCGTCAACCGCAGGCGAAACGAAAGGAAGCCCATCATGGCTAAGCTCTCTGCCGATGAACTGCTCGATGCTTTCAAGGAGATGACCCTCCTGGAGCTGTCGGACTTCGTGAAGAAGTTCGAGGAGACCTTCGACGTTGAGGCCGCTGCTCCGGCCGCCGTCGCCGTCGCCGCTCCGGGTGCTGCCGCTGCCGAAGAGGCCGAAGAGCAGACCGAGTTCGACGTTGTCCTCGAGGACGCCGGCGCCAAGAAGATCGGCGTCATCAAGGTTGTCCGCCAGCTCATCCCGGGCCTCGGCCTCAAGGATGCCAAGGAAATGGTCGAGTCCGCCCCCAAGGCCATCCTCGAGGGTGCCTCGAAGGAGGACGCCGAGAAGGCCAAGGCCGATCTCGAAGAGGCCGGCGCCAAGGTCACGCTCAAGTAGCCTGATCTTCTCGTCTCACTGACGATAGCTCACGCCCCCGGCGCAGCCGGGGGCGTGAGTGTTTCTTTAGCCGCGTTGAGACCCTTCACACCGGTAGTGGCTACGAGCGGCCAGCCATATGGCGTTTCCACTTCCAGACAATGAGGGCGACGACGACGGTGCACACACTGTGGTGAGGGTGGCCGCTGCCGTGGCACTGCCGAGATCTTTTACCCATCCGCGCAGGCGGCCTTCATGCGAGACATTGATGCGTGGCGGTCGCAGCCCCAGCCAGGCGATGACGCTGACGAGGAGAGCGGGCTGGAGTCGTGCCCACAGGCTGACTGTGAGTGCATCGGCGAGTCGGGCGCCTAGGGAGCCTTTTGATGCTATATGAGGTTGAACGCCGGAGAAGCAACACGCCAGTATAGTGAGGCTCGTTGGAACCCGAGGCGAAAGGAGCCCACGCCGTGGCGCGACATCCAGCGGAGGTTGACACAGGCGGTGTGCCCGGCTCTCGACCGGGCGTACGCGGCCGTGTCTCTCGCCCGGGTCCGCCCCTCACGCCCGCCGAACGGGCGATCCCGCTCGATCGTCCGCTCGACCGCCTACGCATGGCGGGTGCGGCTCTGTTGGCTCTCACCACCACCCTCGCCATGACCGGGGTGTGCCTGTGGCTGGGTAGCACCCTCGACGCCGCGCGGGCCGGCAATGAGCCTGCCTGGTGGCTCGCCGTTGCCTGTGTGGGCGTGGCCGCCGCCGCAGAGGGAGGGAGGATCGTCCTCGAGCAGACCTCGGCGCTCAGCCAGGCGAACCATCTTCAGCGGCGGCTCGTCTCTCACGCTCTTGCGCTCGGCCCGGCACGGCTGTCGACCTCGCGTACGGGCTCCCTCGTTAACCTCATGACGAGCGGTTGCGACAAGATCGGTCTCTACCGTCAGACCTATCTCGGCGGCCTCATCGGGGGGCTCCTCACCCCGCTCCTCGCGCTCGTCGTCATGGCTGTCAGTATTGACGCGCCAGCAGCCCTCATCCTGGCGGGACTCACCCCCCTGCCGCCCCTGCTCATCTGGGCCTTCACAACGTGGACGCGAAAGGCCGGCGGGGGAGCGAGGGCGGCACGTTCCCGGCTTGCCGCACGCTATCTCGCTGCGATCGAGGGCCTGGAGACCCTCGCCGTCATCGGGGCTGCCCCCCGGATGGCCGCTAGTCTCGCCCGCAGCGGGGAAGCCAACCGCGTCGCCACCATGCGGATGCTGCGTTCCAACCAGCTCATTCTCTTCATCGTCGACGTCAGCTTCTATCTGGTTTTCATCGCCGCCGGGGTTGCCGTGGCGGCCTGGCGGGCAGCGGACGGAGCGATCAGTGCGGGCGAAGCGCTCAGCATCGTCGCCCTGACGGTCCTCATGCTCGAACCGATGGCGCACATGGGGGGCTTCTTCTATGTGGGCATGGGCGGGCGCGCGAACGAAGCGAGTTCGCGCAAGTTCCTCGCCCGCACGGCGGTGCTTTCCCCGAGCCGGCCGGCTTGCGTCGATGCGACCGCCCCGTCCCTCGAGGTACGAGGCGTCTCCTTCGCCTACTCTGGGCGCCGTCCCGTCCTCGATGGGGTCGATCTGCGTGTCGCCCCCGGCGAGCACGTCGCCATCGTCGGCCCCTCGGGTAGCGGCAAGTCGACGCTCATCCATCTGCTCACGGGAACGCTCGTCCCCAGCCGGGGTACCCTCGCGCTCAACGGACAAGCGGCGGATTCGGCGCGGCTTCGTCGCGCCAGTGCCCTCGTTGCCCAGTCGACGTGGCTGTTCACCGGGACCGTGCGCGACAACCTAGCTCTCGCCGCCCCGCAGGCCAGCGAGGCCGACATGTGGGACGCGCTCACCAAAGCCCACCTGGCGGCCGAGATCGCCGCGCTGCCGGCGGGGCTCGACACGCACATTGGTGAACGCGGCATAGGTCTGTCCGGCGGGCAGGCGCAACGGCTCTCGCTGGCGAGGGCGTTCCTTTCGGGGCGACGACTCCTCGTGTGTGACGAGCCGACAAGTTCCATCGATCTTGCTTCCGAAAAAGCCATCACGAGCGCGCTGAGGGCACTTGGGGAGGACTACACGATCGTCATGGTCACCCACCGTGCGAGTTCCCTCGCCGGCATCGACCGCACCCTTGTTCTCGCCGACGGTCGGCTGAAACCGGAAGGAGTCGCCTCGTGAACTCGACGCGTCGAATCATCTCCTGGCTTGTGGCCGTCACACGATCGACCCTGCCGCCGCTGGCGGGCTCGCTTGTGTGCCGCGTCGCCGACCATCTGCTCGGTGTCGGGCTCCTGGCCGCAGGTGCCTGGTGCGTCGTCACGGTCGCCGAACGTGCCGGCGCGAGCGGAAGCATCGACACGAGACTGCTTCTTGCCGTCGTCGCCGCCATGGCGCTGGCCTGCCTCGCCAAGGGCGTGTGCCACTACGGCGAACAGTTTCTCGGTCACCTTGTGGCGTTCACCGCCCTCGAGCAGCTGCGCCGGCACGTCTTCGAATCCCTCATCCCCGCGTCGCCGGCCATCGTCGCCACCGCTCGTTCGGGCGATCTCCTCGCCCGCCTCACCGCAGACATCGACCGTATCGAGGTGTTCTACGCCCACACGATCGTTCCCGCGATCTCGGCGCTTGTTGTGCCCGTGCTCCTTTTCGGTGCCACCGGGTGGGCGGTCGGGTGGGGACCGGCGCTCATCGCTCTCGGCATCGTTGCACTTGTCATCGCCGCCGACCTGGGTCTGGGGCGGGCCATCGCGGTGGTGTCTGCGGGCGAGGCGCTTGCCGCTCGGGCGAAGGCGACACACGCCGTCACCGACTCGCTCGCGGGGGTGCGTGAGGTCATCGGCTACGGGATGGAATCGCAGCGGCTCGCCCAGCTCGCTGGCCACCAGCGCGTCCTCGGGCGGCACACGCGCCGCCTTGCGGCCGTCATGGCGGTGCGACGTGCGATCGGACAGGCAGGCATGATTGCCTGCTGCTTCTCCCCGGCAGGCCTCGCGCTGACCGCCGGCTACCCACCCGCCGTGTGTGCTGCCGTCGCGCTCGCGTGGTGGCGTGGCTGGGAGGTCGTCAGGGGCGTCGAAGAGTTCGCGACCTCGCTCATGAATTCCCTCGCCGGTGCGCGCCGCGTCTACGAGGTCGTGCACGCCAGCCCGGCCGTGGTAGACGGACCGGGAACGCTGGAGGCCTCTCGCGGCGCCGAGGTTCGCTTCCGCGACGTGTCCTTTACCTATCCGGCCCGTGAGGGTTCGGCGGGGACGGTCCCTGTTCTCACCGGCGTCGACCTCGTGGCGGGCCCCGGACAGTGGGTGGCGCTCACGGGGCCGACCGGTGCGGGAAAGTCGACGCTTGTGCGCCTACTCCTGCGCTACCACGACGTCACCGAGGGCGCCATCACGGTGGCCGGCACCGACATTCGCGACGTGAGCCTCGATAGCCTGCGTTCCTTCCTTACCTGTGTCCAACAGCGCCCCCATCTCTTCGCTGGGACGGTTGCCGATAACCTGCGGCTGCAGGCGCCGCACGCGAGCGAGGACGACATGTGGGATGCCTTGGAGGGCGCCCAACTCGCCGACGAGCTGCGTGCCCGCGAGGGCCTCGCGACGCGCGTTGCCGACCGGGCGCAGACCCTTTCGGGTGGGCAGGCACAAAGACTCGCACTTGCTCGCGCCTACCTCGCCCGTCCCCGCGTCCTCGTTCTCGACGAGTTCACGAGCCACCTCGACCCCGAGCTGGCGGAGCGCACCCGCCGCGAGGTGCGCCGCCGCTTGCCCGACGCAACGATCATCGAGGTCACCCACACCCCGGATGATCTCGTCGGCCTTGCCGATGCCGTCTACCGCGTCGAAGGCGGCTTCGTGCGGCGGCTCGGCGGCTACGGCAGATAGTAGGTGGGGTTGGGCAGTTTGAAGTGGCGGTCGGCGTAACCGCCCTTGAGGTCGGACCACTTTAATGCCCAGGTCAGTAAGGAATTGGCGTCAGTTCGTGGGCGGTGGGGGAAGCTCTGGGAGCGAGGCTGCGTATAGTTGAGGCATGCGCACTATCCTCAACATCATTTGGGTCGTCTTTGGCGGCTTCTGGCTTTTCCTCGAGTACCTCTTCTTCGGGATCATCGGATGCATTTTCATCGTCACGATTCCCGCAGGTCTGGCCTGCTTCAAGATCGCCGGTCACGTTCTGTGGCCCTTCGGGCGAGATGTCGTGCGGAAACCCAATGCGGGTGCCGGTTCGGCGTTCGCCAACGTCGTCTGGTTTATCGTCGCAGGCCTGTGGCTGGCGATCGGTCACATCCTCACGGCTGCCGCACAGGCCATCACGATCGTAGGCATCCCCTTGGCCCTGGCCAACCTCAAGCTCATCCCGGTGACCTGTTTCCCCTTCGGCGTCGAGGTCGTTTCCTCGTCGAATAAGCAGCCCTGGTAGCTACCGGACGTGGGGCCGTTTTACTCGGCCCCCACGGTCGGGCCCTTTGAGGAATGCGGCGCGGGCCGGAACACGACCGTGTGAGACCCCGAAGCGGTGATCTCTCCGGCCCCGTTGCGAAAGAGCAGGTCGTAGGTCGCCATGGAGCGACCGACGTGACGGCAAACTGCTTCGCACGTGAGCGTGTCGCCGGCTGCAACGCCGCGATGGTGTTTGACCGTGATGTCTAACCCGAGTGCGACCATCCCCTCCGGAGCGGCTGTCAGACCGGCGAAAGATCCGGTCGTTTCGCCTAAGACGGCCGTCGCACCGCCGTGGAGGATACCCGCCGACTGAGTGTTGCCCTCGACGGGCATCGACATGACCGACCGTCGGGGGCCGAGCTCGATCACCGAGATACCCATTTTGTCGGCGAGGGCGCCCAGGGATGCCGAGTGTGCGTCCTCGCGTGTGATTCCCTGTGCCACTACTACCCCTCCCTGTAGGAGATCCCTGCACCGCCGCTCGGGTAGTGCCACCGCAGGAGCCGAGGATCGGCCACCTGTAGGCAGGTCCCGCAGTCCAAACAGGCGGCATACTCGACGCCCACCGACCCGTCGTCGTGAAGCGTGTACACCCCCGCCGGGCACACCTGGACGAGGACCCGTCCAAGACCCGTGGCCCGCGCGTAATCCTGATTGACCTCGATGTGCGAGCACTCTTCGTCGGTGAGATAGCGGTTCGATGCGAGCCTGGCGTGATCCGTGGCGCTCACAGGTGACTCACTCCCTTCCACCCCATGCGGGCGAGATCGACGATGGACACTCCCGAGCGGCGCAGCGCGTCCGCGACGATGGCACGCGCAGGCTCGTGTGGTGCCTTGTCGTGACGGTAGAGGCGGTAGGCGGCCTCTCCTAGCACGTCGGGCAGGTCCTCATACAGCGATCGCTCGGAGAACAGCGTCGCCGCGGGGGCGAAGCGGGCAATGTCGGCCCCGGCGGGCGAGGCGGCCAGGCGCGTGACGTAGGAGCTCAGCCCGGTCCGCGTTACGTCGCCCGCATCGAGCGCGTCGTGGATGGCCCCGGCCGCCGCGAGCGCCGAGGCCGCCGCGAGATCCATCCCGCGGATGGCGTAGCCGACGTTGAGCGTGAGACCCGCGGCGTCGCCGACGACGACGATACCGTCGCCGACGAGGCTGGCATCGACGCTGGCACCCGACTCGATGGTCATGTGGCAGCCGTATTCGACGCGCTCGCCGCCGTCGATGAGGGGCGCGACGCTCGGGTGGGCCAGGAAAGCGTCGTGGATCTCGATGCTCGACTTGGACGTTTCCAGCAGCGAAGCGAGCTGCAAGACGACCCCGATGGAGACGGAGGAACGGTTCGTGTAGCAAAAGCCACCGCCGGCAACGCCCTGGGTCGCCTCGCCGACCATCGCGTAGGCGGCTCCCGAGTCCTCGGTGAGCTGGAAGCGCTCGCGGATCGTGTCTTCACCCAGTTCGATGACGCTCTTGACGCCAACGGCGAGGCTGTGGTTGGGCTGGCGGGAACGCATGTTGAGGGAACGGGCGATGAAGGAGTTGACCCCATCTGCGGCGACGACGACGTGAGAACGGAGCTCGTCGTCGCCGACGGCCAGGCCGCATACGCGCCCGTCCTCGGTGAGGATTCGGTCGACGAGCATACCTGCGACGACGGCAACCCCGGCTTCTTCGGCCTGTTCGGCGAGCCAGCGGTCGAGCTTGGCGCGCAGGACGGAACAGGCGTTGGCATCGGCGACGAGGCGAGTGTCTGACGTTGTGAGGCCGACGTGTCCGGTTTTCGTCAAGAAGAGTAGTTCGTTGCGTCCGATGAGACGCTCGACGGGCGCGCGTTGGGTGAAGTCGGGGATGACTTCGTCCATGACAGCGGAGTAGAAGACCCCGCCGGAAAGGTTTTTCGCGCCTGGTGTTTCGCCGCGATCGACGAGGGCGACCTCGTGTCCCATCTGGGCGAGCTTGAGCGCGCATACGCTGCCTGCAACGCCGCCGCCGACAACTATGACGTCGAAATCGACTTCCACCCGCTCCTCCTTGACCCATGCCGTGTGCTACTGAAGACATCTTATGCCGAGTACGTGGCGGAGCGTATCTAGCACTTCGGGGGTCGATGGCCACACCATCGACCCCCGAATCGTGCTCAGGGTGCTACACCACGGTGAAGTAGAAGCGCACCTGTGCCGGGCGTATGCGTTCGGATTGGGTGATGAGGTGAACGCGGTAGGTTCCGCGCAGGTTTTGCATCTCGCCGGGAGAGTAGAACTTCAAACGCCCGTAGCGGTCGGTCATTCCTCTGGCTTTGATGACTGACCCGTCGGGCTTCGTCAGTGTGAAGTAGACGGGCGCTTGGGCGACGGGCACGCCGCGGTTGAACTCGTGGACGACGGAGACATCAATGGTCACCGGCGTGTAGCCGTAGACGGATGCGCCAGGCAGAGTCCTCGCGCTCAGCCAGACGTTGAGAGCGTCCGTGCCCGGCTGGGGCTGCGGCTTGGGTTCGGGGGTCGGGTCCGGAGCAGGCGTGGGCTCGGGCGTGGGGATGGGGGTGGGTTCGTTGGGCGCGGGCTTGCCGTTGAGGTTCGTCGTTGTCATCGCCTTGAGGGCGACGTTGGATCCGCGTTGGGAACGGGTGAGGTCGTCCCAGCGTTGGCCCCCGGCCGAGATGAAGGACTGACCGGCCGAGGCGTTTGCGCGCGATGAGAAGCCACGCAGAGGCGCCTCGATGGGCACGAGGTAGTTGTAGCCGGACCCGCTGACGTGGACGATCGTGGCGAAGGAGCTGCCGGGCGCGACGGCGACCGGGTCGAAGTTAATCGTGTGATAACCGGCGAAGGTGAGGCGCCCTTCGGCGACTTTTTGCCGGCGGGTGAGGTCGGAGGAACCGCGAACGTTCGTGGCGACGTAGACCTCGTAGTTGAGGCCGGCGGCCATCGCCCAAAAGCCGACGCCGTTGACGCCTTGCTTCTTGTTGCTGGCGGTGAAGACGTTGGCAAACCATGCGTCTCTGCCGTTGCCGATCGAGGAGGTCGCCCCCAGCGGGTCGTACTGGTAGAGCTGGCGGTTGGGGTCGACGTTGGTGGTGAGGAAGACGGAGTTGTTCTTGCCGATGTAGGCGTCGTAGTAGGACACGTAGTAGTAGCCGCGGTCGCCCCAGCCTCTACCCCAGGAGTTGCGCACGATCCATGCGCCGGGCCCGGGCGGGCGGGTGGAGAAGTTGGCGACCGAGTAGTTGTCGTCCCATCCGACGATGTCGACGGCGTGGTCGGCGTAGCCGTAGCCGGGGTTGTAGTGCCCGGCGGTGCGCCAGTTCATGAAGGACTCGTTGCCGGTGATGGTGGTGGACACGGCCCCGTAGGTGCGCACGGCCTCCTTGAGGGTGCGGGTGTCGGTGCCGGAGCGCTGGTCGGGAAGGAAGAGGGCGTGGGTGAGGTCCTTTTGCCGCTTGAGGTTGGCGGGGGAGGTGAAGCGGTAGGGGTGGTAGGGGTCGTCCTTTTCGTCGACCGGACCGGATTGGCGTGCGAGGTAGGCGGTTGCGAGGAGGCGAGAACCGCCGTCGTTGGGCCCCCAGTCAAAGCCGTGGGTGTTGCGCATGTGGGCCTCGGAGAAGTCGCGGACCTCGTTGGGGCGCAGGTTGGATTCGAGGGCGCCTAGGGCGGCGAAGGCCCAGCACGAGCCGTTGGGGCCCTGGTCGCGAATGGGGCTGATGCGTCCGGTTTGGCGCAGGTCGAAGCGGGCCGGAAGCGGGGCGGAGCGTAGCCGCTCGTGGCCAGAGACCTGTTCGGCCGTGTCAATGATGAGGGGGTCTGCCCGCCAGCCTGCCTCGTGGGGGGAGTCGGGCTGTTCGGGTGGCGTTGCCGAGAATTGTGCGTCGGTGCGAGCGCGCGTCATCACGTCTCCGGCAAGCGGTTCGTTTTCGGCGCTCGCCGGTGTGGTCGTTGGCAGGGCGAGCGCGAGTGCGACGAGCGGAACGAGGGCCGCCCTCTTGAAGAATCTCCTGGTCATGGGGCTCGTGGTCCTTCTGTGTCGATGTCGTGGGGGCGGTGTGGAAGGGGACACATCCACCTTAAAAGGAGCTGGGGCCGCGACGGGAGATGTCTGGGTGGTTATGAATTATGGAAGAGTCTTTCTCATGACGAGATCATGAGGGCAACGTGGGGCGAGCCGCGCCACACACGAGTGAGGGCTCATGGGTGCGGGCGCGTCACGCATGCCCGCGCGCTCCCATGAGGGCCCCATGAAGGGCGTGATCTTTGTCACCACATAGTGTGATCAGCGGTGGCGCGAACGTAGGAGAAGAACGAGCGCTACCAGGGGCAATGCCGCCGTCGCGCACGAGGCAGCGACGATAAGCGGGGTCGAGTGCGACCACAGCGGCACGGTTGCGCACGCGGCGTTGAGGGCGAGAAGGGCGGCGATGAAGTTTCTGCTCTTGTGTGAGGTCGTTGGCATCGTTGTCGACTCTCCGGTGTCATCGAAATGGTGGCGATCGCCACCTCTCGTCCATTGTTTCACCGCTGTGACGTGGGGGGGATGGATCGTCGAGGAGGCGGGGTGGGCGATCTCACAAGCGTGGGGGTGTTGGGCGTCGCAGCGTTGCGGTAACGTCAATCGTTGCACCTGTTGTAGTCCGAGGTGGGTTGCTGCCGCTCGCTCGATCAAGATGCGCCGGGCGATGGTCGGGGCAATGCCAGTTAGGGGCCACAGGAGCTAGCGCGCGCAAGAACTCATCCGAAAGGATACCTTTTGGCTGCCGTTGCAACCACCGCTCACGGTATTAACGATCGCCTGTCTTTTGGCAAGCTTGACGAAGTCCTCGCCCCGCCCTCCCTGCTGAGCATCCAGCGGGAATCCTTCAACTGGCTGCTGGGCACCCCCGAATGGAAGGAACGCGTCGAGGCTGAGATCGCCTCCGGTTCGACCCCGCATCGGTCAAGCGTGTCGGGTCTGGAAGAAATCTTCGAAGAGATCTCGCCGATCCGCGACTTTGGCGAGACGATGTCGCTGTCGTTTAGCGATCCCAAGTTCGAACCGGCGAAGTACACGATCGACGAATGTAAAGCGAAGGACTACACCTACGCCGCCCCCATGTTCGTCACCGCCGAGTTCATGAACGAGAACACCGGCGAGATCAAGTCCCAGACCGTGTTTATGGGCGACTTCCCGCTCATGACGCCCTCGGGCACGTTCATCATCAACGGCACTGAGCGTGTGGTCGTGTCCCAGCTCGTGCGTTCGCCCGGCGTCTACTTCGATGTCACCCCGGATAAGACCTCCGATAAGGACATCTTCGGGTGCAAGTTCATCCCCTCGCGCGGCGCCTGGCTCGAACTCGAGATCGACAAGCGCGACAACGTCGCCGTGCGCATCGACCGCAGGCGCAAGCAGTCCGCGACCGTGTTCTTGCGTGCCCTCGGGATGACGCCCTCTGAGATCCGCGAGACCTTCGCCGAGTACCCGGTGCTGCTGGAAACCCTCGAGAAGGACTCCGACAGCATCGAGACGACCGAGGACGCCCTCACCGACATCTACCGCAAGATCCGTCCCGGCGAGCCCGCCTCCGCCGAGGCCGGACGCACGCTGCTGGAGAACTTCTACTTCAACGACAAGCGCTACGACCTCGCCAAGGTCGGCCGCTACAAGTTCAACAAGAAGCTCGGCCAAACCGACGATCTTTCCCTGTCGGTCCTCACCCGCGACGACATCATTCTCGCGCTCAAGTACCTGCTCAGCCTCCACGCGGGCGCGAAGACCCTCGAGGTGACGAACTCCCAGGGCGAGGTCGTTGAGCTGCGCATCGAAACCGACGACATCGACCACTTCGGTAACCGCCGTATCCGCGCCGTCGGCGAGCTCATCCAGGCGCAGGTGCGAACGGGCCTGTCGCGCATGGAACGCGTCGTTCGCGAGCGTATGACCACGCAGGACGCCGAGGCGATCACCCCGCAGTCGCTCATCAACATCCGTCCGGTTGTTGCCGCGATCAAGGAGTTCTTCGGCACCTCGCAGCTGTCGCAGTTTATGGACCAAAACAACCCGCTGTCGGGGCTCACGCACAAGCGTCGTCTCTCGGCGCTGGGCCCGGGCGGTCTTTCCCGCGACCGCGCTTCGATGGAGGTACGCGACGTCCACCCGTCCCACTACGGACGCATGTGTCCGATCGAGACCCCTGAAGGCCCGAACATTGGTCTCATCGGCTCGTTGGCGACCTACGCCCGTCTCAACCCCTTCGGGTTCCTCGAGACGCCTTACCGCGTCGTTCGCGATTCCCAGGTGACCGACGAGGTGCACTACCTGTCGGCCGATGAGGAGGACCGCTACAACATCGCTCAGGCGTCGGCGCAGCTCACCGACGACGGGCACTTCGCGGAGGAACAGGTGCTGTGTCGTGTCGCCGGCCCCGACCCGGCGCTCATCGACGCCGCGGATGTCGATTACATGGATGTCGCGGCCCGGCAGATGGTGTCGGTGGCGACCTCGCTCATCCCGTTCCTTGAGCACGACGATGCGAACCGAGCGCTCATGGGTGCGAACATGCAGCGCCAGGCGGTGCCGTTGCTGACGACCGAGGCGCCGCTGGTGGGCACGGGTATGGAGATGCGCACGGCCATCGACGCGGGTGAGGCGCTCGTTGCCGACCGCGCGGGCGTGGTCACCGAATGCGATGCCTCGTCGATCACGATCATGGCCGACGACGGGTCCTACCAGGTCCTCAAGCTGCAAAAGTTTGACCGTTCGAACCCGGGTAACTGCTACAACCAGCGTCTGCGCGTCAAGGAGGGCGACCGCGTCGAGGTCGGCGATCTGCTCGCCGACGGCCCGGCTACCGACGGTGGCGAGCTGGCGCTCGGCAAGAACCTACTCGTCGCCTACATGTCGTGGGAGGGCCTCAACTACGAGGACGCCATCATCTTGTCGCGGCGCATCGTCCAAGACGACGTGCTCACCTCGATCCACATCGAGGAACACGAGATCGACGCCCGCGAGACGAAGCTTGGCCTCGAAGAGATCACCCGCGAGATTCCCAACGTCTCCGAGGAGGCACTCGCCAACCTCGACGAGCGTGGCATCATCCGCATCGGCGCCGAGGTCACGGCCGGCGACATCCTCGTCGGTAAGGTCACCCCTAAGGGCGAAACCGAGCTGACCAGCGAGGAGCGCCTGCTGCGGGCGATCTTTGGGGAGAAGGCCCGCGAGGTTCGAGACACCTCGCTGCGCGTGCCCCACGGCGAGACGGGCATCGTCATCGGCGTGCGCGAGTTCAGCGACGAAGAGGACGAGATGCCCGCCGGCGTCAAGCAGATGGTGCGGGTCTACATCGCCCAGCGCCGCAAGATCACGGTCGGCGACAAGCTGGCCGGTCGCCACGGCAACAAGGGCGTCGTTTCGCGCATCCTCCCGGTCGAGGACATGCCCTTCCTCGAAGACGGCACCCCCGTCGACATCATCCTCAACCCCATGGGCGTGCCCGGTCGTATGAACATCGGCCAGGTGCTCGAGTTCCACATGGGCTGGATTGCCGCGATGGGGTGGGACGCGACGAAGGCGCTCGAGGAGGGCGCCGAATGGGTCAAGCGCCTGCCGAAGGAGGGGCTCAAGGCTCCCGCGCGCACCCGAATCGCGACCCCGGTATTCGACGGCTGCACCCAGGAGGAGCTCGCCGGCTTGTTGACGTGCACGCGGCCGAACGCCGACGGCATGGAGCTGACGAACGATGAGGGCAAAGCGCGCCTGTTCGACGGGCGCACGGGCGAGCCGTTCCCGTATCCGATCTCGGTCGGCTACAAGTACATGCTCAAGCTCCACCACCTCGTCGACGACAAGATCCACGCGCGCTCGACGGGCCCGTACTCGATGATCACCCAGCAGCCGCTCGGCGGTAAGGCCCAGTTCGGTGGCCAGCGCTTCGGTGAGATGGAGGTGTGGGCGATGGAGGCCTATGGCGCCGCCTACTCGCTCCAGGAGCTTCTCACCGTCAAGTCCGACGACATCACGGGCCGCGTGAAGGTCTACGAGGCGATCGTCAAGGGCGAGGACATCCCCGAGCCTGGGATTCCCGAGTCGTTCCGCGTGCTCATCCAGGAGATGCGTTCGCTGTGTCTCGACGTCGAAGCTCTCGACGCCGCCGGGCAGTTCGTGTCCCTCAAGGAGGAAGACGACGACGCGCAGCGCGCCACCGAGGAGCTGGGGATCAACATTGGTTCCCGTCCCAACCCCAACGTGAAGTTGGACGAAATCTAACCGCGGTCGACCCCTCGGCAACGAGGGTCGGCGCTCCGGCCGCTGCAGCGGGCGGTCGGAGGCCGGAAACCAGGAACGCTGGCTACCGGTTTTAGGAATGAGGAAGAAGGAAACGTGACCGACGCAAACGCCTTCGATAAGCTCCACATTGGGTTGGCGACCGCGACGAACATCGAGAACTGGTCGTATGGCGAGGTCAAGAAGCCCGAGACGATCAACTACCGCACGCTCAAGCCGGAGAAGGACGGCCTGTTCTGCGAGCGGATTTTCGGCCCCACCCGCGACTGGGAATGCGCGTGCGGTAAGTACAAGCGCGTGCGCTACAAGGGCATCATCTGTGAACGCTGTGGCGTCGAGGTGACCCGCTCGAAGGTCCGCCGTGAGCGGATGGGCCACATCGAGCTTGCCGCCCCCGTCACTCACATCTGGTACTTCAAGGGCGTGCCCTCGCGCTTGGGTTACCTGCTCAACCTGGCCCCGAAGGACCTCGAGAAGGTCATCTACTTTGCGGCCTACATGATCACCGAGGTCGATGAGGAGGCCCGCCACGCGGACCTGCCGAGCCTGCAAAACGAGCTCGACCTGGAGAAGAAGAACATCGAGCAGCGCATGGAGGCCGCCCTCATGCGTCGCTCGGAGAAGATGGAGAAGGACCTCGCCGAGCTCGAGGCCGAGGGGGCCACGGCGGCGGCCAAGGAGAAGATCCGCAAGGCCGCCGAGAAGGAGCTTACGCAGCTTCGCCGTAAGGGCCAGCGTGACGCCGAGCAGCTCGATCAGGTTTTCGACCGGTTCAAGGAGCTCAAGGTCGGCGATCTTGAGGGCAACGAGCTGCTCTACCGCAACATGGTGGCCCGTTACGGGATCTACTTCAAGGGCGACAAGGGCGCCGCGGCGGTCAAGAAGCGCCTGGAGGACTTCGATCTGCAGTCTGAGGCCAAGAAGCTTCGCGAGATCATCGAGACGGGCACGGGCCAGCGTAAGACGCGCGCCCTCAAGCGGCTGCGTGTGGTCAACGCGTTCTTGACGACGGGGAACTCCCCGGTCGCCATGGTACTCGATCGCATCCCGGTGATCCCGCCGGATCTGCGCCCGATGGTTCAGCTCGACGGCGGTCGTTTCGCGACGTCGGATCTCAACGATCTCTACCGTCGTGTCATCAACCGCAACAACCGTCTCAAGCGTCTGCTTGATCTTGGCGCCCCCGAGATCATCGTCAACAATGAGAAGCGGATGCTCCAGGAGTCGGTGGACGCCCTGTTCGATAACGGCCGTCGCGGTCGCCCGGTCGCCGGGCCGGGTAACCGTCCGCTCAAGTCGCTGTCGGACATGCTCAAGGGCAAGCAGGGTCGTTTCCGCCAAAACCTCCTGGGTAAGCGCGTGGACTATTCGGGCCGCTCGGTCATCGTCGTCGGCCCGCAGCTGCTGCTTCACCAGTGTGGCCTGCCCAAGCAGATGGCCCTGGAGTTGTTCAAGCCGTTCGTCATGAAGCGGCTTGTTGAGCGCCAGGAGGCCCAAAATGTCAAGGCCGCAAAGCGTATGGTCGAGCGCCAGCGCGGCGCCGTGTGGGACGTCTTCGACGAGGTCATTACGGAGCACCCGGTGCTGCTCAACCGCGCCCCCACCCTGCACCGTCTGGGTATCCAGGCGTTCGAACCGGTGCTCGTTGAGGGTAAGGCGATCCAGCTTCACCCGCTTGTGTGTGGCGCCTTCAACGCCGACTTTGATGGCGATCAGATGGCTGTCCACTTGCCGCTGGGCGCGGAGGCGCAGGCTGAGGCCCGCATCCTCATGCTGTCGAGCAACAACATCCTCAAGCCCTCGGATGGTCGCCCGGTGACGATGCCCTCGCAGGACATGATCATCGGCGTGTATCACCTGACGGCCGATCCGGATCCGGCACTGCCGGTTCCTCGCGACGCCGAGGGCAACCCGGTTGTCCCCGCGTATTCGTCGCTGGGTGAGGCGATCATGGCCTACGACCGCGGCGATCTCGACATCAACGCGACGGCGCGTATCCGCTTCGAACCGGATACGGTTCCGCCCGTGGGCTGGCAGGCCCCGGCGGGGTGGAGCGAGGGCGACGACGTCGAGATCGAAACCTCGATCGGTCGCGCGTTCTTCAACGAGGCGCTGCCGGTGACCTACCCGTTTGTCAACGAGCAGGTGGGCAAGAAGCAGCTGTCGAACATCGTCAACACGCTCGCTGAGTCCTACGACAAGGGCAACGTGGCGGCGTCGCTGGACGCGTTGAAGTCGATCGGTTTCCACTGGGCGACGTGGTCGGGGATCACGATCTCGTTTGCCGACGTGGTGGAGCCGCCGAACAAGCCGGAGATTCTGGCCGAGTACGAGGCCCGCGCGGCGAACGTGCAGGATCAATACGACACGGGCTTCATCGACGCGGACGACCGCTATCGCGAGATGGTCGACATTTGGAACGAATGTACGGCCAAGGTGGCAGCGGCTATGCGCGAGAATTTCGATGCGCGTAACCAGGTGTTCCGTATGGTGAACTCGGGTGCTCGCGGTAACTGGGATCAGGTGCGTCAGATCGCGGGTATGCGCGGTCTCGTGGCCGACCCGAAGCAGAAGCTCATCGAGCGTCCGATCAAGTCGAACTACCGTTCGGGCCTGTCCGTGCTCGAGTACTTCATTGCTACGCACGGTGCCCGTAAGGGCCTGGCGGACACGGCGTTGCGTACGGCGGACTCGGGGTATCTCACGCGTCGTCTCGTCGACGTGTCGCAAGACGTCATCGTCCGCGAGGAGGACTGCGGGACGCGTCGCGGTTTGACGATCCCGATCGGGACGGTCGGTGAGGACGGCGTCGTGTCGAAGCTCGATTGGGTGGAGACGACCGCCTACGGCCGTACCCTCGCCAAGGATGCGGTCGATTCCGCTGGCGAGGTTGTCATGGCTAAAGGCGCCGATTTGGGTGACGTCGCCATCTCGAAGCTCGTCGAGGCGGGCATCGCGGAGGTGTCGGTCCGTTCGGTGCTCACGTGCGAGTCGGAGACTGGCACGTGCGCGGCGTGCTATGGCCGTTCGCTGGCCACTGGCAAGCAGGTTGATATCGGTGAGGCCGTCGGTATTATCGCGGCACAGTCGATCGGCGAGCCGGGCACGCAGCTGACGATGCGTACGTTCCACACCGGTGGCGCGGCGGGTTCGTCGGATATTACGCAGGGTCTGCCTCGCGTCCAGGAGCTTTTCGAGGCGCGCACGCCGAAGGGCGAGGCGTTGATGACCGAGGCGTCCGGGCGGGTGAAGATCGTCGACGAGCCTCCGGCGCAGCGTAAGGTTGTCGTCGTTCGTGACGATGGCCAAGACGACCTCGAGATCGAGGTGTCGCGGCGCATGAAGCTGCTCGTTGCCGATGGCGATCATGTCGAGGTCGGCCAGCAGATCACGGAGGGTCGTCTCGACCCGAAGAAGGTCCTGCGCATTCGTGGCGTCAACGCGACTCAGCGTCAGCTCGTCAACGAGGTTCAGGAGGTTTACCGTTCGCAGGGCGTGGATATTCACTCCAAGCACATCGAGGTCATTGTTCGCCAGATGCTGCGTCGGGTGACGGTCCTGGCTTCGGGCGACACGGATCTGCTGCCGGGTACTCTCGTTGATTCGATGCGTTTCCGCGCCGAGAACCGCCGCGTGGTTTCGCAGGGTGGCCAGCCGGCGTCGGGTCGTCCCGAGCTCATGGGTATCACCAAGGCGTCGCTGGCCACGGATTCGTGGCTGTCGGCGGCGTCGTTCCAGGAGACGACGAAGGTCCTCACGGATGCTGCGATGAATTCGAAGCAGGATCCGCTCGTCGGCCTCAAGGAGAACGTCATCCTCGGTAAGCTCATCCCGGCCGGCACGGGCCTGGGTGTCTACCAGAAGGTTGACGTCAATCCGACGGACGAGGCGCTTGCGGCGATGGGGTGGACCCAGAAGGACTTCCAGGTCCCCGATTTCGATGATCCTGCGGACTTCCTCAAGGACATCAATTTTGCTGATTCGTTCGGACTCGATCTCTAAGAGCTGAGCGGATGAGGCCCCGGGGAGCGACGCTCCCCGGGGCCTTTGTCGATGGAGCACGGCGCGTTGTCGCCATGGCCCCAGGTTCTCTCGCTGAGGTGCGGCATCTGGATTGAGTCGATCTTCGCTCTATCGTCGTCCAATATCGACGGAATGTAGTAGACATGCTACGATCGGTTGTGTACTGACGATGAAGGAGGAGCAAAGGTGAGTGCACTATCGGTCGAGAACGTCAGTGTCACCTACGGCAGCAACGAGGTGCTGCGAGGCGTGGACTTGCAGGTCGAGGCGGGAGAACTCGTGGCCCTCCTAGGACCCAATGGCGCCGGCAAGACAACGCTTATCGAACAGCTCATCGGAACCGTGACCCCGACGGCTGGCACCGTTACCGTTCTGGGCAGCGATCCGCATCGCGCCGATGAGGCGTGGCGAGCGAGGATAGGATTCGTTGCCCAGCACAGTGGTGACCGACCTAGATGGCGCCTGCGCGACTTGCTCGCTTGGGTCCGCGCTCACTATGAGGCGGTCGGAGTGTCGACGCGAACCGTTGCCGAAACCGCCGGGCTCGTCGGTCTCGAGGAGTGCCTGACCCAGCTCTTGGGTAACCTCTCGGGCGGGCAGCGCCGCCGCGCCGACATAGCGGCGGCAATCATCGGTCGCCCCGAGGTTCTTATTCTCGATGAGCCAACATCCGGGCTCGACCCGACCTCGCGCGCCCAGGTTCACGATCTGCTCGCCGACGAGATCGATCGCGGCTGCGGTGTTTTGGTCTCCACCCACGACCTGGCAGAGGCACAGAAAATTGCCGACCGTATCGTCATCCTCGCCCACGGGCAGGTCCGCTATGTGGGAACGCCACGTTCCCTGCGCGACCGGATCGCCGGCCACGCCGAGGTGTCATGGATATCCGATGGCGTGAGGCACGTGCACGCCACGAACGATGCCGAGGCGTTCGTGGCCACGCTCGACCTCAACGACGTGAGTAACCTCGAGATCGATCGCCCCGATCTCGAGGCCGCCTACATCGCCCTCCTCGATGAGAAGGGAGACGGCCATGAGTGAGCTTCAAACCTGGGCGAGGCGCTGCCACCTCGCCGCCCGAACGTCTCTCATCGATTCTCGGGCGATGTATCTGACAACGTGGAATGGGCGATTCACTCTCATATTCTTTGCCGGGGTCTTGGTCATGTGTGCCGTCATCGCATTGTCGCCGACGCTCACCCCTGGGAAGATTATCGAGCAGGGAGCCTTAGTCGGCGGCTATGCCTCGCTCATGGCCCTTCCACTGAGGGTCTACCAGGACAGCAGGGGTGCGGCCCTTGTGCGGCCCTTCGCGCTCCCGGGCGGCAGGCAGGTCTGGGTCCTCTACGCCTACCTCAGCATGATGACGTTCGCTGCGCTGCTCGTGGTGGTCAGCTCGATTACCTTCGCCATCGCCCACGCGGATTGGATCGCTTTCCTTGCTGCCATGCTTGCCTTTGCGCTCGCGATGCTCCTCTTTAGCCCCCTTGGCGCGCTATGTGCATCGTTTGTTCGCGGCTTCGGCAGCTATTTCGCCTCGATCATCGTGGCCATTATTGCGGTTCGTCCCACGTTCACCGGCAGCGAGGGGGTGCATGACGTCTACAGGTGGGTCACGCCCCACCAGTGGTGTGTCGACCTGGCGAGCCGGATCGGTGATTACCACCTGGCTCACCTCAACCTGCCTGCCCTCCTCGGCGTCTACTTTGCGTTCATCCTCCTCGTCGGGCTCCTCGCCCGGTGGCGGTGGAAGGCGCTCAGCCGCCGGGTCACCGTCCGCAACGCCGAAGCATGGCGGAACATTGTCGCCAGGCGAGGGTGGTGATGAGCATGTTCTCTAAGAGGTGGAAGATCCCGGCACGGATCGCATGGCGTCAACGCTCCCACATCGCAGCCGCCGCGTGCCTTGTCGGTGCCGCCGTGGTGGCATGGGCGGCCTCGGTTGGGCGGGGTGAGTCTGGTGCGTACACGTGGGCGGGACTCGTCTGGTGCCCGATGCTCCTCGTTGTGTTCATCGCGATCTTCGCTCACCTGCAGGGCGGGCATGCGCGTGGGGAGATCACGCGGGTTCGCCTGTTGCCTGGAGGGACGAGGCAGTGGGGAAAGAGCCTCGTGGCGACCTTCGGTCCTCTCGTCGTCATTTCGTTGGTCCTCTGGCTCATCTTTCTCGTCTGCTTTGCGACTGCCTCCACGGTCCTCGTTGGCGTGGCCTCCCTCGCCTTAGGGCAGTTGAGCGTGTGTGCGTGGGCATGGGTCCTCGCGTGGGCGATCAACCGCCCGAGTATCGGATTGGGCGTCATGTCCGTGGCGGCCACCCTCGCCGGCGCGCGCGCAGCTTTGCCGTTACCTTGGCTCATCGCCAATCCCTGGGCGGTCATCGAACAGATCGTGCGCGCTCTCTTCGGTGAGCCCGTCTCGCTCGGCCTCGGCCAAGCCGTGCTTATCCTGGGGTGTCACACGATAGTGGGGATGTGTGCGGCTTACCTCATGTGGCGTCGTGTGGGGAGTACCGGAGGCAAGCCGCGCCGCAGTCGTCACTCCATTGCCGTCATGCGGGGGTACTAGTGGTTGCCAAAGAATCTAGCGAACGGATTTTCAATCGCATCAAGGTGCTGAGGGCCGACCGGGGAGTCTCGAGGCGCCAGCTCGCCGAGGACCTCGGCGTGCACTACCAGACCATCGGCTATCTCGAACGGGGAGAATACTCTCCGTCGCTGGCACTCGCCCTGAGGATCGCCCGCTACTTCGATGTTCCGGTCGAAAGACTCTTCAGCCTCGAGGAGTTCCCGCCACTGCGATAGGGCGCTGCCTAGACGTGCGTGAGGCCCCGGGTATGGTCCCGGGGCCTCACGCGCAATGAGGAAGGAAGTCGAAGCCGGATCACAGGTCGTGGCTCTGCTTCTGCCAGGCGGCATTTTGGTGTCGCAAAGCCTCGACCTCGGCCTCGAGACGCTCAACGTCGGCCGCGTGGGCGCGTTTTTCCTTGACGAGAACGACAAGACAGATGACGACGAGAGCAACGACGACAAGGACAGCGAGGGCGTGGATGAGGAGCATGTACGTTGACATATCACTCATTGTGCCACACGGCCTCGCACGAGCACGCCGGGTTTCGCCCGCATGGACCTGCCCCGCCAGACGCTAGTCGATGGTGAGGGTGTTGGCGGCCTGCGTGAGTGTCGTAACGACGTCGTCGCTGGGAGTGATCGTGTGGGAGATGGCGACGACGGCCCCCGGGGTGCCGGCGGTGGCAGGCAGGGGAACGGCGACGGAACGCCACGTCGGCCACTGGTCCGTACACGTCGCCCACCCGCGTTCGAAGGCTGCTGTCACGTTATCCCAGGCGGAACCGGCCAGGGCCTTGACGGTTGAGTGAGGGAGCGTATGTAGCGCAGAGGCAAGCACGGCGCATCCGGTGGCTCCCACCTGGAGTGATACGTGGGCGTTGAGGGGGATGGGCGAGCCTTTGTCGGGCGCCACCGCGCACACGCGCACCGATGAGCGCGAGGCGAGGACCCCCAGATACACCGTGGCGCCAAGGTGCGTCGCGGCCTGCTTGAGGATGTGTTCGTGGGCGTGAGCGGGGGAGGGGGAAGCAAGCAGCTCGTCGAGACGCTGGGCGCGTTTCCAGCACTTCGAGGAGCCCTCGACAAGGCCGTGGGCGCACAGGGTGTTGATGAGGCGATAGACGTTCGTGCGCGGTAGCCCCATGCGCCGCGTGATCTCAATGGTCGATAGTCCCGTCGGGGAGGTAGCGATCATCTCGAGGATCGTAAGGCCACGCGAGAGCGTTTGCGCTATGTCCTTGCGCTCCTCGTGCGGCCCAAACATGGCGTGGTCCCCCCGGCCTTCGGCGATAGTGACGCGACTGAGCAAACCAGTCACATGAGAACACCATCATATCGTATATGACCGGGCGTATGGCCTACTCGTCGCCCTTATCGGCAAACGCGTGGAGCGCATCCTCAATCGTTTGAGCATACAGGGCCTCGCCTTCGGCATTAACCGGATGGGTGGCGTCGGGGGCCAGCCAGTCGGTGTGCTCGGCCGCCGCCGCATGCCAGTCGGCCACCCGGATCCGATCGCGGAATCGCTCGCTCGCCCGTGCAATGGCCTCGTTGGACTGGGTGATCCACGAGTCGCGCGCGGGTCCGTACCCGGTCACGAACACGACGCGTGTCATGTCGCCGACCGCGGCCATGATCTCGTCGACATTTGCGTCCGTGATCGCTGAATTCGTCGCCAACGACACGACGATGTAGGGCCGCATACCGACCGCGTCGCGATAGTGAGCGATGAGCGGATTCGCCTTGAGGATCGATCGCGACACCTCGCCGTCGACGATGACGCCGGGCAGGCGCTGCTCGAGGGTCGGCTTCGCTCCCAGCGTGACGGAGTCTCCGATGATCGTGACGTTGGCGCCCACGACCTCGGGTACGCTCGCCGCCTGCTTGCGTGGCTGCTGCTTCGGGCTGGGAGTCGCCGTCGGGCTTGCCGAGGGCGAGGCGGAGGCCTGGGCCAGGCGCTGTTCGACCGACGTCATCTCGGGTGCGGTCGCCCAGGCGACGATCGTGGCCGGCACGAGGCACACGGCGCCAACGAGGCAGGCCAGCGCGTGCCAACGCGGCGCGTAGCGCGGTTCCAGACGAACCCAGTGCGAGAGGGTCTCAACAATTCCGTCTCGACGCATAGGCGCCTCGATGAGGGCGAACGAAACGGCGGCCGCCCCGATCGACAGGCAGGCGGTGAGAGCGCCGACGAGGAGGATCGGTAGGGTGGGCCAGGCCGTTTCCACACACACGACGATCGGCCAGTGCCACAGGTAGATGCCATAGGAGCGCTCGCCCAGCCACCGCAGCACGGGCGTGTCGAGCCCGCGAGTCAAGGCGTGGGAGATTCCCGAAAGGCCGGCGACGTCATCGACGCAGCCTTGCAGATAGGCGACGACCCCCAGCGTGGCCACGAGTGTCCACCACGGGTAGGTGAGTGCAGATGAATCGGGGACGAAGGCGAGGCACACCCCGACGAGGAGGAGCCCACCGACCTGGGCGAGGCCACGATAGCGCACGTGTGTCGAGGAGAGCTCGCGCCGCGAAGGCGCAAAGGGGCGGTGGAGAGCGAGTGCGAGACCCGCCCCCACCATGAGACCGAAGCAATGTGAATCGGTGCCCTGATAGGCGCGGGTGGGATCCAGCGGAGCCTGCGGCGCCGTCGCGACGAGGTAGGCCATCCAACCGGCGGAGGCCGCGGCCGCCACGAGAGGCACCGTCGCGAGGGTCCTTCGCGACGCCCGGTGGGCGAGGGCGAACAAGCCGACGACGACGAGCGGCCACACGAGATAGAACTGTTCTTCGACCCCGAGCGACCACACGTTCATGAAGATCTGGGGATTTTGCTGATCGAAGTAGCTTGCGCCGCTGGCGATGCTCACCCAGTTGTAGACGAATCCCAAGGCCCCGAGGATCTGCTTACCGATACCGACGATGAGGTCGCTGGAGGTAAACGCCGCAACGGGAACCATGACGATGATCATGGCCGTCACGGCGGGAAGGAGTCGCCGAACCCGGCGCAGCCAAAAGTGGGTGAGGCTGATGCGGCCCGTCTTGGCTCGTTCTTCGACGAGCAGCCCGGTGATGAGGAAGCCGGAGAGGACGAAGAAGACGTCGACACCGAGGAACCCGCCGGGAACGATCTGCGGGGCGATGTGGTAGGCAAGCACGGCAAGTGCCGCGACGGCGCGTAGTCCGTCCAGGCCCGACATGCGATAGCGGGCCGGACGTGAGGGCGGGGGAGGAGTGTGGGGGTGGGTGGGGGTACCGAGGGTGAGTCCGAAGCGCGAGGCAACGGTTCCGACCATCTCTTCCCTGCTCATATACCTCTCGTTTCCGCCTTGGTGTCGTCACGCATTGACCCCCCCACATTAGGCCCGCCGCGGGTGCGCTTCTAGCTCACAACCGGCGTGTTGGCCTGCGGGTGATCAAGATGACGCCCTCTGTCACGGGCGGGTGTCGACGCGGTTACGAAACGGTCACGAATGACACGAATTACCCGCTAGAAGCTGAGAGAAAGCTGAGCCAGTGACCGCGCACGAGATCTTCAATGTCGCGAGGGTCGGCACCGCGAGTGAGGGCGGTGAGCAGCTCGTCGTGATCGGCGACGGTGCGGGCGCGCACGTCCTCGCCGTAGGGAAGGTAGAGGCGTTGGCTGATGCGCGCAAGGTTACGCACCCTCTTGAGAACCGACATGAGATGGGGGTTGGGGCACGGCCGGGTGAGCGTGGAATGGAATTGCCAATCGCGTTCGATGAAAACCTCGGCGCTCAAGGCCGGTTCACGGATATCATCGTTAACGGCGCGAGCCCACTCGAGTATGTCTCTGTTGAGGTGGGGCGCGGCCGCCGCGCCGGCTCGGGCCTCGAGGACGGCGAGTGTCTCGATCGTGTCGGGCCAGGCGGTCTCGTCGGGGTGGGCGACGACGGCGCCCACGTTGCGCTGAAAGGATACGAGTCCCTCGGCCTCGAGGAGGCGGATGGCCTCGCGCACAGGCACGGGTGAGATCGCCAGATCGCGGGCGATGCGGTTGAGGACGAAACGTTCGCCGGGAGAGTAGGCGCCCGCGAGAATGCCGTCGCGCAGGTGCGCGTAGGCGCGTTCGGTCTTCGACAGGGGGGCTGTCCCGTCGGCGTGTGGCATGTCTTGCATCCTCCTCACTAACCCCACTCACATTATTCGATAATCGGACATATGGCTACGTCGGCAACCTCAATCAACCGCCCGGCGAGCGTCGTGCCCACGCGTTAGGCTCGAAAGAAAATGATCGACAGGGAGGTCACATGTCCGCACAGTTCCCTACACGGCTTTACATCGATGGCGAATGGGTGAGCGCAGATGACACCTTCGACGTCATCAATCCGGCCACCGAAGAGGTCCTCGCCCGCGTCCACTCCGCCACCCCCGCCCACGCCCTCCGCGCCCTCGACGCGGCCTCGCGTGCACAGGCCGACTTCGCGGCGTGGACCCCGCGTCAACGCGCCGACCTTCTCTACGAGATCTATGAGCGCGTCATCGAGCGCGCCGACGAATTCGCCCAATGTATGAGCGCGGAAATGGGCAAGCCGCTCGACCAGGCCCGCTCGGAAGTCACCTACGGCGCCGAATTCCTGCGCTGGCACGCCGAGGAAGCCGCTCACCTCCGCGGCTCCTACTTCCCCACGCCCGAAGGCACCCTCGACGTTCTCCTTCACCGCCGCCCCATCGGCCCGTGCCTCCTCATCACCCCCTGGAACTTCCCCCTCGCGATGGCGACCCGCAAACTCGCCCCGGCGCTCGCGGCCGGGTGTACGACGATCCTCAAGCCAGCGAGCCTCACGCCCCTCACCTCGGCACTCCTCGTGTCGATCATCGACGAAGCCGGTGCCCCCGCAGGCGTCGTCAACCTCTTGCCGAGCAAGCGAGCCGCCGACATCTCCTCGCAGCTGCTGGCAGACCCGCGCCTGCGAAAAGTGTCCTTCACCGGCTCGACGAAAGCCGGGTCGGCGCTCATCGCCGCCTCCGCACCCAACGTGCAACGCTGCTCGATGGAACTCGGCGGACTCGCCCCGTTCATCGTCCACGCCGACGCCGACCTGGAAACCGCCATCGACGCGGCAGTTGCCACAAAGATGCGCAACATGGGGCAGGCCTGCAACGCGGCCTCACGCTTCTTCGTCCACGACAGCCTCCTCACCCGTTTCACCGAGGGCCTCATCGAACGCATGTCCCAACTGACGATGGGCGATGGCCGAGATAGCGTCGACGTCGGCCCCCTTGTGTCCCGACAACACCGCCGCAGCGTCGACGATCTCGTCCGCCGGGGCATCGAGGCGGGAGGCCGGCTCGCCCTGGGCGGCAAGATCCCGGCCGGAACCGGTTTTTTCTACCCGCCGACGGTCATCACGCACTGCGCGTTCGACAACCCCCTCATGAATGAGGAGGTCTTCGGCCCCGTCGCCGCCATTGCCGCCTTCAGCGACGACGAGGAGGTCACGCGTGCCGCCAACGCCACGTCCTTCGGCCTGGCCGGTTACGTTCACACGACCTCCCCGGCACGCATCCGAGCCGCCATCGAACGTCTCGAGGTCGGCATGATCGGAATTAACTCGGCGACCACGTCGAACGCGGCCTCGCCCTTCGGTGGTGTCAAGGCCTCCGGTCTAGGCCGCGAAGGCGGGCCTAGCGGCATCGACGAGTACCTCGAGACGATAGCAGTCGCCACTCCGCGGGTAGAATAGGCGGCTATGCGCAGCGGAGACCGAATCGGGCTAGGACGCCTTCGCCGCTGGTGGTACGCCGCCGACCCGGCTCTCATGCTGACCTCCACGTTCGTCCGCATGCTCGCGTGCATGACGTGCGTATTCGGCCTCCCCTACCTGTGCGGCCCCCTCGTGGGGATGAGCAGGCCCCTCGCCGTCGGCGCCGCCGGGGCGATGATGGGTGTCATTCCGCAGCTGCTGCCCGCGCAGGCGCGCCGCCACGCCATCTACCGCTGCCTCGCGGCATTCGCCGGGGTCGCCTGCGCCTCCGCGCTCATGACCGCCCTCCACGGGATCCTCCTCGCCCAAGCGGTCCTCTTCGTATGTCTCCTCTCCCTGCCCGTCTTGGGCCCGCGCATCCACCCCATGCTCGGTGCGCCCTTCATCCAGGGGATGATCGGGTCGGCGCTCATGACCCTGCTCACGGGACAGTTCGTCGAGGACGCGTGGGGCCTGTGGGGACAGTTCATGGCACTCATGTGCCTCGTCATGGGATTCGTCGCTTTCGTCGTGACCGGGCTCGTGCGCCGTCCCCCGGAGGTGCTACGCCAAGCCAAGAAGTCCCTCCTGTTCGTCCACGAAGACACGGCCGCGGCGATCGCCGCCCACGTGCGCTCGCCCTCCCCCCGCCACCGCCGCAGACTGGCCCGCTCGCTGGAGCGCTCACACAGGTGCGCCCTCGCGATCGAGGCGGCCATGGCCGGCACCCGCGGCTTCCCCGCGCCTATCGGCGACGCCCTCCAACACGCTGCCTACGACATCGACCTCACCCTCAACAGGATCGCCCGCATCGTCGTCGTCCTCGCCGAGGACGAGGACGTCGCGCTCGCGGGGGTGCGCCGTCGCCTCGCCGAGATTATGGGACTCTTGTCGGTGCGCGATGCGAGCTCCCTCAGCTTGGCGACCGAGCTTATCGGCGGGCTCGACCGTACGATCACGCGTTCGGGCGTGAGGGGACGCACCCGAGCGCTCGCCGAGCGTTTACCGGCGCTCGCGGCCGATCTCATCGGCCAGATCGTTGACGGCGGCATCGCTGGCGCGCGAGCTAACGCGTGGCTCGCCGCTCACCCCGGCGTCGCCCACCGGGCGCGCTGGGACTCGTGGGTGCCGCGCGATCACGTCGAGCAAGGCGCGGTAGAAGGCGAGGAATTCGTGACCGGCGTGTCCTATGTGGGGCTCGAACACGCCGGCGATGCCCCGCACGCCTCCAAGGCAGTCGGTAGCCTCAACGTCGGGCGTGTCGCCGTGGGGCTCGCCGAACGGCAGGCCCTCCAAACTTTTCTTGCTGTTTCGGCGGCTTCTCTCGTCGGCTGGCTCATCTCCGGTACTCACTTCTTTTGGGCGTCCTTCGGTGCCTTCGTCGTCCTCATCGGTACGACGACGACCTCCTCGCGCCTACGCAAGATCATCCGCAGGGTCGTGGGGACGATCATCGGGGCCTGCGCCGGCGTTGCCCTGGCCATGGGGGTCGGGCAGGCGCATCCCCTCGTGTGCTTGGCGGCCATGATTGTTTTTTCTGCGCTCGCCTTCACGATCGTCAAACGCAACTACGCGCTATTTTCCGTGCTGCTCACGGCGATGGTCATGCAGATCTACGTCCTCACGGCGGCACCGCTCATGACCTACGCGTGGCAGCGTGTCGCTGAGAACATCGTCGGGGCGTTCATTGCGGGAATTGTCGCCTCGTTCATCCTGCCTTTGCATACGTCGACTGTCATGCGCACGGTCCTCGACAGTCTCGCCGAGGCCCTGGCGCAGACCCTCGACGCCGTCGAGGGCGTCGTGAAGGGGCAGGCGGGGGCGCGTCCACGCATCGCGGCCCGTGCGGTCGAGGACGCAGCCGCCGCGACAACCCAGCTTGCCTCGGCGATGCTCGGGCCGTTTGCGGGCACGTCGGGAGCGTGGGTGCGCCAGATCGCCTCGCGTGTGCCGGCAGTTGTTTCCGCGGCGAAGGACGTCGCGCACACAGCCGGCGACATCCGCGACGGGTGGGAGGCCACGCCCGTGTGCGACGTCGACGCCGACGATGTGGGGCAGGTCATCGACGAGGTGAGGACGCGTGCCCGCGGGATCGGTGTCATCCGTGACTTCTCGAGCGAAACCGGAGGATTCACCGTGAGCACGGAGGCCGTCGGTGCGATCCTGTCGTGGAGGACTGAGCTCGGTGACGCCGAGGCCGTTGCCCTGCGTCAGCTCGTCCACGAACTCGTGGGGCTAGACTCGGCGGTCAGGCAGCTCACCGCGGCCGCGTGGCACCGCTAGACTTCACGTAGATCCCGGCGTCTTAGCAGGAGGCATACATGCGCTATGCAGGAGCGTTGATAGGCCTAGCGTGCCTGGGGCTCGTGGGCTGCACGCCCGCGACGGGGCCGCATCCGGCTCAAACGGCCACGACCGCCGAGGCGACAACACCCAGTGCCGCCACGTCCTCGCCGCAGAGCGCCGACGAGGCCTGCCAGATCGTCTATACGACACTGTCGTCGCCGCGTTGGCAGGACCGCCTCGAGGACGCCTCGCAGGACCTCACGGGCGCGAAGCGGTTCTTTATCGATGTTCGCGAGCGTCTCGATGCGAAACTCACCCACGAGCAAATCCACGGGCTCACCCACGAGTTCCTGAGCGCCGTCATCGACACGCTCTCGCGCGCCGAGACAATCACCGAAAGCGAGATGCCCGACCTCGCCGAGCTCAAGCGGCTGCTCACAGGCGATGTCTCCGGCGTCCAGCGGAGCCGGGACGCCCTCATCGAGGTATGCCCCGATCTTGAGGGCGTCCTCAGATAGACGCGGCTACCACTCCTCGTGGGTGAGGGGATCCCACACGAAACGCTGCCCGGCATCGAGGCTATCGAGGGCGTGCATATGCGTGTCGGTGAGCTTGACCTCGGCGAGCGCGAGGTTCTCCCGGTTGCGTTCGGGCTTGCTCGACACCGCGATCGGGACGATGCCGTGGTTGACTGCCCACTTGAGCACGACCTGCGCGGGCGTGCAGCCGACCTCTTCGGCGATATTTTCGACGACGATCTGGTCGAGCAGGTGCTCCTTGAAACCAATCGGGCGCCACGCCTCGGCAACGATGTCGTGTTCGTCGAGATAGCTGCGCACGTCGCGGCGCTGGATCATCGGGTGCAACTGGATCTGGTTGACCGTCGGGTAGATCCCACTCGCCTCGTAAAGATCGTCGATGTGGGCGGGCAGGAAGTTCGATACGCCGATATGGCGGGCCAGACCCTCCTCGCGGGCTTCAACGAGATCGAGCCACGTGTCGACATAGAGGCCGCGTGAGGGGTTGGGCCAGTGGATGAGGACGAGGTCGACGTAGTCCATATCGAGCCGACGCAGGGACTCCTCAAGGCCTCGACGGGTCGAGCCGCGCCCCTGGTCACCGCCGGCGATTTTCGTGGTGACAAACAGCTCCTCGCGCGAAACCCCGGATTCTGCTAGGCCGACGCCGACGGTCGCCTCGTTGCCGTATTGGGCGGCCGTGTCGAAGAGCCGGTGCCCGTCGCGTGCCGCCTGGGCGAAGAGTTCGACTCCCGCGGGCCCCTGGTGGCCGTAGGTGCCCATGCCCCACGCGGGGATGGTGCCGCCGTCATTGAGGCTGCGTTGCGGTAGTGCGGTCATCATCTTCCTTTCTGTTTGCATGGGTTATGGCCACTCTAGGGGGCGGGGTGTCGATCGTGCAGGACTTAACTCAGCAGTGCCGCGCGCAAGACGTCGAGGGGGAGGGATCCGAGTGCGAGTGCACGCGTGTGGAACTCTCGGTAGATGGGGGCGATGCGCCCATCGGCCCCGCGAAGTGGCAGGCCCTCGTCGAACCCGGCGGCGGCGACATAGTCCTCGCGCAGCTGACGCCAGAACCGCTGGCCGAGTGCGTAAGAGGGGGCTTGGCCCGGCCACCCGAGATAGCGGTCGCACTCGAAGCGCAAGAATCCCTCGGCCATCGCGACGTTGGCCTTCAAGAAATCCCAGGCGTAGTCGCCATCCCACGTCCCTTCGGTGCGCAGGCCCTCCGCCCACGGCCCCTCCTTGGGAACGGGTTTGCCCAGATGGACGCCGATATCGAGGGCGACGCGGGCGAGACGCAGACGCTGGGAGTCGAGGTAGCCCATGAGTTCACCGGGCTCGGATTCATAACCGAGTTCGGTCATGAGGGACTCTGCGTAGAGCGCCCAGCCTTCCCCGTGGCCAGACAGCCAGCAGTCAACGGCACGCCACTTGTTGAGGCCGGCGCACATGGCGGCGCCGAGCTGGAGGTGGTGGCCCGGCACGCCCTCGTGGAAGACCGTCGTGAGCTCTTGCCACGTGTGGAACGTGTCCTCGCCAGGGGGAACGGCCCAGCACATGCGTCCGGGGCGCGCAAAATCCTCCGAGGGAGCCATGTAGTAGATTCCGCCGGTACCAGACGGGTCGATGTGGCATTCGATGGTGGCCACGCGCGGGTCGATGTCGACGAGTTCGCTGCCGACCTCGTTGAGGGCCCGATCGGCCCACCCCTGCATCCACTCGCGCAGGGCGTCAGTGCCGTGCAGCTGCCTGGATGGGTCGGCGTTGAGCCTCTCGAGAGCCTCCGGCACGTCGACGCCGGGGCCGTAGAGTTCGCGGGCGATCTCGCGCTGGCGGGTGACGACCTCGCCGAGGCGTGCGAGGCCCCACTCGTAGGCGTCGTCGAGGTCGATCTTCGCGCCAACGAATTCGCGCGAGAGCACCTCGTAGCGTTCCTTGCCGACGCCGTCTGTGTCCGTAGCAGCAGGTGCGAGGGTCTCGGTGAGCCAGCGGGCGAAGGCCGACAATCCCTCGCGTGCGGCGCTCGCCGCGGCCTGCCACTGTTCTTCGGTGCCACCCGCCGCGGGAATCGTCAGTTCGTCGAGATAGCCGCCGGGTGCGATGAAGTCACGGATCTGTTGGGCAACCAGGCAGACCTGGCGGCGGGCGGGTACTGTGCCGGTGGCCAGGCCCTCGGCGAGGGAGAGCCGCGCCCCCTCGAGAGCCGTCCCCATGGAGGCGATACGGGCGCGAAGTCGCTCGCCGTCCTCGGCGCTGTCGCGGGGCATAAGAGCGAACGCGTCGCGCATGTACTGGAAGGGAGACGCGATGTTGTTGAGGTCGCGCTTCCACTCTCCGAGGTCGTCGAGCTCCAAGGCGACACCGAGGCGGTCACGCAACGCGGCCGCTGTCACGTCGTCGCCTGGGCCCCACCCCTGTTTCTCTAAGGCGTCGACGTCGGCGAGCATACGCGTGAGGACTCCCCGGTAGGCGTCCCGGCCGGCGGGAGAGAAATCGTCCCACTTGTCGTCGTTATCGTGCATTCCGGCCGCTGTTTGCGAGAGCGGGGACAGGGCGAGGAAGTCTTCGTGAAGGGCGTCGCATCGCCGATCGAGGGCGCTCGCTTCGGTAGTATGGCTCGTCGTCATTCCCCATACGTTACCGAGGAGGATCAGTGGGACGCCGCGGCCGCCACAGCGCGAACACGCGAATCGAGACGACGAGTGGGTGCGTCGAGTTCGTTTCCGACGGGCCGCGCCTCAGTCTCCTCATCGACGGACGCCCCCAGTCGTGTGTCGATCTCACGGATGCGACCTACCTGTCGTTTGGCTACATGGAGTGGATCGATCGGGCGCTTGCACTGGCGGGCGGTTTGAAGGACCGGGAGGTCGCGCTCCATCTTGGGGGTGGCGCGTGCGCGTTGCCGCGCGCGTGGGCCCACCGCTACCCGCAGGCCCGTCAGGTTGTCGCCGAGATCGACCCCGACGTCGTCGACCTCGTGCGCGCGACGATCGACCTGCCGAAAAAACCGACCTTGTCGCTGCGGGTCCAAGACGGTGCGCTCGCGCTGGCCCAGGCACGCGACGGATGGGCGAGGGTTCTCGTGCGCGATGCGTTCGATCACGGGGCGACGCCGGCCCCGCTGAGCGGTGCAGACTTTTGGCGTCACGCGGCGCGGGTTACAAGCGGTCTTGCCGCGGCGAATTGTGCGTGCGGACCGGCGCCGGCGCGCGCGGAGGCCGCTAGTGCCGCTCGCTTCTTCCCTCACATCGCCCTGGTTGCTACCGCGCGCACCCTGGCCGCGAGGAAGGCCGGCAACGTGGTCGTTCTTGCTTCCCACGAGGCTCTGCCGGTGGCAGACCTGGCGCGCGAGCTCACTCGCTGTCGCGAACAAGCGATCGTGGACACCGTGGAAACTGGGGGCTAGAACGCCTAGCGTGGGTGTGGGAGGTAACACTTATGGACACTGACATCGCTATTGCCCAGGCCCACGACCCCGCACCGATCACCGACATTGCCGCCACGCTCGGCCTCGACGCGACCGCCATCGATCCCTACGGCCACGACAAGGCCAAGCTCACGTGGGAGACGATCGCGAAGGCTCGCGAGGCGAAGCAGGGGCGTCTCGTTCTCGTCACGGCGATGTCGCCGACCTCGGCGGGAGAGGGCAAGTCGACGGTCACCATCGGTCTTGCCGACGCCCTCGCGCGCAGGGGACACAGGGCTGCCGTGTGCTTGCGCGAGCCTTCTATGGGCCCGGTTTTCGGTCGCAAGGGGGGTGCGACGGGGGGTGGATACGCCCAGGTCGTGCCCATGGAGGCGATCAACTTTCACTTCACCGGGGACATGCACGCGATCACGACGGCCAACAATCTCATGTGCGCGTGCATCGATAACCACCTGTATTGGGGCAACGAGCTCGACCTCGATCCGAACACGATCGCGCCTAGACGATGCCTCGACGTCAACGACCGTGCGCTGCGGGTCCTTGATGTGGGCCGCGGGGTGCGTGCCGACCGCGACGTGCGCCCGGACGGGTTCGATATCACGGTCGCCAGCGAGATCATGGCGATCTTGTGTCTGGCGACGAGCATCGACGACCTCAAGGAGCGCCTCGGTCGCATCCTCATCGGCTACACGCGTTCCGGTGAGCCGCTGACCGTCGACGATCTCGGGATTACCGGTGCACTCGCCGCGATCTTGGCCGATGCTCAACGCCCCAATCTTGTCCAAACCCTCGAGGGCACCCCGGCCTTCGTTCACGGCGGCCCCTTCGCCAACATTGCCCACGGATGCAACTCGATCATGGCGACAACCTCGGCGCTCGGTCTTGCCGACGTCGTTGTCACCGAGGCCGGTTTCGGTGCGGACCTGGGGGCGGAGAAGTTCCTCGACATCAAGTGCCCGGCGGCCGGGATCGCTCCCTCCTGTGCGGTGCTCGTTGCCACCGTGCGGGCGCTCAAGCTCCACGGTGGCGTTGCCGAGGCCGATCTCGACGAGCCGAACGTCGACGCGCTCGCTCGCGGACTGGGCAACCTCGAGCGGCACGCGGCCACGCTCGCAGCGTACAACGTGCCGGTCGTCGTCGCCCTCAATCGCTTCGCCACGGATTCCGATGCCGAGCTCGAGACGGTGCGCGAGGCCGCTTCCGGCTGGGGGGTCGACGTGCGACTCACGGAGGTCTTCGCCAGGGGTGGCGCCGGCGGGGAGGGCCTGGCCGAGGCGGTCGAGGGGCTGTTAGAGGCGGGTCCGGCGGATCTCGAAGGAGCCTACGATCCCGATGACGACCTCGTCGTCAAGCTCGAGAAGGTCGCGCGCCGCTGCTATGGCGCGGCCGGCGTTGAGCTCGCCCCGAAGGCGCGCGATCAGCTCGAGAGCCTGCGTCGGATCGGGGCCGACAAGCTGCCGGTGTGCGTAGCGAAGACACCCCAGTCCTTCACCGACGACCCGAGCGTCTTGGGTGCGCCCGAGGACTTCGTCATCCACGTGCGCGAGCTCTCCCCGCGACTGGGGGCCGGATTCGTCGTGTGCCTGACCGGCTCGATTCTCACAATGCCGGGGTTGCCGAGGCGTCCACGCGCGTGCGACATGGACGTTCGCGACGGCGTCATCTCGGGCATCGGCTAAGGCGCGTGTAACCGCTCACACCGGGAGGATTGCGCGTTGACGCGGGTACCGCGTGCCCCATAAACTGGCACGCGGTGCCCGCTAGGTCGGGTTCCTCTTTCAGTCGCTCAAGCGACAGCGGGCTCCCACTCCGTCGGAGCTCCGGACGTCACCGCGATCGCGCTGGCGGGCCGGCCCCTGACGGTCGAGCGCGCCCGAAATCAGGGGGACACGCCTTTCAGGCAGACGACATCCACTAGATGCAAGTCAATCGAAAGACGGAGAAGTAGTGCCTACCATCCAGCAGCTCGTCCGCAAGGGCCGCAGCTCGAAGGTCGCGAAGTCGAAGACCCGCGCCCTCAAGGGCTCGCCGCAGCGGCGTGGCGTGTGCACCCGCGTGTACACAACCACCCCGAAGAAGCCGAATTCCGCCCTCCGTAAGGTCGCCCGTGTGCGCCTCTCGTCGGGCATCGAGGTCACCGCCTACATTCCGGGCGAAGGCCACAACCTCCAGGAGCACTCGATCGTGCTCGTGCGCGGTGGCCGTGTTAAGGACCTCCCCGGCGTTCGTTTCCACATTGTCCGTGGCTCGCTCGACACGCAGGGTGTGCGTGATCGCCAGCAGGGCCGTTCGAAGTACGGCGCAAAGAAGGAGAAGAAGTAATGCCTCGTAAGGGCCCCGCTCCCAAGCGCCCGCTCGCTGTCGACCCGGTCTACGAGTCGACGCTCGTGTCGCAGCTCGTCAACCGCGTGCTCCTCGACGGCAAGAAGTCGCTCGCCGAGCGCATCGTCTACAACGCCCTCGAGGGCGTTCGTGAGAAGACGAGCCAGGATCCGGTTTCGGTTCTCAAGCGCGCGCTCGACAACATCCGTCCGGCTCTCGAGGTGCGTTCCCGCCGCGTCGGTGGCGCCACCTACCAGATCCCGGTCGAGGTCCGCGCTTCGCGTGCGACGACGCTGGCTCTGCGCTGGCTCGTCGACTATTCGCGTGAGCGCCGCGAGAAGACGATGACCGAGCGTCTCATGAACGAGATCCTCGACGCGTCCAACGGTCTCGGCGCCGCGGTCCGCCGCCGCGAGACCACCCACAAGATGGCCGAATCCAACAAGGCGTTCGCCCACTACCGCTGGTAGTGCCCCTTCCATTACGACGTAAGGACAACAGTGGCACTTGAAGTTCTTAAGGACCTCGGCAAGGTTCGCAACATCGGCATCATGGCGCACATCGATGCCGGTAAGACGACCGTGACCGAGCGCATCCTCTACTACACCGGCATCAACTACAAGATCGGCGAAACGCACGACGGTGCGGGCACGATGGACTGGATGGAGCAGGAGAAGGAGCGCGGCATCACGATCACGTCGGCCGCGACGACCTGCTTCTGGAAGGATCACCAGGTCAACATCATCGACACGCCCGGCCACGTCGACTTCACGGTCGAGGTTGAGCGTTCGCTGCGCGTCCTCGACGGTGCGGTTGCCGTTTTCGACGGCAAGGAGGGCGTCGAGCCCCAGTCGGAGACCGTGTGGCGCCAGGCCGACAAGTACAACGTCCCGCGTATCTGCTTCATCAACAAGATGGACAAGCTGGGCGCTGACTTCTACTACTCGGTGCAGACGATCCGCGATCGCCTCCACGCCGAGCCGGTCGTCATCACGCTGCCGATCGGCGCGGAAAACGATTTCGCCGGCGTCGTCGACCTGCTGTCGATGAAGGCGATCCGCTTCCCGGAGAAGGACGACAAGGGTAACGACACGCTCGGTGCCGTTGTCGTCGAGGAGGACATCCCCGCCGATCTCGCCGATCGGGCCGCGGAGTACCGCGAGGCTCTTGTTGAGAAGGCCGCCGAGGGCTCCGAGGAGCTCATGGAGACCTACCTGGAAAACGGCGATCTCACCATCGACCAGATCAAGGAGGGCATCCGCTCTCAGACGCTGGCCGGCGAGATCTACCCGGTCTACGCGGGTTCGGCGTTCAAGAACAAGGGCGTCCAGCCGATGCTTGACGGCGTCATCTCCTTCCTGCCGGCCCCGATCGACGTTCCCGACGTCGAGGGGCACGCGGTGGGCAACGAGGACGAGAAGCTGTCGCGTCCGGCCGACGACGATGCGCCGTTCTCGGCTCTGGCGTTCAAGGTTGCGGCGCACCCGTTCTACGGCAAGCTCACCTACGTCCGCGTCTACTCGGGCCACGCCGAGGCTGGTTCGACGGTCATGAACGCGACGAAGGGTCGCCGTGAGCGCGTCGGCAAGATGTTCCAGATGCACTCGAACAAGGAAAACCCTGTCGAGGTCGCGCACGCCGGTAACATCTACGCGTTCATCGGCCTCAAGGACACGACCACGGGCGACACGCTGTGTGCCCAGGATTCGCAGATCATCCTCGAGTCGATGACGTTCCCGGATCCCGTTATCCACGTCGCCATCGAGCCGAAGACGAAGGCCGACCAGGAGAAGCTGGGTGTGGCGATCCAGAAGCTCGCCGAAGAGGACCCGACCTTCACGGTCAACCTCGACGACGAGACGGGTCAGACGGTCATCGGCGGTATGGGCGAGCTCCACCTTGACGTTCTCGTCGACCGCATGAAGCGCGAGTACCGCGTTGAGGCCAACGTCGGCGCCCCGATGGTTGCCTACCGCGAGACGATCCGCAAGAAGGTCGAAGCTGTCGAATACACCCACAAGAAGCAGACGGGTGGTTCGGGTCAGTTCGCGAAGGTCCAGGTTACCTTCGAGCCTCTGCCCACCGATGCGGAGGAGACCTACGAGTTCGACAACCAGGTTACGGGTGGCCGCGTTCCGCGCGAGTACATCCCGTCTGTCGACGCGGGCATCCAGGACGCCATGGAGACCGGTGTTCTCGCCGGCTACCCGATGGTTGGCATCAAGGCGACGCTGCTTGACGGCGCCTACCACGAGGTCGACTCTTCGGAAATGGCGTTCAAGATCGCCGGTTCGATGGTGCTCAAGGAGGGCGCGAAGCGTGCGAAGCCGGTCCTCCTCGAGCCGATCATGGCAGTCGAGGTCCGTACTCCCGAGGAGTACATGGGTGACGTCATGGGCGACCTCACGTCGCGTCGTGGCACCATCCAGGCGATGAACGACGTCAATGGCGTCAAGGAAGTGAAGGCGAAGGTTCCGTTGTCGGAGATGTTCGGCTACGTCGGCGATCTGCGTTCGAAGACGCAGGGTCGCGCGGTGTACACGATGCAGTTCGACAGCTACGATGAGGTTCCGCGTTCCGTCGCGGAAGAGATCATCGCCAAGACCCGGGGCGAGTGATAACCCAGGCGTGAAGCCTGAGTTCTTCCCCACAATTAGGAAAAACCTTGTAGGACATCGCTCGCCCGGTAGTGATAGGATCCGGAAGCGAGAGACAACTACCCGAGTCCAGGAGGACACAAAGTGGCTAAGGCCAAGTTTGAGCGCACCAAGCCGCACGTGAACGTCGGCACGATCGGTCACGTCGACCACGGCAAGACCACGCTGACGGCGGCTATCACGAAGGTGCTGCACGAGAAGTACCCCGATCTCAACGAGTTCACCCCGTTCGATCAGGTTGACAACGCTCCTGAGGAGCGCGATCGCGGTATCACGATTAACGTCTCGCACGTCGAGTACGAGACCGAGGCGCGTCACTACGCTCACGTTGACGCCCCGGGCCACGCCGACTACATCAAGAACATGATTACGGGCGCTGCTCAGATGGACGGCGCGATCCTCGTTGTCGCCGCCACCGACGGCCCGATGGCTCAGACCCGTGAGCACGTTCTCCTTGCCCGCCAGGTGGGCGTCCCGGCCATCCTCGTTGCCCTGAACAAGGCCGACATGGTCGACGACGAAGAGATGCTCGAGCTGGTTGAGGAAGAGGTCCGCGACCTGCTCTCCTCGCAGGAGTTCGACGGCGAGAACGCCCCTGTCATTCAGGTTTCGGCTCTCAAGGCCCTCGAGGGCGACGAGAAGTGGATGGAGAAGGTTGCCGAGCTCATGGAGGCGGTTGACACCTTCATCCCCGAGCCGGAGCGTGACCTCGACAAGCCGTTCCTCATGCCGGTCGAGGACGTCTTCACGATCACGGGCCGTGGCACGGTTGTCACCGGTCGTGTCGAGCGCGGCAAGCTCGCCATCAACTCTGAGGTCGACATCCTCGGTATCCGCGAGCCGCAGCACACGACGGTTACGGGCATCGAGACCTTCCACAAGTCGCAGGATGAGTGCCAGGCTGGTGACAACTCGGGCCTCCTGCTGCGCGGCATCAAGCGCGAAGAGGTCGAGCGTGGCCAGGTTGTCTGCGCCCCGGGTTCGGTGACGACGCACACGAAGTTCGAGGGCCAGGTCTACATCCTCAAGAAGGAAGAGGGCGGCCGTCACAAGGCGTTCTACTCGAACTACCGTCCGCAGTTCTACTTCCGCACCACCGACGTCACCGGCGTCATCACGCTGCCCGAGGGCACCGAGATGGTTATGCCCGGCGACACGACGGAGATCTCGGTCGAGCTCATCCAGCCGATCGCGATGGAGGTCGGCCTCGGTTTCGCTATCCGTGAGGGTGGCCGCACCGTTGGCTCGGGTCGTGTGACGAAGATCGACCTGTAAGTCGGCGCTCGCGCACTGACTGAAGAGGGCCGGTCCCACGTTGGTGGGGCCGGCTCAATTTGTCGTCTATGCGGGAAGGTATGTGCTGGTGGGCGTGGTGTCGTGTATTGTATGCGATGTGAGTTTTTCTCATGAAGCTGTCAGTGGAGATGGGAGCACCTCCTTCATGATTCCTACAGGCATTCCGCAACGGTTCCTTCGCCGGCTTGTCGCGCCTGCACAGGAGATGACCGGCGATAAGTTCTCGGCCATTCAGGTGTGGACGGGGCAGCCGCTCGTGTCGTTCCCGACCGCTTCGGCGGCGGATCTGGCGAGGGCTGCTGAGCAGGCACGCGAGGCTCAGGTGCGTTGGGCGGCCATGCCGGTGTCTGAGAGGTGGCGTCTCATCGACGCGTTTGGGCAGCTTGTGTCGAAGAACCGTGAGAAACTCATTCGTTTGCTGCAGGTCTTTGGCGGGCAGTCGCGTTTCGATGCGTTCGATCAGTATCAAGATACCTACAATTCGGCGATCCAGTTTGCGCAGTTTGTGCGCCGTCGCTTAGGTCCGGCGATCTATCACGGTGCGGTCCCGTTCATTTCTCGGCTGCGGATTGAGCGCCTCCCGGTGGGACTTGTCGGGGTTTTCACCCTGACGGACTACCAGATGTCGTATCCGACCGTGGACGTGCTCCCGGCGATCGCTGCGGGTAACGCGGTCGTGCAGTTTGTTCCCGCGCAGGCGTATCCGGTGACGATGGCGGTGCGCGAGCTGGGTGTGGCCGCTGGGATCCCTGCCGAGGTGTGGCAGGTGATGCCGTCGACGTCGACGAAGCTGGGTCGCCGCCACATTGAGCTTTTCGATCACATCACCTATATCGGTAACTCGGCGACGGGTGTTTCGCTGCAGCAAGATTGCTTGGATGCGGGCGTGGCGACGACGATGTTCATGTCGGTTAAGAACCACGCGGTGGTGTTGGCGGATGCCGACCTGGAGGTCGCTGTCCGTTCGGTGGCGTGGCAGGCTTTCATGAACGCGGGTTGCTCGTCGGTGCACATTGAAAAGGTGCACGTCGACCGCACGGTCTATGACGCGTTCGTGCGCGAGTTGCGTTCGAAGGTGACGCGTCGCGTTGTCATCGGGACTTCCTACGATCACCGGGCCACGATGGGTTCGCTCTACTCGCAGTTGCGCCTGGATCGCACGCAGGAGCATCTGCAGGACGCTTTGGATTTGGGGGCGGATCTCGTGTGTGGTGGGTCGGCGCGTCCCGATATCGGGCCGTGGTTCCACGAGCCGACGATTATCGAGAACGTCTCACACGACGCGTTGGTCTACGACGAGGAGACCTACGGGCCGCTCCTTATTGTCGAGCCGTTTGACGACATTGACGAGGTGACAGACGAGATGTCGCACTCGCAATACTGCTACGCGATGCAGGTGTTTACGGAGGACATGGAGCTGGCGCAGCGTGTCGCGCGCGCGTCGGGGGCCGGTTTCGTTGCTATCAACGACGGCTATCACATGACGTGGGGTGCGTGGAATGCTCCCGTGCAGGGTTGGCGCGACACGGGCGCGGGCTTGCGTCACGGGATGGCGGCCGTGCGCCAGTACACGCGGTCGTGTCTGACGTCGCGCCAGATGCTCTATTCGGGCGAGCCGCAGGCCGACCAGCCGATGGAGCGTTGGGAGAAGCTGTCGTTGTGGGCGCTCAACGCGTCCGTCAAGCTGCATTCTTTGTGATCGCGCACCCCATTTGCGTGGGTGCCTTCACAGAAACAGAACTAGCCAGGCGCCTCTGCGCGCTGCTAGAGTTGATCACCGGCCCTGCTTGTACTCGCTTTGCGAGAGGGCGGGGGCGCCTGAGGCGCCTGCGTGTTACGTAGCCACAATCCCGGAAAACGATGGCCGGGCCTCTGGCGCGAGATCGCGACACGCCCGGGCGCGGGTACCGGAGACAATCACGAGAGAAGAAGAGGTAGAACGGCATGGCGGGACAGAAGATCCGCATCCGGCTGAAGTCGTATGACCACGAGGTCATCGACAACTCAGCTCGCAAGATCGTGGATACGGTCCAGCGCGCTGGCGCCACTGTTGTGGGCCCGGTGCCGCTCCCGACCGAAAAGAACGTCTACTGCGTCATTCGGTCGCCGCACAAGGACAAGGACAGCCGCGAGCACTTCGAAAAGCGCACGCACAAGCGGCTGATCGACATCATCGACCCGACGCCCAAGGCAGTCGATTCGCTCATGCGTCTCGATCTGCCCGCTGACGTCAACATCGAGATCAAACTCTGAGGAACTGCGCAATGAGCACAGATACGAAGCAGGCTGCCGCAGTGCCCGTGAAGGCACTTCTCGGCCGCAAGCTCGGGATGACTCAGGTGTGGGACGAGGACGGTAAGCTCGTTCCGATCACCGTCGTCCAGGTTGATAAGAACGTCGTCTCGCAGATTCGTAACAACGAGACCGACGGATACGAAGCGATCCAGATTGCGTTTGGCGAGATCGACAAGCGCAAGGTGACGAAGCCTCTCCAGGGGCACTTCGCGAAGGCCGGGGTTGAGCCCCGCCGCCACCTCGTTGAGGTCCGCACGTCCGATGCGTCGAGCTACGAGCTCGGGCAGGAGCTTGCGGCCGACGTTTTCGAGGCTGGTGCGAAGGTTGATGTCACGGGCACGACGAAGGGCAAGGGCTTTGCCGGTGTCATGAAGCGTCATGGCTTCGCTGGCGTCTCGGCCTCTCACGGTGCCCACCGTAACCACCGTAAGCCGGGTTCGATCGGCGCTTGCGCCACGCCGGGCCGCGTGTTCAAGGGCCTGCGTATGGCCGGCCGCATGGGCAACAAGCGCCGTACGATCCAGAACCTGACGGTCCAGGCAGTTGACGTCGAGAAGGGCATTCTCCTCCTCACGGGTGCTGTTCCGGGCGCTAAGGGCGGCATCGTCCTTGTCCGTACCGCAGTGAAGGGTGCGTGATCATGAGCCAGGTTAAGACCATTGATGTTGTCGACGCCGAGGGCAAGGTTGTCGATTCCGTTGAGCTTCCCGCCGAGATCTTCGACGTGGAGCCGAACGTCCCGCTGATGCACCAGGTCGTCGTTGCTCAGCTCGCCGCCGCCCGCCAGGGCACCCACGCGACGAAGACGCGTGGCATGGTTTCTGGTGGCGGGCGTAAGCCGTGGCGTCAGAAGGGGACGGGCCGGGCCCGCCAGGGTTCGATCCGCGCTCCGCAGTGGCGTGGCGGTGGCGTCGTCCACGGCCCGCAGCCGCGCGATTACACGCAGAAGACGCCCAAGAAGATGAAGGCTGCGGCTCTGCGTTGCGCCCTGTCGGACCGTGCCCGCGCCGATCGTCTCCACGCTGTGACGGCTTTCGTTGGCTCGGATACGCCGTCGACGAAGGCTGCGATCGCCACGATCTCGCGTTTGGCCGAGGAGCGTCGCGTGCTCGTTGTCGTTGCTCGCGGCGAGGATCGACAGCTGCTGTCGGTGCGTAACATCCCGCAGGTTCACTACCTCTACGCCGATCAGCTCAACACCTACGATGTGCTCGATTCGGAAGACGTCGTCTTCACGAAGGCTGCGCTCGAGGCGTTTGTGGCTCGTGGCCGCGGCGAGAAGGAACAGGAGGCCTAAACCATGAGCCTGGAACTGTCCAAGAATCCGCGTGACATCATCGTCCGCCCGATCGTGTCGGAGAAGGCCTACGGCCTCATCGACAACGGCAAGTACACGTTCGAGGTGGCTCCCGACGCGAACAAGACCGAGATCCGCATCGCCATCGAGAAGCTTTTCGATGTCAAGGTCGCGAAGATCAACACGATCAAGCGTCAGGGCAAGCGCGTGCGTACCCGTACCGGCTACGGCAAGCGCAAGGACACCAAGCGCGCCATCGTCACGCTTCGCGAAGGCACCATCGATATCTTCGGCGAGTCGGTCGCCTGAGGGGTGAAGTGAAGAATGGCAATTCGTAAGTACAAGCCCACGACGCCGGGTCGTCGCGGCGCCTCGGTTTCTGATTTCTCGGAGATCACGCGCTCTCACCCGGAGAAGTCGCTCGTTCGTCCCCTGTCGAAGACGGGCGGTCGTAACTCCTACGGTCGCGTGACGTCGCGTCACCGCGGTGGCGGCCACAAGCGCGCCTACCGTGTCATCGACTTCCGCCGTAACGACAAGGACGGTGTCCCCGCGAAGGTCGCTCACATCGAGTACGACCCCAACCGCACCGCGAACATCGCGCTCTTGCACTACGCCGATGGCGATAAGCGCTACATCATCGCCCCGGCGAAGATCAAGCAGGGCGACCGCATTGAGCAGGGTCCCGGCGCCGATATCAAGCCCGGCAACAACCTGCCGCTGCGTCACATCCCGTTGGGTACGGTTATTCACGCGGTCGAACTGCGCCCCGGTGGCGGCGCCAAGATCGCGCGTTCGGCGGGTTCTTCCGTCCAGCTGGTCGCGAAGGAAGGCGATTACGCCCAGCTTCGTATGCCCTCTGGCGAGATCCGCAATGTCCTCATCGGCTGCCGCGCCACGATCGGCGAGGTCGGTAACGCTGAGCAGGGCAACATCAACTGGGGTAAGGCCGGCCGTATGCGCTGGAAGGGTCGCCGCCCGAAGGTCCGCGGCGTTGTCATGAACCCGGTTGATCACCCGCACGGCGGTGGTGAGGGCCGCACCTCTGGTGGTCGTCACCCGGTCAGCCCGTGGGGTAAGCCCGAGGGTCGTACCCGTCGCCCGAATAAGGCGTCTGATCGCCTGATCGTGCGTCGTCGTCGCACTGGCAAGAAGCGCTGATAGGGGGAGTTGAACAATGCCACGTAGCCTGAAGAAGGGCCCGTTCGTTGACGACCACCTCATGAAGAAGGTGGATGCGCTCAACGACGCTAACAAGAAGAGCGTCATTAAGACGTGGTCGCGTCGCTCCATGATCACGCCGGATTTCATTGGCCACACGATCGCGGTTCACGACGGTCGCAAGCACGTCCCGGTCTATGTCACGGAGAACATGATCGGCCACAAGCTTGGTGAGTTCGCCCCGACGCGCACCTACCGCGGCCACGATAAGGACGACCGCAAGGGCCGCCGTCGCTGACGGTGTCGAGATTTCGGAAGAAGTGAGGCAAAAGATGGAAGCCAAAGCGCAAGCGCGCTATGTGCGCTCCACGCCGCAGAAGACGCGCCGGGTCGTCAACGAGATCCGTGGGAAGCGCGCTCTGGAGGCCTACGATATTCTGCGTTTCGCGCCGCAGCGCGTCGCGGAGGATGTCCGCAAGGTCCTCCACTCGGCGATGGCGAATGCGAAGGATCTGGCTGGACGTGACGGCGGTTCCGTTGACGCTGCCGACCTTGTTATCAAGGCGGCCTACGTCGACGAGGGTCCGACGATGAAGCGTTACCGTCCGCGTGCCCAGGGGCGCGCCGGCCGTATTCTCAAGCGCACGAGCCACGTCACGATTGTCGTGGCTACTGATACCGAAGAAGGGGACGAGTAATGGGACAAAAGGTTAGCCCCACCGGTTTCCGGCTGGGTATTACCACGAACCACCGTTCCCGTTGGTTCGCTGATTCGCCGAAGGCCGGTCAGCGTTACTCCGATTTCGTTGCGGAAGACGTCAAGATCCGCAAGATGATGGAAGACCAGCTGGAGCGTGCGGGCATCTCGAAGATCGACATCGAGCGTACCCGCGACCGTGTCCGCGTTGACCTGCACACTGCCCGCCCGGGTATCGTCATTGGTCGCCGCGGCACGGAGGCCGACAAGCTGCGCGCGAAGCTGGAGAAGCTCACGGGTAAGCAGGTTCAGCTCAATATCCTCGAGGTCAAGCGGCCCGAGATGGATGCTCAGCTCGTTGCCCAGGGCATCGCGGAGCAGCTTGCTGCTCGTGTGTCGTTCCGTCGCGCGATGCGTCGCGGGATCCAGTCGGCGCTCGGTGCGGGCGCTCACGGTATCCGCGTCCAGTGCTCGGGCCGCCTCGGTGGCGCCGAGATGTCGCGTTCGGAGTTCTACCGTGAGGGTCGCGTGCCGTTGCACACGCTGCGTGCCTACATTGACTACGGGTTCTTTGAGGCTCGTACGACGTATGGCCGCATCGGTGTCAAGGTGTGGATCTACAAGGGTGACGTGACGGAGTCGGAGTTCACCCGCCAGCAGGCCGAGCAGGGTCAGCGTGGCCGCGGTGGCCGTGGTGGCGAGCGTCGTGGCCGCGGGCGTGGCCGCGGTGGCGAGCGTCGCGGTCGCGGTTCGGGTCGTGGCGGCCAGAATGCCGGCGAACAGAAGCAGGCTGGGGAGGCGCAGGCCCCCACAGCCGAGACGACCGGATCGGAGGAGTGAGACATGCTCATCCCTCGTAGGACTAAGTTCCGCAAGCAGCACCGCCCGTCCCGTAAGGGTATGGCGAAGGGCGGCACCGAGATTGCGTTCGGTGATTTCGGTATCCAGGCTCTCGAGCACGCCTACGTGACGAACCGTCAGATTGAGGCCGCTCGTATTGCGATGACCCGCTACATCAAGCGCGGCGGTAAGGTGTGGATCAACATCTTCCCGGATCGTCCGCTCACGAAGAAGCCTGCCGAAACCCGCATGGGTTCGGGTAAGGGCTCGCCGGAGTGGTGGGTTGCCCCGGTCAAGCCGGGTCGCGTTATGTTCGAGCTGGCCGGTGTGCCGGAGAACGTCGCCCGTGAGGCGATGCGCCGCGCGCAGTACAAGCTGCCGATGAAGACCCGTTTCGTGACCCGTGAGGGTGGTGATCAGTAATGGCGAATAAGGGACTGACGACGGCTCAGCTTGACGTCATGGATAACAGCCAGCTCGCTCAGGAGCTGGAGAAGGCGAAGACGGAGTTGTTCAACCTGCGTTTCGCTCTTGCGACAGGCGCTGGTGAGGACCGCGGCCGCATGGCGACGCTGCGTCGCGACATCGCGCGTATCTACACGGTTGCCCACGAGCGTGAGCTTGGTATCCGTACCGCACCGGAGCCGAAGGAGTAGTCATGGCTGAGACGACCGAACGGAATCAGCGGAAGGTTCGCCGCGGCTATGTCGTGAGCGACAAGATGGATAAGACGGTGACCGTTGAGCTGGAGGATCGTGTTAAGCACGCTCTCTACGGCAAGGTTATGCGTCGCAACAAGCGCGTGAAGGCGCACGACGAAGCCAACGAGTGTGGCATCGGCGACCTTGTGCGCATCATGGAGACTCGCCCGCTGTCGAAGAGCAAGCGTTGGCGTGTTGTCGAGATCATCGAGAAGGCGAAGTAGTTTCGGCTTCTGCTTGATCTTTGAGCCCCGGGGGATTCGTCCTCCGGGGCTTTTCTTTGTCCCCGAGCGGCGACGCCGCGGTCGCGGGGAGGGTGTTTGGGCGGCGTTTGGAATCGCGGCGGCGGCGTTAAGACGGTGTCAAGATCGCTACGGCGTGGACGGGCTGGGTGGTGTCGTGGTCGCACGCGCGGGTTGCGCGTCGTGACCGAAAGGAGTGTGCCGTGGCCAACCTAGCTGCTTTGGTCTTGTCGCTAGCGGCAATGGGCTACATGCTCTACGTACTGATACGCCCGGAGGATTTCTGAGATGGAAACACTTTTCTCCGGTGTCACTCAAGTGGGAATTGTCGTCGTCGTTCTCGCCCTCATCCATAGGCCGCTCGGCGCCTACATGGCCCGCGTCCTTGAGGGGGCGCGTTCTGGCAGGGTCGAACGGGCGATCTATCGGGTCTTGCACGTCGATGAGTGTGCCGACCAGTCGTGGGTCGCTTACGCCCTGTCCGTTATCGCGTTTTCGCTCGTCAGTATCGTTGGTCTCTATGCGCTGTTGAGGGCCTCGGTCCTGTTCCCTGCACCGTGGGGGCACGAGGCGGGCATGGGACGACTTGTCGCCTTGAACACGGCGATCTCGTTCGTGACGAACACGAATTGGCAGGCGTACACGCCCGAGACGACTCTGGGCTTCGTGGCTCAGGCTGGCGGCTTGGCGGTGCAGAACTTCGCGTCAGCCGCCGTGGGTATCTGCGTGGCCGCTGCCTTGGCCCGGGGGTTCGCGCGTGCACGCTCGGGCGGTATCGGTAACTTCTGGGTCGATTACGTGCGCGTGATCCTGCGGCTGCTGCTCCCCTTGGCGTTCGTGTCCGCGGTGGTTTTGCTTCTTGGGGGAGTGGCGCAGTCCTTCGCCGAGCCGCTGAGCATCCACACGCTGAGCGGGGACACGCAACTTATCGCCACGGGTCCGGTCGCCTCGCAGGAGGCCATCAAGGAACTGGGCACGAACGGCGGCGGATATTTCGCGGCGAACTCGGCCCACCCGCTCGAAAACCCCAACCTGTGGACGAACCTGTTCGAGATCGTGTTGATCCTCGCGATCCCCACGGCACTGCCTCGCACGTTCGGGATCATCGTGGAAGACGCGCGTCAGGGCCGGGCGATCCTCGCGGCGATGGGGGTGCTGGCTACGTTGTCGCTCGCGTTGACGAGCTGGGCGGAGTGGTCGGCCTGGCGCCAGGGGGCCGCGAGCGTCTGGGAGGGCAAGGAGCTGCGCTTTGGGATCCTGCCGTCTAGCCTGTTCGCTACGGCGACGACGTTGACGTCGACGGGGGCGGTCGACTCGATGCACGCCAGCTACACACCTGCGGCCCGTGCGGTGCTCACCCTCAACATGCTGCTCGGCGAGATCGCACCGGGCGGGGTGGGTTCGGGCCTGTATGGGATCGTCATCGTCGCGATCATCGCCGTGTTTTTGGCGGGCCTCATGGTGGGCCGCAGCCCCGAATACATCGGCAAGAAGATCGGGCGCACCGAGATGACCCTGGCGAGCCTGTACACGCTCGTCACCCCCGCGCTCGTGTTGGCCGGGGTTGGTCTTACCTACGGTCTCGATTCGGTGCGCGAGGCTCAAACGAACACGGGTGCGGCCGGCCTAGGCGAGGTTCTTTACGCCTTCGCTTCGGCGGCGAACAATAACGGTTCGGCGATGGCTGGGCTTGATGCTTCGATACCGCCCCTGGCGTTGGGCACGTCCGTCGCCATGCTGGTGGGGCGTTTCTTGCCGATGGTGTGCGTCTTGGCGTTGGCCGGTGCGCTCGCCTCGGCCGGCCGGGTGGGTGAGACGGCGGGGACCCTGCCGACGCATCGGCCCCTCTTTGTCGGCATGACCGTGGGGGTTGCCCTCATCGTCACAGGTTTGACGTTTGTGCCCGTGATGGCGCTTGCGCCGCTCGTGGAAGGATTGTCATGACACGTTCGCTTCGACACCGTATCTGCTGGGGCGATATTTCTCGCCAGACGCTGCGTAAGTGCCTGCCGCACGAGCTCATCCACACGCCCGTCATGTTTCTTGTCGCCGTGGGCACTCTCGTCACCGGCCTCGCCGCGATCGTGCACCCGAGTGTGCTCACCGTCTCGCTGACGGTGTGGCTGTTGCTCACCGTCGTCTTTGGGCAGATGGCTGAGGCCCTCGCGCAGGCGCGGGGCAGGGCACAGGCGGATTCGTTGAGGGCCAGCCAGTCGACGACGTCGGCGAGACGAGAAGGCCCCGAGGGCATCGTGGAGGTCCCGGCGGCGAGTTTGAGGCCGGGTGACGTTGTCGTGGTGGCGGCCGGGGAGACGATCCCCGGCGACGGCGACGTTATTGAGGGCGCCGCGACGGTCGACGAGTCGGCGGTGACCGGAGAGTCGGCGCCGGTCATCCGCGAGGCCGGCGGTGACCGTTGCGCGGTGACGGGCGGCACGACCGTGTTGTCGGATTCGATCCGCGTGCGCATCACGTCTCGGCCGGGTGAGACGTTTATCGACAGGATGATTGGGCTCGTTGAGGGCGCGTCTCGCCGGAAGACTCCAAACGAGGTCGCGTTGACGATCTTCTTGGCTGTCCTCACGCTCGTGTTCCTCATCGTCGTCACGACGCTGGCGCCTATCGCGTCGGCTTCGGGTGCCGGGGTGGATCTGCCGGTGCTCGTCGCTTTGCTCGTGTGTCTGGTTCCTACGACGATCGGTGCGCTCTTGTCGGCGATCGGTATCGCCGGGATGGATCGGCTGGTTTCGCACAACGTGTTGGCCATGTCGGGGCGCGCGGTGGAGGCTGCCGGGGACGTGACGACCCTCCGGCTCGATAAGACGGGGACGATCACGATTGGGGACCGGCAGGCGAGGAGGCTCACGCCGGTGGGAGGCGTCGGCGAGGACGAGCTCGTCCGCTGCGCTCTTGTGGCCTCCCTGGCCGACGAGACCCCGGAGGGGCGTTCGATTGTTGCCCTTGCTCGCGGGTTGAACCACACCGAATTCGATGAGGCGCACTATCTGACGGCGGAGTTCATTCCGTTTTCTGCAACCACCCGGGTCTCGGGTGTCGACCTGGGCGGGGGGCACACGATCATCAAGGGCGCGGCCTCGGAGATCTTGGGCAGGTACGAGCGCTCCGGCGGGGATGAGGCCGTGAGCAAGGAGTGTCGGGACGTGGCCGAGGGAATTGCCCAGGGCGGGGGGACCGCGCTCGTCGTCGCCGAGTGCGAGGGCGAACGGGTGCGTCTTATCGGGGTGATTGCCCTAGAAGACGTCATCAAGGACGGGATCGCCAAGCGGTTCGAGCGGCTGCGTGAGATGGGTATCCGCACGGTGATGATTACGGGCGATAATCCCCTCACGGCGCGTGCGATCGCCGCCCAGGCCGGCGTCGATGATTTCCTTGCCGAGGCGAAACCCGAAGATAAGCTCGCTCTTATCCGCAAAGAGCAGGCCGCGGGCAATCTGGTGGCCATGACGGGGGATGGAACGAACGACGCGCCGGCGCTCGCGCAGGCCGATGTTGGTGTCGCCATGAACACGGGCACGTCGGCGGCGAAGGAGGCGGCCAACATGGTCGACCTCGATTCGGACCCGACGAAGCTCATCGACGTCGTCCACATCGGCAAGCAGCTGCTTATCACCCGCGGGGCGTTGACGACCTTTTCGATCGCCAACGACGTCGCGAAGTATTTTGCGATTATTCCCGCGATTTTCATGACGGCGCTGCCGCAGCTTGCCCCGCTCAACATCATGGGATTGTCGAGCCCGAATTCGGCGATCTTGTCGGCCGTCATTTTCAACGCCCTCATTATCGTCGCCTTGATTCCGTTGGCGCTCAAGGGGGTCGCCTATCGGGCGGCGTCTGCGTCGCGGCTGTTGGCCAGGAACCTCGTGATCTATGGCCTCGGTGGGATTATCGCGCCGTTTATCGGCATCAAGGTCATCGACATCATCCTCACGTTCCTTGGCGTGGCTTAGGAGGAGACATGAGACATCTCAGTGCACTGTTTGTCCGCTACATAGCCGTCGGGGTTGCCGCTCTCGCGGTGACGACTCTGCTCACGGGCGTGGCCTACCCGTTGGCCGTCACAGCGGTGGCCCAGGTCGTGCCCGACCACCGGGTGGGCCGCGTCGTCACGGTGGAGGGCCGGCCCGTGGGTGCGGCCGGGATCGGCCAGGACTTTAGTGCGGATCCGTCCCTGTTCCAGGGCAGGCCAACGAACGAGGGGGCGGCCTCGAATCTCGCCCCGACTTCGGCGAAGCTCAAGCGGGAGATGAGCGAGCGGCGCCTCGAGGTTGCCGCACGCGAGAACGTCGCGCCCGGGCGCGTCCCCGCCGACGCGATCACGGTGTCGGGTTCGGGCATGGATCCGGACATCTCTCCCGCCTACGCGCGCCTGCAGATTCCGCGTGTGGCCAGGGCGAACGGCCTCGACGAGCGCGAGGTCGCCCGCATGGTGGAGCAGTACACGACCTACCCGCTCGTCGGCATCGGGACGACGCGGGTCAACGTCGTCGAGCTCAATGCGGCGCTGGCAAGAAAGCGGTGAGGACAAGGTGGCGGGTAGGCTCGTGGGTGATAGGTGACCGGCGGGCAGTGGTGCGGCTGCGCGGATGAAGGAGGACCCCATGGGACGACACGACGGCATCGGTGCGACTGATCGGGCGCTCGCTCACGACCCTCAGCTGGAACGCCAGCTCAGCGCGCAGGCTTTCGACGATCTGTTGCAGCGGTTGCGTGCCGAGGCAGATTCGCCCAGAGCCTTGGGCAATGCCTTCGAGGATCTCGTGCGCGCCTACCTGACCACCGACCCGGTCATGAGCCGCCAGTTCGCCCGCGTCTATAGCTGGCGGGAGTGGCCCGGACGCGATCACCGCCCCGACACGGGTATCGACCTCGTCGCCATCGAACACGCCCACATGCCCCCGAAGGCCGGCGAATCCGGAAGGGCCAGAGGGCACACTGGTGTGTGACGTACGGATGACTCCGTGCCCCTGCTCTTGCTTCGGCGTCATCAACCAGGTAGCCTTGTAATCAACATGACCGGTTCCGCTGCCCACCTCGGTGGGAGTCCAGGGCCGGTCTTCGTTTTTCGTATCAAGCAGGGGTGCACGTGGAGCAGGTGAAGCAGTTCAAGACTTACGGTGACCAGGTCGAATTGCTTCGTCAGCGTGGGATGCAAGTGAATGATCCCGAGCATGCCGAGATGCTGCTGGCTCGATTGAACTACTACCGCTTGTCCGGATACTGGTACCCGATGCGCCGTTTCTCCCAAGGTGACGGCACCGCCCAAGATGAATTCGTTGAGGGAGCATCGTTTGGCCTGGTGGTAGACCTCTACAGGTTTGACGAACAATTGCGCCACAGCGTGTTCATCGAGCTTGATCGCGTGGAGTTGGCTATTCGAACCAAGCTCGGTCACGAACTGGGCCGCCTTGACCCGCTGATCTATTTGGATCCTCAACGTTTGAACGCCCGGGCACAGCAGCGAAATAAAGACGGGCGTAGCGTGCATGAGGTGTGGCTGAGAAAGTACCAGTCGGCATTGAAAGGGTCGAAGGAGGACTTCGTCGGCCACCACAAATCAAAATATGGCGGGACTCTACCCATCTGGGCGGCCGTCGAAATCATGGATTGGGGAATGCTGTCATACCTGTACGGCATGTCGCCCAATATCGTGCGAAAACGGATTGCCCAACCCTGCGACCTAACTGGTCCTCAGTTTGAATCATGGCTGAAATCCTTGAATATTCTGCGCAACTACGCAGCTCATCATGCAAGGATGTTCAACCGTGTTTACGACATCAAACCGAAACTGAATAATGATGTCAGGCTGGCTCCGGTAGCTGAAGGAATGAATCGCGTGTTCGGGCAGCTCTCCCTTATCCAATACTTGCACCGCCAACTGGACTTGTCTCCAGCCGACCGGCTACCGAAGCTGTTCGACACTTACCCGCACAATCCCATCGTGCCGTTTTCTCGCATAGGAGCACCTGACAACTGGCGCGAGTTGCCTCTTTGGCGCGTCTAATCCTTGCGGTGGCAGTCGCATTCGTAGCCGTCGGCGTCGAGTGGCAGCCCTGCCGCCCAGTCGGGTGGGGTCGTCATGAGCTAGCAGGCATCGGCGATGGTGATGCCGGAGTCCTCGGGTTCGTCGATGACGATTTCGTCGTGGGCGTGCATGACAATCTTGTGCCCAGCCTGAGCGACGAGTGTCATGGCGTGGACGAGAAGGTCACGTGCGACTGCTTGGACGATGTTCTCGACGAGTTTCCCGCCGTAGGTCTCCAGCCGCCCCCACTTGCTTCCGGTCGTGACACCGCTGTAGGTGCTGCCTGCAGGTGCCGCCCCACCGGTTCTCACCAAGCTGGGGCTTCACGTAGGCCAGCTGCCTATCAGAGGGCAGGGTGATGAACAGGATGCCAGACTCGGCGGTGAAGCCGAGGTTGCGCAGCCGAACAGCCTGGCGGGTGGTGATGGCGTCGAGTGCGGCCTGCTCGACGTTCGCCCAGAGTTGCACGATGTTGGGGGTGGCTGCCCGCCAGGCGTCGATGATGGGTGTGAGTTCGTGTTCGGCCAGCCTCATCCGTAGGGCACCCATCGCCTTGAGCGCTCCGAGGGAGCCGTTGTAACCGCAGGCCAGCGTGGCGATCTTCCCCTTCTGGCGCAGCTCAGCGTTGATGCCGTGTTTTTCGACGGGGACGCCGAACATGCGCGACGCGGTCTCGCAGTAGAGGTCATTGCCGTCGCGGAAGGCTGCCAGGGTGGATGTTTCTCCGGCGAGCCAGGCGATGACACGGGCTTCAATCGCGGAGTAGTCGGCGACGATGAATCGGCATCCGACGCTGGGGATGAACGCTGTCCGGATCAACTGGCTCAAGGTGTCGGGCACCAAGTCGTAAAGCAGTTCAAGGGCGGCGAGGTTGCCTTGTCGAGTGAGGGTGCGGGCAGCATCGAGGTCGGGCAGGTAGTTTCGGGGCAGGTTTTGGGCTTGGACGAGGCGTCCGGCGAACCTGCCGGTGCGTCCCGCTCCATAGAACTGGATGAGGCTGCATGCTCTACCGTCCGCGCCTGCGACGTTATGCATAGCCTGGTACTTCTTCACCGAGGATTTCGCCAGGTCACCGCGCAGCTCCACGACTTCTTTGACCTTGCCCGTGGCGGACTCGAGGGCGGCTTCGACATCAGCCTTCGCCAAGGACGACATCGGGCAGCCGTGGGTGGTGAGCCATTCCTTCAACTGGATCGGTGAGTTCGGGTTCTCCAATCCGGTAAACCCCCGCGCCCGCGCCAACATCACGCTACGGTGCTGGTCGTTGAGGGCGACGGCAGCGTCTGCGAGGGTGCGGTCAAGCAGGATGCCGGTGTCGTTGATGCGTTGATCCAGGGCGTAGGCGTCCCACTCGGTTTCGGGAATCGGAAACGATGAGAGCCGGTCGTGGATCGCGAGTTCGACCTCGACGTCGCGCTGGTTGTAGTCGATGAACTGAGCCCAGCCGGTCGGGTCGCTGCTGGGCAGGTTACGGGTGCCGCCACCGTTGAGCATGCCGGGTGTGGCTGGCGTGCAGAATTGCTTGATCAGCCGCTTGCCCGCCGTATCATTCTCAACGTCAAGGTCAAGAGCCGCACCGACCGCATCCAAGCTCATCGGCAGACCGGGGTAAGCCGACCACACCATCGTGCAGCGCCATTGGCTCGGTTCAAGAAACGCGGCCGCCAACAGCTCGGGGTGATGACGCTGCAGCCACGCGGAGAGCGCGACCCGCTCGAAGGCGGCGTTATGCGCCCACTTGACCACGCCCGGGTCCACCAATGCTGCGAGCACCTCGTCGGGAAGCCCACCACCAGTGGCGAGATCGACTACTTCCACCGGGCCGCCGTCGATCGAGTAGCCGAAGATGAGGAGGCGGAAGTCGAGGTGTTCGGCATACGGGTAGACACCGGTTTTCGCTAGGGGTGCTGGGCTGAAGGTTTCAATATCGATAGCGCTCTGGCGAATCAGGGCTCCTGGACAGTCGGGTAGGCGAAGGTGAGGGAGCCAACCGGTGTTTGGTGGCTCCCTCACTGTTGGGTGTTACTTCGGGTCGAGGTTGTAGGTAGCGTTCATCCTGTCGAGCTCGGCCTTCTCCTTGGCGATCAGCTCATCGATGCGCTGACGTTCGCGACGTTTGGCCCGCTTGTCCTTAATCCAGTAGTAGCCCCAGACCATCCAGAACGGGATCAGGACGTAGACCCACACGGCGAGGGCGGTTGCCAGGGCGAACGGCCTCGACGAGCGCGAGGTCGCCCGCATGGTGGAGCAGTACACGACCTACCCGCTCGTCGGCATCGGGACGACGCGGGTCAACGTCGTCGAGCTCAATGCGGCGCTGGCAAGAAAGCGGTGAGGACAAGGTGGCGGGTAGGCTCGTGGGTGATAGGTGACCGGCGGGCAGTGGTGCGGCTGCGCGGATGAAGGAGGACCCCATGGGACGACACGACGGCATCGGTGCGACTGATCGGGCGCTCGCTCACGACCCTCAGCTGGAACGCCAGCTCAGCGCGCAGGCTTTCGACGATCTGTTGCAGCGGTTGCGTGCCGAGGCAGATTCGCCCAGAGCCTTGGGCAATGCCTTCGAGGATCTCGTGCGCGCCTACCTGACCACCGACCCGGTCATGAGCCGCCAGTTCGCCCGCGTCTATAGCTGGCGGGAGTGGCCCGGACGCGATCACCGCCCCGACACGGGTATCGACCTCGTCGCCATCGAACACGCCCACATGCCCGCCGATGGTGTCGTGGGTCCCGACACCCCGGCGACCGCGATCCAGTGCAAGGCCTACGGTTCGTCGCGGGTGAGCAAGGCCGACATCGACTCTTTCATTTCGGCCTCGTCCTCCCCGGTGTTTACGCGCCGCCTGTTTGTCGACACGTCGGGGCACCGGTGGGGTAAGAACGCGGAGGAGACGCTCGCGGATCTCGATCGGGAGGTAACGCGGATCAGCCTCGACGACTTGCGTGTCTCGGCGATCGACTGGCGTTCCTACCCGGTGGGCGCGGGAGAGGCGCAGGTGTGTTTGCAGGAGCGCAAGATGCCGCGCGACCATCAAACACGGGCGGTCAATGACGTCCTCGCGGGCATGGAGGCCGAAGACCGCGGCACGCTCGTCATGGCGTGTGGGACGGGCAAGACGTACACGTCGCTACTCATCGCGCAGGCGCTTGTGGCGGAGGACCACCCGAGTGCCCGCGTGCTGTTCCTCGTGCCGTCGCTGGCTCTCATGGCGCAAACCCTCGAGGCGTGGTCGACGGACGCGTCGGTGCCGCTCACGGCGTGGTCGGTGTGTTCGGACCACAAGGTCAATCGGCGCCGCGCGAAGGCCGACGATATCGCCGATATTGCGGCGATCGACCTCAAGCTGCCGCCGACGACGGATCCGGGTGCGCTCGCGGCTTCGATGCGTGCCGCGGAGGACAACGAGGGTCTGCAGGTGGTTTTTGCCACCTACCAGTCGTTGGATATCGTCCATCGGGCGCAGGAGCTGGGGATCGGGGGCGAGGGGGAGTTCGATCTCGTCATCGCCGACGAGGCTCATCGCACGACGGGTGTGACGCTGGCGGGGGAGGATTCCTCGACGTTCGTGCGCGTCCACGATCCCGCCTATATCCGCGCGGCGAAGCGGCTCTACATGACGGCGACGCCGAGGATCTTCAACGACCGGGTTAAGCACGTGGCGCAGGAGAAGGACGCGGTGCTCGCCTCGATGGACGACGTGTCGACGTTCGGTCGGGTGTTCCATCGGCTGGGGTTCGGTCAGGCCGTCGCGGAGGGCCTTCTCACGGACTACAAGGTCGTTGTCTTGGCGATCCCCGAGGACCAGATGACGCAGATCTGCCAGGCGGCGGCCGCCGAGGATGGCGAATTGAGTCTGCCGGATGCGGCGAAGCTCGTGGGGTGTTGGAACGCGTTGGCTAAACGCAAGAACGGGGTGTTGGACGTGTCGTATGGCGCGGATTCGCGTCCGATGCGTCGCGCGGTCGCGTTCGTCGATCGGGTGAAAACGTCGCGTCACGTGGCCGAGCAGTTCCCGTGGATAGTGAGCGAGCACCTGCAGGACCTCGATAACGACGACGAGACGGATAATTTGGCGGTGGAGTGTCGCCACGTCGACGGGACGATGAACGCGATCGAACGCGGGGAGGCGCTGGCGTGGCTTAAGGACACGCCCGAGATCCAGGACACGCCGGTGTGCCGGATCCTCACGAACGCCCGGTGTTTGAGCGAGGGCGTGGACGTGCCGACGCTCGATGCCGTGTTGTTCCTTAACCCGCGCAAGTCTCAGGTCGACGTCATCCAGGCGGTGGGGCGGGTCATGCGCCGGGCTGAGGGTAAGGAGTTTGGCTACATTATTTTGCCGGTGGCGGTGCCGAGCGGGTGCTCGCCGGAGCAGGCGTTGAGCGACAACAAGCGTTTCGCTGTCGTGTGGCAGGTGTTGCAGGCGATCCGCGCTCACGACGAGCGTTTCGACGCGACGGTCAACGCGATCGAGTACAACGCGGGCGATCCGCAAAACATCGTCGTCGACGTCGTCAACCTGGCCAAGCCGCAGCAGGGAGGCAATGAGCTTAATCCGACGGCGCCAGGCGATGACGAGCCGGGCCCAGAGGGGCCGCAGCCGCGCCAGCTTGTCATGGTGTTCCCGCCGGCGCAGTGGAAGGACGCCATCTATTCGCGGATCGTGAAGAAGGTGGGGTCGCGGATGTATTGGGACGACTGGTCGGGCGACATCGGCGACATTGCGCAGCGTTATATCACGCTCATCACCCATCTGCTCGAGGATGGGGATCACGCGGAGGTTTTCGATGAGTTCCTCGCCAGCCTCCAGGCGACGCTCAACCCGGGGATCGACCGCGACCAGGCAATCGAGATGCTTGCTCAGCATCTCATCACGAAGCCGCTGTTCGACGCGATGTTCCCGGACCAGACGTTTACGGAGATGAATCCGGTGTCGCGGGCGATGCAGGCGATCTTGGACAAGCTGGCGTCGTCGAGCCAGTTCGATACCGAACGCGCGCCTCTGGAGGGCTTCTATGCCACGATGACGGAGCGGATCCGCGCGATCGATTCGCTCGCGGGCAAGCAGCAGATCATGGTGACGCTCTACGACAAGTTTTTCTCGAAGGCGTTCCCCACGCTGCGTGACCGGTTGGGGATCGTGTTCACGCCGGTGGAGGTCGTCGACTATATTTTGCGTTCGGCAAACGACGCCCTCGAGCGCCACTTCGGTAAGAGGCTGGCCGACGAGGGCGTGGCGATCATCGAGCCGTTCTTGGGCACGGGCACGTTCGTGACCAGGCTGCTGCAGTCGGGGCTCATCCCGGCTGGGGCTTTGGAGCGCAAGTACACGCGCGAGATTTTCGCCAACGAGATCGTATTGCTGTCGTACTACATCGCTTCGATCAACATCGAGCAGGTGTATCGCGAGGTGCGCCGCGAGGCCGGGTACGCGGATGAGTACGTGGAGTTCCCCGGTATTTCGCTGACGGATACCTTCCAGTTGCACGAGAGCGACGGCCAGATCACCGGGTTGGGGGATTTCGCGGCCAACGCGGAGCGGGCGCGGGCCCAAAAGAAGGCCCCGATCCGGGTGGTCGTCATGAATCCGCCGTATTCGGCGGGACAAAAGAGTGCGAACGACAACAACCAGAACCTCAAGTACGAGCGGCTGGACGGGCGGATCGCGGACACCTACGCGGCGCGCTCGACGGGGCAGAACAAGAACGGCCTCTACGACTCCTACTATCGGGCGCTGCGCTGGGCTGCCGATCGGATCGGGGAGGAGGGCGTCATCGCCTTCGTCTCGAACAACGCCTTCATCGACGGGAACTCGGCCGACGGGGTGCGCCTGACCTGGCAGGAGGAGTTTAGCGACATCTACGTCTACAACCTCAAGGGCAACCAGCGTACCCAGGGGGAGCGTTCCCGCCAGGAGGGCGGAAAGATCTTCGGCTCGGGCTCACGCACGGGCGTCGCCATTGCGATTCTCGTCAAGAAGCGGGAGCATTCGGGGCCGGCGACGATTCACTACGTCGAGGTCGACGACTACCTCACCCGCCAGCAAAAGCTCGATCGTCTCGTCGGGGACCGCTCGCTGGCGCGCACGCGCTTCGACGCAGTCACCCCCAACGAGCACGGGGATTGGATCAACCAGCGCGACGAGCGCTACGCCGGATTCCAGCCGATTGGAGATAAGGCGACGAAGGGCAAGGAGACGACGCCGGGCATCTTCCGGCAGTATTCTCGTGGCTTGGCGACGAGCCGCGATGCCTGGTGCTACAACTACTCGCGCGCGAAGCTTGACGCCAATATCGACCGTCACGTCGCCTACCTCAACGCCGAGCGCGAGCGCATCCATGCTTTGCTGGGAGACACGCCGACCGAGCCGGAGGTGCGCAAGGTGCTCAACTACGACAGCACCCAGGCCGTTATCGGAGTGTCTAATATCCGGAGCATTCGGACCAACAGCCCCATCCCCAGGGCTGGAGGCACTCGGACGGCTGCGTATCGCCCGTTCTGCAGCCAGAACATCTATTTTGATCCATCCGGACAGCTCAATGAGAGGACGTACCAGCTGCCGCAGCTGTTCCCGACGCCGCGGACGCCGAATGTGGCGTTTGGTGCTATTGGTGCCGGGGCCCTTAAAGAATTCTCTCTGCTAATGACTGAGCAGTTGCCGGACCTTGAAATGGTGTCGAAAGCGCAGTGGTGTCCCCTCTACACGTGGGAGCGGACTACGGACGGCGGAGGGGAGCCGACGTTGCTCGATCTCGCCGAGGCCCCGGAGGCGGCAGGTGGCGAGTTCTCCGGTGTCTTCGATTTCGCTCGCCCCATCGGGGAGCAAGTACCCCTCGTCGTCGACGGGTATCGCCGCCGCGACGCCATCACGGATGCGACCCTCGCGGCCTACCGGGCGACCTACGCGGATGAATCGATCACGAAGGAGGACGTGTTCTTCTACGTCTACGCCCTCCTCCACCACCCCGAGTATCGCTCCCGCTACGAGGTCGACCTCAAAAAGGGCCTGCCGCGCATCCCCATGTGCGCATGCTTCGCCGAATTCGCCGCCGCCGGGCGGGCGCTCGCCGACCTCCACGTCAACTACGAGCGCCAAGAACCCTACGCGAGCGTGCGCGCGCAATGGGCACTCACCGCGCCGGAGGACCCGTGGGCGAGATACCACCTCGACAAACTCGCCTGGGGTGGCTCCGCGCGGTCCCGGGACTACACGACGCTCGTCTACAACGACCACCTCACCTTCACGGGGATCCCCGAGACCGCCAACGACTACCGCGTCGGCGGACGCAGCCCGCTCGAATGGATGGTCGATCGCTACAAGATCACCGTCGACAAGAAATCCCAGATCCGCAACGACCCCAACGACTGGTGCCGCGACCTGGACGACCCGGCCTACATCGCGGGCCTCGTGCCCAGGCTCGTCACCGTGTCGCTTCGCACCCAAGAGATCGTCGCGGCCCTACCCGCCCTCGCCATCAAGGAGGAGCCTAAGAAGTGAGAGACGATGCCCGATAACACTCGTCCCCGCGGCCGCCTCAAGGTCTACCTCGGTGCCGCCCCGGGGGTCGGTAAAACCTACGCCATGCTCACCGAGGCCCACGACCTCCTCAAGCACGGCAAGGACGTCGCCATCGGGATCGTCGAAACCCACCAGCGCCCAGCCACCAGGGCGCTCACCGAAGGACTGCCCGCGATCCCCCTCAAGATCGTGCGCTACCGGCAGGGTCGCCACCGCGAAGTCAACGTGCCCGCCATCATCGCCCGGGCCCCAGACGTCGTCCTCGTCGACGAGCTCGCCCACACGATCGTCCACCCCGACCAGCCCGCAAGCGCCGACCACGCCGGCGCGTCCCCCGGCGCCGCCGGGCTGCGACACAAACGCTACGAGGACGTCCAGGCCATCCTTGATGCCGGCATCGACGTCATCACCACCGTCAACATTCAACACGTCGAATCGCTTCGCGACGTCGTCTACGACATCACCGGGGTGAAGCAAAAGGAAACCGTCCCCGACTGGGTGCTGCGCGGCGCCGACGACGTCGAACTCGTCGACCTCGGCCCCGACGCCTTACGCAAGCGCCTCGCCGACGGGCTCATCTACCGGCCCGAACAAGTCGACGCCGCACTGTCGCGCTACTTCCGTCTTGGCAACATCACCGCCCTGCGTGAACTCGCGCTGCTGTGGCTCGCCGACAAGGTCGACGAAGGCCTCGCCACCTACCGCCGCTCCGCCCACGTCGACCAGCCCCTACCCGCCCGCGAATGCGTGCTCGTCGCCGTCGACGGATCCGACGCCTCCGAAAGGCTCTTACGCCGCGGCGCCCGCATCGCCGGGAAAGCCTCCGGCCGCAGCCTCCACGCCGTCTACGTCATCTCCGCGACCGGCCTGCGAGGCATCGACCAGGCGCGCCTCAACGAGCTGCGCGACCTCACCCACTCCCTGTCCGGGCACTGGCACGCAATCTCCGGCACCGACAGCGCCGCGACCATCGTCGAGACCGCCCGCAGAGTCAACGCCACCCAAATCGTCGTCGGCACCTCGCGTTCCCTCCTCAAAGAACGCCTCGTCGGCCCCGGGCTCGGCCGGCTCGTCGCCGCCAAATCCGGGACCATCACCGTCTGTCTCGTCCCCGACACCCACAAGGGCAGCAGGCTCCATCTGCCCCGCCAGCCCCGCCACGCGATGACGACCACGAGACGGATCCTCGCGTGCGTCCTCGCCGCCTGCTGGCTCGCCGCCACTACCGCCGGCGGGCACGCCCTCGGCGAGGTCGCCAGCGAAATCTCGATCGTCCCCATGCTCTACGTCGCCGGCGTCGTCATGGTCGCCCTCGTCGGCGGACTGTGGCCCGCACTCGCCGCCGGTGTTGCCGCCGTTGCCTTAGAAAACTGGTTCTTCACCGAACCCCTCTACACCCTGCGGGTAGGGGAGTGGTCGACGATCGCGGCACTCGGGGTCTTCAGTGCCGTCGCGCTCGCGGTCGCCCTCGTCGTCGACCGGGCCGCAGAGAAAACCGAGGCCGCCAGGCGGGCTGAAAGGCACGCCCTCGTGTTATCGGAACTCGCCGGGACGGTCATACGTGAGGGCACGAACGTCGAGGCGCTCATCGCCCAAATGTCGGCGATGTTCCGCCAGACCTCCGTTTCCGTTGTTGAACGCGACGAGAGGGACGGGGGACAGCGGGTCCTCGCCCGTATCGGGCCCGAATGTGGGTCGGCCCAGGAGGCCGACACCATCGTCGACCTCGACGCGACGCGTCAACTGTGGATGATCGGGCATCCCCTGTCGGCCCCCGAGGCGCGCATCCTCGATGCCTATGCGGGACGGATCGTGCGGATGCTCGACAGACGGGCGCTGGAAAAGGCGCGCGTGGGCCAACAGAAACTTCAAGCCGCTAACGCGGTGCGCACGGCGTTGCTCAACGCGGTCTCCCACGACCTGCGTACGCCCCTGGCTTCCATCAAGGCGTCCGTGTCGAGCCTGCGGATGAGCGACGTCGAACTGCCCGAGCAGATGCGCGCCGAACTCCTGGCGGGCGTCGAGGAGTCAACGGATAAGCTCGAAACCATCATCGGTCAGCTCGTCGACATGGGTGGGATCCACAATGGGGAACTAGAGGTCACCAAGCGGCTCACCGACGTTGGCGACGTCGTCGCCCACACGCTGCGTAGGCTCTCCCCGCAGTCGCGGCCGGCAAAGCTCGCCGTCGACTTACCGCCCGATCTGCCGCTCGTGGCCACCGAACCGGGGCTGCTCGAACGTGTCCTCGCCAACCTCATCGACAACGCGGCGAAATACGGCGGAGGACGCTGCCTCATCGATGCGGCAGCCCACGACCACGACGTTATTGTGCGTGTCGTCGACTACGGGCCGGGTCTCGACGAGACCCAGAAGGACCGCATGTATGTGCCGTTCCAGCGTTTCGGTGACCGACGCAAAACCTCCGGCCTCGGCCTTGGCTTGGCCGTCGCGTCGGGGCTGGCGACGGCGTGCGGGGCTAGTCTGGAAGCGCACGATACCCCCGGGGGCGGGTTGACGATGGCGGTGACCTTGCCGATCGCGGCTCCCGGGCTAGACGCGAGAGAAGGCGAGTAAGTGGCGGCGACGGTTCTTGTTGTAGAAGACGACCCGGCGATCGCCCGCGCCCTCACCATCAATCTCACGGTCAGGGACTACCATCCGCACGTGGCCACGACCGGCGCTCAAGCGCTCAAGCTGGCCGCCGAGATCGCCCCGGATCTCGTGCTCCTCGACCTCGGCCTGCCAGACATTGACGGCCTCGACGTCATCAACGGGATCCGCGGCTGGTCGGAGGTGCCGATCATCGTCGTGTCGGCCCGCCACGAGGCCGAATCGAAGATCGAGGCGCTCGATAGGGGAGCCGACGACTACGTGACTAAGCCCTTTTCGCTCGGCGAGCTCTTGGCCAGGCTGCGGGCGAACCTACGCAGGGCCGTCAGCGAGCCGGCGTCCGCGCGGCTAGAAACTCGCGACGGCGTGCTCACGATCGACCTTGCCGCGCACCGGGTCAGCAGGCGCGGCGAGGACGTCCATCTCACCCCGAAGGAATGGAAGTTCCTCGAGCTCTTGGCGCGCCACCCCAACCAGCTCGTCAAACAAGCCGACGTGCTCGCCCACGTGTGGGGGCCCCAATACGTGACCGAGACCGGTTACACGCGCGTCTACGTGTCCCAGCTGCGCGCCAAACTCGAAGACGACCCCCACAACCCCGCCTACCTCCTCACCGAACTGGGCATGGGATACCGCCTCGTCGCAGACGAAACCTAGCCAACCAGCGCTTTCGGCGTTCATCGACAAGACGCCGCACACCGCCTGCCTGCACATATGTGCATCTTGAGAGTATCGAATGATCGCGGCGCGGGCGTAGCGTGGTCCTGTTCTTTCCAGACCCGAAGAGGGGTCCCGGTACACATCGGAGGAAATATGTCACGTCCCACGCCACACATGGCGCGCCCACAGGCCAACGCCAAGATGAAGTGGCTCTTCATCCTCGTCATCGCCGGAGTGATCCTCGGCATCATCACGGGAGCCGTCGGCGGCGAATCCGTCGCCGGCCTTGCCGTCCTCGGCACGATCTTCGTCGGACTCATCAAAATGATGGTCCCCGCGATCATCTTCTGCACGATCGTCCTCGGCGTCGGTTCCGTCACCCACGCCGCCACCGTCGGCAAAGTCGGGGGCATCGCGCTCGCCTACTTCATCACCATGACGACCTTCGCGCTTGGCATCGGACTTGCCGTCGGCAACTTCGTCAAGGCAGGTTCCGGCCTCAACCTCACCCACCTCCACTACGACGCCCCTAAGGCCCCCGAAGGCCCCGGCGGCGTCAGGGGCTTCATCCTCGGGCTCATCCCCGAATCGCTCTTCGCCCCCCTCGTGTCCCACAACGTCCTCCAAGTCCTCATCGTCGCCCTCGTCGTCGGCTTCGCCCTACTCTCCATCGGCAAGAAAGGCGAACCCGTCCTCACCCTCGTCGCGGCGGTACAAAAGATCGTCTTCACCATCCTCGGGTGGATCCTCTGGCTCGCCCCCATCGGCGCCTTCGGTGCCATGGCCGGCGTCCTCGCGACCACCGGATGGCGGGCCGTCCTCGAACTCGCCAAACTCATCCTCGTCTACTACGCCACCTGCGCGATCTTCATCTGCGTCATCCTCGGGCTCATGCTCAAGATCTTCACCGGACTCAGCCTCTTCAAACTCATGAAATACCTGTCCAACGAGATCGTCATCGTGCTCGCCACGTCCTCGTCCGAAACCGGCCTGCCCCACCTCATGAAGAAACTCGAACACATGGGTGTCGACAAAGCCACCGTCGGTCTCGTCGTGCCCACCGGCTACTCCTTCAACCTCGACGGGTCCGCCCTCTACGTCACCATGTGCTCGATCTTCATCGCCGACGCGATGGGTTCGCCCATGCCCCTGGGAGAACAGCTCGGCCTCCTCGTCTTCCTCATCGTCGCCTCCAAAGGCATCGCGGGCGTCACCGGCGCGGGACTCGCCACCCTCGCCGCCGGCCTACAAACATACCGGCCCGACCTGCTCAACGGCGTCGCCCTCATCGTCGGCATCGACCGGCTCATGGACGAGGCCAGGACCCTGACAAACTTCACCGGCAACGCCGTCGCCACCCTCATCGTGTCCAAGTGGACAAAGACCGTCGACATGGCCCGCGTCCACGACACCCTCGACGGAAAGAACCCCTTCGACTACAACGCAGACGACGACGAGGTCCCCCACCTCACCCGCACACCCCAAGCCGTCCACGCCTAACAGGCGCGACACCACAGGTAACCCAGCGGCGGGGCCGAGCCACCAAGGCGCGGCCCCGCCTGCATCTATGCCCCCCCAAACATCCGAAAAACGGCAGGTTATCGTGGAAACCACCCGACTCCGGCGGTAGGGTAGCGGATATGCGTAAGCAGGGACTACGTCGACCACCAGTGTGGGTCTACATCGTCTTGGCCACCGTGTGCCTCGTCATGCTTCTTGCCTCCAACTCGCTCATCCCGGCAGTGTGGGGCGCCTCCCAGATCAGCGAAGACCTCACATCGGTCGCCACAAGAGCCTTCGGAGTCCCCACCATCGCGGCCTGGCTCGCCGCCGGCTACCTCTCGACCACCACCCGCCCCCAAGCGAGTGGCCGCCACGCCCTCGCGCTCGGCAGCCTCGGCGCAATCATCATCGCCTGCGACCTCATCGTCGAACTCAAAGGCGCCTCACTGTGGGCACTCGCCGCCGACCAAGGAACCGGGCTAGGAGTCGTCGAACCGATGAGCGCATCCGCGTTCATCACCCTCCTCGACCTCATTGCCAACGCCGGCGCGGGCATGATCCTCCTCGCCGCCGCGACCCTCCTCCTGCCCACACGCAAGCCCTAACCGTGGGCAAACACACACGGCAACCTTACGTAGGAAGTTTCGCGACGCTGCCGTGTGTCGTAGGCTTGAGAAGTTGCATTCCGCCCCGGAAAGCTGAGGCAGAGACCTGGTGCTCACCCGAGTGCTTGTGTCTGCCTGACGCGAAAGCCAGCCGCACCGGGGAGCCGGGTAACCGGGCAACAGGAACAATCAACCGTTCGGCCGCAGGCTAGCTGCCTGCGACCCAACGACAGGAGAACAACGAATGATTCAGCAGGAGTCGCGACTCAAGGTCGCCGACAACACGGGCGCGAAGGAGATCCTTTGCATCCGCGTTCTCGGTGGCTCCGGGCGACGCTTCGCCGGGATCGGCGACACGATCGTCGCCACGGTGAAGGACGCCATTCCTGGCGGCAACGTCAAGAAGGGTGATGTCGTGAAGGCGGTCATCGTGCGCACCAAGAAGGAGCGCCGCCGTCGTGACGGGTCCTACATCCGTTTCGACGAGAATGCCGCCGTCATTTTGCAGAACAACGGTGAGCCGCGCGGCACGCGCATCTTCGGCCCCATCGGCCGCGAGCTGCGTGACAAGCGGTTCATGCGCATCATCTCGCTGGCCCCGGAGGTGCTCTAATGGCAGCCAAGATCAAGAAGGGTGACCTCGTCGAGGTCATCGCCGGGCGCACGAGCGACGAAAAGAAGCTGGCCGAGCGCAACAAGCGCCGCGAAGAGAAGGGCCTCGCCCCTCTCAAGCCGGGCGACAAGGGCAAGCGTGGCCGCGTCCTCGAGGTCTATCGCGATCGCGATCGCGTCCTCGTCGAGGGCGTCAACATGCGCACCCACCACGTCCGTCAGGGCCAGAACCAGCAGGGTCAGGTCACCGGCGGCATCGAATACAAGGAAGCGCCGATCCACATCTCGAACGTGGCAATCGTCGACCCCAAGGAAAAGAAGCCCACGCGCGTCGGCTTCCGTGAGGAGCAGGTCGAGCGCAACGGCCGCACGAAGACGGTCCGCGTGCGCTACGCCAAGCGTTCGGGGGAGGACATCTGATGACTGAGACGATGGCACCGCGTCTGAAGACGCGTTACAACGACGAGATCAAGCCCGCCCTGAAGGACGAGTTCGGTTACGCCAACATCCACCAGATTCCGACGATCACCAAGGTCGTCGTCAACATGGGTGTCGGCGATGCCTCCCACGACTCGAAGCTCATCGAAGGTGCGACCCGCGACCTCGCCGCGATCACCGGCCAGAAGCCGGTCGTCACGCGCGCCCGCAAGTCGATCGCCCAGTTCAAGCTTCGCGCCGGTCAGCCGATCGGCACGCACGTGACCCTGCGTGGCACGCGCATGTGGGAATTCCTCGACCGTCTCATCTCGACGGCACTCCCGCGTATCCGTGACTTCCGTGGGCTCAGCCCCAAGCAGTTCGACGGCCGCGGCAACTACACGTTCGGCCTCACCGAGCAGTCGGTCTTCCACGAGATCGACATCGAGAAGATCGACCGCGTTCGCGGTATGGACATCACGATCGTGACGACGGCGGACACCGACGACGAAGGCCGTTCGCTGCTGCGCCACCTCGGCTTCCCGTTCAAGGAGATGTGATCCATGGCTAAGACCGCTCTTAAGAACAAGGCCGCCCGCAAGCCGAAGTTCGCCGTCCGCGCCTACACGCGGTGCAACCGCTGCGGCCGCCCGCACTCGGTCTACCGCAAGTTCGGCCTGTGCCGTGTCTGCCTGCGCCAGCTCGCCCTCCGCGGCGAACTGCCCGGCGTGACGAAGTCCAGCTGGTAAAACCTCTACGTCGAAGGTCTAGGGAAACCTAAGAAACCACGGCGAGAAAGGGCAAACGCCCACAATGACTATGACAGATCCCATCGCAGACATGCTGACGCGTCTGCGTAACGCCAATTCGGCGCATCACGAGTCCGTCTCGATGCCGTCGTCGAAGATGAAGGTCGCGCTTGCCGAAATGCTCAAGCGCGAAGGCTACATCAAGGACGTCGAAGTCACGGACGCTCGGGTCGGCAAGACGCTGACCCTCCACCTCAAGTACGGCGAAAAGCGCCAGCGGGCCATCACCGGCCTCAAGCGCGTGTCCAAGCCGGGCCTGAGGAAGTACGCAAAGTCCACTGAACTGCCTTCCGTCATGGGCGGTCTCGGCGTGGCCATCATGTCCACGTCCTCGGGCCTGCTCACCGACCGCGAGGCAGCCGAGCGGGGCGTGGGCGGCGAAATCGTCGCCTACGTCTGGTAAGGGAGGTCGACCATGTCGCGAATCGGCAAGACTCCGGTCACCGTCCCCTCCTCGGTTGAGGTCACCATCGACGGTCAGACCATCAAGGTCAAGGGCCCCAAGGGCCAGCTCGAGCGCACGTTCCCCGCGGGTGTCACGTTCACCCACGAGGACGGCCAGATCACCGTCACGCGCGCCAACGACGAGCGTCGCAACCGCGCCCTCCACGGCCTCGTTCGCTCGCTCATCAACAACATGGTTGTCGGTGTGACGGACGGCTACGAGAAGAAGATGGAAATCGTCGGCACGGGTTACCGCGTCGTCGCCAAGGGTAAGGATCTCGAACTCCACCTCGGCTACTCCCACACCATCGACTTCCCCGCCCCCGAGGGCATCGAGTTCAAGGTCGAGTCGGCCCTGAAGTTCTCCGTCCTCGGTATCTCGAAGGAAAAGGTCGGCGAAACCGCCGCCCGCATCCGCCGTCTGCGTCCGCCGGAGCCCTACAAGGGTAAGGGCGTGCGCTACGCCGACGAGCAGGTCCGCCGCAAGGCCGGGAAGGCAGGTAAGTGATGTCGTACACCGTCAAGGGCAAGGGCAAGTTCATTGCTCGGCGCCGCCGTCACCTGCGTGTGCGCAAGCGCGTGCTCGGCACGCCGGAGCGCCCCCGTCTCGTCGTCACCCGCTCCAACCGCCACATGGTTGCGCAGGTCATCGACGACATCGCGGGCCACACGCTGTGTTCGGCCTCGACGCTCGAGGCCGCGCACCGCAACGACGAAGGCACGAAGGTCGAGCAGGCTCGCGCCGTCGGCGCCCGCATTGCGGAGCGCGCGAAGGCCGCCGGCATTACCGCGGTCGTCTTCGATCGCGGCGGTAACAAGTACCACGGTCGAGTCGCCGCGGTCGCCGAAGGCGCCCGCGAGGGCGGCCTCAACCTGTAACCGTCCACGGAAGAGAATAAAGGGGATTGATTATGGCTGAGGAAAACAGCCGCACGACATCCGCCTCCGAGGGCGGCGCGCAGGGGCGTGGCCGTGGTGGCCGCGACCAGAACCGCCGGGGGCGCCGCGACAACCGTCGCGAGCAAGAAAACCAGTACGTCGAGCGCGTGGTGACGATCAACCGCGTGTCCAAGGTCGTCAAGGGCGGCCGCCGCTTCAGCTTCACGGCGCTTGTCGTCGTGGGTGACGGCGAGGGCACCGTCGGCATCGGCTACGGAAAGGCCAAGGAAGTTCCCGCGGCCATCTCCAAGGGCGTCGAGGAGGCGAAGAAGAACTTCTTCACCGTCCCGATGATCCAGCGCACCATCACCCACCAGGTGCAGGGCGAAGACGCCGCCGGCGTCGTCCTCCTGCGTCCCGCCTCGCCCGGTACCGGCGTTATCGCCGGCGGTCCGGTGCGTGCGGTCATGGACTGCGCGGGCGTCCACGACGTCCTCACCAAGTCGCTCGGTTCGTCGAACTCGATCAACATCGTTCGCGCGACCGTCGCCGCACTCAAGCAGCTCCAGCGCCCCGAAGAGGTCGCCGCTCGCCGCGGTCTGCCTCTTGAGCGCGTCGCCCCCCAGGCGATGCTGCGTGCACAGGCCGAAGGCCTGGCGGCCAAGCGCGAAGCGGCCGAGAAGGCCGAGGCTAACGCCGCGGCCGAAGGGGTGAGCGCCTGATGGCTAACCTGAAGATCACGATGAAGCGCAGCCTCGCCGGCACCAAGCCGGGACAGCGCAAGACCATGGCTTCGCTCGGACTGAGGAAGATGAATAAGTCCGTCGTCCTCCCCGACAACCCGGCCACGCGTGGCCAGATCGCCAAGGTCTCCCACCTTGTTGCCGTGGAGGAGGTTGAGTGACCATGGCAGATGCAACGATGAACGAAGAGCAGGGCTCGCCGATCATCCGCCTGCACGACCTGCGTCCCGCCGAGGGTGCCAAGCGCAAGCGCATCCGCGTTGGCCGTGGTGAAGCGTCCAAGGGTAAGACCTCGGGTCGCGGCACCAAGGGCACCGGCGCTCGTAAGAACGTCAAGCCGGGCTTCGAGGGTGGGCAGATGCCGATGCACATGCGCCTGCCGAAGCTGCGCGGGTTCAAGAACCCGTTCCGGGTCGAGTACCAGGTTGTCAACGTTGGCAAGCTCGGTGAACTCTTCCCCGAGGGCGGCAAGATCGGCGTCGAAGAGCTCGTCGCCGCCGGCGCGGTTCGCAAGAACTGCCCGGTGAAGATCCTCGGCACCGGCGACATCAACGTCGCCATCGAGGTCACCGTCGACAAGTGCTCGGCGCAGGCCAAGCAGAAGATTGAGGCCGCTGGCGGTTCCGTTTCGGAGCGCTAGAGCCGAAGATGGGCGGTACCGTTGGTGCCGCCCATCTTTTCGCATTTTTTTCGACCCGTCTCGGCGTGTAGGCTGAGACGCGTCTGAAAGCGCGCATGTGGCGCGAACGAAACTGGAGGATCACCGTGCTCAGCGTATTTGCGCAGGCGTTTAGGACGCCCGATCTGCGTCGTAAACTTCTGTTCACGCTCTTCATCATGATGCTGTACCGGATGGGTTCACACATCCCCACTCCGGGCGTCTCCTCGCCGAACGTCTCGGCCTGCCTGGCGAACAACGAGGAATCGGGGCTACTCGAGCTCGTCAACATGTTCTCGGGCGGCGGGCTGCTTCGACTCAGCGTCTTCGCCCTTGGCATCATGCCCTACATCACGGCGTCGATCATCATTCAGCTGTTGCGCGTCGTCATCCCGCGCTTCGAAGATCTCTACAAGGAGGGCCAGGCCGGCCAGGCGAAGATGACGCAGTACACGCGTTACCTGACGATCGCGCTTGGTGTCCTCCAGTCGACGACCTACGTGGCGATGGCCCGTTCGGGCGCGCTGTTGCCGAACTGCCCGCCCGACAAGCCGATTCTGCCTAACGACACGATCCCCAACTTCCTCATCATGGTGGTCGTCATGACCGCGGGCACGGGCCTTATCATGTGGCTCGCCGAGCTCATCACCGAGCGCGGTATCGGCAACGGCATGTCGCTGCTCATCTTCACGGGTATCCTCGCGAACATGCCCGCCCACCTGTGGTCGATCGGTGGCGGCAACGGCGGCATCCGAAACGTCATCCTCGTCGTCGCTCTTATCCTCATCGTGACCCTCGCGATCGTCTTCGTCGAGCAGGCACAGCGGCGCATCCCCGTCCAGTACGCGAAGCGGATGATCGGGCGGCGCATGTATGGCGGCTCGACGACCTACATCCCCATGAAGATCAACATGTCGGGTGTTATTCCCGTGATCTTCGCGGCCTCCCTGCTGGCGATGCCGACGATGATCGCGAGTTTCGGTGATGCCCAGAAGGACGGGTGGGTCCAGTGGATCCAAACGAACTTCCAGCAGCACTCCCCGCTGTACCTGACCATCTACGCGCTGCTCGTCCTCTTCTTCGCGTTCTTCTACACGGCGATCACCTTCAATCCCGAAGAGACCGCCGACAACATGAAGAAGTACGGTGGCTTCGTGCCGGGCAAGCGTGCGGGCAGGCCGACAGCGGACTACCTGCGTTACGTGTCGAACAGGATCACGACCGCCGGTGCTATCTACCTCGTCATCGTCGCGATGGTTCCCATGCTCGTCCTCATCGCCTTGCACGTCACGCAGATGCCGTTTGGCGGGACGACGCTGCTCATTATGGTCGGTGTCGGTCTGCAGACGGTTCAGCAGATTAACGCCCAGCTCCAGCAGCATCACTACGAAGGGTTCTTGTCATGACGCTTTCTCGTATCCTCCTGGTTGGTCCTCCCGGAGCCGGTAAGGGAACGCAGGCGAAGCGGATCTGCGACAAGCTCGGTATCCGGCAGCTGTCGACGGGAGAGGTCTTCCGCGACAACATGGCTCGTCAGACCGAGCTCGGCAAGCTCGCCCAGGACTTCATTACGAAGGGCGAGTTCGTGCCCGACGAGGTGACGAACCCGATGGTCGCCAACGCGCTGCGTAGCGACGAGTACGCCGGCGGCTACCTGCTCGACGGGTATCCGCGCTCGCTCGAGCAGGCCCGCTACCTCGACGAGGTCCTCACGGCCGACGGCCACGCCCTCGATCTCGTCATCGAGCTCGAGGTCGGTATGGACGAGGTCGTCGATCGTCTGCTCAAGCGCGCCGAGATCGAGGGGCGCGCCGACGATACCGAACCGGTGATCCGTCACCGCATGGAGGTCTACGCCGAGCAGACCGCGCCGCTCATCGAGTTCTATGCGGACAAGGGGCTCTTGCGTAAGGTCGACGGCACGGGCACCATCGACGACGTGTGGGAGCGCATCGAGGAACTCCTCGACTAAGACACTGTCGGTGAAGGGCGGGGCATGGCCTCGCCCTTCACGCATAGGGAGGCCACATGAAACCCAAGATTGACTACAAGACCCGCGAGCAGGTCGCCTACATGCGCGAGGCTGGTCTCGTCGTCGCAGATATTCACGCCCGCCTTGCCGAGGCGTGCCAGCCGGGGGTGCGCCTCGTCGACCTCGACGCGATCAGCGAGCAGACGATCAAGGAACACGGGGCCCGCTCGAACTTCAAGGGCTATTACGGGTATCCCGCTACCGTGTGCATCTCCGTCAACGACACGGTCGTCCACGGGATTCCCGACGAGTATCGCCTCCGCGAGGGCGACCTCGTCTCCTTCGATTGCGGCGCCTACGTCGAGCGGGCGGGGGAGCAGTGGCACGCCGACGCCTGCTTTACCGCGATCGTTGGTGGAGCGCCGGCGGCCTCCGCTGACGTGCGCGACCTCGATGCGCTGACCAGGCGCGCGATGTGGGCGGGCATCGCCGCGCTAGCGAAGGGCAAGCGGATCGGTGACGTCGGTGAGGCCGTCGAGGACGTCATCGATGAGGCGACCCCGGTGTTGGGGTGGCAGGCCGGTATCGTGGAGGAGTTCATCGGCCACGGTATTGGACGCAGTATGCACGAGGCGCCCGACGTCCTTAACTACCGCGCTCACGGGCGCCAACCTAAGCTCAAGCCGGGGATGGTCGTGTGCGTCGAGCCGATCCTCACGAGGGGCAGCGCAGATGTGACGACGCTTCCCGACGGGTGGACCGTGAAGACCCGTGACCACTCGCTGGCATGCCACTGGGAGCACGAGGTGGCGATTCTCGACGACGGGATCGCCGTCCTCACCGCGCCCGATTGGGGGGCTAGCGGGCTTGCCGAGTGGGGGGTCACGGCGGTCGTTCTCGACTAACGTGACGGATCGAACAGGCTGCGCCGCTTTTGTTGTCAAGGCGCGTGTCATAGGCTTGTCAATTGGGTGTGTCGGGCCCAGGTATGCCCGCAGCCGGGTGACCGGTGCCCGCCCGATTGACAAGTGAGTGGAAGGCATATGGCAAAGAAAGACGGCGTCATTGAGATCGAGGGTACTGTCCTCGAGGCCCTGAAGAACGCGACATTCCGCGTTGAACTTAAGAACGGCCACGAGGTTCTCGCCCACATCTCGGGAAAGATGCGGCAGCACTACATCCGCATCCTGCCCGAGGATCGCGTCATCGTCGAACTCAGCCCGTACGATCTTACGCGCGGGCGCATTGTCTACCGCTACAAGTAACCACGATGTGCCACGTAGTGGCAGAGGAATAGAAGATGAAGGTCAAGCCCAGCGTCAAGAAGATCTGCGATAAGTGCAAGGTCATCCGTCGCCACGGCGTTGTCATGGTCATCTGTGACAACCCGCGCCACAAGCAGCGCCAAGGCTGACGACGCAGCGCCTCACGGCGAATAGGACGTCATCGCTCAGCGGAAACGCTGTGTCCCTCGGACGGAGGCCGGGGCCGCGTGGTTGGCGCGTGGATGATGACGTGACGACCTCCGACTAGGAATAACTGGAGTACACAGACATGCCAGCAGCACGTATTGCGGGTGTCGACCTGCCGCGCGAGAAGCGCCTTGAGGTCGCACTCACGTACATTTTCGGTGTGGGTCGCACCCGCGCCAAGCAGACCCTCGAGGCCACGGGTGTCTCGCCGGACGTGCGCGTCCGCGACATCACCGAGGAAGACCTCATCAAGGTCCGTGAGTACATCGAGTCGAACTTCCAGGTTGAGGGCGACCTCCGCCGCGAGATCCAGGCCGATATTCGTCGCAAGATCGAGATCGGTTGCTACCAGGGTCTGCGTCACCGTCGCCACCTGCCCGTGCGTGGTCAGCGCACGAAGACGAACGCCCGCACCCGCAAGGGACCGAAGCGCACCGTCGCCGGCAAGAAGAAGGCCAAGTAAGCAAGGTGTCCGCGCGAGCGGATCGATGACTGGAAGAAGAGAAGAAACTCATGGCAGCAGCATCACGCTCGGGGTCTCGTAAGCCCCGCCGTAACGTTCGCCGGAACATCGTTTCTGGCAACGCCTACATCAAGTCCACGTTCAACAACACCATCGTGTCGATCACCGATCCTTCGGGTGCTGTCGTCGCGTGGTCGTCCTCGGGCCAGGTTGGCTACAAGGGCTCGCGTAAGTCGACGCCTTTCGCCGCCCAGCAGGCAGCCGAGGCGGCCGCCAAGCGCGCGCAGGACTTCGGCATGAAGAAGGTCGACGTCTTCGTCAAGGGTCCGGGTTCGGGCCGCGAGACGGCGATCCGTTCGCTTCAGGCCTCGGGCCTCGAGGTCGGTTCGATTCAGGACGTCACGCCGCAGGCTCACAACGGCTGCCGTCCCCCGAAGCGTCGCCGCGTGTGAGCTAGGGCGTTATCGCCTGTCAACCCGTGGCCCTCACGGCCGTCTTTGGTGGGGGCGCGGGGCAGTGAATCACTGCCTGGCATGAAGCCAGTGGAAGTCGCCTGGCATCATATGGCGGATGCGTAAGGCGAGAAAGGACACAACGTGCTCATTTCGCAGCGACCGACGCTCAGCGAGGAGACGCTGAGCGAGTTCCGCTCCCGGTTCACTATCGAGCCGCTGGAGCCCGGTTTCGGGTACACGCTGGGTAACTCCCTGCGCCGTACCCTGCTGTCGTCTATTCCCGGTGCCGCCGTGACGTCGATTCGTATCGAGGGGGTTCCCCACGAGTTCCGGACGATCACGGGTGTGACCGAGGACGTCTCCGAGATCATTCTCAACATCAAGCAGATCGTGTTGTCGTCGGAGAACGACGAGCCGGTCGTCATGTACCTGCGTAAGGCTGGCCCCGGCGAGGTCACGGCCGGTGACGTCACGCCGCCTGCCGGCGTCGAGATCCACAACCCGGACCTGCATCTTGCGACGCTCAACGACAAGGGCAAGCTCGAGATCGAGCTGACCGTCGAGCGTGGCCGCGGCTACATCACCGCGGACCAGAACAAGCGTGCGGACGCGGAGATCTCGGTTATCCCGATCGATTCGATCTACTCTCCGGTTTTGAAGGTCACCTACAAGGTCGAGGCGACGCGTGTTGAGCAGCGCACCGACTTTGACCGTCTCATCGTCGACATTGAGACGAAGCCTGCGATCGCTCCGCGCGATGCGCTCGCTTCGGCCGGCAAGACGCTCGTGGAGCTCTTTGGGTTGTGCCAGGAGCTCAACCTCGAGGCGGAAGGCATCGAGATGGGGCCGTCGACGACGGACGTTACGCTCGCAGCCGACCTGGCTATGCCGATCGAGGAGCTTGCGCTGCAGTCGCGCTCCTACAACGCGCTCACCCGTGAGGGTATCCAGACGGTTGGTGAGCTCGTTGCGCGCAGCGAAGCTGACCTGCTCGACATCCGGAACTTCGGTGCGAAGTCGATCGAGGAAATCAAGGTGAAGCTCGCCGAGTTGGGTATGTCGCTCAAGGACAGCCCGGCTGGCGGTTTCGACGACAGCTATCTCGCGGGTTCCGTGAGCTTCTCCGACGAGTAGTCGGCGAGGTCGGCCCGAAAATTGAGGACATAAGGAGCTAGACATGCCCAAGCCCACGAAGGGTCCGCGCCTGGGGTCGTCCCCGGCGCACGAGCGTAAGATCTTGGCGAACCTGGCCAAGTCGCTCATCGAACACGAAGCGATCGTGACGACGGAGACGAAGGCGAAGCGCCTCCAGCCCTACATCGAGCGTCTTGTCGCGAAGGCCAAGAAGGGTGACATTCACAACCGTCGCCAGGTCGCCCGCAAGATCGGTACGCACGTGTCGAAGGCCGAGCGCGGTTTCGACGCCGTCTACACGCTGTTCGACGTTGTCGTGCCGAAGTTCGATTCGGAGCGCGAGGGCGGCTACACGCGCATCGTGAAGCTGCCGCCGCGTCGTGGCGACAACGCGCCGATGGCTCAGATCAGCTTCGTTTTCGACAAGCTCGAGAAGAAGGCGAAGGTGGCGAAGAAGGCCGAGGACAAGCCGGCCGACAAGCCTGCCGAGGCCGAGGAGAAGGTCGAGGAGAAGGCTGACGACGCCGAGTAAGACACTCGTGAAGGTGAGGGCGGACCGCGTACGGTCCGCCCTCACTGTTTTGTTGCCTCGTGTGCCTAGGATGGTGCCATGGTGCACGAGCTGGATTCGAACGGGCCTTTGACGCTGGCTGTCGATTGCGGCGGTGGAGGAATTAAGGCGTCGGTGCTCGATAGCGGAGGGACGATGATTGCGACGCCGCACCGGGTGCCCACACCCTATCCGCTGCCTCCCGACCTGCTTGTTGACACGGTCGCGCAGCTGGGCGAGCGCCTGCCCGCGGCCGATCGGGTGACGGTTGGTATGCCGGGGATGATCCGCCACGGCGTCGTCATTCACACGCCGCATTACGTGTGCAAGTCAGGACCGCGCACTAAGGTGCTGCCCGATTTGGTTGAGCAGTGGCATCGCTACGACGTGCGCCGGGCGATTGCTGCGCGCATGGGCCTCCCGAGCCTCGTCCTCAACGATGCCGAGGTCGCTGGGGCGGGTGTTATTACGGGTTCAGGGCTCGAGGTCATCATCACCTTGGGTACGGGCCTTGGCAATTCCGTGTGGGATGGGCGTCGCCTCGCCCCGCACATGGAGATCTCACGGATGCCTGTGAGGTGGGGACTGATCTACGACGACTACATTGGCGAGCACGAACGTATCCGTTTGGGGGATGCGCACTGGTCACGGCGGGTGCGTAGGGTGGTCGATGCGTTGCGGCCCGCGCTGTTGTGGGATCGGCTCTACATCGGCGGGGGTAACGGCGCGCGCATCACGGCGGCGCATCGGCGTTATCTCGGGGACGACGTCGTCATTGTGCCCAACGATGCGGGGATCCGCGGGGGCGTGAGGTGCTGGGAGATGGACCTGTGAGTGGCCAGAGGGTCCGGCTCGACATCGCCTACTGTGGGAGTGATTTTCATGGTTGGGCGGCACAGCCGGGGCTGCGGACCGTGGAGGGTACGATCGCGCAGGCGCTGGCGACGATAGTGAGGACACCGGTGCGGCTTACGGTCGCGGGCCGCACGGACGCGGGCGTACACGCTTGTGGCCAGGTTGCCAATGTCGATTTTGCGCAGGACGTGTGGGTTGGCCTGCCGGGGCGTTCACAGCGCACCCCCGAGGAGGCGCTGCTTTCCCGGCTTTGTGGCGTGCTCGCGCAACAGACCCAGGGGCGTCGCGACGTCGTTATCCGTGGGGTGAGTGCCGTTCCACAGACGTTCGATGCGCGCTTTTCGGCCTTAGGTCGCCATTACCGCTATCTCATGAGCGACACTGTGCGCACGGCGTGTCCGTGGAGACTCGACGTGGCTGAGCATCGGCGTGGCCTCGACGTCGAAGCGATGGCGCGGGCAGCGCACAGGCTCCTGGGGGAGCACGATTTCTTGCCCTTCGCGAAGCCGCGCGAGGGTGCGACGACCATTCGCACGCTCAAGCAGCTGGATGTTACTCGAACTGCGAGTGGTCTCGTTGAGTTCCGCCTCCATGCGGATGCCTTTTGCCACTCGCAGGTACGTTTCATGGTGGGTGCGCTCACGCGGGTTGGCGAGGGGCAGCGGTGCGAAGACTGGATCGGCGAGGTTCTCGCCGCCGGAGTGCGTGATCCCGCTGTGCCGCTAGCGCCGGCCCGTGGGCTCACGCTCGTCGGCGTGGACTATCCCGACGAGGCCGACTACGCCGAGCAGGCACGCCGCGCACGCGTCGTACGCAGCCTCTAGTCGCGAGAAGCAAGGGGAGCAGCGAGCGCGACGAGTAGCCCGCCCAGGTGCTGACGCTGATGGGCAAGAAGAAAATAACTTGTCTCCGGTGTGGAGGTCCTTCTGGTAGGAGAGTACGGCGTAAGAGTTGGTTATTTTTCCGAAAATGCGCGATATCTTGACTCTCTCGTCTGTGCAGTGAGGTCTTCTCGGGTGTGATTGTTGATGCACTATCGCGATTGAGGGCTCGAGGCAAGGGTGGTTGTCTTGTTTACATCGTCTGTACGTGGGTGAGCGCACACCCGGCAGATCTTGAGGGAGGCCAGCTGTGACCGCTAGACTGGACGGCTGTGTGTCCACAAAGCCCCCGCGGCTCCCACCCGCAGGGACGACAAAAGACGCACGACCTTGTCAACCTGGCGCCTGGCGCCAACGAGTAAAGGAATGAAGGCTACGCGAATGCGAACCTATACGCCGAAAGCCGGTGACCGCGCCGCCAAGCAGTGGTACGTCATCGACGCGCAAGACGTCGTCCTTGGACGACTGGCGACGACTGCCGCCAACCTCCTCCGTGGGAAGCACAAGCCGACGTACACCCCGAATGAGGACATGGGCGACCACGTCATCATCATCAACGCCGAGAAGGTTGTGCTCACGGGCAAGAAGCTCGATCAGAAGCGCGCTTACCACCACTCCGGGTACCCGGGTGGGCTCAAGTCGCTCTCCTACGCCGAACTGCTCGCGAAGTTCCCCGAGCGCGCCGTGGAGAAGGCCATCCGCGGGATGATCCCTCACACGAAGCTCGGCCGCGCCCAGTTCAAGAAGCTGCACGTCTACGCCGGGTCGCAGCACCCGCATGCTGCCCAGCAGCCCGTCGAATACGCCCCGACCAAGATTGCCCAGTAGCAATCGGAAAGCTTTGTAAGGAGAATCGTGGCTGAGACCATCGAGAACCAGGAGCTTGCCGAGGACGCCGTCCCCAGCTCCTACACGTCCGAGTCCACGTCCTCGGTTGAGGGCGCCGGCCAGTCGGCGATCGAACCGGGCTACGGCCTGGGTCGCCGCAAGCGCGCGATCGCGCGCGTCCGCCTCGTCCCCGGCTCCGGCCAGTGGACGATCAACGGCCGCACGATCGAGGACTACTTCCCCAACAAGCTCCTCCAGCAGGAAGTGAAGTCCCCGCTCACGCTGCTTGAGCTTGGTGACCGTTTCGACGTCGTCGTTCGCGTGAGCGGCGGCGGTGTGTCCGGTCAGGCCGGGGCCGTTCGCCTCGGTGTGGCCCGCGCGCTCAACGAGATCGACCGCGAGGCCAACCGCCCGGCGCTGAAGAAGGCGGGCTTCCTGACCCGCGATGCCCGCGCCGTCGAACGCAAGAAGGCCGGCCTCAAGAAGGCCCGCAAGGCCCCGCAGTACTCGAAGCGCTAAAACGCTCGAACGCTGCTTGTGGGGTCCGCCATCGGCGGGCCCCACTTTTTTGCCTACTTGGGTCCCCGCTGAGGGCAGTATGCTGGGGGTGACCACAAGACCCAACGAAAGGGAAGTCATGGCGAGGTTGTTTGGCACCGATGGTGTGCGCGGTTTGGCAAACGCGGAGCTTACCGCCGAACTCGCGCTTGAACTCGGCGTAGCTGCTGGGCGTAAGATCGCCGCCGGCTGCGAAAAGGGCCACCGCCCGCGAGCCATCATCGGACGCGACACGCGCCGTTCGGGCGAATTCCTCGATCATGCCCTTGCCGCTGGCCTCGCCTCCGCCGGCTTTGACGTTAACCGCATCGGCATCGTTACGACGCCGTGCGTTGCCCATCTCACCGCCTCGGGTGACCTCGACCTCGGCGTCATGATTTCAGCGTCGCACAACCCCATGCCTGATAACGGGATCAAGTTCTTTGCTCGCGGTGGCTACAAGCTGCCCGACGCGGTCGAAGATGACATCGAGAACCTCCTGCACGCCGATTGGGATCGTCCCACCGGTGAGGGAGTCGGACGCATCGACGAGGACCCGTCCGAGCTTGAACGCGACTACGTCGACCACCTCGTCACCGCGATCGGCACCGACCTCAAGGGCCTCAAGATCGCCGTCGACTGCGCCAATGGGGCAGCATCGGAGCTGGGCCCGTGGGTGCTGCGCGAGGCCGGAGCCGAGGTTGTCGTCATCAACGCATCGCCCAACGGTTCCAACATCAACGACGGCTGCGGGTCGACCCACCCCGAGCAGCTCCAGGCGCACGTCACGGCCACCGGATGTGACTTCGGCGTAGCCTTCGACGGCGACGCGGACCGATGCCTTGCCGTTGATGCCCAAGGCAACCTCGTCGACGGCGACAAGATCATGGGGATGCTCGCCCTCGACCTCAAGAAGCGCGGGGAGCTCGCCGGCGATACGCTCGTCGTCACCGTCATGTCGAACCTCGGTCTCCTTCTCGCGATGCGTCGAGAAGGAATCCGCACGGTCCAAACGGCCGTCGGTGACCGCTACGTGCTCGAAGAAATGCTCGCCTCCGGGTACGTCCTCGGCGGCGAACAATCGGGCCACGTCATCTGCGGCCGACACGCGACCACCGGCGACGGCATCCTCACCGCCCTGTTCGTGGCGCGCGCGGTCAAGGAATCGGGGTCGACGCTGGCTGAACTGACGTCCTTCGTCAAGCGGCTGCCTCAAACGCTCATTAACGTTTCGAACGTCGACAAGCATCGCACCGACGATGAGAAACTCCGCGAGGCGATCGCACACGCCGAGGCCGAACTCGGCGAGAGCGGCCGCGTCCTCCTACGTGCGTCGGGCACCGAACCGCTCGTGAGGGTCATGGTCGAGGCCGCGACCCAAGACGACGCCGACGCCATCGCCGAGCGGCTCGCCGCCGTGGTCAAGGACCGACTGTCCCTCGCCTAGGTGTGCGGCGATAGGCTGGTCACCATGACTCACAGCGAACCGCTCGTTATCGGGATCGAATCGACGTGCGACGAGACGGGGGTAGCCTTTGTCAAAGGCGGGACCCTCCTGGCCGACCGGACGGCCTCGTCGATGGATGAGCACGCCCGCTATGGCGGAATCATCCCCGAGATCGCCTCGCGTGCCCACCTCGAGTCGTTCCTGCCGACCCTCGAGGCGTCGGCGCGCGGAGCAGGCGTCGACCTGCCGCAGGTCGACGCGATCGCCGTGGCCGCAGGACCGGGGCTCGTCGGCTCGCTGACCGTGGGTATTTCCGCCGCCAAGGCCCTCGCGCTTGCGCTCGGCAAGCCTCTCTACGGTGTCAATCACGTCATCGGGCACCTGGCGGTCGACGAGCTTGTAGACGGCCCGTTCCCTCAGCGTTTCATCGGCCTCATTGTCTCTGGCGGTCACTCCCACCTCGTCCTCGTTGACGACATTGCCACGTCGGTGCGCGAACTGGGCGGCACCCTCGACGACGCGGCCGGGGAGGCCTTCGACAAGGTCGGGAGGCTCCTTCACACTCCCTATCCTGGCGGCCCCCACGTCGACCGCATGGCCAACGAAGGTGACCCCAACGCGATCCGATTCCCCCGCGGGCTCGCCGCGGGTAAGGATAAGGAGCGGCACCGCTACGACTTCTCCTTCTCCGGGCTCAAGACCGCGGTCGCCCGCTACATCGAGGCGCTCGAGGCGGCCGGGACGGACATCCCCGCCGAAACCATCTGCGCGGGCTTTTCTCAAGCCGTCAATGATTCGTTGACGGCCAAGGCCGTGCGTGCAGCCCTCGATCACGAGTGCGGCACCATCGTCGTGGGCGGGGGATTTTCGGCCAACTCGCAACTGCGGGCGATGCTCGCTGAGCGCGCCGAAAAGGCCGGCCTCGAGGTTCGTCTGCCGCCGCTGAGATTTTGTACCGATAACGGCGCCCAGATCGCGGCGATGGGCTCGGCGCTCGTGCGCGCCGGTGTCGCGCCGTCCTCGCCCGACTTTGGACCCGACTCGCAGATGCCCCTCAGCCAGGTCGTCATGCCGTAGCGGGCGGGACCTCCTCGACGCGTACGGCGACGTGGCGGGAACCCACGCGCGTACAGATAAGGGTGACTGCTTGCTCGCCCTTGGGGTAGACGATCCGACGCCGCAGGTTTTCCGGTGAGACGTCGACGCCACGCTTCTTAATCGTCACCGCACCCGCATCCCAGGCGCGCATGGCGGCCTTGAGCTTCTTCGTCTTGAGACTAACGACATCGAGGACACGCCACGCCTTGGCGAAGACAGCACACGAGGCAGGAAGAGGCGCGTCTCCCGTGAGATAGGCGACGCGGGGATAAACGGGATGCGCGTGAAGACGTTCAGCCAGGTGTGCGACGCCGCCGGCGCGTATGAGCGCCCCGTCAGGCTCGAAGAGATATTCCCCGAGGTCCGCCGCAGGATCAGCGAGCAGGGGCGGGGCCGACGGGTCGCCCTCAATCGTCCACGCGTGCGCCCGGTCGCCGCGGATGACGAGTGCCGATCGGGCCGGCTGGGCGGCGAGATCCCCGCACCACACGGTGGCCTCGACAACCTCCCCGTCGACGCTCACCCACTGGGTTTCGGAGTCGGCGGGAAGCATCTCGTAGGCGATGCCCGGGGCGAGTTTGACACCGAGGGGCCCGAGCCGCGACCAGGACAAGACGGTGTCTAGCGGGGGAGACCACTGGTTCGGGTGGGAAAGGCGTGTCGAACCTTCTCGCCTGGCAGGGTCGGCGAAGTAGCCCTCGGCCCCCAGGGCCTCAATGTCGATCGCGGTCACGTCGGCCTCGAGGACCGATACCTCGGGGAAGGCCGCCAAGTTGTGGCGAGCGCACGCGGCGGTGTCGGGGTCGCGTTCGATGGCAATGACACGAAGCCCGAGCCCAGCGAGCGCGAGAGAATCCACGCCCAACCCGCATCCGAGGTCGGCCACACTCGTGCAGCCTGCCTCACGGAAACGCCGGGCGTGATGAGCGGCGACAGCGAGGCGGGTTCCCTGTTCGAGGCCGTTACGGGTATAGAGCATTCTGGTAGCCGCCGGACCGTACTTGGCGCGACCGGCCCAACGCAGCTCACTTTGCAGTCCGATCTCGGCGGCAAGGTCGGAATCGAGGCCGCCTGCGCGCAGGCGATCGGCGAGTCTCCTGGCCAGATCGGGTGGGGCAGGAACGATCGCGTCGATGAGATGCGGATGCGCGAGAAGGGATGTTAGACGAGAGGCCGCCATGACGTCAGTGTCTCACGGACCTTCGCCGACAGAAGAAAACTGGCACTCAACTTGTCTGAGTGCCAGAGGCGGCTTAGTCTTTTGGTGAAGGTCGATCTTGGCCACCCGCGACGGCAAGATCGCCGGATAATCGAGTGCAAAGAGAAAGGCGAAGACACGCATGTCTGTCTCCATTAAGCCGCTTGAAGACCGCGTGGTCATTCAGCAGGTCGAGGCCCAAAAGACGACGGCCTCGGGCCTCGTCATCCCCGACACGGCCAAGGAAAAGCCCCAGGAGGGCAAGGTCGTTGCGGTCGGTCCCGGTCGCATTGACGACTCCGGCAACCGCGTCGCGATGGACGTCGCTGAGGGCGACACCGTCATCTACTCGAAGTACGGTGGCACCGAGATCAAGTACGGCGAGGACGAGTACCTCATCCTCTCTGCCCGTGACATCTTGGCTAAGGTCGAGCGCTAGGGCGTGAAGCGCCGCGAGAGGCGCGAATGATACGGCGTGGGGGCGACCGGATATCCGGTCGCCCCCCCCCCGGTGCTGTGGTGGTGGCCGGGGGGGCGGGGCGTGCGAAGCGGCGGGCGCGCGGGTGGGAGTCGCGGCGCTCCTCCGCGGTGATCCCGC
>JAUNAP010000012.1 GCA_030527545.1 Actinomycetaceae bacterium
GCGGTGCTCGGTGCGCCGTGGGGTCTGGTTCGGGCTGGTCGCCGGTCTGCTGGGCTGGTCGGTCATCGGCTGGCCGGCGTAGGTCACGGCGGGACCATTTCCAGGCGGTGGCCGCTGAGACCTGGAAGCGCTCGGCGGCGCGGGCGATGGTCCAGCCATCATCGACGATGAGGCTTGCCAGGCGGAGTCTTCCGGTGGGGGTCAAGGGTGCGTGAGCCGGGGTCATGGAAGGCCGTTTCTGGTGTCCGGGATGGTTTGCTAACCCCAGACAAGCACAGGGACGGCCTTCCCCCTTGTGTGGCTATCGCCGGATGTGGTGATGCCCCGCGCAGCGTTCACAACCTACCGGGGCACTACAGCTAGAGGTAACGGACGCGCTCGACCGGCAGCAAGTCGCGCTCGCCAGGACGCTGCGGCACCACGACGACGTCGAGGCCCACCAGGACGCTCACCTCGCGGTCCAGGCCGGCGAGGTCTCCGGCGGTCAGGTCGGTGACCTCCGGCAGGTCTACCGCGATCTCCGCGGCGACAGGGAAGTCCTTGCCGGCTCCCGCCCAACCGATGACACGGGGGTTGCGCAGCCCCCGGCCCGCCAGCAGCGCCTTCACGTCGTCTGCACGCAGCATGATCCAGTCCAGGGGCACCAAGCCCTCCTCGCCGTGTCCGGGCCCGGACGCGCTCATGGACGTCTCATCGCGATGCGCTCGTACGCTCGGCGGAGGCGCTTGAGGCACATGCCAATCACCAGGAGAAAATGCACAGCGCCGGCAACTGCGATTCCGGTGAGCACAGGCCCCGTCGGATCGCTACCGATCCACTTCCCGGCACCGCACACGATGAGATAGACCGCCAGCCCCAGACCCCACAAGATGGCCCACAGGGTGTTAGCCATGCACTCGTCGACCAGCGCGAAGTCGTCCTCGCCCAGACGCTTGTCGCTTCCCAGCGTGATGCGGAGCTGGAAGAGGAACACCGCCATCGCGAACAACAGGCCGGCGATGATCGAGATGCCCGACACGGCGCCACCGACGTCGCCGATCTTCGCGCCCGACTTCCAGGTCGCGACACCTGCGATCAGAGGCACTAGCGCCTGGGCACCGATGCCCCACCAGTCGGGTCTCTTCGTGCGGTTGTCGTAGAGGGTGCTGAAGTGGTTGGCTGGCACTCTCCACAGGGATGCCTTGCCCACCGTGCTCACTCTCCCTCAGGATGCTTCGTGGGTTGGCTCCAGGTAGCGTCCCATGCCGCGCCACGACGTTCGCAGAGGCCCGTCACGCGCTCGGCACAGCGGCTCACCAGCTCGTCTGTCTCCAACGTCGGTTCGGACGAGGCGTTGAGCAGCTCTCTGATGGCGGGTGCGCCTTCGGTACCGAGCTCGAACTTCTTGGTCCGGCCGTTGCGCTCCATGGTCACCCAGATCGTCCGGTCATCCGGTAGATCGTCGACCGCGATGATCCGCTTGAGCACCGTCTCGTTCTTGAGATTCTTGAGGAGGTTGCCGGGGAACCGCCGGCGGCGCTCGGGGCGGGCGACGTAGGAAATCTTCCCCACCTTGACATTGGGCCCGTCAGCGACGTCCACGCTCTTGCCCTCGACCCGCACCTCGACTTCCGTCAGTTGGGCCGCTTCCGCCCACACCTCGCCCTCGGTTACAGCCGACATCACCATCGTGACCTTGTCGGTGTGCTTGCTGAAGTGCGAGCGGAACAGCTCCCGGATGCGGCCTCCGGCCTGTCCTCGCGAGGACTCCTCGGACAGGAAGTAGGCTCGCTCGCCCGTCTTCGGAACGAAGAGCAGCGCGCGGTTGCTGCCGGTCGGCGCCTGGTTGTCCTCGATGATCCCCACCCGTTCGCCCGTCTCGACGTTGACGAGTTCACCCGGCTCCCCGTAAGCACCCACCCGCAAGTCCAGCAGAAGGACACGCGGCGCGTAGCGCGAGACGTCGGCCACGCTCACCCAGGTCTGACGGTCCTCGTTGTGGGTGTGCTCCGGCGTCAGGCCCGAGACCCACCTCTCGAACACGTCGAGAAGGTCCTCGCCATCCAGGTTCGCCGGCACGAACGAGGCGGGATTGCGCTTGCGCTTCTCGTGGAAGCTCAGCTCATAGACGGTCAGGACTCGACGACCCATGTGTTCCTCCTCATGCTGTACAAGAACCAGCATGGCAGAAGCCTCTGACATTTCTGCGAGGACGTGCCGCCCCGGGAGCATCGGCGCAACACCCACGCAGCGATCCCATTGCCGAGAGGATGTCCTCATGCCCGACAACGGCACCGACCTCCACAGTCGCCAGCCCGGCCTCGGCGTCTTCCACGCGGTCTCGTGCCGCGACTACGCCTCGTTGCAGCGCGACGGGCAGTCCTACGTGGCGTTGAACGTGCTGGAGACCAGCGACGGCAGCCCCGAGTGCGAGAGCCAGTTCACCGACGGCGAATCGTTCCTGGCGAACCCGGAAACTGACCTCACGCCACGAGTGTGACCCACTAGCATCGCGATCGATATTTGTCTAAAATCGCCGTCCGTGACGATCGATTTTCGCCGCCCGCTGACGGTAGACCTCTTCGCCGGGGCTGGCGGGCTGTCCCTCGGCCTTGAGCAGGCAGGCTACGAAATCGCCGCGGCCGTGGAGTACGACCCCATCCACGCGGCGATCCACGAGTTCAACTTCCCTTACGGTAAGACCTTCTGCGTTGACGTGTCGAAGGTCTCGGGCGACCAGATCCGCGGTGAGTCCGCGATCGGCAACCGCGAGATCCACCTCGTGGCCGGAGGCCCGCCCTGTCAGGGGATCTCGATGATGGGGCGACGTGCCCTCGACGATCCCCGCAACGCCCTGCTGAAGGAGTACGTGCGGGTCATGCTGGAGCTCGACCCGCGCTACTTCGTGATGGAGAACGTCTCCGGCCTGATGGTGGGCAAGCACCGCCAGTTGCTGGACGAGGTCATCGAGCTGGTGAACGCGAGTGGACGGTACCGCGTCGTCGAGCCGGTCCGCGTGCTCCAGGCGGCCGACTACGGCGCCCCACAGTCACGTCGCCGCATGATCCTCATGGGTGCCCGGAATGACGTGACTTTGCCGGAGTACCCCGCGGCCACGTTCACGCCGCGCACGATCAAGGGCGCAATCCCCACCAAGCACGTGCTCCCGCTCGGACCGAGCGTGCTCGACGCGCTCGGGGACCTCCCCGACGCGGACGGTTTTTCCGAGCTCCTGAACGGAGACGCGGTCAGCCCTGCCGGGTACGGCGCCCCGAGCGCCTACGCGGCCAAGCTCCGCGGGCTAACCCCTGACGTGCTCGACTTCTCTCGCCCCCGGCCAGTTGACCCCGACGCCCTCACCTCGTCCACGCGGACCGTGCACACGGACCTGTCGATTAGACGCTTCGACGCCACTCAGCCTGGGACGACCGAACCCGTGAGTCGCTTTCTCCGACTGCACCCCGACGGTCTCTGTAACACCCTGCGCGCCGGCACCAACTCCGACCGTGGTGCCTTCACGGCCCCGCGACCCATTCATCCGACCCGGCCGCGCGTCATCACCGTGCGCGAGGCCGCGCGCCTGCACGGCTACCCGGACTGGTTCCGCTTCCACGCGACGAAGTGGAACGGCTTCCGCGAGATCGGCAACTCCGTGCCTCCCGCCCTCGGCAGGGCAGTCGGGGCCGCCGTCCTCAGCGCCGATGGCGTCAAGCCTCGACGAGGACGTCCAACGTCCTTGGGGGACCCTGCCGTGCTCACGATGGCCTCCGGCGAGGCTCACGCCCTGTTCGGTCTGACCGAGCGCGTCATCGCGCAGCGCGACCGGAAGGCGGAGTGACCATGGACGAGACGACCATGAATCCCGGCCCGGTTGGCGATAGGGACACGTCCAAGACCAACCGGTACCAGCAGCTGATCGAGTGGGTGTTCCAGCGCCACTACGTGGCAGGCGACACGGCGGTCTACTGGGAGCGCTCCGAGCTCGAAGAGGGGGCCAAGGAGCTGGGCATCGACCTGCCCCGCAACCTGGGCGACGTGGTCTACGCCATCCGGTACCGCATCCCGCTGCCCCAGAGCGTCATAGAGACGGCCGCCGCGGGCATGGAGTGGATCATCCGCGGAAACGGGCGGGCGAAGTACGTGTTCAACCTCATCCCGGCTCAGGTGCGCATCCGACCCGACATGGCCCTGACCGTCACCAAGATCCCGAACGCCACGCCCGAGATCATCGCGGCGACCGCCTTGGGAGACGAGCAGGCACTGCTGGCCCTGGTCCGCTACAACCGACTTATCGACATTTTCCTCGGGGTCACGGCCTACTCGCTCCAGAACCACCTCCGTACCACCACGCGCAAGATCGGGCAGGTCGAGATCGACGAGGTGTACGTAGCCGTGGACCAGCATGGTCGGCAGTTCGTCATCCCGGTCCAGGCCAAGGGCGGCAACGACGAGATCGGGATCACCCAGACGGAGCAGGACCTGGCCGTGTGCGCTGACAAGTGGCCCGACATGATCTGCCGCCCGGTCTCAGCCCAGTTCGTCGCCGACGGGCGCATCGCCCTGTTCGAGCTCGCCCTCCAGGACGAGCAGATCCGCGTTCGGCGGCAGGCTCACTACAAGCTCGTGCCCGCCGCAGACATCACGAAAAGGGACCTCGACCTGTACTCGCTGGTCAGCGACGCGGACGCCGTGGATGCTGCCGTCGTCGATCCTCCTGCTGCTGAGGGGTAGACCTACAGCCGCTTGGCCCAGCCCCGTCCTACTGGACGGGGCTGGGCCGTGCTGTACCGGGTACAGAACTCGGAAGGAATCAGTAGCCGCTTCATCGCGGCCGGGAGCTGCTCCAGCGTCTATGCGTCGTGTCAGTCCGTTACGTCGATAGTCGAGACTAGCTGTAGTGTCCCGTGAGGTTGTGAACGACCTCGGCGGGAGTCCGGCCGCCGGGCGCCTGGTGGGGCCGGTGGTGATTGTAGTCGTGCAACCACCCCGGATACCGCCTGGCGCGGGCGGCCTCACTGTCGTAGGTGTCGGCGTAAGCCCACTCGGCCATCAGCGTCCGGTTGAACCTCTCGACCTTGCCACCTGCCTGCGGCCGATACGGCCGGGTGTACTTGTGCCGGATGCCCTGGGCGTCCAGCACCTGGTTGAACAACCGTGACCGGTAGCCGGAACCATTGTCAGTCATCACCCGCTCAATCGTGATACCCCAGCCGGCAAACTCCTGGCGGGCCCGCCTCCAGAAGGCGGTGATCGTCTCCTTCTTCTCGTCTGGGAGGATCTCGGAGTAGGCCAGCCTCGAGCAGTCGTCGACGACATGGTGGAGGTAGGCGTAGCCGAGGCCGGGGCGGGCTCTGGGCGGGGTGTTTCCCCGGCCGAGTGCGCGCCAGCCGCCGCCTGTGGGGATCCGGCCGAGCAATGTGGGTGTCCATGTGCACCAGCTCCCCGGGACGCTCACGGGTGTAGGACACCGGTGGTGTCTTGCGCACCACCAGGCCCGTGGCCTGATCGAGGTGGGCAAGCAGTGGCATCCGGTAGCGCACAAGCACCCGGTGGACCGTCGAGGGGTTTAAGTGCAGGGGACAAGGCGATGCGGGCTGGCCCCCACCTGCGGGTGTGGCGCAGGCCTATGATGCGGTGCTCGGTGCGCCGTG
>JAUNAP010000004.1 GCA_030527545.1 Actinomycetaceae bacterium
CATTACCCAGGCCCCACACCCGAGTCAAACCCAAAACACGTGACCCCCACCACACACCCCACAAGCCCCGAAAACACAACAAAAACCACCCTTTGCCGGCGTATGTGGCTGGGGTCGTCTCATCGGGCCCTACTCCCGCCTCGTTACGGTTTGCTTCGCGTTGATTGGTCACGCGCCTGATCTGGATGCGACCGATTGGGATGCTTGCAAGACAATGGCGCGGGAGCGTCGTGCTCTTGCAGCGGCGCTCCCTCGCAGTATCCAGAGCTCTAGGACCCGCTCCACGTGGCGCATGTGGGCCTTGCTCTGGCTGCACGTTGACGTCGCTACCTGATTGCGCCAGCAGGGCGCGAGGTTGCCAGCGACCGATATTGCAGACACTAGCTTCACCACACAGTTCCTGTGACCGTGCTCCATTTCTGGGCCTCGCACGTGTAAACTTGGTTCCGTTGACGTCGATTGTCCGGCGAACATGCTGGTCAGCGACTGTGCTCCCCGCATGAGCGGGGATGATCCCGGCTTGTCTCGACGCCGATCCACGCGGAGAGCGTGCTCCCTGCATGAGCGGGGATGATCCGCAGCCCTTCCATCCCCTCGGGCGGGGCGAGTAGTGCTCCCCGCATACGCGTGGATGATCCGCGGCCAGGTGGCTCGTCCACGTGCACGCCTGGGTGTTCCCCGCATGAGCGGGGATGATCCCGCCCGAGAAACGGCAACAGAGCGGCTCCCCATAGCATCGACCGTGGTCAAGAGAGGATAATCAAGGCGCGGTACGTCGAAATCCTGCTTATGACGACGTCTGCCTCTGCGCCTTGGACCCTACTGTGATTAACTGGCCCTTTCTCCTCTTCCGCGCTGGACGCCGCCGCTGACGTCACTCGTGCCGGGCCGTTAGTCAGCTCGAACCCCTCTCGGTAGGCAGCAGCCAGACGATTGCGTAAGCTCGGCGTCAACGTGGCCGACAGTGCAACGACGGAAACCCCGCTGGCTGCTCGCCACTTGAGGGCACAGGTGAGGTACTCGTCCATATATGCGTCGAGCGCATGAACCTCGTCGAGCACGACGACCTTGCGAGTGAGCCCCAAATGCCGCAGCGCGAGATGCCTGCTCCTGAGCTCAGTGAGCGTGCCATCCTTACCTGTTTGCTGTTCCAAATGACCGTGCAAATCGGTGATGGCAAATACCGAAATGTCCGTGCCATCATCGGCAGCGACCGCAGGTACGATCGTGCCCAAGCCTACGCCGCCTATGGCAACGAGCCGACGCCGACAGCCATCGCAGCTTTCACAGTTGTCTTCATGGAGAGTCCTCCCGCTATGGAGTTAACTCCCCCGGCCTAGTCCTCTCGTCGGCCTCTTTTGCCTGGTCACACACGGACCGATCCCCTCCGCCAAACGACGGAGGGGATCACCTGTCCACGTGGACGCGACGCTACTTCGCCACGCGCGCAGCACCGAGGTTACGCTTGCCCCGCCTAAAGAGGATCCACCCACCCGCGAGCACATCGTCTTCGCAAAGCGGACGATCCTCGCCGACAACCTTCTCGTTCGTCACATAGGCGCCACCCGAAGCGAGCGTCTGGCGAGCCTCACGCCTAGACGAAACGAGTCCGGCCCCCTGCAACACATCGATGATCGTCGTCTCGCCCAACACAACGGGCTCGTCGGGCTGTGGCAGATCGGAAACCGCCGCCGTCAATGTCTCTGCGTCGAGCGCGCGCAGATCGCCCTTTCCCCACAGAGCCTGCGTAGCCGCGAGCACTGCGTCTAGCGCCTCTTGCCCGTGCACCATCTTCGTCACGTCAGCGGCAAGAGTCTTTTGGGCCTCACGTGCGAACGGGCGCTCGGCCACTTCCTTACTCAAACGCTCGATCTCCTCGCGATCACGGAACGTAAAGATCTTGAGCATACGCACAACGTCGGCGTCCTCAGTACCGAGCCAGAACTGGTAGAAAGCGTAGGGGCTCATCATCTCGGGGTTGAGCCAGATTGCTCCCCCCTCAGACTTACCAAACTTCGTACCGTCCGCCTTCGTGATGATCGGGGTCGTCATGCAGTGGACCTGCGCACCCTCAACCTTGTGCACGAGATCCATCCCGCCCACGAGATTGCCCCACTGGTCATTACCGCCAGTTTCCAAGACGCACCCGTAGCGTCGATGCAGCTCCAAGAAATCGTTGGCCTGCAAGATCTGGTACGAAAACTCCGTGTAGGAGATCCCCTCGTCAGACTTCAAGCGCCTGGCGACGGCATCCTTGGACAGCATCGTGCCCATCCGGAAGTTCTTTCCCAGGTCGCGCAGGAGGTCAATCGCCGAAAGCTCACGCGTCCAATCGAGGTTATTGACCATGACCGCGGCGTTGTCACCCGTAAAATCAAGGAGCTTCTCGATCTGGTCACGCAACTTATCGACCCAACCAGCGACAACCTCCTTCGAGTGCAGCTGACGCTCCCCGCTCATTCGGGGATCACCGATAAGGCCCGTCGCCCCGCCAACGAGGGCGAGAGGCTTGTGACCTGCGCGCTGCAAGTGCTTCATGAGCAAGAGCTGAACGAGATGCCCGTGGTGGAGAGAGGGCGCCGTCGGGTCGAATCCGCAATAGAAGACAACCGGGCCCGCCGACAATGCCTGACGAATCGCGTCGAGGTCGGAGTACTGTTCGATGAGGCCGCGCCAACGCAGCTCGTCAATAATGTCGCTCATGCCCACTTCTTTCTCCTAGACGGGATAGAAACCGTCCGAAACTCTATCAAGTCTTTACCGCACGATCCTGCGGCACAGGTGCTGGAAGGCCCTAGCTTATCTCCACAACGGAAGATGCGAAGGCACGCGCCCGCTGCATCTCCTCCTTCGCCGCTGCAAGCTGCTCACGTACCCTTGCCGGCGCGGTCCCGCCCACACAGTCGCGAGAATTCACCGAACCTTCAGCACTGAGAACGCTGCGTACGTCAGGCGTCAAGGCCGGGTTTATTGCGGCGAGCTCTTCGTCGCTCAGATCCCACAGTTCCTTGTTCTCGGCTTCGGCACGTGCCACGCATGCGCCAGCAACTTCGTGTGCCTGGCGGAACGGCATACCCGTGCCGACGAGCCACTCGGCAATATCGGTAGCGAGCGCGAACCCCAAAGGCGCGAGCTCGCCGAGACGGTCCCTATCGATCGTCATCGTCGAAATCATTCCGGCGATGGCGGGAAGAAGCACATCAAGCGTGTCGATCTGGTCGAACACGGGCTCCTTGTCCTCTTGAAGATCACGGTCGTAGGCGAGTGGAAGACCCTTGAGCATCGTGAGGAGCGTGACGAGGGACCCTACGAGCCGGCCCGCCTTACCGCGGCCAAGCTCAGCGACGTCGGGATTCTTCTTTTGCGGCATGATGGAAGAACCCGTCGAGAAGGCATCAGCCAGCGTGACGTAGCCGAATTCCTTCGTATTCCACACCACTATTTCCTCGCACAGGTGCGACAGGTCAACACCAATGATCGCGCCAACCCAGGCGAACTCAGCGACGACGTCGCGTGAAGCCGTCGCGTCGATGGAGTTTGGACACACACTGGCGAATCCGAGATCCGCCGCGATCGCAGCCGGGTCCATCCCGAGGGTGTTGCCTGCCAATGCGGCCGCACCGTAGGGCGAGGAGGCGGCCCTGCGATCCCAGTCCCGCCACCGCTCGACGTCTCGAAGAAGCGGCCACGCATGCGCGAGAAGATGATGCGCGAGCAACACCGGCTGAGCGTGCTGCATGTGTGTGCGTCCCGGCATGATGGCGTCGCCGGCAGCCTCAGCCTGTTCGATGAGCGCGTCGACAACATTGAGCAAGCGATCAGACAGGTGACGGGCCTGCTGGCGGAGGTAGACGCGGATGAGCGTTGCGATCTGATCGTTACGTGATCGCCCCGCTCTCAACTTTCCCCCCAGCTTTTCCCCGGCGATCTCGATGAGGCCGCGCTCTAGCGCCGTGTGGACATCCTCATCTGCTGGTGTAGGCGTGAACGCTCCGGAGCGTACGTCTGTCTCAAGGCGCGCCAGAGCCGCAAGCATGTCGGCAAGCTCACCATCGCTGAGAATGCCTACGGCATTGAGTTGGCGCGCGTGCGCGCGCGAACCCGCGATGTCTGCCTCAGCCAAACGGAAATCGAAATGAGTGGAAACCGACAGCGCCGCAAGGGCCTCATCCGGTCCGCCGGTGAAGCGCCCGCCCCACAGTGCCAGGCCGCTCACAGGTTCCCCACCCCATAGTCGACTCCTGCACCGTGCTCAGCATCGCGCGCCGCTGCCAGCTTGGTCGGCAAACCGTAGATGTCGATGAATCCACGTGAGGACGACTGGTCGAAGGTGTCTCCCGTGTCATACGTCGCCAGCGCGAAATCATACAGCGACGTCGCCGAACGCCGCCCCTCGACCACCGCTCGGCCGGCGTGAAGACGCAGCCGAACGTCGCCGTTGACGTATTCCTGGGTTGAATCGATGAACGCATCGAGTGACTTCTTCAACGGCGAATACCACTGTCCGTCGTAGACCAACTCGGCCCACCTGTTATCAACAATCCGCTTGAATCGAGCCTGTTCGCGCTCAATCGTGACCCGTTCGAGCTCGGCATGCGCCTCGATGAGCGTAACCGCGCCCGGGCATTCGTAAACCTCACGCGACTTAATTCCGACCAAACGGTCTTCGACCATGTCGATGCGGCCGATCCCCTGAGCTCCCGCACGACGATTAAGTTCCTGGATGGCCTGGAGAGGCGTGCACTCGCGCCCGTCGATAGCCACCGGGATGCCTTTAGCGAAGGTGATAATGACCTCGTCTGGCAGGGGTGGATACGTCGGATCATCCGTGTAGGTGTAGACGTCCTTCGTCGGCGCATTCCAAATGTCTTCGAGGTAGCCCGTCTCGATGGCCCGTCCCCACACGTTTTGGTCGATAGAGAACGGGTTGTGCTTCGTCGTCTCAATAGGCAGATCGTGCTTCGTTGCGTACTCAATGGCGACGTCGCGCGTGAGTGCCAAGTCGCGCACCGGCGACAGGCATGTCATGTCGGGGGCCTGGGAGGTAATCGACACCTCGAATCTCACCTGATCGTTTCCCTTGCCCGTGCACCCGTGCGCGACAGTGGTCGCACCGAACTGCCTGGCCGCACGCACAAGGTGCTTGGTGATGACCGGGCGCGACAACGCAGACACCAGCGGATAAACCCCCATGTAGCGCGCATTCGCTTTGAGCCCGGGCATACAGTATTCCGCGGCGAACTCCTCCTTGGCGTCGGCCACATAAGCATCGACCGCGCCGCAGTCAAGGGCCCGCTGCCGGATGACCTCGAGATCTTCTCCGCCCTGCCCGACGTCGACGGCAACGGCGATAACGTCCTTGCCCGTTTGCTCGCCGATCCAGCCGATGGCCACCGAAGTGTCCAGGCCGCCGGAATAGGCGAGAACAACCTTATCCTTGCTCACGATCGTTAGCCTTTCTGAGATGTTGACCCACGCCTAGGGGGTATCAATGAAACCGAGGAGATACTCAGTGGCGCGCTTCGCCGCTTCCTCGCTCCTGCAGATCATGAAGATCGTGTCGTCCCCGCCGAGCGTACCCGCGACCCCCTCGAGGACCGCGCGGTCAATCGCCGAGGCGAGGAGCTGGGCGGCGCCCGCCGGAGTGCGCAAAATGACGTTACTGCCAACCCTGTCGCAGGAGACAAGTAACTCGTGGCACCACCGCTGCAATCCGGCCACCGTTGCGTCTTCCGCGCGCCTGACACCTCCGTCGCTTGGAATCGCGTAGACCTGATGGCCCTCGCGGTCTCGGACCTTCGTCGCCTTAAGCTCCAGGAGGTCCCGCGACAGAGTCGCCTGCGTAACCTCGATCCCTTCGGCGACAAGGGCCTGCCGTAGTGCAGCCTGCGATCGAATCGGTTGGCGAGCGATGAGCTCACCAATCAACGCCTGACGCGCCGATTTCGTCACGGGGATAGACGTAGCCACTGTTCTCCTTGCCGATCTTTCACGAGCGTGGCGCCCGTGCCGGGTGATGATTCCCCGACACGGGCGCCACAACACTCACGCCATAACCATACAAGCTAACGCATGATTATTCAACGCGAGAGTCAGAGCCTTCGTATCTCCGCGACGACATGCTTTGCCCAAGCCCGCTCGGCATCCTCCTCACGGAAGTCGCCCTCGACCGCACCACCGAGCTTCGCCACCGTGCGTTCGCGCCACGACAAGTCAGACGGATCGATCTTGCCCTTAAACGTTGTGTACCCTCGCGGATTAAGGGTCAAGAGAACCGGGCCCACCCGAGAGGGATCCTTGACTCCGCCGGTAGCCACCCCCGACATTCCCACCGAGAACGCCCACAGCGGAATCTCCTCGAGTTGAGCGGAAAAACGCGAAGCAAACTCTCTTGCCTCGTCCATCCACTGGGTCATGTAGACCGCCGAGCCAATGACGACCGCGCCGTACCCCTCGAGCGAATGAACCTCAGCCGGCGCTATCTCATCAACCTCGAGCCCGCCTGCGCGCAGCTCATCGGCGATGATGGCCCCGACCTCACGGCTTGAACCGTGTTTTGACGCAACTGTGACCAAAACCTTCATGAGGCCATGATAGGTCGTCGAAACGACTCACGCTGGCGCGTGGGGCGAGGAGCTCATCCCCGCCCCACGTTCAGCTCAGGCGCGCAGATTCGCGCCACTCGCCTTTCTTACCTTCTTGACGATCTTCTTGCGCGCCGCCGCAATTTCCTTGGTCGACAACGTTCGATCCGGGGCACGCAGACGCAAGGCAAAAGCCAGCGACTTCTTGCCGTCGCCGATCTGCTCGCCCCTAAAGACATCGAAGAGGCTGACCGACTCGACGAGCCCCGCACCGGCCTCGCGGATGCTCTGTTCAATAACGGCTGCGTCGACCGACTCGTCGGCAACGAACGCCATATCCTCCTTGACCACCGGATACGTCGATACCGGCGCGACCTCAACGGGGGGCCGTTGCGACGAGGCCACAAGAGCCGGATCAAGATCGATTTCAAGCCCGGACGCGCCCGGCGCAAGTCCGTATTCCTTGACGACACGCGGGTGGAGCTCGCCGGCCCAGCCAATTCGCTGCGAACCAAGCATGACGGCGCCAACACGCCCCGTATGGAACGGCAGACGCTCATGATCCGGACCGTGCGGGTTGACACACTCAAGGTCGAGACCCAGCGCGTGAGCGATGGCACGGACAGCGTCGAAGGCGTCGCGGTAGTCGAAGTGACGTTCACAGGACTCAAATCCGGCCGGCGCCACCCTGCCCGACAAAACGACACCGACGTGCCACGGCTGGGCGGGCACGCCCGCCGCCAGCTGAGCACATTCCTCCTCGCTCGGTCTCCTGTCCACCCCCGGGATTTCGGCGGGCACGCACCCTTGTGGATCTGTGACGCGACCGATCTCGAAAAGCGCAAGATCATCCATTCCGCGGGCCACGTTGCGCTCAGCGACAACGAGAAGCGTGTCGAGGATCGACGTACGCAACGCCGGTTGATCGTCCGCTAGCGGATTGGCGATCGTGACGACGCGTCGCCGGTCGTCGTGGTCGGCAAAGCCCTGCCGATCGTGCGCATCACCGATAAACGGATACGACAGGACCTGGGTGAGTCCCGCGCCAGCGAGGCCACCCGCGACGGCGCGCCGGGCTCGTTGGAGACCGGTTAGGCCGCGACCGGCAGGGGCGGGCGGACGGACGCTGGGGATCCGATCGTAACCGTCGAGACGGGCGATTTCCTCGACCAGGTGAGCCGGCCCAACGAGGTCGGGACGCCACGTTGGGGGCGTGACGATGAAGTCATCGTTTTCACGCCGCACCAGGCAGCCGATAAGCGTCAGTATCTCTTCGATACGTTCGGGCGCGTAGTCGACACCAACAAGGCGCGAGGGTTCGCTCGCGCGCATGCGGATGGGTTCGATCGGTGTTGTCTCGTTGATGTCGGTGACTCGTGCGGAGATCTCTCCTCCGCCGTAGGTCACGAGCAGATGGGCAGCAACCTGGGCGGCAACGGGCGCCAACTCGGGATCGACACCACGCTCGTTTCGCTTGGCAGCCTCGGTGGGGAGCTTATGGCGCCTGGCCGTGCGTGCCACCGACACCGGATCGAAGTGCGCGGCCTCCAGCAGAATCGTCTGCGTCGTGTCGCTGATCTCGGTCTGGGCGCCACCCATGACGCCGGCGAGTCCGAGGACCCGTTTCCCTTCGCCGCCGAGCGAGTCGCAGATGCACAGGTCCTCCGGGTCGAGGTTGCGCTCGATGTCGTCGAGTGTTGTCAGCGTCTCGCCCGGGTTGGCCCGTCGTACGACGATAGGACCGTGGACCGTGTCGGCATCGTAGGCGTGAAGCGGCTGCCCGAGATCAAGCATGACGTAGTTCGTCACGTCGACCGCGAGCGAGATCGACCTCATGCCGGCGGCTTCGAGGCGTTTGACCATCCACGCGGGCGTTTGCGCGTGGGGATCGACTCCGGTGATAAGTCGGGCGACAAATCTGTCGCAGCCTTGGCGCTGGCGGATGGGGGCGGTATCGGCCAGGTGGACGGGGAATCCGTCATCGCTGGGCGGGGCGACGTGGCCTCCTGGCAGGTTTTCGGCGAGTCCCGGATCGGTGAAGGTCGCGCCTGTTGAGTGGGAGTACTCGCGCGCGACACCGCGCATGGAGAAGCAGTATCCGCGATCGGGGGTGATGTTGATTTCGAGGTTTTCGCACGCTAGCCCGAGCAACTCCATGACGCTCTCGCCGGGCTGGGGGATTTGTTCAGGGGCGAACTTCTCGGTGAGAACAATGATGCCGTCGTGTCCTTCGCCAATGCCTAGTTCGCGCTCGGAACAGATCATGCCATCGGAGATGTGGCCGTAGGTCTTTCGTGCCGAAATCTCGAAGCCTCCGGGCAGCACGGCACCCGGGAGCGAACAGACAACGAGGTCGCCTACATCGAAATTGTGGGCGCCGCAAATGATGCCACGGCTAGGCAGGTCCGATGGTTCTTTGCCTTCTCCTGGTTGATCGTTGTAGCGTCCGACGTCGACGCGACAGTAGTTGATGACCTTGCCGTTCTTTTGCTCGTTTGCTTCGCGGGTCAGCACCTTGCCGACGACGAGGGGCCCGGTGACGGCAGCCTCGACGACGCCTTCTTCTTCGAGTCCGACTTTGACAAGGTCGGCCGCCAGCTCCTCCGCTGTCGTTCCAGCGGGCACCTCGACGTGCTCGCTGAGCCACTCGACGGGTACGAATGCCATTTACTTGCCCTTCCCGCTCGTGCCGAAGGCCTGCGAGAAACGCTGATCGCCTTCAACGATGTCGTGCATGTCTGCTATTCCGTGACGCAGCATGAGTGTGCGTTCGATGCCCATGCCGAATGCGAAGCCCGTGTACACGTCGGGATCGATACCGCACGCGCGCAAGACATTCGGGTTGACCATGCCGCAGCCGCCCCATTCGATCCAGCCGGGCCCGCCCTTCTTCTGGGGAAACCACAGGTCCATTTCCGCGCTGGGTTCGGTGAACGGGAAAAAGGAGGGACGCAGTCTGGTGCGCGCTTCCGCACCGAACATGGATTGGGCGAAGTGATCGAGAGTGCCCTTCAGGTGCGCCATCGTCAGACCCTTGTCGACTGCCAGCCCCTCAACCTGGTGGAAGACGGGGGTGTGGGTTTGGTCGAGTTCATCGGAACGGAAAACCTTACCGGGGCAGGCGATGTAGAGGGGCAGATCGCGTTCGAGGAGGACCCTTGCCTGTACTGGCGAGGTATGGGTGCGCATGACGAGGTGCGCATCGCCCTTTCCGTCGCCCACGCTTGTGGAGTCGACGTAGAAGGTGTCTTGCATCGCGCGGGCGGGGTGGTCGATGTCGAAGTTGAGAGCATCAAAGTTAAACCACTCGTGTTCGAGCTCGGGCCCCTCGGCGATCTCCCAGCCCATGGCGATGAAGAAATCCGAGATCTCGTCCATGACGAGTTCGAGCGGGTGACGCGCTCCCAGACGCAGGCGAGGGCCAACCGCGGTGACATCGATTTTCTCACGTTCGAGGCGGGCAGCCTCGGCGGCCGCGGCCACCTCGTTGCCTTTGGCCTCAAGAGCCTCGAGGACGCGCGCACGAGCCGCCCCCATCGCTTTGCCCGCTTCCGCCTTCCTCGGACCCTCTACGTCGCGGATGGCCCGGTTGGCTGCAGCGAGTGGCGACTTGTCGCCGAGGTGATCGATCTTCGCCTGCTTGATCATCTCCGGAGTGGTCGCGGCGGCAATGGCGGCGAGCGCGTGGGAGACGGCGTCGTTAACGCCCTCGTGATCAAGCGGCGACAGTGCGTGATCGGCACTTGTCATGAGCGTAATGTCCTTTGCTGGTTGCGTTGTGCCCTCAGTCTTACTCCTCCAGTCTAGCGAGGCCGGTCTCGGCGACCTATCTGCGTCCACGTCGAGGCGCCTCGAGGCATAGGCTGGTGCCATGACAGTTGAGACTCAGCTCCTCGCCGAACGCGCACCGCTCGGCAACGCCCGTCCGGGCCGCGTGTCTGCACAAAGGCCGGTTCCCAGTGACATCGATCGTCCCGAATACCTTTTTCATCCCGGGCCCGAAGTCGTCACGGCGTCGGACGTAAAATCGGAGGAGACAATCGAGAAGATCCGCCGCGCCGGACGCATTGCTGCCGATGCTCTCGCTCTCGTGGGCAAGCACGTGGCCCCCGGCGTGACCACGGACGAGCTCGATGCGATCGCGCACGATTACATCGTCTCCCAGGGCGCCTATCCCTCGTGTCTGGGCTACATGGGATTTCCCAAATCGGTCTGCACCTCGGTCAACGAGATCATTTGCCATGGGATACCCGATGATATTCCTCTCGCCGACGGCGACATCCTCAACGTCGACATCACGGCTTATCTCGACGGGGTCCACGGCGACACGTGTGCCATGTTTTTCGTCGGCGACGTTGATACGGAATCTCGGCTACTCGTTGAGCGCACGAAGGCCGCTCTCATGCGTGGCATCAAGGCCGTCAAACCGGGGCGCTCGATCAATGTCATCGGCCGGGTCATCGAATCCTACGCCAAACGATTCTCCTATGGCGTCGTACGCGACTTCACGGGACACGGGGTCGGTGAAGCCTTCCACTCAGGCCTCATCATTCCCCACTACGATGCCGCCGACGCGACAACGATCATGGAAGAGGGCATGGTCTTTACTATCGAACCGATGCTCACGCTGGGAGACATCGCCTGGGATCAGTGGGACAACGGGTGGACGATCGCCACGCGAGATCGCTCCCGGTCGGCACAGTTCGAGCACACCATTGCGGTAACTGCCAGTGGTGCGGACATTCTTACGCTACCCTCGAAGTGAGTCCACAAAGCCCCGCATATCCATCTTCAAGGAGTCTCGATGCGTACAGCCCTGGGTATTGATGTAGGCGGTTCTGGCGTCAAAGGCGCCCTCGTTGATCTTGACAAAGGCGAGTTCATCACCGAACGTCACCGCATTGACACCCCCAAACCCGCCACGCCCGAGGCGGTTGCGGACGTGATCGGGCAGATCGTGACCCATTTCGATTGTGACAACGACACCCCCATTGGTGTCTGTTTCCCCGCGCCCCTGCCAGGCGGGACCATCCCCTTCATGGCCAACCTCGACCAGTCGTGGGTCGGCGTCAACGTCGCCGACTACATTGGTCAACACATTGGACGGAAGGTTTTCGCGCTCAACGACGCGGATTCTGCCGGACTGGCAGAAATGCGCCACGGCGTCGGCAAGGAACGCAACCGCGGCGTTACGATCTTCACGACGCTAGGGACCGGCATCGGATCAGCGATTTTCGTCGACGGAATCCTGGTTCCCAACTCCGAGCTAGGCCACCTCGAGATCGATGGCTACGACGCCGAGAAGCGTGCCGCCGCCTCTATCCGCAAGCTCGAAGACCTCTCGTGGAAGAAATACATCAAGCGGCTCCAGCGCTACTACAGCGAGGTAGCTAAGCTCTTCTCCCCTGACGTTATTGTTGTTGGTGGAGGAATCTCGCGTAAGCACGAAAAGTTCCTCCCCTACCTCGAGTTGCCCTGCGATATCGTTCCGGCACAGCTGCGCAATACGGCTGGGATCGTCGGCGCCGCTACGTTCGCTGCCGAGGGCGGCCACTAGCGCTCTCCCCCTGCCCCCGCCGGACCGCCGCGGGGGCAGGAACGAGCCGGCCTGTAAGCCGGGTTCTGTCGCCGCGAGCGGCTGGCGATCATCCATCTAGGAGCCCCATTGCTGAGGCCCTCGAGCAACCTACCCGCGTCCTCGGCGGACAACCTCAACGGACGCTGCTTGGTCTTGCTCCCGGTGGGGTTTACCGTGCCGCTGCGATCACTCGCAGCGCGGTGGGCTCTTACCCCGCCTTTTCACCCTTACCCTTTCGGGCGGTTTGTTTTCTGTGGCACTGTCCCGCGGGTCACCCCGGGTGGCCGTTAGCCACCACCGTGTCCTGTGGAGCCCGGACTTTCCTCGGCGGGGTTTCCCCCGACGCGACCGCCCGGCCGACTCGTTCCGCGCCCACCTTACTATGCTGAGGGCATGCGCGTCTTCCTACCCGAATCAGTCGGCCAGCTTCCTGGCGACGGCAAGCCCATCGATTATTCCAGTCTCTATCTTCCCGAGCTCACCGAGCCCAGACGCGAACTCGCCCAACGCATCGAAGAAGCCGCTTTGAACCCGCAGGCCCTCGAGATCTTCCACGCCGGCCCGCGTAGCGTCAACGAGGTGGGCGCTATGAGCGAACTCAGGTCGCGCCCGTGTGGACAAGCCAGGAGGGTCTACACCGGTGTTCTCTACGAGGCCGCCGGCTTCGACACCCTCATCGAAGACAGATGCCGCGAGATCGGCGATGCCCTCCTCATCATGACAGGCGCTTTTGGTCCTGTTCGTCTCACCGATGACGTCGCGGCGGCCCGTTGCGCCGCCACCTGCGACCTGCCCGGCGTGGGAGTCGTCGCCACGTGGTGGAAGAAGCACCTTGCCCCGCATATGGCCACGCCGCAGATTGTCCTCGACTGCTGTTCTGCCCCCTACCAGCGAATGTGGCGTCCGCCTGCCCGTGAAGCCGCCGCCTGCGGCCTGGAAGCCTACTCCCTCGGCGTCAAGGTAGTGACGAAGAACGGCCTCAAAACGGTGTCTCACTGGGCAAAGCACTACCGCGGGATCGTCGCCGGGGCACTGGCACGCTCACCCAAGTGGCCAACGACACTCGACGAGCTCCTCTCCCACACCGCATTAGAGGAAGTTAACGATATGATCGATGCCGTCGTCGAGGGCGAGGGTCCCTACCGGACTCTCACCCTCATCATCTCCTCTTCCTCACGTCACGGAGACTAGATCGTGCCTCTGTTTGCCTCCCACGATGAGCGCGCGCCCCAACGGTTTCGCCAATCTTATGCGCTTCGCCTCGGTGTTGCGCAGGCATTAGCCGCTGTTGCGGCGGGATGGATCCTCGGTGCCGCATCTGGACTCATCGGCCTCGTTGACGGTGCCCACCCGTTCGTCTCCCACGCGGGAGCCTACCGGCTCGTCGTCCACGCCATGTCGGCGTCCTTCGGCGGCGGTGACTTCGGCGCCGGGCACATGCGTGTCGGGGTGTTCTTGTGGGGGGCCCTCGCGGCCACGGTGGCCGCCTATCTGAGCGCCCGCGCCGCCCTTAAGCGCCGCCGCTTGCCCATGCTCAAGGACCTCGTGGTTTCGCAAGCTTCGGCAGCCCTAACAGCGGGATTCCTGGGTGCACTCGGGGCCGTCATTCCCTCGCTGGACGGTATCGGCCCATCCGGCTCTCGCACCTTCTTTATTGCCGCCACACTCACGTGCGTGGGTGGGGTGCTGGCATTCTTGCGCAGCTGCGACGACTACAACACGTTCTTTTGGCGCCGTGTCCGCCGCTGGTGGGCTTGGCTCGCTCCCCATCTCGGTGCGTGTGGGCGCTTCTTGCTTATCACCTCGGCCGGCTCCCTGGCCACTTTTCTCCTCACGCTCGCCCTCAACGGCACCCGATGGACACCGCTCGAGGGCGTCTCTCTCGCCCTCGCCGGCCCCAATGCGGCCGGTGCGGCCGCCCTGGCCGCTACTGGTGGAAGTCTCACCCTTGCCGGCCCGGACCTCACGCCCGTCGCCGTCTTCTCCTTCTCACCGTATCTGGACGGCCCGCTCGTCCAAGCAAGCGCCACCGGCGTCGTTGCCGCCATTGCGTTCGCGGTGGCAACTGCCCGCCTGCGTGGTAGGCATACTCACCTCGGCAGTGCCTGCCTCGCGACGGCGTTCGTGTGGCTCGTGTGCGCGGCAGTACTGGCCTCAGCGTGTGCGCTGGGCAACGATGGCGAATGGAGCATCCGCGCCGGTCACCTCGGCGTGTGGCTAACTGGCGTGGCGGGTGCCGCCGCGTGCGCGAGCGCTATCCTACTTGATCGGCGTGCTGCTAAGAGGGGTCAACCCGAACAAGGATGACGTCATAGTCGTCGGAGATGACGACGTCGTCAGGAGCCGCTGCGCGTAAAGCATCTGCCTCGAGGGGACTCAGCTCCATGGGCATGCCTTCGACTCTCCTACCGATAACAGCAACGGCCCCGATACCGCCGGTACGAGAACGCGCATCGTCGTAGGCATCGAGGAGGTCAGCCGGGACATTTTCGGCCAGCGCCTGCCGCTCCTGCTGAAGAACCCCGACACGCGCTGCAATATCGCGTTCGCGATCGGCCTGTTTCGTGTCGGCACTCGCGAGCTCTGCATCGATCTCATCGCGGCGCATCTGCGTTTGTATCACGGCCTCGCGCGCGGCTTCCTCGACCTCCATGAGTTCGAGCTGGCGTTCCTCGAGAGTAGCGATTCGGCGGCGGATATGAACGAGCTCGTCCTCCAAGCCGATAAGTTCCTTTGCGGACCCCTCGCCCGCGTCGAGACGCCCCTGCTGGATTGTCTGCCGCTGGCGCACCTGAGCGAGATCGGATTCCACGCGTTCGATCTCGAGTTTCGTGTCCTCTGCCTCGGTCATCTTCTCAAGACGCTGCCTGTGAAGTCGACGGCGCTCCTCGTCGAGGTCTCGTCGACGCCGGCTGGCCTCAGCGTCGACGCCACCGTGTTTGACCTTCGCAATTTCGCGGTCGAGCTTTTGAATGTCGAGGAGGAGACGTTGAGCAGCCAACGATGCTTTCATGATTGTCCTTTGCTCGCCGGAATGAAGGTAGACCAGGGTTCGGTGCACGTTGTCGAATACGACACCTCGAGGTCCCAGCCGCGCTGGCGGCTAGCCTCGCCCAGTGTAGCGGCACACGCAGGCACCCAGGGCCACTCGGTGGCGTAATGGCTAGCCGTGATGAGGGGGATCCCGCCCGCCTCCAAATGTTCCGAAGCGGGATGATGACGTAGATCCGCGGTGATGTAGGCATCTGCGCCGCTGCGCGAGGCATCTTCGAGAAGAGAATCGCCCGCACCCGGGCACACGGCAAGAACCTCGACGCGGCGTTCCGGATCCCCGCCGATCCTGACCCCACTGGGGGTCGCGGGCACCGCGTCCGCGAGACGCTCGGCGAGCTCGCGCACCGTGGTCGGTTCTTGGAGGCGCCCGAGACGCCCTATCCCGATACGCGGATCCGACGAGGCCGGCTTCAGGGGGCGGCGTTCCTCGCTCATCCCGACGAGATCAGCGAGGACGTCGGCCACACCTCCAGCAACAGCATCGGCGTTCGTGTGCGCATTAAACAGCGCGCATCCCGAACGGATGAGTGTGTGAACGAGACGGCCCTTACCCGATGTCGCCGCGACGGTGGAAGTGCCCCGCAAAAAGAGAGGATGGTGGGTGATAACCAGATCCGCACCGGCCTCGAGGGCCTCAGCACCGATGCACTCGAGTGGATCGAGCGCAACGAGCACCCTGCGGACGCTCTCGCGCGGGTCCCCGGCGATGAGACCGACCGAATCCCAATCTTCAGCCAGGTGGGGCGGATAAAGCTCGTCGAGAAGTTCGACGACGTCAGCGAGCGTGGGAAGATCCGTCATACCCACAGACTACACGCGTCGTCGACGCCCATTGGTGTGGGCCCGGCCGGGATCGAACCGACGACAGCTGCGGTGTAAACGCAGTGCTCTACCAACTGAGCTACAGGCCCTTAGCGTTTAGCTTTAGACACAATACGCGTTCCGGCCCACTCTACGCCAACTACCTTCGTCGAAGTGGGCTTGAGCCCAGAGGTGCGAGCTGCCTGTTCAATGATCCGAGACTCGACGTGATCTCCACGTGCCGCCTTGGGGGTAAGAACCCAGATCACGCCGCCGTCATCGAGATTTGCCATCGCGTCCATGAGGAGGTCCGATAGATCGTCGACGTCGCCGTCGTCACTACGCCACCACACGAGAGTGCCGTCTGCCACATTCGTGTAGTCCTCGTCTTCGAGCTCCTCGCCGGTGTCGTCCATAACGAGGTCACGAAGGTCCTCATCGACGTCACTGTCCCAACCGAACTCCTGGATGATCTGGCCGCGGGTGAACCCTAGGGGGTTGGCGCCGGGCTTGTCGCCTTGCCTTTCGATAGTCGAAGCCACGGGCCCTACGCTACCCGAGATCGCGCGTGCGAGAAAGTGACGCGCAAGCCACAGTGTGACTCGCCTCGTTGTAGTCGACAGTTCGCGGCAAGCATGACAAGATTTAATCGTTAAGGGTGACCTTCAGCCCATGTGTTGCGAGACAAATGACTGTATCGCGCGCAGTATTCAAAGGAGATGGACTTTCCGTGAGTGAAGACACGAACGATCGCAAGCTCGTCAACGGTCTCGTACAGACCGGCCCCGACGTCGATCCCGAAGAAACCCAAGAATGGCTTGACTCCCTCGGCCAGCTCATTGAAGAGCGTGGCGCCGATCGCGCGAGCCACGTCCTCGTGTCGATGCTCAACTCGGCCGGACGCCAAAACGTCAAGGTTCCCACGAACCTCACGACGCCTTACACGAACACGATTTCCGCACAGCAAGAGCCTCACTTCCCCGGCGACGAAGCCATGGAGCGCCAGTATCGCCGCTGGATTCGCTGGAACGCCGCCGTCCAGGTGACGCGCGCCCAGCGCGAAGGCATCAAGGTTGGCGGGCATATTTCGTCTTACGCCTCGGTGTCGACCCTGTACGAGGTCGGCTTCAACCACTTCTTTAAAGGCAAGTCGCACCCCTCCGGCGGCGACCACATCTTCTTCCAGGGCCACGCCTCCCCCGGAATCTACGCTCGCGCCTTCCTTGAAGGGCGTCTTAGCGAAGAGGACATGGACGGCTTCCGTCAGGAGGTCTCGACGAAGAACGGCCTGCCCTCCTACCCGCACCCGCGCCGGATGCCGGAGTTTTGGGAATACCCGACGGTGTCCATGGGGCTCGGTCCCGCCGAAGCCATCTACCAGGCGTGGTTCGATAAGTACCTCGAGCTGCGCGGAATCAAGGACACCTCGGGCCAGCACACGTGGGCGTTCCTGGGCGACGGCGAGATGGACGAGCCCGAGTCTCGCGGCATGCTGCAACTCGCCGCGACGCAAAAGCTCGACAACCTGACTTTCGTCGTTAACTGTAACCTCCAGCGTCTTGACGGCCCGGTGCGCGGCAACGGGCAGATCATCCAGGAGCTCGAGGCCTTCTTCCGCGGCGCAGGCTGGAACGTCATCAAGGTCATTTGGGGTCGCGGTTGGGATCGCCTTCTCGCCCAGGACCACGACCACGCTCTCGTCCAGCTCATGGGCGACACCCTCGACGGGGACTACCAGACGTTCAAGGCCAACGATGGCGCCTACGTTCGCGAACACTTCTTCGGTCGCGATCCGCGTACCGCCAAGATGGTCGAGGACTGGAGCGACGAGGAAATCTGGAACCTGCGCCGCGGCGGGCACGACTACCGCAAGGTCTACGCCGCCTACAAGGCCGCCACCGAACACAAGGGCCGCCCGACCGTCATCCTCGCCCACACGATCAAGGGCTACATGCTGGGCACCCATTTCGCCGGGCGCAACGCGACCCACCAGATGAAGAAGCTCACGCTCGAGGATCTCAAGGGGCTGCGTGACGCCCTCCAGATCCCGATCACGGACGAGCAACTCGAGGCCAACCCAAAGATGCCTCCCTACTACCGTCCCGAGGCCGACAACCCGGCCATGCGCTACATGCTCGAAAAGCGCGAGAAGCTCGGTGGCTTCCTGCCGTCGCGACCGAAGGAGCGCGACCGCGCCCTCACGCTTCCCGGCGACAAGACCTACCGTGCTCTCGCCAAGGGTTCGGGCAAACAAAAGGTAGCGACGACGATGGCTCTCGTTCGTCAGCTCAAGGATCTCCTGCGCGACAAGGAGATCGGCAAGCGCATCGTCCCGATCGTTCCGGACGAGGCCCGTACCTTCGGTATGGATGCCATGTTCCCGACGAACAAGATCTTCAACACGCAGGGCATGAACTACGTGGCCGTCGACCACGACCTCATGCTGTCGTACAAGGAATCCGAGAAGGGTCAGCTACTCCACACCGGCATCAACGAGGCCGGCTCTGCAGCAGCCCTTCAGGTCGCCGGCACGTCCTACATGACGCACGACGAGCCGATGATCCCCTTCTACTTCTTCTACTCGATGTTCGGGTTCCAACGCACCGGCGACCAGTTCTGGGCAGCCGGCGACCAGTTGGCTCGCGGCTTCGTTATCGGCGCGACCGCCGGACGCACGACCCTCACGGGTGAAGGCCTCCAGCACGCCGATGGCCACTCCCCGATCATCGCGGCGACGAACGACGCGTTCGTCCAGTATGACCCGGCCTACGGCTACGAGATCCGCCACATTATCCGCGACGGTCTCCAGCGGATGTACGGCGAGCCCGATGGGCGCGACCGTGACGTCATGTACTACCTGACGGTCTACAACGAGCCGATCCACCAGCCGGCCGAACCGGAAGACGTTGACGTCGAGGGCATCCTCAAGGGTATGCACTGCATCGCCAAGCCCGAGGGTGCGAAGGATCGTCCGCTCGCCCAGCTCATGGCGTCCGGTGTCGCGGTACCGTGGGCGCTCGAGGCCAAGCGCATGCTGTGGGAGGACTGGGGCATCGACTCGCAGGTGTGGTCGGTCACCTCGTGGCACGAGCTGCGTCGCGACGGCCTCAAGGCCGACCGGCTCAACCTCATCAAGTCGGAGGAGGGCTACCACCCGTCCTACGTCCAGCAGCGCTTCCAGGGGCTGGAGGGGCCGTTCATCGCGACCTCGGACTACGATCACCTCGTTCCCGACATGATTCGCCAGTGGATCCCGGGCTACTACCTCACGCTCGGCGCCGATGGCTTCGGCTTCTCCGACACGCGCGCGGCCGCGAGGCGACACTTCCTCATCGACTCGCATTCGATGGTCGTCAAGACGCTGCAGGCGTTGGCCGACATGGGGCGCATCGACCGCTCCTACGTCGGTAAGGCGGTTGAGAAGTACGACCTTCTCAACCCCAACGCGGGAGAATCCGGTGAGAACTAGTCGCACCGTTTAACGGCACGGGCCCGGCACCGCGAGGTGCCGGGCCCGTTTCATGATTCTGTGTGCCGAACCGTTGCTTGTACCTTGCTTCTCAGGTTGACGCGGAGGCGGCGCGTGCGAGATCGGCGAGCGTGCCTGCCTCGTCGACCTTCGCGTCGGGAATACTCACGTGTGTTTCATGCTCGAGTGCCGTGACGACGGCGTAGCGTCGCAGCACGTCGAGATCGAGATCCTCGACGATCCGCATCTCTTCGGTGATCGTGTCGGGTGCGAGGCCGACCTCAGCGGCGACGATGTCGCGCAGGAGCGGCCACGTGTCCTCACCGTCAGGCTGCGTCTGATCGCCAGGAGCATCCGTCGCCTCGACGAGACTATCGTCGCTGAGGGCAGCCAGCGCCGCGAGAGCTTGGGAGTCCAGAGCCATCTAGCCCACCTTGTGGAGCCAGCGCACGGGCGCGCCGGCACCCGCGTAGCGGAAGGTTTCGAGTTCCTCATCCCAAGCGGCACCGCACGCGAGCGCGAGGATCCTGTGGATCTGCTCGACGTCGGTGGTCTCGAGGGCTTCGCGGACACGCTCTTCGGGGATGACGACGTTACCGAGGACGTCGGTTTGGGCGTGGAAGATCCCGAGCTCGGGTGTGTAGGACCAGCGACCACCATCGGTGATAGCGGTAGCGTCTTCGGTGATCTCGTAACGCAGGTGTTCCCAGCCGCGAAGCGCCGACGCGAGCCGAGCACCCGTTCCGACGGGAGCGGCCCAGCTGAGCTCGGCGCGAAATGTCTCGGCCTGTGCGGGCTGGGGCGTCCACTCCATGGTGACGGGGTGGTCGAGGACGGTTTGCGCCGCCCATTCGATATGCGGGCAGAGCGCACGCGGGCATGAGTGCACGAAAAGAACACCGCGGGTGATGTCCCTAGTCATCGTGTCTCCCTTCGACGAGGATCGTCTTCCCCTACGTCCTCGAACCGGCGGACACGGCGCTCAACGGTGTGTGGACAGTATAGACAATTTTCACCCTTGACTGGGAGAGAGATATGTCATACTCTCAGCACTACAGATAAATATTGCACCCCCGCCGCCAGACATCTACCGCAAGGATTCCCCTCATGACACGACGAATCACTATCACCCTCTTCGCTGTTTTCTTCCGCTCCTAGCACGAGCGATGTTGACCAGCTACGTGAGCATTGACGCCGCCGTCGGTCCCTCGGGAAATTGGCAGGTGAGCGTACCCACCTACGGCCCGTCCCTCATCGGCATGATCGCCACAATGCGTACTTGGCCCCGCATAGCTGCCTCTTCTCGGCCTGCAGGTGACGGCGAGGTCGAGCTGGATTGGGTGACGCCCCTCGAGGGCGGGGTCGAGTTTGCTCTCGTCGCAACCGATACGGGGTTGGCCGTGGACGTGCGCGAATCCTGGATGAGCGGAGGGGTGCAACCGCACACGCGCGTGCGAGTCTCCCTCACCGACCTCGACCGTTTCGTTCACCATCTCTCGAAGGCGAGCGAGGGACGGGGGCTCGGCGCTAGCCTCGGTACTCGCCCAAGCCACGACGAGTACGCCCACTCCTCCCACCCGCTCATTGCGATCGAGCCGGATCTCCTCACCAACCTGGCTGACCCATACCTGCCGCCCATAGCCTGCCCGATCACAAGTGAGGACATCGCCTGGGTACGCACCCTCCTCACCGAGCTCGTGCCTTGTCTCGGCCCACTTCCGTCATGGCGTGCCCAAGAAAAGTCATTGAAGACGAGTCCGAGCGGAGAGCTCACGGTGGCACTCACCTGCTATTGCGATGAGGACAATACGCGCCTCGCGCAGGTTACGGTTGGGACCCATGCGCTCGGCCCTCTGTGGAGCATGAGGCTTGGGCGCGACGAGGCGCGCGCCAGTGCTGCCCACGCGACGGTCTCGCGAGCGATCCTCATCGGCGACGTCAGTACGCGCCCGCCTCTTTAGCCGCTACAGCCCCTGCTTGCGCAATTCCGCCATGGCCTTGCGGCGATACCGCTTACTCAACCGATCGAGGTAGAGATGACCATCGAGGTGATCCACCTCGTGCTGGATGCAACGGGCCATCAGCTCCTCGCCCTCGACGATCTTCTTCTTCCCGTCGAGGTCGATACCCTCGGCGCGCGCGTACCAGGCACGCTCGGTCGGATAGAACAGCCCCGGCACGGACAGGCAGCCCTCATCGCCGTCTTGATACTCGTCCTCGCTCAGCTCGACGATAACCGGGTTGAGGATGTAGTCGATCTCCCCATCGATGTTCCACGAAAAAGCGCGCCTCGACACCCCGATCTGGTTCGCCGCCAGACCGGCGCGGCCGTCGTCGTCCACCGTCTCGAGCAGATCCTCAACCAGCTGCTTGATGGCAGTATCGATCGTCGTGATCGGATCGCACGGCGTCCGCAGCACGGGATCGCCAATAATACGGATATCTCGCCACGCCATCGTTAGACCTCCTGAGAACGCGCTAGATCGTCGGCAACCCGCTTCGACACGTGCGCCACCACGTCGTCGACGCCCACCTCAATCGAGGTGCCCTCGCGACGCTCGCGCACCTCGACGACGCCGTTCGACAAGCCACGCCCGACCACGATCGTATAGGGCATACCGAGCAGCTCGGCATCGGCGAACTTCACACCGGCCGAAACCTTCTTGCGGTCATCAACGAGGACGTCAACACCTTCGCGCTCGAGGGCACGCCCGATCTCGCACGCCTTGTCCACGAGCTCCTCAGACTTACCTACCGCAACGATCGCGACGTGGAAAGGCGCCACATTCGTCGGCCACGCGAGTCCCTTCTCGTCGTGATTGGCCTCGGCGAGCGCGGCCAACACCCGCGACACCCCGATGCCGTAGGAGCCCATCGTGACGATCTGGGTCTTTCCGTTGGCATCGAGGACCTTGAGATCGAGCGCCTTCGCGTACTTGCGGCCCAGCTGGAAAATGTGGCCAATCTCGATGCCGCGCGCCGTCTCCAGGGGGCCCGACCCATCGGGTGCAGGGTCGCCGGGGCGAATCTCAGCTGCCTCGACAGTCCCGTCCGCATGAAAATCACGACCGGCAACGAGATGGTAGAGGTGATACCCCTCTTCGCCAGCACCGGCGATCCACTCGGTCCCATCAACAACCCGCGGATCGACGAGGAGACGAGGTGACCCCGAGATCTCCCCCTCCTCGCTGACGACGCGGTCTGGATGGTCGGGTCCCGCGCACGTCGGACCCGTAAAACCGGGAACGATTGAGGGGTAGGGCGCGAGGTCCTCCGGCGAAGCCAGATCGACCGTGTCAGCCCCCAGCGACGCCTCCAGCCGCTTCATGTCGATATCGCGGTCGCCCGGCACGCACACGAGAACGACCTCGCGGCGACCATCCCCGTACGCGGCCGTCACCATAAGGGCCTTGAGGGTGTCGGCGGCACTCCATGGCCGACCGTCCTCACGCGGATAAGCCTCGTTCGAATAGTCGACCACCGCCTCGATCGTGTGCGCCCCCGGGGTCTCGCGCTTGACCGACTGAGGGACCGACTCCCATCCGCGAGGCTCGGGCGCGACCGTCGTCACCGCTTCCGCGTTCGCCGCATACCCGCCCGCGGAGCGTACGAACGTGTCCTCCCCGATCTCGCAGGGGAAAAGGAACTCTTCCGAACGCGAACCGCCCATGGGCCCCGACATTGCCTGGCAAATGACGTGGGGCAGACCCAGACGCTTGAAAATACGCTGATAAGCGCCGCGCTGCGCCTCGTAAGATCGATCGAGCCCCTCGTCGTCGATGTCGAAGGAATAGGCGTCTTTCATGACGAATTCGCGCCCGCGGATTACCCCGGCGCGCGGACGTGCCTCGTCGCGATACTTCGTTTGGATCTGGTACAGCATGCACGGCAGATCCTTATACGACGAATACATGTCCTTGACGAGGAGGGTAAACATCTCCTCGTGCGTCGGCGCGAGCAGATAGTCGCCCCCACGCCGATCCTTGAGCCGGAAAAGATTGTCGCCGTACTCGCTCCACCGGCCCGTCGCCTCGTAGGGGCCCGACGGCAACAAGGCGGGGAACTCGACCTCATCGCATCCGATGGCCTCCATCTCCTCGCGGACCACGGCCGAGACCTTGCCCAACATGCGCAGGCCCAGCGGCATCCACGTGTAGATACCCGGAGCTGCCCGGCGGATATATCCGGCGCGCACGAGCAGCTTGTGGCTCGCCACCTCCGCGTCCGCGGGATCCTCGCGCAGCGTACGAACAAAATACGTCGACATCGTCTTTAGCACGGTGTCCACTGTAGTGCACGAGGAGCGCTCACCTCACCTGGAGTTTGAAACCGGAACGACTTCGACGTCGCCCGACCCCTCCTCCAGGCCCATCTCGGCGGCCAACCGGTGCGCCTGCTCAATAAGCGTAGGCACGATCTCGGACTCGGGAACCGTGGCAACGACCTCACCCTTGATGAAGATCTTGCCCTTCCCATTACCCGAGGCCACGCCCAGATCGGCCTCCCTGGCCTCACCGGGGCCGTTGACGACGCAGCCCATGACGGCCACACGCAACGGCACCTTGATCGCGTCGGTGAGGGCGTCGGTTACTTCGTTGGCGAGGGTGTAGACATCAACCTGCGCCCGCCCGCAACTGGGGCACGAGACGATCTCGAGAGTCTTCTCGCGAAGCCCCAGCGACTGCAAAATCGCGATCCCCACCTTGACTTCCTCGACCGGATCGGCCGACAAAGACACCCGGATCGTGTCGCCGATGCCTTCACGCAGGAGGGCGCCAAATGCCGTAGCGGATTTGATCGTGCCTTGAAAGGCGGGTCCCGCCTCGGTCACCCCCAAGTGGAGTGGCCAATCCCCACGCTCGGCCAGCAGCTCGTAGGCACGAATCATAACGACGGGATCGTGGTGTTTGACCGAGATCTTGAAGTCGTGGAAGTCGTGTTCTTCAAACAGCGATGCCTCCCACACGGCCGATTCAGCGAGCGCCTCGGGCGTCGCCTTTCCGTACTTTTCGAGAAGCCGGGGATCGAGCGAGCCTGCATTGACGCCGATCCGCAGCGACGTGCCGTGATCTCGCGCAGCCTTGACGATGTCAGCGATCTGATCGTCGAACTTGCGGATGTTACCCGGGTTGACGCGCACCGCGGCGCATCCTGCCTCAATCGCCTTGAACACATACTTGGGCTGGAAGTGGATATCGGCGATGACGGGGATCGTCGACTTTAGGGCGATGGGGGCGAGAGCCTCGGCATCGTCGGCGCTCGGACACGCGACACGAACGATGTCGCAGCCTGCGGCGGTGAGCGCCGCAATCTGCTGGAGAGTTCCCCCGATGTCCGTCGTCTTAGTCGTGCACATCGACTGCACGGAAATGGGGGCGTCCCCGCCAACGTAGACGTCGCCCACACGGATCTTTCGAGTAGGACGGCGCGGGAACGGGGCCTGCTTGATCTCGGGCATACCCAGATTGATCGACTCACTCACGCGTCTAGTATGTTCCTTTCCTCATCGCGATGCATCCTCCTTAGAGCAGGTGGAGCGGATTGATGATGTCAGCGAGGATGAGGATGACCGTCATAATGGCCAACAACCCCCACACGACAACCACAAGAGGCATCATCCTTGCCGTATCCGCTGGTCCCGGATCGGGAAGACCCCGCATCCGCGCGATGGCGCGACGACCCCCCTCAAACAGCGCCGAAACGATGTGCCCGCCGTCAAGAGGCAAGAGCGGGATGAGGTTAAAGATAAACAGCGCCATGTTCAGCGAAGCGACGAGCGAAAGCAGGGAACCCGCACGATCCGCCAGGCTCACGCTCGGGGCATCACTCGAGGTGATCTCACCAGAGACGCGAGCGATCCCAACAACACTCATGACGGAGTTCGCGTCGCGTGGCGTCCCAGTCACCATGTCGGTGACCGTCTGCCACAATGTCTGTGGCAGGCGCACGATTATTCCCGCCGTACCCGATGCCGTTTGCCACAGCGCCTCACCTAATTCCTGCACGCCACCGCGATGGTGAGCCAGCTTCGCGCTCACCCCGGCGACCGGGACTCCATTGACGAGGACCGGCTGGACCATGACGCTTCTCTCCACGCCGTTGCGCACGTAGCCGACCTCGGCTGCTTTATCGCCTCCGGCGGCGATCGCCGCCTTCACCTCGTTCCACGTCTCCACGCGTGTGCCGCCCCAAGAGGTGATGGTGTCGCCTGCACGCAGGCCCGCGGCTCCCGCCGGTCCCGGCGAATCTCCCGGACGGCACTGCTCCGCCGTCGTCACGCACGGTGACACCGATGCGAGCGTGGTCGTCGGCGCCTGATAGCCGATAGCGCACAGGGCTATCGCCATGAAGACGACGGCAAGAACGAGGTTCATGACCGGCCCGCCCAGCATGACAACGATCTTTTGCCAGGCCGGAAGTTCATAAAATGGCTTGCCGGCCCCCTCCCACCGCTCAAGCTCCTCACGCGAAGCCTCGCGCGCCTCCTGGGCCATCGTCGGCTTGAGCGCCTCGCGCTCCTCCGGTTCCATGGCATCGGCTGCGGCCAACGTCAGCCTGCGCCTGCCTAGGCGATATCCGCGATCGGTCGGACAGCCTGGACGATACATGCCGAGAATGGAGACGTAGCCGCCAAGCAAGACGGCCTTAATCCCATACTCGGTACCTTTTCTCATCGTCGACCACAGCGTCGGGCCAAACCCAACAAAATAACGTGACACGATCGCCCCGAATTTCTTCGCGGGCACGAGGTGACCGACCTCGTGGAGAGCAACGGAGACCAACAGCCCCACGATCATGAGGATCACGCCGAATGCGTAAGAGACCATTAGCACTCCTTAGCCATCCATTCGCCTGCGCGCCGTTTCGCCCACTTTTGCACCTCGGCGACGTCGTCGAGGGACGGCGAAGAGATTCCTTCGTGCTCGGTCAAGACCCGCTCGACCGTGTCAACGATCGACAGGTAGCTCGTGCGCCCTGCCAAGAAAGCATCGACCATCGCTTCGTTGGCGGCATTAAACACAGCCGGGTGCGTGTCCGAACTCGCCACCGCGTAGCGAGCCAGCACGATCGCCGGGAAAGTCTTGTCGTCGACAGGTTCGAACGTCCAGCTCGAGGCGGAGAGGAAATCGCACGGTGTCGCGACGTCACCCAGCCGCTCGGGCCAAGTCAACCCCAGCGCGATCGGCAGACGCATATCGGGGGGAGAAGCTTGGAGCACCGTTGCGCCGTCGCGCCAGGTCACTCCTGAATGCACGATCGACTGCGGATGGACGACAGGAACGATAGAACGCGGATCGACATCGAAAAGGAGCGATGCTTCGATAAGCTCGAGTCCCTTGTTGACCAGCGTCGACGAGTTGATCGTCACCACCGGGCCCATATTCCACGTGGGATGGGCCAGCGCCTGTTCGACCGTCACGTCGCGCAGCTGTGCCCGCGTGCGTCCTCTAAAGGGCCCGCCCGAGGCCGTCAACATGATCTCGTGCACCTGGGTGCGACCGGTCACGCGTTCCGCGCACATGCCGCGTTCGTGGACCCCGCTCGCCAACGCCTGTGCAATAGCCGAATGCTCAGAATCTACGGGCACGACCTGACCCGGATAACGTTGCGCCTGCTTGACCAGGGCGCCCCCGACGACAAGCGACTCCTTGTTAGCCAAGGCTAACCGAGCACCACAGCGCAGCGCGGCGAGCGTCGCATCCAAACCGAGGCCACCGTTGACGCCGTTGAGAACGACCGCCCCACTCCACTCGCCAGCGATGAGGGCTAAGGACGATTCGCCGCCGACAACGCGAGTCGACAGGCCGCGATCCTTAAGTAGCTTCTCCATCTCCAAGGCCGCGGCAGGGTCGCTCACCGCCAGCGCCTCGGGGCTGAAGCGTTCGACCTGAGACAGGAGGAGATCCAGACGAGACCCATAGGCCGACAAAGCCCGCACCCGCAGCTCGTCACGGTGACGCGCGACGACATCGAGAGCCTGCGTACCGATCGACCCTGTCGATCCGAGGATAACGACGTCGCGCATTATTCGACGGCCGTGAGGACTTCGACGGCACGCGACAAGAAGGCGTCGACAACGCCCTCCTCGTAGGCTTCGCGACCGCGGGCCGGCGAGAATGTCACGTAGCGGACCTCGTCCGCGGTCATCTCCCCGCCGTCTTCGAAGAATGCCGAGAGCCGATCGAGGAACGCATCGACCTCGCTCGCGCGATATCCCCTGCCGTCCGGGTGCCTAAACCGCTCCCCCGGTTGCCTGACGAGGCGGCCATACAGCGTCGTCGCGCGGTCCGCGACCATGGCAAGCCACTGGTCTTGGCCCTTAGCGGCGACGTTCTCAGCCCGCTCCTGGCGGACAAACGCCGTCTCGAGACGATCAAGAGCCAAATCGACCTCACTCGTCGAATAACCCCCACGCACCTGATGGAACGCCGCCTCGCGAACGTCGGAGGCTTTGAATTTCCGCGCCCCCGGTTCGCGCTCGTATGCGGCCCGGGCTGCGTCGAAGAACGCGTCAACCTCAGCTGGTTCGTATCCGCGCGACAGTCGACCGACCCGCGAAAAGGTCCTCGTCGTTGTCATTGAGCAGCCTCCTCCTCTTGTCCAGCCTGGGACGCGGCCGTCGCCAACTGCCCGCAGGCGCCGTCAATGTCTGATCCACGAGTGTCACGCAGGGTCGTGGCGATACCCGCATCAATAAGGGTAGCGATAAAGCGTTCCTGTGCCCGCTGAGAACTCGCCGTCCAGATCGAACCCGGCGTGGGGTTGAGCGGAATCGGGTTGACATGCACCCAACCGCGACCTCGCGCTAACAGCTTGTCGGCGAGCAACTGAGCGCGCCATTCGTGATCGTTCATGTCTCGAATGAGGGCGTATTCGATAGACACCCGCCTGCCGGTCGCCTCGAAGTAGGCCCTGCCGGCATCGAGAAGCTCATCGACCTTCCATCGCGAATTGATGGGGATGAGTTCGTCCCGCAGATCGTCGTCCGGGGCGTGCAACGAAATCGCTAGGCGTAGGGGCAGTCCCTCGCGGGCGAGCTTGCCAATCGCGGGCACAAGACCAACCGTGGACACGGTGATGTTACGTGCCGACATTCCAAACCCCTGCGGCGTCGCATCGACGCAACGGTGAATGGCATCGACGACAGCCCGATAGTTCGCCAGCGGCTCCCCCATCCCCATGAAAACAATGTTCGACAGGCGCGTGGGTCCGCCCGTGAGATCTCCTTCGGCGGCGCTTCGAGCCGCACGGCGGACCTGCTTGACGATCTCTGCCGTGGAGAGGTTACGGGTCAGCCCCATCTGCCCTGTCGCGCAAAAGGGGCACGCCATTCCGCATCCTGCTTCGCTCGACACGCACAGCGTCGTACGTTCGGGATAGCGCATAAGGACCGATTCGACACGCGCCCCGTCGAAGAGTTCCCACAGCGTCTTGATCGTCGTGCCGCGATCGGCCGTCTGTTTGGTGACCTCGCGCAAGAGCTGAGGGAGCAACCCCTGGGCCACCTCGCGCTGAGGCGCCGACAAGTCGCTCATCTGCTGGGGATCGGCCTCGTGACGGGCGAAATAGTGGCGCGACAACTGATCTGCGCGGAAAGGCTGTAGCCCGACCTCGCGAGCCCAGTCTTTGCGCGATTGCGCATCGAGATCGGCCAAGTGCCTAGGCGGCTTACCGCGCCGCTTCGCCACGAAACGGACGACGGGCTTCGCATCGGGCGTGAGTGCCCCCTGAGGCGGCTCGTCAGTCGGCCTAACCTGCCTGTTCATCGTGCTCACCACCCACACACAAGAGAAAAGACGACATAGTACAGAGGCGCCGTCACGAGCAGCGAATCGAGTCGATCCATCAGCCCACCGTGGCCGGGAAGCAAAGATCCCATGTCCTTCAGCCCGACGTCTCGTTTAATGAGCGACTCGCCGAGATCTCCCAGCGTAGCGAGCAGCGCAGAGGCCGCACCAAGGAGCGGACCTACCCAAACGGGAGCGCCCAGCAGCCACAGACACACAGTGACGACGATCATCGACATCGTCACCGAGCCGCACAGTCCCTCCCACGATTTCGACGGCGACACGCTCGGAGCAAGTTTGTGCTTACCAAAGAGAACGCCTGTGGCGTAGCCACCGATGTCATTGGACACCGTTCCCAATACGAACGTCACAATCGGCCAAGGTCCGCCGTGAACATAGGTAAGGACCACGAAGGACGCGAGGAATGGCACGTACATGGCAAGGAGCGTCGATGCCAATACGTCACGCAATGCGTGTAGGCCCCCGCCGTCGAGGAGACGCCACAGGCCCAGGGCGCCAACAGTGAGAAAGAGGGCCATCCACGTGGCCTCCGTGCCAAGCTGCCAGGCACACACGACCATGCCGACCGTGCCCATCCATAGCGGCGGCAAGGACACGTGGATATCTGCCCTGCCGCACGCACGAGCCAGCTCCCAACATCCCACGCAGGCTGCTACCGCGACGAGGCCGACAAACACGGGCTGGGCGAGCACGAGCGAGACACCGACCAACGCCAGTAGACCGATACCGATCGCAAAAGCCCAGGGCAGGTTTCGGCCCGCCCGCCCCGTTGCGGGCCGGGCGGGCTTATCGTTCATCGGAGGCGGAGAAACGATCCCTTTAGCTCGTCTCCCCAGCTCCCGCGAAACGCGTGACACGAACGCTACATCTCCAAAAGCTCGGATTCCTTCGCCGCCAAGATCTTATCGATCTCGTCGACGTGCGAGCGCGTGAGAGATTCGACGTCCTTGTGGGCGCGCTCGACCTCGTCCTCGCCGGCCTCGCCGTCCTTCTTGATGCGGTCGAGTTCCTCCATGCCCTTGCGGCGAATGCCACGCACGGCGATGCGCGCCTCCTCCGCCTTCTGCCCAGCAAGCTTGACGTAGTCGCGACGTCGCTCCTCGGTGAGGGCGGGCAGCGAGATCCGAATGACGTGGCCATCGTCTGTGGGATTAACCCCGAGATCGGACTCTTGGATGGCACGAATGATGTCATTCGTCGCCGTCTTGTCGTAGGGGCTCACGAGCACCGTGCGTGCCTCAGGAATCGTGATGGAAGCGAGTTGTTGCAGCGGCGTCGGCGCGCCGTAGTAGTCGACCGAGATCGAGTTGAACAGCTGAGGATTTGCTCGGCCCGTACGGATCGCTCCAAACTCGTCGCGGCAAAACGCCACGGCCTTGTCCATCTTTTCTTCGGTTTCGAGCAGAACGTCGTCGATCACTGATTACTCCTTCGTTGTCGTGGTCACGAGGGTTCCAATTGTCGCACCTTCAAGTGCAGCTGTAACGTTGCCCGGCTCGGACATCCCGAAAACGCGCATCGTCAAGTTGTTGTCCATAGCGAGACTGAACGCGGTCGAATCGACGACCTTCAACCCCTTCGCGAGCGCGTCAGCATAGGTAAGGCTCGTGTATCGCGTCGCGTTCGGGTCCTTCTTGGGATCAGCCGTGTAGACCCCGTCGACCCCATTCTTGCCCACAAGCAGTTCGTCACAGTGAGTCTCGAGCGCACGCTGCGCAGAGACTGTGTCCGTGGAGAAGAAAGGCAGGCCAGCGCCGGCGCCGAAGACGACGACCCGTCCCTTTTCCATATGACGGATCGCTTTGAGTGGAATGTAGGGTTCAGCAACCTGACCCATGTCAATAGCCGTTTGTACACGTGCCGTCACGCCCGCTTGCTCGAGGAGGTCCTGCAAAGCGAGGCAGTTCATCACCGTCCCCAGCATTCCCATGTAGTCCGCGCGGGCGCGATCGAGACCAGCTTCTTGCAGCTCGACCCCGCGGAAAAAGTTACCTCCGCCAACGACGATCGCGACTTGAATTCCCTTCTTCACAGCTTCGGCGATCTGGGCGGCGACATCGCCGATCACGTCGAGGTCGAGTCCGACGGATCCGCCACCGAACACTTCCCCCGAAAGCTTGAGCATGACGCGCCGTGGGCGCGAGGCTGAATCTGACATGGTCCTTCCTTCAGTTGACAGTGACGATGGCTATAGGTTGCGGCCCCGGGTATATACCCGGGGCCGCACCTCGTCATTAGGCACCGACGTGGAAGCGGGCGAAGCCCGTCACCTTACCGCCGGTAGCGGAAACGACCTTACCCACGGTCGTGGAGGGATCGCGCGCAAAGTCCTGATCGACCAGGCAGATCTCCTTGTAGAAGGCGCCGAGGCGACCCTCAACGATCTTGCCGATGATCTTTTCGGGCTTGCCCTCCGAGCGCGTGAGATCCTCGAGGGTCGCACGTTCCTTCTCGACGACCTCGGCGGGAACCTCGTCACGATCGAGATAGGCAGGCTGGTAGGCAGCAATGTGAAGGGCCACGTCGTGCGCAACCTCGGCGGCCGCCTTGTCGGTGGCAACGAGGACGCCAACCTGAGCCGGCAGATCCTTGTTCGAGTAGTGCAGGTAGGACGAAACCGCCTCGCCCTCGACGCGAGCGACCCGGTTGACGACGACCTTCTCGCCCACGAGCGCGGCCATGGCGTCCTGGGCCTCCTTGACCGTGCGCCCCTCGGGCGTCGAAGCGGCGAGGAGCTCCTCGATCGTCGAGGCCTTCGCGTCGATGGCGGCCTGGAGGACCTCGTCGGCGAAGGCGACGAACTTCTCGTTCTTCGCCACGAAGTCGGTCTCGGAGTTGACCTCGACCATGATGCCGACCTGGCCGGCCTCGCAGTCCTCGACCTTGGCGGCCACGAGACCCGCGGCAGCCGAGCGGTCTTCGCGCTTGGCCAGCGACTTCTGGCCGGCCAAACGGATGATCTTGATCGCTTCGTCGCGGTCGCCGTTGGCCTCGTCAAGAGCCTTCTTGACATCCATCATGCCGGCGCCGGTGAGCTCGCGGAGCTCCTTAATGTCCTTGGTCGTGTAGTTAGCCATGAAACGCTCCTTGTCGTTTTGGACTACTTGTCCTGCTCGGACGTTGCTTCACCGTTGTCGCCTTCGCCGGCGAGCAGCTCGCGCTCCCAATCGGCAAGGGGGGCCTCGTCGTTGCCCTCGGCTTCGTCGGTGTCCTTTTGGGCCTTCTGCGAACGGGCGATGAGGCCGTCGGCGCAGGCGTCGGCGATGATGCGGGTGAGAAGCTCGACGGAGCGAATCGCGTCATCATTGCCCGGGATCGCGTAGTCGACCTGCTCAGGATCGCAGTTCGTGTCGAGGATCGCGATGACGGGGATGTTGAGCTTGCGCGCCTCGGCAACGGCGAGCTGCTCCTTCGTCGTGTCGACGACCCACACGGCCGAGGGGATCTTGGCCATGTCGCGGATACCACCGAGCGTGCGGTCGAGCTTGTCCTTCTCACGACGCATCATGAGCAGCTCCTTCTTCGTGTGGCCCGAACCGGCCACATCGTCGAAGTCGATCTGCTCGAGCTCCTTGAGACGCTGGAGACGCTTGGCAACCGTGTTGAAGTTCGTGAGCATGCCGCCCAGCCAACGGTGAGACACGAAGGGCATGCCAACGCGCTGTGCCTGGTTCTCGACGACGTCTTGAGCCTGCTTCTTGGTGCCGACGAAGAGGATGGAGCCACCACGCTGGACCGTCTGCTTGACGAAATCGTAAGCGCGATCGATGCCCTCCAGGGACTGCTGGAGGTCGATGATGTAGATGCCGTTGCGATCGGCAAGAATGTAGGGCTTCATCTTCGGGTTCCAGCGCCGCGTCTGGTGACCAAAGTGGACACCATTTTGCAGCAGCTGCGACATGGTAACGACTGCCATGAATCTTCCTTTCCGCGTCATGCGCGTGGGCCTGTGGCCCTGTTTCGGTTGTGTCAATGTCCTGGTGCGGCGTCGAGGAACACCCCGTAGGGACCGCTGCTCCTCAACCCGGCGGGGCCGGTGACCGCACGCGAAGTCGCCGGCCAAGGCATCTCGACCGACGCTGATTCACGATCATAGCCGATCTTGAGACGCTTCCCCACCTCGGCCGGGGTGCCCCATTGACCGATAACGACGTGGCCTCCCCTGCGAGAAGGATTCCGGATGAGGCAACCCCACGCCGGCAGTGACGCTTAACCCATGTGGAGCAGATATCTCATCGCCGCCTTTTCGTTGACGACCGCCGGTCTCGCCGCAGCCTCCCCCGCGCTGACCCCGCAGGTCCCCGATGTGCCCACGTCTGTGCCATGCACGCAGCCGGCTTCCGGGCGTGCATGGCCCACGGGGTCTCCGACCGCAGTTCTGCGCGGATTCGATCCGCCACGTAAGCGTTGGCTCGCCGGTCATCGAGGCGTCGACCTCGCGGCCACCCCCAGAGCAGCCATATACTCCCCCGCCGATGGGATCGTGAGCTTCTCGGGTGTGGTCGCCAACAAGCCGGTCGTAAGCGTCGCGGATCGATCAGGTCTGCGCTTAACGTTCGAACCGGTAACCGGATCACTTCCCCCAGGCACACCCGTTGCGGCCGGCACGATCATCGGCTATCTCGAGGCGGGCCATGAGAACGATGCCGTTCACTGGGGAGTTCGTCTGGGAGAGGACCGCTACCTCAATCCCCTCACCTACCTGTGTGGGCGGGTTCGTCTTCTTCCCTGGTGATTTACGCGCGCGGGTGCGCTTGAGCGAGGGCTCCGTACAGGCGATTCGCATCAACGTGGGTGTAACGCTGAGTCGTCATCAAAGCCGCGTGTCCAAGCAGCTCCTGGACGATCCTCACGTCAGCTCCCCCAGAGACCATATGTGTTGCCATGGAGTGCCTGAGGGCGTGCGGCGAGATGTCGGGGACACCCGCGCGTGCACACAGCTGGTGTAGCATCTGGCGGACGATCTTGGTGGCCAAGCGTCCGCCGCGGGCACCGAGAAAGAGGTAATCCCCAGATTGGGCGGTCGCGACGAAGGGACGACCGTGGGACATCCAGTCCTCAACGGCTTGACGACACCCGGGGTGGGTGGGGACGACGCGCTCCTTGTCACCCTTGCCCCGCACGAGGTAGGCGCGGCCGTCATCGCGCACGTGCTCGAGAGTGAGATCGACGAGCTCAGCGACACGGATGCCGGTCCCGTAGAGGACTTCGACGATGGCATAGTTGCGCAGGCTCATGGGGTCCCTGCGGTCGACCTCTCGGCGAGCCTGGTCGAGGAGGACACTCACGTGTTCTTCGCTGAGGACGCGCGGAAGACGTTTCTCAGCCTTGGGATTACGCAGATGCGAAGCGATATCCTCCTCGATGAGCCCGCGCGCGTGCGCCCATCGAGCAAAGGTGCGCACACTCGCCATTTTTCGGCTGATCGACGAGGCGGCCAGGCCACCGCGACGCTCGTTTGCGAGCCACTGTTTAGCCCGCGCCGCACTGAGCTCATCCTCACCGAGATAGCCCGCGAGCGCCTCGAGATCCGACATATAGGCGCGCACGGTGTGGGCACTAAGACCACGCACGTCCCTGACGTGAGTGTGGAAGCGGTCGAGAATGTGCTTGGTGAGTTTCACGGTGTTCCTCATGTTAGCGCGCCCGCCTCCACTTGGCGCCGTCGCGCGCAACGGCGCCACTGAGCTCGAGGCTTCCCAGGGCCGCGAGGGTTTCTGTTGTCGAGAGCCCGGCGGCGCGTGTAAGCGAATCGAGGCTCGAGCTTTGCCTTGCTGGCAGCGCATCGAAAACGCGCGCGTCGTTTCCGGTGAGGCCGTCGAGCGTTCCGCCGCGTACGGGTTGAGCCTGTGGATGAGTCGTCCCCAAAGGGGACACCATCTCGACGATGTCGTTAGCGCCGGCTACAAGCGTCGCACCTTCGCGGATGAGGCGGTGGCATCCCTGCGACGTGAGAGAATTGACGGGCCCTGGAACGGCGCCTAGGTGTCGGCCGAGATCGCGTGCGTAGCGCGCCGTGTTGAGCGCTCCCGATCGCGTCGCGGCTTCGACGACAATCGTCGCCGAGCTCAATGCCGCGATCGTTCGATTGCGTTCGAGGAATCGCCACCTTGTGGGCCGAGCGCCCGGCGGATAGTGCGACACGAGGGCGCCCTCAGCCATGATGGCACGGAATAAGCCGGCGTTTTGAGCCGGATAAAAGCGATCGAGACCGCCGGCAAGAACAGCGACAACGGGAACACCCGTGCCCAGTGCGCCACGCAACGCGGCGGTATCTATCCCGTAAGCTCCACCGGAAATAACGGCAACTCCTTGGGCACTCGCACCGGCTGCGAGGTCGAAGGCGGTATCCATGCCGTACCGGGATGCGCTGCGAGCTCCGACAAGCCCCGCGCATGCCCGCGTCAAACGGGCCAGCGTGTCGTCTCGCCCGCGCAGCCACACGCACCACGGCCGCGGGTGGTCCACATTGTCGAGGGCCTCGGGCCATTCGGGGTCACCGGGGATGAGGAGCCTACCGCCGAGGGCGCTTATCGTATCGAGGTCGCGTTGCGGTTGCGCATCGCGCACGCGGGGTATCCACCGCAGTCTGGCGCGACGAAGCTGCTCTTTAGCTGCCGGTTCAATCTCGTTGGGAGCAGAGAAGACCGCATCAACGTCATCACCGCTCGTGAGCCATTCCCACGATTCCTCTACACCCATGTGCGCGATGAGGGCACTGGCGGCAACGTCTGCTGCCTCGGCGACCCTCGACCATCCGGCGGCCGCTACACGCGCGCGATCGCTGACGTCACCACACGTCATGGTGGGACTCCGTCGTTCGTAACGTGTAGGCACGAGCGAGGTGCTCCTCACTCACACGCTCATCCCCTGCAAGATCGGCGATGCTCAAGGCAACCCGCAGCATCCGGTCAATCCCCCTCATAGAGATTCTTCCTTGCGTAAGCAATGAGATGATCCTCCTGCGTAGATGCGGCGGGACCAGCGACGATCGATGCAAGTAGGAGCCCGGGACCTGGCTATTGAGGTTCCACGATTCGTCTTTCCACCTATGGGCTGCCCGCCGACGTGCCTCTTCGACACGCTCACGCACGCATTGTGAAGATTCCGCCGGCTCGTCGCTGCTGAGCTCACGCGCTGAGGGACGCTCCACCAGGCAGGTGATATCAATACGGTCCATGAGCGGCCCCGATAGGCGCTGGAGATAGCGCTGTCGCTGGTAGGGGGTGCATCGACACTCAGCCGAGTGGGTGGCTGCGCCGCATGGACACGGATTGGCTGCCATGACCAGCTGGAAACGCGCCGGGTAGTCGGTGACGGCCCTGGCCCGCTGAATCTGGATCCTCCCGCTTTCGAGGGGCTGACGCAACGCGTCGAGGACGCTCGGAGCAAACTCGGGCGCCTCGTCGAGAAAGAGGACGCCCGCGTGTGCCAGCGAGACAGCACCGGGCCGCACGAGCCCACTGCCCCCACCGACCATAGCGGGCATCGTCGCCGAGTGGTGCGGGGCGACCCACGGTGGCGTGCGGATGAGCTCGTCGAGGCCGTGATGGGCGATGAGAGAGTGAATGGACGTTACCGTCACAGCGTCGTCGTCGGTGAGAAGGGGAAGTATCGTGGGGAGCCGCTGAGCGAGCATGGTTTTTCCCGTTCCCGGCTCGCCGAGGAAGAAAACGTGGTGTCCCCCGGCCGCCGCCACCTCCAGGCCGTATCGCGCCTCGCTTTGTCCCCTCACGTCGGCGAGGTCGGGAGCAGAGGTACTTGGTGTTTCCACGGGTCTGCTTGGTGGCGCGTAGGGTGGCGAGGATCTGCCTTCACCTAGGGCGTAGAGGGCCGCCAGTTCGGCAAGATCCGCCACTGCGATGACCTTGATACCGCCGACGAGAGCGGCTTCCTTGACGCACCTGGCGGGAACAACGACCTCGGTGATACCCGCGTCACGTGCGGCCGCCACCATGGGCAAGATCCCGCGCACGGGCCGTGCGGATCCGTCGAGCCCAAGCTCACCGATGTGGACGCGCCGGTCCATCTCTTCTATCTCACGTCCCGACTGCGAGGCGAGGAGGGCGGCCGCGATCGCCAAGTCGAATCCCGATCCTGACTTTGGCAGATCCGCCGGCGAGAGGTTGACGGTGTAACGCTGTTCGGCCCAGGGTAGTCCCGCCGAGGATATCGCTGCACGGACCCGTTGCTTGGACTCCCGCAGGGCCGCGTCTGGTAGGCCAACGACCTGGAAGGAGGGAAGACCCGACGACCGATGGGCTTCGACGCGCACAAGCTCGCCGCCAATGCCGACCGGGGCGACGGTTAACGTGGTGCCGACGCCGCTCATCCGATTGCCTCGAGGTGGGTGAGGGAGAGGGTCCTGCCTTTCGCCTCGATGGCGGCCAGATCGATTCGCAGCGCCCCACGAGCGTTCGGGTGCTCGGCCAGCCACAGGCCCGCGAGTCTACGGAGCCGACGAAGCTTCACCGGGGTGAGCGCTTCGAGTGGAGAGGCAGCGTGGAGTGATCGTCGGGTCTTCACTTCCACGAAGACGAGCGCATCTGGCGTCTGCGCCACGATGTCGATCTCGCCATAGCGACAGCGCCAATTGCGTTCGACGATACGGTAGCCCGATTCGAGGAGGTAGCGCGCGGTGGCATCTTCGCCGAGGTCTCCAAGCTGTTTCGTTGTCAGCTCCTCGACCGAGGTGTGTAGGTCAATGTTCATGCCGATAGGTCATCACGGCACAGGGCTCGTCCTCACCCCTCCACACGCGCACATGCCCAAAGCGCTGCGTTATCGCCCCTAGGGAATGTGTCGATTACACGGTGAGGTCGCTCGAGGTGAGCTCTTCAACGTTGAGATCCTTGAAGGAGATGACCCGAACTCGCTTGAGGATACGCGAGGGCCTGAAGGCGTCCCACACCCACGCATCGGTCATCGTCACCTCAAAAAACACGTCGCCGCCGGCCGTGTGGACCTGCACGTCGACGTGATTAGCTAGGTAGAATCGACGATCGGTCTCGACGGCGTAACGAAACAACGAGAAGACGTCGCGGTACTCGCGCACGACCTCCATCTCCAGATCGCTCTCGTAACGCTCGAGATCCTCACCCATGTGTCTTCATCCTCTTTCCGGGAATCTTCCAACTGTGTCGATGCCACGGACTGGGCCCGAGGGCCTCGAGTCCGGCGCGGTGTGCCGGCGATAGGTAACCTTTGTTGGAGGCCCAACCATACCCGGGATCGTCAAGGTCCGCCATCAACGCATCGCGTTCGACCTTGGCTACGACCGACGCTGCAGCGCAAACGGCAACGTGACGGTCGGCCTTCACCTGCGTCATTGTCCTCGGCACACACGGAAGAGTCGAATCGAGATCCGGATGGTCGGGAGGACACAGCAGATCCGGCGGGGGCACAGTCAGCCAGTCGTGGGAACCGTCGAGGATAATGATGTCCGGGACATGCCCGGCTTTGCGGGCGTGGTCAAGCGCCCGTCTTCCCGCTAACCTCAATGCCGCGATGATCCCCCACCTGTCAATTTCCGCGGGGCTCGCCTGCCCCAAGGTCAAAGAGATAGTCCACGCGCGGCACGGTTCGACGAGCCGATTGCGACCGATAGGCGTGAGCAGCTTCGAGTCGGCAAGGCCAGCTGGCGCCTCGCCGCAGCTCGCGTCCACCAGGGCAAGACCAACAACGACGGGGCCGGCGATCGCCCCACGCCCGACCTCATCCATGCCGCCCACGCACGCATGGGTGGCAAGCAGGGACGTCTCGAGCTCTCGTGTGGCAGCGACGATCATTAGCGCGTAGCGGGGGGAACCGACGTAAAGGCGTCGGTGTTTGACAGCGGCGCCCATCGCGTAACCGGCCACATGATGACGAAAGCACGACCGACGACGTCGTCGATAGGAACGAATCCCCGCCCTGGGGTATCACGGTGGGCGCGTGAGTCGACAGAGTTCGACCGGTTGTCTCCCATGACCCATAGGTGGCCCGGGGGAACCGAGACGGAAAACTCCACTTCGGAAGGGACAACCCCTGGTTTGAGGTAGGGCTCGTCGATGGGAGTTCCATTCACGCTCAAACGCCCTTGCGCATCGCAACACGCCACAGAGTCGCCGGGCAGGCCGATCGCTCGTTTGACGAGGTAGTTCGACGAGTCGTCGGCCCGCAACCCCACCGCGGTGAAAAACCGTGCGAGAGGAGACGTAGAGGGCTCCTGGCGCTCACTTGGAGGCAGCCAGTCTTGCGAGTCCCGAAAGACGATGACGTCGCCGCGGTTAATCTGGCGCGGGCTAGGCACCAGCTTAGACACGAGGATGCGGTCGGAGACCTCGAGCGTGTCGCGCATGGACTCGGAGGGGATAACGAAACTTTGGATGAGGAACGTCTTGATGAGCGCGGAGATCGCGATCGCGACGACGACGATCATCACCGTTTCACGCACGACGACCAGGGGTGTCATCGCCGCACCGGATTGGCTCGATCGGCGTTTGGCACGCGTGTGGCGTGGCGGCATCGGCATCGTCGTCTTCCTCGTCATCTTCGCTCGTTCCTCAACGTGGCAGCAGGGGCCCGGTACCGGGCCCCTGCCTATTCACGCTACTTGGCGTCGCGCTTTTCCTTGATCTTCGCGGCCTTGCCGTGACGATCGCGCAAGTAGTACAGCTTGGCGCGACGAACGTCACCGCGGGTGACGACCTCGATGTGATCGATGGAGGGGGTGTGGAGCGGGAAGGTACGTTCCACGCCCACGCCGAACGACACCTTGCGCACGGTGAAGGTCGCATTGACGCCCTTGCCACCGTTGCGGGCGATGACGACGCCCTGGAACACCTGGATGCGCGAGCGGTTGCCTTCGACGACCTTGACGTGGACGCGGACAGTGTCGCCCGGACGGAACGTCGGGACGTCGTCGCGCAGCGAGCGCTCATTGATGAAATCAAGCGTGTTCATAGTGTTCTCCAGTTGGCCGCGCCACAGGTCACGGTCAACGATCGGCCGGCCCTGGTCCGGCAGCTGAATATTCACCGAGGTCGCCCTTGCGCTCCCCCTGTGGCAGGTCACGCGGCTCCTCGGCGCTCGGCCCATTATTCCACGCGGCGGGAACATCCGAGAGGTCGGGACGGGGCGGATGGACTGTGAGATCACGCACGAGGACGACGTCTTCACAAGCGATCCCGCCTACGTCGAAGCGTCTCCTCCCCGCCTTCGTCCAGCCCTGACGTCGGTAGAATGCGATGGCACGCGCGTTGGTGTAATGGGTGCCAAGCCCAACCCAACGCATGTGTGGCCACACGCCGACGCCGCGGCGAAGTGCCGCCTCGACCAGGGCACTCGCCAGCCCGCTGCCCTGGTAATCCTCGGCGACGTAGAGTTTCTCCAGATACGCCAACCGGTCCCGATCCACGGAGGCCTTACGCACCGGCACGGGCGCTGGAGGGGCACTCACCCACGCGTAGCCGAGGAGCCCACTAGCGCCCTGGGCGACGAAGATGACGTTGTTGTCGCTAGCTAGCGCATCACGCATGTGCGTTTCGTCGAGGTGGGTGGCGATGTAGGCCTCGCAGGCTTGTCTTGGCACAGTGGCGGGGCAAGCCAGAGGGAAAAGACGACCGGCAAGTTCTGCAAGAGCGCCCGCCTGCGCCACCGACGCCTGCTGGAGCGAAACCGTCTCGACACTATCGTTTCGCAAAAGGACGCCGGCGCGAGCCAGAGCGTCGTAGTCATCGCTCGTGCGCAGCGCGCACGTGGACACGAGGTCGGGTCGCCGCCGAGCCGTCGTCGCGATGGCACGGTCTCGCCTCCACCGGGCGATCCGCTCGTGATCGCCCGTGCGCAAAATGGCGGGCACGTCCAGGTCGCGCCACGACGGGGGCTTGGTATACACCGGGTATTCGAGGAAGCCCTCTTCGCTGTGAGACTCCTCGATGAGCGAGTCGGGGTTGCCGACGACGCCCGCCTCGAGACGCCCCACCGCTTCGATGAGCGCCAAAGCCGCAACTTCCCCGCCATTGAGCACGTAGTCGCCGAGCGAAAACTCGCACACACTCACACCCGGGCGGGCCCCGTAATGGTCGAGCACGCGCCGATCGATCCCCTCATAACGCCCGCAGGCGATGACGATTCGTTCGGGCCGGGAGGCGAGCTGCTCGACGTCGCGTTGGGTGAGTCGGCGACCTGAGGGTGTGGGGACGGCCACAATAACGTGCGGATCCTCGCCGATGATGTCATCGAGTGCGCGCCCCCACACGTCAGCACGCATGACCATTCCGGCACCGCCCCCGTAGGGCGTATCGTCGACGCTACGGTGGGGCCCCTCGGCCCAGCGGCGCAGGTCATGCACTCCGACGTCGAGCAGTGAGCGTTCGCGTGCCTTGCCTACAAGGGAGAGGTCGAGGACAGAAAAGTAGTCGGGGAAGATTGTCACTACGTCGAAGCGTCGCACGCTCACTCCTCGTCGAACAGCCCGGGCACCTGGTGGACGGTGACGACACCGGCTTCGGTGTCGATATGAGGAACGAGCTCGGTGACGAAGGGAACGAGCACCTCGCGGCCGTGTGCATCAACAACGAGCAGATCCTGAGCCGCCCCCGGTATGAGCGTGACGACGGTTCCCAGTCTTGTTCCCTCCTCATCGACGACCGCAAGCCCGGCTACATCGTGAGGGTAGTACTCGTCTTCTCCGGCGCACGCGTCGACCCACAAGGTGACGCCGCGCATGGACTCGGCCTGTTCGCGAGTCGTCACTCCGGCGAAGGTCACACACAGGCGGCCAGACACGACCCTGACCCGCTCGATCTCCATGTCGGCCTTATCGTCGGCCCACACGCTCGCACCCGGATAGAAACGGTTCTCGGGCTCGTCAGTGCGGGGTTTGACGAAGACCTCTCCGCGCAGCCCTCTGGCCGGGCCTATCTCTCCGGCAATGACCCGCGTCATCTCGCCTCCTTGCAAATGATGTCAGCCGCCTCGGCGGGGGTTTCGGCGAGCCGCCACGCCAGGGCCTGCTCGGAGGGATCTGCGAGTCTCGCCCACAAAGCGAGGATGGTGCGCACGCCCCAGGCTCCGGCTCCCTCGACGTCGTAGCGGCGATCCCCAATCATGAGGGCCCGCTCGGGGTTTTCCTTCAAACCCAGTTCTGAAAGCGCCCGTCCGACAACAGCCGACTTCTCCGAGCCTGGACCGTCGTCAGGTGGGGCGCCGCAAACGACCTCAAAATGGGGTTCAAGTCCCAGATGGCGCAGCAGCTCGAGCGCCCGATCCTCCGGCTTTGAAGTCGCCAGCGCGAGTGTGACACCCGCCTGGCGAACGCGTTCGAGCATCTCCTCAACGCCCTCGAACGCCTCGATCTCGAGGTGGTGGAGCATGTAGCGACGCCGATACTCCTCGATGAGGGCACGGGCGCGCTCCTCTCCCCCATCCCCGGCGAGTTCGCGCATAGTATCGAGGAGCGGCGGACCGATGTAGGTACGGGCGCGCTCCTCGGGCAGCTCGTAGCCCAACAGAGTTTTCGTCGTCTCGGCAAGCACGCGGCACACCACTGGAGCAGTGTCGATGAGTGTACCGTCCATGTCGACAAGCAGGGCGGATACCTGAGCGGTCATAAGTCCTCCACATGTAAACATCGGGGCCGAGCAGCGCTCGGCCCCGACTTCAGTATCGCGTCGGATCAATCAGCGACGGCGGTCGGTGTCGACGACGTCTACCCGCACAGGGCCACGCGTCGACAGGGCCGACATGACCGTGCGCAAAGCACGCGCCGTCCGACCCGAACGACCAATAACGCGTCCGAGGTCCTCGGGATTCACGCGAACCTCGAGGAGCTTGCCGCGCCGAAGCGACCGCTCGTTGACCCGGACGTCCTCGGGGTGATCAACGATCCCGGCGACGAGGTGTTCCAGCGCGTCGGCAAGCATTTACGCCTCCTCGGTCTCAGCCTCGGTCGCGGAAGCCTCTTCGGCTGCGGCCTCGGCCTCGGCGGCCTTACGGGCCTCTTCCTTAGCGGCCGACGCCTCGGCCTTGCGCTTCTCGGCGTCCGCCGCAGCAGCCTTCACTGCCTCAGCCTTCGCCGCCGCTTCGGTCTCGGCGTCCCTGTACTTGATGCGCGGGGTCTGGTCCTTCGCGCCCTTGAACTTCGCCCAGTCACCCGAGAGGACGAGGAGGCGGTGAACCGCATCGGAAGGCTGGGCGCCCACGCCGAGCCAGTACTGCACGCGATCCGACTTCACCTTGATGAAGGACGGCTGCTCGTTAGGGTTGTACTGGCCGACCTCTTCGATGACGCGCCCGTCGCGCTTCTTGCGGGAGTCGACGACGACGAGGCGGTAGACCGGGTAGTGGATCTTGCCAATGCGCTTCAAACGAATGCGAACTGCCACTGTTGTGGATTCTCCTGTTTCTTGTCGGTGCGGGGTCCGTCAGCACCGGTGGGTTACGGCTCCGATCAGGCCCCAAAACCGGAGTCGACTGCAGAGAGGGGGCAGCCGACTCACGTACGTCGACCCATTGTGCCAGGTTCGGCGAAAAATCGCCACTTGCCTCGGCCTTGAGGCAGCTCACATCTTGACCTGAGACACTAGCATCATGAAGTCACCCAGCGATCCTTCCCATGTGTGTGGCGTCGCGGCCGAGATCGCCACCGAGGCCGGCGCCATGATAGCTGCCGCTTTCAGGCAGACTATGCGTGTCGAACACAAACTCGACGCTCATGACCCCGTCACCGAGCACGACCGCCTCATCGAAGCCCATATCCGCACGCGCCTGCTAGAGGCCGTACCGGGCTCGTCCTTCCTTGGTGAGGAAAGCGGATCCACCGACGCCGAGGGGCGGTGGCGGTGGATCGTCGACCCCATCGACGGGACAGCCAATTTCGCCGCCGGCATGCCCTACGTATGCTGTTCGATCGGCGTCGCCCGCGATAGGCGCATGGTCGGCGGTATCGTCAACGCGCCCCTGCTCGAAGAGCACTTCGAAGCCTGGCCCGGCCACTTTGTCTTCATCGATCGGCGCGGACGCCACACCCGCGCTGACCCTGGGCCCTCCCGGGAATCCGAGGCACTCGCGACCGGGTATTTCCCCTTCCGCACGTGCCCCGAGAATCACCGCCAAGCGCTCATGCGCGACGTGGCCGAACTGTCGCAGGTCTTTGCTGCCCTACGTACGCCCGGCGCATGCGCGCTCGACCTCGCCCACACGGCATGCGGACACGTCGGGGTGTCCATGGCGACGTGGGTCAAGCCGTGGGACGTCGCCGCCGGAATTTATCTCGTCGAAGCCGCCGGAGGCACGGTCACGACGTGGGACAGGGGCACCGGCCTCCCCCACGGTCTGAGGCCAGCCTTCGTCGCTCAAGCACCCTCGCTCGCCCACACCCGCGCCGTGGAGGTATTCGACGCCGCAACCAAGACGTGGCTCCACGACGCTAACGTAGTCGACGACCCCCGATGACGACCCATGCGGGGCGAGCGAAGACCCCCGCGTCTAGCGTTGGATCGCTCGAATAGACGACGTAGTCGGCACCCCGCCCCTCCGCAAGCACGTCTAGCCCAAGGAATTGCCTCACGCCCCACGTCGCTGCTTCGACGATGCGCTCGGGCGGGCAGCCCCACTCGGCCCACCGCGCCAGCTCGTCGGCGAGGCTACCGAAACGCTGGTATCCGCCGGAGTCCGTACCGGGAAGGAGGGTGACACAAGAGTCGACGAGTTCTTCGAAATGGGCCCGCGCCGAGGCGTGCATCGCCGCCATCTCGTCGCGATAGCGCGGATATTTCTCCCCGGCCTGGGCTGCAAAGTCGGCAAAAAGTCCCACTTGGAGGAGCGTGGGCGTGACGGCGATTCCCGCCCGCTTTGCCTCGTCCATGTGCTCGCGCGACATTCCCGTTCCGTGTTCGATGCTGTCGACACCTGCGGTCAAGAGCGCATCAATCGTGCGGTGGCTAAACGTGTGGACGGCCACGCGCGCGCCCGCCTCGTGCGCCGCTGCGACCGCGTCGCACAAGACCGCATCTTCCCACAGGGGGCGAAGTACCGCCTCCCTGCCGCCGCTGCGATCAATCCAATCGCCAACGATCTTGACCCACCCATCGCTTGCGCGCGCCTGCTCGGCTACGGCCGCCGGCAGGTCCGCAGGGTCGTCGAGATCGAGCCCGAGACCGCGTATGTAGCGTTTGGGCCGGGCCAGGTGCTGACCGCAGCGAATGATCCGGGGCAGGCCGGGCATCGTGGTCAACGCGTCATTCGCCCGCGCTGGCACACCGCAGTCGCGCACGTCAAGGATTCCCACCGAGACACAGGACCGCCCATCAAGAACAGCCGTCTCGACAGGGGTGATCCCGCGAGGCCCGTAACCCAGGTGTGCGTGGACATCAACGAGACCGGGTGTTACCCACCCCTCGACGATCTCGTCGACGCGAGATGGGCGTGCACGGGTCAGGCGCCCCTCGACGTCGTAAACGTCGCGGACCCAAGTGGTCACGCCCTCCTCGTTCGTCCACGCGCACGGTCCGACAAGATGGCGGATGGTCACGACAAGCGCCCGAGCATCCGCTTGAGATCGTCGGGGAGGTCGTCCATCGTCTTGGGCGTCTGCTGTCCCAGGCCGAAAGCTGATCCGGGCTCGCCCGAGGGCTTCGCACCCGCAGACTTTTGCGCCTCCCACGCCTTCTGCTTAGCGGGATTGCCAAACTTGCGCTTCTTCTTGCCCTTACGCTTGGCCTGCCGAGCCCCCGAGTGCTTCGACGAACCGGGCAGGCCACCGGCGAGATTGCCCATACCGGGCATTTGACCGCCCCCTCGAGACATTGCCTGCATCATGCGCCGCGCTTCCTCGAAACGCTTAACGAGGGCGTTGATCTCAGTGATCGTTGTTCCCGAACCAGCAGCGATACGGGCTCGCCGCGACCCATTGAGGATCGACGGGTCCTGTCGTTCGGCAGGGGTCATCGAGTGGACAATTGCCTCGATCCGGTTGATCTGCGACTCGTCGAAGTTATCGAGGGCCTCACGCATCTGACCGGCGCCGGGCAACATCCCGAGTAGCTTCTTCATCGACCCCATCTTGCGGATCTGGTTAAGCTGGGTGAGGAAGTCCTCGAGAGTAAAGGCGCCCTTGGAGATCTTCGCCTGCAGATCAAGCGCCTCTTCTTGCGTGTAAGCCTTCTCCGCCGTCTCGATGAGCGTGAGCACATCGCCCATATCGAGAATCCGCGAGGCCATGCGATCTGGATGGAAGCGCTCAAAATCATCGAGGCCTTCGCCCGTCGAAGCGAAGAGAACAGGTGCGCCGGTGACCCCACGAACTGACAACGCGGCACCACCGCGGGCGTCGCCGTCGAGTTTCGACAACACGACACCGGTGAAGCCCACGCCATCGCGGAAGGCCAGCGAGGTCTGTACGGCGTCCTGGCCCACCATCGCGTCGAGCACGAAGATGACCTCGTGGGGCTCGATGGCGTCGCGGATCCGGCGCGCCTGGTCCATCATCTCCTCGTCAACGCCGAGGCGACCGGCCGTATCGACGATGACGAAGTCGTAGCCCTTAGTGATCGCCTCGTCGACACCCGAACGAGCCACGGCAACGGGATCGCCCACACCGTTACCAGGCTCGGGCGCCCACACGTCCACACCTGCACGCCCGGCAACGACCTCGAGCTGAGTGACGGCGTTAGGGCGTTGAAGATCGGCGGCAACGAGCAGGAGGCGTGCGTCCTTATCGCTCGAGAGCCATTTGCCCAGCTTGCCCGCGAGCGTCGTCTTCCCGGCACCCTGGAGACCGGCCAGCATCATGATCGTCGGGCCCTTGGGGGCGACGTGGAGCTCGCGCGCCTGGCCACCCAGGATGCCAACGAGCTCGTCGTTGACGATCTTGACGACCTGCTGCCCCGGATTAAGGGCCTTCGAGCGGGCTGCGCCGTAGGCCTTCTCGCGTACCTGCTTCGTGAAGGAGCGCACAACAGGTAGGGCGACGTCTGCATCGAGAAGCGCCCGCCGGATCTCCTTGACCGTCGCGTCAACATCAGCTTCGGTGAGGACTCCCTTGCCGCGAAGCTGATTAAACGACGAGGTGAGGCGATCGGAAAGGGTCGAAAACATACGGTTCTTCCTTGGCTGCGTTGCTGACTAGGACAGGAGCGAATCGACGAAGGAGGCCGGATCGAAGGGAGCGAGATCGTCAGGACCTTCGCCGAGGCCGACAAGCTTGACGGGCACGCCGAGCTCACGCTGAACAGAGATGACGATACCGCCCTTGGCAGACCCGTCGAGTTTGGTCAACACGATGCCCGTGATGTCGACAACCTCGGCGAAGAGGCGGGCCTGACTCATCCCGTTTTGCCCCGTCGTGGCATCCATGACGAGGAGCGTTTCGGTAACGGGGGCCGTCTTCTCCATGACCCTCTTGACCTTGCCCAGCTCATCCATGAGGTCGCGCTTGTTTTGTAGGCGTCCGGCCGTGTCGACGAGGACGACGTCGACCTCTTCACTGTCGCCCCGCTTGACGGCGTCAAAAGCCACAGAGGCAGGATCGGCGCCCTGTCGATCGGAACGAACGACGTCGACGCCCACGCGCTCGCCCCAGGTCGCAAGCTGGTCAGCAGCGGCGGCGCGGAACGTGTCGGCGGCACCGAGGAGAACTTTCTTGTCTTCGGCGACGAAGATGCGCGCGAGCTTGCCGACCGTCGTCGTCTTGCCCGTACCGTTGACGCCCACCATGAGGACAACACCGGGATGGTCGTCGTGACGCGACGCGGCGAGAGACCGATCCATCGTCGGATCGACGAGCTCGAGCAGCTTCGTCCTCAGGACCGTCTTGATCGTGGCGGGATCCGAAGTGCCGATGATGCGCGCCTGCGTGCGCAGCTCCTCCATGATCTCGTCGGTGGCCTCCACGCCGACGTCTGCCATGAGGAGGGTATCTTCGATCTCTTCCCAGTCTTCTTCGTCGAGATCTCCGCGCGAGAGGACTCTAACGAGCGTCGAACCGAAGGATCCCGAGCGGGCGAGGCGGGAACGCAACCGCTGCATTCGCGTCGGCACAGATTCGGGAACATCGAGGCTGGGGGCCTCGTCGACGACCTCTTCGGGTGCTTCTTCGCTGACCTCGGCCGGTTCAACGTCGGATAGGGCGTCTTCCTCCGGGTGTTCCTCCGGGGTAGCGATCGGCTCGATACCTGGTCCGGCTGGGGTTTGCGTCTGAGTGGGAGCGACGGTCTCGTCGTCTCCGCCACGACGCCCAACGAGGGCCGCCACAACACCGCCGATGACTGTGGCAACACCACCGACGACGATGGCAAAGGTTTCCGGTCCACCGAGTTGAGTAATGAGGTCGTTCATGCTCGCGATTCTACAGGGTGCCCCGCGCACCTCTCCCGGCGGAAGACGGCTAAAGCATCACCTGTCGCAGGCCCGCCCCTGGCCTGGGGCCTCGACCGATTCGTCGTCCTCGCCTCGCTTTGATGCGAGGGAGCGATTCTCCTGCACATCGTGGGATTCAACGGCCTCAGTCTCCTCGCCATCGCGCGGCTCATCCGATTCCTCCGCGGATTCCTCCGCGCATTCATCGGCCGAGACACCTGTTTCGACGGACCCGTCACCCTCGTGTTCCTCAGCAGCCAGATCGGCAACTAATTCCTCAACATCGGTCCCGCTCTCGGTGGGGGTCGCGGCCTTCTCTTCACCCGTCGCCCCCTCGCGTGAACCCTCACCCTGGGTGATCTGCGCCCTCGTCGGGCGGCGGCGACGCCCACTCGGTTCAAACGAAGGCAAAATCGGTGCTTCGGCCTCGCGAGCGGCCCGCGCCTCGGTCTCGCCCGAGTCTTCCTCGCCACGCTCGGCAGGCTGCGCCTCATCCATGAGATCGTCGATCGACACGTCACGACTGCCCGATGTCAGGTCACCGAGCTCATCGCGCTTCCATGCGTCGGTGGCATCACGCACCCATTCACGTACACCCTCGCGGGGAGAACGCGCCCGGATGAAGGAATAAACGATGCCCAAAGCCGCCGCCACGGTGATGGCCAGGGCGACGAAGAGGACGACGAGCGATTGAGTCACAGTCTTAGTGTTCCATGAAAACGCGAGCGAGCTAAACCCGTTCCCCGTGTCGTAATCGAATCGTTACGTTTGAGCTCACCGCGACTTGGTCTCGCCCATACGTTGCCCCACGACAGTGGTCACACCGTCCTTCATCGTCACCCCGTAGAGCGAATCGGCGATCTCCATCGTGCGCTTGTGGTGGGTGATGACGATCAGCTGAGAGACCTCTCGCAGCTGATCAAAGACCGCAAGCATCCGCGTGAGATTGGCGTCATCAAGAGCCGCCTCGACCTCGTCGAGGATGTAGAAGGGAGAGGGACGGGCCTTAAAGATGGCAAAGAGAAAAGCCAAAGCAGCGAGCGAACGCTCCCCGCCCGACAAAAGGCTCATCCGAGAGATCTTCTTGCCCGCCGGACGCACTCGGATATCGACCCCGCTTTCGCGCATGTCTTCGGGATCGGTGAGCTCTATGTGACCCTGCCCGCCGGGAAACAGCGTCGCGAAAACCTCGCTGAAAGCACGCGACGTGTCGGCGAATGCCTCGGCAAAGGCGGACTCGACGCGCGCATCAACCTCCCGAATAACGCGAATAAGATCGGCCCTTGAACGCTTAATGTCGGCAAGCTGGTCGGTCATGAAGGTGTAGCGTTCCTCAAGCGCCTTGTGCTCTTCCAAGGCGAGTGGATTGACCTTCCCGAGCGCTTTGAGATCGCGTTGAGCCCGAGCGAGCCGCCGAGCCACGGCACGCCGATCAAAGGCGACGTGGCGGACCGGTTCATCGGGGTCCTCAGATGGGAGGGCAACGAGAAGATGCGGACCGTAACTCCCGCACAGTTCATCGATGCCGATCCCGAACTTGTCGTGGGCCTGTTCGCGTAGATGATCGAGCTCAAGCGATTCCTTCGCGGCGGCCACCTCGAGGCGCTGAAGCTCATCGCGCACCCTCGCGTGTGCCTCGCGACGTTTATCAAGGACGGTGTCGATCTCGCTCAACCGTGTACTCGAAGACTGACGCTCTTCCTCGGCGGTTCGCCGCTGCTCCTCAGCCAGGTCACGCCCCCATCGGGCAGCCTGCCGTGCCCGGCCGGCCCGCGCGGCAATCTCACGCGCCAATGTCGCTTTTGTCCCGTTAGTCTTCTCGCGTTGTCGCGCCTGTTCGAGTGCAGCTAGATAGGCGGTGAGCTCGCGCCTGCAAGAATGCAGGCGCGAGCGGGTACGGTCGAGGCGCTCGCGGGCGGCACTGGCCTCAAGCTGGCTGGACGCGAGGCTCTCTTGCGCGAAACGAGCAGCGTCTCTCGCCTCTAGGGCCCGCTTCTCGAGATCAGCAAGATCCACGCCGGGACCGGCAGCCTCCTCGGCGGTAGCGAGACGCTTACGTGCAGCTTGAGCTTCTTCCTCGCGTTGGGCAAGAAGCTGACGAGCCTCCTCCTCGGCGACGCAAGACCGCTGCTCTTCCTCGATGGCGGCTTGGAGCTGCGCGAGGCGGCGGGCACGATCGGCCTCATGCTCGGCTCGCTGCCGGTCGGCCTCACGCACCCTTGTCAGAGCCGAGGCTTCACGTTCTCGCGCCCGGGCAAGGTCGTCGTGCGCCTGCTCGGCATCGCGTGTGGCCTTGCGCGTGGATTCTGCTGCGACCTGTGCCCTGGCCTCGGCTTCGTCGCGTTCGTGTGCGAGAGACAGGCTCGTCGTAGCCGCCTGCGAGCCGGCACTCACGAGGCCGGGGGCAAAGAGATGACCACCGCTCGTGTAGACGCGCGCGACACCCTCGCACGTGATCGCTGCGCGAGCGGCGTCGGCGTCGGCGGCGAGGACCACTCCCGTCAGATAGGCCCCCACGACGCGGCGCACTGCTTCATCGTCGGTGTGCCACGCGTGCGCCGCCCAGCAGCAGCGCGGGGGCAGGGGGGTGCGTGGGAGCTCGGGGGTCGGGCAGTCGGTGACGACGCTGACGAGCGCGTCGTCGCTGCGTTGAGCGAGGGTGACCAGTTCTTTCGCCGCGGTGGCCGTCTTCGCGACCCGTGCCTTGAGAACGGGCGAGAGGGCGTGGGCGAGCGCGTCGGCCCAGGCGCCCTCAACATTCAAGATGTCTTCTACGCGTCCGGCCAGCCCGCAGATCGCTTCTTCGCCGGCAAGATCGGGATCGGAAAATGTGGCGAGCATGTCGGACAGTGCGCGGGCCCTTGCCTGCCACGCCGCCTGTTCGCGGGCGCATTCTTCGACTGATTGTCTCGCACTGCGAGCGCGTTCCTCACACGCGCGAGCGGCCTCTCGCGCATCCTCGTAGTCACCGTGAGCCCCATCGTCGACCAGCAGTACCTCTCCTGCCGGAGCTTCCGCGCGCGCACTCGCCACCCTAGCGGCACTTTCCTCACGTCGCGCTACCGCTGTTTGTAGGGCCTCTCGCGCGGCTGCACTCGCTGCGTCCGCCTGCGACGCGGCAAGACGGGCCTGCGCCAAGGTACGTTCGCGTTCGCGCTCGTCACGGCGGGCAATGCCGAGGGCCTCGTCAGCTTCGCTCTCACGCTCACGCGCCCAGGCGAGGCCACGTCGGCGTTCTTCTAGGGCAAGTTCTGCCCTCTCAAGGGCCTCACTGAGGGTGTCGACTTCGGCACGGGTGCGCTCGAGGAGGGCTTCGCGCTCGTCTTCGCTAGGCCCAGCGGGAAACGCAACGGGCGCGGAAAGAACCCGCACACGCTCGTTCGCTATCTCCTCCAACGAAGCCAAACGGTCGTGCAGCGTCGACAGGCGCGACCAAGATCGAGTGGCCTCGGTGATAGGGGCATCGTCGGCGAGACTCTCGCGCAGGCCACGAGCGGAGTCACCGAGACTCGCGATCTCCTCGGCAAGGCCGCGGGCCTGCGTGAGGGCCTCACCACGTTCAGCCTCGAAACGGGCTAGTCGCTCGGTGACGTCCGTCGCGTCGGCGGCGAGGAGCCGCGCTTCGAGGTCTCGAACAAGAGCCTGAATGCGTTCGGCTTGGCTCGCGATGCGGGCCTGTTTTGCTAAGGGACCCAGCTGTTTACCAATCTCGCGCGTGAGATCTTCGACACGGGCAAGTTTGTCGGCGAGCCCAGCGAGCTTGCGTTCAGCGCGTTCCTTGCGGCGCCGATGCTTGAGGACACCGGCGGCCTCTTCAATGAAGGATCGACGCTGGATCGGGTCGGCACGCAAAATATCGTCAAGGTGCCCCTGGCCGACGATGACGTGCATCGATCGACCCATCCCCGTATCCGACAAGAGCTCTTGAATGTCGAGCAGGCGCACGGGCGTGCCGTTGATCGCGTATTCCGATCCCCCCTCGCGAAAAAGGGTGCGCGAGATCGTCACCTCCGAGTAGTCGATCGGCAACTCCCCTGCAGAGTTGTCGATCGTGAGCTTGACCTCGGCGCGCCCGAGTGCCGGCCTCGAGGAGGTTCCAGCGAAAATCACGTCGCTCATGTTGCCGCCGCGCAGGGTCTTCGCGCCCTGTTCCCCCATGACCCAAGCGAGCGCGTCGACGATGTTCGACTTGCCCGATCCGTTGGGCCCCACGACGCACATGATGCCCGGATCGAGGGCGAGCGTCGTGGCCTGAGCGAAGGACTTGAAGCCGCGTAGCGACAGCGACGTGAGGTGCATCGAGGGCGGGGCCTACGCGAGCTCAGGGAACCAGATGGCAAGTTCGCGCTCTGCCGCGGCGCGTGAGTCCGAAGCGTGAATGACGTTTTCCACGCACCCGCTACCCCAGTCGCGGCCGAAATCACCGCGAATCGTCCCCGGATCGGCCGTCGTCGGCTGCGTGGCGCCCACGAGTGTGCGAGCCCCGGCGACAACCTGCTCACCGGCCAACGCAGCCACAACCATCGGTGCGGAGGCCATGTAGGAGGCTAATTCGGTAAAGAAATGCTTCGAAGCGTGTTCGGCGTAGTGCTCACGCAGCGTCTGCTCGTCGGCGACGACGACCTTGAGTGCCGCGAGGCGATAGCCCTTACGCTCGAAACGCGCGAGGATCTCGCCGGTGAGTCCACGGCGATAGGCATCGGGCTTGATGAGGATAAGCGTGTGTTCGACGTTGGGGTCCAGTGCCTGAATCATGGGGTTTCTCCTTCGAGACATCTATTCGAGGCCGTTAGCGCAAGCATCGGCGATCGCAGCCAATGCCATCGAGGCTTCAACGCCCTCGGCTTCGACGAGCATGTTGTCGCCCGGTGCCAGTTTAAGTCCCATGAGAGCAAGCACGCTCGTCGCGTCCACGCCGTTGACCGTGACGCGCGCGTCGTAGTCGGAGGCCATACGGGCCAGCCGCGCCGCGGGTCTGGGGCCCAACAACTCGCTGCCGCCCCAGGCGACGTGTCGCGGCGCATAGGGATCATCGCGTTCGGGCTCTGGCGGCAGCGCGAGGACGTCAACATCGAAGAACTGGACAGCCCCGGCAATCGCGCGCATGACAGCCTCGAGATTATCGCCCTGTTGGGCCGCTACTGCTCCGGCGATCGCGCCTTCCACGAGAGGCCCGTGCCCCAAAGCGACATTCCCCTCGCCCCACTGATTGAGGAGCTGGTGCGCGGCAAGTTTCGCCGGCCCCATGTCGGCAAGAATGACAATGCGTGCGTCCTGGCCGATGCGATGTGCCGCCTCGCTGCACGCGTCGGCGAGGTGGTCGAGCGCTCGCGAAAGCCCCTCGTCATGGCATCCACACGCCACCAGGCAGACGTCGGGCGCCATGGGTGCCGCAACCTCGCATACTCCGCGCGCGAGTGTGTCGGATTGCGAGGCGATAACGAAGCCGATCGGCGCTAGTGCCACCCGTTTCCCCTTCCATGTCACGCGCGCATAAGACTACCAGGCGAACGCCTCATGACGTTCGCCTGGTGTCTGGGCGTTTTCGAGTTACTTGGCCTTCGTGTAGGTCAAGCAGGCTTCGTTGGCGTCGACTCGAACCGCGGGGGCCGAGCACACGAGCTGATGGTTGAACGTGCAGTCACCGCGTTGGCACGCACCGACCTGCGCGTCGACCGTGGGCAGCCCTCCGAGGGTATCGAGGGCGATGAAGGTCGTGCAGCCGCCTTCACCCATCGTCATAGCAAAAGCCTGGCATCCGTCGTGGTTGAAAGCGCACGTCGTCGCTTGGCACTCGCTGACCTGAGGCATCGTCGTCATGATTGTCTCCTTGTGAATTCGTTGTGACGTGACGGGTGAACCGTCGTGATGACAACGACGCTAGGGCAGATTGCGCCTCGCCAGAAGAGGCACCGAGGCCCGACTCAATAAAGCAAATCGAGTTAAGCGAATATCGTCGTTTTTGATGAGGGAGACGATACGTTATCCCACGATCACGTCTCGACAATGTGGCTCATTTTCGCGGTTTTCCGTTGCCTCCCAGAGCGCAACGCTCCACCCCTCATAGGCCGCCCTTACTTTTATGATGTGCTTCCCATCACACGCGAATGTGTGCGGGTGATACCGCTTTTTCGCGTCGCTGACGCCACTTTAGGCAATGGCCGTCTTTCCTTACTCGTCTTTCCTCAAAAGAGGGTGTCATCGCCGATGTCACAGGCAACCTGGCCCGGCCATCCCGGTCCGCGCCGCGTCGCACAATCGGCTACGGCTCGCGCCTGAGCTTGCGCTAGCGCATCGACTTTCTCATTGAGGGGATGGCCCGCATGGCCCCTCACCCATTCGAAAGTCACCTCGCGGCCTTGCATAAGCGCGTCGATGCGGCGCATGAGGTCGACGTTCTTCACCGGCTTGCCGTCGGCCTTCTTCCACCCTCGACGCTTCCAGCCCGGCATCCACGAGGTCACGGAGTCAATGACGTAGCGAGAATCGGCGACAATGTGGAGGGCCTGCCCCACGTGCGCCGTCGCCTCAAGCAGCTCGGCCACAGCGGTCAACTCGCCAATGTTGTTCGTACCGGTGGGGAAGGCCCCGGCCGCCCAATGCTCCTCGTCTACGTACCAGGCCCATCCCGTGGGCCCCGGATTCCCTATGGCCGACCCGTCGGCAGCGGCGATAATCATGGCATTGTCCTTTCTGATCCCGGAATCTTGCCAAGAAGCGCGAGAACGTCGCCAGCGAAGTGGACCGAACCGAAACAAACAATGCCGCTGGAAGCCGTCGGATCGGGTGTTGACTCGGCCTGGGAGACCGCCTCGTCGATAGCTTCCTCGAGCGTATCCGCGCTTGAAACACGGTCTGAGCCAAAGACCTCCTCGGCGATACGCACGACCTCATCGAGGTCGGCGGCTCGCTCGCTGTCCATCGACGTGACCACCACCGCGTCGAGAACGGGCTCCATCTCACCGAGGACCGCCTCGATGTTCTTGTCTGCCATCGCCGCGAACACGCCGACAATATGACTGAGGGTGAACGATTCGTTGAGCGTCAACCTCAGCGCCTCGGCTCCGGCAGGATTGTGGGCCGCATCGACGATGATCGTCGGAGACGAGCGCACGACCTCCGCGCGTCCCGGCGAAGTCGCGCCCATGAGACCACGCTCGACAAGGTCGCCGGCAAGAGCACTTCCGCCACACACGACCTCGTAGGCCGCCAGCGCACACGCCGCGTTGTCCGCCTGGTGAGCACCGAGCAGTGGGACGTAGACGTCGTCGTATCGCGCCGCCGGGGTACGGATGGAAACGAGCGATCCGCCAACCGCCTTCTCCAGGGCGCAGACGTCAAAATCGCGACCCAACACCCGCAGTGTCGCGCGCTTTGCGCGAGCCTCCTCCTCGATAATGGCGAGAGCCTGTGGAGCTTGCCGTCCGCAGATGACCACGCCGCCTTCGGGAATAATCCCGGCCTTCTCGCGGGCAATGTCTTCGAGAGTCGTCCCCAGCCACCTTTCGTGGTCGTAGCCTATGGGTGTAATGACCGCGACTGCCGGAGTAATGACGTTGGTGGCGTCCCACCGTCCCCCCATTCCGACCTCCACGACGGCGAGATCGACCGGGGCATCGGCGAAGGCCTGGTAGGCCATGACGGTGAAGCATTCAAAAAATGACAATCTCGGCCGGCCCTCTTCCGCATTCTTGCGGTCGACGAGTTCGATGAAGGGCGCGACGTCATCCCAAGCGGCGCAAAACTGCTCGGGACTCACGGGATCGCCGTCGAGACAGATCCTCTCGGTGGGGCTGACGAGATGGGGTGAGGTGAAGCGCCCGAGGCGCAAACCGCCCTCGCGAGCGAGGGAATCGACGATGCGCGCGGTCGAGGTCTTACCGTTCGTTCCCGCGATATGGACGCTACGGTAAGTCCGCTCGGGATGCCCCATCCACTCCAGCACCGCCTCCACGCGCTCGAGCGAGGGCTGCACGCGGTGCTCGGGGGCTCGGGCGATGATGGATCGATAGATCTGGTCCATGCGCGCGCGTGCCACGACCTGCGTGGCGGCGGCATCGAGCGGGTCGACGCTTTCCTCGGGGTCGTCGACGATCGCCTCTGCCAAAGGCCCTTGAAGAAGGGAGGAAGAAACGACGTGAGCGAGCGCCTCGGCCAGGTCGGGATCGGTGTCGGTGACGTCGGTGAGGGCGAGCGGATCGTCATCGGCCTCGAGATAGGCAAGCAGGTCGGGATCGATACCCGCGCCCTCGTCGGGCTGTGTCGTCATAGTGTTCCTTTCTTGTTGCGCCCAGTTTAGGTGCCATCGCCGGGCGGGGGCGAGCGCGATCGCCTAGGGTGGATTTATGACACAGGTGACATGCCAAGGTAATCCCGTCCATACCCACGCGGCCCTACCCGAGGTCGGTTCCACCGCTCCGTCGGTGCACGTCACGACGACCGAGCTCGACGACATCTCGCTGGCGGATTTCTCCGGCAAGCGCGTTGTCGTCTCGCTATTCCCCTCGGTCGACACCGACGTGTGCGCGGCCTCCGTGCGCCGCTTCAACGCCGCCGCGGCCGAACTCGACGACACGGTCGTCGTGTGTGTCTCGCGTGACCTGCCCTTCGCGCTAGCGCGCTTTTGCGGGGCCGAGGGGCTCGATAACGTCCACGCGTGCTCAGCGTTCCGCTCAAGCATCGGCACGGATTGGGGCGTCGAACTGGTCGACGGACCGTTCGCGGGGCTGCTCTCGCGCGCCGTCGTTATTCTCAACGCCGAGGGAGAGGTGATCTACACGGAGCAGGTTCCCGAGATCACCGACGAGCCCGATTACGACGCCGCGCTGGCCGCGCTCAAGTAACGGACGATCCTCCACAACCCGCGGCTACGAAGCCGCGGGTTTCGTTTCCCCAAGCCCAGCCATTGTGGTCAACGACACCAAACGGCAAACGTTTACCTTGCTAGACTGATCTCGGTTTCACGGCCTATACCGACGGGGGTATTCCATGTATTCGACCGCTAGGCGCATCCTCATGCGAGCAGCTTGCGCACTTGCGGCGCTGAGCACCCTTGCGTGCACGGCCTGCAGCAACGCATCAACCCCTACAGTCGCCGACGACAATCGCCCCATCGTCACCATCAAAGTCCGCCGCAACGCCATCGACGTCCCCATGGCCAAGACGACGTACTCCCAGGCCCTTGAGAAAGCCTGCGACTGCCATATTTCGTGGCAAGAAGTCCTCGACACCGCCTGGGGACAGCAGAAGGCTGCGTCGATGGCGGCCGGCGACTTCCCTGACATTGGGCTCGCTCTCTACGACCCCGCCGACGTCTCTCGCTATTTTTCCCGCTTCGCCGATCTCAGCAACGACATCGACAAGATGCCCAATGTCAAACGCTTCCTCCAGGAGCGACCGGTCGCAGCCCATATGGCAGAACAAGACGGCGTCATCAGGTTGCTCCCCTCTGACCGAGGTAAGGGATACCGCGTGTCGGCAAGCCATATGTTCATCAACAAGGTCTGGCTCGACAAGCTCAACCTCGAGATCCCCACTACCTGGGACGAGCTCGAGGATGTCCTCATCGCTTTCAAGACCCGCGATCCCAACGGCAACGGCAAAGCCGACGAGATCCCCATGAACATTCGCAATGTCGGATTCGGCCTGTGGTCTCCCCTCGTGCTACTCAACTCAACTGGCATCACAACGTCGTATATGGGACCGTCCGCCTCCAGCCAAGGCATGTATGTCGAGAATGGCAAAGTCAAGTCATACCTCACTAGCAACCAGCTCCGTGACGTCATCACCTACCTGCATCGACTCCTCGACCAGGGCCTCATCCCCAAGGACACGTTCACGCGTGACGGATCGCAGTACGACGCGCAAACGATCGGTGACGGCAAGCTCGCACGTACAGGTGTCTCGATTGGCTGGTCCACCAACTCCGAATACGGCAACTTGGGCGACCAATACATCTCACTGCCGCCTCTCAAACAGCACGCCGACGATCCTGATTCCAAGGTCACTTGGGATTACTCTCAAGATGCCACTGAGTTCGCCTACGCGTTGACTGTCAAAGAAGATACTCCACACAGGGACGCCGTACTTAAGATCGTTGACGCGATGTATACACCGGAGCTTTCTGTGGCAGGCTACTTTGGTTCTATCCCTACATACGTCACCAAAGCAGACAACAACACTTACGTCATCAACAAAGAGAAGGCTTACGAGAAGTACACCGACACGCGATCGATCGCTCTGCAGGACAGGTTCGCCGGCTATATTCCCGACGAATTAACCATCACGAACGACACAAATGCAGACTACGTGACAGAATCCAATGAAGCGTACGCCGCAGCACTCGCTCGCGTCGATCCAGTCCGCGATATTATACCAATTTATGTTCGCCCCAGCTCAGACCAGACCGATCAGCTGTCTAACAACAACACGGCGATCTTCAACTATGTTGACAACATGCTTGCAACCTGGGTGCAAACAGGGGGCATTGATGAGGGGTGGGACACCTATGTTAAGAAGGTTTCAGAACCCACCCTGGGCCTCAAGACGAATATCGCTATCTGGCAAGATCTCTACGACAAGATGGAAAACGACTAATGTCAACTCACATCATTACTCCTCCCCGAACAAAGGCACGCTCCGCACGGCGATTCAGCGGCAATCGTAGTAACTGGCGACTGTGGGTACTTGTGACCCCGGCCCTCATATTCGTGGCACTCTTCGCATATGTGCCAATGTGGGGCATCCAATTAGCCTTCCGCAAATTTGACCCGGTCAAGGGCCTCACGGGCGGCGAGTGGATGGGCTTCAAGTACTTCACCAACTTCTTTTCATCGCCGCTGTTCAGCGACATTATGATCAACACCGTCCGCATCAGCCTCTGGACGCTCGTTACGGGGTTTTTCTTTCCCATCGTTTTGGCACTCCTTATCAACCAAGTGGCGTCCAAACGCATCAAAGGCTTCATACAGACAGTTACATACATGCCACACTTCATCTCGGTGGTTGTCATCGTCTCGATGCTCAACATTTTTCTAGCACCGGGTTCAGGACTCCTGGGTTTCCTTGGCGGCGAAACCTCCCTCATGGGCTCTCCGACCGCAATTACACACATCTATTGGGCAAGCGAAGTGTGGCAACACGTAGGTTGGAACGCTATTATTTACCTGGCGGCGTTGTCCTCCGTCGACGTCTCACTCTACGAGGCGGCACGGATTGACGGCGCTGGCCGGCTCTCAATCATCCGTCACGTCGACATCCCGGCAATCGCACCCACTTGCGTCATCCTACTTATCCTGACAATGGGATCCGTGCTGGCAGTCGGCTTCGACAAAATCTACCTCATGCAAAACGCGCTGAACCTGCCGGCTACCGAGGTCATCTCTACATACACCTATAAGATAGGTATCCTTGGTTCACAGTTCTCTTACTCGACAGCCATTGGGCTATTCAACACGATCGTCAACTTCTGCTTCCTCGTAGCAGCAAACGCCCTCTCTAAGCGGGTCTCGGGATCCTCAATCTTCTAGGACACACAATGAACCGTCTGCGTACTTTCACCACACAGATCAAGCAGCAACGCGGCGCCGACCTTGCCATTACATTATCGATTGGCATCATCCTCACCCTCGTTGTAATCGCGATTATCTATCCACTTTGGTTCATCATTATTTCGTCATTTTCTGATCCGACGGCCGTCGCATCTGGAAACGTACGCCTACTCCCCAAGGCGCCAACCCTCGAGGGCTATCGCCGCATCTTCGACGAGCCTCGCATTTGGCAAGGATATAGAAACACGATCTTGTATTCATGTCTCGGCACCGCCGTCAACATGATAGTAACGATCCCTGCCGCCTTCGCACTTTCGCGCGCAGAATTCAAAGCTCGCCGCATAATCCTCTTCCTCTTTTCCTTCACTATGTTCTTCTCTGGAGGACTCATCCCCTCCTATCTCCTCTACTCTCAACTCGGCCTGCTTAACTCTATGTGGGTCTTCATCCTTCCCGGAGCCGTTTCGGTGTATAATGTCATCGTTGCGCGTTCCTTCTTTGAGACGTCGATACCTCAAGAGCTGTTCGACGCCGCACGTATTGACGGACTATCATATTTTGGATTCTTCTTTAAGATAGTTCTTCCGCTATCGTCAGCGATTTTGGCGGTTATCGGGCTCTATTATTTCGTCGGCCACTGGAATGACTTCATGACCGGCCTCATCTTCATTACCGATGACAGCAAGCTTCCTCTGCAAAACATCCTCCAACAGCTATTGCTGGTCAACCAAAACACCTCAACGACATCAATTGGCGTGGCAGATGCACAAAGGGCCGCAGATCAAATGAAGTTTGGTATCATCATTGTATCAACGGTTCCCCTACTCATCGCCTATCCATTCCTTCAACGCTACTTCGATAAAGGCGTGATGTTGGGGGCCGTCAAGGGATGACTCTTCATCGCTTTGCTCTGAGTTATGAAAGGTTCTGCAGGCTTGTCTGCCGACTCGTAGTCATCCACGCGCTCGCCGTGACCTATAGCCTCGCGGGATTCGTCATCTTCGGAATCTTCCCCGCTATGGAGGCAGTCGTCCGACTTCAACGGCGCGAGCGTATGCAGGAAGAACCGTTGCTGCTGCGTCAATTGCCCACCGTTTTGTGGGCGGAATGGCGACGGTGCGCTGTGGGAGCCAATCTGCGCGGATGGTCGATAGGCGGAATAGGCTTGATGCTCGCCTGGGAGTATCAGGCGATGAATGTCCTTGGCGTGGGCGTTGCTGGCTACCTCTGTGCAGGACTTCTCCTCATGCTCATGGTCTTCCTGTACCTCACCTGGGCCAATGCTGCTTTCTTGACCTCGCACCTCACGCTGTCTCCTTCTCAGGTGGTGCTCATGAGCGGGAGTATGGTGATCGCGAGACCGCTCGTCTCGCTGCTGAGCATCGTTGTCTCGGTGGCTTGGGCGGCTCTGGCCTACACTCTGCCTGCGCTCCTTATCGTCCTCGGCGGCGCCCCGGTACTCTATTGTCTATCCTACGTGCGATGGACCTTAGGTAAGGTGCCTGGAACGCATTCGCACGCATATGAGATCAAGGAGGACACATGCGGGTTACCCTACGCGATATCGCCTACGAGGTAGGCGTCTCTATCGCGACAGTCTCACGCGTCCTCACGAACAAGGATTCCGGTCGCGTACGTCCAGAGGTTGCTGCCGAAATTCGCCGAGCTGCGACACGCATGGGTTATCGTTCAAGCGCCCTTGCACGGGGGCTACGGACGCAGCATACGCGAATTTTGGGTTTTGTTTCCGACGTCATCGCTACGAGTCCTTACGCGGGGCGAATCCTCCTTGGTTCACAGGAGGCTGCACGTAGATATGGCTACACGCTCCTTACGGTTAACACAGAAGATGACGAAGAGGTGGAGGACCAGCATCTCGAGGCCCTATCCTCCTATCATGTCGACGGATACATTTACGCCTCGATGTTTAACCGCTCGCTTACGGTTCCAAAACGCTTGACGTCAGCGCCAACAGTCATTGTCGATGCGTCAAGCTCGGAAATCGCTATTCCGAGCGTCACGCCCGACGAGGTTAAGATCGGCACTCAAGCTGCTCAAGCACTTATTGAAGCTGGCGTGACTCGCATACTCTACGTCGACACATCGGCAGACATTGTCGCTCGACAGGGGCGCCATCACGGGTTCTTCACCACAATCGACAATCTTGCACCCCAGGTCGACGTGTCACTGCTCGCCGTTGATGACCGCATTGAGCGCGCATGGGAGCCCCTCGTATCCGCCTTGGGAACGGATGTCGATGGTGTCTTTTGCTTCAACGATGTGCGTGCTGCAATGGTGTATCAGGCCTGCGCAGCTGCTTCTCGAATTATCGGACATGACCTTGCGGTAGTCTCTGTCGATAAAAGCGAGATTACGCAGCATAGCCTCCACCCACCCCCATCATCGATCGCCCTACCTCATTTTGAAATGGGGTATTGGGGATGCGCGAAACTTATCTCCTCAATTGCCGGTGACTCCGCGCTCACCGATGACCCGATTCTCGCGACGCTCCCCGGCCTTAAACACGATCATGTATCCCTCTACTCCAACGAAGTTATCGGTGGCCAGAGCTGCATGCTTCACACGAATGGATAAACTCATGTATTTTGATTACGACCTTTCCTCTCACTCGTTTTTTGATCGCGTTGACCTCTGCGTCGAACGCGTCGGTGACGAGGATGTCACTGCCACTTTATTCCGTGACGGCGATACGGTCACTTCTACCCTTCTCACCCCACCAGCGCGGCGGGGTCTGCTCCGTTTGACCTGTGACCTCGGCGCTGACCGGGTTAAGGTCTCGGGTGCGCGCGTGGCGCTTGCCTATTCATGGAACTCGAGAAGAGTGATCGACGACGGTGTGACAACTTTTGCCCCGCAGTCTCCTTCGGGCCGAGCGCGGGCGCATATCACGCCACCCACGGGTTGGCTCAATGATCCGAACGGATTGTGCTTCTTCCGTGGCGTCTACCATGTCTTTTATCAGTTTACTCCCTATTCCCCGCATTGGGACGTTATGCACTGGGGTCATGCCGTCTCATCGGACCTCATCCATTGGCGCAACCTACCGATTTTTCTTGTCCCGCAAGCCGATCTCATGGAAGACTCCCCGCTCACCGGAGGCGCATTCTCTGGATCGGCGCTCCCACTAGATACTTACGGACGTCCATGTGACGGTCACGACGCTGAACGTCTCCTTATCGCCCTCACTCGACATAGGGAGAGCGCTAACGAGCCCGAATCAGTTATCGAGACACAAACCATTCTCGAGACAAGCGACGGCGTTCTTCCGGGCGCCGAAACCACTGTGCTCGTCGGGGGTGATGATGTAGGACGTGACTGGAGGGATCCAAAACTCGTTGTCGATGATGACGGGGTTCATATGGTGCTTGCTACCACTATCGATCGGGCCTGTGCGCGCGCTAGGACCGCGCTCGATCCCGGTGACGGCGAGTTCACACTCTCTGCTACATCTAGTGATTCTCAGCCCGAGCCCCCCTCTGTCGAGCGCCTTCCAGCCATCGTGTCTTATCTTCACGCGACCGGTGAACCATGGACGAGCGGGTGGAGTAACGAAGGAGCACTCGTCGCCGATGTGGGCCTTGCTGTCTCAACAACGCTCGAGTGCCCCGACGTCGTGACCGTAGATGGACGGCGCTATGCTCTCGCCGGGATCATGCACTACCGGCGTGCAGGTGGCGCATTCCAACCGGTTCGATGGTACGACCTCGATTCCAACCCCACCGTGACCGGCTGGTTTGACGAGGGTGACAGCTTCTACGCCTCACAAACCCTCGTCGAATCGGACCGCATCCTTGCTTGGGGATGGCTCGCCGATTGGCGCGGTCGGCGAGACGTCCTCGACCATCTCAACAAAGGGGTGTTGTCCCTGCCCCGCGAAGTCGTCGTCACCAAGCGGGGCCTTGGCATGATCCCTGCACGCGAAATTCGTGCCCTCATTTCGTCCGCACCCCCTGCTACCTCAGAATGCTCTTCGACATATGCGCTCGATATGTGTGCCTCCATCATCGATAATGTGACCATTAGCTTTTCCGAATCGGCAAGCGTACCCGTGCTCAGGATCAGACAGGGTAACGTCATGCTCACACGTCCGGATGGTTCCCACTGTCATGCCGAACTCACGCATGTTCATAGCCTCACTGCCATCTATGACCGCGGAGTCGTCGAAGTATTCGTCAACCACGGTGAGGCGACCTTTAGCTGCCTCGGGAACGATTTGCGTGACACATCTTCGTTGAGACTCGAGGGCCTCAGCGACGAGGTTTCTTACCGAATCGTTGATCTCGCTTCATTCTTCGAGCGACAGTGACGCTCTATCTACCTGTGATGGGGGCGGCAGGTTTCCCTGCCGCCCCCATGCGTAGACGTTAGACCTTAGCCACAGCGATGGCCTCGCGCCCGGGCGCGATCGTCACACTCGTGGCGAGGGTTTCATCCGCGATCATGTCCCTGTGCTTTTCGACCGCTTCCCTACGCTCGGCCGGCACGGTGAGACTCAGGGAAATCCGGTCCGCCACGTGCAGGCCGGCCTTCTTCCGCTCGTCTTGGATAAGACGAACTAGGTCGCGAGCGTAGCCTTCAGCCTCAAGTTCGGCGTCGACTGCTGTCGCCAGGACAACGAAGGCTCCCGACTCGAGGACCGAGGCAGCCTCGTCGGACGCCGCGGAAACGCTCGTGACTAGGGCGTAAGCGTCCCCGCTCACAGTCACCGGAGCCCCGTCGCATTCGACGCTCGGGAAACGAATCCCGTCGGCGGTCTCTTCCCATTGCCCGGACTTCGCGGCAGCGAACAAGCTCGAGGTCAGTTTGCGAATCTCGGGCGCAAATGCCTTCGGATTGAGCTTGATATCCGTGCGCGCTTGCAGTCCCGACTCCGCGAAGGACTCCAGCGCAACCGTCTTGACGTTGACCTCCGAAGCGATGAGTTCGCGATAGGGCTTGAGCAGGTCGGGATCTGCAAGGACGACCGTCAATCGCGCAAGGGGTTGACGCACCCGCAGGTTATTTGCCTTGCGCAGGGAGTGGGCGGCCGAAACGACGGCACGAACCTCGTCCATGGCGGCGACGATGTCATCGGCATCCCACGCCTCGGGCGCAATCGGATAATCACTCAGATGTACCGACCGCTCCCCCGTCAAGCCTCGCCACATCTCCTCGCTCAGGAGAGGAAGAAGAGGAGCGATCGCACGCAAGAAGCTCTCCATGGCCGTGAAAAGCGTGTCGTAGGCGCGCTCGTCCTCGTTCCAGAAGCGGTCCCTCGAGGTGCGCACGTACCAGTTCGTCACGAGGTCAATGAACTCGCTGGCTAGGTGACACGCCCCGGGTATATCCATCTCACCGAAGGCCTTGGCAACGTCGCCGCACACCTGGCGGGTACGCGCCAACAGGTAGCGGTCCATGACGTCGAGCTCGCCGATGCGCGATGCTTCAACGAGGGACGCGGTGTAGCCGGCTCCCCCGTTGCAGGCGTTCGCGTAGAGGGTGAAGAAGTAGTAGACGTTCCACAGGGGCAAGATCACCTGGCGTACCGTGTCGCGAATCGCTTTCTCAGTGACGATGAGATTGCCGCCTCGCACAATCGGCGACGACATGAGGAACCAGCGCATGGCATCGGCGCCGTAGGTGTCGAAAACACCGTTGACGTCGGGGTAGTTACGCAGGGACTTACTCATCTTACGGCCGTCGTCGCCCAGCACGATGCCGTGAGAGATGCAGTGGGTAAAGGCGGGGCGGTCAAAGAGCGCGGTCGCGAGCACGTGGAGCACATAGAACCAGCCGCGGGTTTGCCCGATGTATTCGACGATGAAGTCACCCGGATAGTGGTGCTCGAACCATTCCTCGTTTTCGAACGGGTAGTGCACCTGCGCATAGGGCATCGAACCGGAGTCGAACCAGCAGTCGAGGACGTCGGGGATGCGCCTCATCGTCGACTTGCCTGTCGGATCATCGGGATTGGGGCGGGTCAGTTCGTCGATCGCCGGCCGGTGCAGATCGGTGATCTTGGTGCCGAAATCCGCTTCAAGCTCGGCGATCGACCCGTAGACGTCCACGCGCGGATAGGCGGGATCGTCGGACTTCCACACGGGGATGGGTGAGCCCCAGTAACGGTTGCGAGACACCGACCAGTCACGTGCTCCCTCGAGCCACTTGCCGAAGATGCCGTCCTTGGTGTGCGAGGGCACCCACGTGATCTCCTGGTTCAATTCGACCATGCGATCGCGTATCGCGCTGACCTTGACGAACCATGACGAAACCGCCTTGTAGATGAGGGGTTTGCGGCAGCGCCAGCAGTGCGGGTAGGAGTGCGCGTAAGACTCGGCGCGGATGAGCTTGGCGCGCTTGTCGGCCTCGATCTGACCGAACGGACCTTCCCAGCGGCGCAGGTCCCGAATAATCTGGCTGTTGGTCTCGAAGACCTGCTGCCCCTCGTAATCGGGTACCTCGCTTGTGAAGCGCCCGGCGTCGTCGACGGGAACGACCGTGCGTATGTCAGCCGCCAGGCACGTGTTCATATCGTCTTCACCAAATGCCGGGGCCGTGTGCACGAGGCCGGTGCCATCGGCGACGGTGACGTAGTCGGCCGGGACGATCGTCCACGCATGGGGTCCGGGCGCCTGAGAGGCGTCGCGTCCCTCAAAGTAGGTAAAGATCGGATGATAGGAGCGTCCGAGGAGATCGCGGCCGGGCAGCGTTTCGACGATCTCGCGTTCCTCACCCAATTCCTTCGCGTAGTTATCGACGAGATCGGCGGCGAAGAGAATCGTTTCGCCCTGGAGCCATTCGGCCCCGTCGCTGCCGACTTTCACGCGAGCGTAGTCGACGTCGGGATTGACCGCGATAGCGAGGTTCGACGGTAGCGTCCACGGGGTCGTCGTCCAGATTGCAGCGAGGTCGCCGTTGTTCATACGAAGGCCCACGGTGACGGCCTGATCGGTGCGCTCTTGGTAGACGTCGTCGTCCATTCGCAGCTCGTGATTCGACAGGGGCGTTTCGTCGTTCCAACAGTAGGGCAAGACGCGGTACCCCTCGTAGGCCAGACCCTTGTCGTAGAGGGTCTTGAAAGCCCAGATCACCGACTCCATATAGCCGAGGTCCATGGTCTTGTAGTCGTTATCGAAGTCGACCCAGCGGGCCTGTCGGGTCACATAGTCGCGCCACTCGTTCGCGTAGGTAAGCACCGAGTTGCGACAGGCCTCGTTGAAGCGGGCAATACCAACGCTGCCCTCGATCTCCGACTTGTCCGTGATCCCGAGGATGCGCTCGGCCTCCAGCTCGGCGGGAAGCCCGTGAGTATCCCAGCCGAAGCGGCGCTCGACGCGGCGCCCCAGCTGGGTCTCGTGTCGGGCGACGATGTCCTTGACGTATCCGGTGAGCAGGTGGCCGTAGTGCGGCAGGCCATTGGCGAACGGCGGACCGTCGTAGAAGACGTATTCATTCGAGCCGTGCTCGCCAGCCTCACGCGCCTCAATGGAGGCGGCAAATGTGTCGTCGTCAGCCCAGTAGGCGAGAATAGTCTTCTCGAGGTCGGGAAAGGCCGGAGAGGCCTCAACAGCTTCATCGCGGTGTCGCGGGTACGGCGCGTTCGTCATGGCACTGAGCGTTCCTTAGGAGTCGATCGGACAGGTCGCGAGGACGCCCAAGGACGCGGTACCACCTCGTTTGCGTGCATGAGCACGCCACTTCATTTGTCGCTATGACGGGCTTACCCGGCGGGTTCTACTTGGGTATCCGTTCTTCCCGCGGCTCGCCGGTGATACCCGGATCGCTATCCGGCCGGGTCGACGCCTGTGTGCCTCACCTTAACGCATCCGTCCCCCCTTTGCTCAACTGGGCTGCTTGACGAGAGACGTACCCCTAAGCTATAAAGCGACTATCATTATCGTTCCATCTAGATGGGTAGCCCTGATGATTCGCAAACAAGCACGCGCAGCCGTACGTGCCGTCCGCCTGGGAACCGCTGTCGCCATCGCAGCCCTCGGTATCGGCTGCGCCTGGGACGTCCCGGCCCACGCGAGCCCGGACCGAGACAAAATCGTCGCCACACTCGACCACGTCGACTCTCCACACGCTTTCTTTGAAAACGACAACTTTGTACTGCGGGGCCATTTCGGGTCATCCCCCTTTCCCGCAATTGACGACACCGTCATCTGGGTCGGTAAGGGGTGGGGCGATCGCGGAGTGTCGAACTACACGCTGCGCGTTCCCGAGGGCGCCGATTCTGCCTTCTTAGGAAAGTCGGGTCAGGCGCTTTATCGCTCCCCTGCCGTCCCTGGCTTCACCTACAGCCCGAACTGGGTGGGAATGGGGGCCGACGCGGGTGTGCCGATCGAAAAGTTCCGTTCTCAAGAATTCAGTCTCGATCTCGTCGATGTCAAGGGGCCGGGGCACCTGGAGATGTTTAATTTCCGTGCGCCTCTACCCCCCTATCGGCTCCTGTCCGACACGGACCCGAATTTCAGATCGTATTGGATGACGCGCGGCACCCATACCCATAACGAAACGACCTTCACCAAGCCGGGGCGCTACGAGCTCACCTACCGGGTGAGCGCCCGCGGCGTGGATGGGTCCCTCATTCAATCGCAACCGCAGACCCTCGTCTGGCAGGTCGGGGGCCCCAATCCGAAGGCGTCGTCGATCAAAGACATTCGCCAGGCCTACACGCAGGCTCCCTCGGCAACGTCCGCCTCCACACCGACTCTGACGCTTCGCTCCCACGACCCACAAAGTACCGGCAATCGCGATGCCGACGATCTGCTCACCGACCTGGAGGTGACGACCGGAAACGCCGAGGACAAGGGAACCGTCACTTTCCTTATCGACGGGTACTACCTGGCCGAGGTTCCACTCGAAAACGGTAAAGCCACCTGGACGGAAATGCTTGGCGATGAAACAGCATCGCTGCAGGCCGTATATATTCCCAGTTCAGGACCGACTGGCAAGTGGGCTTCCAAACCGGTTGCGTTCACCCGCGCCGGATCCGCTCTCGCACCGAATGCTCCTTCACTCGTCACCGTCACCGAATCGGCCGCTGAGATTAGCGAGCCAGCCCCCGTCGAGCGTCCAGCTTTCCCGGCAGCCGCAGGTCAGGTCGGCTCCTCGCCGCTCATTATCACCGGCGAGCCGGTGGAACCGGGTAGTTCGACCATTCGTTTTCACGCCCATTCTGACGACCACTCGCTATTCGCCCACGTCACCGGCGGGATTTACGTCAAGGGAGAAGACATTCCCTCGTGCGCCGTCGAATTCGCTGTGGCCAAGGGCGAGGGCGAAGATGTCGTGGATACCTCCTATTGCGCAGACGATGGCAACTACGAATTGCGTTTGAATGCGACCCCGCATCCCCTACTCACGGGTGAGGCTGCGCATGACACGCTGCCGCAGTGGCACTACACGAAACCGACTCAACAGACGGTGACTTTCGTCGCCGACGACGGCGGGTCGCACGAGGTCGATCCGGGAAAGCCCTCCCCCGGTGAGCGCCACGAATGCACGCGAGAAAAGCCGTGCGTGTTCTCTTCAGGCCACACCGACATCTTCCACGTGCACGTGGGCGAGAACAAGACGCTTGCCCTCGATCTCAAAGAAGACATCACGGGGTCCGAGGTTATTCGCGAGCCAGAAACCGTCGTTTTGCACGTGCGTAAACAGGCGCTCATTAACGATGTGGCGAAGCTCCCCGAGGTCGGCGAGGCGGCCTATGTCTTGCCTCCTGTTCAGGACCAGCGGCTGCTATGGCCCGGGTGGGATACCCTCGGGGTGCGTGAGGCAGGATGGAAGCACGTCGGCATCGTCCTCGATGAGATCAGCGGCCCGGGTCGTGTGTGCGCATTCCTGCCGGGAAACCTGGGCGGCAAGTCGCAACCCATCACGCGTTCGCAACGCATGTGCCTGGAATCGGGGGATGAAATCAACGTTGCCACCCCCTCCCACGCTCACCTGACGTGGGCGTTCACACGCCCGGGAACCTACACGATGAAGGCTCACGCGCGAGTCCTCGACGAGGGCGTCGACGCCGTATCCGCCCCGGTGACCTACACCTGGCGTGTGGGTGAGCTCGAGACCGATTCGGCGGAGGTGAAGCCTCCAGCCAAGCCCGACCAAGGTGACCCTCACGCGGGTCAGCCCGAGATCGAGAAGCCGGGGCACACCCCCTCCCCCGCTACCGGGATCGGTCTGGTCCCCATGGCGTTCGGCTCGCCCGTGGCACGGTCCGAGGCTCGCGAAACCGATCCGGAAAAGACCGCCCCAACCGCCGCCAGCACCGATTACTCAGCCCAGGACACAGGCGAGGCGGCAAGTACCGAGGGATCCCAGGGGTCCACGCCGGCGGTCTCTGCCTCTCCTGCCGGCCTTGCTAGAACTGGTTTGTCCGGCCCGCTGAGCGCATGGGCGGTGTTCGCAGCGGGACTCGCGTTGGCTGGCGTAGGCTTACGCGCGTTGGCACGCCAGCTCATGGCCGCCTAGACGATTGCGGGCCGGCGGGGAGATCCCTCGCCGGCCCGCCTCGTATCGACGAGACGTTTAGACGCCCTTGTGGCGTGCAACGACCATCGTGTTTGCCTGCGCCACCGGGCGGGTGTCGATCCGGTCGAGGACGACGTGGGTCGGACGCGACAGGCAGTAGGCGATGATGTCGGCGATGTCGTCGGCAACGAGGGGGTTGGTCACCCCTTCGTACACCTTCGCTGCAGCATCGGCGCTGCCGAGACGGTTAAGAGAGAATTCCTCTGTTTTGACCATTCCGGGACACACCTCGAAGATGCGCACGGGCTCACCGACAAGTTCGAGACGCATGGTCTGAGGGATCATCGATTCTGCGTGCTTGGCCGCGGTGTAGCCCGCGCCTCCGGGGTAAGTCTCGTGGGCGGCGGTCGAGGTCAGGTAGAGCAGGTCACCACCGTGCTCACGCAGACCGGGCAGGAAAGCCTGCGTGGTGTTGAGGGCACCGGCGACGTTGACCTCATACATCCACGTCCAGTCCTCGACCGATCCCTCGGCCACGGGGTCCGATCCATGTGCGCCCCCCGCATTGACAACGACGGCCGTGACTGGGGCCTCCTCGTTGAGCTCGGCGGCAAGCGCACGCATCGCTTCCGCGTCGGTAACGTCGCAGACCCGATAGGAGCAGCCGGTCTCCTTGCTCAGTGCAGCGAGGCGGTCTTCGCGCCTGGCCACGGCGACGGTGTCCCAACCGTTAGCGCGCAGCAGGCGCACAGTCGCGGCGCCGATGCCCGACGAGGCGCCGGTGACAACAACACGGGAGTGAGGGCGAGGCTGAGAGTAAGTAGTCATGTCACCACTGTAGTTCCTCTACTCCCGCGCACTCGCCGTTGCCGAATCTTGCTTACCCTGCCATCGCGCGGTGAAGGATCAAGCCAGGTAGCGTTGAGTTATTTGGAGTGCGCAAGAGACGAGGGGGCACACATGCGCTACGGACTTATCGGGTGCGGGTCGATGGGATCGGCGATCGTCACGGGCGCGTGCGCCTCGGGCTGTCTTGCTCCATCGGATCTGCACCTGCTCAACCGCTCTGCTGACAAAGCAGATGCACTCGCCGACGCCCTTGGCGGCTGCGCCCATCGCGACTTTGGCGACCTCCTCGACGCGCTCGAGGGCGACGGGGTTATCATCCTCGCCGTCAAACCTCATCAGATACTCGACGTGGTTGCCGAACTCGGCAACGGCATCGATGGGGTGTCGCTCGTATCCGTGGCAGCCGGCATCGAGCTTTCTTCCCTCGCCCAGGCCGCCCCGCGCGACCATCCGTTCGCGCGTGCCATGCCCAACGTGGCGGCCAGCGTCGGCCGCTCAACGACGGGCCTCGCATTTAACGATTACGTGCCACAACGACACCGTCAGGCCGTTATCGACCTGTTCAACGGCTGCGGCACCACACTCGTCATCGACGAGGAACACTTCCCCGCCTTTTCGGCTCTCGCTGGCTGTGCGCCCGCCTGGCTCTCCCATCTCATCGACGCTTTCGCCCAAGCGGGCGTGGCTCAAGGCCTCACGAAGAGCGAGGCGACACGCGCGATCACCGGCGCCATGGCCGGCACAGCCGCCCTCATGACCGACATCCTCGACGCGGGCGGTAACCCGCACACTCTTCTCGATCGTGTCTGCTCACCGGGGGGCACGACTGTTGCGGGTCTCCTCGCCGGAGACGACGCCGGGTTTTCGCGAGCCGCTCGAGCTGCCGTGGCTGCAGCGTGCGCGCGCGACCGAGCTCTGTCGCGTGCAACGGGCGCCAGTTAGGGGCAAAGCCCCCTCAGCGGGTAGCGTAGGAGCTGATCAAGCTTAGCGAGTATCGGAGATAGCGATGAGCGAAGAGCGAACGGAATACCCCACCTCGACGAGTCTTCCCGCCCCCAAGGTACCGGCCAAGGTCAGCCCCGACGGGCTGGAGGACAAGTGGGCCGGGGAGTGGGAGGCTAACCAGGTCTACGCCTTCGACGACAACGTAGAGCGCGAACAGGTGTTCTCGATTGACACTCCCCCACCGACCGCCTCGGGTTCACTCCACGTCGGTCACGTGTTTTCCTATACCCACACCGACATCATCGCTCGCTACCAGCGCATGCGCGGCAAGCACGTCTTCTATCCGATGGGATGGGACGATAATGGTTTGCCGACGGAGAGGCGCGCCCAGAACTACTACGGGGTCAGGTGCGACCCGACGCTGCCCTACGACCCGGACTTCACTCCCCCGCACCACGGCGACGCCAAGTCGGTGAAAGCCTCTGATCAGGTCCCCGTTTCTCGACGTAACTTCATTGAGCTATGTGAGCGCCTCACCGTTGAAGACGAGAAGCAGTTTGAGGCCCTATGGCGCCGCTTGGGCCTGTCGGTGGACTGGAAGCACTCCTACCAAACGATCGGCAAAGACACGCAGAAGGTGACGCAGTGGGCTTTCTTGCGCAACCTTGAGCGCGGCGAGGCCTATCAGCAGGCTGCTCCTGGATTGTGGGACGTCACCTTCCAAACCGCTGTTGCCCAGGCCGAGGTCGAATCGCGCGAATACGCCGGTGACTATCACGCTCTCGCCTTCCACCGTACCGATGGCAATGGTGACGTTGTTATCGAGACGACACGTCCCGAATTGCTCGCCGCGTGCTGTGCGCTCATTGCTCACCCCGACGACGAGCGCTACCAGGAGCTGTTTGGTCAAACGGTGACCTCGCCCGGCTTCGGTGTCGAAGTCCCCGTGCTCGCCCATCCCGCTGCGGAAATGGATAAGGGCGCAGGCATCGCCATGTGCTGTACATTCGGTGACGTCACCGATGTTGCGTGGTGGCGTGAGCTCGACCTTCCCTGCCGCGTCATCCTCGGTCACGACGGGCGTATCCTGCCCGAGGTGCCCGAGTGGATTACGAGTGAGGCTGGTCGCGCACTTTATTCGCGCACCGCGTCGAAGACGACCTTTAGCGCACGTAAAGAGATCGTCGAGGCCCTCGCCAGCTCCGGGGAGATGATCGGCAAGCCAAAGCCGACGATGCGCCAGGCGAACTTCTTCGAAAAAGGCAACAAGCCCCTCGAAATCGTCATGAGCCGGCAGTGGTACATCCGCAACGGCGGCACGGACTACACGCGCGAGGGCGCCGCTAATCCCCTGCGTGAGGAACTGCTCGACCGCGGCCGCGAACTCGTCTTCCACCCCGACTTCATGAAGGTCCGCTACTCGAACTGGGTGGGTGGCCTCAATTCCGACTGGCTCATTTCGCGCCAACGCTTCTTCGGCGTGCCCATTCCCGTGTGGTATCGCGTCGGTGCAGACGGCGCCATCGCTTACGACGAGATCATCACACCGAGCTTCGATCAGCTGCCCATCGACCCGACGACCGACGTGCCCGAAGGCTTCAGCGCCGACCAACGCGATGTGCCCGGTGGGTTCAGCGGCGAAAAAGACATCATGGACACGTGGGCGACGTCCTCCCTCACCCCGCAGATCGTCTCGGGGTGGCTGCGAGATGAGGAGCTCTTCGCGAAGGTCTACCCGATGGACATTCGCCCCCAGGGGCAAGACATTATCCGTACGTGGCTGTTCTCTACGCTCGTGCGCGCCCACCTTGAATTCGACGCGCTGCCGTGGGAGCACGCGACTATCTCGGGGTGGATTCTCGACCCCGACCGCAAGAAGATGTCGAAGTCGAAGGGCAACGTGGTCACCCCCATGGGCCTGCTCGAAAAGCACGGCTCTGACGCGGTGCGCTATTGGGCCGCGGCCGCGCGCCTGGGTACGGATACCGCCTTTGAAGAGCAGCAGATGAAGATCGGTCGCCGCCTGGCGATGAAGCTGCTCAATGCGTCGAAGTTCGCCCTCGCCATGGGCGAGGACGAGTCGCTCTCCCTCGACGTGACCGACGTGACGGAGCCACTCGATCGTTCCGTTATCGCCGCCTTACGTGAGGTCATCGATGTGGCGACGCGTGCGCTTGAGCGCTTCGACCACACGCGTGCCCTCGAAGTCACCGAGTCGTTCTTCTGGACGTTCTGCGACGACTATCTCGAGCTCGTTAAGGACCGTGCGCACAACTTCGACGGTTCTCACGAGGAGTCGCAGGTGCGTTCGGCGCGCACGGCTTTGGCTATCGTCGTCGACTCGATCGTACGTTTGCTCGCCCCCTACCTGCCCTTTGCGAGCGAAGAGGTGTGGAGCTGGTACCGCGACACCTCGGTGCACGTGAGCCCGTGGCCTAACGGATCGGGCCTTACCTGCGGTGGTGACGCTGAGCTTCTCGCCATTGCCGGTCAAGCGCTGTCGGTCTTGCGAAAGATCAAGTCGGAGGCCAAGGTCTCCCAGCGCACGCCCTTGGAGGCTGTCACCGTGCACGTAGCAGCCGATCAGGTTGAGGCTATCGAGCAGGCTCGCGCCGATATCGTGGCGACGGCGAAGATTACCGGGGATTTGCACGTTGTGGCCGATCTATCGGACGAGGAGCCGATGACGACCTCGGATGCGGTTCTCGGCGAGGCGCCGGCCAAACGTCGCTAGGCGGAAACAATGAGCGACGTCGATCCGATGCTGCCTCCTCCAGACGCACACGTCGTTGCGGGCCCTACCCCTCTAACGCTTCGAGAGTTCGGCATGCCGCGCGCGAAGGCGACGGAAGAGTGGATGTCGATCCCCTGGCTGTTCTATCGGCGCGTGCAGGCCGATCCCAGCCAGGTCGTCATCGAGCGCAAGATGTCGCTAGGTGACGTGTGGCGCCCGGTAAGTGCGAAGGACTTCGCCGACGAGATCGCGGCCGTCGCCCGCGGGCTCATCGGTCTCGGTTTGAGCCACGGTGACAGGATGGGCATTCTCGCCCCGACTTCCTACGACTGGACGCTGCTCGACATGGCGGCGCTGTCAGTCGGGATTGTCGTCGTCCCGATTTATGAGACCGATTCGGCCGCTCAGATTAAGTGGATCATCGAGGACGCCCACCTGCGTCTCGTGGTCGTCCAGGCCAGACAGTCGGCCGATCTGCTCGGCGCACTCGTACGCGAGTCCGGCACGGACTGCCCGGTCATGTGCCTGACGACCGGAGCGATGGTCGACATCGTTGAGGCGGGACGCGACGTCGCCCCTTCGGCTTTTGACGCCCGCTACGCCCAGGTCGGCATGTCGACGCTGGCAACGATCGTCTACACGTCGGGAACGACCGGTAAGCCGAAGGGCGTCGAAATCCACCATCGAAACGGCGTGGAGCTGGCGCTCAACGGCCTGGAGTACATGACAACGGTGACGAATCACCGCAAGGTGCGGGCGCTCATGTTCCTGCCCCTCGCCCATGTCCTCGCCCGTTTCGTCACCTGGTATACACTCGCGGGCCCCGGTGTTCTCGGGCACGTTCCTGATACGCACAATCTTCTCGCAGACGTCGCTTCGTTCCGGCCAACGTACGTCTTGGTGGTCCCGCGCGTGCTGGAAAAGATCTACAACCTCGCCGAGGCCTCGGCGGGCTCGGGGATCAAGCTCAAGATGTTTCGCGCGGCGGCGCGTACGGCCATCGCCTATTCGCGTGCCCTCGATACGCCCGCGGGGCCGTCGAAGCGCCTTAAAAGCCTCCATAACTTCTATAAGCCGCTGGTTTTGCACAAGATCAAGTCGCTCCTGGGAGGAAACTGCGATTTCGTTATTTCCGGCGGCGGACCGTTGGGACGTCGTCTGGGACATTTCTATCGCGGCTGTGGCCTCACGGTGCTCGAAGGCTATGGGCTCACTGAAACGACAGGGCCGTTCATGGTCAACACGGCAGAAGCGGCGCGTATCGGCTCTGTGGGACGTCCCGTCTTTGGCGGCCGGGTACGCATCAGTGACGACGGGGAGATTCAGCTGAAAGCGCCGTTCGTCTTTTCTGGCTACCACAACGACCCGGTTTCCACGGCAGCGACGTTTACCCCCGACGGATGGTTTGCCACCGGCGATGCGGGGCACATCGATGCGCAAGGATTTACCTTCATCACCGGCCGTATGAAGGAGATCATCGTGACGGCAGGCGGAAAAAATGTCGCGCCCGAGACGCTCGAGGACGCCCTGCGGGGCCATCCGCTCATCTCACAGGTCATCGTTGTGGGAGATCGCAGACCCTTCATTGGGGCACTCGTCACCCTTGATCGCGACATGCTTCCCGTGTGGCTGGAGAACCACAAGCTGCCGCTCATGGATGTCTTGGCGGCCTCGCAGCATCCTGACGTCCTCGCGTCGCTCGACCGTGCGGTCGAGCGCGCCAACCGGGCTGTTTCACGCGCGGAATCGATCCGCAAGATCCGCGTGCTCGCCACGGAGTTCACCGAGGAAAACGGGCTACTCACGCCCTCGATGAAGGTCAAACGCAAGGAGGTCTTGCGCAGGCTCAAGGACGAGGTCGACGCCCTCTACGGCGGTCCGCTCGCCGAGGACGACTAGCGCCCGGACGGCCAGGCCCCTAGCCTCGCCCGTGCCACGGGACCGCGACGGTACGACGATGAGACCGCTGCGCCAACGTGCAGCCCGCTCACACACGCGGGCTGCGCGTTGGCGCGACGCCGTGGTTCGGCTCAAGACTCGCGGGTCGACACCGCCTCGTTGATTCTGTGCTCCCAGCCAACGGGGTCATCGACCGACAGGATGAGGCGGCGATACGTAAACGTCGGATCACAATCAATGACGAGCACATCGGACGCCCCCGTCACGTTCCAGTAGTGGCGCTCGCCCTCCTTCCGATAGGTCGCCGAGACCTTCTTTCCCAGTGTGTTAAGCCCTGGCGCCCGCAGCCCCTTGGGTTCAGCAACGATGCCAGGATCGTGGGTGGCACCCCTCACCAGGGAGAGCGGCACTCGAATTTCCTTCGTCATCGACCACACCTTGTCCAGCCCTCGCGGAGTGACAACGAGATGGTCGTCGTGGATGTTGACGTCGTTTCGAGACATGTTTCCTCCTTCGAAAAGCTCACGGTTGACGAGCCGCTTCGCGCAATCTCGCGCGATCGAGCGCGCATTGACCGAGCGCGCGTGCGGTGATCCCGTTCGTGGAGATGATGCGTTGAACGAGGTCTGCGACCTCGCGGTTGTGGGGGGCAATGTCGAAAAGGGCGACGTTGACGAGGTTCACGAGCGTCTCGGAACCGCCCTCACCGCGGGCTTGCCTGGCTCGCGAGCGTGAAGCTTCGGATTCTTCCCGCTGTCCTGCCGCGAGCTTGAGGGCGGCGACGAAGATGCCTTGTTTCGATCCAAAGATCGAATACAAGCTTCCTCTCACCACGCCCGTGGCGTGGACGATCTCATCGATGGAGGTCGCGTTGAAACCGCGCCGGATGAACAACTCGCCTGCTTGTTGCAAGAGTGTTTCCGTGTCGAATCCTCGTGGTCGCGCCATGATTTAAGACTAGTTATTCCAGAATGAAGAGTCAAGAACGCGGGTCGTTCATGCTCGGAGACGAGCGGCAGAACGCGGGAGGGGGCGTCAGCGAGGCTAGCGAGAACGGGAGGCGAAGGCGCGACGACAGCGAGAGGCGGTCGCGAGAGCTACGGCGTGTGGGCCACGCCAGACAGACACACCGCTAACAAAAACGCCCACCCTCGCACTCCGCCAGATAAGACCCGGCTTTGCAGAGAATGGGCGTCTAAGTGGTGGAGCTAGGGGGATTCGAACCCCCGACCTCTTCCATGCCATGGAAGCGCGCTACCAACTGCGCCATAGCCCCGTGAGCCAGAAATCATTCTAGCCATCGGCAGAAGCGATCTCCAATCAGGCCCGAGTGACTTGCGACACCCCGACGTTGTAGGAGGCGATCCTCCACAAAGGCTCGCGCTGAGCAGGGATGATCTCCGCCCAGTGGCAGTTGTCGAGGCCGCGGATACCTGCCCATGCTCCCGCGTCCAACCCGAGCAGACTGACCAGTCCCTGGGTGAGCGCCGACCCGTGAGAGACCACGACGAGGACGCGTCCCTCCCCCGTCGCGTCAAACTCCTGCCGGATCGCCGAAGCCACGCGATTCCCAACGGTGCCGCGCGGCTCGATACCCGCCTCGACGCACTCCCCGCTGCCGCGCCACTCGGCGTAATAGTCGGGGTAGGCCGCCTTCATTTGCGCGACCGTCATCCCCTCGAGACAACCGAAAGAGCGCTCGATCAAATCGTCGACGACACGCACCTTCGCCCCCGTCACCTCAGCGAGGGCGTTCGCCGTCATGCGGGCACGCGCGAGCTTCGACGTGACGATCTCGAGCGGCCCCAGCCCCGAAAGCTCCTCAGCCGCGGCACGCGCCTGAGCCATACCCTTCGCGTTGAGCGGAACGTCGCTGATCCCTTGGACACGCCCCTCGACGTTAAAGTCCGTCTGACCGTGGCGCCATAGGACGAGTTTCGTCGCCGTCATAGGTCGCTAGCTTCGAGGCGTTCCTGCGGACAATCGCGCCACAGCTTCGCCAACTCGTAGTGATCGCGCTCATCAACGTGAAAAACATGAACGACGACGCGGCCCGCGTCAATGAGCAGCCACCGATAGGTGTCGTTACCTTCAACGCGCCGCGGCGTCACACCCGCACGGGCCAGCGCCTCGTCGCAATCATCGGCAACCGCGCGAACGAGACGCTCATTATCGGCGCTGGCGACGACAAAATAGTCGACCATGGGCATGCGCTCGTGCACGTCGATGAGGACGACGTCCTCCGCCCCCTTTTTCAGGGCGGCCCGACCAACCGCACACCCGAGCTCATACGTCTCGCGCATTTCTTCGTTCATCATGACGCGTTAGACCCTCCCTCATTCCAGTCGAGCATGACCCCCGAACTGAACCACGAACCTGTTGGTGTGCGCACGGAATGATCCATGAGCGTCACCAACGAGAAAGCAATGAGAATAACAACAAGAAACAGCATGAACCAACGCAGTAGGGACGCCCCCCACGATTCCGGTTCTGGCTCGCGCTCAGCACGCCGATCCTTACGTGGCCGGTACGCCCTGCGCGTGTAAGCATCGCTCACCGGCTTCCAGCCCACATTCGTACGCGGCGGAGGAGATTCCTCCTCCTGGAGATAACGCCGCTTGGGCAAGGTATCCCCATAGGCCGATTCCAAACGCCAACCCGCATCCTCTGCCCCCTCCCGCTTGTGTGCAGAAACGTTGGGAGGCATCGGCGCCGAACGGGGTACACGCGAACGCGACGAACGGGGCGGATAATCCCTACGAGGCATCCGTTTCCTCCGCGTATAGACCGTACTTTCCGATGTGCTGGACCACCCCGTCGGGGACGAGATACCACACGGGCGCACCGCGACTGGCCCGCTGGCGAACCTCAGTTGACGAAATCGCCAACGCAGGAACCTCCAGCAGAGACACCCTCTCTGCAGGAATGTCCGCCGACAGGCTCAGACGGTGACCAGGTCGTGTCACACCGACAAGATGGGCCCGTTCGAAAAGCTCTTCCGTATGCTTCCACTCCATGATCTGAGCGAGAGCGTCCGCACCCGTGATGAAGAAAAACTCCGCACCCGGACGTTCGAGCGCGAGATCGCGCAACGTGTCGACCGTGTACGTCACCCCACCGCGGTCGATATCGACTCGAGAGACCGTGAACTGCGGATTCGAAGCCGTGGCAATGACCGTCATGAGGTAGCGATGCTCAGGATCCGACACCCGCCGTCCCTTCTTGAAAGGCTGGGTGGCAGTTGGCACAAAAATGACCTCATCGAGACCGAAAACATACTGGACCTCTGAGGCCGCGACGAGGTGGCCGTGGTGAATGGGATCGAACGTGCCGCCCATGACACCAATGCGGCGGCTCACCCCCGCTGACCCCACGCTCATCCTGTCTCCTTTACCGTACCTGCCTGAGAAGTCTACACGCGCCGGGCCGTCATCACCCGCGCACCTGCCCAGAGCCGACGATCCTCCACGTCGTCGTCGTCAACGCCTCCAACCCCATGGGTCCGCGAGCGTGCAGCTTCTGCGTCGAGATCCCGATCTCCGCGCCCAGGCCAAGCTGTGCACCATCGGTAAACCGCGTCGAGGCGTTGACCGCCACCGCTGCCGCGTCCACACCGGCACAAAACCGCTCGATGACATCCACGGCAGACGCCACGATCGCCTCCGTGTGACCCGAGGTGTAACGATCGATGTGCGCGAGGGCACCCTCAACGCCATCGACAACCTCCAGTGCGCAATCCATGGACAGGTATTCCCTGGAGAAATCCTCTTCATCGCCTGCCACATCGCCGGCAGCAAGCCCGTACGCTGCCACCGCCTGCGGTCCCACGTGAAGACGAACCCCCGCATCGCGCAGGGCGTTAGCCACCTGCGCCCACGCCTCGCGCCCTCCCGCCGAATCGACAAGAACAGTTTCACATGCGTTGCACACTCCCACGCGCTGCGTCTTCGCATTGAGCACGATGTCACGTGCCATGTCGAGATCCGCCGAGGCGTCCACGTAGACGTGACAGTTCCCCGTTCCTGTTTCGATGACGGACACCAGCGACGTTGTCACAGTCGCTTCGATGAGACCGGCGCCTCCCCGCGGGATAATGACGTCAACGACACCACGCAGGCGCATGAGCTCTCCCGCGCCTTCGCGGCCCCACTCGTCGATCGTCGCAATCGCGTCCTCAGGCAAGCCTTCGCCGCGCAAAGCCCGACGCAACGTCGCAACGAGTATCGCGTTCGTTTTCTGTGCTGCAGAGCCCCCTCGCAAAACTACGGCGTTACCGCAACGCCAGGCAAGAGCCGCCGCATCGACGGTCACGTTAGGACGCGCCTCGTAGATCATCCCGATGACGCCCAGCGGCACGCGCACCCGCGACACCTCGACACCGTTGGGGAGCCTACGGCCCTCCGCGATTGAACCCACAGGATCCGGTAGCGACGCGACATCGCGAACGGCGCTGGCCAGCGCGCCGACACGATCCTCATCGAGGAACAAGCGGTCGATGAGCCCCGGGCTCATGCCGGCTGCCCGGGCGCTGGAGACGTCCGCAGCATTGGCTTCAGCGATCTCACCCGCGCTGGCCTCCAATGCCCTCGCCATCGCCTCGAGGCCGCGCAACCGGTCGCTGCCTGTGAGCGTGCGAAGAATGCGCGACGCCTCCTTCGCTCGGGTCGCGACCTGGTGAATCTGCTCACGAGTCGTGTCCGTCATGGCGACAAGCCTATGTCACGGGCGTGGCGAGGCATAGAGAACTAGGTCGTCGCGGTGAATGAGCGGCCTCGGGCACTCTATTCCCATCGCGGCCATCTCGCCCATCCGCAGCCCCATCATGGCAGTGGCAACGCGGGCATCCACGCTCGCCACTCCCCTGCCTACTTCGGCGCCACCGTGTACGAGAGCCACTACGCTGCCCGCACGGAAATCCCCGCTCACGGCTGTCACGCCCGCGGCCAGAAGCGACGACCCATGGCGGCGCAGCGCATCGAGTGCACCCGCATCGATCTCAACCGTCCCGTCAACACTCGCCGCGTAGGCCACCCATGCGAGCCGCTGTCCCGGTCTGCGGTCACCGCCGACAAAATACGTGCCGACATTCTCCCCCGCGCACACCTGCTCAACCCGGTCCGCGGCTGTCACCAGCGTCGGTATGCCACACGCCCACGCGATCTTCGCGGCCTCGAGCTTAGTGACCATCCCACCTGTACCCACAGATGATCCCGCCCCAGACACCGCCGCGACAGCGACGTCATCCCACGACTCCACGCGATCGATGAGCCGTGCCGACGGTTGGGAAGGTGGCCGATCGTAGAGGCCATCCACGTCCGTAAGCAAGACGAGAAGATCGGCCTCAATGGCCTGCGCTACGAGCGCCGCCAAACGGTCGTTGTCACCGAAACGAATCTCGTCCGTGGCAACCGCATCATTCTCGTTGATGACCGGAATGACCCCGCGGGCGATGAGATCGCGCAAGCACTCCCGCACCGTCACGTAGGTCGAACGTCGCGTCACATCGCTCGTCGTCAGCAGGACCTGCGCGACGTGATGGTGGTAAGCCTGAAAGGCCTGTCGCCACTGGGCCACCAGGAGACCCTGCCCCACGGCAGCGGCCGCCTGCTGATCGACAATTCCACTCGGACGCCACCGCATTCCCAACGGCGCCAAGCCGGCTGCCACCGCCCCAGACGAGACGAGAACCACCTCGTGCCCATGACCAACAAGGTCCGCCAGTGCCCCGGCTAGCCGATCGATCCTATTGAGATCGAGACCCCCGTCCGCGCGGGTGAGCGAGGATGACCCGACCTTGACAACAAGCCGCGTCGGCAGCTGACGTCCCATCGCTAATCCTCCGGGCTCGTCCACAGACCCTGTTCCCGCTCCGCGGCGAGCTCACGGCGCGCCGCCTCCTTCGCATCCATCCAGGCGTGATACTCCTCGCGACGCTGAGCTCGTGACGCCCGCCGGTTTTCGTGCAACCGAAGGTCTTCCCCCCGGGCACCAAGCAACTCGGCTCCGCCAAGAATTGTCGGTTCAAAATCGAAGATGACCCCGCCGTCGACCGGGCCGATTACGACCGCGTCGCCGGCCACGGCCCCCGCCTTCATCAGTTCATCCTCCACACCGGCACGAGCGAGCCGATCCGCGAGATAGCCCACCGCCTCATCGTTTGCGAAGTCCGTTTGGGCAACCCAGCGCTCCTGGCGCTCACCGAGAACCTGGAACTTCGCCTCCTCGCCCTCCGGTAGCGCGAGGACCTTAAACGCCGCCGACTGCCCGCGGGGGGTAGGCCGTACGACGGGCACGTCCTCAGGCTCGTCTCGGGCGATGCGATGTTTCTCGACAATCTCGCCCAGCGCAAACTTAAGCTGCTCGAGGCCCTCGTGCGTCACCGCCGAGGCCTCGTAGACCGGCCAGCCAAATTCCTCGATCTGCCCCGCCATGAGCTCTGCCATCTCGCGACCATCGGGGATATCGATCTTATTGAGGACGATGAGACGCGGCCGATCCATGAGAGGCACGTATCCCGAGACCGAGTCAAGATCGGAGTGATAGGCCGCCAACTCCGTCTCCAGCGCCCGGATATCGTCCACCGGATTACGCTCCGATTCGAAACACGCGGTATCGACGACGTGAACGATGACGGCACACCGTTCAATGTGACGCAAAAAGTCCAGGCCCAGGCCCTTCCCTTCGCTCGCCCCGGCGATGAGACCGGGGACGTCGGCCACCGTATAACGGAAATCTCCGGCCGTGACAACACCGAGATGCGGCACGAGCGTCGTGAACGGGTAATCCGCAATTTTCGGACGCGCAGCAGACATCGCCGCAATGAGAGACGACTTCCCAGCCGAAGGGAAGCCGACGAGGGCAACGTCGGCAATCGACTTGAGTTCGAGGATAAGGTCGCGCTCCTCCCCCTCGAGTCCAAGCAAGGCAAACCCCGGTGCCTTACGCTTCTTTGAAGCCAACGCCGCATTACCGAGCCCACCCAGGCCGCCTCGGGCGGCACAGAAGCGGTCCCCATTGCGGGTCAAATCCGCGAGAACTTCGCCGTCACCATCCTTGATGACTGTGCCGGAAGGGACCGACAAAACGAGATCGGCACCGGTGGCGCCCTGCCGATTCGCCCCCATGCCCGGTGTCCCATTTTCTGCACTGCGGTGGGGCCGGTGATGGAAATCGAGCAGCGTCGTCGCCTGTTCAGACACCTCAAAAATAACCGAACCGCCGTTGCCGCCATTACCGCCGTCGGGACCCCCCAGCGGCTTGTATTTCTCGCGCCTGACCGACACGCAGCCATGCCCGCCGTTGCCCCCACGAACGTGGACTCTCACTCGATCGACGAAACTCGCCATGTCAACCTGCTTTCGTTACGACAGAGGCGGGGCCAGGTCAACCCTGGTCCCGCCTCGAAAAGGTCTTCTAGGCTCGCCGCTAGGCGACGACGCTGACGACCTTGCGTCCACGCATACGACCGAACTCGACCGAGCCGGCCGCGAGGGCGAAGAGCGTGTCATCCTTACCACGACCGACGTTCACGCCGGGGTGGAAGTGCGTGCCGCGCTGGCGAACGATGATTTCGCCCGCCTTGACCGTCTCGCCGCCATAACGCTTAACACCCAGGTACTGGGGGTTCGAGTCGCGACCGTTCTGGGAGGAACCCAGACCCTTCTTATGTGCCATTGCTAAGCCCTGCTTCCTTCTGCCTAGGCGATGCCGGTGATCTTGACCTGCGTCAGCTGGGCGCGGTGGCCCTGACGCTTCCGGTAGCCGGTCTTGTTCTTGAACTTGAGGATCCGAATCTTCGGACCCTTCGTCTGAGCCAGCACCTCAGCGCTGACCGACATGCCCTCCAACGCCTGCGGGTCGGACGTCACCGACTCGCCATCGACAACCATCACCGGCGTGAAGTTGACGGTCTCGCCAACCTCGGCAGCCAGCTTGTCGACGACAACGACATCCCCAACGGAGACCTTTTCCTGACGGCCACCCGCCTTGACGATCGCGTAGACCACGTTGCTGCTCATTTCCTACTCGATTTACGTTCATTCCAGCGCGCGACCAACGGTCCGCGCATCGCCGCCCGCTCACGCGGGATCTAGCACCGACGTACAACACTACGCTACCGACGTATCCTCAATCAACCTGAGGTCGCTAGCAGCGTTGTGTCTTCAGCCACTGCTAGACCTCGATGATAAGTGCCGCGGCGCCAGACTGCTCGCTCGGGGCCGCCTGTTCGCGCACAGCCTCGCGCCGGCCCTCCGTCGCCGTGCGCTCGGCGATGTCCACCTTGGGAGTTTGAGGCTTGCGCGCGGGCCGCTTCGGCTGCGCCGCTTTCTCCGCCTTAAGCGCGTCAATGTCGGAAATGATGAGAGCCCCCGCGGTGGAGGCCGCCACAGGCTGGTCGACGACAACAGCTTCGTGAGCCCGCTCGGCAGCGCTCGACTGCGGGTCCTCTGCCCGCTGCTTGCGTGCCGCCGACGACCGCTGCTTGGGCGAGGCCTCCGAGCGGGCCTGCTGGGCCGAGGGCTGCCCGCTCGCCTCGTCGCCATCCGCCTTATCTTCGCTCGCCTTGTCCTCCGATGCCTTGGCGGCGTGGGCAATCTTCGACATCGATCGGGCCGCTTGCTTTTTCGCGTTCGCTCGCTTGTCAGCCTCAGCGCGCTCGTCCTTATCCTTGGCACGCGCTCGCTTCGTCTTACGCGAGCCCCCGCCAGACTCCTTCTCTACCGGAGAATCGTGGACGATAAACCCGCGTCCCTCGCAGCACTCACACGGGGTCGAAAACGCCTCCACGAGGCCCTCTCCCACCCGTTTACGCGTCATCTGGACAAGCCCGAGGCTGGTCACCTCGGTCACCTGGTGACGTGTACGATCCCTCCCCAGGCATTCAATGAGACGCCGAAGCACGAGATCCCGATTCGCCGGCAAAACCATGTCGACGAAGTCGATGACGATAATCCCGCCTATATCGCGCAAACGCAGCTGCCTGACGATCTCCTCGGCCGCTTCCAGGTTGTTCTTGGTGACCGTCTCCTCGAGCGTGCCCGACGCACCGCCCGTGTACTTGCCCGTATTGACGTCAACGACCGTCATCGCCTCGGTGCGGTCGATGACGAGATGCCCGCCCGAGGGTAGCCAGACCTTACGATCCATGCCCTTGGCCAATTGCTCATCGACGCGGTGGGCCACGAAAAGATCGTCGTTGTCAACCCACTGCCTCATGCGATCGGCGAGGTCGGGAGCGTACTCTCCCACGTATTCCGACACCGACTTCCACGTCTGCTTGCCCTCGACGAGCAACTCGCGGAAATCCTCGTTGAAGACGTCACGCACCACACGAAGCGCCAGCTCGGGCTCGCCATGGAGCAGCTGCGGGGCCTTCGACGCCGATTTCTGTTTGTCACAAATCGACTGCCACTGGGCAAGCAGCCGCTTGACGTCCTCTTCAAGCTGTTCCTTCGTCGCTCCCTCGGCGGCGGTGCGGATGATCACGCCATGGCCAGACGGCACGATTGCCTTGAGCAGCTTCTTCAGGCGGCGACGCTCCTTCTCCGGCAGCTTGCGCGAGATCCCCGTCATCGCACCATCCGGAACGAGCACGAGATAGCGTCCCGCCAACGTCACCTGCGCGGTCAAACGCGCTCCCTTGTGGCCGATCGGATCCTTCGTCACCTGCACGAGAACGGTGTCGCCAGCCTTGAGAGCCGCTTCGATGCGACGCGGATGGCCCTGGAGGCCCGCCGCGTCCCAGTTGACCTCGCCGGCGTAGAGGACAGCGTTACGCCCCTTCCCAAGGTCGATGAAGGCCGCTTCCATCGATGGCAAGACGTTTTGAACCTTACCCAGGTAGACCGAACCGACCATGGTCGTTTGCGTGTGGCGCGCCACGTAGTGCTCGACTAGCAGGCCATCCTCAATGACCGCGATCTGATTGAGGCCGTCACGTTCGCGGATGAGCATGCGCCTGTCGACGGACTCGCGGCGGGCGAGAAATTCCGACTCGGTAATGGCGTGGTGACGATGCGATTCCTTGCGGCCTTCGCGCCGGCGCCGGCGCTTGGCCTCCAGCCGCGTCGAACCCTTGAGCGCGGTGATTTCGTCCGTCACCGATTCCGACGATGTGCGAGACCGGCGGCGGCGACGACGATGCGACGAAGAGTCCTCGCTGGCTTCGACCTCCCCGGCCGTTTCCTTAGGTGTAGGCTCATCGGCCTCCGAAGAGGTGGCCTTCTTCGCCTCGTTTTCGCTCTTCTTTGCCCGGCCTCGACGCTTGGCTGCCGGCTTCTCCTCGGCATCGCCCGCCGCGGCGGCACCCTTATCCTCTCCACTCGCACTCAACTGTGAGGACTCGCTCTTAGACTGCGTTTTCTTCGCTTCTGCCTGGGAGCGACGCTTCCGCGCCGGAGCCTTGTCATCCTCGCCGTGTTTGTCGACCGACTTCGAGTCGTGGTCGTCCTTGCGCTTTCGGGTCCGCGCCGGCTTCTTACGCCCATTCGCTTCGTCCGACTGCTCGGCCGTCTCCGACACGACGGGCTGCGGCGTCGCCAGCGTCAGATCGGGCGCCTGAAACAGCAGGGCGGCCGCCGGACGCGGACGTGCCGGAGTCTCCGGCTTGTCTGCCTTCTCGTTATTCACGTTGTGTCTCTCCAAAACCGGGCGCACACCCGCTCCGGTTTCTTATACCCAGCCCCTCGTCGGAGGCGGAAACCAAGCTATTCGCCCTCAGGCGCCGGCCTAGCCGGGGCTTCGGCTACGTGGTGTGAACGCGCCGGTGGCCGCGGCCATTATCGCACACCCGCCCTGCCGGCGCGCGAAAGCCGGACTCCGCGACGCCCTCGCGGCACCGAACGATGACGTTACGGCGCGGTTTTTAGTATGTTTAGTGACATGACTGTCACATCGGTTCCCGATGCGACGTCACGACACTCTGTCCCATTCTCGAACGGAAAGGCGGACTCATGACGGTCGCCCCCGCAGCGCTTGATGCGCTTATGTTGGCGCGGTGGCAGTTCGGTATCACCACCGTCTACCACTTCATTCTCGTTCCGTTCACCATCGGCATGTCCCTCCTCGTCGCGATCCTGCAGACCATGTGGTATCGCACCGGGAAGGACCACTGGCTGAAGGCGACACGGTTCTTCGGGAAGCTGTTCCTTATCAATTTCGCCCTCGGTGTCGCTACCGGCATCGTGCAGGAGTTCCAGTTCGGCATGAACTGGTCCGAATACTCCCGTTACGTGGGCGATATCTTCGGCGCCCCGCTCGCGTGCGAGGCGCTCATTGCCTTCTTCCTCGAGTCGACGTTCCTTGGCATCTGGATCTTCGGCTGGGGCCGCATCTCGGCGAAGGCACACACGACATGCATCTGGCTGGCAGCAGCCGGTGTCAACATCTCGGCCATGTTCATCCTCGCGGCTAACGCGTGGATGCAGCACCCAGTCGGGGCCAAGATTAACCCGACAACCGGTCGCGCCGAGCTTGACGGCATTGGTGGGTTCTTCAAGGTCCTCACGAACCCGGCGTTCATTTGGGAGTTCAGCCACGTTATTACGTCGTCGTGGCTCCTGGCGGGCACCTTCGTTGCCGGCACGGCCCTGTGGTGGATGGTGCGAGCCCAGCGCGCTGGCGGCACCGACGAGGCGCGCCTCGTGTGGCGGCCTATCGCCCGCTTCGGTCTCGTCGTCCTCGCCATCGGCGGCGTGCTCACGGCCCTCACCGGTCACGTCCACGCCCAGGGCGTCTTCGAACGCCAGCCCGCTAAAATGGCGGCAGCCGAGGCCATGTGTGATTCGGGGACGAACGCCCCCTTCACCATCGCTGCCTTCGGCCCTCTGGATGCGCAGTGCTCGGAGATTACCAAGATCGGTGAGATCCCCGGCGTCTACTCATTCCTCGCCACGAATTCCTTCAGCGGCGAGGTGCAGGGCGTGAACAACCTGGACGCCCTCTACGCCCAGGCCTTCGACGTGCCCTCAATCGCGCCGTCGATCATGCTCACCTTCTGGTCGTTCCGCCTCATGATGGGCTTTGCGATCTTCTCGGCGATCCTGTGTATCTGGGGTCTCATCGCCACCTCGAAGGGTCGCGTCTCCGATTCCAAGGGCTTGGCGACCTGGTCGATCATCTCGCTGCCCATGCCGTTCCTCGCCGCGATCTTCGGTTGGCTCTTCGCCGAATTCGGTCGTCAGCCGTTCGTGGTCTACCCGATCAACATGGATCCGTCGGGCGTGTTCTTGCGCACCCGTGACGGCCTGTCCGGTGCCGTCCCTGCCGGCCAGGTCCTCGTCACGATGATCGGATTCACGCTCATCTATGCCGCCCTGGGCGTCGTGTGGTTCTTGCTCATGCGCCGCTACATCCGTGAGGGCATCCACACGACGAAGCCGATCACGACACCGGAGGGGAAGGCGAACAAGGACGCCCTCTCCTTCGCGTACTGATCTGAGGAGTAAGGAGAATCATCATGGAACTCACCTGGCTCCAGGTCATCTGGTTCGTTCTCATCGCCGTCCTATGGACCGGCTATCTTGTCCTCGAGGGCTTCGGTATCGGCTCGGGCATGGTCATGCCCTTCGTGGCCAAGAACGACGCCGAGCGCACCCAGGTCCAACGCACATTCGGGCCGGTGTGGGATGGTAACGAGGTGTGGCTGCTCACCGCTGGCGGCGCGACCTTCGCGGCCTTCCCTAACTGGTACGCGACGATGTTCTCGGGCATGTATCTTGCCCTCTTCCTCATCCTCTTGTGCCTCATCGTGCGCGTCTGTGCGATCGAATGGCGCTCGAAGATCTCCTCGGTCGCCTGGCGTAGCCGCTGGGACCTCGGCCAGACCATCGCCGCATGGATCGTGCCGATCCTCTTCGGCGTCGCCTTCGGAAACCTTGTTCAGGGCATGCGCATCGAGGTCGTCGAGCGCGCCAACCCCTCCCAGGCTGTCCAGCTTGGTGAGGGCGCGACCGCATCGTCGATCGACCTGTCCACCTCGATCCACAACCTGACGGGCACCGGCGGTCTCCTCGACAACGGCTTCCTGTCGCTGCTCACTCCCTACACGCTACTCGGTGGCGTCATGCTCGCGCTGGTCTTCGCCAGCCAGGGCCTGCTCTGGCTCGCATTCCGCACGACCGGCGACGTTTCCGTGCGCGCCGGGGCGCTTGCCAAGAAGATGCTCGTTGCCTCCACGGCGGTTGTTGCCATCTTCGCCCTGTGGGGTCAGTTCGTGTACTCGTCGCAGGTGCTCGCGTTTATTCCGCTCGTCATCTGCGCCGTGCTCCTCATCGCAGCGACGGCGGCCCAGTGGATGGGGCGCGAGGTCGTCGCCTTCCTCGCACACTCCTTCGGTATCGCCGCGGCGGTCGCGTGGGTCTTCGCCTCTATGGCGCCCTACGCGATGAAGTCCTCCATCCACGAGGCCTATTCGCTAACGCTGCCGCAGGCCGCTGCGACGCCCCCGACGCTCACGCTCATGCTCATCGTCTCGGTGATCATGGTGCCGATCGTCCTGGCCTACACGGCATGGTCCTACTCGCGTATGCCCCTCAAGATCGACGTCGATGACACGAAGTCCTCCGTCGGTCTGCCGTGGGATCGCATCCGCGAAGGCGCGTCATTCCTGCAGGCGTAGCATCTCAAATACGAAGCGAAGGGCGGGGCATCATGCCCCGCCCTTCGCGGTGAAAAAGGGTCCCCGCGAGCCAGCCCGACTAGGATAGGGACGTTCGACCCTGTGAAGGAGAATGCCTGTGAAGCCGCTCGATCCCCGTCTTGCTCGCTACGCCAAGGCGGCACGCCGCTGGATCATTCTCACCGCGTGCCTGGGGCTGGCCCAAGCGGCGGCTATCATCGGACAGTCTTTTGCGATTTCCGGGGCTATTTCGCCCGTCATCACACGCCAGGCCGGGTTGAGCGCCGTTGCTCCCGCCCTGGTCGCGCTCGCAGCCATCGGCTGCCTACGCTGTCTCCTCACATACACGAGAGCCCGCCTCGCTCACCGATCGGCACGCAACGCCATCGCCGAGTTACGTCAACAGGTCGTCGATCACGCCCGTAGCCTGGGGCCCCGCTGGATCGGTGTTAAGGGCGCCGACACGGCGACGCTCGCCACCCGCGGTCTCGACGACCTCGAGCCTTATTTCGTCGACTACCTGCCCCAGCTCATGTTGGCGGCCACGGTCACTCCCCTGAGCCTCGCAGTTATTCTCTTCCTCGACTGGATCTCCGCGCTCGTCGCTATCATCACGATCCCTCTCATCCCAGTTTTTATGATCCTCATTGGTCGGCTCACGCAAGCCTTCGCCGACCGTCGACTCGCGACCATGCAGCGACAGGGCCGTCAACTTCTCGATCTCATCGCGGGGCTTCCGACCCTGTCCGCGCTCGGCCGCACAAAGGGGCCCGAACGAGAGATCACCAGGGTCGGGCGCCACTTCGTCGACGCAACCATGTCCACCCTGCGCGTCGCCTTCCTCTCAGGCGCGGTCTTAGAATTCATCTCCGTCCTCTCGGTAGCCCTCGTCGCCGTCGAGGTCGGGATGCGGCTCGTCTATGGGCACATCGACCTTTTTACCGGACTGGTCATCATCATGCTCGCCCCCGACGTCTACGCGCCCATTCGCGAGGTCGGCAAGCACTTTCACGCCTCCTCCAACGGTGTCGCCGCCGCGAACGCAGCCTTCGAGATCTTGGAGACGCCACGCCCGCCCAGCGGCAATGTCCCCGTCCCCGGTACTCGCCTGCCACTTGTTCTCGACGAGGTCTCGGTACCCGCACGCGGCACGTGGGCCCCCTTTTCGCTGAGCGGGCGTATCGAACCCGGACGACTCACTGTTCTCGCCGGACCTTCTGGGGCCGGAAAGACGACGATCCTCAACGTCATCATGCGTCGCCTCCAGCCTTCCCACGGACGGGTCCTTCTGGGCGAGACAAACATCGACACGCTCGACGAGCGCCAATGGTGGTCCCAGCTGTCGTGGCTTCCCCAGCGCCCCGTCATCCTCCCCGGCACCCTCCGCCAGGCCATCGGCGTCGATGCGCCACAGGACAAGCTCGAGCACGCGGCGAAGACCGCTGGATTCCTCGAGGTCGTTCGTCAAGCCCCCGACGGCTGGGAGACGACCATCGGTAGCGGCGGTATCGGGCTGTCGGTCGGTCAGCGTCAGCGTCTCGCGCTGACAAGGCTTCTCCTAGAAGAAGCTCCCTACGTGTTCCTTGACGAGCCGACGGCCCACCTCGACCACGATCTCGAGCGACACGTCCTCGACACGATCGAAGCCCTCAAGAGACAAGGACGCACAATCGTGGCCATTGCCCACCGTCCGTCCCTCATTGCGGCGGCAGACGCGGTTCTCACCGTGGAGTCGCGGCCGATGGACGCCAACGAACGGCAGCAATGGGCCAACAGCAACGACGTCCCCGCAGCTACGCCGGCACCGAGCGAACCCGGCCTCCTGGACCTCCTGGACGACGAGGTGACCTACCCATGACACGCCCATCGACCCTCGGCTCCCACCCGCTACGCCAGCTCCTGCCCTACCTCGGGGTGAACTGGGGCAGATTCGCTCTCGCACTCGTCCTCGGCGTGGCAGGGCTTGGTGCCTCCGTTGCTCTAGGAGCCACGTCGGCGTGGCTTATCGCCCGCGCCTCGCAAATGCCGCCGATCCTCTACCTCAACACCGCAGTCGTCGCCGTGCGCTTCTTCGGTATCTCCAAGGCTCTTTTCCGATACATGGAGCGGCTGGCCTCGCATCGTGTCGCCCTCGACGGCATGGCAATCCTGCGTACCCGACTCTATGAGAGCCTGGCACGCACTTCCCCGGCCCACCTGTGGCAGCTTCACCGAGGCGACCTGCTCGCCAGGGTCGGTGGAGACGTCGACGCCGTAGGGGACGTCGTCGTCAAGGCCTACCTGCCCTTTGGCCTCGCCGTCCTCGTAGGGACCCTCACCAGTGCCGGCATCGCGCTGCTCGATCCGGTCTGCGGCCTCGCCCTCGCGCTCGCACTCGCCGGCGCAGGTATCCTCGGCCCCCTCCTCACCATACGTTCGGCACGTTTGGCCGAACTCGCCGATCAGCGCGCGAGGACCCGGATATCCGACGGGGTCATGCGCGTGATGGATTCCGCCTGCGAATTGACTATCCTCGGACGCGACAGGGAGGCCCTCGACGACATCCGCCTCGCCGACGCCGAACTCACCGCCGCCCGAGATGCCGCCGCCCGCCCCGCAGCCTGGGCCCAAACGATCGAAGTCGCCTGCCTTGTCGGCGCCTGCGTGGCAACCACGTGGATCGGCATTAATGCCGTCCACGCCGGCACCCTCAGCGAGGTTGCACTCGCCGTCGTCGCCCTCACTCCGCTCGCTGCCTTCGAGGCCGTAGCCGGGCTCGGGTCCGCATCGGTGCAACTCGTTCGCTCCTCCGGCGCGGCCCGTCGCCTCCTCGACCTCATGGACGAAACTCCTGCCCCTGCCCTCGCCGAGGAAACGCCCGCAACCTCCGATCTCGAGGCGCGTGGAGCCACGATAGGCTGGCCCGACGGTCCGCCGCTGCTCACCGACCTATCGATGAAGGTCGCGCCGGGCCGCGCGCTCGCCATCGTCGGTCCCTCCGGAATCGGTAAAACGACCCTGCTGACAACGCTTGCCGGGATCATTCCTCCCCTGAACGGACATGTCCTCCTCGGCGGTGTAGCCCCCACCTGTCTCACTCGAGAAACAGCAGCCAGCCTCGTCTCGCTCACGACCGAAGACGCCCATATCTTCCACACGAGCGTGCTCGAAAACATTCGCGTCGCGCGAGGCGACCTCTCCCACGAAGACGCGCACAGGCTCCTCGAAGATGCCGGACTCGGCGATTGGGTTGATCAAGCCCCCGACGGGCTCGACACCATCATCGGTTCCTCGGCCTCAACGCTGTCTGGCGGGGAGCGACGCCGACTCCTCCTCGCCCGCGCTCTCGCCTCACGTGCACCGATCCTCCTTGTTGACGAGCCGGGAGAACACCTCGACCCGGACCTCGCTGACGCGCTTATCCGTGACATCCTCTCCCTCGCCCACGGCCCCCGCCCACGTGGGATTCTCATCGTCACCCATCGAATAACGCCACTCGATGCGGCAGACGAAGTGATCGTCATCGAACGAGACCACTCGGGGCAAGCCCGCATCACAGCACGTGGGAACCACGACGAACTCGCTGCCACCCTAGAGTCCTACCGCACGTCGCTCGCCGAGGAGGCTACCCGTGTCGATTAGCACGACTCCCCACATCAACTCCCTGCTCTCCCTCATCGGCACGCTCGACCTAGACGAGGTGCTCCAACGATTCGTCGACGAGGCATGCCAAACCACCGGAGCCCCCTACGGCGCCCTGTCCGTGCTCGATAACCGGGGTGAAACCTCCGCCTTTTACTACCACGGCATGAGCGAGACCCATGCCGAGGCCATCGGTCACCCACCCGTGGGCCGCGGCATCATTGGACGCATCCCGATCGATGACGGCATCATCATTAACGATCTCGCCTCCTCGCCCTATTTCACGGGCTTTCCCCCACGCCATGCCCGCATGTCGACATTCCTCGGTGTCCCCGTGCGCGTCCATGAACAGGTCTACGGACGTCTCTACCTGTGCGACAAACCGGGAGGCTTCACCCCCCGCGATCTCCAAGAGCTCCAATTCCTCGCCGCCGTCGCCGCCGTGGCGGTCGAAAACTCTCGCCTCTACCTCCAAGCACGCGACGCCGAACGATGGACGCGCGTATCCCAGCAGGTGACCACGACGCTATTGGAAGGCGCCGAGGAAGAGGACGCGCTCCTCCTCATCACCCAGCTCATACGCTCAGTCGCCGAGGCGGATACCGCCCTCATGATTTTGCCCAGCGTCGGGGAATCCTGGGCGTGCGAATTCGCCGACGGAGCCCTCACCGACGGCCTCGTGGGCACCGTTTTCCCGCCCAACGGCCGCGCGATGACGGTGCTGCGTGAAGGCCAGGGGCTCCTCGTCGATTCCATGCAGCGAGCCCAAACGATGCGCGTGTCAGCACTGGCACAATTCGGCCCTGCCCTTTATGCGCCCCTCATCGCACGCGGCACACCCTTCGGGGTCCTGCTCCTCCTGCGTCTGCCGGGCTGCGAGGAATTCACCCGAGAGTCCCTCGCGCTCGCCGAATCCGTTGCTTCGCAGGCGGCGCTTGCTCTCGAACTCGCCTCAGCACGCCATGCCCAAGACATGGCAACGCTTCTCGACGAACGAACCCGTATCGGGGAGGACCTCCACGACCTCGCTATCCAGCAGCTCTTCGCTACCGGCATGGCGCTATCTCGGATCCGTGACCGTCTTCTCGCCGGCGACGACGTGACCGCCGAAGAACAAACCCAAGCCCTCGAGGGGGCCCTCGCCAGCGTCGACGACTCCGTCAAACAAATCCGGTCGATCGTCCACAAGCTGCGCGACCCCGACCCGACCGTCGTCCTCGTCGAGCGGCTAAGGCGCGAAACCTCCCTCGCTCGCCACGCGCTCGGCTTCGCCCCCTCGCTTGTACTCGAGCTCGACGGCACCCCTCTCCTCGACGACGAGACCGACGCCGAGGCCGCCGACGTCTTCGACGGGCTCGTAGGGGCCGACCGAGCCGACGACGTCGTCGCCGTCGTACGTGAAGCCCTGTCGAACGCGGCCCGCCACGCCCACGCCTCGTCCGTCCTAGTACGTGTCAGCGTGAGCAGCGGTCCCGGCGGAAATGTCCGCGTGAGCGTGAGCGACGACGGGGCGGGCCTGGACCCGAGCCAGACACGCCGGTCGGGCCTCGATAACCTCGCCTCACGCGCGCGTCGCCACCGAGGCTCCCTCTCGATTGGACGCTCGGACGAGTCGGGGCTCGAGCTGACGTGGTGCGTGCCCCTCTCTTGACCTACTTCTTCTCGTTCGTCCTCCAGGCGACCGAGCGCTGACCCGCCACCCATGCAGCAACCTGCGTGCGACGCTGAAGCCCCATCTTCGACAGCAAAGACGTGATGTGATTCTTCACGGTCTTCTCAGCGACACCCAGGCGCTCACCAATCTCGCGATTGGACAGTCCATCGCCAATGAGCCCGAGTACGCGCCGCTCGGAGGGGGTCAGATCTGCGGTCGGATCCTCATGGTCGGCCCTCCGCCGCGTAATTGTGCGTTCGTCGAGAAGCACCCGACCATCGGCGACAGCCTTGATGATGTCGGTGATCTCGGCTCCGCGAACCGTCTTCAGCACGAAGGCCCGCGCGCCCGCTGCCAGAGCCTCCGACAGCGCTCCGTCGTCGTCAAAAGAGGTCAGCACGATCGGGCGGGCCTTGGGTACATCCGCATGGAGTTTGTGCATGACCTCGATGCCCGTCCCATCGGGAAGTTGAAGGTCGACAAGGACGACGTCGGGGTGGACAAGGCTCGCCCGCCTGAGTGCATCGGCGACGGAGCCAGCCTCGGCGACGACCTCGAGCCCGTCGGTGCGGTCGACGATCTCGGCGATGCCGCGCCGGACGATCTCGTGATCGTCAATGATCATGACGCGCACGGGAGGTTCGATTTTCGTATCAAGCGTCGTAGTCACGTCCCCATCGTAGCCGCATGCGGGCCTCAGCGGGGCCGACGCTGGCATCGCGCGCACAGATGCGTCGAACGTCCCTGGATGACGATACGGCGAATCGGCGAAGCACACCGCACGCACGGCTCACCCTCGCGGCCGTAGCAGGCCAACGAGCGCTGGAAATAGCCGGGGTGCCCATCGACGTCGACGTAGAGCGAGTCGAAGGACGTGCCCCCTGCAGCAAGCGCACTGCTCATAACGTCCCTCGCGCACGCCAGGATCCGGTTGAGCGTGCGCGTGCTCAGTTCACGCGCGAGAGTCAACGGGTGAACGCGAGCAAAAAAGAGTGTTTCATCGGCATAAATGTTGCCCAAACCGGAAGCGAGATGCTGGTCGAGCAGAACCGCCTTGATGGGGCGCCGAGACGCCGCGAGCGCGCGCTTCCACTCCTGCCTCGCCAAATGGGGGTCGAGATAATCTCGGCCGATGTGTGCCACGAGGTGGGGCACGCGCGCTTCGAGTTCGCCTACCCCGCCCGGTTTGCCATCGAGTGTCGCCTCGTAGGGCGAGACCGATAGTCGGCCAAACATTCGCTGATCGACGTAATCGAGGACTCCTCCGTCGCTCATGGCCAGGCGGACCCGGCAGTGACGCGGCGGGCGACGCGGCGTCCCGACGAGGACCTGCCCCGACATGCCCAGATGGATGACGGCAGCCTGCTCGCCCATGCCGAGCCATAAGAATTTGCCGCGCCTGGCAACGGTAGTGATGCGACAGCCGACGATGGCTTCTCGCCAGCGCTGCGGCGCACCCACCACTACGCGTTCGTCGAAAACTGTCACGTCCTTTATCGTTCGCCCGCGCGCGTGAACGTCCAGGCCGCGGCGGACAACCTCAACTTCGGGAAGCTCGGGCATTAGTTCGTGTGATGAAAATCCCCGAAACCGCGGGCGCCCTCGACGTCGTAGTGGGCAGCGATCGCGTCTAGGCCGCAACGGGCCGCGATATGTTCGGCGACTTTCTTCGCCGGGCCGCTGCCTTCGCCCCACACTTTCCCATCGACGAGGAGACGCGAGTGAAAGGTCCGATTGTGGTCGGGACCCGTGCCGGTCGTCTCGTACAAGATGTCACCGAGCCCTAGGTAGAGCACGAGTTCTTGGACGCGGGTCTTCCAATCCATGGAGGCACCGCGTTCGACAACCGCGTCGAGCAGTTCCGCCAGCTGGGTCTCCACGACCCGGCGGGTGACCTCCATGCCGTGCGTGAGGTAGGTGGCGCCGATAAGCGCCTCCACCGTGTCGGACAGGATCGAATCCTTGTCCCGGCCGCCAGTCTTGAGCTCGCCCTTGCCCAGGAGCAGGTAGTCACCCAGTCTCAGTGTGCGCGCCACCTGTGCGAGCGGACGCTGCGAGACCGTGGCCGCGCGCATCTTGGCAAGATGTCCCTCGGGATGGTCCGGATAGGTGCGGTAGAGCCGCTCGGTGACGATGAGCTGCAGCACCGCATCACCGAGAAACTCCAACCGCTCGTTCGTCGGCAAGTGCCCGTGCTCATTGGCAAAGGAACGGTGAGTGAGGGCGAGAACGACCATCTCGTCGTCGAGCTGAGCCCCCCATGCGGCCAAGAGAGCGGAAGGCTCGAGAGCTTTTGCCGCCTGCGTAAGCGCATTCACTTACTCGGTCTCCTTGTCAAATAGTCCCGCGAGCGCCGACCATCTCTCGTCGATCCGTTCGTGGTGGTGGCCGGCTTCGGCCTCGGCCAGACGCACGCCGCACTCGGGGCACAAGCCTGGGCAAGCGGGCTCGCAGAGGGGCTGGAACGGGAGTTTGGGAACGATCGCGTCGATGAGAAGAGGCTCGATATTGAGTGTGTCGGACTCGATAACAAAGGCATCTTCGGCTTCTTCGTCGCCCTCGCGTACAAGCGCGTCACGTGTCTCGGGCAAATAGAAAAGCTCGGTGTGGTCGACGTCGAGACTACGGGTGATGTCGGTGAGGCAGCGCACGCACACACCGGTGGCGTTGACGTGCGCGGCAACAGTCACGAGGATTCCCGTATCAACGACGAGGGCGGTGACGTCAACGCCGATGGGCTCGGAGGAGTCGACGCTGAGGGTGGGGGTACCGACACTCTCGTTCGGGCACCACGACACCGTCTCGTGTTTGCATGCGCCCTCCCGCTGAGGCAGGTCGGTCAAAGACAGATTCACGCTCACGTCTTAGCGCCTTCCCACCTGCTCGCGCCCACCGCGCGCCTGCTTGGCGATCGCCAGCGCTTCCTCTTCCAGGTGTCGCAGCTGGTTCGACACGTAGGTGTCGGCTTCTTCAGCGAGGGAACGCGCCTTCTCGCGTGTCTTCGCCAGGTGCTCCTCACCGCGCTGGACCGCTTCGCGGTAGATCGTTTCCTTACTCACGGCTTCCTCGGCGCGCGCGTGCGCCTCAGCCAGGAGCGTCTTTTCCGCTGCCCGAGCCTTATCGAGAATATCGCGGCCAGCGGCCTTAGCTTTTTCGATAATCTGCCTAGCTTGCGATTCGGCCTGCTCACGTGACTGTTCGGCGTGGCGATCGGCCTCCTCGCGGGTGTTTCGCGCGTAGACGTCGGCCTCTTCACGAGTGGAGGACGCATAGGAGCTGGCCTCGCTCATCGTCTGGCTGGCTTCGGCGTCGGCCCGGTCGAGCACGGCCGAAGCGTCTCCGACGATTCGATCGGCACGCACGACATCGGCAGGGAGGGATTCACGTGCGGTAGCGATCAGTTCAAGTATTTCGGCCCTGTTGACGAGAACGGAGGCCGACAGCGGCACCTGCCGTGAACCTTCAACGATCTGACCGAGGCGGTCGAGCACCTCGATGACGTCGGAGGGCGCGTACAGCGGTTCGTCAGTGGTGTGGTCAGCGTCTGTCATGACTGTTCTCCTTGGCAGCAGTCGGCGAGGGCTCGGGCAACGGGATCTGGCACGTAAGGCGAGACATCGGCTCCCAGACGCGCCAACTCTTTGACGAGGCTCGAGGAGACGGCTCGTAAGTGCGGTGGGGCAGGCAAGAGGATCGTCTCAATGTGGGCGATGTCGCGGTTAATGTCGGCCTGCGCGATTTCATAGGAAACATCGGTGGCATCGCGAACGCCTTTGACAAGCGCGTGAGCCCCTAGATCGCGGGCGCGAGCAGCGACGAGGCCCGTCACGATCTCGACGTCGACGCCATCGAGGTGCGACAGGCTCGCGCGCATGAGCTCGCAACGCGACCGGGCGTCGAAAAGCGGATGCTTTGCCGCGTTGTTTGCGACGAACACGACGACGCGCTCGCCCATCGCCCGTGCCGCTTCGACAAGGGCAACGTGACCGAGCGTAGGGGGGTCGAACGTGCCGACAACAACGAACAAAGCCATACGTCAACCCTAATCCGACAACACCCTCGGCTGCGAATACCACACGGCCGTCTCCCCGTATTCCTTGCCTTCCCACTCCTCGGCCCAGGAGGGCTGCGGCGGGGGGCCATCGCGCCTGGCCCTCTCCCACACGACAACCGCGTCATCACTGAGATGATCCCCGAGCGCGGAGGTGACCTCCTCCAGCGAGCGCATCGACAGGTCGTAGGGAGGGTCCGCAAAGACGATATCCCAGGTGCCAGGGCGAGCAAGGAAACGAGCGGCGTCGTCGCGGTGGATCCTCGCCGGAGCGGCGAGGGTATCGACGTTGGTCCGCAGGACCCGGCAGGCCGCGGCGGAGACCTCAACGAGATCGGCACTCGCGGCTCCGCGCGAACACGCCTCCAATCCGAGTGCCCCCGAACCGGCATAGAGATCGAGGACCCGTGCGTCTTGAAGGACGCCCCAGCTGGCCAGCCGAGAGAAGATGGCCTCGCGGACCCTGTCGGAGGTGGGGCGCGTGCCCCTGTCGGGAACGGCGAGCCGGCGGCCCCGGTAGGATCCTGCAATGATGCGAGTCATAGGGCCAGCCTAGCCGCGTTCAAGGTAGGTGCGCTTATCGGCGTCGAGCGCTTCGACCGCCTCGGCAAGAGGACGGTACCTCGACAAATCGGGGTCTTCGGTAATGAGCTCGTGGGCGGCCGCCCGGGCCTGCTCAATGATCTCGGCGTCGTTGCGTATCGACAACATGCGCAGTCCCGAAGCGCGCCCGGACTGTGATTCTCCGAGAATGTCGCCCTCACGACGCAGCTGAAGATCCTCTTGGGCGAGGATAAACCCATCAGTGGTGGAGGCAAACGCCTCCAGGCGCGCGCGCGAGCTCGAACCCGGCGGGGCGTGAGTGAGGGCCAAGCACACCCCAGGCCGGTCCCCCCTCCCGATGCGCCCACGCAGCTGATGGAGCTGCGAGAGCCCAAACGAATCCGCATCAACGATGATCATCATCGTCGCCTCAGCAACGTCGACCCCGACCTCGATGACGGTCGTCGCCACGAGCAGGGGCGCCCGACCGGACGCGAAGTCGGCCATGGCGGCATCCTTTTCCTCACTGCTCAATCGACCGTGCATGATGCGCCGCTCGATTCCGGCCAGATCGGGGTTTGCCTCAAGCTCCTCGGCGAGGGCCTCCACCGAGGCGGCCGCGCCATCGCCGCGCTCGATGCGAGGGCACACGACGTAGACCCGCCCGCCGGAGGCGATCTCTTCTGCCGCACGCTTCCACGTGCGCGCGACCCACGACTCGCGATCGGCGGGGACCAGGAAGGTCTCAACGCCGGCTCGCTGTGCGGGAGCCCGATCGAGAATGACGGTGTCGAGGTCGCCGAACACGGTCATGGCAACGGTCCTTGGGATCGGGGTTGCCGTCATGACGAGCATGTGCGGACTGTGATCGCTTCCCTGTCGCAACGCGTTACGCTGATTGACCCCGAAACGGTGCTGCTCGTCGACCACCGCAAGCCCAAGCTTAGGTAGAACGACGCCGTCGCTGATGAGCGCGTGGGTACCTATAACGATGAGGGGCATCTGTGCGGCCGCCGCCGCCAGGACCCGCTTGCGCTGGGCCTTCGGAGTCGAGCCGGTGAGCAGCTCGACGGCGATCCCCTTCTCGTGACCCGCCAGGGCAGGTATCGCAAGCGGCCCCAAGAGTCTGCTCAGCGAGCGGTAATGCTGGAAGGCAAGTACCTCAGTGGGGGCGAGCAAAGCGGCCTGGAATCCGGCATCGACGCTACGCGCCATGGCCGCGAGCGCCACGACGGTCTTACCCGAACCAACGTCGCCTTGAAGCAGCAGGTTCGCCGGAGTCGTGCTGTTGAGGGCACGCTCGATAGTGCCGATGGCGCTCAGCTGAGAGCCGGTAAGTTGAAAGGGCAGACCCTCGATGAGGGCGTCGTAGACGCCTCCGCGGCGCGGAGCGACCTTCGGAGCCGGGTGGCGCGCCGCATCGGCGCGTGCTCGGGCAAGAAAAACCTGGTAAATGAGCGCCTCTTCAAAGGCGAAGCGGCGGCGGGCAGACCTGTCGGCCCCGGGTTCTTCAGGTGTGTGGATGCGCCTGAGTGCCTCGACGACACCGGGCAAACCGAGTCGGCGACGCAGATATTCGGGCACCACCTCAGCGATGTCCGCCTCCGTCACGCTCGACAACACGGTGCGCACCGCCGCTTCGATCTTCCACGTCGCCACCCCGGCACCCGCCGGATAAATCGGGGTAGGCACCTTCGCAAGCTTCGCCGCCTCTTCTTCCTCATCGCCTCCCGCCCGATCGCTCAGCACCTGATAGGCCGGATGCGACACCTGTATGCGTCCCCGATAGCGCTGGATCTTGCCCGACACGAGGGCGTGCGTACCGATGGCAAGCCTGCGTTCGTGGCCGGCGAGCATACCCGAAGAACGGGCGAAAAAGGTCGCCTCTATCGTGTCGTTACCATCGCTAAAAACCACGGTGAGAAGCCACAGACGCCGGTTGGAATGAGACTGCGCGCGGCGCGTATCGACGACCCTACCGACGAAGGATGCTTCCTCTCCCTCGAACAGACGTGTCAACGGCGTGAGCTCCGCGAAGGTCTCGTAGCGCCTGGGGAAGTAGAAGAGGAGGTCACCCACCGTCTCCAAGGACAGTTTCGCAAGTTGATGTGCCGCCCGCTTGCCCACGTGGCGTTCAAGCGGTTCGCCAACAAAGGCGCTCACGACACAACCCCAACGATCGTTGCTCCGGGCTGGCCTCCGCGAATGATGTCGATCCTCTGCCAGGCATCGCGCCCCTGCAGCAGGGGGAAGATATCCGTTTCACGCTCACGGGCCGATAGGAGAACCTCGATGGTGCGTCCGGCTTCAATGCGAGAGCCCAGTTCATCGTCGGTGAGCGCGAACGAATCGAGGGTTTCCAGTTCGTTGCGGATTCGTGAGCGCTGCAGCGCTGCCAGCTCCGATGTCGACAGGCTCGCCGAGACTGGTTCGAGCGCAGCGGAAGCGACGTGGAGGACGTCGAGATCGTTGCTGACGGGGGCGATGATGAGGTCGTCGGGGTCCACCTGCCGCAAAGCTGCCGCGTCGGTGGCTGTGAGCGAAGGCGCCGCGAGGACGACGGGCCCAGCTAATCGCGCAAGCAGGTCGCCAAGTGGCACAGGCCCGCCCGCACGATCCCACACGACAACGCCCCCGAGCTGGGCAATGTCGTCGACGACACCGCGTCCGCCCGTCACGGCGAGGACCGCTGGCGTGACGGGTCCCGCGTGCGAGCGCCGCTCGAGCATGGAGACGACCCCTTCATCGGGTTCGCTCAGACGTAGCGGTTGCGGCGTGGAAACGATGGCGCGGGTGAGGATGGCGGGAACGTGATCGAGCGGGTGAGCTGCCCGCACGACGAGGACGTACGAGCCGATGCCGAAATCGTCAACGACACCCGTAACGAGGCCGCTCGCCTGGCAGTCCTCACGCCACCGTTCGATCTCGTCAGGCGAAGCCTCGCATCTGGCCTCCAAGGTGAGGAGCCCGTGCGGTGGCGGATCGACGCGAGCCCCGTCGGCGAGAAACTCGATGGTGGTCTCCAAGGCACTGCCCGAATCACTGCGAACATCGGCGAGCGAGGCAGCGACGACGCTGAGCAGAGCCCCCAGGGGATAGAAAGGTTCGGCGGGCCATGCCTCGCTCATCGCCGTGTGAATCGCGATCCACACCGCCGTTTCAATCTCGGCCAGCCACACGATCGATCCGGTCGTGGCCAAGTCGCTTCTCAGGCTCTCCACGATGTCGTCGAGCAACCTGGATCCAGCGATGAGCATGAGAGGCAGATCCTCGGCGAGTGAACGTAGGAGACGGGCCATCCCAACCGGGGTCAGCTCGTTAGCCGGATGTGCCTGGGCGGCCCTGGCAAGCAGGTGGGAGATGAGGACCCCACCCGAGCCCCTCGCGGCTGCCACCGCGGCTGCCGCTGCTACATCGAGGACCTCCCCTACTCCGGCGCCCGGACTCAGGCGTGCAACGGCCTGCGAGGCCTCTCGCACACACAGTGCGGCGTCGCGTCCGAGTGCTTCGCCGTAGCCTCGCTGCTCATCGAGAGCGCACAGGACCGCGGCAGCGCGAGTCAGATCGTTGTCAAGACGGTCGAGCCAGGCGGCGACGTCTCGCCCGACTACGGCTTCTTCACGTGTCGTCACTGTGCCCTCCCTATTGTCTCTCACCTAGTCTAGAACCGAGCTCACCGCCACGTCGCCGCGGCCCAGGCGGTGAAGCGTCGCACACTCACGCCCGAGGGTTTGCTGGTTGCGCAACGTCTGAGGTAACCTAGCGAAGTTGCCAATCGTGGACTGTTGACTCGTCCGCGTTTGTCAGGTTCAGTGACCAAGACGAGGAGTAAACAGTGGCTGCCACGTGTGACATCTGCGGCAAGGGCCCGGGCTTCGGCAAGAGCGTCTCGCACTCGCACCGCCGGACGAACCGCCGTTTCAACCCCAATATTCAGCGTGTTCGCGCCCTGGTGAAGGGTACCCGCACGCGACTCAACGTGTGCACGAAGTGCATCAAGTCGGGAAAGGTCGAGCGCTCGGCCTAAGAGCAGGATCGATTTCCCTCACCGCTGCCAGCACAAGCCGGCAGCGGTTTTTCTCGGCCCTCCCCGCCTGCCGGCGGAAGAGGGCCGAGATTTTCACGCGCTACTTCTGCGCCGACGCCTCAACGCGGCGAGGAATATCGGCATAGCCGGGGTCGTAGCTCTTTCCGTGATACGTCGGATTCGTGAGGTTCTCGATCGACAAAATGTCGTCAATCTCCTCCTCACTGAGCAGGCCCTTGTCGAGGACAACTTCCCTGACGCTACGTCCACTGGCAGCGCACTCCTTGCCGATGACATCGCCCATGTGGTGGCCGAGCACATCGTTGAAGTAGGTCACCAAACCGATGGAATTCATCACGTAGTCGCGGCACCGCTCGCGATTCGCGCTAATCCCGGTGATGCATTTTTCGCGTAGTGTGTGGCAGGCGTTGGTGAGCAGGTGGAGCGACTCGAACATGGCCTCCGCAAGCGCCGGTTCCATGACGTTGAGCTCCAGCTGACCGGCTTCCGCCGCCATGGTCACCGTCTGATCGTTGCCTATGACCTTGAAGCACACCTGGTTGACGACCTCGGGGATGACCGGGTTGACCTTCGCAGGCATGATGGAAGATCCTGCCTGTAGCTCAGGCAGATTGATTTCTTTGAGGCCGCAGCGCGGGCCGGAGGCCAGTAGACGCAAGTCGTTGCACGTCTTCGATAGTTTCATCGCCAGCCGCTTGAGGGTGCCGTGAACCATGACGTAAGCGCCGTTATCCGGGGTGGCTTCGACGAGGTCTTCGGCTGAGGTCACCGGCCAGCCAGTAATTGCCGCTAGGTGGCGCGCCGCCACGTCGGGGTATCCCGCCGGCGTATTGAGGCCCGTCCCGATAGCCGTACCACCGAGATTGACCTCGAGGAGGAGCTTGGCCGATTGCCGGATCGTCTTCAACTCCTCGCCGAGGTTGAGGGCCCAGCCATGGAACTCCTGGCCGAGCGTCATCGGGACAGCGTCTTGGAGCTGCGTGCGCCCCATCTTGATGACATCGTCGAATTCGGTGGCCTTGGCCTCGAACGCGTCGACGAGGCGAACGATCGCCTCGTGGAGCACCTCGATGAGGGCGTAGGTGGCCATGCGGAAGCCGGTCGGGTAGGCGTCGTTAGTCGACTGCGACTTATTGACGTCGTCGTTGGGGTGAATGATGTCGTAGCGCCCCTTGCCGTACCCCAGATGCTCGAGGGCAACGTTGGCCACGACCTCGTTCGTATTCATGTTGACCGATGTTCCGGCTCCGCCTTGGAAGACGTCGATGGGGAACTGGTCGAGATAGGTGTCATCGGCGAGGAGGCGATCGCATGCCCACACGATCGCGTCGGCAACGTCGCCGGGAAGGACTCGCGTGTCCTTATTCGCCAGCGCCGAGGCTTTCTTCACCTGCACCATGCCCCGCACGAATTCGGGCACGTCACAGATATGGGTCCGTGAGATCGAGAAATTCTCGAGAGCCCTCAGGGTGTGGATTCCGTAGTAGGCCTCGTCGGGTAGCTCTTTCGTCCCGAGGAGATCCTCTTCTATACGCGGCATGCGTCTTCCTTTCTGTGGCGTCGTCGCCTACCGCTCCACCTTACGACGTTGCCTCCCCCTTGTCGCCCTCGTGGCGCAATGATTCCCAACCGCCCGCGCCTTCGTGCGCCAAACCGCCAAACGTGCAGGTCGCCGGCCCTTTCTTGACACGTCCGATCAGTGTGAAACCCGCTGGGATCTCGCCCGGGTCACAGGTGGCGAGGAAGGCATGGTCCTCTCCCCCGCTCGCCACTCGCTCGTGGGCACACGAGCCGACGATATCGTCGAGGGGAGCCAACGCGTTGGCGAAGGGTGCGAGTAGACGCGGGTCGAGATCAATACAAGCCCCGCTGGCCGCGGCCATGCGTGCGGCGTCTTTCGCCAGCCCATCGGAAACATCCATCGCTGCGTGCAGGCTACCCGCGGCGGCAATCATCGCCTCCAGTGGCGGGCGTGGCGCACGATAAATCGCACGGCAGCTGCGCGCAAGGCCACGTTGGTGCTGTGTGAGATCGGCGTCTCCATCGTCGCCGGACCTGCCCACGGTGTAGAGTGCGAGTCCCGTCGCGGAGTATCCCAGCGTCCCGGCCAAACACACGGCATCGCCGACCCTCGCTCCGTCGCGGCGCAGCGGTGCGCCGACGGGGTCGCCCATGACGGTGACGGCAATCGTCAGATCGTGTGCTGCAGTTGTCATGTCGCCGCCGACGACACCAACGCCCAGCGGGCGACAGCGCGAGGCGATTCCCTCGGCCAATTCGCTCACCCATTCGACCTCGACGTCGGCGGGCAACGCGAGCCCCACGGTCATCGCGCTCGGATGAGCACCCATCGCAGCGACATCGGCGAGATTCTGGGCTGCCGCGCGGGCGCCGATGTCAAACGCAGAAGACCACTCGGCACGAAAGTGCGTTCCTTCTACGAGCAAATCGGTGGAAACAACGTAGGAGCCGCGTCGGGCAGCGATGTGGGCGCAATCATCGCCGGGTCCTACGAGGGTCTGGGTGCCCACAGGTAGGCGGGTAATGATCTCGGCTATGAGGCGGTCCTCGCCGCGCTCGCCAATCTTCACTGCGCCCTCACCTGGGCAGTTTCGTATAGGCAGATGGCGGCGGCAGTGGCGACGTTAAGCGATTCGGCGTGCCCCCACATGGGAATGGCGATCGTTTCGTCGAGACTTTCTCGTTCGCTATCGCTGAAGCCACGGGCCTCGTTCCCCACGACCCAAGCGAGGGCGCTAGGCAGCTGCCCGAGGACCTGGGGCAAGGTGAGACCCGCATGTGGGTCGGCCCCATAGGTGGCGATACCCGCTGCTGCGAGGCTGGCAACGGCTTCGCTGAAGTCGGGCCCGTCGACAAGTGGTAGGTGGAAACACGACCCCGCTGAAGAACGTATGACCTTCGGCGAGGCGAGATCGGCACCGCCTGCGCAAGAGACAACCCCGTCGGCCCCGCACGCGTCAGCGATCCGCACGATCGTGCCGACATTGCCGGGATCTTGTACACCGGCAAGGACAACAAGGAAGGGAGCAGAGAAGGCGAGTAGGCGATCAAGGTCAGTTGTGACAGCATCGAGCCTCAACGTCGCGACAATCCCCTGACCGGCAGGAGCGACAGCAGAGGCAACCTGGTTCGACATCTCGTGGATGTGTGTCCTCGCGTCGCAAAGAGCCGCCATGAGCTCGGTTTCACGTTCGCGCACGTCCCTCGTTACATACACGTCCCGCAGGTCGTCTGCCCGCCACCTCACAGCCTCCAAGCACGCCTGCGGCCCCTCGATACGAGCAAGACCGTGGCGAAGACGCGCACGACGCCCGGACAGGCTCACCAACCTGCGCGCCGAAGGCGCGGACGGATCGGTGAGCGGGTCCGGGCGTCGCATGCTGTTGCTGCGGCTAGGACGCAGCCGGAGCGTTGACGTCGCTCGGCAGGGCTTCCTTCGCCTTGGCGACAATCGCCGAGAAAGCGGCAGCGTCACGAACGGCGAGCTCGGCGAGCATACGGCGATCGAGCTCGATGCCCGCCAGACGCAGGCCCTGCATGAAGCGGTTGTAGGTGAGGCCCTCGGCGCGAGCCGCCGCATTGATGCGCTGGATCCACAGCTTGCGGAAATCGTTCTTGCGCTTGCGACGATCATTGAACGAGTAGACGCCCGAGTGCGTCACCTGCTCCTTGGCCTTGCGGTAGAGGCGGGAACGCTGCCCGCGGTAACCCGAAGCCTGATCGAGGACGGAGCGACGCTTCTTCTTGGCGTTAACGGCCCTTTTCACACGTGCCATGATTGTCTCCTTGAAAGAATGTGTGGGTTACTTGCCGAGCAGCTTCTTGACCTGCTTGACGTCGGAAGCGGCGACAACCTGGTCCTTGCTGAGGCGGCGGGTGACCCGAGAGCTCTTGTGCTCAAGCAGGTGACGCTTGCCGGCGCGCTCACGCATGAGCTTGCCGGAGCCGGTCACACGGAAACGCTTCTTGGCACCGGAGTGCGTCTTCATCTTCGGCATTGTTCTTTCCCTACATATCGGCCGGTTTCCCGGCGGTCCTTCCCCGCCACCATTGGGTGGAGGGGGTTCACCTAGCTGTCGTGGCCTAGTCGTTCTCGGCGGCTTCAGCCGCCTCCTGGGCCCGGCGAGCCTTGCGTTCGTCCTTGAGCTGCTGACGATTCGGCTTGCGGCCCTTCGTGGCCTCGCGATTGCGTCGCTGGTCCGACTTCGTTTGCTGCTTCTTCTTGGTCGGGGCCAGCACCATCGTCATGTTGCGTCCGTCCTGGCGCGGCATCGATTCCACGGTGGCCAGGTCGGCGACGTCATCCGCAAGACGCTGGAGGAGGCGCACGCCCATCTCGGGCCGAGACTGCTCGCGGCCGCGGAACATGATCATGACCTTGACCTTGTCGCCCCCGTTGAGGAAGCGGGTGACGTGACCCTTCTTGGTCTCGTAATCGTGATCGTCGATCTTGAGGCGGAAGCGAATCTCTTTCAGCTGCGAGTTCGCTTGATTCCTCCTGGCGTTGCGCGCCTTTTGAGCCGCCTCGTACTTGTACTTGCCGTAGTCCATAAGCTTGGCAACGGGCGGGCGGGCCTGAGGCGCAACCTCGACGAGGTCGAGGTTCGCTTCGCGTGCCAGTCGCAGGGCGTTCTCAACTTTGACGACGCCCACCTGCTCGCCGTCGGGGCCGACGAGGCGGACTTCGGGAACGCGGATGCGATCGTTGATACGCGGTTCAGCGCTGATGGGAGGCTCCTTCGGTTGAGTCGTGGCGTGAAAAGAAAAGCCCTCGCACGCCAGGCATGCGAAGGCTCACTCACGACAGCACCACACGTGTGGTGCGTGACCCGGGCCCCTCATGGGTCCCCAGGTGGGAGCTAGCTCCGCTTGCCCTTACGGGGAGAACCGTTGCGGTTCCCTGACAGACTAGCACGCGCGCACGCACCCCACCAAGATGCGTGCGGTGTCCTCACTCACATCCGCTCTCGGCGAGTACGTGCCCCGCGAGGGGAACGAGTTCAATGCGGTCGCAGGCGACGACGAGCCGCTCGCATGTGCGCAAACGTCTGCCGGCTTCCTCGATGACGCTGCGCGGCGAGAGTCCCCTATCTCCGACAAGAACGAGGAGGACACGCGACGTTCCGGCCGGCCCCGCCTGACTACCGACGCGCTCAATCCCGATGTCGGCTACCAGCTCACTCACCTTCGCGACAAGATCGCTATCCTCCCACGCAGGCAGCCACGTGTCGCCCTGTGCAAGCGCAGCCGTCGCCGGACGAGACACGACGTGCGTCCCATCGAGGAGCATCCTCGCCGGGCCGGCCAGGGCGTTGAGGGCCAGCTTTCTCGCAACAACCGGGACGGGTCGGGCGTCCGGGTAGGTGCGCGTCAGCTCCGCCAGCGAGGAAAACATGGCGACTGCCCTCCTCCCACTACCAATGTCGACGCTCACGAGGTCATTGTTCGTCTCCTCGCTGCGTGGAGCGTGGGGGTAGACGGGTAGAAGGACACGTGCGTGGGCGAGCGCGTTGACGAGAGCCGATTCGCGCGGCCCGCGTTCGGGTATGGACAGGGCGGCAAGAACATCCGGATCGGCTTCCCCGCGGTCTTGACCACCGCGCGAGCGCGACAGGCGCTGGGCGAGCTTGGCTCGCTGCGAATCGGTGAGGGCATTCATTCGGCGACAGCTTCGAGGGCCTCGGTAAGCGTAAACGCCCCCTGATAGAGTGCCTTGCCAACGATCGCTCCCTCGAGCCCGCCCAGCGAAGCGAGGCTGCGCAGATCAGCGAGGCTCGACACGCCTCCCGAAGCGACGACGGCGGCTTGGGTGCGAGAACAGACCTCGCGAAGCAGCTCGAGGTTAGGTCCACTCATCATGCCGTCTCGAGAGACATCGGTGACGACGTAACGGACGCAGCCTGCGCCATCGAGACGTTCGAGTACCTCCCACAGGTCGCCGCCTTCGCGGGTCCAGCCGCGCGCGGCCAGGGTGTGTCCGCGCACGTCGAGGCCGACCGCAATGGCATCGCCGTATTCGCCGATGACGCGTTCCGTCCACTCGGGGTCTTCGAGCGCCGCCGTGCCGAGATTGATCCGGCGGGCGCCGGCCTTGAGCGCGCGCTCGAGCGAAGCGTCGTCGCGAATGCCCCCCGACAACTCCACGTTGAGATTGACCTTGCTCACGATCCCGGCGAGAAGCTCGGCGTTGTTTCCGCGACCGAATGCAGCGTCGAGATCGACGAGGTGAATCCACTGCGCACCGGCTTGCTCAAAGGCACGGGCCGTCTGAAGGGGGTCGCCGTAGGCCTTCTCGGTTCCCGCCTGTCCCTGGGACAGGCGCACGGCGGCCCCGTTGACGACATCAATAGCTGGCAGCAGGGTCAGCATGGTGAACTCACTTTCATCGACTGAGGCTTCTCAGCCATCGGGACAAAACGACGGCTCCTGCCCGTCCGGACTTTTCGGGATGGAATTGGGTCGCGCAGCAGGGTCCGTCCTCGATCGCCGCAACGAAGGGGTGTGCGTAGCGCGACATGGTCGCAAGGGGCTTGTCCACGCCTCGCGTGGGCGCGTGGGCGACGGCGTAGGAGTGGACGAAATAGAAGCGTTCGCTACCGACGCCAGCAAAAAGCTCGCTGCCGGGAGCCGGCTCAAGCGTGTTCCACCCCATGTGCGGCACACGCTTGGCGCGCAGGGGTTCGACGTCCCCGTCCCACACGCCCAAGCCCTCGTGGTTTCCGTCTTCTTTCCCCTGCTCGAAGAGGATTTGAAGACCGACGCAGATACCGAGAACGGGCTTGGCGTCGAAGAGTCGGCGCCGGATAAGGTCGTCGCCGCCGACCGCGACGAGTGCCCGCATGACGGCCCCGAAGGCGCCCACACCCGGGACGACGAGGCCATCGGCACGCAGGACGACCTGCGGATCGGATTCCAGACGCACGCGAGCACCAGCGTGCTCGAGCGCACGAGACACCGACCGGACGTTGCCCACGCCATAGTCGAAGACGCAGACTCCAGGTCCCATCACCATCCGCGCTCCTTGAGGCTGCGCCGCAAACGCTTGATGGCTGCGAACCTACCCGTCGTCTGGGCGCGAGCCGACTCATCAACGTCCTCCGGGGTAACCCTTCCAAGCAGGAGGTCCTCAACCAGCGGGTCGCAGGTATTGAGGATGAGGCCGGCCGCGAGTTTTTCTTCAGCCTCACCGCGCACGTATCGCCGCGCGGTGATCTGCCCCGACACGCCGGGCTCGACGTCGCCCGACTCTAGCCACGCCATGAGGACGACGACACCGTAGGGGATGATCTCTGACAATGCAGCCGCAAGCGCATCAACGCTGGGGGGTATCGGGCGCTCGTCGCCGAGCAGCGCGTCGAAGGGATCGGACTCATCGGCAGCGAGGCGCTGCCATACGATCGTTCCCGCCTGGGTGGAAAGCACCTCACCGGATATGCCGCGCAGCGACATGAGGGCCGCGAGATCGGCGGCTTCGGCCACGGGCGTGAGGATGACGGCGACCCCGCCGGGCTTGGCGCGGACCTTGTCCGCCTGCATGAGCAGCTCGAATTCGCGATCGAGATCGATGTTGAACAGCTCGTCGTCCTCGTTCACAGTGAGCCTTTCGTTGAAGGAATCCCGTCGACCCTCGGGTCTCGTTCGCACGCGGCGCGCAATGCCCGCGCGAGGGCCTTGAACTGGGCCTCGACGATGTGGTGCGGGTCGCGTCCGCGAATGAGGTCGACGTGAAGACAGATTCCGGCATTGAAGGCGAGAGACTCGAACACGTGCCTCGTCATCGCCCCTGTGTAGTGTCCGCCGATGAGGTGGTAGACCTGAGCCTCGGGCTCGCCGGTGTGCACGCAGTAGGCACGACCCGCGACGTCGACCACCGCACGCGCAAGCGCCTCGTCGAGCGGCACGGTGGCGTCGGCAAATCGACGGATCCCCCGCTTATCTCCGAGAGCTTCTCGCAGGGCTTGTCCCAAACAAATGGCGGTGTCTTCCACGCTGTGGTGCACATCAACATCGACGTCGCCACGGCAACGAACCTCGAGGTCAAACAGAGCGTGCTTACCCAAGGCAGTAAGCATGTGATCATAGAAGGGCACGCCGGTGTCGATGTTGGTCTGCCCCGTCCCGTCCACATTGAGATCTAGGACGATTTGGGATTCAGCCGTCGCGCGTTCGACGTGCGCGTGCCGTTTCATGAGGTCACCTCCGTGAGTGCTCGCTTGAACGCTTCGGTCTCGCTGCCGGTACCAATACTCACTCGAAGATAGCCCTGCGGACCCACTTCGCGCACGAGAATCCCCCGCTCGAGGAGCTGAGAAAAGACCGCGTGGCGGTCGCGGAAGCGGCCGAAGAGGATGAAATTAGCATCGGAATCGACGACATCAAACCCCTGCGTCACCAGGTAGCGCGCGAGCTCGTCGCGCCGGTGGCGAAGACGGGCAACCTGGTCGAGCTGGGCATCGGCGTGGGAAAGCGCAGCCCGTGCTGCTGCCTGCGTGATCGCGGAAAGATGGTAGGGAAGGCGAACGACGGCCAACGCATCGACGATACTGGGGTGTGCGGCGAGATAGCCCAGACGCAACCCGGCCATCCCGAAGGCCTTCGACAGCGTCCTGGTCACGACAACGTGGGGGTAGCGCCGCACGAGTTCGAGGGCGCTAGGCGTGCCCTCGCGGCGAAACTCCGCGTAGGCCTCATCGATAACGAAGAGGCAGTCGCTTCCCTGCGGCCCGGCCCGTCGGGTCGCTTCGGCCAAGGCGGCAGCGTCGGAAAGATCGAGCGCGGTGCCCGTAGGGTTATTCGGGCTGGGAATAACGAGCAGCGAGGGCGACACCGCGTCAATCATCTCCTCCAAGGCGGCCACGTCGACGCTGAAATCCTTGCGTCGCGGACACGCCCGATAGGCGGTTCCGGTGTCACGGGCGTATTCGGGGTACATCGAGTACGACGGTGTTGTCGCCGCGAGCGTACGCCCGGCCCCTCCGAATGCCTGCAGGAGGTGGAGCATGATCTCGTTAGAACCGTTTGCCGCCCACACGTGGTCGGCGCTGAGGGCCACGCCGGCCTCGCGAGCAAGATAGGCGGCGAGATCCGCACGCAGCTGTCGCGCATCGCGGTCAGGATAGCGGTTGAGTCCGCGCGCAGCCTCCCCTACCGCCGCCACGATGGCGGCGACCATCTGCTCCGACGGCGGGTAGGGATTCTCATTGACATTGAGCCGGCAGGCCACGTCGAGCTGCGGCGCACCGTAGGGCTCGATCCCGGCAAGCTCGGGGCGTAGCGGCAGGGCAAGCTCGTCCATGACGTGATGCCTCGCTGCCCTAGTCCGTCGCCGACAAGATATCGTCGGCCGCCTCGTAGGAGTGGGCCTTTTCCTTACCCAAGCTGCCGTGGGCAAAACGGTTGACGACGAGAGCGATCGCACCGTCGCCGGTGACATTGGTGGCGGTGCCAACCGAGTCAATGGCAATGTAGAGCGCGACCATCAAGGAATACATGGGGTCGTTGAATCCGAGCAGTCCAGCCAGGACACCCTGAGCGGCGGTGATAGCCCCACCGGGGACGCCGGGTGCAGCGACCATCGTGATGCCCAACATGATGATGAACAGGGCGTAGGAGCCCAGTGTGTAGTTCCCACCCGTCATGAAGAGGACGGCCATCGAGAAAGCCGTGATCTTCGTCATCGAACCCGCCAGGTGGATCGTTGCACACAGGGGAACCGTGAAACCGGCGATGTCACGGGAGACGCCGTTGGCAAGGGCACATTCGTAGGTGACGGGAATCGTCGCAGCGGAGGACGACGTGCCCAGGGCCGTGAAGTAGGCACGCATCGTGCGGCCCAGGGCCTTAACCGGGTTGACGCCTGCGACCACGCCGGCAAGCACGTACTGGATGAGGAGCAGGGCGACGGTCAGGACGATCGAGACGACAATAACCTTGAGCATCGCCGTAATGACCGAGGCGATCTCTCCCGTATAGGACATGTTGAGGAACGTGCCAAAGATGTAGAGGGGCAGGCAGGGAACGATCGCCCTCTTGATGAGAACCATGACGATGTCGCGGAACTCGTCGAACGCCTTGCGGATCGTACGCGGATTGAGTGCCGCCATGGCGATGCCGAGAACGAAGGAGACGACGAGGGCCGACATGACGGAGAACATCTGCGGGATATCGAACTGATCACCTAGGAGCGAGGCGACTGCATTCGTGGGTTCTCCGAGCTCCTTGACCTGTTCGTTCGCCAAGAGCCAGGGAAACACCTCGTAGCACACGGCGTAGGTCGCAAAGCCGGCGAATAGCGTCGACCCGTAGGCGATACCCACGGTGATGAGGAGCCATCTCCCGGCGCCTGCGCCGAGATCGGCGAGGGCCGGGGCAACGAGGCCCACGATGATGAGGGGAACACAGAACGACAAGAACTTGCCGAACACGTCGTTAAACGTGGCGAAGGGTACGATCGCCCACTGCGGGAGAACGAGCCCGAGAAGCGAACCGGCGATGATCGCCGCTATGACCCAAAACAGAAGGGTGCGCATGAACCGAGGTAGGGAGTGCATCATGAGGAGGTGTCCTAACGTGTTAGTGACGGGGGAAACGGGCCGTCGCGGATTCGGCGTGGGCCGGCAGGTCCTCGCTCGTCGCGAGGGCCACCAGCGGCCGAGTGATGGTCTCCAGGGCCTCCCGCGTGTAGGAGACCTGCTGGACGGGCTTGAGATAGGTCATGACGGACAGTCCCGACGCGTAGCGCGCCGTCCCGCCCGTGGGCAACACGTGATTTGAACCCGCGACGTAGTCGCCCGCGGGAACAGGCGTGTAGGGGCCGACGAAGATGGCACCGGCGCGATCGATCCGGGCGGCAACGGACTCGGCGTCGACGCACTGGATCTCGAGGTGTTCGGCCGCGTAGGCGTTCGCCACCTCTATCGCCGAGTCGAGATCGGCGACGAGGATCGCTCCCGACTGGGGGCCGCTAAGCGCTTTCCGTACGCGCTCTTCGTGACGCGTGGCGCCCACCCGCCGGGCAAGATTGTCCTCTACCTCGGCGATGAGTGTCTCCGAGGTAGTGATGAGCACGGAAGCGGCTGCAGGATCGTGCTCAGCCTGCGAAATGAGGTCGGCGGCCACCCAATCGGGGTTCGCCGTCTCGTCGGCAATGATGGCGATCTCGGTCGTTCCGGCCTCGGCATCGATGCCACACGTGGCCTGGGCGATACGCTTGGCGGCCGCCACGTAGATGTTGCCCGGGCCGGTAATGACATCGACGGGGGCGACCTGTTCGTCTTCTCGCGAACCGTAGGCGAGCAGGCCGATACCCTGCGCCCCGCCGCACGCATAGACTTCCTTGATTCCCAGGAGGGCGCACGCCGCCGCAATCGTGGGGTGGATCGTCCCGCCAAACGCCTCCTGGGGCGGGGAGACGAGCGCTATCTCCTGCACACCGGCGACCTGGGCGGCCACGGCGTTCATGACCACGCTCGAGGGGTAGACAGCTAGTCCACCGGGGACATAGAGGCCGACGCGGCGCACGGGGATCCACCGTTGGGTAATGGCCCCACCGGGGACAATCTCGGTGCGGACCTCGCGTGGAAGCTGCGCGGCGTGGCCGGCTCTCGCGTGCTCAATGGCGATCTCCAGGGCCTGCCTCACCTCAGGATCGAGCGACGCCAGGGCCTCGGCCAGAAAGGACTCGGCCACGCGCAGCCTCGACGATGAGACCCCGTCGAGGCGCGCCGACCACTCGCGGCACGCTGCGGCGCCACGCGAGGCCACGTCGTCCATGATGGGGCGGACGACCTCCACGGCCGCGCCGAGGTCGATGCGGGCACGCGGCATCCGCGCGGCGAGTTCCGCGCGGTCCGGGCATTCTTCCGACCAGTCGATGAGGCGCAACATGGCGCCCATGCTAGCGATGTGTTGGTCGAGAAGTCGCTGGTGTCCGCTGTTCGGACCTAGACTGGGGTGTATGCCGCATGCACAGCCAATCTACGTCCGCTGCCCGATCAAGCTCGGACAGTTTCTCAAGCTCACGGGCCTGGTCGAAGATGGGGCTGAGGCGCGCGTAGCCATCGCCTCAGGCGATGTCGACGTCAACGGAGAAGCCGAAACAAAGCGAGGCCGCCAGCTCAACCCCGGCGACGTCGTCACCGTAGACCATCCTGCTTCGCCCGCTCGTTTCGTCGTAGCTCAGACGGACTCGGGGCAGTCGGGGCACAATCCCCAGTAGAAGACCTCCGCGCTCGCGACGTTCCATCCCTCCTCGAGGGCGCGCGGTTCTAGACACGGCGCCTCCCCCACCGCGCACGTGACGTCGGCGACGCGCCCGCATCGGCGGCACACGACGTGATGGTGGTTATCGCCGCAATCCAGCTCGTAGCGCGCCCTGCGCCCCGCCGGCTCGACGCGACGCAAAATGCCCTTTGCTGTCAAGATATTGAGGGCATCGTAGACTGCCTGTCCGGAAATGGAGCCCAGCCTGGCGCCCACTTCAACGCGAATAGCATCGGCGTCTGGGTGATCGCGCTCGTCGATAACCTCGAGCACGCTCATGCGCGCCGCCGTCACACGAAGGCCGGCGCCGCGCAGTATCGAGGCGTAGTCAGAGCTCACGCCCTCAATTATGCCACCTGACTTGATCTATTCAAGTTAATGGGATCATTCGGTCGTCCCCGACAGACAGCTACGACCAAGAAGCGCCTTGAGCTCGGAGTACAGATTGCCTTCCGTGCTCACCCGCAAGTCGTCACCTAATTGGACCGTCGTCACCTTCTGTGCCCCCGTGATCGTCAACCGCACAGGAGCGTTTCCCGGATGATTCGTCAGCACCTCACGCAATCCGTCGGCCATTGCCCGCGTGCACTTTTCGGCACGAACGTGGAGAACCAACGGAGCGTCCGTCCCCATTTGCACATCCGGAATCGTCAGATCCTGAGCGGCGATCGACAGCTCTTCCCCGTCGTATTTCACCCGGCCCTTGACCGAAACAAGCTCGTCTTCGTTGAGGTAAGTCGAAAACGTCTCGTAGGTTTGCGGGTAGAAGACGACCTCCGCCGAACCGGTGAGATCCTCGATCGTGACGATGGCGAACATCGCTCCCGTCTTGCGCGTCGCCTTACGCTGAATGCCTGTGATGAGCCCGCATACTCGCACCGATTCTCCCTCGCGCACGCCCGCCTCACCGGCCAAGAGATCGGCAATCTCCGCATCCGAGTTGCGATCGAGAACGTATTCCAGCCCCTGCAGGGGGTGGTCGGACACATACAAGCCGAGCATCTCGCGCTCGAACGCGAGCTTCTCCGTCTTGTCCCACTCCGGCAAGTCAGCGATTTCGAAAGAGAACGCCTCCGCTGCCTCGCCCCCGAGCGTGCCGAAAAGATCGAACTGACCGGCCGCTTCGTTGCGTTTGAGACCCACGACCGAATCGACGGCCTCCTCGTGACGCGCCAGAAGTGCCCTCCGCGAGAGCCCGAGCGAGTCGAAGGCGCCCGCCTTGATGAGCGATTCGATCGTCCTCTTGTTGCAAACGGGTTGGGGAACCTTGTTGAGGAAGTCGGTGAAGGACGTGAAGCTGCCCTCCTTCTCGCGCGCCTCGATGATCCCTTCGACGACGTTGTCCCCCACGTTGCGGATAGCAGAAAGCCCGAAGCGGATATTGTCCCCGACAGGGGTGAAGTTCGCCGCCGAAGAGTTGACATCTGGCGGCAACACGTCGAGATGCATGTGACGGCACTCGCGCAAGTAGAGCGCCATTTTGTCGTAGGACGTGCGCGTCGACGTCAGCAGGGCCGCCATGTACTCGGCTGGATAGTTTGCCTTGAGATAGGCCGTCCAATACGACACGAGGCCGTAGGCCGCAGAGTGCGACTTATTGAATGCGTAGGACGAGAAGGGCACGAGGATCTCCCACAGGGTTGTGATCGCATCCTCGGGGTAGCCACGCTCGCGCATCCCCTGGGAGAAGGAAGCAAACTGCTTGTCCATCTCCTTCTTTTTCTTCTTACCCATGGCCCGCCGCAAGATGTCGGCTTCGCCGAGGGTGTAGCCGGCCACCTTCCGCGCAATAGCCATCACCTGCTCCTGATAGACGATGAGGCCATAGGTTTCGTCGAGAATCTCGGCCAGCGGCTCCGCCAATGACGGGTGGATGGGGGTGATCTCCTGGCGGCCGTTCTTGCGCAAAGCGTAATTCGTGTGCGAATCGGCACCCATCGGCCCCGGCCGGTAAAGGGCACCCACGGCCGAAATATCGGAAAACTGGGTGGGTTTCATGAGGCGCAACAGCACGCGCATGCCGGCGCCATCGAGCTGGAACACGCCGAGGGTGTCCCCACGCGAAAGGAGCTCGTACGTCGCTTTATCGTCGAGCGAAACCGCTTCGAGGTCGAGCGCAGGTTTGCCGTTCATGACAATGTTTTCTTGCGCATCGGAGATGACCGTGAGGTTACGCAACCCCAGGAAGTCCATCTTGAGCAGCCCGAGGTGCTCACACGTCGGATAATCGAACTGGGTGATGATCGCGCCGTCTTTAATCCGCTTCATCATGGGGATGATCTCGGTGAGAACCTCCGAGGACATGATGACGGCGCAGGCGTGAACGCCCCACTGCCGTGTGATCCCCTCCAACCCGCGCGCGAGAGAAATCACCGGTTCGAGCTCGGACTCGTTTTCGGCGTAATACTGACGGAATTCTTCCGCTTCCCGGTAGCGTGGGTCCGCCGGATCGAACATTCCCGACACGGATATGTCCTTACCCATGATCGTCGGCGGCATCTTCTTCGTCAGCTGATCGCCAAGAGAGTAAGGCTTCGACAGGATCCTCGCCGAATCCTTAAGAGCCTGTTTCGTCTTGATCTTGCCGTAGGTGACCACCTGGGCGACACGGTCGGAGCCGTAGAGTCGCGTCACATAATCGATAACCTCGTCGCGGCGACGCTCGTCGAAGTCAACGTCAATATCGGGCATGGACACGCGTTCGGGGTTGAGGAAGCGCTCGAACATGAGGCCGTGCTCAAGCGGGTTCAACTCGGTGATACCCATGGCGTAGGCCACCATCGATCCCGCGCCCGACCCGCGCCCCGGACCGACCCTGATCCCGTGGTCCTTCGCCCAGTTGATGTAGTCGGCCACGACGAGGAAGTAACCGGGGAACTTCATCTGCATGATGATCTCGCACTCGTAGTCAACCTGCTTGCGCTCGGCGTCGGGAATGCCGCCGGGGAAACGCTTATTCATTCCCCTCTCGACCTCTTTGACGAACCACGAGTTCGCGTCTTCGCCTTCGGGCACCGGGAACTCCGGCATGAAGGAGGCGCCCTCATCGGTGGTGTAGAACTCGACCTCGCACTGCTCGGCAACACGCAGCGTGTTCTGGCAGGCCTCGGGCAGCTCGGAAAAAAGGCGATACATCTCGTCGGTCGGACGCAGATAGTAGCCGCTTCCTTCGAACTTGAACCTATCGGGATCAGACAGACGCGCTCCCGAATTGAGACACAGCAAGGCGTCTTGGACAGGCTGATCTTCCTCAGTGACGTAGTGGGAATCGTTGGTCGCCAAGAGCGGCGCCCCCAAGTGCTTGGACAGGTCGAGCAGCTCGTTGCGCACACGCCGCTCGATCTCAAGCCCGTGATCCATGAGTTCGACGTAGAAATAGTCCTTACCGAAGATGTCTTGAAGCTCCTCGGCACACCGGCGCGCCTCATCGAATTGCCCCAGGCGCATGCGGGTTTGAATCTCACCCGAGGGGCACCCGGTCGTCGCGATAAGCCCGTCGCTGTAGCGTTCGATAAGCTCTCGGTCGACCCTGGGCCACTTACCCATCTGCCCGTCGAGAGAGGCGTAGGACCCCATCCTGAAGAGGTTGTGCATGCCCTTCGTCGTGCGAGCCAGGAGCGTCATGTGCGTGTAGGCGCCTCGAGCCGACACGTCGTCGCGCCGCTGAGACTCGTCACCCCACTGCACCCTCGTCTTCGTATCGAAACGCGATGTCCCCGGCGTGACGTAAGCCTCGAGACCGATGATCGGCTTAATGTCAGCGGCTCGGCAGGCTGCGTAGAACTCGTAGGCACCAAACAGGTACCCGTGGTCCGTGATCGCGAGGGCCTTCTGTCCCTGCCCAGCCGCCTCTGCGACGAGTTTCGAGATCACGGCCGCGCCGTCGAGCATCGAATAGTCAGTGTGGACGTGGAGGTGCACGAAGTCAGCAGGCGAGGTCATGCGTTCGATCTTACGGCCCTAGGCCACGGTTGTCCGCAGCGCATGCAGACTCGCGAGAAGATCCTCGCCATAGGGGGCCGTCACCGACACGTCTTGCCTGGTGACGGGGTGAGAAAAACTCAGCTCGCGTGCGTGGAGCCACTGGTGCGACAGGCCCAGTCGAGTGGCCAACACGGGATCTCCCCCGTACATGGGGTCGCCAACAATCGGGTGGCGTATCGCCTGCATGTGGACGCGGATCTGATGGGTGCGCCCGGTTTCGAGCACGACGCGCAACAGAGTCGCCCCTGGCAAAACCTCGAGCGTCGAGTAGTGCGTCAACGCAGGCTTACCGCCGTAGACGACACCCATCTTGAAATCCCGCACGGGCTCGCGCCCGATCGGTGCATCGATTGTGCCAGCGGACGGATCCGGATAGCCCTGAACGAGGGCGTGATAGACCTTCTCGACCCGGCGGTAGCGGAAATCGTTTTTCAACCGCGCGTAGGCGACCTCCGTCTTTGCCACGACCATCGCACCCGTCGTCGCCGCGTCGAGACGATGAACAATGCCTGTACGTTCGGGCGGACCCGACGTCGAAACGCGATGCCCTGCCGCCAAGAGAGCGCCGATCACCGTCGGCCCCGACCAGCCGGGACCCGTGTGGGCCGCCATTCCCACCGGCTTGTTGACGACAACAATATCGTCGTCTTCGTAGATGATGTCCAAAGGCGCCGGGGTACGGTAGTCTGTCTCCTCTTCCGGCTCCGAGATGTCGGCCTCGAGGACCTCCCCGCTACGCAGCTTCCGGGCCTTGTTGCAGCCGCCGCCATCGATGGTGACGGCACCGGCGTGACACAGTGCCCCCGCCTGGGAACGAGAGATCCCAAACAGTCTGGCCAAGGCGACATCGACCCGCTCACCGTCAAGCGAATCGGGCACGACCGCGCGCTCCCTGCTCACCGCTCCTCCTCATCCGTACGCCCCATGGGCACGCCGCGCGCAGTCAGGATCATGACGGCCACGACAGCTGCGACAATCGCGATGTCAGCAACGTTGCCGATGAACCAACCGTTGTAGTTGATGAAATCAACGACGTGTCCCTGTCCGAACGAAGGCGGTTGGACAAGGCGGTCGATGAGGTTGCCGGCAGCACCGCCAACGAGCAACCCCAAAGAGAGCTGCCACAAACGGTTACGCACCTGCGCCGACACGACCGCGACCCCAACGACCACGATCGTGGCGACAATCGTAAACACCCACGTCGAGGAGGAGGCGAAAGAAAAAGCGGCGCCTGGATTGTGGACGAGCTGGAGGGAGAGCACACGCCCGAGAAGCGGGTAGGGAACGTCGGGCGCCAACCATGCCAGTGCTGCCGCCTTACTCGCCTGATCGAGAGCCACCGTCGGCAGCCCCACCGCGCCGAACGTCATCGCGACACAGCGCCACTGGCCAGTCCTCACTCTCGCGCCATCCCCCATGTCTACTACGAAGGCGCGCCCAGTGAAACCCCTGGGCGCGCCTGTCTTTGTCAACTAGCGAGTCGTACCCGAGTCGACGGTGTTGATGAGCGTTTCGAGGTGCGAGCGAATCTGTGCACGGTACTCGCGCTCGAACTGCTTGAGGTCGTCGACCTTCTGCTCAAGCTGAGTGCGCTCCGACTCGAGCTTGTCGAGGATACGGGTGCGCTCGTCGTTGGCCTCGCGCTTGATTTGCTCGCCCTGCGCACGCGCTTCGGCGACGATCCGGTTGCCCTCTTCCTCGCCGTCGCGAACGTATTCGTCGTGGACGCGCTGAGCGATCGCAAGCATCGAGGATGCCTCGTCGGGGCCGGAGCCGCTCTGGCGGCTGGGAGCCGGGCGAGTGCGGGCCTCGTCAAGCTGGCCCGCCAGCGTGTCGCGCTCGGACTCCAGATCGCCGATGCGCTCGTGCGCGGCGGCGAGCTCGGCGCGCAGCTGCTCAATTTCTTCATCGTCCGAACCGGCGTTCTCGCGCGGAGCATTCGTGTGCTCGACGACGGGGGCGGCGGCACCACCGGCACGCTCCTCGAGGGTCTGGATGGTGTAGACGACCTGGTCGAGGAACTCGTCAACCTCGTCCTGGTCGTAACCCTCCCGGAACTTCGTGGGGGTAAACGTCTTGTAGTGGACGTCGTCAGCGCTCAGCAGCGACATGTTAGTCATCTCAAGCTCTTCCTCTGGTCGTGCACGGAACTCCGCACCTGTTTGGCATCCTTCCCCCACGCGCGGCGCCTCGAACATCGAGACGTCGGCGGGGTGCGACGTGTGTCATTCTACCCGATAATCACGCCCACAACACGTACACCGTTCGTCACATCTGTCACTTATGCCACGAGAAGCCGCACGAGGAGGGCATAAAGGACCCATACGAGACGACTGGCGATCATGACGGCGAAGAACAACACCATAAAAGCAACGTCCAACGCAACCGCACCGATTCGCGCCGGCGGGATGTAGCGACGCAACACCCGCAGCGGCGGATCCGTCAACGCATAAACGATGTTGCCTACGAACGCGACAGGACCGGGCATGCGCGCGGGCGAGACGAAGAACGTCGCCCAACTCAGGATGACCCGAATGAACAGGACAAACATGTAGAGCGACAGCAGCCACGACACGCCGCGGGCGCACCAGTACAAGATCTCGATCATCGCCAACTATCCGAAGAATGACGTCGACGGCTTGTCCTCGACCTCCGTCACATTGACCGAGGCGGGCGAGAGGAGGAACACTCGAGACGTGATCCGCTCGAGACTACCTTCCAGGCCGTAGACCAGACCCGAGCAAAAGTCGATCATCTGGCGCGCAAGCGGCTCCTTCATGCGCGACAGGTCGAGGATAACCGGGGTCCCCTCGCGGAAGGTGTCGCCGATCTTCGGCGCATCCTCGTAGGACTGTGGGCGCATCGTGACAATCCGCCGTGTCTGACCCGTCGCGCTCGAGACGACCTGGGGCTTGGGGAAGGGCGTGATGTCCGACGACACGTCAAAGTCCTCGCCAACGTCGAACGCGTCAGCGGCCTCGAAGGCGCCTTCATCTTCAATCTTGGGTTCCGAAAAACCCATGTAGTTCATCGCCCGTTGAAGCGCTGAAGACATGCGGCCTCTCCTTTTCGCGAAGGTTATATCCTGATATACGGACTCCCCCACACTAACCCGAGGATACGCGCGGGGCGCGCTAGGACTTCGGCGTGTTGCTTACGGCATAATGATCCCGGCAAAGCGACCCGTGGTCCCGTCGCGCCGGTAGGAATACAGCCTCGTGTCTTCGGCTGTGCAACGCTTCGAGATAAAGGCGACATTGCAACCCACCTCACGCAGTTGGGCGACGACGGCCGAACGCAGATCGAGAGAGGGCGTCGCTCTGCGCGTCGTTGCCCACGCCGCCGGAACAAGCTGGCTAACGTGGGTCCGCAGATCCGCGGGGACTTCGTAGCAGCGCGCACAAATGCAAGGGCCAACAGCCGCGTGGAGGCGATCGGGGCTAACGCCACATCTGCGCAGCACCCGAGATGTCTCCGCGACGATGTTGTTGACGACACCGGCCCGCCCCGCGTGCACCGCTGCGAGATAACGCCCGTCGTCGGAGGCGATGAGAACGGGGACGCAATCGGCAACCATGACGCCAAGCGCAGGCAGCCCCAGCCCGACGCGCCGAAAATCAGCGACGTCGACGACGAGACTATCTGCCACGGGCGTCAGGTGAGTGTAACCCGCACGCACGCGCTCGACACGAGCCGAATGGGTCTGCTTCATCCAGACCACCTCGTGACCGATCGCGTCGTCGACGATCCGGCGGTTCTGCGCTACAGCCGCCGGATCGTCGCCCACGTGCGGGCCGAGATTGAGGGTGTCGTAGGGCGCCTGCGACACACCCCCGCGACGATTGGTGAAAACCGCGCGCGCTCCCCCTAGGGCGAACACGTTGGCCTACCGCAAGAACTCGGGGATATCGAGGTCATCCTCGCCGTCGTCATCGAAAACACGCGGAACTTCCAGCGAGCTGCGCGACTTTGCCGTCCGCTCCTCCGAGACATAGAGAGGAACCTCGTGCGTGTGCGCACGCTGGGTCGTCGTGTAGGGAAGCTCGGGCTCCGGCTCTTCCGAGACGACCTGCGCCCTACGCGAGGACGGGCGGGGGGCATCAATCGTCGCGCGGTGTGACGCGGTACGCGGGGCCGACTCGACGCTATCGCTCACGCGACTCGCCCGCGGGCTCGGAACCGGGGGGATCTCCGGCACGCGCATCCGCGGCGCCGCTTCGGCCTCGTCCGTGTCGTCTTCTCCGCCGTCAGGATCGAAGCCTGCCGCGATGACGGTGACGCGTACCTCGTCGCCGAGTGCCTCGTCGATGTCTTGACCGAAGATGATGTTGGCTTCCTCGTGAGCCGACTCGCGAACAAGCTCGGCCGCCTCGCGCATCTCCTGCAACGACACATTGGACCCGCCCTGGAAGAAGATGAGCGCACCGTGCGCACCGTCGATCTTCGCCTCAAGCAACGGCGAAGAAATGGCGGCATCCGTGGCCGCGATGCAGCGACCCTCGCCGGTTGCCGTGCCAATACCCATGAGCGCCGTACCCGCGTCCTTGAGGATCGACTTAACGTCGGCGAAGTCAACGTTGATCATCGCGTTCTTCGTGATGACATCGGTCACTCCCTGGACGCCTGAACGCAAGACATCGTCGGCGGCACGGAAGGCCTCGATGACCGAAATGTTCGCATCAGAGATCTCCAGGAGACGATCGTTGGGGATGACGATGAGCGCGTCAACCTCCTCGCGCAGCGACGCGATGCCCGTGGCCGCCTGCTTGGAGCGCCGCGTCCCCTCGAATCCAAAGGGACGGGTGACGACGCCAACGGTGAGAGCGCCCTGCTGTCGGGCAATGCGCGCGACCACGGGAGCGGCGCCCGTACCCGTGCCGCCGCCCTCGCCCGCGGTGACGAAGACCATGTCGGCGTCACGGAGGACGTCTTCGATGTCCTCCACGTGCGACTCCGCCGCCTTCTGGCCCACCGCCGGGTCGGCCCCCGCGCCGAGACCGCGGGTCTCCTCACGCCCGATGTCGAGCTTGACGTCGGCATCCGAGGCCAACAGTGCCTGCGCATCGGTGTTGATGGCAATGAATTCGACGCCCTTGAGACCGGCCTCGATCATTCGATTGACGGCGTTGCCGCCGCCGCCGCCAACGCCAACGACCTTGAGCACTGCCAAGTAGTTTTCCGGTGTGGCCACGCTGGTCCCTTCCTTATCCCCAACCCTCAAGCTCTAGCTGAAGGTTAACGTTATGTCGTGTTTCTTACGCGTGTCTTCATGGTAGAAACTCGTCCCCCAGGACGCATCTTTGCTCGCGCGTGTCGCACGATTTCCTACCTCGTCGTTGGATTGATCGGATCGGTCACGTCGTAGTGGTTCGCCTGCCGCTGCAAAAGAACGGCGATGACACGTGCCTTCAGTTGTGCGTCGTCACTGGTTCCCCACTCCACGTCACCGCCGCTCTTGAGCACGAGCCTCGTCCCAGCTTTACCCACGACGACCTCGCTGACCTGCGTCCTGGTCTCCTCGCTAAGCGCCTCGATAATGCGCGCGGCCTCGACACGACCGGCGTGCGCGTCGACGCCGTCAATCCTCGCCGTCACGAGCCCCTCCCCCTGGCCCTCAGGGCGCGAAACGACCGCACCGCCGCTAGCTAGCAGCTCGGTATCCGACAAGATCGCCACTGCCTGTCGAACGCTGAGACGAATCCGTAACCCGTGGGGATAGTCCTTCTCCACCTCGACGTCTTTAATCCAAGCATCCTTCGCTGAAATCCGATCGGCAATGGCATCACTGTCAAGACGCGGAAGTGGAGTTCCCTCCAGGGAACCGAGGTCTTTGCTGATACTTGCGGCGTCGACCGGGGCCTGCGCACCCATGACGGTGATGCGATGCGCCTCCAGCGCAAACAGAGGCGAAAAACCCACAGCGTAGACAGCAATGAGCAGCACGACGAGGGCAGCGAGGAGGCCCATGCGCACATGCACGCGCCGTCGCCGTTGTTTCGTGCGCCGTTCTTCAAGCTTTCGGGCCAGCGCCGTCGTCACGACAGACTCAGCGGCCGGTGTCGTTGTATGCGATGCCGACGTGCTCTTCGAGCCTTGGGCAGTGATCGCCGTCTCCCGCCTGGTCACCCGCGTAAGAGCCGCGCGATCGCGCGATGTAACCGCCGTTTTCTTCCCGTGCTCCTCACGGGCGCGCCGGCGGAAGGCCGAGCCTGACGGCGACGGAGACTGTGGGAGCGCCGGATCCGCACCGGCCTCACCGCCGTGAGCCACTGAGCGCGCAGACTCACTCGCCGCGCGTGGAAGGGGCGGGCGTTTAGCCATACATCCGCTCCAGCTCTGCGACGATGACATCAGCGACCGTCGTGATCGACCCGGCCCCCACCGTGACGAGGACGTCACCCTTTAGCGCGTGAGACGCAAGCAGCCTGCCGGCCTCATTCATGTCCGCGACATAGGCTCCCTTCTCCATCGCGTCGGTAATGAGCCGCGACGTAACCTGCGGATCGGGATCCTCTCGGGCGGCGAAAACATCGGTGACGATTGCCTCGTCCGCCCCCGCAAGAGCCCTGGCGAATTCGGCGGCAAAGGCCTTCGTCCGCGAGAACAAGTGGGGCTGAAAGACGACGCGCACCTGCCCCGAGGCCACCTGTCTCGCCTGCTCGATAAGAGCGGCGACCTCTGTCGGATGATGCGCGTAGTCGTCGACGACGCGTACACCGCCGACAACGCCGCGCGTATCGAAGCGCCGACCGGTCCCCCTAAACGCCGCCAGTGCCCGCGCCATCGTCGAACGTTCAACCCCCGCGGTAACGCCAACCAACCAGGCGGCCGTGGCATTGAGAATATTGTGTGCACCCGGTACCGGAACCACCAGCTGAGTGGAGTGAGAGCGGTAGACAATGTCGATCGACGAACTATCCCCTGCCAGCACCTCGCTGCAGATCCGCGCGTCGGCCTCCACTCCATGACCGTAGGTAACCGTCTCGATCCCCTCTGCCCGCGCCCGCCTGGCGAGCCTGGCCGAGCCTTCATCATCGGCACAGGCGATGAGGGTCCCCCCATCCCCAAGGAGCGAAGCAAAATCGACGAAAGCCTCATCGACGGCTTCGGCGGAACCATAATGATCGAGATGATCCGGTTCGATGTTGGTGACGACCGCGATGCGAGGCTCATAGTTAAGGAACGAGCCGTCCGACTCGTCGGCCTCGGCGATGAACAGCTTGCCCTTGCCGATGTGGGCGCCCGATTCGAATCCCTTGACGAGTGAGCCCACAGCGAACGAGGGATCCTCTCCGGCCGCATTGAGGGCGGCCGCGGCCATACCTGCCGTCGTCGTCTTACCGTGCGTGCCGGCAATGGCGACGAAGTCGAGTCCCCGAGCTGCCAGGGCGAGCGCCTGAGAACGGTGAATGATCTCTTGCCCTCGCTCGCGTGCCCGCGCGAGCTCTGGATCGGTGGGGCGTATCGCCGTTGACACGACGACGGTGGCCTGAGGTGGGACGCGTTGCGGATCGTGCCCGCTCCACACCGTCACACCCGCGCGCGAAAGCCGTTCAAGGGTGGCCGAGGGGCGTTGATCCGAACCGGTCACCTCGTGTCCACGCGCGAGCAGTAGTTCGGCAACGACGCTCATGCCGGCGCCGCCACAGCCGATGAGATGGTAGGCACTCATGAGCGGGAGACTCCTTCGATGAGACGGGCGAGTTGCTGGGCTGCGTCGAGTCGTCCACAGGTCCGGGCCCGGGTGGCCATGCGCGTGCGTGCGTCTGTGTCGCTCATGAGTCGACCGGCAACCTCGATGAGCTTCTCGGCGCTCGCATCGGCATTTGCGATCGTGAGCGCACCTCCCGCCGCAACGACGTCGCTGGCGTTAAGTCGCTGCTCGCCGTTGCCGATGGCAAGGGGAATGTAGATCGCGGGGATCCCCAGAGCACTCACCTCGGCGACGGTTCCGGCGCCCGATCGCGCAATGACGAGGTCGGCGAGGGCGAAGGCCTCCTCCATGTCCGTGACATAGTCGAGGAGGACGTAGTCGCTCGCGCGCCGGCGGAGCTGTTCCACCGCCTCAACCTTCCCCTTGCCGCAGATGTGAAGGATCTGCCATTGAGCGGGTAGACGATCGCTTGCTTCGGCAACGGCGGTGTTGATGGTGAGGGCGCCGAGGGAACCACCGGTGACCACGAGGACGGGACGTTGCGGATCGAGCCCGAAGCGTTGACAGGCGCGGCGGCGACGCTCCATCGCCCTGCCCTCGGCCATGTCGGTGGCCAGATCAGCGATCGCCGGACGCAGCGGCAGACCGATCGTGTGGGTTTCTCCACGGCGCGCACGCAGGCGAGTTGAGGCGAACGTGAGAGCGACCACGTCGGCCCACCGGGCCCCCAGTTTGTTCGCCAGTCCGGGCCGCGCGTTTTGCTCGTGGATGACGACCGGCACCCCTTCGGCGCGTGCCGCCAAGTAGAGCGGCGTGGATGCGTATCCGCCGAAACCGCACGCGGCCCGAGCCTCGCTCTGGCGCAGCACATGCCTCAACTTGGCGACCTCTCGACGCATAGCAAACGGCAGGGAGGCGAGCTTAGGGCTCGGTTTGCGCGGCAAAGGGATCTTCTCGATGGTGACGAGTTCCAGCCCCGCAGCCGGGACCAGATCGGCCTCGAGCCCGCTGGCGGTCCCCACGCACACGACCCGCGCGTCACCCAGATGGGAGGCGGTGGCGAGCATGGGATTGACGTGTCCGGCCGTACCACCGCCGGCCACTACGTAGACGGGTTTAGCCACGTGATGCCTTCTTCCTTCTCAGTCGCCCAAAGGCGATCGACCGATCGATGGCACGCCGGGGTTTTGCCAGCCGCTCTCGCGCCCCCGGTTCGGCGCGCGCACACGCAAGCACGATCCCCATCATCGTCATCGTCGATAGCAGCGATGATCCGCCCGAGGAGACGAATGGCAAGGGCACACCGACGACGGGACCCCAGCCGATAACGACGGCGATGTTGATGAGGGCCTGACCGATGATCCAGCCCATCGCCCCCACCGCAATGACCTTCGCGCCCGGATCCGTAGCCGCCACCATGAGACGGTAAAGCCCCCACGCCAAAGCGACGAAGAGGAGGAGAACTGCGAGAGTCCCGATGAGACCGAATTCCTCGCCGAGGATCGCGAAGATAAAGTCCGTGTGCGCCTCGGGCAGATAATTCCATTTCTGCCGTGACGCGCCCGGGCCCACGCCCAGCAGACCTCCCGTACCCAGGCCCCAGGCGGCGCGCACCTGCTGCAGATCGATGCCGAGCTCGTCCTTGGAACTAGAAAAAATGGCGGCGACGCGGGCGCGTCGCGAAGGCGAGACCCCGATGGCCACGCCGACGCAAAAGACGCCGAGGCCGCCCAGGAGAAAGAGCCACCGCTTGGGCACGCCTAAGTAGACGAGCACTGTCGCGAGGATGAGAACGAAGATGAGGGCGGTACCGAGATCGTGTCCGCCTAAAACCAGGCCGAGAGCAACGAGAGCCGCCGGCGCCACCCACTTGAGAAGATCGCGCATTTTCGTCACATCGATCTGCTGGCAGGCGACGACCCAGGCGATGTAGAGGATGAGACCGAGTTTGATGAGCTCGCTGGGCTGGGCCTGAAAACCGGCCACACTGATCCAGTTCTTGTTTCCGCCTGCCCCCTGTCCCAAGCCGGTGAAGAGAACGACGCCCTGGAGGGCAAGGGATATACCGAAGATGAGGGGCGCGGTCCCGATGAAGAGCTGGTAGCGCGCCTTCGAGCACAGCGTCATGAGGACGAGTCCGGCCACAAGCAGGAGTGTGGGTTTGAGGAAGCTCAAGAAGGGATTCGAACCGGCCGACAGCTTCATGATGGTGGTCGCGGAAAACACCATGATGAGGCCGATGAACGCAAGCAAGACAACGAGAAGCCGAATGAGAACGAAGGTGAATCCCGGCGTCGTCGTGTAGGCGTGCCAGTGCTTTGCCATGGGAGAGTTCGCGTGCGCCTCGAACCTCACCGTGGGGATCGCGCGGGTCACTCGCCTCAAAACGTTCATGCGCGCTCCAAGCCCTCGATCGCCTCGCGGAAAGCCTCACCGCGCGCGCTGTAGTTGGCGAATTGGTCCCACGATGCACACGCAGGAGCGAGGATCACGCTGTTACCGGGGATCGATAGGGCGACGGCCTCGTTGACGGCGGAGGTCATGATCTCAGGGTGATCCTCGAGTTCAACGACCGCGACATCGGGCGCGCCCCGTCTGAGCGCCTCCCTCAGCGGCGCGCGGTCGCGGCCGATGAGAACGACCCCGCGTAGCGTGTCCTTGACCGAGGCGACGAGGTCGTCAAAGACTTGCCCCTTGGCGTCTCCCCCGGCGATCCACACGACGGAGCGCGGCTCCATACCTGTCAGGCTCGCGCGGGCGGCGTGGGAATTGGTGGCCTTGGAATCGTCGATCCAGGTGACCCCCGTCGCCTGGGACACGACGCTGCGCCGGTGCGCGGCAGGGACGAAGGAGCGCAGGCCCTCGCTGACGGCCTCCGCACTCACCCCTCCGGCGCGCGCCAGGCCGGCGGCGGCGAGAGCATCGGCGACGATAGGCGCCGCGGGGATTGCTCCACCCAGGTGGGCGAGATCGCCGAACGTCGCGATCTGTTGGGCACTGCGACGTCGATCGGCAATGAAGGCGCGGTCGAGCAGGAGATCTTCGACGCAGCCCAGCTGCGAAGGCCCGGGGATCCCGAGGGTGAGACCGACCGCTCGGGCGCCCTCGACAACGTCGGCGTCTTCGACCATGCGTGTGACGGTGGCATCGCCGACCGGGTAGAGGCAGGCGCGACGAGTGTGCTCGTAAACGCGCGCCTTGTCGGCGCGATAGGACGCCTCGTCACCGTGCCAGTCAAGGTGGTCCGAGGCGACGTTGAGGCACACGCTCGCCAACGGCGAGACGCTGCTCGTCGTGTGCAGTTGAAAACTCGATAGCTCGACGACGAGCGCCGAGGTGTCGGCCTCGGTGATCGCCCGCACGACAGGCGTGCCGACGTTACCGCAGGCGCGGGACTTGATGCCGGCGGCGTCGAGGATGGAAGCGCACATGCCGACCGTCGTCGTCTTGCCGTTCGTTCCCGTTACGCAAAGCCAGTCGCGCCGCCTGCCCAGTTTGCCCTCGAGCTGCCAGGCGAACTCGATTTCGCTCACGAGCGGAGCGGCGGCGAGCGTGGCTTCAACGTAGAGCGGCTCGTGCGGCGCAATGCCGGGAGAGATGACAATGACGTCGGCATCGGCGTATATCTCGCGTGCCTGAGAGGCGTGATCGACGAGACGCGCGTCGAGACGAGGATCCTCGCGACGGACACGATCGACAACGTCGCTGCGGGTATCAAGGGCAATGATGCGCGCCCCGCAGGCGCGAGCCACCTCGGCGGTGGCCGAACCACTCACCCCCAGGCCGGCGACGACGACGGTGACGGTATCGAGGACGTTCACTGGGCTGCCACCACCCATTCCGCATAGAAGAGGGCAACCCCGAGCACCGCGAAGAGACCGGCGATAATCCAGAACCGTACGACAATCGTCACCTCTGGCCACCCCATGAGCTCGAAATGATGGTGCAGCGGCGCCATCTTGAACACGCGCTTATGCGTGAGCTTGAAGACTCCGATCTGGATGATGTCGGACACCACGATGAGAACGAAGAGGCCGCCGATAATGACCGCGAGGAACTCGGTGCGTGTGAGGATCGACAGCCCCGCGAAAGCGCCGCCGAGTGCGAGCGAGCCCGTGTCGCCCATGAAGATCTGCGCCGGGGAGGTGTTCCACCACAAGAAACCAAAGCAGGCACCCACAATCGACACCGCGATGATTGCGAGGTCGAAGGGGTCGCGCACGGCATAGCAGGCGTGGGCCACCTCCGAATCCGGCAGAGGGCAGCGCTGGTAGGACTGCCACAGTGCGATGACCGCGTAGGAGCCGAAGGCGAAGAGGCTCGCTCCCGTCGCCAGGCCGTCGAGACCGTCGGTGAGATTGACACCATTCGACCACGCCGTGACAAGAAAATTGACCCACACGATCATGAGGATGACGGCGCCGGCAATGCCGAAACGGTAGAAACTCGTCGCGTCAATATCGCGGACGATGGAGATGGCGGCCGAACCGGGCCTATTCCCCGCAGCATCGGGGGCGATGAGACAGCCGGCAGCGAAAATGATGCCGATAAGCCCCTGGCCAACGATCTTCGCCCAGGGTTTGAGCCCGAGCGAACGCTGCTTGGAAATCTTGATGTAGTCGTCGAGAAAGCCGATAAGCCCGAGCCCGACGAAGAGGAAGAGCAAAAGCAACGCCGACAGCGACGGCAGCTGGCCCCGGATGGCCTCTGCAACGACGAACCCGAGGAGCGCAGCAGCGATAATGACGACACCGCCCATCGTCGGTGTCCCGCGTTTCGTCAGGTGGGCGGTAGGCCCGTCCTGACGGATGAACTGGCCGTATTCGCGTCGACGAAGGAACCGGATGAATCCCGGCGTCCCCACGAGTGCGGCGACGAGGGAGAGGGCAAGGGCCACGCCAATAGCGATCATGCGCACTCCTGGTGTGAGGTGAGGAGGATGTCGGCGGCTTTCCAGGCCCCCGAGGAATTCGAGCCCTTGACGAGAATGACATCGCCGGGGCTTGCCAGGCGCCAGGCCGTCTCGGCGGCCTCATTCGGGTCGGCGGCCCTCGTGTGCTGCGGGCATTGGGCCCCCAACTGCTCGGCTTGGTCGCCGAGGGTGATAGCGCACGCAACTCCGGCGTGAGCGGCGCCCGCCCCGCACTGGCGGTGGATGTCGGCAGACGTGGGCCCGAGCTCAAGCATGTCGCCGGCGACAAGAATGACCCTGCCTCCCGTCTCGCGCGCCACCATCGCTGCCGCGTCGACGCCGGCCGCAAGCGAATCGGGGTTGGCGTTATAGGCATCGTCAATGAGCGTGACGCCATGTGCCAGCTCGCGCAGGTCCATGCGGTGGGGTGAGGCAGCCCTGGCACCCTCAAGGGCACCTACGACGACCTCCCAGGAGATCCCTGCCGCGAGCGCTCCGGTTGCCGCGGCAAGGGCGTTCGTCACGTGATGGGCGCCGAGCAGGCCGAGCGTGATGTCGGCGACGTGATCGCGCCAGCTCATCCGGATCCTCGGTTGCAGGCGGGTGAGAGAAAGCAAAGTCCCGTTGACGTCTGCGTTCCCGTTCATGGAGAAGGTCCATACCTCGCCCCGGGCGCGTTGCGCCATCGCCGCAACACGTGGATCGTCGGCATTGAGAACGGCCGTGCCCCCGGTGGCGAGACCGTCGACGAGTTCGGCCTTAGCGGCGGCGAGGGCCTCGATCGAACCGAATCCGCCAAGATGGGCACGTCCGACCATGAGTTCGATGGCGACGTCGGGCGGGGCGATGGTGGTCAGGTAGGCGATGTGTCCGCTACCCGATGCCCCCATCTCGAGGACGAGGTGACGGGTTTCGCGTGTGGCCGTGAGGACTGTCAACGGCAGGCCGACCTCGTTGTTGAACGAGGCTCGCGGCGCGACCGTTGACGCGTCGGCGCTCATGATTCGCCCCAGAAGGTCTTTCGTCGTCGTTTTTCCGGCCGACCCGGTGACGGCGACGACGTCGAGGCCCTCGCGCAACCCGGCCAGGTGCGCGCGCGCAAGATCGCCGAGTGCACGGGTGGCGTCATCGACGACGACCGCGGAGATCCCGGCGTCGCCTGCTTCTTGTGCACGCTCGACGATAGCCCCAACGGCCCCTCGCTCGCGTGCTTGCGGCAAGAAGGCGTGACCGTCACTGTGCTCTCCCCTGCGGGCGACAAAGAGCGATCTCTGGCGCGCTTCGCGCGAGTCGGTGACGACAGGGCCAGTCACTGGCTCATCGGTACCGACGAGCTGCCCGTTGACCGCATCGGCGATGCGGCTGAGCGTCCATGTGTCCATCGTTTCCTTACCTTCCGATTGCGCCACCAGTCTAGACCGCCTGCGATGGGTACTCAGCCAACCTTTTGCGGATACAGGGTCCTCTCCGCTGTCGAAGGCGCCACACCGAGCTGCGCCATAGCGGCCGCACCCACCTCAGAGAAGACCGGACCGGCGACGGTGCCGCCCCAGATGGGGCCGACTGTCGGCTTGTAGACAACAACGGCAATGGCGACTGCCGGATCCTCGGCAGGCAGGACGCCTACGAAGGACGACACGACGCCCTTGTCGCTTCCTCGGGCCCCCAGGATCTCCGTTGTGCCCGTTTTGCCGGCTGTATGGTAGCCGGGAACGTCCGCGGCCCGAGCCGTCCCCTCGTCCGTCGTCACGGCCTCCATCATTTTCAGTAGGGTTTGGGCGACGTTAGGGTCCATGACCTGTTTGGGCGCCTCGCGCTCGGGTTTCGTCCACACCCCGTTGGCCGACTTATAGGCATCGACAATGTGGACGGGCACGCGCACACCCGAGTTCGCGATCGTGGCGACCATGGAGGCGACCTGCAGCGGCGAGGCCGTCATACCCTGGCCGAACATCGTCGTGTAACGCTGTCTACCGTCCCACGTCGCCGGGTCACCGATGATGCCATCGGCTTCTCCGGGCATTTCGATCCCCGTCTTTTCGCCCAAACCGAGCGCCTTCATCATGTCCCAGCGGTCGTTATCGCTCACCCGATCCCCCAGCTGGACGGTGCCCGTGTTCGACGACTCGGCAAGGACTCCGGCAGCGGTTAGCTTCAAGACGCCGTGCTCATGGGAGTCCTTGAACTTCTGGTTATTCTTCATCGTGATCTCGTAGGGCACGTTGACCGGGGTGAGCGGGGTGAATGCTTTCTTTTGCAAGCCGGTCGCGAAGGTGACGAGCTTGCCGGTCGACCCCGGCTCGTAGGTGTATTGAACGGCACGCGACCCGAGCATCTTGACCTTTCCCTCGCGTACGTCGTTGGGATCGGCCGAATCTGAGTCAGCCAGCGCGAGTATCGCACCTGTTCGCACGTCCTCAATGACGACGCTGCCCCATTCTGCGCCGTACTTGTCGACCTGCGCGTCGATGGCGTGCTGGGCGAGGGACTGAAGATCCGCGCTCAACGTCGAGCGGACGGTAGCGCCGTCGACGGCGGGAGTGATCTTGGAATAGCCACCGGGAATCTCCTGCCCGAGCGGACTGATCTCGACGCTACGTTTTCCGTCTCGTCCCTTGAGCAGATCGTCTTGGGTACGCTCGATACCCGCCTTGCCTTCGAGGGGTGAGCCGGGTGCGCCGTCACCGGCCAACGCCGTGAAACCAAGGACCGATGACGCGGTCGCCCCGTTGGGATACGCCCGCTCATAGGAGGGCACCCCGTCGATCCCCGGGATCGCGAGCTTGGCGATGCGCCGCCAGGTCTCCACGGACACGTTGGTGCGTAGGATCGTCGAGCCCTTGCCTCCCAGCAGCTGCCCGCCGATCTCTGCTGCGGGCTTATCGAGCAGGGGCGCCAACTCGCGCGCCGCCTGCGCGATGCCTCGGCCCACGACGACGTTCTTACCGTCATCACCCTTTTTTGTACGCACGAACCCCTCGATATATTCGCGGGCGGCGTAGACGTCGTAGGTCTGGATCGAGGTCGCAAGGACCGTGCCCGAGCGATCAACGATGTCGCCGCGCTTGGCCGGCACGCTCAGTGTCGTCACGCGTGCATTCTCGGCTGCCTGAGCGAGATCGTGGCTGCGGATGACCTGCAGCCACACGAGCCGGACAGAAAAAGCGAGGAAACCGACGATGACGAGCGCGCACAAGAAGCGTGCGCGCTGGCGACCATATGTCCTCGGCGTAGACGTCACTGCGGCGCGTCCTGTGCCGCCTGAGTGGACTCGGCACCGTCACCGGAGTGCTCCTCGGGGGCCTCGGCGGCCTGACCGCCTTCGATCGTGCCCGCCTCCACCGACACATACCCCGTCTCGCCCGCCGGCACCATCCCCTGCTCGGCGGCTACCTCGCGCAGTTTGTCCGGCGAGGCCGCCTCGTTAACGCGCGTACGCAAAGACTGATTGTCGAGGCGGATCGTCGTTAGTTCGCGCTGCAAATCGTGGATGCGATAGGACTCCACCGCAGAGAGGGTGTTAATGAGGATCGCGGAGACGATAAGGGCAACGACGAAAGCGACGATACCGAGCATCGACGCGATGATGCGGCGGTCGCTGCGCTGAGCCGGCATGGCCTGGATACGCCTCTTGGGCGCACTGCGATAGGAGCGATGATGCTGGGGGCGGGTCGCCCGGGCCGTCGCCGTCATAGCTGTGTCCTCCGTTCGATTGTCTCCTCGCGGCGAGCAAGGGCCCGCAGCCGCACCGACTGCGAGCGAGAATTGTGTGCGATCTCGCCCGCGTCGGCCTTGACCGCCTTGGGGGTGAGGAGCACGTAGGTGGCTTGTCTGTCTTGTTCTTTCACGGGAAGTCGGTCAGGTACACGCGAGCGAGTCGCCTCTCGCATCGCTGACTTGACGAGGCGGTCTTCCAGCGAATGGTAGGACTCCACGACGAGACGTCCGCCGGGGGCGAGCGCCGCGATCGCTTTCGGTAACGCCGCCTCCAAGATCGCGATCTCGTCGTTGACGGCGATTCGCAGCGCCTGGAACGTTCGCTTGGCGGGGTTGCCTCCGCGTCGCTTAGCCGCCTGAGGCAGCGCCTGTCTGACGATCTCGACGAGCTGAGCCGACGTTTCGATAGGAGCTCGCGCGCGATGGGCGACGATGGCACGGGCGATGCGTCTGGCGCATTTTTCTTCGCCCCACCGATAGAGGATGCGGGTGAGCTCCGCCTCGCTGAGATTCGCGAGCAAATGGGCGGCCGTCACGTCGGAGCTGCGGTCCATGCGCATGTCTAGGGCGGCGTCACGCGCGTAGGAAAAACCGCGCTCGCGCTCGTCGAGTTGATAGGAGGAGACCCCCAAATCCATCATGACGACGTTGGCCCGCGAGCCGACCTTGGCGAGCGCCTCGTCGAGATGATCGTAGGTGGTGTGCACGAAGACACAACGAGAAGCCCGCTCCCCCACGCGTCGGCGCGCCATATCGAGCGCGGCGGCATCTCGGTCGATAGCAACGGCCCTCACGTGAGGAAACGCCTCGAGGACAGCGTCAAGGTGACCCCCCATGCCGGTCGTCGCGTCGACGTAGACCGAATCTGGGCCCGACAGCGCCGGGCGCATGAGGTCGAGGCAGGCGTCAAGCAGGACGGGAATGTGCCTGCTAGCCGGAGAGATCTCCACCGACGTTGTCCTTTCGTATCTCGTTGTCAATGCGTATGGGGGGCGGACGCCGGACCCGCTGCGGTCCGCCTTCGGGGAAGTGAAGTCGGACCGGCAACGGCTCCGCCGCCCGCTGCTAGAACAGACCGGGAACCACCTCGCTCCCCGTTTCGGCAAAGGACTGCTCGTGATCGGCGAGGTAGTGCTGCCAGGCATCGGCGTTCCAGATCTCTACACGCGATCCTGCGCCGATAACAACGATGTCGCGCTCAAGCGAGGCATAGGAACGCAGTGTCTGCGGAATGACGACGCGCCCCTGCTTGTCGGGGATGTCGTCACTGGCCCCCGAAAGCATGACGCGAACGTAGTCGCGGGCTTCCTTCGACGACAGCGGCGCCCTCCTCAGTTCGACGTACATGCGTTCGAATTCCGCCGACGAGAAGACGTAAAGGCACCGTTCTTGCCCCCGGGTTATGACGAGCCCGCCAGCGAGTTCGTCGCGAAACTTCGCGGGAAGGATGAGGCGGCCTTTGGCATCAAGCTTGGGCTCGTAGGTTCCGAGGAACATGGCCACCCCCTCCTTCCGCGCTCCCTCTCCATCCGTTGCGCTCCACTTTACCCCACTTTCCGCCACCAGCAGAGGAAAAGTGAGTGCTTTCCTCACAATCGCGGACGAAACCCGCTCAACGACAAGGAAAAGATGGTGGAGGAACATGACGATTCCGGGTCGCCACGGGCGCGTTATTCCCACCCCGAAGCCGTCCTTGGCGACGACAAAGCCCCCGGGGTAGTCCCCGAGGGCTCGCGTGTGGAGGAAAGTGGAGGCTAGCGCGTGCGCCGCTCCCACTGGCGTTTCTGGCGGTCCATGAATCCCTCGCCAGCACGAGCGTGCGTGTCGCGCCGACGCTTCGCATGTCCCGCCATCTTCATGAGCGGAAGCGACACCCCGGCGACCATCGCGCAAAAGCCAGCAACCGAGACGAGAACTCCCACGACCGGCACATTGATGACGACACCGAGGACGAGTAGGACCACCCCCACCAGGAGAAGGCACACCATGGCGGCCCACACGCGCGGGGCGATCCGCACGGGCGCCGGCGTTGACCGCTGAGCGGCACCCAACCGCTCGACCCAATCGGGGTCGGCATCGCGGAACTGCTCTTCCATCTGAGCCAGGACATCGCGCTCATACTCTGACAGAGCCACCAGGCACCTCCTTGTCACTTAACACCACCAGCATACCGATTGCACGTCTCACTCGCCCGCTGCTCCACGCCCGTCCAAAAGGGTCGCCGGGCGCACACTAGCCGGCCCAAACTTGCGGTTAATGGCATCCATCGCGCCCTCCGCCTCACGAATCCGACCGTCGTCGAGAAGCGCGAGCTGACGCTGCTCGGCGGGAACGAGCCTCTCGGCGCGCACGCCCACAAGCCGATACCCTCCCTGCGGCACCGGCAGCGAAGCGGTAAGGCCGCGAGCCACCTCGGCTATGTCTCGTGCGGTGTCGGTCGGAGCCGAAAGGGAACGCGAGCGAGAACGCGTCTGAAAGTTCGCCGCCCGTAGCTTGACGGCCACCGTCGAGGCGAGCATGCCGAGCTCACGCAAACGCGTCGCAGTCGCGTGCGACTGGTCGAGCAAAACGGCATCCACCAGCTCCCGGTCAAACACGTCGGTTGCAAAAGTCGTCTCCGTCCCCACGGACTTCTCGACACGCTCGCTCGTGACAGGGCGAGGATCCCGTCCCCACGCGAGCGCCGACAAGTGCGCCGCTGCCGATTCTCCGAGCAGACCCCGCAGCGACTCCACGGGCTCGTAGGCGATGTCGCGAATCGTGCGCATTCCCCGCGATGCCAACCGCGCCTTCGTCGCAGGCCCGACCCCCCACATCGCCCCGACGGGCAACATATGGAGAAACTCGATCGTGGCGTGGTCGGGGACAAGGAGAACACCATCGGGTTTGGCGTGGGCCGACGCGATCTTCGCAACGAGCTTCGTCGAGGCGATACCTACCGACGCAGGCAACCCCAATTCGGTGTGCAGCCGGCGGCGAATGAGACGAGCAATATCGACGGGCCTGCCCAACAAACGCCGTACGCTTGTTACGTCGAGGAACGCCTCGTCGACACTCACCTTCTCAATGACCGGGGTGACGTCTGCTAATACCGCCATGACGCGCCGGGAAACCCGCCCGTAGAGCCCGTGGGAGGTGGGGATGACGACCGCCTGAGGGCACATCCGCCTCGCTTGAGACAGCGGTTGGCCGGCGTGGACCCCGTTTGCACGCGCCTCATAGGAAGCCGAGGAGACCACGCCACGCAAGCTCGTCCCACCCACAATGAGGGGCCGGCCCCGCAGGTGCGGCTGGGCGGCCAATTCGCATTCGACAAAGAAAGCATCCATGTCGACATGGAGGATCGGAGTCAACGAGTCGTCGTCGCCCCAGTCGCGTTTGGCCGCCGACAGGCGCGGCGCCGTCGACACGATCAGTCCTCGCGGCGATGCGAGCGACGAAGGCTCGCACGAGGCGGATAGCGTCGACGACCGCGCCGGCTCGACTTGGCATCCCGCCTGCCACGGTTTTCACCCTCGCGGCGAGACTCCACCTGCTCCAAAAACGTTTGCAATGACTGTGCGATCGACTCCCCCGTCGGCATGACACCGGGACCGACCTCACGACGCGAACCGATCCCCCCGTCCTCGTCGTAACGCTCCTCCAAGGTGGCGACGATCTCGCCGACCTCGTCCGAGGCGGCCACGGCGGCATCGACGCGAGCTCTGAGCACAGAGGCATGCGCCTCGAGATCACCCACCGGCAAAGACAGCCCCGCCAACGAGGACAGATGCTCGACGAGAGCCACCCCGGACGCCGGGTATTCTCCCTCGGACAGGTAATAGGGGACCCCAGCGACGAGCCCCACGGCGCGCAGGCCGCAGTGCCCGAGATAGGACTGCAAATACAGATCCATCGACGCCGACAGCGTCATGTAACCGGGCTGGGAGGGCTGGGCCGGGATGAGCTCGGGATCCGTTGCCGTGCGGTGGACAAACGTAGGCCGAGTGTGCGGAATCATCGCCGGCATACCCATGAGTCCGGCGGTCATCGTCACGCCACACGCACGGGCGATGTCGGCGACAACCGAAACGAACTCGCGCCAACGCATGTCCGGCTCGGGACCGTGGAGGACAAGCACGGAGGCTCCCTCAAGATCCTCGACGACATCCAAAGCGATGAGAGGATCGCGAGACGAAGAGATCACCCATTCGTTCATCTCAACCAGGGGACGCCGGGAACGATAGTCGATGAGAGCGTCCGCCGAAAAGGTAGCGACCCGGCGATGAGGCAGGGTCTCGACCAACTGAGCGACCGCGAGCCTGCCGGCCTCACCGGCATCGAGAGCGCCACTGAGATGATGGACGAGAAGTCCGGCCTCGGTACCGTAGGCGGGGCCACGCTCAGCCAATCGGGTCATGTCAGTTGTCATCTCGCTCCTCCTTTCACGTACCACCCTAGCGAGTTTCCCCCGGCCCTGCCCGTCGTGCTCAGTGGCGCTTTCGTCGCTTTTCGCAGACAATAGTAGGCCGCTGTTAGTGAAGGGAAAGGCCAACGTGACGACATCAGCAGGCGACCTCGCTCGCGAACAAGCACATGTCGACCGCTGCTACGGCATTGTCGATCGCGACTACGCGGCCTACCGCGAGCGCCAACGCAGCATCGCCGCTCGACCCGGCTCCGGCAGTCCCCAAAACCGCTCCGAACGCGACCTCATGGCGGCACACTACGGCGATCAGGCCCAACGCTTGGCCTCCGTCGAGGAAAGACTCGTCTTTGGTCGCCTCGATATGGACGACGCCGAGGTGCGTCACATCGGCCGGATCGGCCTGTCCGAGGACGGCAAGCCCGTGCTCATCGACTGGCGGGCGCCGGCCGCACAGCCCTTCTACCAGGCCACCGCTCCCCATCCCCAAGGTGTCGTTCGCCGTCGCCACCTCTACGTGAGGAACCGCGTCGTCGAAAGCATTGAGGACGATGTTTTCGATACCGAACGTGCGCGAGAAAACGCGCTGACCCTCCAGGGCGAAGGGGCGCTCATGGCGGCACTCTCGCAGGGACGCAAAGGCCATATGGGCGACATCATCGCCACTATCCAAGCCGAACAAGACGACATTATTCGCAGCGACGTCTCTGGTGCGCTCGTCGTTCAAGGCGGTCCCGGGACGGGCAAAACAGCGGTTGCACTCCACCGCGCCGCCTATCTCCTCTACGCCCATGCCGAGCGACTTGCCCGCTCGGGTGTCCTCGTCGTCGGGCCCTCCCCGGTGTTCTTGCGCTATATCGAACAGGTCCTACCCGCGCTCGGCGAGACCGGGGTCGTATCAACGACCCTGGGGACTCTCGTGCCTGGGATCGTCGCGACCGCCCACGACTCAGACGCAGTGACGGCTCTCAAGGGCGATATGCGCTGGGTCGATATATTGCGCGATGCAACGCGTTCGCTCGAACGCGTCCCCTCGGCCCCCATCCGATTCTGTCTCGACGGTATCTCGTTCTCTCTTCTCCCCGAGCAGGTCGCACGCGCCCGTCGGAGCGCGCGCCAATCTCACCGCACACACAACGGAGGCCGGGAGACCTTCGTACGCGCGATTCTCGCCGACCTCACCGATGCCTACATCGACGCGGCAGCCGAACAGGGCGTGAAGTATTCCGATAGCGACCGAGGCTGGATTCGCGAGGAGATCCGCACTCATCGTGACGTCAGGCGCGAAGTCAATCTGTGCTGGATGCCCTACGCCCCCCACGTCTTCCTCAATCGGCTTTTGTCGCATCCGGCTCTTCTGTCGCGCATTGCCCGTTCGCGACTGAGCGAGGAGGAGATCGCGCTCCTGACCCGCCCCGCCGATGCCCCCCTCACCCCAGCCGATATCGTTCTCATCGACGAGCTCACCGAATCCCTCGGTGACTTCGTCGATCCGAGGGCGCAGGCAGCCCGCGACGCGATGGCGGCGCAACGGAAACGAGAGATGGCGATGGCCTCCGACGTGCTTGACAACGCCGGCATGACCCCTGGGCTTGTCAGTGCCGACGAGCTCGTTGCTCGCGCGAGCGAGGGCGTGCGCGGGATCGCCCTTGCCGAGCGCGCGGCGGCAGACCGGACGTGGACCTATGGTCACATCGTCGTCGATGAGGCCCAAGAGCTTTCGCCGCTGGCATGGAACGCCCTACTGAGACGGTGCCCCTCGCGATCTCTTACGATCGTCGGCGATCTGGCGCAGCGCCACGGCGCCGGCGCGTCGACGTGGCGACAGGCGCTTGGTCCGGCGGCCCGCGCGCTCGCATCGGTCGAAACTCTCACCGTGTGCTACCGCACACCTGCCACGATCATCGAGGCCGCGGAGGCCTGCGTCGCGTGGGCCGGGCAGCCCGCCCCCGAGCCGACGCGGGCCGTACGCGACGTGCCCGGATGCCTCACTCTCACCCGCGGAGTAATCACGCTTCAATCGGTTCGCCGCGTCGTCGAGGCCGAGCTTGCCGCACTGGACGAGGAGCTTGGCAGCGGCGAGGGGCGCGTGGCCGTCATCGTCCCCGACGACGCCCTCGCCTCATGGACGGAGTCCTCGCCGTGGGGCGTCGACCCGATCCGCGATCGCGTCGTCGTGCTGTCTGCTCAACTATCTAAGGGCCTGGAATTCGACACGGTCGTCCTCCTCGAGCCGACGACACTGGCACAGCGCTCTGCTGGAGACCTCTACGTGGCGATGACTCGCCCAACGCGCTACCTTCGCGTCCTCGCCTCCGGGGAAGTACCTCCCCCGCTGGAAAAACTCGCCCAGGACCGTCAGATGCCGCGCTCATTCTCCGCGCGTAGCTCGTCGATGGCCCTTTGAAAGTCCTCCAGCGTCTCGTAACACGAATACACCGAGGCGAAGCGCAGATAAGCGACGACGTCGAGCTCCTTGAGATAGGGCAGGATCGCGCGACCGATCGCCTGGGTGTCGACCTGGGATTTGCCCGTCTCACGCAGCCGCTCTTCTACCCTTTGCGCGAGCACGTGGAGGTCGTCATCCCCCACGGGACGCCCCTGACAGGCCTTCCTCACGCCGTTGATGACTTTTTGCCGAGAAAACGGTTCGACAACTCCGGACCGCTTGGCGACCGTGAGCATCGCGGTCTCTAAGGTCGTGAATCTTTTGTGGCACGACAGGCACTCGCGTCGGCGCCTAATGGCGCTTCCTTCCTCGCTCGAGCGCGAGTCGATGACACGCGAATCGGTCGTGTGACAAAAGGGGCAGTGCACGGGCTCTCCTTAGCCGAACGGTAACGGCCTCAGAATATGAGGTAGCCCCCCAGTCTGCAACGAGTCAGTCCCCTAAGGACGAATTGATTCCCGCCTCGCTCGCCTCCACGGCGAGCACCGGCTCGGGGGAACCGTGATCGCCCAAAAGACTGCCCGCGCCGACCCCGAGCCCGAAACAGGTTCCCAAAAAAATGAGCACCCCACACGCCTGAGCAAGAGCCTTCTCGGCAGGACTTCGGCGCGCGGGCGATGAAAGGGCGGCTCCTGTGTCGGGACGGCAAGACGTCCGGCGCGCGAGAATTCGCTGCCGAGGACCGAAGACAACCTCGACGTCATCACCGAGCTGCCCATTCGCTACGCCGCCGGGGATCACGCGAAAGGCGCGACGCCGATCGATCTCGTCCGCCACTGGCGCAACAATCGCGGTAGCCATGTCTCCTCCTTTAACGAACACCCGTTCGACGAACAGATGTTCGATATACTAGCAAGCGCTTCTGTGTCAGGCAAGACACCCAGCCCGCATCGAACATACGTTTGCCGCGCACCGCCGTCTTACCTACGCTGGAGTCATTACAGCCCAGACCACCGACATTTTTTGAAGGGGGCACCATGGCCTCGCTAGATGCGCTTCGCTCGCACCGTCCCAAGACCTACGCCGTGTATGAAGCCATCGCTTCGACCCTCGCCCGTACCGGATACGCTCCGTCGCTTCGAGAGATCGCCGATCTCGTTGGGCTGGCCTCAATCGCCACGGTTAAGCACCACGTGGACATCCTCCAGGAAGGCGGTTTCGTCCGCAGGGCGGATGGCAAATCGCGTGCCATCGAGCTGCTCGTCCATCCCGAAGCGGCGCCACGCACGGCACTGTCGGTTCCAACGACGTTTGCCAGTGACGATGACACCGTCGCTGTTCCCCTCGTCGGACAGATTGCCGCAGGTGCACCGATTCTCGCAGACCAGCACGTTGACGACGTCGTGACCCTGCCTCGCTCACTCACGGGCACGGGGCAGCTCTTTATGCTTGAGGTCCATGGTGAGTCCATGATCGAAGCAGCGATTTGCGATGGCGACTTCGTTGTCGTTCGCCGCCAGGCCGATGCGACGCCCGGTGACATCGTCGCGGCCCTCCTCGATGACGAGGCGACCGTTAAGGTCTTCGCCCGCCGTGACGGGCACGTGTGGCTCGATCCGCGCAACCCCGCTTATGAGCCGATACTAGGTGACCACGCAACCATCCTCGGTCGCGTGGTCACCGTCATGCGTTCTCTTTAGGTCGGCTAATACCCGAGACCCCTCGCGACCTCGCGCAGGGCGAGAGCCGATTTCGTGAGGGCCTCGCGCTCATCCAGGGTGATCGGAGGATTAAGAACGCGTCCTGCACCCTCAATGCCGACGATGGTGGGGGCGGCCATGCACACACCGGAGATCCCCTCCCACCCCTCCAGGAGCGTCGAAATCGTCAAGACGCGTTCCTCATCGCGCAACGCCGCGTTAATGATATTGGCGGCCGCCAAACCGATCGCATAGTTCGTCGCGCCCTTGCCGTCGATGATGTGATAGGCAGAACGCACGACCTGATGAGCGATATCGCGTCGGACTTCATCGTCGAAGGGCTTGCCATCGACGGTCGCCCCCCAGCGCTGGACCGGAACGTTACCGATCTCCGCGCACGACCACAAGGCCACCTCCGAGTCCCCGTGCTCGCCTGTGACATAAGCGTGGATATTGCGCACGGCGACACCGGTGACCTTCGAGACGAGATAGCGCAGCCGCGACGTATCGAGAACGGTGCCCGAACCGAAAATACGGTTACGCTCGAGCCCGGAGATCTTCAACGCGATGTGGGTGGCAACATCGACCGGGTTCGTCACCATGAGAATGAGCGCATCGGGCGCGACCCGCAACACCTCGGGAATCATTTTTTCCAGCATCGAGGCTGTCGCCTCCGCGAGGTCGAGGCGCGACTGACCTGGCTTTTGCTTGGGCCCTGCGGTGATGACGACCATGTCGGAATCGCGCATGGCCTCGACGTCATCGGAGCCAACGATGGAGCCCACCGGCGTGAACTGGATGCCGTGGGCGATGTCGAGTGCCTCGGCCTCGACCTTTTCTTTGGCGATGTCATAGAGAACAACGTCTCGGGCTACGCCCTTAATGACACAGGCGTAGGCGAGGGCGGTACCCACCGCGCCGGCGCCAACAATCGAGATCTTCGACGGGCGCATCCTGCGGGTCGGGTAGAGGGTGTCGACTTGCTCGGTGGCCATGATGCTCCTAACAGACGGCAGTTCCGGGTAGTCCTATCCTAGGCGGGGCAAGGCGGTGGCGACTAGGACGTGAGCCCGATAGACAGACGTTTCAAGGCCGCGAGCACCACCTGCCGGTCGCGACTAGGCCACATGGGCGGCAGCGTCCGCTGAAGAAACCCGCCGTAGCGTTTGGTCTCCACCCGCGAATCGAGGATCGCAACGACACCGTGATCTTCGTGGGAGCGGATGAGTCTGCCTACGCCCTGGGCGAGACGAAGTGCCGCATGGGTGAGAGAGACCTCCATGAAGGGGTTGGCGTTGCGGGCCTTAGCAGCCTGGCAGCGGGCCTCAATGAGAGGATCGTCCGGTCGTGGGAAGGGAACTCGGTCGATGACGACAAGGCGACACGAGGGGCCGGGCACGTCGACGCCCTGCCACAGCGAGAGGGTGCCCAGCAGACACGAGTCACGCTCTTGACGAAAGCGCTCAACAAGGGCGGGAAGCGGACCCTCCCCCTGGACCAAGACGGTCAAGCCACTCTCGCGCAGAGCCTCGGCCGCTTCACTGACTGCCCGTCGGGAGGAGAACAATCCAAGCATGCCTCCGCCCGAGGCTGTGGCGAGCGCAAGGAGTTCCTCGGCGGCCTCAGCGGACAGACCCGAACGCGTAGGCGCCGGCAGGTGCGCAGCGACATAGGAGATGCCCTGCTTGGCGTAGGAAAAAGGCGATCCGACGTCGATACCGTCCCAGCCAGCATCCGCAAGCGGCAAGCCGAGTTGGGCCGCAACGGGCTGGAAGCTCCCCCCGAGCGCGAGCGTCGCCGAGGTGAAGATCGCGCTGCGTTCGGGCAGGAGACCGTTGGCGAGGTGTCCGCCGATATCGATCGGTGCCGCGTTGAGGTAGCGCCGATCGTCGGCGCCTTCGCTGATCCACACCGCCTGACCGACGCTGCCGGCATTCAACGTCGCGTCGATGGCAGCGACGAGTTCTCCCAGCTGCGTCCTACTGACACGGTCCCCGTCGCTGGCTTCCTTGCCCTGCGGAATGTCGGAGATAAGTCTCGCGCACGCGTGTGCGATGGCGGACAGGCTCGTGGCGACGTCGCTTGGAAGGGTTTCGAGCAGGCCGACGGGGGCCCGATCGAGCGCCTGGGCGAGGGCGTCGCCTGCCTCAGCGAGGTCGTCGACGGGCTGTTTCGTCGCCTGACGCACCCTCACGGCAAGCGCGCTCACGTGTGCTCCCCACACGCTCGCCGTCACGGCCTGACGGACACGGTCGGCCAACTCGTGGGCCTCGTCAACGACCACGGTGTCGTAAGAACCGAGGATGCGGGACGTGCCCATGGCGTCGACGCCTAAGAGCGCGTGGTTAGTGACGACGATATCGGCCTCTTGTGCTCGCTTGCGGGCGCGCCGCGGAAAGCATTCGGCTGCGAAAGGGCACGAATCTCCCGGACACTCGCGCGCACTAATCGATGCGTGCGCCCATGCCCGGTCGCTGACGTCGGAGGGTAGGTTGTCGCGGTCGCCGTCTGGAGACTGCGCCGCCCACTCGCGGATGGCGAGAATCTCGCGGCCTAGAGGGGAGGTCGCCGGCTCGGCCTGTCCCGCAGCCGAGAACAGGGTATCGTCCTCACTTTCTTCTCCGGCCCCCAGGCGCCTCACGCACACATAGTTGGACCACCCCTTGAGCAGCGCCACCGCGGGCGCGCTGCCCCCGTTCGATGCGGCCGCACGCAAAACAACGGGGATGTCCTTGTCCATGAGCTGGCGTTGGAGGGCAATGGTCGCCGTCGAGATGATCGCGCGGCGTCCCTGTCGCGCGTCGGCGACGAGCGGGGCGAGATAGCCGAGCGACTTTCCGGTGCCCGTACCGGCCTGCACAATAAGGTGGCGCCGTTCCTCGATCGCGGTGGCGATCGCGCGGCACATGCGATCTTGGCCTTCACGGTGTTGCGCGCCCATGTCGGCTAGAGCCGCGGCGAGGATCTTCTCCGCTGCCTGTTTAGACGTCATAGGGCGGCCTTATCGATCGCACGGGCGAGGTCTGCTCGAGCGCACCCACGCAAACGGACCCCCTCGTCGGTGTAGTCTTCCTGCTCGACGTGACCCTCCTGGTGAAGCCTCGAAACGAGATCGAGCCTTTCGAAGGGCAAGAGGACGTCGACAGCGTGGTCGGGGCTGGGCAGGTGGTCGGCGATGAGCTGTTGGAGCTCCTCAATTCCAGCTCCGGTCCGGGCCGAGCACACGACGGCTCGATCGAGGCGGGCCCGTAGGGCCGCAAGCGCACTGGCCTCGGCGAGGTCGGCCTTATTGAGGGCGATGATGCGAGGGATATCCGCGGCGCCCTCGATGTCACGCAAAACGGCATCAACTGCTTCGATCTGACCGATGGGATCGGGATGGGAGGCGTCGACGACGTGGACGATGAGGTCGGCCTCGGCTACTTCTTCGAGCGTGGAGCGAAAGGCCTCAACGAGCTCATGGGGCAGCCTGGAGACGAAACCGACCGTGTCGGTGAGCGTGTAGTCGCGCCCGTCGCTCGTCCGGGCGCGCCTGACCGTAGGGTCGAGGGTGGCGAAGAGGGCGTCGTGGACGAGGACGTCCTCCCCCGTTATCCGGTTGAGCAGCGACGACTTACCCGCGTTGGTATAACCGGCGATGGCAACCGAGGGGACGCGGGCACTGCGGCGCGCCTGGCGTTTGGTGGCACGTTGGCGCTTCATGTGTTCAAGCTCGCGCCTCAGCTTGGCGATACGCGAGTTGATCCGTCGCCTGTCGAGCTCGATCTTGGTCTCGCCCGGGCCTCTCGAGCCTATGCCGGCACCTGCGGCGACGCGCCCGCCCGCCTGGCGCGACATCGATTCGCCCCATCCGCGCAGGCGCGGCAAGAGGTAGGTCAGCTGGGCGAGTTCGACCTGCGCTTTACCCTCCCGCGAGCGCGCATGCTGGGCGAAGATGTCGAGGATGACGGCGGTGCGATCAACGACCTTAACCTTGACGACGTCTTCGAGCCCCCTACGTTGAGAAGGCTGGAGCTCATCGTCAACGATGACCGTATCCGCACCAACGTCGGCGACGATTGCGGCGAGCTCGCGAGCCTTGCCGGCACCGATGTAGGTGGCGGGATCGGGCGTGGCGCGACGCTGAACGATGCGCTCAAGGACACGTGAGCCAGCGGTGTGGGCGAGTGCAGCCAGCTCCCCTAGGGACAGCTCCGCTGCGTCGAGCGTGTCGGTCGCTAGGCCGACGAGGACGACGTTTTCAAGCCTGACCTCGCGGTATTCGACTTCGGAAATATCCTCGACGTCGGTGTGGGAGCCGGCGAGCCTTGTCCGCGCTGAGCGTTCAGCCCATTCGTCGTCGCCCGCGTGCGTCCACGCCGCCGTTTCGTCTCCTTGGAGCGCCGCCGCGGTCCGGTTACGGATACGTTGGGCTATGTCGAGGGCTCGTTGGGAGTCGCTGGGCTTATCGTGGGGCACGGTCGTCCTTTTCTTGTCTTCTTACACGCCCGTAGACTGAGGGTCGTGAGCACCCATTATTTTACCGACCACGCCCCCGCTACCGCCGAGCAACGCCGCGAGATGCGCGTGCAACTGGCCGGTCAGATGCGCAGCGTTTACGTTGCAGACGGGGTTTTTTCGACGAAGGGGCTCGATAAGGCAACCGCTATCTTGCTCGACGTCGCGCCCCTGCCACGTGGTCTTGTGGCGGATCTCGGCTGCGGTTGGGGTCCCATCAGTCTCGACATTGCTTTGAACAACCCTGATACACGCGTGTGGGCGCTCGATGTCAACTCGCGAGCCCTCGATCTCACGCGTCTCAATGCGGCGAGGCTCGGCGCAGAATCGATCGAGGTGAAGGAGGCGACGGCCGCGTTGGCGTATGCCCAACGCGAAGGCGTGCGCTTCGATGCGATCCGTTCCAACCCTCCGGTGCGCATCGGGAAGAACGAGGTCCGCGCGCTCATGGAGGCGTGGTGCGCACTGCTGTGCGACGACGGCGAAGCGACCTTCGTCATGAGCAGGCACCTGGGTGCGGATTCTCTCGCCGCCTACCTGTCGAAGCGGGGATTCGATGTCGAACGTCTCGCTTCGAAACAGGGGTTCAGGGTGATCCAGCTACGTCGAGGCCGCTAGATTAGCGACGGTCCTTTCGCACCACCTGCGCCGCGCCCGAGCATCGTCGCCGGCGATGACGTGCAGCCTCGGGTCGCGCTTGAACCACTTGTATTGCCGCTTGACGAGACGCCACGTTTGTTGAGCTACCGCAGCGCGTGTGTCGTCGAGTGTCGCGGCACCGTCAAGGTATGCGAGAACCTCCGGATACCCGGTCGCACGCCGGGCCGTCGGCGACGCCTCTAGGCCCCGCTCGCGCAGCCTCTCAACCTCATCGACGAGGCCGGCGGAAAACATCACTTGCGTACGCTCGTCGATGCGGCGTCTTAACACGTCGTCTTCCCAGCCGAGAGCCACGAACACGGTGTCGTAGACGCTGTCGTAAGTGGGCAAAGTAGCCGAGAAGGGCCGTCCCGTGAGCTCGTAAACCTCGAGGGCACGCACGAGGCGACGAACGTTCGCCGGATTGATGCGTTCGGCAGAAGCGGGATCGACGGCGCGGAGACGACGGTGCAGGTGTGCCGAGCCCAATCGTTCGGCTTCGGTTTCGAGCGCACTCCTGATCTCGGGAGAAGTGCCAGGAAACTCGAGACGGTCGAGAAGGGCACGCACGTATAGACCCGACCCTCCGCACACGATGGGCAAGGAACCCGAATTGACGATGGCGGCGATGTCACGGCGAGCGTGCGTTTGATAGGCAGCCACGGAAGCGGGTTCGTCTATCGAGAGCACGTCGATCTCGTGGTGGACGATCCCCCGTCTCTCCTCGAGAGGCACCTTGGCCGTCCCGATGTCCATCCCCCGGTACAGTTGAAAAGCGTCGGCAGAGACGATCTCGGCAGCGCCCGCGGCCTGGGCAATGTCAAGGGCGTAGTCGGATTTTCCCGATCCCGTCACGCCGACAACCGCGATGACTCTCGATCGGCGCCCCTCCATCACCCTCGCCTCACCACGGGCATCCCGAGGCTAACAGCTGTCTGTTGCTCACCGCACGAGTCACGGGAAGCCTCCCACGCGTCACCGGCACGCGTCGAGCGCACGTCGAAGAATCCCTCGCGCGCGGAATCCGCCACGAGGTGATGCGGCGCGCCGTGGGTCACGCGCACGCGCACCATATCTCCGGGCCTCGGCTCGACTCGATGGTCCTCGGGAAGGGCGACGTGGACGAGCCTGTTATCGGCGGCACGCCCCGAGATCCGCCGGGTCTGTCCGTCCTTTCGCCCCTGTCCCTCGGCGACAAGAACATCGACAACACGCCCGACGAGACGCTCGTTTTCCTCCGTCGATATGCGGTCTTGCAAAGCGACGAGACGGTTGTAGCGTTCCTGTTTGACCTCCGCTGGCACCTGGTCTTCGCGATCGGCGGCCGGCGTTCCCGGCCGAGGCGAATAGAGGAACGTGAAGGCGGACGAGAAACGCGCCTGCTCAACAACGTCGAGGGTGTGCTGGAAGTCCTCCTCAGTTTCGCCGGGAAAACCGACGATGATGTCGGTGGTGATTGCGGCATCGGGAATCTGGGCCCGCACGCGTTCGAGGATGCCTAAGAACTTTTCTCGCCGATATGACCGACGCATGGCCCGCAAGATGGGGTCGGATCCCGATTGGAGCGGCATGTGTAAGGAGGGCATGACGTTGGGGGTGTTCGCCATCGCGTCGATGACGTCGTCGGTGAAGGCGGCCGGATGCGGGGAGGTGAAGCGTACCCGTTCGAGTCCCTCAATCTCACCGCACGCGCGCAAAAGATCCGCGAAGGCCCCGCGCTGCCCAAATCCGACGCCATAGGAATTGACGTTTTGGCCCAGCAGGGTCACCTCAATGGCACCCTGGGCGACAACCGCCTCGACTTCCGCGAGGATCTCGCCCGGCCTACGGTCCCGCTCACGTCCGCGAAGGGAGGGGACGATGCAGAAGGTACATGTGTTGTTACACCCCACCGAAATCGACACCCACGCGGCGTAGGCCGATTCTCGTTTCGTCGGCAGGGTGGAGGGGAACACCTTGAGTGATTCTTCGATTTCGACGGCCGCCGCACGGTTGTGGGCGCTGCGGCGCAAGAGAATCGGCAAAACGTCGATGTTGTGGGTGCCGAACACCACGTCGACCCAGGGGGCCTTCTCGACGATCTTTTCGCGCATCTGTTGGGCGAGACAACCGCCAACGGCGATCTGCATGCCGGGACGGTTGCGCTTGACCTCGGCGAGCTGCCCGAGGTTACCGAACAAGCGCGTTGCTGCGGCCTCGCGCACCGAGCAGGTGTTGATGACGACGACATCGGCACCGCCGTCTCCGGCCCTCGTCGCTCTCGCGCTTGCTTCGGGGACCGATTCGGCTGGGACGAGACCTGCCTCGCTGAGCAGCCCAGCCATCCTCTCGGAATCGTGGACGTTCATCTGACACCCGAGGGTGCGCACGTGGTAGGTGCGGGGCAGTTGCGTTGTCTCTTCGGCGTTCACGGCCGACAGTCTAAGCCACGGGCCGCCCGGTTTCGTCACGAGACTGTGCAGCTGTGCGGGCCCCCTTGCCTTCAACGAGCGCCAGGAGCCAGCGGGGAGCCCACCAGTTCCACGCCCCAAAGAGCGTCATGAGCGAGGGAACGAGGGCAAGGCGCACGATCGTGGCATCGAGAGCGACCGCAGTCGCCATGACAAAGCCCACCTGCTTGAGGACAACCATTTTCGACATGCTGAACGCGACAAATACGCATACAAGAATGCCCGCGGCCGAGGTGATGATCCGTCCCGAATGTGTGAGTCCCAAGACGACGGCACGGTCGTTGTCGCCCGTGGCGTCGTAGACCTCACGCATGCGTGCGAGCAGGAACACCTCGTAGTCCATCGATAGGCCAAACCCAATGCACACCATCATGACGACGACGTAGGACTCAAGCCCGCCGAGCTTGTCGGCTCCGAGAAGCCCAACGCCGTGTCCGTCCTGGAAGACCCACGTCGACACCCCCAGTGCCGCCAACAGGGACAACGAGTTGATAAGAAGCGCCTTAATTGGCACGACAAGGGAGCGCGTCATGAGGAATAGCAACACGAGAGTCGCACCCACAATGATGCCTAGCGACAGCGGCAAACCCTCCTCGAGCGCATCGACAAAGTCCCTCTGCTGCGCCGCTTGTCCCGTCACGTAGAAGGTCGCCTCCGAGGGCTTGTTCTCGCGCAGTCGTTCGACGATGCTCGTCGCCTGCGGTGAACCACGGTCCTCGCCTTCGACCTCGATCGACATCGCCGTATACCCGTCAGCAACGATGCGCGGCGAGGTTACGCCCTCGACCCCGTCCCAGTTCGCGATGGTCTCTGCCCACCTGCTCAAAGGGCCTGTGTCTTCGGTGTCGGCAACCACATTGATAGCTGGCACGCTCACGGCGGGTACGTCCGAGAAGTCCTCCAGGACGAGGCGTTGAGGATTATCGGCGGCCAGCAGCTCGATCATCGAGTTACGCAGTTGCAGGTGGGTCGCCGGGATAACGCACATCCCCAAGATGAGGGCGGACACGGCTAGGAAGAACCACGGGTGCGTGTTGACGAGCCGCCCGGCGCGATACCATCCCGTGCGCGTGAGGTCCCTCCTCAAGGTTGCGGGCTTCGAGGCCAGACGCACGAGCGGGTTCCTCGGGACCTTCATGAGATGCCTGGCGGCAAGAAAGGCAATCGCGGGCACACCGGTGAGAGCCGAACACATGGCGAGGAGGACGACAGAAAGGCCGGCAACGCCAAGGGAACGCAGCAGATCGGGAGTGAACACAAGCATCCCGAGAATCGAGACGGCCACGGTGATCGCGGAGAAGGCGACCGTGCGCCCAGCCGATGCCATTGTCGCCTCAAGGGGCTGAAGGAGAAACGCCCGCTCACCGAGACGCGCCTGCACGTCGGAGGCGATCTCACGCCCGTTTGCGCGCGACGCGCGGGCAAGCTCCTCACGGAAACGCGAGATGATGAGCAAGCCGTAGTCGATCGACAGGCCGAGACCGAGCACCGAAATCACGTTGACGGCAAAGGATTGTTGATCGGCCACATAGGTCATTCCCAACATGACAGCAAGCGCCGTAGATATGGCGACCAGTGCCCCACCGATGGGCATGAGCGCCGCCGCGACTCCACCGAAGACGAAGATCATGATGACGACGGACAGCGGGATTCCCACCGACTCCGCCGTGACGAGGTCGTCCTTAAGTTGTTTGAGCGAGGTTTTCTCGATGAGATCCGCGTGGGTAAGCCGCAGCGTGATCGGGTGGGAAAGAGCGTCCTCGATAGCTTGCTGGAGGTCGCGCAGATGGGTCTCGACGCGCGCAATCCTCGCGCGGCCAGCGGCATCGAGTGCGCCGTCGGCGCCGGCGGCGTCCAGCGTCACGGCGATCGCCATTTTATCCCCGTTTGGATTGACGAGATCGCGTGCCCGTTCATCGATAAGTGCGATGCTCGGGCGCACGGGCGAGGCCACCGCGGTGACCCCCTCGAGCGATTCGATGCCAGCCAGAGGCCCATCGAGTGCCTTGGCAAGGGCGTCGATACCCGGCAGGGGCTCGTGCGAGAGGTCCCGTGCCCGTGCCGCTGCGTCTTCGGCGTTACGGCGCGCTTCTTCCGCTTGCGAAGTGAGCGTCTGCGCACGTGCCATCTGCCCGGCACGAGCCGCGGCGGCAGCCTCCTGGCCGAAAGCGCGCGCACGCTCGCCTGCGGCGTGTGCCTCCTCACGGGCAGCGGACAATTCTTTCTCGCGTTGAGCGCCCTCACGCCGTGCCTGGCGAAGATCCACCCCGTCAATCGCTGCAATGACCGTGTAGGCCTGCGCGGCGTTGTCCATGAGGATCTTGTTGCCGCGATAGGACTCCGATACCTGCGATTGGGGCAGATCGGAGTGGAGCCGATCGAACAGGGGCGTACCGAACCCCCACAAGGCGATGGTCGCACACACGACGATGACGAGGCCCCAGCCGGCGAGGATTGACCTCGGATGGTAGGCGATAAGGCGGGCGAGCCGGGCATACATAGTTGTATGTTAAGCCGGCTGACCCCCGCGAGCAGGCATTCTCGTGGCTGCGCTAGGCGTGCGTGTCTCCGGTGAGGAGTTCGCAAGCGAGCTCGAGGACCGTTTGTGTCGCCGCCCGTCTCACCTCGTCGCGCCCACCGCTGAATTGGCAGGCTCGGTGGACGCTGCCGTTAGGCGCGACGACGGCGAGATGGACGGTGCCGGCGTCATGCCCATCGGCAGGACCGGGACCGGCCACGCCCGTCGTGGCCACCCCAACGTCGGCGCCAACGAGTTGAGCAACCCCGGCAGCCATCTGCTCGCTAACGACGTGGTCGACCGGCCCGTGCTCGGCAAGCCTGCCCTCGCTGACCGATAAGAGGCGGGATTTGAGGTCGCTGTGATAGGCGACAACCCCTCCGCGAAAATGTCTCGAACAGCCGGCGACGCTCGTGAGTGCACCCTGGACGAGACCGCCCGTGAGCGACTCGGCGACTCCGATCGTCCACCCGCGGCGGGCGGCGTGAGAGAGGAGATCCGCGGCCGCGTTGGTCATCTCAGTGGAAAAGCCCATGCCTCCACGCTACTCGTCTGCCTCTTGGGCGTCCCACGCTTGCGCAGCGGCCTCCCAGGCCACGCTCGGAGGATAGCCTCGACGGGCAAGGAAACCGCCCACTCGCTGGAGGGCGCGGCGTCGCTCCACGTTCCGGCACGAGCGGACCTTCTTTTTCGCTAGGCGCAACGCACTCGCACGCTCGTCAACGTCAAGCTCGGCCAGCGCCCGCGTGATCGTCTCCTCTCCCAGGAGCCGCCGTCGAAGCTGGAGGGCCAACGCCTGACCGACGAGACCGCGCGTGTCGCTCAACGAGCGAGCAAGGTCGCGCGCGTAGACCTCGTCGTTGACGAGCCCGAGCTCGCCAAGCCTCGCGATGACCGCGTCAACCGCGTCGGCAGCAAAGCCCCGATTCTCTAGCGCCTGCCGCAACTCCCCAACCGAGCGTGCCCGCCGATCGAGCAGGCCGAAGGCTGCCTCCTTGGCCGCCGATACGGCCTCGGAGTGCCCCATCGAGGCATTGCGCTCGTAGCGACGACGTCGGGCCTCTGCCTGTTCACGCGCGTCGCGACGATGCCGCCGCTTCGAGGTGTCTTCGTATTCGGGATCGACGTAGCTGACCACGCTCTAGCTCGCGTCCGCGCCGCCGTCGTCGTCCTGCGCGGTATCTTGCTCCTCGCTGATAATACCGAGCGTGGTGAGGATCTTATGCTCGATTTCGTCGGCGAGGTCCGCGTTATCTTTCAGGAAGGTCCTCACGTTTTCTTTACCCTGGCCCAACTGATCGGACTCGTAGGTGTACCAGGCACCCGATTTACGAACGACCCCGCAGTCGACACCGAGATCAATGAGCGAACCCTCGCGGGAAATCCCCTGCCCGTAGAGGATGTCGAATTCGGCCTGCTTGAACGGCGGCGCCATCTTGTTCTTGACGATCTTCGCCCGCGTGCGGTTGCCGATAGGCTCCCCGCCTTCCTTGAGCGTCTCCGTGCGACGCACGTCGATACGCACAGATGCGTAGAACTTCAACGCTTTTCCACCCGTCGTCGTCTCGGGCGAACCGAAAAAGACGCCGATCTTTTCGCGTAGCTGATTGATGAATATTGCCGTCGTGCCGGTCGCCGATAGGGCGCCTGTCATCTTGCGCAGCGCCTGCGACATGAGGCGTGCCTGAAGCCCGACGTGAGAATCGCCCATGTCTCCCTCGATCTCAGCCTTGGGCACGAGGGCGGCCACCGAATCGACGACGATGAGGTCGATACCGCCGGAGCGAATGAGCATGTCCGCAATCTCGAGAGCCTGTTCGCCCGTGTCGGGCTGCGAAACAAGGAGATTGTCGGTGTCGACGCCTAGTTTCTTCGCATACTCCGGATCGAGGGCGTGCTCGGCGTCGATGAAGGCAGCGTTTCCACCGGCTTTTTGGGCCTGGGCAACCGCGTGGAGGGCGACCGTGGTCTTACCGGAGGATTCCGGGCCGTAGATTTCGACGATGCGTCCTCGTGGTAATCCGCCAACGCCGAGGGCGACATCGAGTGCAATCGAGCCGGTGGGAATGACCTTGATCGCCCGATGCGTCTCCTCCCCCAATCGCATGACCGATCCCTTACCGAAATCCTTCTCGATCTGGCTCAGCGCCATTTCCAGGGCGCGATCGCGGTCAGCAACGGGCTGTCGCAGGCTTTTCGCTGCAGATTTCTTGGCCACTAGGACTCCTCATTTCCACTCGTGCGCTAGGCGCGGCCTTATGGGGCTGGTCTGCGCCACGCGTCTCTCTCCGAAACACGTGGGACCCACACTATGTCCGACCACCGACATATTTTTCGTCTCCGTTGCGCCCTAGGGCGCAACGGAGACGCACAGGGCCATGTGGACACATTACATCGAACACCCGTTCGATGCTAATTGGCTCTCCGGAGGCGTTTCTTCTCACTCCTGTGGACCCAGGCGAGTTCGGGGTCGAGATCGAGCTCGCGCACAATGCCTTCCCAGACCTGCTGCGGGTCGGCACCTCGATCGAGGAGCTCGCGGGCCGTGCCGCCCAGGGGCACCAGATAGAGATCGGTGGTGACCGCGGTTCCATACGTGTCGCCGAGTACTTCGGCAACGGCCTCGTCGAATTCGGACCGACGCATCAGCGGGCGGCGAGCGTCTCGCAGCCGAGCAAGTCGTCAGGCACCGTATCGGGCACGACGCAATGCTCAACCAGCCCGATCCGATCCGACACCTCACGCAAGACGAGCGACAACGGCACTCCCAGCGCCTTGCACATGGCGTAGAGCAGTTCCGAGGATGCTTCCTTTTGTCCTCGCTCAACCTCGGAGAGATAGCCGAGCGATACTTGCGCGGCTGCCGATACCTCGCGCAAAGTCCGCCCCTGCTTGCGGCGAATCTCGCGCAAAACGTCACCGATGTAGTCCCTCATGACGGGAGGCGCTAAAGGCACGGTAGGCGTAGGCATGCCACCAGCGTAGCGCGTCTTGCTGGATACGCGCTGAATGCCTGCCCCGCGTGGTCTTCCAGCCGGGCGGGACGAGGTCGCAGAAGTCAACGTCATATCCTTCTCAACGCACTGGCCACGGGATTATTCCCGTGGCCAGTGTCTCGTCGCCTAATCCCAGCTGGGCGGCGGAGGAATGTAGAGCTCGCTCGTGCCCATGCCGGCGTTGGGCGCCATCGCTTGCTTGCCAGCGTCCTCGCATGTGTCCTCGCGCATAGCCTCGGACTCGCCGTCCTCGGTTTCGCCGGCCGAAGGCGGGCCCGGCACGAATACGGGCACGACGACAGGCCCGGCGGCGGCGATCGTAACGGATCCCGTGTCAGCCTGCTCGTTGACCGGGAGCTCAACGGCCGGAACAACCGGGACGGCATCGCTGTCCTCGCTGTAATGCCCGGCCCTGGCCTCGGTGTCGAGGGGCTGAGCGTGTGTATCCGGCGCCTCAGGCGCGGCGGGGACGTGCGGCTGCTGATCCTCGACCGTCTCAGCCGTCTCGGCGATCGGAGCATCCGGGGCGGGCGGGGTAACGAGCGGAACATAGGGTTCGGCTTCGCCGGGATTGACCGCTTCGGAGGCGAGGAACTCCTCCAGGCGGCGCACACGCGCTTCGGTCGTCGTCTCGCCACTGTCGTGTGCGTCGAGCGCGTCCTTGCTAGCGGTAGGCTCTGCAGTCTGTGCGACCGACGACTCGGTTGTTTCCTCCGCCTTTGCGGGTGTGTCCACGACAGGGGCCGGTTCGAGCTTCTCACCCGCACTCGGCGACTCGTCGCTGACCTCGTGCGCGGCGACCACCGCCGGGGCCTCGTCCACGACCACATCGTGGCGCTTCGTCGCCGCAGCACCCGCGGTGCCGTGCTCGTCGGCGCTGTCTTCCTCACGCAACGCGTCGAGCCAGGCCTTCGGCGCACGAACGGCTCCCGTGCCCTGGGGTTCCCAGAAGCTGTCGCCCTCCTCGCGAGTGCGCGCCCACTCTCCCGTCGTATCCAACTCGGGCGGTGCCGTACGCACGTGCGGGACAGATGGGGTCGGCTCGGGGGCCTTGGGCACGTTCGGCAGCGTCTTTGGCACGTCTGGCTTGGGAAGAAGCTCCGTATCAACCTCGCGCCTAGCCGCCGGCTTGGCAGGTTCAGCCCCCGCAAGCCTCTGGTCGAGGGCCTTACCCGTCTCGGGAGCAGACTGACGTAGGTTCGTCATGTCGATACGACGCGTCTGCTGACGCTGCTCGTGGGTGCGCGCCGCAGCTGCGGTCTCGCCCGCAGCAGCCGGTTTCTTCGCCGTGGTCTTGGCCTTCTGCTTCGGCATCTCGGACAGGGTCTGCCTAGGCAGATCGGACAGAGTCTGGCGAGACGCGGCGGCGTGGGCGGTACGAGACTCGTTCGCGGTCTCCTTTTGGCCGAGAACGGGAATCCTCGAAACCGGCATGTCCGCCGGAGCGGGAGCGGGGCGACGAGCTGCAGGCTTGGTCTTCTTCGCTGCCGCCTCTTTGGCCGCACCGGCAGCTGCGGGTTTGCGTGCCGGCGCGTGCGACGGCTTCGTCGAGGCACTCTTGCGGCTCTTGCGTGCCTCCGGGCGCTCCTCGCTTGCCCGATGCTGCTTCTTAAGCGGCTTCTTCTCCTCGCCCTCAGGGTGCTTGTGCTGGGCGTGCTGGCCAGAGCGCTGGGAGCGGACGCGGTGGTCGTCGCGCCGACGAGCCTCGCCCTTGGCCTGCTCGCGCCTTTCCTTCTCCTCCATGGCACGCTTCTCGCGCTTTGCCTTCTTGTTCTCCGTGCTCGCATCGATGAAGTAAAGGATGCCGGTGATCACCGTTACGGCAAAGGCAGCCACCATAAGCAACACGGCAAGGAAGGACAGGCCCGTCGTCGCCTGGAGGGAATAACGGTCCACGAGAAGGGAAGCCATGATGACAACAACGAGGAGGATCTGCAGAACCGTCTTCAGCTTGCCGCCCGAGGAGGCCGGCAACACCTTGCCGCGTCGGAGCAACACGAAACGCAAGAGCGTCACGGCAAGCTCGCGCACGATGACGACGATGGTGAACCACCAGGGCAGCTGCCCTTGAATGGACAAGACAACGAACGCCGTGATCATAAGCGCCTTGTCGGCGAAGGGATCGGCGATCTTGCCAAAATCGGTGACAATTCCGCGCTTGCGTGCGATCTTGCCGTCGAGCCGGTCGGTATAGGCGGCGACGCAAAAGACAATGAGGGCGGCGAGATAGTAGTTCCACGGCCCCATGCATGCGCACACCACGAAGACCGGCACGAGGATAATGCGCAACACGGTGAGGGCGTTGGGGATATTCCACGCCGAGTGCGTGTTCGCGCGCTGTGATGTCTTCTCGTGGGCGTTCATCGTTTCTCATCTTAGCGTGCAGAACTCCAACGAGAAGGCCGCTGGAGAGCGTACGCATTTTCGTCACTAGCGCCCGGTCAACTCCCAGGCGTCCTCGTCGCTGGGCGCCTCGACGACTAACGCCCCATTTTCGGCGTCATCACGGGCAGGACCTGGTTCGCCACGAAGCATGGCGAGGATACCGGGCAATTCTTCGGGTGTGACCAAGACGTCGCGAGCCTTTGAGCCTTGCGAAGGGCCGACGATGTCCCTGGACTCGAGCAGATCCATCAATCGCCCTGCGCGGGCAAACCCGACCCGCAGCTTGCGCTGCAGCATCGACGTCGAACCCAGCTGAGAGCCAACCACGAGTTCGGCGGCGGCCAGCAAGTCGTCGAGGTCGTCACCAATATCCTCTGCGATCTTTGGCTTGGCTTCGTCCGCAACGACGACATCGGAGCGGTAATCGGGCTGTGTTTGAGCACGCACGTGATCGGCGATCGCATGGATCTCGCCCTCGGTCACCCACGCGCCTTGAACGCGCTGCGGTTTCGATGACCCCGATGGCAGATAGAGCCCGTCGCCCTTACCGATGAGCTTTTCAGCACCGGCCTGATCGAGGATGACCCGCGAATCGGCCAGGGAGGAGGTGGCGAAAGCAAGCCTGGAGGGAATATTGGCCTTGATGAGGCCCGTAACGACGTCAACCGAGGGACGCTGGGTCGCCACAACGAGGTGGATGCCCGCAGCGCGTCCCAACTGGGTGATGCGTTGGATCGATGCCTCAACGTCCCTCGGGGCGACCATCATGAGGTCGGCGAGCTCATCGACGACGACGAGGAGATACGGATAGGGCTCGAGAAGACGCTCGGATCCGACAGGCACCTCGAGCTCGCCGGCGGCGATCGCGGCGTTGAAGTTGTCAATGTGCTTATGCCCAAAGGCGGCCATGTCGTCGTAACGGTGGTCCATCTCTTTGACGGACCACTCAAGCGCCTCGGCGGCCTTCTTCGGGTCGGTAATGATGGGGGTGATGAGGTGGGGGATCCCCGCGTAGATCGTGAGTTCAACGCGTTTAGGATCGACGAGGATGAGTCGCACCTGATCCGGGGTGGCCCTGAGCATGATCGAGGTGATCATCGAATTGACGAAGGACGACTTACCCGATCCGGTCGCACCTGCAACGAGCAGGTGGGGCGTGTTCGCGAGATTGGTGACGACGTAGCCGCCCTCGACGTCCTTGCCGACGCCCACGGTAAGCGGGTGTGCGGACTGTTGGGCGGCCCCCGAACGCAAGACATCACCCAGCGCGACCGTCTCCCTGTCGGCATTGGGAATCTCAACGCCGATCGCGGACTTACCCGGGATTGGCGAGAGAATACGAACGTCGGCGCTGGCGACCGCGTAGGCGATATTCTTCGACAGAGCCGTGATCTTATCGACCTTCACTCCGGGGCCGAGACGGATTTCATAGCGGGTGACCGTCGGTCCCCGCGAGAAACCGGTGACGGTCGCGTCGACCTTGAATTCCTCGAACACTTGGGTGAGTTCACGCACGACCTTGTCATTGGCCTGGGAACGCCGCTTATGGGGGGCCCCACGCTTGAGCAGATCGATGTCGGGCAGCGTGTAGTCCCCGTCCAGGCTCGCCGCCTGCGCGCGAGCCGGCAGGTCGGAGGAGGCGACTTCAACGAGTGCCTCGGCGGGCGGATCCACCTCGGGTGTCGGGATGGTCGCTGGCTCGACGAGGGTAGTCGCTGGCTCGGCGAGGGTAGTCGCCGGCTCGTCGTCGTGAGACTGTGCCGCAGACTCGTCGTAGGCGTGCGGATCAAGAACGACCGTGTGCTCGTCGGTGTCTTGTCTACGGGCGGCGAAGGCACGCGTGGTCGCCGTGTCATCACGGTCCCGCTGCCACCGCGGCTGACGTCCCTTCTCGGCGGCGTCCTCCTCGGTCTCTTCTCTGCCTTTGCGCGAGCCCTCATGCTCGTCCTCGCCCCCGCCACGCTCTTCCTCTTCGTTGTCGTCGCTACGCTCGCGCAGCCAGGCGACAACGCGCTGGAGGTGGCCCCACGCGTCCGCGACCGTCATATTCGCCATGATGAGGAGCGCGTAAATCCCAACGATCACGAGGATAATGATCGCGCCGACACCGCCGAGCAGTAGCTCGAACGGGTGACCAACGAACCATCCGACCACGCCTCCGGCAGCCTCCACGGCGGCGAGACTGACTGTGGGGCTAGGCGCGCCCGAGACGATGTGGGAAATTCCGAGCACGGCGAGGGCGAAGCCCACGGATCCGATGTATACGTTGCCACGCTCGACACTCACGGGCTCCGAGCGAAACAGCGGCAGGGCGAGCCACACGAGCAGGACGGGCACCAAAAGCGCATACATGCCGACGGCGCCGGCGCTCGCGTGGTGAATGAGGCCGCCGAGAAGTCCCGACATGTGGAACCACTCGCGTAACGCGACGATGAGGGCGACCCCGATGAGCGCCAGGCCCGCGCCGTTACGGCGCAGCTGTGGATTGCCGTGGGCTCGCCGATTAGTCTGGGTTTTCTTCGGCGTCGTCTTTTTCGTCGTGCGTCGGGTCTTGGAAGCCATAGCAGTCGAACTCTATCGGCTCGCCCGCCCGGTGTCGCCCGGGCACGCCGTCACACCAGCGCAGAGGCGAGCTCGTCGAGGCGCTCGAGATCGAGATCGGTCGCTCCCCCGCTGTGAGACACGGCGAGGGCTCCGGCGACGTTGGCGCGGCGAAGCGCCGCGAGCGGGTCGAGTCCTCCCATGAGCGAACCGACAAACACGCCCACGTGGGTCCCGCCGACCCCGAGCGTGTCGGCGACGGGGTAGTCGAGGGACGCGACGTGGGCGACCGGCATGTCGCGACGATAGAGGTCGGCTCCTCGTGCACCGCGTCTGACAACGATCATGGGATCGGCCTCATGGAGCGTATCGACCAGGGGGCAAATATGCGCGTCGTCCGCACCCCCGGCGAGGAGCCAAAGTTCGCGCTCGTTGCCGGTGAGGACGTGGCAGTAAGGCAAGATTTCCGCAAAGGTGTCCGTACTCACCTGTCCGGCGAGCGGCGAGGCGGCCATGACGACCGTGACCTCGCCAGGCAGATCGCGCAGCCACTCGAGGATAGTGCGCCGGTAGGGTTCGTGGACAAGATCGCCGGCTGAGAGGTAGACGACGTCGCCGGTGCGTACTTCCAACGAAGCGAGGGCGGCGGGTTCGATCTCCGCCTCGATACCTGGGGCGACGATGGACGTGTAGTAACCGCCCTCCTCGACGAGGGTGAGAGTAAGGCCGGTGTCGCCCACAACCTCCAGCGCGTGTGATTCGATGCCTGCGCGACGCAGTTGCTGGCGTACGACCATCGAGTTGGGGCCCGTGCCCAGGGGACACAGGTTGATGACCGGGACACCGGTCGCAGCTGCAGCACGCATGACTTCGAAGGCTCCGCCGACGCTCGTGGCAGTGACGGAGGCCGTCACCGCCGAGCCTCTTTCAGGAAACGCGGGGACGTTCAGGGGCAGGGTGATGACGATCGAGGCGATCGAAATCAGCCTGCGTGGCTCGTGTCCCATAGTTTTTCCTTACTTGTGCGACAAAACTCCTCTTAGTCCTACCACACCTCGCGCGTCGCCGCGCGGCATCAGCTGGCATCTGGTCGCACGAAGGGGAAGGCGAGTATCTGGCGAATCGTCGCGCCCGTGAGCAGCATGACGAGACGGTCGACCCCGAGCCCCAGTCCACCAAGCGGGGGCATGCCCAGTTCAAGGGTGCGTAGGAAATCCTCGTCGAGGCTCATGGCTTCCGGATCTCCCGCGGCTGCTGCCAGTGACTGTTCGGTGAAACGCTCCCGCTGGTCGAGCGGGTCAGTCAGCTCCGTGTAGGCCGTGCCCAACTCCATCCCGAAGGCCACGAGGTCCCAACGCTCAGCAAGGCGAGGATTGTCTCGGTGGCGCCGCGTCAGCGGCGAGGTCGACACGGGAAAGTCGGTGTAGAACGTCGGGTGAACGGTCTTGGCCTCAACGAGCTCGTCGTACAGTGCCGTGATAAGGCCGCCGGCGTCGGAACCCGGGGCAGGCTCGATCCCGTGATCGCGACACAGCTGCGCCAGCGTGTCGATTCCGGTGTTGGTATCGATAACGCGATCGCACGCTTGCGAGACGGCCTCGAGTACGGGGATGACGGGCCAGGTTCCCGAAATGTCGAACTCGACCATGTCCGTGCCCTCGATCGAGGCGACGACCTCCTCGCTGCACCCGGGTGTGCCGGCGGGCCTGTGGATCACTTCCTTGCCGTAGAGGGAGCGCGCACAACGACGTATGAGCGTCTCGGTGAGGTGACGCATGCTCACGTAGTCGCCTCCGGCCCTGTAGGCCTCCATCGACGTGAACTCGGGATTGTGCGTGGCGTCGGCTCCCTCGTTACGGAAGGATCGACCGATTTCATAGATGGCATCCATCCCCGCCACGCACAGGCGCTTGAGGTAAAGTTCGGGCGCGATTCTCAAGAAAACGTCGGTCGAATACGCGTTGAGATGAGTGATGAAGGGCCGCGCATTGGCGCCGCCTTGAACCGCCTGCAGCATGGGCGTCTCGACCTCGCAAAAGCCCTCCTCGGCCATGACGGCGCGCATGACGGCGATTGCCCGCGAGCGCTCGCGCAGGAGCGTCATGGCGGCGGGATCGCGCATAAGGGTGAGGGCGCGTTGGCGGGTGCGCGTGTGGGTATCGAGCGCGATCGCGGAGCGCGGCACGGGCCTGAGGGATTTCGCCGCCATCTTCCATGTGGCAATAAAGAGTGTTTTTTCGCCCGTACGCGTCTGCTCGAGATCGCCACTCACTGTCACGATGTCTCCGATGTCGCTCAGGCGCAGCGCCGCCATGACGTCTTCGCCTAGCCGGTCGCGTTCGGCGGCGATTTGGAGGCGGTGTCCGTCGCGGAGAAGATCTGCGAAGATGATGCCACCGAAGTCGCGGATGCCGTCGATGCGCCCGCTCATACGAACCTGCTTGGTCCCCGTGGGCAGCGCCGCGGCCTGCCCGGGTTCGAGCCCAAGATCGTAGCCGGGAGGGTAGGGGTCCATTCCCGCTTGGCGCAGCCTCCCTGCTTTTTCGATGCGAACGCGTTCTTGGTCCTTGGGTCGACGGCGGGTAGCTTCGCGACGCAATGCTGCTTTTTCCGCATCGAGTTCGGCGCGGTAGTCCTCGTCGGATTCCCAGGTGAGGTCGACCGGGGGGACGAGGAATGTCGGGGCGGGCAGGAAACCCTCGAGCATTCCCGCCGCCGCGAGGACAACGGCGAAGGTGGGGGCCGCGCCGAAACACATATACCGGGAGTTCCAATCGGGCTGGTAGCGGGCGTTCGATTCGTAGAGCGACTCGAGCTGCCACACCTTCGATGCCTGACGGAACATGAGGAAGAGAAGTCTCTTAACGATCCCCGCGTTGACTGCCTCGCCTTCGACGAAAATCTTGCGGAACATGGCGAAGTTGAGGGAGATACCTTCGATACGCTGGTCCCGGCAGATATCGATGAGCTCGAGGATCATGGCCTCGACGATTCCGTTGACCGAGTCGGAGCGGCGCCGCATGAGGTCGAGGGACAGCCCGTGGGGCCCCCACGGCACGAAAGTGAGGAGGCACTCGAGTTCGCCTTCGCTCCCGCGTGCGGTTACAACCATCGTGTCGGCGTCGACGGGATCAAACTCGCGGCCGAGCGCCATTGAGAAGCCGCGCTCTTCTCCGCGGCGGAAAGCCGAGGCGGCGAGAGTCAGCTCGGCCAACTCTTTCTCACCGATGTCGCCTTGCCTGCGCACCTCGATCGTGACCCCGGCACGGCGGACTCGCCGAGCCGACGCCCGCAGGGCCTTCGCCGATTCGGCGCGCGCGTCGAAGCGCTGCGGCCTCACGATGGCCTCATCCCCCATAAGACGCGCGATCATGTGGGCGTGGCGTCGATACGCTGCCGCTCCCGCCTCGCTTGCCGAGATAACGGCGGGAATATAGCCGGCCTCGTAGGCTTCGGCGTGAAAACGCGAGATGGCATCGCCCCACGATGACCTCTCCCCGATGGGGTCGCCGGCCGCCAGTGCAACGCCGGCGGCAAGACCGTAACTGACCGCTGCTTTACCGTCGCGGCTGAAAACGACGTAGCGGTTGTTGCGCGTGGCGAAGTAACCAAGTGAATCGTCGGCACCGTGAGCAAATAGCAGCCGCCGGAGGTGGCGGTCCTCTTCCTTCGTGCGCGCTTCCAAGCGCTGGCCACGGAAGAAGACGAGTGCCGCGGCGATGACGACGATGACGCCCCAGATGGAGAGCAGCAGCGACAGCCAGTGCGGCCCGTGGCCTGCCAGGGGTGGGCCCTTGACCGCGAGGGGCAAGAGTGGCACGAGCGGTTTGACGAGATGCCAGGCCGACCACCTGGCATCAGCCGACAGCGAATGCAACGGATGCACCACGGCGAGGATTCCCACCGAACACACGATGCCGATGGCAAGCCCGGAAACGGCCACAAGAATGGTGCGTCCGATGGCTTGCGCGTGCATTCTTCCGGGGAAATACGCCCTGCAGCGCACGAGCACGGTGATGTGGAGGATCATCATCACCGCGGAAATGGCGACGACGACGTATTCGAAGAGGTCGACCGCGTACACCGACGTGCCAGGGATAAGCGAGACGAGAACGATGAGGAGCGTGAGGACGTTGAAGACGAGAACGACGATCGCGAGCCACACGACCGCGCGTTTCCTCATGAACGCGAGCAGTGCGCAGATGAGGTAGACCGTCACCATTCCCAGCGAGGGTATCGCCGGCAGTCCCGCCAAGGCGAGGATGATGAGGAGCAGATGGACTCCAGTGAAGATGCCCGCCTGCTTCATGAGAAAGCCCACGAAACACAGCGCTGCCACTACAAGGCAGACCCACCCGAGGGTGGCGGGGAAACGAGAGGCGGTGGGGCGGAATTGTCTTTTGGTCAACAAAGTGGTCCTCTCACACCTCAACGACGACGGGTACGATCATGGGGCGCCGTCTCAGTCGGCGCGCAATCCAGCGTCCTAGCGCGCGTCGAGCGGCCTGTTGCATTTTGTAGGTGTCCACATTGCCGGGTTCGGCCGATTCTTGAAGGGCAGCCGTCACGTCTCCGAGGACCTCGCGGAAGACTGCGTCGTCTTCTGCCATTCCGCGCGCGGTGATGTGGGGGCCTGCGATGATGTGGCCGCTGTCGGCGTCAACGGCAGCGTAAATCGAGACGAAACCCTCCTCCCCGAGAGTCAACCGCGTCTTGAGCTGGTCGTCATCGATCTCGCCGATCGAGTGTCCGTCGACGTAGACGTATTCGCACGGAACCTGGCCGGCTATGCGCACCTTACCGTCGGTGAGGTCAACGACGACACCGTCTTCGGCCAGGGCGATCGCGTCCGGGTCGACTCCGGTCGAGACCGCGAGCGCGCCGTTGGCGATGAGGTGGCGGATCTCGCCGTGCATCGGCATGACGTTGGCGGGCTGAACGATGTTGTAGGCGTAGAGCAATTCCCCGGCCGCCGCGTGCCCCGACACGTGAACCTTCGCGTTGTCGCGATGGACGACGTGAACACCCAGCCTCATGAGCGCGTTAATCACCCGGTACACGGCATTTTCGTTGCCCGGGATGAGCGAGGAGGCCAGCACGACGGTGTCGTTTTCTTCGAGTTCGACGAACCGATGGGTTCCTTGCGCCATGCGCGCGAGGGCGGCCATGGGTTCGCCCTGCGAGCCGGTGGCCATGTAGACGCGGCGCTCGGGCGGGAGCTTGTGGGCCTCGCGCCCATCGACGAGCACGCCGTCGGGGATCGTGAGGAAGCCAAGCTCAGCGGCGATGCGCATGTTACGTTCCATCGACCGCCCGACGAGGCACACTCGTCTACCAACGGACGCAGCGGCGTTGAGTACCTGCTGGACCCGGTGGACGTGAGAGGCGAAGGAGGCGACGACGATTTGGCGTGGGGCGTCTCGGAAGACGTTGCGCAAAACCGGTCCGATCTCGCGCTCAGAGGTGACGAATCCGGGCACCTCAGCGTTCGTCGAGTCGACCATGAACAGGTCGACTCCCTCCTCGCCGACGCGGGCAAATCCGCGCAGGTCAGTGATCCGACCATCGAGCGGCAACTGATCCATTTTGAAGTCCCCGGTGAGCAAGGCGGTGCCGGCGGGGGTGCGAATGACAATGGCGAGCGCGTCGGGGATCGAGTGGTTGACCGCGAGGAATTCGCACGCAAATGATTCGAGGCTGAGCTCGTCGCCCTCAGCCACGACGTGAATATTGTCGGTGGGAAGCCTGTGTTCCTTGAGTTTGGCTTCAAGGAAGGACGCCGTGAGACGCGAGGCGTATATGGGAATGTCGTTGCGCAGTCTGAGGAGGTAGGGAACGGCGCCGATGTGGTCCTCGTGGCCGTGGGTAAGGAGGAGTCCCACGACGTCGTCCATCCGCTCGGCAATATAGGAAAAATCGGGGAGGATGAGATCAACGCCGGGATGGAACTCCTCTGGGAAGAGCACACCACAATCGAGGACGAGGAGCTTGCCTCGATACTCCATCACCGTCATGTTACGGCCGACCTCGCCAAGCCCGCCGAGCGGGACGATGCGCAGCGTATTCTTGCCTAGCTCGGGTGGAAGCGACAGATCCGGGTAGAGAGGTTTCACGGACCCTATTGTGTCATGCTTGCCGCCTCACCTCACGGGGCCGGCCACGGCATTAGCCAAGAAGGCCGGCGTTAGTGAGGGCGACCTCGAGAGCACTGAGCTCTTGAGGGGTCGCCTCGACGAGGGGCAGCCTCACCGTAGGTGTTGCAATGATGCCCATCATGGCGAGAGCGTGTTTGGCCATGACGGCGCCCTGTCCGCCTCCCATGATCGCCTCGACGACGGGACGTACCTCGGTGGAGATCGCACGGGCCCGCGCATAGTCTCCTGCCTCACCGGCGTCGATCATGTCACGGTAGCGGCCGGGAATGACATGAGCGACAACCGAGATGAGACCCTGAGCACCGTGGGCGAGCCAGGAGTAGTTGAGCGCGTCGTCGCCGGAGTAGTAGTCGAGGCCGGTCCTCTCGGCGCGCGCAGCACCGCGAACAACGTCGCCGGTTGCGTCTTTGACCGCGACGACCTGGTCGAGCTGGGCGAGTTCGTCGAGGGCCTCGTCGGAAAACGCAAGCCCGGTGCGGCCGGGAATGTCGTAGAGGACAACCGGCAGGTCGCTCGACTCGACGACGGCCTTGACGTGGGCGACGAGACCGCGTTGCGAGGGACGGTTGTAGTAGGGGCTGACGACGAGGAGGGCATCGGCACCGGCTTCTTGTGCCGAGGCGGCCATCGCCTGGGCGTGGACGGTGTCATTGGAGCCGGCGCCGGCGAGAATGCACACGTCGGGGCCGATGGCGGCGCGCACTGTTTCGATGAGGATTTCTTTCTCCGGCCGGTGGGTAGTCGGAGACTCCCCCGTGGTCCCCGATACGAGGATCGTGTCGCATCCCCCGTCGACGAGGTGTCTCGCCAGCCGCGCAGTCGAGTCGAGATCAAGGGTGCCATCGGTGCTCATGGGGGTGACCATGGCGGGCGCGAGGGCTCCTAGCGTGGGTCGTGTCGTCATGAGACGTCTCCTTCGTTGGTGTCGAGCAGCGTGTACCACAGGTGTTGGGTGAGCGTCTCCCCGCCCGCCGCGAGTTTTCTGCTAATCCCTGCGGGACCAAATCCCGCGCCTGCAAAAAGCTCGGTGTGCCAGTCGTCCCCGGGAAGTATCCAGGCGAAAAGCCGAAGGAAATGGCTCCGGCGTGCGAGTTCAGCCGCGGCGTTGACGAGCCGGTCCTCGTGTCCCTCCCCTCGTCGAGACACGGCTACCTCGAGGGCGAGCAGCTCACCGGTGGGGACGTTGGCGCTGAGCTGGTGTCCGTGTGGGATCTGCGGGCTCGCCGGCGCGAGAGCGGCGAACCCGACGACGTCACCGCGCCCGAGCGCAACGATCGTGTGGCAGCGCGGGTCGCTACACGATCGCATGCTGTCCTCCCACACGCCCGCCAGTTGATCGGCATCCGCGGGCAGTGCGATGGGTCCGCAGGCGTGCGCGGCGATACTCGCTGCCATGCCTTCGGCGTGGATACGTCCCATCGCGGGAGCATCCGCGCGTCCGGCCGGGCGCACGGTCGCGTCGGGCGTCGGGGCGTTAGTCAAGGTCGAGTACCTGATCGAGACCGAGGATGAGGCCGCGCCGGGGCAGCACGGCCCTCACCGCGTGAAGCACCCCGGGCATGAAGCTCACCCGATCGAAACAGTCGGTTCGCAGCACGAGCTGCTCACCGGGGTTACCAAAGAGCACTTCCTCGTGGGCGTTAAGGCCGGCGAGTCGGATCGCGTGAACGGGAACTCCATCCACGACCCCTCCGCGGGTCCCTAGGGCGTCGGTTTGCGTCGCATCGGGCATCGCCGCCATGTGGACGTGCTTGCGCGCCGCGGCGATACCGCGAGCGGTCGCGTGTGCTGTGCCGGAAGGGGCGTCGAGTTTGCGCGGATGGTGCATCTCGAGGACCTCGACGGAGTCGAAGTATCGGGCCGCCTTCTTCGCAAACTCCATGACCAGCACCGCCGACATGGCAAAGTTGGGGGCGATGAGGACGCACTGGCCTGCCTCGTCGGCGTGGGCACGAACCCGCTCGATGGCCTCGTCTGTCCACCCCGTCGTACCGACGACCACGTTGATTCCAGCATCGAGACAGGCGTGAACGTTGCCTTCACTGGCCTGTGGCACCGTAAAGTCGACCGCGACGTCGGCACCGTTGAGGTGCTCGGGCGTGATCTCGTCTCCCGCATCGAGACGGGCGACGAGCTCCATGTCTGGGGCTTCGCTGACGGCTTGGCAAACCGTGCGACCCATGCGACCTTCGGAGCCGAGAACTGCGACAGAAATCATGTCCCCAGCCTACGACGGGGTCGACGGGCCCGCCTAGCGGTCCAGATCGCGGTCGGGGCCCACGACAACACTCGTGCGCGGCTCGTTGATGAGCTTGTGCGCCATGGCACGAACGTCCTCGGCGCTTACGCTGCGCATCGCGGCGAGATGGTCGGCGACACTCGTGTAGGCCCCCCGGGTGATCTCGGCCGATCCCAGACGCGACGAACGCACCCGATTATCGTCGAGCCCCAGAGCGAAGGAGCCACGCAGTTGACCAAAGGCATCGTCGAGTTCACGCTGGGTCGGCCCGTGCTCGGCGAGGTCGGCGAGTTCATCGATCATGCGCGCTTCAACCTCGTCGACGTGGTCGAGTTCGCATCCGGCGTACATGGCAACGTAGCCCGCATCGGAGTAGGCGGCAGGATACGCATAGGTCGTGTAGGCGAGGCCGCGCTTTTCGCGGATCTCCTGGAACAACCGTGACGACATACCCCCGCCGAGGATGTGGGTGAGCGTTGACAGCGCAAAGCGCCCGGGGTCGTGAACCGAAACGGCGGGCATACCCACGAGGAGGTAGCCGAGCTCGACGGGTTTTTTGAGGTGGACACGCCCTTCGGTGACGTGCCCGCGCGTCGGGGCACGATCGGGCCGCAGGATCGTCCCGTCGGATAGATCCCATCCGCCCTCGCGAAGGCACGCGCTCACGTGGTCGACGAAGGCATCGTGGTCGACGTTGCCGGCGGCCGTGACGACGAGCGTCCTCGGGCTGTACCACTTCCGGTGGTGTTCGCGCACCGCCTCGAGCGTCGTCGCTTCGACCTGCTCGACCGTTCCTCCGGTGGGTTTCGCGAGAGCTTGCGTATCTCCAAACAGGCGACGGGCAAACGTCTCGTGTGCAACGTCGGCGGGGTCGTCTTGCGCAAGCCTGAGCTCGTTGATGATAACGCCGCGCTCAGTGGCGAAGTCCGACGCATCGAGCAGCGGCGACGTCACCATGTCGAGCAGCACCGACGTAGCCATCCTCGCGTCCTCCTTGAGGACGACGGCATAATAGTTCGTGTATTCCTTGGTTGTGGTGGCGTTCGATTCCCCACCAACCCGGTCGAAGGCACGAGCGATCTCTGCCGCGTCCCTGCTGGGGGTGCCCTTGAAAAGCAGGTGCTCGAGATAGTGGGTTGATCCCTCGTGTCCGGAAGCCTCGTCGCGAGACCCGACGGGAATCCACGCGGTGATCGCGACAGAGGGAGACGTCTCCACGCGTTGGGTGAGTACGCGTACCCCACACGGCAACACGGTGCGCTGGATCGGAGTTGTCGCTTCCTCGATGGCGATGGTGCCAGGCGCGTCGGGCAAAACGGTACAAGATGCGCTCTTCATCGCCCCCCATCGTAGTGAGCGGGGCCCGCGAGAGCCACTCGCGAGCCCCGCCTCATTCACCGCAAAGACAGCTGCCTGGAGACGATGCCTTGGCGAGCGTGTCTGGCGTCGACACTCAACGGCTGTGTGTCGGCGATGGCTTCGTCAAGACGCTCACGCAGCGCGGCAACTTCATCGGCGATATCGGCGCCCTCAACGGCGACGTCGTATTCCCACACGGGCGCGACGAGTCCGAAGAGCCGGAAAGCGCCGATGAAATGCGCCCGCCCGGGAATTGAGAGGGCGTCGCGGGCCTTGAGACGCGCAAGCCCGTCGAAGACGGCGTCTTCTTCATCGGGCAGGACGATCCGCAGGAAGTCGGGATCCATGTGACACAGGTACGTCGCACGCTGTCCGGCGACAGCTTCGCACGCGACCATCTCGTCGGCTGAGCGATTGATCGCCTCGAGCGCCTCCGGGGTCTTGTCTGCCTCGGCGAGCCAAAATCCGAGATCCGTATGTACCGTCATGTCGCCACTCGCGTCGCCGATAACTTCTTGCAGCCTGGGCGCGCGCTGGCGCAGGTCAAGGCCGTCGATCACTGTACCGGCCTCCGCGTCGAGCAGGCGCGAGACAACGAGGCCGAGGTCGTGCGAGGCGTCTTGTGTGCGTGCGCGAGTCTGGAGCGCCACCATGACGACACCGTCGGAGCGAACCATGCCCTGGACCGAAGACGGGCAGGCGGTCACGAACGTGACCTCACGGTCCTCACGGCCTTCCCGCAAGAGAGTCAGCTTCAACGAGGCCGCGGGCAATAGCTCACGCATCGCGGCAAATTCGAGTTCGTTGGCCAGGCCAGCAAACGGTCGCGGCCGGGGCTGGGGCATGTAGAAGGTAGAGGTTGTGCGGCGCTGCTTGCGTCGAGATTTCTTGCTCATCCCCCTAGTGTGACACGGCCGCGCGAGGGCTGAGGTCCCCATTAGCTCCTCAACCACCATCGCGCTAGACTTAAAAGCCGAACCTTATTTAGTATTGCCTTCCCAAACTATGAGGAGTTTCTGTGCGTTCGTTAGCGATGCGGATAACGGGTCTCGCCGCCGTTTGCGCAACCCTTATCGGGGTGTGCGCCTGTTCACCGACGTCTTCTTCCTCGCCCTCAAGCGAATCGACGACCGCCCAGCAGCAGGGTCACTGGCCGCGCACCATCACCCACGAACTCGGCGAGACCACTCTCGATCATCAGCCCAAGCGAATCGTCAACACCGCTTTATCGGCAACAGGTACGCTCCTCGCTCTCGAGGCACCTGTCGTCGCCACCGCGGCAACCACCCCCTCCGATGTCACCGACGACAAGGGGTTCTTTAGCCAATGGGCGAAAACTGCCGACGCTAAGGGCGTGGAAGTCCTCTATCCGGGGCTCGAGTTCGATCTCGAAGCCGTCATCGCCACCCAACCCGATCTCGTGATCGTGTCGGTCTCGGGCGCCGACTCCGTCTCCGATCACTACCAGCAGCTTGCCGAGAAGTTCCCGACAGTCGCCATCGACTACTCGAAACACTCCTGGCAGGAGTTGGCTCGTGAACTCGGCGACATCCTCGGACTCGAAGACAACGCAGCCCGAGCGATCGACGATTTCGACCGCTACGTGTCGCAGAAAAAGGCGAGCGTGAGCGAGTCTGCCGGCACAGCGACCATCGTTTCCTACAACGGGCCGGGCGAAGAACAAGGAGTCGCGAAGCTGACCGGTCCGCACTCCAAACTCCTGTCCGCCCTGGGCTACGACGTGAAGGAAGCGCCCTCGAATCTCGACACCTCCACCCAAGCGCGACAGGATTTTGCGTTCATGTCCTACGAAAACCTCACGAAGGGCATCGAGGGAGACACCGTTTTCCTCTTCTCCGCCGATGAGGATAAGGTCGATTCCTTCCTCGCCGATCCGCTCATGGCCGACCTGCCCGCCGTCAAGAATCGTCGCGTCTATCCGCTCGGTGTCACGTCGTTCCGTCTCGACCCCTATTCAGCTCGCGAGACGGTAGACGCCGTCGTGGCGGCCTCCGCTCGCTAAGCGACGACGATGTCGGGCTTACCACCTGCTCGCGAGCATCGACGCGGAATCGGCATGACGATCCTGGCGATGGCGGCCATCGCCTTAGCTATCGGCAGCGTCTTCGTGGGGTCGCGCACCATTGCTCCGCACGCGATCGTCGATGCCCTCGTCAGCCCCCACGGTGGTGACGATGCTCTTGTCGTCTGGCATTCCCGTCTCCCCAGGGCCGTTATCGCCTTGTGTGCAGGCGGATGCCTCGGGATGGCCGGAGCACTCATGCAGTCGTTGACGCGCAATGCTCTCGCAGAACCGGGGACCCTGGGCATCAATTCGGGAGCTGCGGCCGGCGTTGTTTGTGCGCTCCTCCAGGGCAACGCGACCATCGAAACCTATGTGTGGTTCAGCTTCGCGGGAAGCGCACTCGCCGCCGTCTTGGTCCATCGGCTCGGTCGTGCCCACGAAGCCGGCCACAACCCTGTGCGCCTCGTACTCGCGGGCGCGGGAGTGTCGGTCACGTTGGGGTCCTTCACGACCTTGGGCATCCTGGCCGGTCCTCAAAGCGTTTTTTCCGGCATGCGCAGTTGGGCGACAGGATCCCTTGAGGGCCGCGGATGGGATGTTGTCCCCATTCTCCTCGCTAGCCTTATCGCCGGTGCTCTCGCGTGCCTCTACCTCGCAGGCTCGCTCAACTCGACGACTCTCGGGGCCGAGATGGGGCGGAGCCTTGGCGTCAATATCCCGCTGACGTGGGGCCTAACGAACGTGACGATCATCGTCTTGGCAGGGGCGGCAACGGCGGCGATCGGGCCCGTCGGATTCGTGGGGCTCGCCGCCCCTCACATGGCCCGCTACCTGGGAGGCACGGACCACCGCTGGCTGTTGTCCCTGTCCGGTCTCTTCGCGATGGTCGTGCTCCTCCTCGCCGATATCGGCGGCCGTTTGGTCGTTGCCCCCAACGAAATAGGTGCCGGGATTATGTCCGCCCTCATCGGTGCACCCTTCTTCATCGCCCTCGTTCGCCGTGGAAAGGTGAGCGGACTGTGATGACCAACCGTCCCGATGCTCGCTCGATGATCCGATTGTCGAGCCGCTGCTTTGCCCTTGAGGTCGATAAACGCGCTCTCGTCGTCACGATGGCGTGCGGCTTGGTGATCGCCATGTTGACGATTCTCGCTCTTGGCACGGGGAGCTACGCACTGACATCGCAACAGGTGCTCAAGGCCCTCACGTATGGCACCACCGACGATCGTCTGCTCGCCATCGTGTGGGAAGCGCGAGTACCTCGAAGCGTCGCAGCCGTTCTCGTCGGCCTCGCTTTGGGTGCTGCCGGCTGCATCTTCCAATCGATCAGCCGCAATGCCCTGGGTTCACCCGACATCATCGGGTTTACGACCGGGGCCGCAACCGGTGCGATTATCCACATCATCTTCATCAATGCCGGTGCGCTCGGGACCGCCCTCGCCTCCCTCATCGGCGGACTCGCTACGGCAGCCCTCGTCTACGTCCTCTCCCTCCACGGGGGAATCACCGGCGGGTATCGTCTCGTCCTCATCGGTATAGGGGTCTCGGCGATGCTCACCGCGCTCAACACCCTCATGCTTGCTCGTGGGCACATCGATCTCGCCGTTAAGGCCCGCATGTGGCTGATGGGATCTCTCTCGCAAGCGACGTGGTCGACCATCGGACCGGCATCGGTCGCAACGTTCGTTGCGCTCGGGCTCATCTGCGCATGCGCACGAGCGCTCACGATCATGGAGATGGGTGACGACGAGGCGCAGCAACTCGGCGTCCGAGTCGAACACATCCGGCGGCTGAGTACCCTCGGTGGAGTCGCGCTTACGGCCTGTGCCGTCGCGATGGCTGGACCAATCTCGTTTGTTGCCCTAGCGGCCGCGCAGATCGTTCGCCGCCTCACCGCCTCGGCCCGTGTGCACGTTGTCAGCTCCGCCGTGATGGGGGCCGCCCTCCTGTGCGGAGCCGACCTCACCGCCAAATCGATACCCGGTCCGATCGCCGTACCCGTCGGGATCCTCACCGGCCTCATCGGTGGCCTGTACTTCATTGCCCTCATCGCCCGCCAACGCTCGGTATAGAGAGGAAAGATCGTGGATAAGTCCACTGGTTCTCCGTTGAGAACCCTCGACGCGTCGCTCGGATACGCAGGTCGCGAGGTCTCGTCGCAGCTCAATGTTTCCATCCCGGAATGCTCGCTCACCGTCATCGTCGGGCCGAACGCATGCGGCAAATCCACGCTCCTTCGTGCCCTCGCCCGCTTGCTTCCTCCCCGGCAGGGTCACGTCATCCTCGACGGGAAGGACATCCACAGCCTCCCCACCAAATCCGTCGCCCGCCGTCTCGGACTATTGCCTCAAACCCCTATCCCACCCGCAGGTATCAGCGTGCGCGACCTCGTGGCGCGTGGCCGATTCCCCCACCAGGGCCTCTTGCGGCAGTGGTCGTCGGCCGATGACGAAGCCATCTGGCGGGCAATGGAGGCCACCGGGATAACCGACCTCGCCTCGCGCCCGGTCGACCAGCTCTCAGGCGGGCAGCGCCAGCGGACGTGGATATCGCTCGTACTCGCGCAAGACACCCCCCTCATCCTTCTCGACGAGCCGACGACCTATCTTGACATCCGTCATCAACTCGATGTCCTCGAACTATGCAGCTCCCTTCATACAACCGGGACCTACACGTTCGCTATCGTGCTCCACGACCTCAACCTCGCCTTCCGCTACGCGACACACCTCATCGTCATGAAAGACGGGCGCGTCGAAGCCTGCGGTCACCCGGAGAGCATCGTCAGCGCGGAACTCATTAGTCGCGTCTATGACATCGATTGCGTCATTGAGGAGGATCCGACGACCGGGCGCCCGTGGGTCTTCCCCGCCAAGGCCTCCCCAGCTTCCCGGTGCGCATGAGCATGTACCACTGTCATCTCTCTTACGTCCCTGACCCCGACCGTTCGCGACCCGCGCGCGTCTACGTTCATCTTCCAGCCGTCGACGACCACCATGCCGACGAACTCGATGCCATGGTCGAGGCATCCGATGGGTCCTGGCACGCGGATCGTTACCTACCCGACGACGTTGTCACGTCCGTCATGATCGCGCCCGTCGACGCCAGCTTCGTCGCTACCTACGATCCGCCGGGTCCCGTCGATACGCGTGCTCGTTTTCTCGCCCTCAGGCAACATGCGCTGCCGGGAGACCATGCGCTAGAAGGCGTAACCGCACGGATCAAGGGGCCCCAGGCGATGTGTGAGCCCGAGTGGGACGACCTTTCGCCTAAGCCGCAGGCCTGGGAAAGGGACATCCTCGCTGATCGCACGGTTTGGCACCACACACCCGCCGACACCCCGGTAGGCCTTCTCGTCCTCTTCGATGGACGCCAGTGGGTGAGGACGCCCCTGCCTGGCGCCCTGACCCGCGCTGGCCTTCCACCCCTGGAGATCCTCGCTATCGATACGGGGCAGGGCGACGACCGAGTCGCCACCCTCGTGCCCAATCTCGAGTTGTCCCGGTGGCTCAAGCGCGACCTTCTCCAGGCGACGCCATGGACGCCCAGCGAAACCATCATTGCCGGTCACTCCCTAGGCGGACTTGCCGCCTTGTCTCTCGCCCTTGGCGAGGCGCCGATCGCCGACCGCGTCCTCGTCCAGTCCGGTTCCTTCTGGTATCCGGCCTGGGGAGGATCACCGGGCGGAGACATTGCGACTACACTCAACGATCCTCACTCGATAGCGCACCGGCGCGCCAAAGACGTCCGTGTACACCTCAGCGTGGGACTTGGGGAAGCGGATATGGTGCCCCACACCATGGCTGTGGCCAGCGCATTGACACAGTGCGGAGCGACGACCACCGTCGAGGTCAGTCGCCACGCCCACGAAATGACGGGGTGGATGGGTGCGCTCACGCGGGGGTTACGAGCGCTCATGCGCGAGCGAGCACCGCTCCAAAGTGCGCTTCTTTTCCGCGAGTGAGGATGCAGTGTCCTCCGCGCATAAGCCAGCGCAAGTGTCCGCGTGTCGGGTGGTGTGCGCCCGTGAGCGTGACGAAAAACAGGCCAGCCTCTGCCCCAAGGCCAAGCCACAGC
>JAUNAP010000005.1 GCA_030527545.1 Actinomycetaceae bacterium
TGGTGTCACTCGGGTCCGTTTGGGTGCCCTCGTCGTTCGTGTCGCTTTGGTCCGTTTGGGTGCCCTGGTCCGTGGTGTCACTCGGGTCGGTCTGGGTGCCCTCGTCCTTGGTCTCGGTCGGATCGGTCTGAGTGCCGGCATCGACCAGATCGCACTGGGGGTCTTCTCCCAGCCATTCCATGGAGAACGGCATGTAGGTGATCGTGGGGCCCGCCGATTCGTAGAGCAGGCCGTAGTGACCCGGCTCCGGCAGCGCCGTCATCGTCGAATACTGCATCGATCCCGATTCGAACACCTTGCCAGACGTCCACGTCTTACCGTCGTTGTAGGAGACGCGAATCGTCCCCTTCGTACGCGAATTGGTCGTTGCCGCGTTCGAGAAGAGCAGGATCTTGGCGCAGCGCGACCCCTCGGGCGCGTTCGGGTAGGCCCGGATGATCGAGGCGTTGTTGCGGGGATCAACGAGCGTGTGGTCGGCCTTGACCTCCGAATAGGTTTGTCCGCCATCCCTGGAGTAGGCGACCCACCGTGCCGCGGGGCTGCCGCTACCCTGGGTGCGGGAATTGACCATGAGCGTCCCGTCAGACAGCTCGACGACCTTGTTCTCATCCATGCGATAAGGCTCGCGGCCGTTAATAATCACACCGAAGGGCGTGCCCGCCTTCCAGGTCTTCCCGTGATCGTCGGAATACACCGACACCGCACGCATCTCGAGGCCGTTTTGCACGTAATTGACGGCGAACTGCTGGACGAGACGCCCCGCATGGTCGCCATAGCGCAGCTGGATACCTTCGCCCGAGGTGGCAAACCGGCCGTATTCCTTCTCCGGATCGCCCGTGATGTCCTCGGTAATGACACGGGGAGTCGACCAGGTGAGGCCGTTGTCCTTCGACGACGTTACTGCCGCGTGGATGACGTTGCGGTTGTTCGGGTCGGTGCCGAGACCGGAAGCCGCGATCCCGCGATCGAACGACTTGACGAAGAACGCGAAAATCTCACCGGTTTCGCGGTCGGTGACGAAGGAAGGATCGGAGTAGCCATACTTGTCCGCACCTTTCTTACCAGCGGCGATCGTCATCGGGGCGCTCCACGTCTTGCCGCCGTCCTTCGAGATCCGGCCGATGATGGAATTGGCTTGCGGGGCATCAGCGCAACCGTCGGGCCTGCCGTCCCAAGCGGCGATGATCCAGCCGTTGTTTGCGGTCGTGAGGGCGGGAATGCGGTGACAGGCGAAGCCGGCGAGACCCGCCGTTGCGAGGTTGCGCTTGACGCCGTCAGCTAGTTCAACCGGTTCAATCTTCACGGTCGGGGCCTGCGCCGTGATACCGGTCTTGATGACGTCCTCGCCCTCCCTGTCCCGCGTGGCATCGAAGGTGACGGTCGGGGTGAATCCGGACGTGACATCGTCGACGCCCGTGACGTGGTATCCGAAGGTGCACTTCTTAGTGGCCTTCGGGGCGAGCTTGGCCCACCGGCAGTTCTTTGCTGCGCCCACCGCCACATCGCTCATGTTCGACGTGCGCGGATAGGCCGTGATCGGTGTGTCGGTGTTGTTCGTGTAGCTGATCGTGTAGGTGAGCCTGTCTCCCTCGCGCACGGTGTCGCCTAGATTGTCGGTGCGCTCGATGGTGACGGTGAGTGGGTCTTTCGGATCGTCGGCAAACGCGGGTATGGGCGCCGCCCACATGAGGGCGGAGGCCGCTGCAACTCCGGCGAGGGCACGCAGAGTTGGTCGCTTCATTGTCGGTACTCCTTGTGTCGGGGCCTGCAAATGTGCAGGTGTCAGACATCTGACGCATTGAGTCTAGATGAGGGGCTCACATGGGACGCATGTATGGTGATTTTCTCATCTTCCTGCCCCTGTGTGATCTTCCACATAGGATGGCCGTATGACTGCCTATCTCGATATCCACCCCGTCGATCCACAGCCACGACTCATCCGCAAGGCCGCCGACATCGTCCGCGACGGCGGAGTTATCGCCTATCCCACGGACTCGGGGTATGCAATCGGATGCCAGCTCGGCAACAAAGAAGGGCTCGAACGCATCAGTCGCATCCGCAAGATCCCCTCGACACACAATTTCACGCTCGTGTGCCACGACTTCAAGCAGCTCGGACAACTCGTCATCGTCGACAACGCCGCCTACCGGCTCATCAAAGCCCTCACCCCGGGCCCCTTCACCTTCATCATGAAGGGCGACGCCATCGTCCCGCGGATCATGGTCAATCCCAAGCGTAAAACGGTGGGGGCACGCATCCCCGACCACAAGACGGCGCTCGCGCTCGTCGACGAACTCGGCGAGCCCCTCATGTCATCAACCCTCATTCTGCCCGGCCGCGACGAGCCCGAAACGAACGGATGGAGCATCCGTGAAGAGATCGGTCACATGCTCGACGGTGTCGTTGAAGGCGAAATAGGGGATGCGGGGGCTACAACCGTCATCGACATGACCCTGCCCGACGGTCCCGCGATCGTTCGCGAGGGGGCGGGTGACGCCTCAGACTATCTCGTCTCCTGACCGCTCATCGTTTGAGTGAGGACCCTAAGCTGGAGGGGATGGACCTCTTCGACGATGCCTTAATGACGACGAGCGGGGTGCCCGCACCTGACGCGACGGCCCCCCTGGCCGTGAGAATGCGCCCGCGTAGTCTCGATGAGGTCGTCGGTCAGGACCACCTGACCGCCCCCGGAACGCCCCTGCGTCGCCTCATCGATGGACGCTCCTCTCAGGCGGTGAGCTCGGTCATCATGTGGGGAGGGCCGGGGACGGGCAAAACAACGCTTGCCTACCTCATCGCCTCCACTGGCGGACGACACTTCGTCGAAGTTTCTGCCGTCTCCGCCGGCATTGCCCAGGTGCGCCAGGTTATTGCGGACGCGAAACGACGTCTGGGCGTGACCGGAGAACAGACTGTCCTCTTCATCGACGAGGTCCATCGATTCTCGAAGTCTCAACAGGACGCCCTTCTCCCCGCGGTCGAAAACCGCTGGATCGTCCTCGTAGCGGCAACGACCGAGAATCCAGCGTTCTCGGTCATCTCTCCGCTCATTTCTCGATCTCTCGTCGTGTCGCTCAACGAACTGACCGCAAGAGATGTCGGCGTTGTCATCGACAGGGCTCTCGCCGATGAACGCGGACTGTCCGGAGCGCACGACCTCGATGCGGATGCCCGCGAGCAACTCATTCGCTATGCCGGCGCCGATGCCCGTCGAGCTCTCACCCTGCTCGAGGCTTCCGCGAGCACGGCCGGAGACGGTAAGCGGCGGACGATCACGCCCGAGGACGTTGCCCAGGCCGCCAACAAACGCTACGTCGCCTACGACGTTGATGACCACTACGATGTCATCTCTGCCTTCATCAAATCGATGAGGGGATCCGATCCCGATGCCGCCATCCACTATCTCGCCCGCATGATCGAGGCCGGCGAGGATCCGCGTTTTATTGCGCGTCGCATTATGATCTGTGCCGCGGAAGACGTGGGCCTGGCCGATCCCAACGCGCTCGAACTTGCCGTCGCTGCCGCCCAATGCGTCGAAAAGATCGGCATGCCCGAGGGGCGTATTCCCCTGGCCGAGGCGACGATAGCGGTCGCCCTCGCGCCTAAGTCGAACCGGGCCTACCTAGCCATCAATGCGGCCATCGCCGACGTGCGCGCGGGCAAGGGCGGTCCTGTTCCGTCCTATCTGCGTGACCAGCATCACCCGGGGGCTAGTGGCGGATACCTGTATGCGCACGATTATCCTCGCGCCATCACGCCCCAGGCCTACGCGCCCGACGACGTAGCAGGCACCGTCTACTACGAACCGGGCGCAAGAGGGTGGGAAATCACACTGCGCCAACGCCTCGACACCATTCGTCAACTGCGTGGCATGCGCTAAGCTGGACCGGCTGCCTTGCAGCATCCGGGGTCTTAGCCACCAAGGTAGGCCCCATGACCCTTACGGGTCGTGAATCATACATTCGGATAGAAAAGGTGATGCCCCAATGGCAAACAACCGTAGTCGCAAGCAGGTGCGCCTCTCGCGCGCCCTGGGAATTGCTCTCACCCCGAAGGCCCAGCGCTACCTCGATAAGCGCCCGTACGGTCCCGGCGAGCACGGGCGTGCCCGTCGCCGCAACGAGTCCGATTACGCGGTTCGTCTCAAGGAAAAGCAGCGTCTGCGCGCCCAGTACAACATCCGTGAGGCCCAGATGCGCCGCGCCTTCGAGGAGGCCCGCCGCATGAGTGGCATGACGGGTGAGAACCTCGTTCAGCTTCTCGAGTCGCGTCTTGACGCTCTCGTGTTGCGTGCGGGCTTCGCTCGCACGATGCCGCAGGCCCGTCAGATCGTCGTTCACCGTCACATTCTCGTCGACGGCAAGATCGTTGATCGCCCGTCCTTCCGCGTCAAGCCCGGGCAGGTCATTCAGGTCAAGCCCGCTTCGCAGGTGAAGGATCCGTTCCAGGTTGCGGCCGCCGGTGCGCACCGTGACGTCCTGCCGGACGTTCCCGGTTACCTCGACGTCGAGATCGAGAAGCTCCAGGCCACGCTCACGCGTAAGCCGCAGCGCGACGAGGTCCCGGTCGTGTGCGACGTCCAGCTGGTCGTCGAGCACTACTCGCGCTAATCGAATGGTGGTGGCGGCCCCGCACCGGATCGGTCCGGGCGGGGCCGCTTCCTTGTTGTAGGGTTGAGTGACCCTACGTTGAAAGGAATGCCGGATGTCGCTGGGTAGTATTGCCGGTCTCATCGCAGCTGTCGCCTTTGCCATCCTCGTGGCTGTCACAGCCGTCCCGCTCATCAAGCTGGGGCGCGTCTTCGACGAGTTGCGTGTCTCAATTAAAGACGTCACTGTCAATGCGAACGAGACGCTGAGCGAAGCCAATAAGGTCGTTCGGGACACGGGAGCGCAGTTGACACGCGTAGACGCGGTGACCACGTCGGCCGCCCAAGTCGCCCAGGACGTTTCCGCACTGTCCGCACTCACATCGGCGACGCTGGGCGCTCCACTTATCAAGATCGCGGCGTTCTCTCACGCCGCCCGCCGTGTGCTGCGAGCCAAGAAAGGGGGCCGCGAGGACTCGTGAAGGCCATCAAAATCACCCTTGTCGTTGCGGGTCTGACCGCCCTCGCCATTGGTGCGTGCCCACCCGCCCGAGCACGCGTCACCTCCTTTGCCTCTGACTTCGCATCGGCCTTCGCCGAACACGAGGCGCGGCTGAGGTCGGCGCTCGTACCTGACACGGTGCCCCTTAATCTCTAACGATCATCTCTACGAGGTATTTTCCACATGCGTACTGCCGAAATTCGTCGCCGCTGGCTTGAGTATTTCGGGTCGCACAACCACCACCTGTGTGAATCCGTTCCGCTCGTGTCTTCCGATCCCTCGATCCTCTTTACGATAGCGGGGATGGTCCCCTTCATCCCCTACATCGTCGGCACTGAAGCCGCGCCGTGGCCACGCGCTGCGAGCGTCCAAAAGTGCATCCGCACGAACGACATCGACGAGGTCGGCAAGACGACGCGCCACGGCACGTTCTTCCAGATGTGCGGGAACTTCTCCTTCGGCGACTACTTCAAAGAGGGTGCCTCGCATTACGCGTGGGATCTTCTCACCGGCTCGCTTGAGGAGGGCAAGTACGGCCTCGACGGCGACAAGCTGTGGGTAACTATCTGGGAGAAAGACGACGAAGCGGCCGATATCTGGCTTAACCAGATCGGTATCGATCCGACGCACCTGCAGCGGCTGCCGCGCGAGGAGATCTTCTGGCATACCGGACAACCTGGTCCTGCAGGCCCGTGCGCGGAGATCCACCTCGATCGCGGGGCTGCCTACGGCCCGGACGGTGGTCCCGTCGCAGACGTCCGTGGCGATCGCTACCTCGAGATTTGGAACCTCGTCTTCGACGAGTTTTTGCGCGGGCCCGGTACGGGCAACGATTACGAGCTCATTGGCGATCTCGATAAGAAGTGCATCGATACGGGCTTGGGGCTTGAGCGTCTTGCCTTCGTGCTCCAGGGCAAGGACAACATGTACGAGATCGACGAGGTCTATCCCGTCATTGCCGCGGCGGAGGAGCTCTCGGGCAAGAAATACAGTCTCGGGACGACGTCTTCGGCTCCCGACGACGTTCGCATGCGTATCGTTGCCGATCACGTGCGTTCGGCCCTCATGCTCATCAACGACGGAGTTCGTCCTGGTAATGACGGACGTGGCTACGTGCTGCGCCGCCTCGTACGCCGCGCCGTACGGTCCATGCGACTGCTCGGTGTCATGGATCCCGTCATGCCCGTGCTCCTTCCGGCCTCGAAGAATGCGATGGCCGCGTCTTATCCCGACCTCGACACCAACTGGGACGTGATCTCAGAGGTCGCCTACGCCGAGGAGGAGTCCTTCCGTCGCACCCTCGCCCAGGGGACGACAATCCTCGATGCTGCCGTTGCTCGGGCGCACACGCAGGGGGGAGGTGGCGTCGTTAGCGGTAGCGACGCCTTCACGCTCCACGACACCTACGGATTCCCCATCGACCTCACCATCGAAATGGCCCGCGAGAAGGGCGTCGAGGTCGACGAAGCCGCGTTCCGTTCGCTGATGGCCGAGCAGAAGGAACGCGCTCGGGCGGATGCCTTGGCCAAAAAGCAGGGCCACGTCGACACGCATGTCTATCACGACATCCAAGAGCGCATCGGCGGTAACGTCGACTTCCTCGGCTACAGCGATCTCGACGCCGAATGTAGGATCGTGGGCCTTCTTGTCGACGGCCAGCCTGTCCCGGCTGTCTCGGCGCCTGCCGACGTCGAGGTCGTCCTCGACCGCACGCCGTTCTACGCGGAGATGGGTGGCCAGCAGCCCGATCATGGCACGCTCGAAACAAGCGACGGCAGTCTCGTCGAGGTGGCCGACGTTCAGGCCCCCGTTAAGGGACTCACCGTTCACCGGGGCCGGCTCGTCAAGGGCGAGCTCAGCCTCGACGCGAGGGTTGACGCTCACGTCGATCACGACCGTCGCCTAGCCATTGCGCGAGCGCATACGGCCACCCACATGGTCCACAAGGCCCTCCACGAGCACCTGGGCGAGCAGGCCACGCAGGCCGGATCGGAGAACTCGCCCTCGCGTATGCGCTTCGATTTCCGTCACGGCTCGCAGGTTCCCGCCGACACCATGGACGCCATTGAGGAGCGCGTCAACGCTCGCCTGGCGGAGGATCTGGAGGTTACCGACACCCAAATGCCGATCGATGAGGCACGTGCCTCGGGCGCCATGGCGCTGTTTGGTGAAAAATATGGCGACGTCGTACGCGTCGTCGACATCGGCCAGGGCTGGTCGCGTGAACTGTGTGCAGGCACGCACGTCGCCACGACGGGACACGTCGGGCGCATCGCCGTGTTGGGGGAGTCTTCCATCGGCTCGGGTCTCAGGCGCATCGAGGCCCTTGTTGGTCAGGGCGCCTACGAGTTTCAGGCACGCGAGCATGCCCTCGTGTCGCAGCTGAGCGATCTCGTGGGCGTGGGTGCCGACCAGCTTGTCGAGCGTGTGTCAAGCCTCATGGACCGCCTTAAGGCGGCGCAGAAAGAGAACGCTAAGCTCGCCGAGGCCACCCTCGCCGCCGGAATCCCGGCCGCTGCTGCCGGTGCCACCGAGCATCACGGTGTGCGCTGTGTGTTCCACGAGCTGTCTGAGGCCCCCAGCGCGGATGCAGTGCGCTCCTTTGCTCTGGGGGTGCGCGATCGGTTTGGCGATGCCGCCGGCGTCGTTGGCATCATCGGTCGCGTCAAGTCGCGTCCCGTCGTTGTCGTCGCGACCACCCCGGCAGCGCGCGATCTCGGCGTTAAAGCGGGAGCACTCGTGCGTGTGGCAGCCACGACCATGGGCGGAGGCGGCGGCGGCAAGGACGACGTCGCACAGGGAGGCGGTAAAGACGCGTCCAAGGTCGGCGAGGCTCTGTCTGCCCTGTGGCGGGCAGCGGACAGGGGCGAGTGGCGGTAGTGATGAACCGAGGAGCCATGATCGGCGTCGACGTGGGCAAGGCACGCGTTGGCGTTGCCCGCTGCGACGACGACGCGATCATGGCCCTGCCCGTCGCCACCCTCAGACGCGACCGCTGGGGTGGCGACGTGGAGGAGGTCGCGGAGCTTGTGGAATCGCTTGGGGCACATCGTGTTGTCGTAGGCCTGCCGAGGCTTATGGGTGGCAGTGCCGGCGCCGCAGTCGAGGACGCGGTCGCGTGGGCGCGCGAGCTCGACGAGCTCGTCGATGTACCTATACGGCTTCTCGATGAGCGGCTCACGAGCGTGAGTGCGCACGCACAGCTACGCGAGGCGGGACGTCCCACCCGCACCCACAGATCAATCATCGACCAACAAGCCGCGGTTATTATAGTCGAGCACGCCCTCGAATCTGAGCGGCGGACGGGCCACGAGGCGGGTATCAGCCTAGACGAGTGGCCAACGAAAGAGGAGGAGTAGTCGAGTGAGCGAGATGGATCCCCGCGAGCATCACCAGCGACGCTATCCACCCCGGGCACGTCGGCGCTTTGACGACGAGGCCCAGGACGCGGCCTTCCACCGCGAGGAGTGGGAAGACAGCTATCTTCCCGTCAGCGACGACGCCGGCTACGACACCTCCGCCTACGGTTACGTGCCCCTCGAAGAGCCTGAGCCAGTGAGTGACGGCGATCTTCTCGACGGGACCGAGAACTATGACGGCTACTACGATGACGTGCTCGAGGCCGACGCCTATGCTGAGGCCCCCAGTGCGGGTGGGTACGAGCCCGGAGGTGTTGAAGCCGTCTACGAGCGGACTCGCCCCCACCTGGATCGGCAGGCGCCCCCTCCACGCCGCAACGCGCACAGGCGCAAGCAGCGCCGGCGCCGCACCGCAGTGCTGCTGGGCGTGGCGGCTCTCGTCCTCATCCTGGCGGCCGTGTCGGTGCACTATCTGGGGGGTATCCGCCAGCTCGTCTCCGGTGCCGCCGATTACGACGGTCGAGGAAGCGGCGAGGTCACAGTCACTATCCCGGAGGGCGCCTCGGGCCGAGATATCGCCCAGATCCTCCATAAGGAAGACGTTGTTGCCTCTGCTCAGGCCTTCGAGAACGCTTTCTCGGGCTCATCCCTAGCGAAGGGCATCCAGGCGGGCACCTACACGCTCCACAAGAAGATGGCGGCTTCGGAGGCGCTGGCTATGCTCCTCAACCCCGCTTCCAAGGCCGATCTCACGATAACGATCCCGGAGGGTTTCACGGCTAAGCAGGTCCACGACCGGCTCGTGTCAGTGGGCAATTTCTCCGACGCCGAGGTCGAGGCCGCGATGAAGGATACGACAGCCATCGGTCTTCCTGCCGAAGCGAACGGCAATCTCGAGGGCTGGCTCGCGCCTGATACCTACACAATCGGGCCGTCTGATAAGCCCGCGGATCTGCTCAAGCAGATGGTCTCCCTCACGATTTCTCGGCTCGATAAGGCCGGTGTCGCCGCTGCGGATCGCGAGAAGGTTCTCATTAAGGGTTCCATCATCGAGCGCGAAGTGAATAAGGACGAGTACTACCCGAAGGTTGCTCGCGTCGTCGAGAATCGCCTCGCCGGGGACAGTCAGACGCACGGATTGCTGCAGATGGATTCAACGGTGCTTTATGGGGTCGGTCAAACAGGGGGGATCCCCTCCGCGGAGCAGCTCAAGCAAGATACTCCCTATAACACCTATTTGCACAAGGGCTTACCGCCTACACCGATCGGTGCCGTCGGGTTGAAGGCAATCGAGGCCGTCGTCCATCCTGCTGAGGGCAATTGGCTCTACTATGTGACGGTCAACCTGGGGACGGGCGAGACAAAGTTCGCCTCGACGCTGGCCGAGCACGACGCCAATGCCAAGGAGCTTCGCCAGTACTGCGCGGACAACCCCACGGTGTGCAAGTAGGCGGTGACCATGCCCTACGCTGCAGTCATCGGTGATCCTATCGACCATTCGCTCTCGCCGCTGCTGCACCGCGCCGCCTATGCGTCGGCAGGCATCGCCTGGGACTATCGCAAAATCCGTGTCGCGGCAGAGGATCTTGACGCTTTCATTGAGGCGTGGGACGGTGACTGTCGCGGTTTGTCGGTGACGATGCCACACAAGCACGCTGTCATGGCCCACCTCGATCACGTTGACGGATTGGCTAGGGCCACCGGCGCAGTCAACACGATCGTCAAGCAGGGTGGCCTCCTCGTCGGCTTCAACACGGATGTCTACGGGATCGTCGAGGCTGTGCGGCGAAGCGGACGAAAATCGTGTGAGCGGTGCGTCATTGTTGGTGCCGGGTCTACGGCGTCGTCTGCGCTAGCGGCCGTCTGCGAACTGGGCACGAGGCGTCCGATCATCCTCGCCCGCCGCTTCGATGGTCCGCATCGAGCTCTCGCGGCCGCCTATCGCTTGGGGATCGACCCCGTTGCCGTGCCTTTGCGCGATGAAAGGCGCGTGCGGGCGGCACTGGCCGAGGCAGATCTTATCGTCTCGACGGTACCCGGTGGAGCTGCTAAGCCCCTAGCGGCGCATGCTATCTCGCCTACGGCCAGCATTCTCGACGTCGTCTACGCCCCGCAGCCGACACCGTGGCAGAAGCGTGCAAACGAGTGTGGGGCCACCTTCGTCTCGGGCCTCGACATGCTCGTCCATCAGGCGATTCTTCAGATTCAGGTGATGACCGCTCACAGTGTTGACGCGAGCGTCCTCTACGACGCTCTTCGGCGGAAGGATGATTGACGTGCCCGCTTCCGCGCTGATTGCGGCGGCCTGTATGGCCGGTTGCGCTCTCGCCTACAGTCTTGGACCTGGATTCATTTCGCAAAAGGTCTACGGCAAAAGGTTCGGCCACAAGATCTCGTGGTGGGACGCCCGTCCCGCCGTTGCGATCCTCACCGTCGTCCTTGCCGCGGCGATGTTCGCAACCACGTGGGGGAGTGTGCGTCTCCTTTTGGCGCTACCACTTGTTGTCTTCGGACCGACGCTTGCGCTCATTGATCTGGGTGTCCATCGCTTGCCCAACCGCATCACCTCGATGTTCGCTGTGGCGACGTGCGTCGTCATCACCGTGGCGTTCATTCTTGATGGAGACGGCTCTCGTCTCGTGCGCGCAGGTTTGGCTGCGCTTTTCTTTGGACTGTTTTTCCTTCTGTCCCACTTTGTTCGTGGCGGCGTTGGTCTGGGAGATGTCAAGCTCGCGCCTTCCGTGTTTGCGCTCGCTGGCGCCGCCTCCTGGGCGGCGCTCGGGCTCACGCTCCTCGCCGCTGTCACGATGGCGGGTCTCGTCGCGCTCGGCGTTATCGTCTCGCGACGCGGCGGCTTGTCCACCCCGATTGCGCTCGGCCCCTGGATGCTGCTGGGACTCGCCGTGGGGCTGTCGCTATCGTCCACGACGTGGTGAGGGCTGCGCAGGCCCAGCGGGCGTGGGAGACTGGAGCGCATGCGATGGTTGAGCGCAGGCGAATCACACGGCCATTCCCTCCTTGGCATCCTCGACGGCATGCCCGCCGGGGTGGCGGTCACGACGGACGATGTGAGGAGGGCGCTGGCTAGGCGGCGGGCGGGGTATGGTCGCGGAGCCCGGCAAAAGTTCGAACAAGACGAGGTGCGTCTGGTCGGCGGCGTCCGGCACGGTCTCACGCTCGGTTCTCCGATCGGGGTGAGCGTCGCGAATTCGGAGTGGCCCAACTGGGAGGCCGTCATGAGCCCCGACCCGGTCGAGGCGAGCGAGCTCCTTAAGGATGCCGGCACGGGCGACGAGCGCGAGATCGCACGCAACCGGGTGCTGACCAAGCCCAGGCCGGGCCATGCGGACGCCGCGGGCATGCTCGCCTACGATCACTGTGATGCACGTAATGTGCTCGAACGTGCCTCCGCGCGCGAGACGGCGATGCGCGTCGCTTTGGGCACGTTCGCCGTGTGCTATCTCGAGCAGGCCGCGGGTATCACTGTCGCGTCTCGAGTCGTACGTATCGGCTCGACGGAGGTGGCCGGAGTTATCGGGCCCGACGACGCTCGTAGGCTCGACGAATCGGAGGTACGTTGCCTGGATCCTGCCGGGGAAGCGGCCCTCAAAGCGGAAATCGATGCCGCTCGCAAGAGTGGTGACACTCTCGGCGGGGTCTGCGAAGTCGTCGCGTGGGGAGTGCCCGTTGGTCTCGGGACCTACGCTCAACACGACCGGCGTCTCGATGCGCGCCTGGCCGGTGCGCTCATGTCGATCCCGTCGGTCAAGTCCGTCGAGATAGGCGAGGGGCTCACGCAGGCGGGCCTTCGCGGCAGTCTCGCTCACGACGAGATCGTGCGTGAAGGCCACCGGCTTGCGCGCACGTCGAATCGGGCGGGCGGAATCGAAGGCGGGATGACCAACGGTGAACCTGTCGTGGCGAAGGTGTACTTCAAGCCGATTTCGACGGTTCCGCACGCTTTGGCAACCGTGGACCTGGCGACGGGCGAACCGGCACGTGGTCTTCACCAGCGTTCGGATTCGTGTGCGGTCGTCCCCGGCGCAGTTATTGCCGAATACGTGCTTGCTCTCGAGTTAGCCGCAGCTTTGAACGAGCGTTTCGGGGGCTACTCTCTCAGCGAGGTTCGCGCTAATATAGAGGCCTACGTCACACGAGTGGAGGAGCGTTTGCCGTGAAGCATCACGTGTCCCTGCCCGAGGGTCTCTTCCCGGTCGTTCTCGTCGGCTTGCCCGGATGTGGCAAGACCTCCGTTGCCCGCGACCTCTCGCGTCTCATCGGCGGCGTCGACGTCGATCTCGATTCCGAAATTAAGAGGCGCACGCGCTGTTCGATTGCGGAAGTGTTCGCCACGCGGGGAGAAGAGGGGTTTCGTGACATTGAGACAGCAACGCTTCGGCATGCGTTGGCAACGTCGCACGGGGTGATTGCAGCCGGCGGTGGCGTCGTCGTGCGGGCGGAGAATCGCCGCCTGTTGGCCTCTCGTATCGTCGTCCATCTCGAGGTCTCGCCTGAGGAGGCTGCGCGACGCATTGGCGAGGGCAGGTCGGGGCGTCCCCTCCTCGATGACGCGGACGAGGGCGTCGTGGGGGAGCTCACGCGCTTGGCCGCTGAACGCGACCGCCACTACCGCCAGGTCGCGACCGTGAGCGTACCTACCGACGGACTGCGGCCGGGCGAGGTCGCCATGCGTTGCTTCGCGGCGCTACGCGAATTCGCTGATTCGCCAGCGGGGCGGCGCTGGCGCACCATGGGCGGGCCCGAAGTCCACGAGGTTACGGTCGGCAAGAATCCCGGTTACCGCGTGCTCATCGGAGCAGGCATCCACGGCGAGGTCGCCAGGTGCTTAAGACCGGCGACGCGGCGTGTCCTCCTCGTCCACCCGCAGGCCCTGGCGCGCCAGGCGCGCGATCTCACCGACCAACTCTCGCGCGCTCACGTCGACACGTCGACGTTTGTCCATCCCGAGGGTGAAGAAGCGAAGACCCTCGATGTCGTTTCACAGGCGTGGGGCCGCCTCGAAGAGCTGGGTTTCACCCGCGAGGATGCGATCGTTTCCCTGGGCGGGGGCGCGACGACTGACATGGCGGGCTTCGTGGCCGCGACGTGGCTGCGTGGGATCGACCATGTGTGCTGTCCGACCTCGCTGCTGGGCATGGTCGATGCCGCAGTGGGCGGAAAAACGGGCATCAACACCGCGTTGGGGAAAAACCTCATTGGCTCGTTCTATGCTCCGCGGGCCGTCATCGCTGATGTGACGTCACTCCAAAGCCTGCCTGAGGCTGAGTTCCGCTCGGGCCTGGGAGAAGTCATCAAGTGTGGTTTCATCGCCGACCCTCACATTCTCGCGCTCGTCGACTCCGCAGACCCGCAAGACCTTGTCAACCCGAGCGGTGGAGTGGTCTCAGAGCTTATTGCCCGCTCGGTCGAGGTCAAGGCTCGCGTCGTCACCAGCGACTTCGCCGAGGCTGGACAACGTGAGATCCTCAACTACGGCCACACGTTCGCTCACGCTATCGAATATGCGGAGGGGTACAGGGTGCGCCACGGTGACGCGGTCGCCCAGGGAATGGTTTTCGCCGCTCACGTCGCCGAGAAAATGGGAATCGGACCGGATGGGCTTGTCGAGGCCACGCGCGAACGAGTGGCGAAGGCGGGACTGCCGACGCACTACGCGGGCGCGGATTTCGCAACGCTCTACGCAGCGATGGGGCGCGACAAAAAAGTCCGGGGCGATCACATTCGTATGGTGCTCATCGATGACATCGGCCATGCGCGCGTCGTTCCTATCGCCTCGCGAGATGTTCTCGAGCGGGCTTATGAAGCCCAGGCGAGTGGAACATCGTGACGAGACTGCGTTCCCTCTTTGTCATCGGCGTACCAGGTGCCGGAAAGTCGTCCCTCGCCGCCGTCTTAGCGCCGCGTCTTTGCTTGCCCATCGTCGAGATCGATGCGGCGATCGAGGCTGCGACGGGCCGCAGTATTTCTGCGCTTATGCTCGCGGGAGAGGACACCTATCGTGGCCTCGAGGCCGAGCACACGATGCGCCACATCTTCGATGACGCGCTCGTTGTCCTCACAGGCGGGGCACTCGAGCATCCGCACGCGAGCGCCCTCCTGCGTGACGTGCTTGCACGCGGCGATAGTGCGCTCGTCACGTGTCGAGTCTCGATCTCCTGCCTCGCACGTCGACAGGGCCTCAACGCGCCACGATCCGTCGGGCTTGGTCCCGTGCGTTCACGTTTGAGCGCGCTCATGCGTCAACGGGAGCGAGCGTGGGCACGTTTTGATCCCATCGTCGTCGACACGGATACGCTCTCGCCCTCCCAGGCCGGACAAACCGTGGTAGATGCCCTCGCTGTCCGCGGTTTCGCCGTTGAGGGTGCCGGGCACTAGACTGTAGCCGATACGTAAGTTTTCGCCGCCTTTTCAATAGGGAGTGTCTGAGTGGCAACGACAAACGACCTCAAGAACGGTATGATCCTCAAGCTGGACAACCAGCTGTGGCAGGTCATCGAATTCCAGCACGTCAAGCCCGGGAAGGGCCCGGCGTTCGTGCGTACGAAGATCAAGAACGTCCTGTCGGGCAAGACGGTCGATAAGACCTTTAACGCTGGTGTCAAGGTCGAGACCGCGACGGTCGATCGCCGCGATATGACCTACCTCTACGCCGACGGCGACGACTATGTCTTCATGGACGTTGAGGATTACGAGCAGGTGACGGTCTCGCGCGACGTTGTCGGCGACCAGGCCCACTTCATGCTCGAGAACCAGAACGTCATCATCGGTTTCAACGAGGGGCGTGTCCTCTTCGTCGAGCTTCCCGCCTCGGTCGTGCTCGAGATCACCTATACAGAACCCGGTCTTCAGGGTGACCGCTCCAACGCCGGAACGAAGCCGGCGACCCTGGAGACGGGCTATGAGATCCAGGTGCCCCTCTTCCTCGAGCAGGGGGAGAAGATCAAGGTCGACACCCGCACCGGCAGCTACATTTCCCGGGTCAAGGACTGATGTCGTCTAAGCACCACCACCTGTCGGCGCGCACGCGGGCGAGACTGCGTGCCGCCGACACGTTGTTCGAGGCTGAGATCAAGGGATTCGGGTCGGACCCCGACGGGTTGCGTGGCCTCGCCGCCAAACGCAAGGTTGTCTCGACTCGCCAAACCGGTCTTCCCGCCTACGCCGAGCAGGTCGTCCTCGGCGTGGCTGACCACATTGATGCCATCAACGATGCACTTGCCGCCCATTCGCACGAGTGGGCCCTCGATCGGATGCCGGCAACCGACCTCGTCGCCATGCGCATTGGCGCGTGGGAAATCCTTTTCAACGACGACGTGCCGGACACGGTTGCCATATCTGAGGCAATCGCGATCGTCAGGCTCATCGGCACCGATAAAGCCCCGGCATTCGTCAACGGTCTTCTCGACGCCATCCGCAAAGACAAGTACACTGACGACGACGACGCCTCCTGAGCAACCTCGGGGCGCCCGACAACTTCATAACCACTCATCCTTTAAAGCCGTCCTGTGAGGCGGGAAAGGAGGCTTCAGTGGCTGAGACGCTCAGTACTGAGGACCTTGTCGCATCGGGCAAACACGTGCTTGATGCCCAAGCCATCGACCGTTCGCTCACGCGTTTGTCCTACGAGATCATAGAGAGGACGGGCGGCGGAGACGACGTCGTCGTCCTCGGCATTCCTACCCGCGGCGAGCCGGTTGCCGCCCGCATCGTCACCAAGCTGGCGAAGCAGGGCGTGACCGTTGCCGCGGGTGTTTTGGATATCACGATGTATCGTGACGATCTCGATTCCCAGCCGACGCGTGCGCCGCACCGCAGCGACATCCCTGCGTGCGGGATCGACGATAAGACGGTCATTCTTGTCGACGACGTCCTTTATTCGGGCCGCACTATTCGCGCGGCGCTGGAGGCGCTTGCCGACATTGGCCGTCCCGCGGCCGTCCAGTTGGCCGTCCTCGTTGACCGCGGTCACCGCCAGCTACCTATCCGGCCGGACTACGTCGGTAAGAACCTGCCGACGTCGCGCAGCGAATCCGTCCACGTGCTCGTCAAAGAGATCGACGGTGTCGACGCCGTCGTCATCGGCAAGGGGGCCTAGGATGCGTCATCTCATTTCCATCAGCGACCTGTCACTTCGCGACGCGCTTACGCTGCTCGATACGGCCGAGGCGATGGCGGCCACACAGCGGCGCAGGGTCAAGAAGCTGCCGACTCTGCGTGGCAAGACGGTCGTCAATCTGTTTTTTGAAGATTCCACACGCACGCGCCTGTCCTTCGAGGCGGCGGCGAAGCGCCTGAGTGCCGACGTCATTAACTTCTCAGCCAAGGGATCGTCGGTATCGAAGGGCGAGTCCCTCAAGGACACGGCGCTCACCCTCGAGGCGATGGGCGCCGACGGCGTCATCTGTCGGCATTCGGCGTCGGGGGCCTCGCATCGTCTCGCCCACGCGGGCTGGCTCGACGTTCCCGTCCTCAACGCGGGTGACGGGACGCATCAGCATCCCACGCAGGCTCTCCTCGATGCGATGACCCTGAGGAGGTATTACCGTTCCGATGGTGGCCCTGCCGAGCCGGGCAAGACCCTCGAGGGCGCTCACGTTGTTATCGTTGGCGACATTTTGCACTCGCGTGTGGCCCGTTCAAACGTCGAGCTCCTCACCCTTTTGGGCGCGCATGTGACCTTCGTGGCTCCCCCGACGCTGCTGCCGGTTGGGATCGACGAGTGGGACTGCGACGTGTGCTACGACTTCGACGAGGCTCTCACGCGCGAGCCCGACGCCGTCATGATGCTGCGCGTTCAGCGCGAGCGCATGAGCGCAGCCGGAGGCGGTTTCTTCCCTTCACCGGGTGAATATCACCGATCCTATGGTCTCGATTCCGACCGCTTCGCTGCGCTCAAACCCGAGGCCATCATTATGCATCCGGGACCCATGAACCGCGGTCTCGAGATCTGTGCAGAGGCCGCAGATTCGCAACGCTCGGTGATCGTGGAACAGGTATCAAATGGGGTGAGCGTGAGGATGGCGGCGCTCTACCTGCTGCTTGCTGGAGAGGGGAAGACGAATGACTAGCTACGTGATTGAGGGCGCGAGCGTCCTTGGTGAAGAGGCGACCCGCATCGTCGTCACCGACGGGGTCATCGCTGGAGTGGGAGCGGACGTCGAAGCCCCACGCGAGGCGGAGCGCATCGACGCAGAGGGATTGATCGCGTTGCCGGGCCTCGTTGACCTGCACACTCACTTGCGCGAACCGGGCCAAGAGGACGCCGAGACGGTCTACACGGGGACGCGAGCGGCCGCAGCCGGCGGCTTTACCTGCGTTCACGCGATGGCAAACACGACGCCCGTCGCCGATAACGCCTCGGTCGTCGAGCAAGTTGCCCACCTCGGGCGCGAGGCCGGTTTTGTCGACGTGCGCCCTGTGGGTGCCGTATCGGAAAATCTCGAGGGTAAACATCTCGCAGCAATGGGTGCTATGGCTGCTTCCGACGCGAAGGTGCGCGTCTTTTCCGACGACGGAAAGTGCGTGTGGGATCCGGTGCTCATGCGCCGCGCTCTCGAATACGTACGCTCCTTCGATGGCGTCGTTGCCCAGCACGCCCAAGATCCTCGGCTTACTGAGAACGCCCAGATGAATGAGTCGCCCCTGTCGGGTCGTCTCGGGCTCACCGGGTGGCCGGCCGTCGCGGAGGAGTCGATCATCGCCCGTGACCTTCAGCTTGCCCAACACGTGGGTTCGCGCCTGCACGTGTGCCATCTCTCGACCGCGGGGTCGGTCGACCTCGTGAGGTGGGCAAAGAAGCGGGGCATCAACGTCACCGCAGAGGTCACGCCCCACCATCTCTATTTCACCGAAGATCAGGCATCGAGCTACGATCCGCGTTTCAAGGTCAACCCGCCGCTGCGCCGACGCGAGGACGTTGACGCCGTTCGCGAGGGCTTGGTCGACGGGACGATCGATATCGTCGCCACCGACCACGCGCCGCATCCGCTAGAGGCCAAGGACTGCGAATGGCAGGTGGGGGCGTTCGGTATGACCGGTCTCGAGACCGCCCTACCGGTCGTTATTGAAACGATGGTCGGCACCGGCAGGATGAGCTGGGCGGATGTCGCTCGAGTCATGTCGCACGCGCCCGCGAGGATCGGCCGTGTCGCCACCCAGGGTCGTCCCCTTGCCGCCGGCGAGCCGGCCAACATCTGTCTGGTCGATGCTACGACCAGGCGAGAGGTCACCCTGACCAATCAGCGCTCGCGCTCAACCAACACCCCCTGGGTCGGGCGAGAACTGCCGGGACAAGTTGTCTACACGTTCTACGCTGGCAAGCTCACTGTGCGTGGGGGAGAGGTCGTCGAGGGAGATCACCGTGGGTGACAACGACGCTGCACTCATCGTTTTAGAAGACGGCTATGTGCTGCCGGGCCGGGCTTGGGCGGCTCGCGGAAAAGCCCTTGGAGAGGCCGTATTCGCCACGGGCATGACCGGCTATCAGGAGACGTTGACCGACCCGTCCTATCGGCGCCAAATCGTCATTCAGACGGCGCCGCACATCGGCAATACCGGCGTCAACGATGAAGATCCCGAATCGGGCCGCATCTGGGTAGCCGGCTACGTCGTGCGCGATCCTTCCCCGCGGGCATCGAACTGGCGCACGTTGGGCGAACTCGTCGACGTGTTAACCAAGGAAGGTATCGTGGGCATCCGCGAAGTCGATACGCGGGCCCTCACGCGCCATCTGCGTGAGCGCGGGTCCATGCGCGCGGGAATTTTCTCCGGATCCGCGCTTCCCGAGGGTACGACGTGGCCGGTTCCCGATCACGTCCGAGACGTCCTCGTCTCTCTCGTGCGGGCAACCCCACGGATGGCTGGCGCCTCGCTCGTCAGCGAGGTGTCGACGGGTGAGGCCTATGTCATCGAGCCGACCGGCGCGTGGGAGGGCAAACAGGCGCGTGCCACCGTCGTTGCCCTCGACCTGGGCATTAAGTCACGTAGCCCGCACCATCTGGCCGAACGTGGCGCCCGTGTTCATGTCCTCCCAGCTCATGCGAGCGCGGAGGACATTTTTTCGCTCAACCCCGACGGTGTGTTTTTCTCCAACGGTCCGGGCGATCCTGAAACGGCCACCGACCAGGTCGAGGTACTTCGAGCGGTACTCGCCCGCAAGATCCCGTTCTTTGGGATTTGCCTGGGAAACCAGTTGCTCGGACGCGCCCTCGGTTTCGGCACCTACAAGCTGCGCTACGGCCATCGTGGGGTCAACCAGCCGGTCAAGGACCGTCTCAGTGGACGTGTCGCCATCACCGCTCACAACCACGGCTTCGCGGTTGACGCTCCCACCGATGGTGTCTGCACGGCCCCGCGCGAGGAGTTTGGCCGTGTCGAGGTCAGCCACGTCTGTCTCAACGACGGTGTCGTCGAAGGCCTACGCTGCCTCGACCTGCCGGCGTTCTCGGTTCAGTTCCATCCCGAGGCAGCCGCGGGCCCCCACGATGGGGAGCATCTCTTCGACCGCTTCATCACACTCATGGAGGCCCGCGATGCCTAGACGTAGCGATATCAACTCTGTTCTCATCATCGGTTCGGGACCGATCGTCATCGGCCAGGCCTGCGAATTCGACTACTCGGGATCGCAGGCGTGCCGGGTTTTGAAAGCCGAAGGGCTGCGCGTCATCCTCGTCAATTCCAACCCGGCAACGATCATGACGGACCCCGAGTTGGCCGATGCCACCTACATTGAACCGCTCACCCCCGAGGTCGTCGCACGCATTATTGCTCACGAGCGCCCCGACGCCGTCTTGCCAACGCTCGGGGGCCAAACCGCCCTCAACATCGCGATCGCACTCGACCAAGACGGCACCTTCGATCGCTACGGCGTCGAACTCATCGGCGCCAGCGCCAAGGCGATTCACGCCGGCGAGGATCGCGACGAGTTCAAGCGGATCGTCGAACGCTGCGGCGCCGAGGTCGCACGCTCGCGTATCGCCCATTCGCTCGCCGAATGCGAGGAGGCCGCCCGCGAACTCGGCTACCCCCTCGTCGTTCGCCCCTCCTTCACCATGGGGGGCCAGGGGTCGGGGATCGCCCACAACTGGGACGATCTTGTGCGTATTGCCGGAGAGGGCATGCACGATTCCATCACCTCCGAGGTCCTCCTTGAAGAGGCGATCCTCGGTTGGAAGGAATACGAGCTGGAGATCATGCGCGACAAGGCGGACAATGTCGTCGTCGTGTGTTCGATCGAAAACATCGATCCCGTCGGCGTCCACACGGGCGACTCCCTCACGGTTGCCCCTGCCCTCACCCTCACCGATCGTGAACTCCAACGCCTGCGTGATATCGGCATAGCAGTTATTCGCGAGGTCGGGGTCGACACGGGTGGGTGCAACATTCAATTCGCCGTTCACCCGCAAACGGGTCGCATCATCGTCATCGAGATGAACCCACGCGTGTCGCGTTCGTCAGCCCTAGCGTCAAAGGCGACGGGCTTTCCCATCGCAAAGCTGGCCGCCCGACTTGCCCTGGGGTACACCCTGGACGAGATCCCCAACGACATCACCCATTCGACACCGGCCTCCTTCGAACCCGCACTCGACTATGTCGTCGTCAAGGCCCCGCGGTTTGCCTTCGAAAAATTCCGCGAAGCCGATCCGACGCTGACCACCTCCATGAAGTCGGTCGGGGAGGCGATGGCTATCGGGCGCAATTTCACCGAGGCCTTGTGCAAGGCACTTGCCTCCCTCGACAAGCCACAGGCCCAGCTGCACTGGCGTGGGCAAGCCCCTGATCGGGCCGCGGTCGAGCGCCTCCTCGCGTCGGCTGCCACCCCCACCGAGTACCGGCTCGTGGAGGTTCAGCAGGCGCTGCGCGGGGGAGCGAGCGTCGAAGAAGTCCACGAGGCTACACGCATAGACCCGTGGTTCCTCGACCAAATCGTCTTACTCAACGCGTGTGCGAGCGAGGTCGCCCAGGCCGACGCGCTCAGCCCCGACCTACTGAGACGCGCAAAGCGGCTCGGCCTTACCGACGCCCAGATCGCCGAGGCCCGCTCCATATCTCCCGCAGCCGTCGCGGAGGTTCGACGTGCCTTCGGTCTCCACCCGGTCTACAAGTGCGTCGACACCTGCGCCGCGGAATTCGCCGCTGACACGCCCTACCACTATTCCTCCTATGACGTAGAAACTGAGGTGGCCGCGCGCCAGCGTCCGGCGATCATCATCTTGGGCGCCGGCCCCAACCGCATCGGGCAGGGAATCGAGTTCGACTATTCGTGCGTGCACGCGACCGACGAGCTGCGCGCCGATTACGACACGATCATGATCAACTGCAACCCGGAGACCGTCTCCACCGATTACGACGTCTCAACGCGGCTGTATTTCGAACCGCTTACCTTCGAACATGTCATGGAGGTCTACCGGGCCGAGTGCGCGGCCGGTCCAGTCGCCGGTATGCTCGTCCAGCTCGGAGGGCAAACGCCCCTCTCGCTCGCGGCAGACCTCGAGGAAGCGGGTGTACCCATCTTGGGGACCTCTCCTCAAGCGATCGCCGCGGCAGAAGATCGGCAGCTTTTTGGCGCCGTTCTCGATAAGGCCGGGCTCTCCCAGCCAGCCCATGACACGGCCGTGAGCCCGTCTGAGGTCCGAGCCAAGGCCGAGGAGGTGGGCTACCCCGTCCTCGTGAGGCCTTCCTTCGTCCTCGGAGGTCGCGGTATGGAGATTATCGACGACGAGGCCGGCCTCGACGACTACGTTCGTCGTCACGAGTGGAAAGAAGAGGCAGGACCGCTGCTCATCGATCGCTTCCTCGACGATGCGATCGAAATCGACGTTGACGCCCTCTACGACGGCGAAGAACTCTTCCTCGGCGGGGTCATGGAACACATTGAGGCGTGCGGTATTCACTCGGGCGATTCGGCCTGCGTCTTGCCGCCGATCTCGCTATCGCGCAAGATCCTCGCCAATATCCGGGAAGCGACGCGCGCCATCGCCGAGGGAGTGGGAGTCCGAGGCCTCATTAACATCCAGTTCGCCCTCGTCGGCACCTCGCTCTACATCATCGAAGCCAACCCCAGGGCCTCGCGCACTGTCCCCTTCGTCTCCAAGGCACAGGGATGGGCTCTGCCGCGGGCAGCTGCGCGGATCATGACAGGAACGACGATTCGTGAGCTCCAAGAATCCGGGATGCTGCCTCGCCTCGATGCAGTAACCGGACCCGAACCCGACACGGTCGCCGTCAAAGAGGCGGTCCTGCCGTTCTCGCGTTTCCTCACCTCCGATGGGCGCGCCGTCGACACCGTTCTCGGCCCCGAGATGCGCTCGACAGGAGAGGTCATGGGCCTGGCCGATAGCTTCCCCCTCGCCTTTGCGAAAGCTCAGGTCGGGGGAGTGGGCGGGCTGCCCACAACCGGATGTGCCTTCGTGTCCGTCTCCGACCGAGACAAGCGATCGCTCGCGCTCCCGGCGTCACGCCTCGCCGAGCTTGGCTTCACCATCCTCGCCACTGAAGGGACCGCACGGGTATTACGCCGGGCTGGCATCAGCGTCACCGAAGTCGCCAAGGCGGGCGAGGCCACAACGGCGACGGGGCCTACCATCGTTGATCTCATCGAGAACCGTCGGGTTGATCTCGTCGTTAACACCCCCGACAATTCCGATACCCGCCGCGACGGTTACGCGATCCGAGCGGCGGCCGTGGCTTCCGCGATACCCCTCCTCCAAACGATGGCGGAATTTCAGGCATCCGTGCAGGCTATCGAGGCGATGCAACGCGCGCCCTTCGGTGTCGCCTCCCTCCAAGAACTCACCGAAAGGCAGGCGACACTATGACCACCAGCTTCGGTCGGCGACTCTCCGACGCCCTCGCAGCCAAAGGCCACCTGTGCGTCGGTATTGACCCTCACCGTAACCTCCTCGACGCGTGGGGGCTCGAGCCTACCGCCGAGGGCGTGCGCACCTTCGGTCTGACCGTCATCGATGCCCTCGCAGACGTCGTCGCGGTGTGCAAGCCCCAGTCGGCTTTCTTCGAAGAATACGGCGCTTGGGGCATCGCAGCCCTAGAAGACGTCCTCGCCCACGCGAAGGACGCGGGTCTGCTCACGATTCTCGACGTCAAACGCGGCGATATTGGATCGACTATGGCCGGCTATGCACGCGCCTACCTCGGTGACGGTCCGCTGGCAGCCGATGCCATCACGCTCTCCCCCTATCTTGGTCTCGGTTCGCTCGATCCAGCCTTCGAGATGGCGCGAGAAAAAGACAGGGGCGCCTTCGTTCTCGCACTGACATCCAACCCGCAAGGACCCGAGGTTCAGCACGCGTCGACGGCGCACGGCAGTGTGGCAGGGGACATTATTGCCGGGGTTGACCGCCGCAACCGGGAGGCTGGTGAGAAAGATCACCTCGGCTCTTTCGGCCTCGTCATCGGCGCGACGATCGGGAACGCTCTCGACACGTTGGATATCGATCTTGGCGGTATCACGACCCCGATTCTCGCTCCCGGTCTCGGGGCTCAAGGCGCCGATACGCAGCAGGTCAGACGCGTTTTCGGCCCCGCCTGTCGCAACGTTATCGCCTCGACGTCTCGTGCGGTTCTCAGTGCCGGACCTGAGGTCAAAAGCCTGCGACAATCGGCGCTACATGCGAATGATTCGCTCGTAGATCTCTTCGCGTGAGGGCAAGGAAAGCGTCCATGTCCGACGTCTGATCGCTGCTTAGCCGTAGGCTATGAACGCCCCAGTTACTGCAGCAAAGGAAGATTGAAGACATGGACGTACCTTCCCTCTCCCCCGAACAGCGGCGCGAGGCCCTCGCGAAGGCCGCCGAGGCACGCAGACAGCGCGCTGGCGTCAAAGCCCAGCTGAAGGCGCGTGAGATCACACTCGCCGACGTGCTCGAACAGGCCGAGAGCAACCCCGTGATCGCCAAGATGCCTGTTTTCGCCCTGCTCAAATCCCTACCGCGCGTCGGGGAGGTCACGGCACGCGAAGTCATGGACGAGATCGGAATCTCGGCGTCGCGTCGCATCCGCGGACTGGGTGACGTTCAGCGCCGCGCACTGCTGGAGCGCTTCGGCACCGAGTGATTGGCCGCACGAGGGGTCCGTGGCACACTAGACGCATGGATTCGACCTCGCAATCTGCGCGCATCGTTGTCCTCGCGGGCCCCTCGGGCGTTGGCAAAGGCACCGTCGTCAAGCAGCTCAAGGAGTGGTACCCCGATCTGGCCGTGTCGGTTTCGGCAACGACCAGGGATCCTCGCCCCGGCGAGATCGACGGCGTCGACTACCACTTCGTCACCGACGAGGAGTTCGATCGTCTCATCGCCTCCGACGGGCTAGCCGAGTGGGCCCTTGTGCACGGACTCAACAGGTACGGCACGCCGCAGGCCCCCCTCGACGCTGAGCTTGCCCGAGGCCGCTCTGTTCTCGTCGAGATCGACCTAGCGGGTGCGCGCCAAATCAGGCACTCACGTCCGGACGCCTATCTGGTATTCCTCGCGCCCCCCTCGATGGAGGAGCTCATCGCCCGGTTGAGCGGGCGAGGGACGGAGACTTTCGAGGAACAGCAGCGCCGCCTCGCTACCGCCCGAGAGGAAATGGCCGCGCGCTCGGAGTTCGACACGACGATCGTCAACACAACCGTTACCCACGCCGCGCGGGAACTGGCCGCCATACTCGGACTGGACTAGACTCGACCTGATCAACGAGCGAAAGAGGTTTCATGTCAGGCACGACCGCACAACCCATCGGAATTACCAATCCTCCGATTGACGATCTACTTGAGCGCGTCGACTCGAAGTACGCCCTCGTCGTCTTCGCCGCCAAGCGCGCCCGCCAGATCAACACCTATCACCAGCAGATCGCCGACGGCATGTTTACCACGCCCGGGCCGCTCCTCGAATCCAGCGCCGATGAGAAGCCGATCTCGATTGCTTTGCGCGAGGTCAACGAAGGCCTGCTCGACATGGAGATGCCCACGGCTTCGGCCTAGGCCATGGCACGCGTCATCGTTGGGGTCTGCGGTGGCATCGCCGCATACAAGACCCCCCTCGTCGTCCGTGCCCTCATGCGCCATGGGCACGAGGTCAGCGTCATTCCTACGCCAGCTTCGACGTCCTTCGTCGGTGTTGCGACGTGGGAGGCACTTACCGGACGCCGGGTAGCCACCGGCGTCTTCGATCATCCCTGGCAGGTCGAACACGTCGAGGTCACGCGAACGGCGGATCTTATCGCCGTCATACCGGCCACCGCGAACACGCTTGCCGGTATGCGTGCGGGCCTGGCCGACAATCTGCTGTTGTCAACGATTTTGTCGGCCGACGCTCCTGTCATCGCGTTTCCCGCGATGCATACAAACATGTGGACGAACCCGGCCACGCGCGACAACGTCGAGGCTTTGCGGGCACGCGGCGTCGACGTCGTCGATCCTGTCGACGGCGATCTTTCATCCGGCGACCGGGGGATAGGCCGAATGCCCGATCCCGACGATATCGTCGATCATCTGCTGGCCCGACTTTCTCCCGGTCTCTTGTCGGGACGTCGGGTCGTCATCAGTGCCGGTGGCACCCGTGAGCCACTCGATCCTGTTCGGTTTCTCGGCAACCGCTCGTCGGGACGGATGGGGTGCGCCCTCGCGCGCGCCGCCCGCGATCTCGGTGCCAGCGTCGTCCTCGTCCACGCCAATGTGGAGGCCGGTCTCCTTCCCCGTGGCGTTGAGCTCGTGTCGGCTCCTTGCGCCGAACGGATGGCCCAGGCAATGCGGAGACACCGCCAGGGCGCCGACCTCGTCGTTATGGCGGCAGCGGTCGCAGACTACCGCCCACGCCATCGCGCGCAGACAAAGATCAAGAAGGAGGGTGCGCAGGCGAGGTGCCTCGTCGTCGAGCTCGAGCCGACGACCGACATTCTCGCCGAGCTCTCGACGATTCGTGAGGCCGACGAGCTCATTGTTGGCTTTGCGGCTGAAACAGGGGACCACCGCAGCTTCCTCGATCTCGGGAAAGAAAAGGCGCGACGCAAGGGCGCCGATCTTGTTGCCATCAACAAGGTTGGCAACAGCGAAGGATTCGGCGACGTTGACACCCAGGTCTTCCTCGTCGACCAGCAGGGAACGCTGCTTGGCGACTTTAGCGGCACAAAGGACGTGGTCGCCTCCGCCCTCATGACGACGCTAGCCGACAGACTCTCGGCTCGCGTGTGAGGACCGCCGTGAGCGGGGACCAGATGGCGCTGTGGGACATGCCCACTGCGGTGCGAACGGTCGAATCAAGCATCTCGCTTCCTGTCGCCAAAGTCCTGCCGGACAAGTCCCAACCCCACCTCGACCACGCCTTCGACTACGAGATCCCACCCCGCCTGGATGAGCAAGCCCAACCGGGGAGGCGGGTGAGAATACGCATGGCCGGCACACTCACGACCGCGTGGCTGCTCGAGCGCTCCGCGGTGACCTCCCACTCGGGCAGCCTGCGTCCCATCGAACGCGTTGTCGACGCCATCACGCCTGTTACCACGGAGTTTCTCGCCTTCGCGCGCGAGCTTGCCCACGATCACGGTGGTGTCACCACCGACGTCTTGTCCCAGGCAATCCCGCCACGTCACGCGCGCATCGAGGAGGAGTGGCTGGCAGATCCACATGCCCACGAGCTATTCGCATGTGAGCCCGACGAGGGAGGATGGCGCAGATACACCGGTGGCGCCGCTTTCATCCGTCGCCTCGCTGACGGGGAATCGCCGGCCGCCGCCTGGCAGGCTCTGCCTGGGTGGGGCGACGACAGTGTCTGGACCCTCCTTGCCCTCGCCGCGCGTGCGTGCGTGGCCTCGCGTCGGCGTGCCCTTCTCGTGGTCCCTACGAGGCGCGATCTCACCCACCTGGAGTCTGCCTTGCATGCAAGGTGCCCCGGCGCACAGATCGTCGTCATCCATTCCGGGTTGAGTATCGCCGAACGCTACCGAGCATTCCTCGCCGCAACGACGGGCAGTGCGGATATCGTCGTGGGTACCCGGGCAGCCGCACTGTGTCCCTTGCCAAATCTCGGGCTCATCGCCGTGTGGGATGAGGCGTCCACCGCACTTGCTTTCCCTCGCGCCCCCTACATGCACACGCGTTCGGTGGCCAAGGCCCGCGCCCTAGGTGAGGGCTGCGCGCTTGTCTACGGCACCGCCTCACCTGGCGTGTGGCTTGCGCATGCCATCGAAGAGGGATGGTTGAAACTCGTCGCAGCAGGCAGGTCAGAGGTTCGTCGCTCGACGCCGAGGATCCACCTGTTTGACCGGTCGATGCGCGAGCGTGCGGGCAGCGCCGGGCGTGGCATCCTTCCCGCTCGGGCCATCGCGGCACTGCGTGAGGGACTCGCCACGGGTCCCGTCTTCGTCGAAGCACCACGCCCCGGATACGCGACGACGCTCACGTGTTCCCGGTGTCGGGTACCGGCGCGATGTTCCTCGTGCGGTGGCCGTCTCGCCGCGGATCATCGCGGGCGCCTGTCGTGCCGTTGGTGTGGACAGGCTGTACCTCGGTGGCGCTGTCCCAACTGTTTAGGCACTCACCTTGCGCACAGCACGGTGGGGGCGCGCCGCATCGCAGAAGACCTCGGTCGTTCCTTCGCCGGTGTACCCATCGTCTCATCGCAGGGAGGCGATCGCGCCCTGCCCCAGATTAGCCACGAACGTCCGGTCCTCGTCGTCGCCACCCCCGGGGCACTGCCGGTGTGCGAAGACGGCTACGCCGCCGGGTGTCTCCTTGACGCGCACGCGTTTCTCGACTCAGCGAGTATCGACGTGGCGGGGAAGGCTCTGCGCAGGTGGCTGTCAACGGCAAGCCTCCTTCGCGCCGGTTCCCCGCTGTTCGTTGTGGGCGAGCTCCCTCACGACCTTGCACAAGCGCTCGTGCGGTGGGACCCCCTGGGATACGCGCGCACCGATCTCACCGAGCGTTCCAGTCTTGGTTTACCGCCGGTGTTCTCAGCGGCCGTCGTTGAGGGCGCTTGTGGAGCGGTGACCGACACGCTGCGCAGGCTTTCAGACTCGGTCCGCGTACTCGGACCAGTTCCCGACGGTGAGAATCGCCTACGCGCGATCGTCCAGGCCCGCGAGGGACCCGTGGGCCCGATGCTCCACGCGGTTGCCGCTCAGCGCGCCGCCCGCCGGCTACCGCCGGTGAGGATCCGCGTCAACCCCGACGACCTGTGAGGACCGCTTCTGGATCTCCGGTAACCTGAAGAGCATGAAATGCGTGTTCGCTGGTACACCTGAGGCAGCAGTCCCGACGCTTCGAGCACTTATCGACGCCGGCCACGAGGTGAGCGCCGTTCTCACGCGGCCCCCGTCGCGCCAGGGGCGGGGACGGCGAACCCGCATGTCGCCGGTGCATGTCGCCGCCGATGAGCTCGGGCTTGACGTGCTCACCCCGCGAACGCTGCGTGATCCCGACGTCGCCGCACAGATCAGGTCCATCGAGGCCGACGTCGTCGTCGTGGTCGCCTATGGGCTCCTCGTTCCCGCTGATCTTCTCGAGGCGTTCAGGCACGGGTGGATCAACCTGCACTTTTCTCTGCTGCCGCGGTGGCGCGGTGCAGCTCCGGTCCAGCGCGCCATTATTGAGGGCGACACGATGACGGGCGTCACCGTGTTTCACATTGAGGCTGGACTCGACACAGGACCGATTTATGCCCAACACCCCTATCCGCTCATGCCAGACGCCACGACGGCGAGTTTGCTCGAGCGTCTCGCCCATCACGGGGCAGACGTCATGTGCCACGTTCTTGACGCCCTCAACAACGGGACGGCCATCGCGCGGCCACAAAGTAGCGATGGTGTCACCTACGCTCACATGATCACCGGTGAAGACGGGCACCTCAATTTCGCTGCTGATGCGCAATCTCTCCTTCGACGCGTGCGCGCCCTCGGTGAGGAGCCGGGGTGCTGGGCGATGATTGGTCAGACACGCCTGAAGATCTATAGGCTCTCGATCTTGCCCACGTGCGATCTGGAACCGGGCGTCATTCGGGTGACGAAGAAAGAAGTGAGCGTGGGGACGGCCACCAATGACATGCTCCTCGCCGAGGTTGCCGCACCCGGCAAACGCGCGATGGCAGGTGCGGACTGGGCTCGGGGAGCGCATCTCGGTGAAGCGGCTCGATTCGAGGTGCGCCCGTGAGCAGGCAGGGTGTTGCCGCCCGCGAACTGGCCGCCGAGGCCCTCCTCGCCGTCGATACCGACGATGCCTACGTCAATCTCCTCCTGCCGCGGCTACTCTCACGCTCGAAGCTCTCCAGGCGCGACCGAGCATTCGTGACCGATTTAACCTACGGGTGCGTGCGTGGTCTGCTCACCTACGACTGGGTACTCGCGCGATGTCTCACTCAGCCGCTGAGTGATCTTGATGCACCGGTAAGGGCGCTCCTGCGTCTGGGCGCCCACCAGCTTCTCGCGATGGATGTCGCACCCCATGCGGCGGTCTCGGCCACGGTGGAGGCGGCTCGTGCGTTTACCCATCGCGGGGGAGTGGGCCTCGTCAACGCGATCTTGCGGCGGCTTGCTCGCGAAGCAGATTCGTGGATTCGTACGATCGCAAACATCGACGATCCCCTTGAGCGTCGCGCCATCGCCACGTCGCATCCGCGCGACGTCGTTCAGGCGTTAACATCGGCACTCGAGGCCCACGGGTTGGGCGGCGACATCGACGAGCTGCTAGCGGCCGATAACCGCTCACCATGGGTCAGCCTCGTCGCTAGACCAAGCCTCCTCGCCCCCGAGGATCTCGCCGACGAGGCAGAGCGTATCCTCGACGCCGACGTCGCGGCGGGGGAGATCTCCCCGTGGGCGGTCATCCTCTCGCACGGGGATCCGGCGCGCCTGCCCTCCCTGGCGAAGGGGCACAGTGCCGTCGAGGACGAGGGCAGCCAACTCGTCGCCGGGATCGCGGCTAGCGTCGAGGTCGGTCCGGGTCCCGATACGACCTGGGTCGATCTGTGCGCCGGCCCCGGCGGGAAAACTGCGCTCATGGCTGCTCTCGGCGGCCCCCGCGTGAGCGTCATCGCCAACGAGATCCATCCCAGGCGCGCACGTCTCGTCAAAGACTCGTGCCGCGCGCTGCCTACGGTCTCGGTGCGGGTGGGTGACGGCGTTGATATGACCCTCGATACGCCGGCCGACCGTGTTCTCGTCGACGCTCCGTGCACGGGCCTCGGCTCGCTGCGCCGCCGGCCCGAGTCACGTTATCGAGCTCGCTGCGCCGACGTACCTGTCCTGTCCAATCAGCAGGTCAAGCTGCTCCATCACGCCCTCGATATCGTCCGTCCCGGTGGCGTCGTCACCTACGCCACCTGTTCCCCGCACGTGGCAGAGACCTTGAAGGTTGTCGAGCGCGTATGCCAGCGCCGAGGCGACGTCGAGGTGGTTTCTGCGAGTGAGGTTGCCCGCTCGCTCGCCCCCGCTCCGTCACTGCTTGGCAGCGATACCCCCCACCTGCAACTGTGGCCACACATCCACGGCACGGACGCCATGTTCGCGGCCTGCCTGAGAAGGAAGTAGGAGCCGAGCCATGCTCATCCATCCCTCGATCCTCAACTGCGACGTCGCCAGGATCGCTTCCGAACTCGAGTCAATCTCTAGCGCCGATGCGGCCCACGTCGACGTCATGGACAATCACTTCGTCCCCAACCTCACGTGGGGCCTCCCGGTCGTACAGGCGTGCGCGGCGGCGTCGCGTCTTCCCATAGACGCCCATCTCATGATCGAGGATCCCGATCGCTGGGCGCCCGCTTACGCGGAGGCAGGCTGCGCATCGGTCACCTTTCATGCCGAGGCAGCCCACGCCCCCGTGCGGCTCGCGCGCGAACTCCACCGCCTAGGCTCGCGTGCCGCGATCGCGCTCAAGCCGGCGACCCCGATCGAAGCGATCGGCGACGTCATCGCGGAATTCGACATGGTTCTCATCATGACGGTCGAGCCCGGTTTCGGAGGACAGGCGTTCCTACCGTCGATGCTCGATAAGATCTCGCGCACGCGTGCCCTCCTTTCGAGTGCTCACCTCGACATCGCCATCCAAGTCGACGGAGGGATCTCTCGCGATACGATCACGCGGGCGGCCGAGGCGGGGGCTAACGTCTTCGTCGCCGGCTCGGCAATCTTTTCGCAATCAGATCGGGCCGAGGAGATCGCTACCCTTCGCCACCTGGCCTCCACCTGCGTCCACTGAGCGGTCGGCCCCGTCGCTGCGGATAAGCGCCCGCTAGCCTGTGGGCATGAAGACTTTCGACACCCTTTTTGCCGAACTTAGTGAAAAAGCGACGACCCGCCCCGAGGGCTCCTCAACCGTGAAGGAGCTCGACGCCGGCGTCCACGCCATCGGCAAGAAGATAGTCGAAGAGGCCGCCGAGGTTTGGATGGCCGCCGAATACGAGACCCTCGATGACCTCGCCCTTGAGATCAGCCAGCTCCTCTACCACGCACAGGTCCTCATGGTTGCACGCGGCCTCAGCCTCGACGAGGTCTACGCCAAACTCTAGGAGCCCCCATGCTTAAACTCGCTATCCCTAACAAGGGTGCCCTTTCCGACGCCGCGATGCGCATGCTCGCTGGAGCCGGATACCGCACGAACCGGCGCGGCCGTCAGCTCTCCATCCGCGACGACGCGACCGACACAACGATCTTCTTTCTCAGACCCCGAGACATTGCCATCGCCGTCGCCGAAGGGACGATCGACGCCGGGATCACCGGCCGCGACCTCCTCCTCGACGCCGGCGTCGATGCCTTCGAGATGCGTGCCCTCGGCTTCGGCAGGGCCACCATGCGATTCGCCGCACCCCGCGGTGTCTTCACCGATGTCCACAGCCTCCAGGGCGCGCGCATCGCAACGAGCTTCGATCGCCTCCTCGCCTCGCACCTACGTGAACAAGGCGTCGAGGCCTCGATCGTCCATCTTGACGGCGCGGTCGAATCCTCGATCATGCTCGGCGTCGCCGACGCCATCGCAGACGTCGTCGAAACCGGAACAACCCTCAAAGCCGCCGGCCTCGACGTTTTCGGTGACCCCATCTTGAGCTCCGAAGCGGTCCTCATTACGACGAGAAAGGCTCGCGGCAACCCCCAGCTCGACGTGCTCGATCGCCGACTCCACGGGGTCATGGTTGCCCGCGACTACGTGCTCATGGACTACAACGTGCACGCAACGATGCTCGAACAGGCGGCAGCGATCACCCCCGGCTTCGAATCACCCACCGTCTCCCACCTTCGCGATCCCGAGTGGGTAGCCGTCCGGGCACTCGTCAAACGAGGCGGCCTCAACGACGTCATGGATGACCTTCACGCTCTCGGTGCGCGCGCCATCCTCGTCACCGAAGTCATGTCCTGCCGCCTCTAGTCGAGGAGACCCGCCGCATATCTGCCGGCCGCTGCCGCGCCAAGGAAGATCCCCGGATCCTCCTCAAGACCGCGCCCCATCGTTGACAAACGTACCGGGCACTCGCGCAGTGCTTCGAGAAGCCCGACGCTCGTGCACGTGACGACCCGATGACGCTGTGCCGCGATAGCGCGCGCCTGGGCATACAGATCGGGGCACGCCGCGTGCACCATCGCCTCGCACGCACTGTCCCCATCGAGAGCAGGCACGGGCAGGTGACAGGGGACCACCGCGAGTTCGCCTAGAGCCGCTGCGCTATGGTGCGAAATCCCGCGGTGACGCTCGCGCCGATCGATATGCGAAATCCGTAGGGCCCCGATCGGCGTACCACCAAGCGCGTGGGCGCTCACGAGCGTCCACGCGCAATCGACGCCGGAAAATCCCCAGTGGGTCCCGGTCCCAGCGTTTCCGGGCCCCTGCGCGGCGATAATGACATCGGCTTCGGCCACGACCTTGGCAGCAAGAAGCGCCGAGGGCAATGAGATCGCCTCAATCCCGCCCCCAAAAGCTTGGCCCGCCGTCACGCATTCGGCGAGCCAGCCGGCCTCCAACAGACCCGCAACCTGGCGCGAGAACGCTGCAGGCAGGGCAGCACCGTCGGTCATGACATAGACGACGCGGGCACGGGGACGGATCGTCCTCACACCGGCAATGGCCGCGGCGAGCATCGAATGGAGATCACAGGCGATGACGGGAGTCCCGGCAAGCGTGCCGCCGGCAGCGAGGCTGTCATGGTAAGGGGAGTCCTGTTCCTCAACGGACATACACATAACCTGGTTGGGCATATAACGCGCCTTCACCATGTGGCCACCGTTGGCAGGCATGTCGTCAGCCGGTAGCCTCGTGAACAGGGCCGTGATCATCGCCGTTCCGCCCGTGCCCAGTCTCTTAGCCAGAGGCGAGCATTCGATACGCACGGTATCGCCCACCTCGGGCACGCCAACGATGCCGGTGTAGGCGAGCGCCCGTACTCTCTCGCCCGGCACGAAAGCCTCAGCCCCACGTGGTGCGGCGGTGATCGTCACCTCGCACGTGCAGACTCCGGGCCAGGACTGACAAAGCGCATCAACACACGCATCCCTCAGCATCATGGCTCCATCGTAAGGCGCTACGGTAGGAGACATGACCACTCGCGAACAACGGGCCGGCAGGATCCTCAGCCTCCTTGCGCTGCTGGTCAACTCGCGCCGCCCCCTCACCAAGCAGGAAATCCTCGCCAACGTGCCGGATTACGCCGCAGAAGCCGCTCCGGAACGCGCCTTCGAACGTGACAAGAAGGTCATCAAGGACCTCCTGGGGATCACGTTCACCCACACTCACGATCTCTTCGACGAGACACTCGTGTCTTATTCGCTCGACGAAGCCGACGCCGCAGCCGATTGTCACTTCAGCGAGGACGAAGCCCTACTTCTCCACGAGGCCGCCCAGTTGTGGCGCTGCGACGCCGGGGCCCCCGCCATCTTCGGGCTCCTCGACACACTGGCTCCCCGGCCCGCCGGTGCCGCGGCGTCGCCAAGCGTCGCCGCCTCCTCGCGCTACATTGCCGCTTCCGCGACGATCTTCACTGCTATCGTGTTGCGACAACGAATCTCCTTCCGCTACCGCTCCCGCGAAGGCAAGGTGGCTCGGCGTCTGGTCGCGCCCTGGAGACTCGTCGAACGCAACGACATCGTCTACGTGCAAGGGTTCGATGAGGACCGTCAGAAAGCGCGCGTTTTCCATCTGGGCCGTCTGTGCGGTTCGGTCACGAGGAAACCCGAGGCGGGAACATTTTCAATCCCCGCAGATATCGATGAATACCCACTCTTCTCACTGCCACTCGTTTCTCCTGTCCTCAAGGGGTTTTCTGCCCGCCTCAGCCGCTACATCGTGGAGGTCGATGTGACAGGCGCACGTATGAGCGAGGCAGCCGAAGACGAGTGGGTCTCAAGAATCCTCTTCGACCAGGGTGACATCACGGTTGTCGAGCCGGCTTCGCTCGCGGCTAAGGTCCACGCGGCCTGGAAACACCTAGGAGACATCGATGGCTAGGCTGCAAGCTCTCAACGCCCCGAAGATGCTCGCGCTCTTGCGGCTCCTACGCACCTCTCGCTCGCTAAGGATCGACGAGGCCGCCCAGGCATTGGGCGTGAGCGACGACGACGTGCGGCTGCTCGCGCGTGCCCTCATGAACGTGCGGTGGCGCCACGGCGACCCCGGCGATTCCGTCCTTATCCTTATCGAGGACGATAGGGTCACGTTGGAAAATGACCAGCGCCTCGGGGGCCTTGTCCGTCTCGACACCGACACGCGCCTCTTGCTCACGGCAGGCCTGCAGCTGCTGTCGGGGCGAGCGAACGAGAGCGAACGTCGTACGATCTCACATCTCATCGGCAAGCTACTAGGCTGCCTACCCGAACCTGGTTCGGTGGCTGCACACATGTGGGAGGCTGGCGAGACAGGCTCGCTGGGTAAGGTGCGCGACGCCATTGCTTCGCGCACGCGCTTGCTCATCAGCTACGTCGACGTTACAGGCGCGCACACACGACGACAGATCGATCCCGACAGGCTCGTGCTCGTCGATGGGCACTGGAACGTCGAGGCCTGGTGCGCGATGAGACGCCAGTGGCGAACGTTCCGACTCGACCATCTGCGCGTCCTCGATGAGGCCGGCGAACAGCCGGTACACGAAGAACGCTCGACACCATCACACTGCTTCACTCTGTCCGTCGTCATCGATGCAGCCGCTGAGCACCTGTGTTCGGATCCGGCGGTGATAGACGTGGACTGGAACGAAGACGGTACGATCACGCTCCAATTGGAGGCCTTGTCTGAGGAGTGGGCTGCGGCTCGAGTGTGCGCAATGGGCACGGCCGTACGCTCGGTAAAACCGCAATCAGTCGCTGAGGCCGTTCGCGAACGAGCCGAGCGAGCCCTCGCTCAGCGCCACGAGTAGGCTGGAGGCATGACGATCTTCCTCGTTGTTCTCGCTTGCGGCCTTCTCGCCTTGGCTGGGCTGGCCGTTATCGTCGCGTGTGCGTGGCGCGCCTGGCGCTCTTTCCTCGAGCTTGCGCGCACCGCTTCTCAGGCGGCCAGTGACCTTGGCGACTTCGGTGTCTTGGAGCCGACTGTCATACGAGACCCTCGAGCGCCCGCGCTCGCCGAAGGTCGCGCTGGTGTGCGAGAGGCTCGTCGGATCCGAGACGACATCGCGGCTCGCCGCGCGCACGCGTGCAAGGGGCGCGCTCATCGTGCCATCTCGCGCTGGCGTGCGATCGGGATCATTCGCGAGGACGCCTCGTGAGCCGCGTGAGACACCGCAAACGCAAGGAGGAGAAACTCTCGGCGCCGGCGGAGGCCTACCGGGCTTTCCGCACCGAGCAGGCACGCTATTCCTCGGCGATGAGAGCGTTCATCGACCGGCTTTCTTTCGCGCCGGATGATTACCAAATCGAGGCCATGTCGGCTCTCGATGCCGGTGCGAATGTCCTCGTAGCGGCACCGACCGGGGCCGGGAAGACCCTCGTAGCCGACTATGCGATCGCGCAGGTTGCTGCCCAAGGCGGCAAATTGTTTTACACCACGCCGATCAAGGCCTTGTCGAACCAAAAGTATCGCGATTTTTGCGCGGCGCTTGATCCACAGCTCGTTGGGCTTGCGACCGGGGATGTCACCATTAACGCCCACGCTCCCGTCGTCGTCATGACGACGGAAGTACTGCGAAACCTGCTCTATCGCGACGATGCGCGAATCGAAGAGCTGCGTACCGTCGTCATGGATGAGGTCCATTATCTTGCTGACCATTTTCGCGGGCCCGTGTGGGAGGAAGTCATCATCCACCTGCCCGAGCGTGTACGCCTCATTGCCTTGTCTGCGACGGTGTCGAATGCCGAGGAGTTCGGCGAATGGCTCCAGGAAGTGCGCGGGGACACCCGTATTGTCGTCTCGGAATACCGTCCGGTCCCCCTCGAGTCACACATGGCCGTCGGCAGCGAGATCTATCCGCTCTATGCCGATGGCAAGACGCGAAAAGGGACGATCAATCGACGCCTCATCGGCGCCATCGAGCGGGCGAAGGAGCCACACCGACGCAGGCGTGGACGTGGATTTGCGCCCGCGCGCGTACGCACGACGTCCCATCGGGAACTCGTCGAGGCGCTCAGACGCCACGATCTTCTCCCCGCGATCGATTTCATCTTCTCGCGTGCCGGTTGCGATGCGGCGTGCCAACACGTTCTCGCCTCCGGCGTCTTGCTCACAAGCAACGAGGAGGCCCGCATCATCCGCGAACACGTCGCAGCGCGCACGCGAGGGCTCAGTGACCGTGAACGCGACGTGCTCAATATCGCGACCTTTGCCGCGGCGGCTGAAGCCGGGGTTGCCGCCCACCATGCGGGCATGCTGCCTCTCTTTAAGGAGATCGTCGAAGAACTCTTCACCGAGGGCCTGCTCAAGCTCGTATTCGCCACAGAGACGTTGTCTCTAGGCATCAACATGCCCGCACGCAGCGTCGTCATCGAGTCGTTACTCAAGTGGAACGGGGCCGCTAAGGTCCCCTTGAGTGCCGGGCAGTATACGCAGCTGACCGGTCGCGCAGGGCGTCGCGGACTCGATACGCTCGGCCACGCCATCGTCCTCTACGCACCCCAGCAAGACCCGCATTCGGTGGCGGCCCTCGCATCCAAACGCACCTACCCGCTACGGTCGGCCTTCCACCCGACCTACAACATGGTGGTTAATCTCTTAGGGCGGACCACTCATGCGGAAGCGCGCTCGCTCATGGAACGCTCCTTCGCCCAGTTCCAGGCCGACCGCTCCGTGGTGCAGCTCGCCAGCGAGGCGGCCAAGCTCACCGCCCAGATGGAGGCGGCGCGCGAGCGCATGTCGTGTTCGCGCGGCGACTTCGCCGCCTACAGCGACCTTGTGGCCGAACTCAAGTCGGCTCGGCGCCAACGCCCCAGCCAAGATGCCAGAGCCAAGGCGCGTACGTGCCTCGAGGACGCCCGAGTCGGTGACGTCATTGCCTATCGAGAACGCGGGCGCCCGGCACTCGCGCTTGTCGTTGAACCCTCCGTTCGCGGCGAGGGTTTCGTCGGTGTGCTCACCAGCGGGGCCCAACTTCGCCAGGTCGGCCCCTACATGGCGCCTATCGAAAAGGTCGGGCGCCTCGACGTTTCCCACGCCCTGCAACCTCGTAAGCCAAGGGATCGCCAACGTATGGCCTCCCAGCTTCGGCGAGCCTTCCGCGACGTCGCTTGGGAAACGATTGATGCCGCACCCACGGACCGGGCACACGAGCTCGAACGTAAGGTTGAGGCTCACCCGTGCCACACATGCCCTCACCGATCGGCGCATCAGTCAAAGGCACGCGGCTATGTCAGGGCCAAACGACGGATCGTCAGACTCGAAGCCACGATCGAACGCAAGACCTCATCGATCGGGCAGACCTTTGATCGCGTCGCCACGGTCTTGCAGCGCCTCGGTTACCTTCACCCTGACTACACTCTCACGTCGGCCGGCGAGCTTCTTTCTGGCCTGTATGCAGAGCGCGATCTGCTTGTGGCCCAATGCTTGGCGTCCGGAGCGTGGGACGACCTGGATGCTCCCGCCCTTGCGGGCGCAGTTTCGGCCTGCGTCTACTCCTCGCGCAACGATGAGCCCGTCGCTGAAGTGGGAAGCGTGGCCAACCTAGCGTCTGCTCTCGCTCGCACTCAGGCCGCCGCACAGCTCATCGACGACACCGAGGCGGCCTGCTCGGCGCCCCGCTCTAGCCTGCCTGATGCCTCCATGGCTACCATCGTGGCCCTATGGGCGAAGGGCGAGTCCCTCACGAAGGTTCTTTCCCTGGCTAACGACATGCCCGCGGGAGACTTTGTTCGACTCATCAAGCAGGTCATTGATGCGCTACGTCAAATAGCTCATGTTCATTCCGCACTCGCCCCGCAGGCTCACGAGGCTATCGACGGCCTCAAACGCGGCGTTGTCAGCTGGGGCGATATCGGATGAAGACACTCCTTCGCCTCACGCTGGCGGGTCTAGCCGGTGGACTCATGTGGGCGGGATTCCCGGGCGGGCTCACCCTAGGCTGGGTTGGCGTTGTTGCCGCTGTCGCTCTTCTCTTTGGGCTTTTGAAAGGTGCGGGGGCGCGCAACGGCGCCCTCGTAGGTGCCGCGTTCTCGATCGCGTTCTTCGTCCCTCACATCTCCTGGGCACGCATCGCCGTAGGAACCGCGGGGCCGTGGCTCGCCCTCGCCGGAGTCCAGGTGCTCTTCGTCACCGTGTGGGGCCTCGCGGCCGGTGCCTGGGGAACACGCCGGTGGGCCCGCCGGCACCCGTGGACGTGGGCTGCGATGCTTGTCGTCAGCTACGTGGGTGTCGAACAGCTGCGCGGCGTATTCCCCTTCGGCGGCTTTCCTTGGGGGTTCATCGCCTATCCCGCGGTTGACTCCCCGCTTCTCGCGGCCGCACCGCTTGGCGGTGAGGTCGCTGTCGGTGCGCTCATGGCTACCTTGGCTGCGGCACTGGCACTGGCACTCGGGCCTACCTCGAGAATGCTCACCCGCGTGTGCGCCGCGTCCCTCGCTGCGCTCGTCGTGTCCGGATGTGCCCTCGTTCCCCTCAAATCACACGCGACGGGGGAGGAGCTGCGTATCGCCGCGGTTCAGGGCAATGTCGACCGGCCCGTCAAGCAGACCTACGGAACCGGATCCGTCCTGGCCAACCACGCGCGCGTAAGCATGGAAACGATCGATCCCTCAGCGGTCGACCTCGTCTTGTGGGGCGAGCACGCAGCCGACAAGGATCCTCACCGCGACGCCGAAGCCGGCAGACTCCTCGACGAAGTAAGTACGAAACTCGGGGTTCCACTCGTCTACGGGACTGTTCGAAACGAAGGTGAGGTTCGCTTCGGCGAATACCGCGTTGCCGGAACGAACGCGTTTTACGACAAGCGTCGGCCCGTTCCCTTTGGCGAATACGTGCCCCATCGTGACTTCTTTAGGAAGCTCTCCGATGAGGTCGACCAGATCGGTCGCGACATGGTCGCGGGGGAGGGCGACGGAGTACTGCGCGTCGAGGGCACACCCGCGCGGCTGGGGATCGCCATGTGCTTCGAGGTCGCCATCGAAGACCTCGTGGGGGATACGATCGCGCAGGGGGCAAACCTACTCATCGTGCCGACGAATAACGCGCTCTTCGGTAACAGCGCGGAATCGCTTCAACAGCTCCAGATGACGCGGCTACGCGCCGCCACGTTTGGCCGCTACGGTGTTCAGGTGTCAACACAGGGTGTCTCTGCCATCGTTACCGACACGGGCCAGGTCATCGCTAGGACGCGTCTGTTCCAGCCGGCCGTGCTCGTTCGCGATGTCGTCCTCACCGACGCGTCGACGCCCGCCGTACGGGTGATCGGGCCACTGCGTACCCTCATCATTGCCCTCACCGTCGCCTGGGGGAGTCTCGTCCTGCTTTTGTCGCCTATTCTTTCTCGTGTACACCGCAAGGAGAAACGATCGTCATGAGTTCAAAGCCCGCACGCCGCATCGTCGTGGCAGTCCCCACCTACAACGAGATTGAGACTCTCGAGTCAACCCTGGCCCGATTGGAGCAGGCCACCGACGACGTCGATATCGTCGTCGTCGACGACAACTCCCCGGACGGGACAGGTGATCTCGCCGACCGGATGTCCATGGCGGACCCGAGGATCCACGTCATCCACCGTCGATGCAAAGAGGGCCTCGGCCCGGCCTACCTCCACGCCTTCGCGTGGGCGCAGGAGGCCGGCTACGACTACGTCGTCGAAATGGACGCCGACGGGTCTCACCGTCCCGAACAGCTACCACGTCTGCTTGCGCGAGCGGGCGCACCCGACGCCCCCGACCTCATCATCGGGTCGCGATGGGTGCGCGGAGGCGCGGTCAACGGCTGGGCCAAGCATCGCGAGCTTCTTTCACGCGCCGGAAACCTCTACATCGGACTCGCGCTCGGTCTAGGCGTCAAGGATGCTACGGCAGGATTTCGGGTGTACAAGACCGCTTCGTTGCCAAAGCTCGATCTCGATGGTGTCGATTCGGCCGGATACTGCTTCCAGATCGATCTCACGCGCCGCGCTCGTCGCGCAGGCCTCGTCATTGCCGAGGTACCCATTACCTTCGACGAACGGGTTGCTGGCGTGTCAAAAATGTCCGGATCGATCATCACTGAAGCTCTCGGACAGGTGACAACCTGGGCAATCCGGGATCGCCTGGGGCGAGTGTAGGCCCGGCACGGCCCGACGGCCGGCTTTCATCCACTATCGCATGCGATAGTGCGGCCCTTCGCGCAGCCGGCCCTCACGCAGGAGGACGAGCTGTTCATCGAGGAGCTGCTGAAGCTCCTCGGTCGAACGCCGCTCGAGCAGCATGTCCCAGTGCGTACGCTGGGCCTTTTGAGGCTTATCTTCCTCATCCGCTGCGGCGTCACCGACAAGCTGGGCCATCTCGCCGTTTTTCGATTCCCACTCTGCGGGGGGAGTGGCCTCGGCTGCAAAGGTCACCTGAAATTCGCTACCGTCCACGCATCGGTAGGTCGCGACCTTGCGGGCGGCAAAAGTCACTCCGTCCTCGGTCTCCAGGCTCTTCGATCCGATGCTCGTGCCGCGAAGCGCGCGTTCAGCCATGAGTTCTCCTGCGTAGTGACGACGAGTGTGCGGCCTGATTCTACCAGCGCTGCACGCACCTCGCTTCTCACGGGCCTCGAGGGTTGATAGGGCGCACGCGAGCACCGCGCTCTTAAGCTACGATTTAGTAGGCATGAGCCGCACAACCATGCGGGACACGGGAGGGACAATGATGACGACGTCGTCTTCGCCACGCTGGAAAGACCGGGCCGGTTCAACCTTCAAGCAAGCGCAAAAGATCGGCAAGGCATTTATGCTTCCCATCGCGATTCTTCCCGCGGCGGGATTGCTGTTAGGGATCGGCGGAGCCTTGTCGAATCCAACGACGATCGCCGCCTATCCCGTTCTCGACAACGTGGTCCTCCAGACTGTTTTCACGGTCATGGCCGACGCCGGCAGCGTCGTGTTCAACAATCTCGCGCTCCTGTTAAGCATCGGTTTATGCATCGGGCTGGCCCGTCGAGACAAGGGGACCGCCGCGCTTGCAGGTATTGTTGGCTACCTCGTCATGACGGGCACGACGGCGTCGCTTCTACGCATTTTCGACCCCAAGGGCGAGCCCATCGACACGGGAATTATTGGGGCGCTCACCATCGGTGCAATCGCCGTATGGCTCCACAATCGCTACCACAATATCGCGCTGCCTCAGGTTCTTGGATTCTTCGGCGGCTCCCGGTTCGTTCCTATCGCAGTCTCGCTCGCAGCCATCCCTCTGGGGGCGCTGTTTTTCTTCGTGTGGCCGCCCATCCAGCACGCCATGGTCTCGGCGGGGGAGTCGATCGCGCAGATGGGACTCGCGGGGACCTTCCTCTACGGATTCCTTCTGCGTTTATCCGGCGCGGTTGGTCTCCACCACATGATCTATCCCATGTTCTGGTACACCCCGCTCGGGGGAACCGAGGTCGTTGCCGGGCACACCGTCTCGGGTGCCCAAAAGATCTTCTTCGCCCAGCTCGCCGACGCTTCCCACACGGGTCTCTATACGGCGGGAACCAAGTATTTTGCCGGCCGCTTCGCCACGATGATGTTTGGTCTTCCCGGTGCCTGCCTCGCCATGTATCACGCAGTTCCCAAGGGTAGGCGCGCCAAGTACGCCGGTCTCTTCCTGGGGGTCGCGCTGACCTCTTTTATTACGGGTATTACTGAACCCATCGAGTACATGTTCCTCTTCGTCGCACCTGTTCTCTACGTCATCCACGCCGCCCTCGACGGCCTGTCGTTCATGGTTGCCGATTTCTTGCAAATCCGTATTGGTAACACGTTCTCCGGTGGCGCGATCGATTACACGCTGTTTGGCATCTTGCAGGGCCAATCGGCGACGCACTTCCTTTATGTCATTCCCGTTGGCATCGCATGGTTTGCTCTTTATTACTTTGTCTTTGCGGCATACATTCGTTTGCGTAACGTTGCCACGCCGGGACGCCTCGATGAAGTCGAACAGGCGGGCGAGCAGGAGACGAGCGGCATCGGTGAAGGCGGCCGCGACACGCAAGCTCCAGGCGAGGACGCCGGTGGCGACGATCTTGAACGGACCTCGCGTGAGATCATCGACGCGCTCGGTGGCCCCGACAATCTCGAGGACGTCGACGCGTGCATTACGCGTTTGCGTGTCGCTGTTGCCGATGCCAACAAGGTCGACAAGGAGCGCCTCAAGAAGCTCGGGGCGGTCGGCGTTTTCGATGTCGCCGGTGGCGTCCAGGCTGTCTATGGCGCGCGTGCCGTACTCTACAAGTCTCGAATCAACGAGCTGTTGGGCCGCGACGACTGATGTGCCACCTCACAAACGTGCATGTGAGACGGGCGCGACCGGTCGTGACGCACCACCACCCCTCGGTTCGATAATGTACATTATGTCATTTTAGGGATGTGCGGGGGCGCCCGGATTTCTCCCCTGCGCCGAGGGCTGGCTACGCTAAGAGCGTCAGGTTCCCTAGTCGCAAGGCCTATCCCATGCAGAAATCTGATCATCCCATCCACCCCGTTGATCGCGTCCCCAAAGCAGGACGCTTGACGATCCTGTCCATCCAACACGTCCTAGCCTTCTACGCGGGCGCGGTCGTCGTGCCACTTGTCGTTGCCGGAGGTCTCAAGCTCGACGCCCACACGACGATGCACCTCATTAACGCCGATCTGTTCACCTGCGGTATCGCGACGCTCATCCAGTCGGTGGGCCTGTGGAAGATCGGCGTGCGCCTACCGATCATCCAAGGCGTCACGACAACGGCACTGTCGCCCATGATCGCGATCGGGCTAGCTGTCACGGGTCCCGAAGGTGGCGTCGAAGGTCTTCCCATGATCTACGGCGCCATTATTGTTTCCGGTATCTTCACCTTCCTCGCTGCCCCGTTCTTCGCTCGAGTCATTCGTTTCTTCCCGCCCGTCGTTATCGGCACAGTCTTGGCGACTATGGGTATCACGCTGCTCGGTGTGTCCGCCGGCGACATCATTAATCGCGTCGACGAGGCCGATCCGCCCTCGGCCATCCAATCGGGAGACATTGCCCTCGCCGCCCTCACCTTAGCCGTCATCATCATCGTCCAGCGTTTCTTCAAGGGCTTCCTGGGCACGATCTCGGTTCTGCTCGGCCTCGTCATCGGTACGGCCGTGGCCTTTGCGTGCGGTCGTGCCTCGTTTGCCGAAGTCCCCCACGCGGCTGCCTTTGGTTTCACCACGCCCTTCTATTTCGGCTGGCCCCAATTCTCGCTGACGGCGTGCCTGTCGATGATCATCGTCATGATCATCACGATGGTTGAGACAACCGGTGATGTTTTCGCTGCCGGAGAGATCGTCAACAAGCGCATCACTCGCGATCACATCGCCGCGGCCCTGCGAGCCGACGGGCTCTCGACCGCCCTTGGCGGCGTCCTCAACTCGTTCCCTTACACCTGTTTCGCCCAAAACATCGGGCTCGTTCGCCTCACGCGCGTGAAGTCACGCTGGGTCGTCGCCTTCACCGGCGTTCTCATGATCGTTCTCGGTTTGCTACCGAAGGCCGGCGCCATCGTCGCCTCAATCCCCTCGCCTGTCCTCGGGGCGGCCTCGCTCGCGCTCTTCGCGAACGTCGCCCTCGTCGGTTTCCAGACCCTTGGCCGGGTCGATCTGTCTGACGCACGCAACGCGGCAATCTTGACGACCTCCTTGGGATTGGCGATGCTCGTCTCTTTCAAACCCGACATTGCCGGGGTCTTCCCCTCCTGGGCGCAGATTTTCTTCGCCTCCGGCGTCACGGTCGGATCTATCACAGCCATCGTCCTCAACCTCTTGTTCTTCCACGTTGGCCCCCGCCGCGGGGAGAACATCGCCCTGTCCCCCACCGGGCGACGCGTCAGCCTCGAGGAGGTCAACGCGATGGACAAGGACACCTTCGTTTCGACGTTCGCCAGCCTCTATAACGGAGCGAGCTGGCCGCTCGAACGTGCGTGGGAACGGCGCCCCTTTAGCGATGTGGGCAACCTCAAGGAGATCCTCCAAGACGCCGCCCTATCCGCTTCCACCAGCGACCAGGATGCTCTTCTCGCCAACTACCCCGACATCACCGACATGCTCGTCGCCACTGAGGCAGAAGCGCGCGAAATGTCCCAAGATGTGGGTTCCTTCGCGCTGGGCGACATCGAGGGCGACCAGCGCGAACAGCTACTCGCGCTGTCGGCAGATTACCGGAAGAAGTTCGATATGCCTTTCGTCGTGTGCCTTGAGCGGATCTCCTCGGTCGACGAGATCATCGAGGCGGGCCTCCATCGCCTCGAAAACGCCCCGGCGCTGGAGAGAATCGTTGCTATCAGCGAGGTCGGCGAGGTCGTGTCGGACCGCTTCGACATTATGTTGGCGGACGCGAATCCCGTACGCACGGCGTGGGGACGCAAGTTCGAACAGCTCAACTAACACGGGAGCGCCGGGGCAGCTGTGCCCCGGCGCTTCTCCCCAAACCATGCGAAATCTGCTTCGCCACGTTCCTCTCTAGCCGGCGTTTTTGCGTGCCCTGTGGGCGGCCAACTCGTCGACGACGACCATATGTCGAGCCTGCTCGCTGGGGAACGACGCGAGCTCAGTTTCGACCTCGCGCGAGACCTTGCCCACGGCTATCCCAAACACGCCCTGCCCACCTTGAATGAGGTCGACGACCTCGTCGGGTGAGACGCACTCATAGACCGAGGCACCGTCGGACATGAGGGTGATCTGCGCGAGATCATCAACGCCCCGATTTTTTAGCGCATCGAGGGCCTTGCGGATCTGCTGCAGCGACACGCCAGCAGAAAGCAGGCGCTTGACGACCTTGAGGACGATGATGTCTCGAAACGAATACAGCCGCTGCGATCCGGAGCCCGTCGCGGAGCGCACACTCGGCGACACGAGCCCCGTGCGATCCCAGTAATCAAGCTGGCGATAGGTGATACCGGCTGCCTTGCAGGCGATGGGCCCGCGGTAGCCCGTGTAGGCATCAAGGGGCGGCTGCGAGCCGAAGAGTATACCTTGGCTGCGCGACGGGGCGCCCGTGCTGCCAGCGAGATCGTTAGCCATAATGACGTCTACTCCTTGAGAGGGTTCACCTCTAAACCTAGGCGCACTCCCCCAGTCGGTCAACGACACACGCGGAAAAGTTTCAACCTCAAGTTGAGACTTAAGATAGCTGCTCGATCTCGCCTCGTAGCAGCGTCGTCGCCAAATCGGCGATGATCTCAGCGATCTCGCTGTTTTTTGCGTGACGACGCTCGGCATCGGCGCCGGAGCGATCCATTCTCCCGCGCGAAGTAACCTGATCAATGAGGTCTGCATGCCGCTGTGCGGTCATCTTGAGATAACGAAGGTTTCTCGGCGCGATCCCCTCGCGTCTGAGAGCACCAACGGCCTGGACGATACGAATAGATCCGTGCGGGAAGTACCCGGCCGCATCCGGTGTCACAAGGCCGGCCGACACGATCGCATCGAGCTCCTCGCGTGAGATTCCCGTGAGGTCTCGCAGCTCGCGTCCGGTCACGGTCATGTCGGAACGTGCGGGCGCAACGAGCTCGCCGTCAGAGACAACGACACGCGCCGTTGGCGTTATCTCGGCCTCATGGCCGGCGTCGAGCGCCGATAGTTCATCGAGGATCGCGCGGATCGGCAGATAGGAGTCGCGCTGAGCGCTCAAACAGAAGCGCAATCGCTCGACATCTGCCTCACTGAACTTGCGATAACCAGTAGCCGTGCGCACCGGCGCGACAATCCCGCGTTCTTCGAGGAACCGCACCTTCGATGTCGTGATCGCCGGGAATTCCTGCCTCAATCGCTCAACGACGGCCCCAATCGACATGCTCGGAGTGCGGTCGACGCCGCGCGGCCACGGATGTGGCTCGTGGACGGGTGAAGCGGCCGCCTCGATGGTCACTGGAGCGCCCCGGCAAGCGAGGGGTGGTAGGTCATCCGGAACTTACCGATCTGGACCTCGTCACCGCCGCTAAGCTCGACGTCGTCGACGCGATCGCGATTGACATAGGTGCCGTTGAGCGAGCCCGCGTCGCGCACACCCCATCCGCCGCTAGGCAGACGGTAAAACTGCGCGTGCTTACGCGAAACCGTGACGTCGTCGAGGAAAATGTCGGAGCTCGTCTTCCTGCCCACGGAGACAGTATCGGAGTTGAGGAGGAACCGCGCCCCCACGTTGGGGCCGCGCTGGACGACAAGAAGGGCCGAGCCAGCGGGCAGCTGTTCGACTGCCTCGCGCGCATCGGGCCGCAAATTGAGATGGGACACGTCGATTTCGCCTGTTTGGACGGCTCCAAATACAGCCGTGGTCGTCGGCTCAATCCTCGGGTTGTCGCTCACTGCGGCCACCTCCTTCTCGCGCATCACTTGATCTTTAATCATACCCCGAAAGGTCACGATTGCGTTAAGCAGGAGCGTTCCTAAAGGCGAGCGTCTCGCGTTGACGCTCGAGACGCTCACGCAAAAGGGCTCGGCGTTCATCGACAATGCGCGCCAGCGCGTGCGGCATATCGGTACGAGCACGCCACTCGTCAATGAGGGCGAGCACGTCTTCGCCGTCCTCGCTGACCCAGGCACGTGAGGGAAACGCCCCGGCAGCCAGGCGCAGGGCCATGTGAAGAGGCCGCTTCTGCCAGGCGGGAACGATCCTCTCGATGTAGGTCGCCGCGTCGAAAGACGTGTGTGCACGCGCACCCTGCCACGCCCAGGCTATGGCACCGAGCTCCTCGTTCGTGACTTCGGTGTCTTCCCACAATCGGCGTGCAGCCTCCGGTGTCGCGTCTGGGCGAACAAGTGTCGCCTTGAGTGCCCCGATCCGTCCTTCTCCCGTCGGATCGTGGTCGCGGCGATAGGACTCAATGTCGGCGGCGTCATATTCGCCGACGGCCGCTAGTGCCGCCATGGCCTGCCACCGCATCGTCGGTGTTGCCTCGGGGCGTTTCAAGCACCCACGAAGGGTGTCGATGTGCTGTGGGCTCGACTCCCCCAAGGTCGCCGTGGCCACTGCCAGAGGAAGAAGCGACGCCATCGTCGCGGCGTCGGCGTCGGTGAGGGCACGGTCCAGATCGGATTCGAACGGTCGAACGTAGTCGGTGAAAGTCGGCGGTGGGCACGCCGCGAGGGCACGGGCCAGAACCCCGGTCGCTGCCGGGCGACACTCCTCATCGGCCTCCAACACGAGGTCGATGCCACGGCGGAGGACGGCGGGCGCGCTTACCCAACCGGCACGTAGCCCGTCGTCGAGGCTGAGCCAGGCGATTGCGCGCGACTCCGGTCGCGCAAGCGTCGACATGTCCGCCAACAACCACCGGTAACTCTGCTCGGTGAGCCGGGTAAGCGCGAAGGTCTCACCTCCTGCATTAAGCAGCCGCGGCTGCGCTGAACCAACCGTGGCCTCACGTCCGCTCAGACGCACCGTCTCGGTCTCGCCGTCGGCTCCGTCCACGGTGAACACGTGGGGCCTATCCAGCTCGGGGTTGCAGTGACTCGTCTCTTGCACAACGCTCGTGCCCTGATCGTGCAACAGACTGGGGCCCGAGGTTGCCAACCATCGCCGCGCCCACTCCGCCGTCGTTAGTTCCCCTTCAGGCGTAACGCCGCGCGCGCGAGCAAGCGTCTCAAGGAAATCGTTGAAGGTGGCGGTACCAAAAGCGTGGTCGCGAAAGTACTCGCGCATCGCAGACACGAAGGTATCGGGGCCCACCCAGGTGACGAGTTGTCTGAGTACGCACGCCCCCTTCGCGTAGGAGATTCCGTCGAAGTTTTGTTTAGCGGCTTCGACGTCGACGATGTCGGCCATGATGGGGTGCGTCGAGGGCAACAGGTCGGCGTCGTGGGCCCAGCTGGCGCGGGCGAGGGTGAAGGCCGCCCAGGCGGAGGTGTAGCGAGTCGCCTCAGCGAGTGCCTGCGTCCCCTCGTGATCGGCGAAGGATTCCTTCAACCACAAGTCGTCCCACCAGCGAGGAGTGACGAGGTCACCGAACCACATGTGGCACATTTCGTGCAGAACCGTCGAGGCCAGCGTATGTTGCTGCGCCCGAGTCGGCCCGCCTCGGTGGATGGCGTGCTCGTTGAATGTGACAAGCCCTGGGTTTTCCATGGCTCCAATGTTGTATTCGGGCACAAACACCTGGTCGTATTTGCCCCACGGGTAGGCGAAATCGTAACGCTCGTGGAAGAAATCGAGGCCGGCACGGGTGACCTCGTCCATGTCCTCGACGTCCATGTCGGGTGCGAGTGACTCGCGGCACATGTACGTCAGTGGAATCTCTACGTCGACGCCTCCTGCGCGCCCGCGCCAGGGCTCACGTTCGACGATGGCATATTCGCCTGCGATGATGGCGGTGAGGTAGGCCGATAGAGGCGGCGTTTCGCAAAAGTGTGCGCGGACCGTGATCTCGTCAATGGATTCGACCTTGGCCTCCGGCTGGTTGTTACGCAGGTGCCAGTGGGACGGACCCGTGATGGTGAATGTCCAACGCGGCTTGATGTCGGGCTGGTCAAAGCAGGGCCAGGCCACGTGAGCATCCATCGGTTCAAAGTGGGTGTAGCAGTAGACCCGTCCGTCGACGGGATCGAAATAGCGATGCAGTCCCTGCCCAGTCCGCGAATAGCGGCACCGGGCGGCGACGGTGATCGTGTGGCGGCCTGGTTTAACACCGCTCACGTAGACATGGTGGTCATCGCTTCGGTACTCGACAGGATCGTCATCGAGCGTAACCGCGGTAACTTCGCCGGCGAGGTCGATCATGAGCGTCGACGTCTTGGTCGTCAGGTCGATTCTCGCCACGACGGGGTAGTCTGCGCTGTCGCGATCGTCGGCCCGTGACAGGTCAATATCGACGGCTTGGGTGTGGACGGTGAGCGCCGCGGAACGCTCGGCGGCCTGGGTGCGAGTCAATACGCTCATGGGTCCAGCCTAAGGCCTAGGTGCGCGAGTGTTTGCCACCGATGATGAAGGCGGCAAGAGGCATGATGAGAACCGACGCAGCTCCGGCAAAAACGAGCGTCGAAGCGGTCGTCGAGCTCATCGCCTGCTGAGCGTGAGCGAGATGGGTGACCGCCACGATGATGGGGAGGTTCGTTGTGGAGTAGCAGGCCGCAGAGGCACGCTCGCGCAAGGTCATGGCTTCGTGCAGCCTATCGTTCATCGGAGCGAAGGAAGCGCAAAAGATCGGGATCCCCCGAACCGCAACGAGGCAGACGAGAAAGGCGAGCCAACCGCTCACGTCGTCGACGACCGCAGCGGGATCGATCTCGGCGCCGGAGAGGACGAAGAACGTGGGGATGAAGAAACCGTAGGCGATGCCGTCGAGCTTTTGATCGAACTCTTCGCGGCCGTTGGGCACGGTCTGGCGCACGATGAAACCGGCGGCGAAGGCACCGAGGACCAGGTCAATCCCCATCCCGTCGGCCAAAGCGATGAGGCACACGAGGAGGGCGGTGGCCAAACGGACTGTGAGCTGGGCGGTCGTGTCGGCCTCGAAATGAACCATCGCGACGAGGCGTTGGCCCAGCTCGACCACCTGCTTGCGAACGATCATGATCGCGATCGTCGCGAGGACGAACACAATGACGACGAAGAACGACATGAGCGTGGATTGGGTCGATAGCAGAAGCGCCATGAGGATGATGGGGCCGACCTCCCCGACAGCCCCCTGAGTCATGATGAAACGCCCCTGAGTGGTGTCGGTAATCCCCCGGTCCTTCATGATGGGAAGAATCGTCCCCAGGGCGGTTGCCGTCATCGCGATGACGGTGGCCGCTCCTTCAATGCTCACGAGATCGATGCGCTGGCGCCACCAGATGACGCCGGCGGCGAGAACTAACGACACCACCCACGTGATCGTCGCGTTGCGACCGAGCTTGGAGACAAGATCGCGCTGATTGACCTCGTAACCGGCAAGGAGAAAGAGAAACGCCATGCCCATCTCGCGCATGAGGGACAGATCGCCGTTTGCTGCCACGAGATTGAGGCCGTGAGGGCCGATGAGGATGCCATAGGCGAGAAGCAACACAACCTCTGGCAGCAGCCTATGTGGAACGAAGTGACTGATCGTCGGCGCGACGATACAGCCGATGAGAACGATAAAAAGGGAGGTGAGAGCGGACATGATCGACCTCGCTTCCGGATAGGCGGTCTCCCCATTGTGCCAGGTCAACTCGATGACATGAGATCGTGAGCCAGACAACACCTACCCGGTTTGTCTCGGCCTCCAACATCGGGTAAGGTCTTTTTCGCAACGGGCTGTGGCGCAGTTTGGTAGCGCACTTGACTGGGGGTCAAGGGGTCGCAGGTTCAAATCCTGTCAGCCCGACTTGAGGCGGCATTCGCCGCCTTTTTTCGTACTCTCAATGCGTTGGTGATTTAGATGGCATCGCACCCCTGCGCGACGCTTGCCAGGCGACTCGCACAAGCAACACACACTCGAGCTAGTGAGTGGATCATCCTTGAGCGAGCCCGCGAGGGCATGCAGCTCGCTTTCTCTGCGTTAAGTGGTGGCAGCGTTGTCACGCAGGCCTTCACGTGTCTCACGGCCGTCACCCCGATCGTAGCGAGTGGCTTGCATCCGATCTACGCCGACATCTCCCCGCGCACCTACGCCATCGATCCGGCTCGCCTCACCATTCCTCAAGAGGCAGCGGCCATCGTCTATCAACATACCTTCGGTATTCTCGACACTCAGGCGGCCAGAAGCGTCTTTGACCACGCACGCTCGCGCGGACTGCTATGCATTGAAGACTCTGCTCATTGCCTAGCGCGTATGGCGCGTGACGAGGATGGTCACCCCCTCGCCGACTTGTCCGTCCATTCCTTCGGCGCCGAGAAAATGACGGCCACGCACGCGGGCGGAGCCATCTGGGTCAACCCGCGTACCACGCACGCCCAATGGCGCCACGAACTCTTTTCCGCAGCCTCGCGCCTCGCACCGCCCCGCCTGCGCGATCGTTTCGCCATGCGCTCCTACCACTTTCAACGCCGCGCCTACGCGCACACCGGAGCGCTCGGCGAGCACCTTAAACGCCTGGCCGGTCATGCCGAAATATGGTCTCCCCCGGTCGCTCCGATCGAGGCAAGTGGCATCGTGCCTACGCCGAGACAGCCTTCCGCCTTCGTCGCACACGCCGCGGCTGACGAACTCAAGCGACTGCGTGACAACTATGCGCTCAGGAGCAGCGTCGCTAAGATTTACGATTCGTTCTTCGGCCCCGTTAGTAACTCTCAGCCGCTGTGCCGCTACCCCATCGAGGTGTCGGCGGATCCTGAAGTGCTGCTTCGCCAGATGTGGGAGCGTGGGTACTACGTGGGCAGATGGTATCGCCCGCTCCTCTTCCCGGGCGTGGACTCACCCGATTTCGCGCTTGATACACGCGCGATTCCGGTCAGCACGCGTCTTAGTGCCCGAGTGATTAACCTGCCCATGCAGATCAGCCCGGATGGCGCACGTGAACTGGCCAACCTACTCGCCCCGTATCAAGCCGGCTAACGGTTAAGCACCGACTCCGCATATCGCAGGTGATCGCGCACCATGCGCGCCTCGAGCGGGAGTATGCGCTTAAGGCGTCTGACAGATAGGTCGTACCGGTAAAACAGTGTGTGTCTCAGCCCTCGCGTCGCCGCTCTCGCTGCGCGTGAACGAAGTGCCTTCGGGGCAGTCGCGAGGACGAGGGGAAGCGGTACGTTAATCCATAAGCTCTCCTCGCTCGGCATCCGGCAAGCCTCGACGTAGCGGTTGTAGACGAGGTCGTCAACCATGAGCTTCACCAGATTAATCCCCGCCGACATCGTATAGTGCGCAGAAGCCCCCAGGCGCAGATTCATCTCTAGTATCAAGTAGCGTCCCTGCTGCGGGTCGTAGAGAAAATCGGCATTGACGAAACCCCGGTATCCCAAGGTATCCAGGAACGAACGTAAAGAAGTTGCGATCTCTTCGTCGGGACCGGGCATGAGAGCGTCATTGTTACCCACACGCTGTGGGTGCCGATCGGTGAGGATCACTTGCGCCGGTGCTACTCCAGAAACACGCCCGCGCGAATCCGAATAGCAATTAGCTACCTTCATGACGGTCTCGTCGCCTGAAATATAACGCTGGAGAATGAGGGCGTCCCCATATCCACCACGACGAATATCTGTGATTGTCCGATGCAATTCACCGGCATCTCCGATGAGATAGACCTTCTTTTTCCCCTCAAAATCGACGCGAGGGTAGAGATCCGTATTAGACGGTTTGAGAATAAGTGGATAGGTGATCCCACATTCTTCAAGCTGAGCATCGTCTGGGATCGCTTGATCGACAACATAGGTTTCCGGATAGGCAACCCCCGCGCGGCGGCACGTATCATAGAAATCTGCCTTGTCGAGCAGGAGGTCGTTGAGGTCCTTCGAGATTCCCGGAACGATGTAGCGTGAATTAAGCTTGTCGGCGTGATCGGCAACGACGTTCGTATAGAACTCAATCGTCGGTATGAGAAGGAGCTTGCGGGTGGGAAGCTTCTTGGCGACGGCATCAAGGGTGGCTAGGATGCCCTCCGCCGTATCGAAAGACGTAACGACCTCGACATCGATGATGCGCGAATCGGCGGTTTCTGGCAGCGCGGCCCGACCGAGCGCCAGCGAGCGCGCTCCGTACGCCTCGTGAAGACAACGGGCTACGTTGTAGGCGCCAAGTCCCGTCCCCAAGATGACAGGAACGAAGTCCTTGTTTCCCAGCCTGCGGTCCATTAGCGCTCTCCCTTCCGCTCGTGGCGGGCGAGTCGATGGCGCAGGTCCCGCCCCTTCTTGTAGGCTCGTGTCGCATGCACAAAGAGATGGCCGATGCCCGGAACCGTCGGCTTGACAAACTCGCCAACGAATTCCACCATCTCGGCACCCCACTTCGATTTGAACTCGAATAATCCCCCATGATCGGGATCTTTCGACGCGTCAGTCTGACCCGAAACACCGCCGAAATCAAAGAGAACCGGGCCACCGTGCGAGTCGACTAGGTGTCGCATCCGGTCGGCAAGTAAGACGTACACCGCACCATAGTCGCGCAGCTCGTTACCACTCGCTCCATATATATAGAAGGCACGTTTCCCACAGGTAATGATGAGCGAGCAGGCGAGGGGAAGAAGGTCCCTAGTTAGTCCCTCAAGTTCGTCGCGAGCAGCTTTCGTCTTTTCAATGACGCGCTCGGCCTGTTCGATGCGTCTGCGGGCTGCACGCTGCTTCGCTTGAGACCTCGCCCGCTCGGCGCTGGTAGTGGCCGATTCGAGCTCTCGTTCTTGAGCACGCAAGGTATCCTCGAGCTCATCGAGGGTGGCCTTGCGGTCGAGTGAGATAACACAGGCTTCGGCGTTAGGCCCGAACGCTTCGAGGATGCGCCGGTAATAGGACTCACCGCGCATGGCTATCTGCTGACGCTTCGCCATGGCTTGCATGAGGGCAGAAAATTCCGCCAGCCCTGCCGAGTCGACCTGGGAAATAACAAACGGCCTCTTGGCAGCGCGTCGAATCCGCTGACGTAGCTTCTTCGACAGTGCCGCCTCGATGTCCTCTGCGTGTCCAGGTAGTTCAAGCATCATGGCGCAGCGAGGCTGAATCTCACGCATATCGAAGTGAAACCCCAGATGGGCGTAGCCGCGCGCACGCAGCCTGCGATACAGCTCGCGCCCATGACAACGGCGCACCGGCGGGTCATAGTGAAGAACGATCGCGCGATGCGCCCTCGCCGTCCTTTCCATGTGCCGAGCCACCTGGACGTAATAATCTGGCGGAACCGGCTTCGAAAACACGGGCCCACGCGAGGAATAGGCGATTCGCAACGGAACGACAGGTAGACGCCGTATGAGGAGCTGATAGGCGCCGACGAGCTCGCCGTCGGCGTAAATCCCGTAGCGCTGGGCCTGCCACTCCCCCGCCTTCACCTGAGCCCAGGCAGCCATCTGGAGGGGCTCGGGCAGGGGCGCGGATGCGACCAGCGCATCGAGTTCAGCGTGCGAGGAGACCGGACCGAACTGTAGTTTCATCACGAGTTCCTCCTCAACTAGCGGCGACGCTGGCGCCGTTGACGCACACGCACGCTTATCTGGATGGGAGTGCCTGTGAAACCGAATTCCTCCCGCAAACGCCGCTCAAGGAAACGCCGATAGCCGGGGTCGAGGAACCCTGTCGTGAAGAGGACAAAGCGCGGCGGGCACGAGCGCGCCTGCGTGGCAAAGAGAATTCGCGGCTGTTTACCACCACGGACGGGGTGCGGATTTGCGGCAACGACCTGTCCCAAGAACGCATTGAGACGCCCAGTGGGGATCCGCGTGCGCCACCCCTCAAGCGTCTCAACGAGGGCACGTTCGATACGATTGGTATGCCACGTTGTCTTCGCCGAAATATTGATCCTGGGAGCCCAGGCGACGTGAGAGAGTTCGCGCTCATATTCGCGCGCCAGCTCCTCTTGACGCTCGACATCGACCAGATCCCACTTGTTGTTGACGAGTACAATTCCACGCCCGGCCTCGACGGCCTGCAAGACAATCCGCTGATCCTGTTCGCTCAGAGGCTGTGACGCGTCGAGCAAAACCATGGCAATGTCGGCTTCCTCGATGGCGCGCGCAGTGCGCAACGATGCGTAAAAATCGGCGCCTCGTGACTTGTGCATGCGCCTCCTGATGCCCGCCGTGTCGACAAACGTCCACGGTGTCTGCCCGATCATGACCGTCTCATCGACGGGATCGCGCGTCGTACCTGCCGTGGCATCGACAACGACACGCTCGTGCCCCAGCAGAGCGTTGAGCAGCGAGGACTTCCCCACGTTAGGGCGCCCCACGAGAGCGACTCGCCCCGGTTGAGGACCACTCCCCACAGCCGGCTCCTTCGCCTCCGGTAGCATCGCGACACACCGGTCGAGCAGGTCGCCAGAACCGCGACCGTGCAACGCCGAGACCGCATACGGCTCACCAAGACCAAGCGACCACAGCTGGGCAACCTCAGGCAGCTGATGTGAGGAGTCAACTTTGTTTGCGGCAACGATGACGGGCTTGCCGCAGCGCTGGAGCAGCCTGGCCACGGCAAGATCGGTGTCCGTTGCGCCAACGACAGCATCAACGACGAAAACAATAGCGTCGGCTTCTTCGACGGAAGCCTCGGCCTGCCGGGCGACAGCTTCGTCGAGGCCGTCCACGCCGACCTCCCAGCCCCCCGTGTCGAGAAGGATAAAGGCTCGCCCCGCCCATTCGGCCGGATACCGCACGCGATCGCGCGTCACACCCGGCATGTCCTGAACGACCGCGGCACGACGGCCTAGGACCCGGTTGACCAGCGTCGACTTACCGACGTTAGGGCGGCCCACCACCGCGAGAACGGGAAGCGCCCGACGTGTGGCAGCCTCCTCCTGAGGTGGTTCCCCGTCGAGTAGTGCTAGATCCTCGGCGTCAAGGTCGTAATCGCTGAGCCCCTCACGCAGGGCGCGTGCGCGTTCGGCGTCGATATTGTCGATACTCACGCCCCTATTCTATGAGGTGCCGCCGACAAACTCACTCCCGTGCGGCGTCGACGAGCCTGAGCACCTCCTCGACGACCTCGTCGAATCCGAGCGACGTCGTGTCCACCAAAGACACGCCGGGAGCAGCAGTCATGAACTCGTTGACCTTCGCGTCAGCAGCATCGCGTGCCGCCATCGTGCGCGCCGTCGCCTCACCCGCTTCGGCAAGGCGACGCCGCTGCCGCTCGGCAGCCGAGGCGGTGAGCAAGACGCGTACGTCGGCATCTCGGGCCACGACGGTCGTGATATCGCGTCCTTCCGCGACTATTCCCGTCCCGTTCACACGGGAGTCATCCATGAGGCGTCTCTGGGTCTCGATGAGCCCCCGGCGCACCCCCGGATCTGCCGCGACGGCAGACACGGCAGACGTCACCACCTCACCTCGAATGTCCTCCGTGACATCGGTGCCCCCCACGCGGACGTGGCGTTCATCGGGGTCAAGCGACAGCTCTAGAGGAAACGTTCGTGCTGCCTCGGCGAGACGCGAATGATCCGACAGGTCGATAGCCTGCTCACTGACCCACCAGGTGAGCGCACGATACATCGCTCCCGTGTCGAGATAATGCAAGCCGAGTCTACGTGCGACCTCACGCGAAACCGAGGACTTTCCAGACCCCGAGGGGCCATCGATGGCGATGACGATTCCCGGGGCTGACGATAGGCACCTGCTCATAGCTACTCCTTGCTTAACGAGAATGCTTCACTTGAGACCGTCGATGATTTCCCACCCGAGTTTCATGAGGTGGTGAGTGGCCTCGCCCGCGATCGCCGGGGCCACGTCAATCCGTGCCAAGCCCAGCGCCGCGCCAGCTGAGTGTTCCATCCGGAAATCTTCAATATTGATGCCTGCCTCGCCAAAATCGCTGAAGAGGCGGCCCAGCGAACCAGGCGTGTCGGGGACAAGAACAACGATCTCGCTATAGCGGCCCGGCGCCCCGCCGTGCTTGCCGGGAATACGTGCAACACCCTCGTTGCCGCGCACGAGCACGCGTGTGATCTCGCCGGTAAGTCCGGGCGCGAGAGGATCACCCTCGGACTTTTCCAACGCACGCGCAAGACGCGTGACGTCGTCGGCAAACTCGCGCATGACGCTCGCGATCTCACGGGAATTGCCCGCAACGATCGAGGCCCATAGACGCGGATCCGAGTGCGCAATGCGGGTCACATCCCGCAGGCCCTGTCCCGCCAGGCCTAGACCGACAGAAGGCATATCGACCAGGCGAGCGGCCACGAGCGAAGACACGAGCTGAGGAACGTGCGAGACCCTGGCGACCGCCGCATCGTGTTCGCCCGCCTCCAGCTCGACGGGGAAAGCCCCCACGTTAAGCGCCAGCTCGCGCACCATCTCGCAGGCCTCCCGACTTGATTCCGGGATCGGCGCGACCACCCACGGGCGAGCACGGAAAAGGTCGATTTCGGCTGCGAGGGCCCCCGAACGTTCCCTGCCCGCCATCGGGTGCGACCCCACATACCGGGCGAGGGAAACCCCGCAGCGGCGCACCTCCTCGGCAATGACCGACTTCACCGATGCGACATCCGTGACGACCGCCTCGCGGTAGGTGGCGAGCGCTTCGACGACGACGGCAGCAGCGACATCGGGCGGAGTAGCGACGACGACAAGGCGGGGATTATCGTCATCGCGACCCATGCGGCCAGCGCCAAGATCGACGGCCAACCGCAGTGCCGTGGGCGAGGCGTCGCGAAGAGCAACGGAGCTCCCCTGCTCGGTGAGCGCCAGGCCGAGCGAGGCACCCAACAGCCCCGAGCCGATGATGAGGACATCGACAGTTGCCGCGTCAGCTCTCACAGCCCCACCTCGCTCATGAGATCGACAAGCTCCTCGTTGCTCAGACGCCTCGCCTGTCCCGGCTTGAGCCCTGCGAGACTGAGGGCACCAAACCGCGTGCGAACAAGCCGCTTAACGGGGTGGCCGACCTCTGCACACATGCGCCTGACAACTCGGTTGCGACCCGAATGAAGAGAAATCTCAACCAACGTCGTCGCCCCCAAACGGTCCTTCACGCGTACGCGATCGGCACACACGTGCCCATCTTCTAAGACGACACCGTCCCTGAGGCGCTTCGCCTCCCCAGGCCCGAAGGAACCGTCGACGGTCGCGACGTAGGTTTTCGTCACCTCCCACGACGGATGGGTCAAACGGTGGGTGAGCTCGCCATCGTTGGACAGCAAAATGAGGCCCTCGGAATCGGTATCGAGGCGACCAACATGATAGAGCCGCACGCCAAAGCGAGCGGCGATATCACCGAGCGTAGGGCGCCCCTGTGGATCCGACATTGTCGAAACGACCCCTCGGGGCTTATTGACGACGACAGTAACGTGATCGTCACGGGTGAGGACCCGCTTGCCATCGACATGGATGACCGCCGTGTGAGGATCCACTCTCGTGCCTAGCTCGCGGCACACATCGCCGTCGACACTGACGCGTCCGGCGAGCATGAGATTCTCGCAGGCGCGCCGCGATGCCACCCCGGCATGGGCGAGCACCTTTTGCAGCCGCTCACCGCCGGAACCGGCCGTATCAGTCGTTCGTCCTCGCATAGGCCTATTGTACGTTTCGCCTCATACCTGTCCGCTCGCCTCGGCGTCGAGCGCCTCGAGCTCCGCCTCATCGGGGAGGTAGGGGGCCAGCGCGGGCAGATCATCGAGACTACGCAACCCCATTTTGTCTAGGAAGGTCGGCGTTGTCTCATAGGTGATCGCCCCCGTGGGTGTGCTTCCCGCCTCGGCGATGAGATCGTGTCCGAGCAGCGTGCGGACAACCCCGTCGACGTTGACGCCCCTCACCGCTGCGATCTGCCCGCGCGTCACCGGCTGGCGATAAGCGACGATGGCGAGTGTTTCAAGAGCCGCAGGCGACAGACGAGTGGGATGCCCCCCGACGATGAAACTCTCCACCTCCCCACGAAAATCTTCAGAGGTGAAGAGGCGCCATCCCTGAGCAACCTTGCGCAGCGTGAAGCCGCGGGCTCGCCCACCGCCACGCCCCGCATACTCTGCCTGCAAGGCGGTGAGGGCATCACGCACCTCGCCTGTGTCTACGCCGAGTACTCCGGCTATTTCGCAAGCGGGCACCGCCCTGGAGGCCACGAAGAGGATCGCCTCGATTGCTCCCATCTGCGCATCGGTTAACACGGTGCCTCCTTGGGTTTCGACAGCGACACAATGAGCGGACCGAGGGCGTCAGACTGCTCGAACGTAATGCGTCCCTCGCGATAGAGATCGAGGAGCGCGAGGAAACGCGCGACCACGACCGTACGTTTGTCGGTGTCCGCGACAAGCTCGAGGAAGGACACCCGCCCGGCCTCCTCCAGTTTCGCAACGAGGAGGGGGATCTGGGTCTTTGGAGCCACGAGCGGATCATGCAGGTGAGTCACTGCCACACGTGGCGGACGCTGAGACAGGACAAGGGCCGCTAACCGCGCGAGCTGGTCGGGTGTGTGGGTGATGGTCAGCTCGGGGACGAGACTGGCAAGAGCCGGATCGAGGGGTACGGATCGAGGCACGTAGCGCTCTTCGAGGCTCGCGAGCGAGGCCAATTCCCCTGCCGCTTCCTTGAAGGCCCGATACTGCAACAACCGGGCAAACAGCAGATCTCTGGCCTCGAGATAGTCGACGTCGTCCTCGTCGACCTGCGCACTCGGAAGAAGCCGTGACGCCTTAATGTCGAGCAGCGTCGTGGCAATCACGAGAAACTCCGTCGTCCGAGATAGGTCGGGAAAGCGCCTCATATAGGCGAGAAACTCGTCGGTGACCTCAGCCAACGCGATCTCGGTGATGTCGAGACGGCGACGCGTAATCAGGCTAAGCAGCAGATCGAGGGGCCCGGAAAAATTATCGAGATCAAGAGAAAACTCCGGTGTCGCCGCGGCCTCAGGCTGCGTCGCCACGGGCGATAACCTCGCGTGCGAGGCGACGGTAGGCCTGTGCGCCCGCGTGCGTTGGTGCATACGTCGTAATCGGCTCCGACGCGACCGATGCGTCCGGGAACTTGACCGTCCGACGGATCTTCGTGTCGTAGACCAGTTCCCCAAAAGCCTCGTCGAGGCGCTCGAGGACCTCGCGAGAATGAAGGGTGCGCGTATCGACCATCGTCGCAAGAATCCCATCGATCTTGAGCTTGGGATTGATACGATCACGAACGGTCTCGATCGTGTCAACGAGGAGCGCGACCCCGCGCAGGGCAAAGAACTCGGCTTCCAGAGGAATCATGACCCCGTGGGCCGCTGTGAGCGCGTTAATGGCAAGCAGGCCGAGGGAGGGCTGACAATCGACGATGACGACGTCGTAGTCCTCACGCACCGGTCTAATGACGCGTTCGAGCGCGTGTTCACGAGCAACCTCGTTGACAAGCTGGACTTCCGCCGCGGACAAATCGATGTTTGCCGGCAGCAAATCGAGTCCCACGACCGACGTCGGCTGGATGACCGTTTGCGTCTGCGGGCGTGCGCTCATGAGTAGCGTGTAGATCGTCTCGTCGATCTCGTTGGCGTTAATGCCCAACCCGGCCGAAGCCGCGCCCTGCGGGTCGAAGTCGATGAGCAAAACCCGGCGCCCATACTCGGCAAGCGCTGCGGCCAGATTGACCGACGTCGTCGTCTTGCCGACGCCGCCCTTCTGATTGCACATCGCAATGACCCGAGCGGGCCCGTGCTCGGTCAAGGGTTCAGGCACGGGAAAATCCGGATCGGTGCCGCCCTCGGGCGGTACGGGGATGAGGCCAGGCTGTTGCGTGCTCACATCTCTAACGGTAATACATCACCGCCGACCTGGCCGCCCCTGCGTTCGAGCGCCCGCACGCGGGTGGGTCTCGGCATACACCTCCTGCAGTGTCGTCGCCGATACCTTCGTGTACAGCTGCGTCGTCGCCAACGAAGCATGACCGAGCAGCTCTTGCACGACTCGTACGTCGGCGCCGCCCTCGAGCATGTGGGTGGCAAAGGAGTGACGCAACGTATGTGGGGACACGCTCGTAGCCAGTCCCGCTTTGGCTGCGGCGTCCTTGAGGATGGCCCAGGCTGACTGGCGAGACAGGGGCCGCCCCAGATTATTGAGGAACAACGCACTCGCACCGGTCCCCTTCGATGCGAACGCGGGGCGCACGCGAACAAGATAAGCCGAGATCGCCCGGTGGGCATAGGATCCAAGCGGCACGATCCGCTCCTTGCGCCCCTTCCCCATGAGCGTCACCACCGGAAGCTCCGCATCCATATCGATGTCGTCGACGTCGAGACCAATGACTTCCGAAATACGCGCTCCGGTACCGTAAAGCAGCTCCACAAGCGCGCGATTACGAAGAGCCGTCGGGGTCTCGCCTGCCGTGGCGTCGATGAGCCGACGCACCTCATCAATACTCAATGCGTGGGGCAGCCGCTGCGGCTGCTTGGGCCTCTCGACTCCCGCGGCAGGATTATCCTGACACACGCGCTCCTCAACCAGATAGGCGTGAAAGGACCGCAGCGACGAGAGCATCCGCGCGAGCGAAGCGGCGGCGAGCGGACGGCGCCCATCCTCACCGCTCTTACACGCCGCCAGGTAGGACTCGACGTGCTCAGAGCGCACCCGGGTGGGCTCGTCAACGTCAACGACCTTGAGATAATCGGTGTAGCGATCGAGATCGCGCCGATATGCCGCAGACGTGTGGGGTGACGCATTATGTTCGAGCGTCACGTAGTCGATGTAGCGGCCCACCGCCTCCTCCATGGCATTCACTCCACCATCGTAAGGCCCCGCGGCGTTTTCATCGCCCGCACCCCGCTTACCTCGTCGTTTCTTTTCCCTGAGAAGCCGATAGACTGGGCAACGTGTCACCACAACGTGACGTGTCTGCAGCCAAAGGAGCGCAAGGAATGCCATTGCAATGGAGTGAGCTCGACGAGAGAGCAGTGACGATGGTGAAAGCCCTCGCCGCCGACGCCGTGGAAGAGGCCGGATCCGGGCACCCGGGGACGCCTATGTCGCTCGCCGCCGCCGCCTATCTCATCTACCAGCGCCACCTGCGCTTCGACCCGACGGACGACCTATGGCTCGGCCGTGACAAGTTCATCCTCTCGGCTGGCCACGCCTCTTTGCTCCAATACCTCCAGCTCTACCTAGCTGGTCAGGGCCTCGAACTCGACGACATCAAACAGTTCCGTTCCTTTGGTTCGAAGATGCCCGGCCACCCCGAATACCGCTGGACCCGCGGTGTCGAGATCACAACCGGCCCACTCGGTTCCGGACTCGCTTCTGCAATCGGCCTTGCCATGTCGCAAAGGCGCCTGCGCGGCCTCATGGATCCCGACAACGAGGGTGACTCGCCCTTCGACCATCACATCTACGTCATCGCCGGCGACGGCTGCCTCCAAGAAGGACTCGCTGCAGAGGCCTGCTCGCTTGCGGGTACACAAGAGCTCGGTAACGTCATCTTGCTGTGGGACGATAACCACATCTCGATCGAAGACGACACGAACATTGCTTTCAGCGAGGATGTCCTCGCCCGCTTCGCTGCCTACGGCTGGCACACTCAGCGAGTCGACTGGCTGGGCGAAGACGGCGAATACACCGAGGACGTTGCTGCGCTCGATCGGGCGCTTCACGCCGCGAAGGCGGAAACCTCGCGCCCCTCGATCATCGCTTTACGCACGATCATCGGCTGGCCCTCCCCAACGAAGCAAAACACCGGTGCTATCCACGGGGCTAAGCTCGGTCCCACCGAACTTGCGGCCTTCAAGGAGGCACTTGGTCTCGATCCCGCACGGCGGTTCTACGTCGATGATGAAGCGCTTGAGCATGCCCGCACGAACGCCGCCGAACGCGGTCGCACCGCGCGCGAGCGCTGGGATAACGACTTCGAAGCCTGGCGTGAACGCCACCCCGACCGCTACGACCTTCTCACCCGGCTCGAACGTGACGAGCGCCCCAGCGGCTGGCGCGACGCCCTCCCCCACTTCCCCGAAGGCGAGGCGATGGCCACACGCTCGGCATCGGGCAAGGTCCTCGACGCGCTCGTCGGCGTACTACCCGAATTGTGGGGCGGGTCTGCCGATCTCGCCGGCTCAAACAACACTGCGATGGCCGGCGAACCCTCCTTCTTGCCCGAATCTCGCCAATCGAAGATGTGGCCGGGCGGTCCTTACGGGCGCACCATCCACTTCGGGGTTCGCGAACACGGCATGGGGGGCATCCTCAACGGCATCGCTCTCGACGGCTTCTCGCGCGTCTTTGGCGGCACGTTCTTCGTTTTCTCCGACTATATGCGCGGAGCCGTCAGGCTCGCGGCACTCATGCGCCTGCCCGTCACCTACGTGTGGACACACGATTCCATCGGCGTGGGCGAGGATGGTCCCACACATCAACCGGTCGAACACCTCGCTGCCTACCGAGCCATCCCCAATCTCTCGATGGTCAGGCCGGCCGATGCCGCCGAGACCGTTGAGGCGTGGGCGTGTGCCCTCGAACAGAAGGATGGCCCCATTGGCCTCGTCCTTACGCGCCAGGCAGTGCCCAACCCAGCCCGAGGCGAGGGAGGGCTTGCCCCGGCGAACGGTCTACGTCGCGGTGGTTATGTCCTCTCCGAGACGCCAGGCTCACTTGACGTCATCCTTATGGCTTCAGGCTCTGAAGTTCAGTATGCGCTCGAGGCTCAGCAGCGTTTGGCGAGCGAAGGGATCGGAGCCCGCGTCGTTTCCATGCCCTGCATGGAATGGTTCGATGCCCAAGACGAGTCCTACCGCGAGGAAGTACTCCCCGCCGACGTTACGGCGCGGGTGAGCATCGAGGCGGGCATCGCCATGCCCTGGATGAAATATCTTGGCTGCCGTGGCGAAGCAATCTCGCTCGAGCACTTCGGCAGCGTGGGGTCCGCTTCGCAGCTCTTCACTCATTTCGGTTTCACCGCCGATCACGTCGTCGACGCCGCCAAGCGACAGCTCGCTCGCTGACGTGCCGGAGGGGCCGGCCTCGAGGCCGGCCCCGAGGGTTCCCACATGCGCTGTTCCTATTGGCAGGCGGGTCGATGTCGCTCTTGCGACCTTGCCGACCCCTCCTACGATCGCCAGCTGCAAGCGAAGGTAGGCGCCGTCACCGCGGCGCTCGCCGGATCCGTTCGCGCCGAAGCCTGGCTGCCACCCGCTGCCTCCGAGCCCATAGCTTTTCGCAACAAAGCCAAATTCTGCGTCGGCGGGAACAGAGGACGCCTGACGTTTGGGCTACTCACGCCTCCTCGATACCGGGGTGTCGACCTCACACACTGCCCCCTCTACCCGCGCCAGCTCCACGAGCTAGCCCGCCACGTGCGCACGTGGGCGAATACACTCAGGCTGCGTCCCTACAGCGTGCGGGAACGAACCGGCGAACTCAAATACGTCCTCATCACCCAGTCGCCGCGTGGGAGGTTTCTCCTGCGCCTCGTCGTGCGGTCCCCCCGCGTCCTCGGGCTGCTTGCCTCGCATCTTCCCGAGCTCATGCACACCGCGCCCCACCCCATCGACGTAGTCTCGGCTAACATCCAGCCCAAGCCCGCTGCCATCGTTGAAGGCCCCGAGGAGCGGATCCTTTATGGTTCTCGTCTCGCCATGGATCTCGAGCTTGCCCCGCAGACCCTCTTGCCCCTGCTCCTGCCACCGGGAGCCTTCTTCCAGACCAATACTGCCGTGGCCTCGCAGCTATATGCGCAAGCGGTGGAGTGGGCAACCCTCGCTGATCCCGCCACAGTTATGGATCTCTACTGTGGTGTCGGCGGCTTCGCCCTCGCACTCGCCGAGGCGCACCGGACGGTGTACGGAATCGAGGTCACGCCCTCAGCCATCGAGGCTGCCCGAGCCTCCGCACGTCTCATGGAAGCAGCTAACGTTACCTTCGACACAGGAGACGCGACTGCCCTAGCCTTACACCGCTTGACACCGGGAAGCCTCCTCGTCGTCAATCCCCCGCGGCGCGGCCTCACGACCCTCGTCGATTGGATCCAAGACGCCTGCCCGGATCACATCATCTATTCCAGCTGCAACCCCACCACTCTCGCCCGCGACCTCGACAAGCTCGCCGGCTACACGGCTCGTTCGGCTCGATTGTTCGATATGTTTCCCTACACCTTACACGCCGAAGTTGCCGTCTTACTCGAACGCACCCGCACGTGAAGCCCCATCACAGACGTGGCCGGGACCCAAAGGCCCCGGCCACGTACGTACGATCGTCTGCAGGCAGCTTAACTCGCGAAACGCGTGATCAATGCCAAGGCAATGACCACGGCGATCCACACGATGGCAATGCCGACCGTGATCCGGTTAAGGTTGCGCTCGGCGACACCTGACGAACCGGCGGTCGAGGTGAAACCGCCACCGAACATGTCGGACAGGCCACCGCCCTTCCCCTTGTGCATGAGCACCGTGAGGATGAGGAAGAAGCTCGACAAGACGAGCAGGACCTGACACACGATCGTGACAATCCCAATGGCGTCCACGACTGACCTTTCTTCAAACGATGTCGACGGGAAATACCCTACCGCAGCCGGGCGCCCCGACCTAACGGGGCGCCCGACGTCTTACGCCTGCGCGAAGCGGGCGATCTTCGAAAACTCATCCGCCTTCAGCGAAGCGCCGCCAACGAGCGCACCGTCAACGTCAGGCTGCGCCATGATGTCGACGACGTTACCCGACTTGACCGACCCACCGTAGAGAACACGGATCGCGTCGGCGGTCTCCGTCGAGTAGAGCTCCGCGAGCTTGTCGCGAATCGCCTTGCAGACTTCCTGAGCATCTTCAGGCGTCGCGACCTCGCCCGTGCCGATCGCCCAGATCGGTTCGTAGGCGACGACGGTCTTGACGGCATCTTCAGCAGAAATGCCGGCAAACGCGCCCTCAATCTGAGCAACGACGTGCTCGACGTGCTTGCCTTCCTTGCGCACCTCGAGACCTTCACCGCAGCAGATGATCGGCGTCATCCCGGCAGCAAGCGTCACCTGAGCCTTCTTGCCCACGAGCTCATCGGACTCGTTGTGGTACTCGCGACGCTCAGAGTGGCCGACGACGACGTAGGAGCAGCCGAGCTTCGTCAGCATCGAGGCCGAGACCTCGCCCGTGTAGGCGCCGTTGTCGTGGATCGAGATGTCCTGGGCACCGTAGGCGATCCCCAGCTCATCGCCCTCGACGAGGGTCTGCACGGAACGGATGTCCGTAAACGGCGGGATGACGACGACGTCGGCCGTTTCGGCGTCGAACTTGTGGTCCTTGAGATCGAGGTCGAGCTCCTGGACGAGGCGAATGGCCTCGAGGTGGTCGAGGTTCATCTTCCAGTTGCCGGCCATAAGCGGTTTGCGTGTCATGTGATTAATCCTCCAAAACTGCGATGCCAGGCAGTTCCTTACCCTCGAGCAGCTCGAGAGAGGCACCGCCTCCGGTAGAGATGTGAGAGAAGGTCGATTCGTCGAAGCCAAGCTGGCGCACGGCAGCAGCCGAGTCGCCACCACCGATGACGGAGAAGCAATCCGATGTCGAAAGAGCCTCGGCAACCGCCTTCGTACCCTTCGCAAAGGCCTCCATCTCAAACACACCCATGGGGCCGTTCCAGGCGACAGTCTTCGCGTCGGCGATCTTTTCGGCAAATAGCTTCGCCGTCTCCGGGCCGATATCGAGGCCCATCTGGTCTTGCGGAATCTCGTTCGAGGCGACGACGGTCGCGGGCGCGTCGGCCTTGAACTCCGGGGCAACAACGGTATCGACAGGCAGAAGTAGCTCCACGCCCTTCTCCTTCGCGGTTTCCAGGTAGCCCTTCACCGTGTCGATCTGATCCTCCTCGAGCAGCGACTTGCCGACCGAGTAGCCCTGCGCGGCCAGGAAAGTGTAAGCCATGCCGCCACCGATGAGAAGGAAGTCCGCCTTATTGAGCAGATTCTTGATGACCCCGAGCTTGTCGGAGACCTTCGAGCCACCCAAGACGACGCCGTAGGGGCGTTCGGGATCGTCGGTGGCACGACGCAGCGACTCGATCTCCTTGACAACGAGTTCGCCTGCAGCGCTCGGGAGTTTCTTGGCGATGTCATAGACCGACGCCTGCTTGCGGTGGACGACTCCAAACCCATCGGAGACGAACACGTCACCGAGCTCGGCGTAGGCCTGCGCCAGCTCCTCGCGCTCGGCGTCGTCCTTCGAGTTCTCACGCTTGTCGAAGCGGACGTTTTCCAGCAGGACGATCTCGCCGTCGGATAGCGCCTCCACGGCGGCGCGGGCGCCTTCGCCGACGACGTCACCAGCGAGCGTCACCGGGGCGTCGATGAGCTCGCCCAGTCGAGTAACAACCGGCGCGAGCGAAAACTCGGGCTTAACCTCGCCCTTGGGGCGACCGAGGTGCGCCATGATAACGACCTTCGCGCCTGCCTCGACGAGGCGGGTCAACGTAGGCAAAGCCGCCTTGATACGGCCGTCATCGGTGATCTGGCCGTCCTTGAGCGGGACATTAAAGTCGGAACGAACGAGGACGCGCTTGCCGCGCAGATCCCCCAGCGTGTCGATAGTGCGCATTAAAGACTCCTTGTCGTGTGACGTCTCGTGCCATAGCGGGCACGCCCGTGCACCCGGAGGTGCACGGGCGTGCTGCTATTCATCGCCAGCGAAGCGGCGAGGCGAAACTTAGAGACGCTCGCCGATGTACTCGGTCAGCGACACGAGCTGGTTCGAGTAACCCCACTCGTTGTCGTACCACGAAACGACCTTGACCTGGTTGCCCATGACCTTCGTCAGGCCCGAGTCGAAGATCGACGGGTGCGGATCCGTGACGATATCGGTCGAAACGATCGGGTCCTCGGTGTAGGCGAGGATACCGGCGAGGTCACCCTCCTCCGAGGCCTTCTTGACCGCGGCGTTGACCTCTTCGACCGTGACCTCCTTGGAGGCGACGAAGGTGAGGTCCGTCATCGAACCGGTGATGACGGGCACGCGCACGGCGTAGCCGTCCAGCTTACCCTTGAGCTCGGGCAGAACGAGGGCGACGGCGCGGGCAGCACCCGTCGTCGTGGGAACCATGTTCTGCGCGGCCGCGCGGGCGCGACGCAGGTCCTTGTGGGGCGCGTCCTGGATGCGCTGGTCGCCCGTGTAGGCGTGAACCGTGGTCATGAGGCCACGCTCGATGCCGATCGAGTCGTTGAGGGCCTTGGCGAGCGGGGCGAGGCAGTTCGTCGTGCACGAGGCGTTCGAGACAACGTTGTGCTTCTCGGGATCGTAATCCTTGTGGTTAACGCCGACGACGAAGGTCGCGTCTTCGTTCTTGGCCGGGGCCGAGATGATGACCTTCTTGGCGCCACCGTCGAGGTGAGCCTTCGCCTTCGTCGCGTCGGTGAAGAAGCCCGTCGACTCGACAACGATGTCGGCCTTGACGTCCGACCAGGGCAGGTTGGCGGGATCCTTCTCGGCGAAGACGCGGATCGTCTTGCCGTTAACCGTGATCGACTCCTCGTCGTACGTGACCTCGCCCTCGAGGCGGCCGAGGATCGAGTCGTACTTGAGCAGGTGAGCCAGCGTCTTGTTGTCCGTGAGGTCGTTGACCGCGACGACCTCGAAGTCGGCGCCACGCTCGAGAGCGGCGCGGAAGAAGTTACGGCCAATACGGCCAAAGCCATTGATACCAACGCGGATGGTCACTATGTCCTCCTGAGGCTGCCCTGTGGCAGCATGTCGCGTTCACAATTTGAGGGAGCGGAGTCACTCCGCTCCTGGTACTCACTTTCGTGACACCAGCAGTACCTAATTTACACGTCCTAGCTGAGAATTTCCGGGTAGAAGGCCCTACATTTGCCAGATGTCTGGCGAAACCTCGGCGTTGAGCGGTTTCGCCTGGCGCGAAAGGACTTTAGTCGGATTCGTTCTCCCCGCTCAAGGACTCGGTGGTGTCGGGGATCCCCCGTTGTGCGGCTGCCTTGTCAGCCATCGCCAGTAGGCGTCGGATCCGCCCGGCCACGGCGTCCTTCGTCAACGGCGGCTGTGCCTGGCGACCGAGCTCTTCGAGCGAAGCCTCCCTGTAGGTCACCCGCAGCATCCCTGCCGCACGCAAGTGCTCTGGCACCTCGTCACCGAGGATGTCGAAGGCGCGTTGAACCCGTGCTGAGGCGGCAACCGCTGCCTTAGCGGAGCGGCGCAGATTAGCGTCGTCAAAATTAGCCAGGCGATTGATCGAGCCGCGCGTCTCACGACGCTCCTGTTCGCTGCGCCATTGCGCCAGGGTCTTCGGTGCCCCCAAAAGCTCGATCATGCTTGCGATACCTTCGGTATCGCGAATGGCAACACGATCCCCGCCGCGCACCTGTTTAGCCTTGGCGCTCACGCCCAAGCGACGCGCCGCCCCCACGAGCGCGAGGGCCGCCTCCTGGCTGGGACACGAGACCTCGAGGGCGCTTGATCGCCCCGGTTGTACGAGCGTGCCACGCGCCAAGAAAGCACCGCGCCACGTGGCCAGAGATTCGGCTCGTCCCCCCGCCACGATCGCGGGCGGAAGTCCCCGGATGGGCCGGCCCATCCGGTCGAGCAATCCGGTGGCGCGCGCGAGGTCTTTGGCGCCCTCGACGATGCGGATCACGTAGCGATCGACGCGGTGAAGGCTGCCCGCCTTGACGAGAACGACCTTGGGCTCGACACCGTAGATGCTCGTCAGGTAGCGGACGAGGCGGGCGGCGACGGCCGGGGAATCGACCTCGGCCTCGATAACGATCCGCTGTGCGATGAGGTGGAGGCCGCCGGCAAAGCGCACGAGCGCGGAAACCTCAGCTTGCTTTTCGCTCAGCGTTGCGACCTGCACGCGCGCCAGCTCATCCTTCATGTCCAGGGTCAAAGACACCGTTCGCATCCTCCTGTTTGCCGCAGGCTTCGATTCTACGTCCGCCCCAGGACGCACACTCACCGCCTTACAGGGCCTCCAGGGCGTCCCGCAGGGCCGCTGCCAAACGCAGCGGATCGTGCCTGGCAGACCCGTCTTGGGCGCCCACTGACCGGCGAAAAACACTCGCTCCAAGCCGCCGTGCCGTCTCCTCGAGGTCGCCGCAATCGCGCGACAAACGCGGATCGGCGATGACGGCATCAAATGTGAGATCAGGCGCATAATGTGCGAGGGCACGCAGGTGATCGCTGGCAGTGAGCCCCTCCGTTTCCTTGCCCGACTCAAGGTTCATGACGACGATGCGCTTGGCACGAGAACGCTCGAGCGCCTCGCGTAGCGCAGACACGAGAAGGTGGGGAATGACGGAGGTGTACCACGAACCAGGACCCAGGATGAGGGCATCGGCAGCCGCAACCGCCTCGAGCACTTCGTCGAAAACGGGCGGATCTTGAGGAATAAGAGTGACGTCGGCGACCTCTCCACGGGCCTTCGCCACACGCGCCTGCCCCCGTAAGCGGGTGACGTAGCCCTCGTTGTTGATGCGCGCCTCAATATCCATGGGAACAGCGGCCATGGGCAAAACGCGTCCCTGACAGCCCAGCAGCTTCGCTACCCAGTCCAGGCCCGCAATCGCGTCGCCCAACAGGTCCCACATCGTGACGATGAGCAGGTTCCCTAAGGCATGACCGTTGAGGGCCCCGTGAGAGTCGAAACGATGTTGAATGGCGTCGCGCCAGGTCAGTCCCCACTCCGAATCGTCACACAGCGCAGACAGGGCCATCCGCAAGTCCCCTGGAGGTAGGACGCCCAACTCGCTTCGCAGCCGCCCCGAAGAACCACCGTCATCGGCGACGGTCACGATTGCTGTGACTTCGCGGGTAATGTGACGCAATGCTCGCAGAGTCGCCGATAGTCCGTGTCCGCCACCGAGGGCGCAAATGCGCGGCCCCGAGCTACCGCGGGTCACCCACCCGCCACTGTCGAGGAGCGTATCCACGGCTATTCTTTCCCGGCGTCGCGATGGAGCGTCCTCACCGGCACCCCCCTGTCGCGCAGCTGCTCGGCAATGAACTCGGTCATCGCGACCGAGCGGTGACGCCCACCCGTACAGCCAATGGCGACCGTGATAAACGGCTTAAGCTCACGCGCAAATCCGGACAGAATCGGTTCGAGCAGGTCGACGTAGTTCTGTCCAAACTCGCGCGCCCCCGGCTGCGCCATCACGTAGTCGTAGACCGGGGCGTCGAGACCTGTGAGGTTGCGCAGCTCTTCTACCCAGTAGGGGTTGACGAGGAATCGCATATCGGCAACCCAATCCGCATCGAGCGGGATCCCGTGCTTGAAGCCGAACGACATGATAGTCAGCCGAACCTGCTCGCTCGTTTCAGCGGCGACGACGTCGCGCATGTGCCTGGCGAGATCGTGAACGTTCATACGTGTCGTATCGATAAGCACGTCGGCGCGCTGACGCACGGGCGCGAGGATGTCACGTTCGCGAGCGATGCCTTCGATGATGCGCGACCCCGCCGGGTGGGGGCGGCGATTCGACTCGTAGCGGCGAACGAGCTCGTCGGTTTCGGCGTCGAGAAAGACAATCCGATAGTTGACGTCGCGCACCGACAAGTCATCGAGCACCGACGCGAGGCGATCAAAGAACTCTCCGGAGCGAATATCGACGACAGCCGCGAGGCGGTGGACTCCCCCGCCGTCGGGAGTCATGAGATCGGCGAAGGGGACGAGCATGTGGGGAGGTAGGTTATCGACGACGTACCAGTCGAGATCCTCGAGCGCCTGCGCCGCTCGCGACCGTCCCGCCCCGGACATGCCCGTGATAATGAGAAGCTCGGGCTGAAGGGGATCGGGCAGCTGAGTGTCCTCGTCGAGCTCGGCAACCCCATCGGGTACGTGTGGCGTCGGTGTCGCGCTGGTGTCCATGCGTCTACTGTGCCAGGTTCACCCCTGGCGCGCAGGCGTTAGGACGCGCCGGGATGGAGAGCCTCGTAAATGGTGGACGCCAGCTTGGCCCCAATGCCCTTAACTCCGGCCAAATCCTCTTCACTCGCCTCGCGCATCTTGGCGAGGGAACCGAATGCGTTGAGCAAACTGCGCTGCTTAGCCGGCCCGAGTCCGGGTATGTCGTCAAGGAGGGAACGTGTCATGGCCCTCCCCCTTTTCTTGCGGTGCGCCGTAATCGCAAACCGGTGCGACTCATCGCGCACATGCTGAAGCAGGTAGAGACCAGAGCTCGTACGCGGAAATATGACGGGAAACTCCTCGCCTGGGATCCACACCTCTTCCAGACGCTTGGCTAACCCGATGACGGGAACGTCGATACCCAGGCGAGCGAGAGCCTCGGCCGCAGCGTTAACCTGAGGAAGACCGCCGTCAACGACAACGAGGTCAGGCCGGTACGAGAAGCGTCTCGGCCTTCCGGTGTCCGGATCGAGCGGACCGGATGCGAGGGCCACGCCGTCCTCATCGTAGCCACTCTCGCCAGCCTCCTCAGCCAGTAGTCGGCGGAAGCGTCGGGTCAACACCTCGTCCATGGCGGCAGTGTCGTCGCTTGCTCCCTCGCCGGCAGGACCGCGGATGGTGAAGTGTCGGTACGCCGATTTACGAGGCGCACCGTCTTCAAAGACGACCATGGAAGCGACCTGGTGGCTGCCCTGAGTATGTGAAATGTCGTAGCACTCGATCCGCAGCGGTGCAGAGTCGAGGCCCACGTACTCCTCGATTTCCTCAAGCGCACGCGAACGCTCGGTGAGATCACCCGCGCGTTTCGTCTTGTGCAAGCGCAAAGCCTCCGCCGCATTGGCTGCCACCGTGTCCATGAGCGCCTTCTTTTGCCCCCGCTTGGGCACGGCAATGGTGACTCGCCCACCACGAAGGCCACTCAACCACTGGGCGAGGACGGAGCTGTTCGTCGGTTGCGCACTGACGAGAATGTTGTCGGGGATCGACTGCGTCGACGCGTGCACGACGTCGTCGACGCCACGGGCCTCCTCAGACTCGCCGTCGCGCTCAAGCGTGTGGCCACCGGCGTCGCCGTAAACCTGGGTGAGAAGCGCCTCCATGAGCGCGTCGGCCTCCTCGGCATCGAGACGATCGACGACCCAGCCGCGCTCGCCTCGGATCCTCCCTCCGCGCACGTGAAACACCTGAACCGCTGCCTCGAGCTCATCCATCGCCAAAGCAAACACGTCGGCATTCGTCCCATCGTCGAAAACGACGGCATTCTTGTTGGCAACGGTCTCAAGCGCCACGAGGTCGTCACGCAACTTTGCCGCGCGCTCGAATTCCAAACCGGCCGCCGCGTCCTTCATCTCGCTTCTCACCTGGCGGATAAGAGGCCCGGTCCTGCCGGCCAGGAACTGGGCAGCGCCCTGAGCCAAGGCGCGGTGGTCCTCGCGGCTAATCCTGCCCACGCACGGCGCCGAGCACTTGTCGATATATCCGAGGAGGCACGGGCGCCCCTGAGCCTGTGCCCTGGCAAACGCACCCTTCGCGCACGTGCGCACGGGGAACACACGGAGCAGAAGATCCATCGTCTCGCGGATAGCCCACACCTTCGTGTACGGACCAAAGTAGCGAGTGCCCTTCCTTTTGCGCTCGCGGGTGATGTGCATACGCGGGTAGACATCTCCCATCGTGAGAGCAAGGTAGGGGTAAGACTTATCATCGCGATACATGACGTTGAATCGCGGGGCGAACTCCTTGATCCAGGAGTATTCGAGTGTGAGAGCCTCGACTTCGGTCGCGACGACAACCCATTTGACCGCGCACGCGGTAGTCACCATCTGCTGGGTGCGCGGGTGGAGAGCCGACAGGTCATGAAAATAGCTGGATAGCCGGTTGCGAAGGTTCTTCGCCTTACCGACGTAGATCACTCGCCCGTTTGGATCGAGGAACCGGTAGACACCGGGCAACGTCGGTATATCGGCGGGGCGGGGACGGTATGTTGACGGGTCGGCCACGCGCGTCAGTGTAGTAGCCTCGCCGGCAGCACGCCCGTGGATGGGCGTGCTGCCGGCGGGCGGTGAACTGCTACCCTGTCCCTGTCACGTTCTCACAGGAAGGGTCCCACCCCATGTTCCGAACGACCGAAGAGCTGGCTCACTTCATCACGAGCGAGGACGTACGCTACGTCGACGTCCGCTTCTGTGACCTACCGGGTGTCCAGCAGCACTTCACTATTCCTGTCAGCGAGTTCCGCGACGGCGCACTCACTAGCGGGCTCATGTTCGACGGATCGAGCGTGCGCGGTTTCACCGCTATCCACGAATCCGATATGAAGCTCGTTCCCGATATTTCCTCCGCGTTCCTCGACCCCTTCCGCGAGGCGAAGACCCTAGTCGTCAACTTCTCTATCGTCAGCCCCTTCACCGACGAGCCGTTCTCACGCGACCCGCGCCAAGTCGCCGCCAAAGCGGAGGCGTATCTCGCTTCAACGGGTATCGCCGACACCTGCTACATCGGAGCCGAAGCCGAGTTCCATCTCTTTGAGGACGTTCGCTATGCGGTCTCTCCCCAGCACACGTTCTACTCGGTGGACTCCGATGAGGCCTATTGGAACACCTCGCGCGTCGAAGCCGACGGCAATCTCGGCTACAAGCATTCGCTCAAGGGCGGGTATTTCCCGGTCTCGCCGCGCGACCGCTTCGTCGATCTTCGCGACCGCATGGTTGCCAATATGGCGGCTGTGGGCCTCACGGTCGAACGGTCCCATCACGAGGTCGGTTCAGCTGGCCAGCACGAAATCAACTATCGTTTCGCACCGCTGTTGCAGGCCGCCGACGACATGATGAAGTTCAAATACGTCATCAAGAACACTGCTTGGCAAGCCGGCAAATCGGCGACCTTCATGCCCAAACCGATCTTCGGGGACAACGGTTCGGGGATGCACACGCACATGTCCTTGTGGAAGGACGGCAAGCCCCTGTTCTACGACGAGCGCGGATATGGATCGCTGTCGGACACGGCTCGTTTCTTCATCGGCGGGCTGCTCCACCATGCCCCCGCCCTACTCGCGCTGACGAATCCGTCGATCAACTCCTTCCGACGTCTCGTGCCCGGCTTCGAGGCTCCGATCAACCTCGTGTATTCGGCATCGAACCGTTCGGCGTGCATCCGCATCCCCGCCACGGGCACCTCCGCGGCGGCCAAGCGGGTCGAGTATCGCGTCCCCGACCCGTCAGCCAACCCGTATTTGGCCTTTGCGGCGTGTCTCATGGCGGGCATCGACGGTATCCGCCAGCGTATCGAGCCGGCCGAACCCATCGACAAAGATCTCTACGAGCTTCCGCCGGCCGAATACGAGGGAATCGATAAGCTCCCGCACTCTCTAGATGCCGCTCTCGACGCCTTGCGTGAGGACAACGAGTTCCTTCAAGAAGGCGACGTTTTCACGCCCGATCTTCTCGACACGTGGATCGAGTACAAAGAAACGAACGAGATCGCGCCCATGCGCGTCTACCCGCATCCGCACGAGTTCGCGCTCTACTACGACCTATAAGCTCACTCAGGCGAGGTGGGTGAAGGTCACCCCGGCATCGGTCAACCGCGCGAGGGCTTCTCGATAGCCCTCCGCGGTTGCTCCGTCGGGTTGGTTCATGTGTGAGATGACGATGTCACCCCCGCGCGCCCGGCACACCTCGGCGATGATCTGATCGGCACTGAAGGTAGCCCCCGCGTCGCCGTTGATCGTAAATCCCACGGGACTTTCCCCAAAAGCCTGGCAAGCAGCGACGCCTACGTCATCGTAGTGCGCCGTTCCGGCCCGGAAGTAGCGCGGCGCCGCACCCAGGGTCTGCGCCATGTACTCGTGGTTGGCGGCGACCTCATCGACCGCTTCGCTCACCGTCCGCGTCCCCGCGATCCCGTAGGCTGAACGTCCCGTCACGCTCAGCGGACAGTGGCGGGTGCCGTGGTTGGCGAGCTGGAACAACGGGTCTTGGGCCAACTCGCGGGCATAGCCCAGATTGGCTTCGATCCACCGCTTATTGAGAAAAAGCGTCGCCTTAACTCCACGTGAACGTAAAAGGTCGATGAGCTCGGTGTCGACGCGCGATCCACCCGGCCCGCCGCAGGCATCAAAAGTCAGCGCAACAGCGTCGGCTGGGCCGTTGCGGATGATCCCCGCGATGTCCATCCCCCACGCGGTGGGTTGACGCCCCGAAAGCTCGGTGACCACACCGGCGGGGTCGACGGTCTTGCTCTCCTTGGCCAGGGAATGTGCGGGCGCCGGTGCGGACGGCTCGACCGTCCGCTGCGCTCGTGCGGTCACCCCCGCGTTGCGCGGCGACTCGGACTCTCGCGCACACCCGGCGGCAAGGAGTGCCGAGGCGAGGACGAAGTGGCGGCGGGTGAGCCGCGCCCCGGGCTCAGCCACGATCGTCGTCGAGGAGATGGTCGATGTGATCGAGCACGTTCTTCACGAGCGCGGTGATGTGAACATCGGGCTGCGAATAATAGATTGTTGTTCCTTCGCGTCGGGTCGCAACGAGACGGCCGGCACGCAGCTTCGCGAGGTGCTGCGAGACAGAAGGACTCGGGCGCCCTAGGGCCTCAGCAATCGCCGAGACCGACATTTCCCCCTCCGCAAGCATGGCGAGGATGGACAGGCGCGTACGATCGGCCAGCAGGCGCAGGATCTCGATAGACATGGCCAGGGTTTCATCGTCAGGCAGACACGCGGCATGCTTGTCACTCATGACGAATAGTCTACCCGCAGCTAAAAGAGTTGATCCTGTCCGTCGAGCTCCCCGGCGACCGCCACGGCGTGGGCTGACTCGAGGGCAAGGAGGCTCTCTTTGGCCGCGCTTCCCCCCACGAACCCCCCTAGCCGCCCGCCCGTGGCAACGACACGGTGGCAGGGCACGACGATCGCCAACGGATTCGCCCCAACGGCCTGCCCAACTGCGCGGGCCTTGTGACGATTACCCAGGGACGCCGCGATCTGACCGTAGGTGACCGTCTGCCCGTAGGGGATCCGCATGAGCTGAGCCCACACGCGCTCACAAAAGGCTGAGCCCTCGGTTTTGAGCGGAAGGTCGAATTCGCGACGCCGTCCCTCCATGTATTCGCGTATCTGCAGTGCCGCCGGCTCGAGGACGGGATCGGTCGGGTGGGCCCACACCCCCATCTCGCGTGGAACCATACGTCCCGACACGAAATGCACCCCGACTAGGTAGCGCCCGCGCGCGAGGAGAAAGAGCGACCCCACCGGCGTGACCGTGATAAAACGGCGCAGCGGAATGGAGTCGATGGGCATCACCCTGTCATTTTAGGGCGAAGCCGACCGTGAGGGCACGCCGTCGCCACGCAAACAAAGCTACGCCGCGGTAGGCTACTGAACGGTAGGCTACCGATCGATGAAGGAGAATACGATGCGATCCCTGGCGCCGACCCCCACACCGCTCAACTCCTACCCGACCGTAGTCGACGCCATCCTTGCCAGGGCGCGCAAATTCCCTAACGAGCCGGCCGTTGAGAGGCCCTCGCAGCTGGGTCGCACATGGATCACAACGAGCGCTCGCGAACTCGCCGATGACATCGTCAACGTCGCGCGCGGCCTCATAGCACGCGGCCTCAAGCCCGGGGACACACTCGCCATCATGGCGGCCACGTCGTACGAGTGGATGCTCATCGACCTCGGATCGCTCGCAGCGGGCGTCATTGTCGTGCCCATCTACGAAACCGATTCGGACTCCCAGATCGCCTGGATCGCCGAGGATGCACGCCTCGTCGCCGCGATCACCGACACACGTCACCAGGCCGAGCGGGTTGAGCGCGCTATGCGCGACGCGTCCTCGCGCACGCTCGGATCGTGGGCCCTCGACGACGGTGCTCTCGAGGATCTCTTGGACGAGGGTCGCAGCATTAGCCCCGAGCAAGTCCATAAGCGTCTCGCCTCGATCGACCCGCACGCGGCAAGCTCCATCGTCTACACCTCGGGGACAACGGGCAAGCCCAAGGGCGTTGAAATCACGCAGGCCTCGCTCATGGACATGCTCGAGGCCGTTAGGGTCCCCTGGGCACCTCTCATCTACAACCGCGCGACCGCGCGGGTGCTTCTGTTCCTGCCCGTCGCCCACGTTCTCGCGCGCTTCATCAGTTACCAGATGCTCGTCGGCCACGGTGTGGCCGGCTACACGCGCTCGACGAAGACCCTTCTCGGTGACCTTGCGTCCTTCAAGCCTTACGCACTCCTCGTCGTCCCCCGGGTTCTGGAAAAGATCTACAACGCCGCCGATACGCAGGCCTCCGCGCACACTCTCACACGCGTGGCGTTTCGCTGGGCCGCTCACACGGCAGAATCGTGGGCACAAGCACAAGAGACTGGCGGCGGTGCCAGCCGTTTTCATACGCTGCGCCTCAAAATCGCGCGCGTTCTCGTGCTCAATAAGGTGAAGAAGCTCCTTGGCGGCAACCTCGTCAATTTCACGTGCGGCGGCGCGCCCCTCGCCCACAGGCTCGGCTACTTCTTCCACGGCATGGGCATAGAGGTGACGCAAGGCTACGGTTCCACCGAATGCACGGGTCCCCTCACGATGGCGCGCCGCGACAACAACATCACCGGCAGCGTTGGCCAGCCTCTGTCGTGCAACGAGGTGAAGGTCGACGCCGACGGTGAGCTTCTCGCCCGAGGCGCCTCAATCATGCGCGGGTACCACAACGACCCCGAGGCGACAGCGGCTGCCTTCACGCCTGATGGCTGGTATAAGACGGGCGATGTCGCGCGCATCGACGAAGAGGGCCGCGTCTGGGTAACCGGACGCAAGCGCGAGATCATCGTCACTGCGGGCGGTAAGAATGTTGCTCCGGCCGTACTGGAGGAGTCTCTCAAGGGCCACCCGCTCATCTCCCAGGCAATGATCGTTGGCGACAACCGCCACTTCGTGTCCGCGCTCATCACACTCGATCGCGACATGCTCCCTGCCTGGCTGCGCAACCACGGGCTTGCCCCCATGGACATTACCCGCGCAGCACGCAACGAGACGGTCCTTGCAGCTGTCGAAAAGGCTGTCGCACGGACGAACGGGCTGGTCTCTCGCGCCGAGTCCATCAGAAAGTTCAAGATTCTGACCTCGGATTTCACCGAGGACAACGGCCTGCTCACGCCCTCACAAAAGATCAAGCGCGACAAGATTGCGCAACGTTACGCAGAAGACATCGAAGCCCTTTACGCCCCGGGGGCCACGAGCTCCGCCACGTAAGCCCCCGTGTAAGAGCCCTCGACTGCCGCTATCTGCTCAGGTGTTCCCTCGCACACGACCGTGCCGCCGCCATCGCCTCCCTCGGGACCCATATCAATGATCCAGTCGGCGCACTTGATGACGTCAAGGTTGTGTTCGATGACGACGACCGTGTTTCCTTTATCGACGAGTCCTTGAAGAACGAGGAGAAGCTTGCGGATGTCCTCCAGATGCAGGCCCGTCGTCGGCTCGTCGAGGACGTAGATCGTCCGTCCGCTCGAACGTCGCTGCAGTTCTGACGCCAGCTTGACGCGTTGTGCTTCCCCACCTGACAGCGTCGTGGCAGCCTGACCGAGCCTGACGTATCCCAAACCGACATCCACAAGCGTCGTCAAGTGCCTGGAGATCGCAGAGATGGGCGCGAAGAAACGTGCTGCCTCCTCGACGGGCATGTTGAGGATATCGGCGACGTTCTTACCCTTGTATCGGATCTCGAGCGTCTCCTTGTTGTAGCGTGCCCCGTGGCACACCTCGCAGGGCACGTAGACGTCTGGTAGGAAATTCATCTCGATCTTGAGGGTCCCATCGCCCCTACACGATTCGCATCGCCCGCCCTTGACGTTGAAGCTAAAGCGGCCCGGACCGTAACCGCGAACCTTTGCCTCGGGCGTTTGGGCAAAGAGCTTGCGTATGTGATCCCACACCCCGGTGTACGTGGCGGGATTAGAGCGCGGGGTACGCCCGATCGGTGACTGATCGACGTGAACAACCTTGTCGAGGTGCTCGGTTCCCTCGATGCGTTTGTGCCTGCCGGGGACAACGCGCGAGCGATTGAGGTCGCGGGCGAGGCTGCGGTAGAGGATCTGGTTGATGAGCGTCGACTTGCCAGACCCCGATACCCCCGTGACGACAACGAGATTGCCCAGGGGAAGAGACACCGAAACGTTCTTGAGATTGTTTTCCCTGGCACCGACGATACGAAGCTGGCGCAGGGGGTCTTGGGGGCGGCGCTGGCTAGGGACGGGAATCGAGCGTCGTTTCGCAAGATAGTCTGCCGTGAGCGACCCCTTGGCCTCGCTCAGCCCAGCGACCGGCCCCGAATAGACGATCTCTCCTCCATGTTCACCTGCCCCGGGGCCGATATCGACGATCCAATCTGCGGCCTTGATCGTATCCTCGTCGTGCTCAACGACGACGAGCGTGTTACCGAGGTCGCGTAGCTTCTCCAGGGTCGTGATCAAGCGCCTATTGTCGCGCTGGTGCAGCCCGATAGAGGGCTCGTCGAGGACGTAAAGCACACCGACAAGCCCCGATCCGATCTGGGTGGCCAGTCGAATGCGTTGAGCTTCACCGCCGGACAGCGTCGAGGCCCCCCGAGAAAGAGTGAGATAAGACAGGCCCACGTCGATGAGGAACTGCAAGCGCGCATGGATCTCCTTGAGGACCGCCCCGGCAATTGTCGCCTCGCGAGCCGACAACTCGACGGTATCAAGGTAGGCAAGAGCCTTATCGATCGACAGGTCGGTTAACTCGGCGATATTGAGTGCGCCGACCCGCACGGCCAACACCTCCGGGCGCAACCTGGCCCCGTGACACTTCGAGCACGCGACCTCGCGCATGTAGCCCTCGTAACGAGCCCGCATCGTGTCGGACTCGGTTTCGTCGTGCTTGCGCTCGACGAAGTGGATCGCGCCCTCGAAGCCAGAAGCATACGTTCGCTCGCGCCCCCAGCGATTACGGTAGCGCACCTTCACCTTGTAGTCCTTGCCGTAAAGCAGGGCCTTGCGAGCACGCGCGGGGAGCTTCTCGAAGGGCGTGTCAATGTCGAAGCCCAGCTGCTCGCCCAGTGCCGTCATTTCGCGCAAGAAATGCTCGGCGTGGGACGTCCACGGCGTAATCGCTCCCTCCCGCAGGGTCTTGGAGGGGTCGGATACGACGAGATCGGGATCGACCTCCAGGTGCGACCCCAGTCCCGAGCACTCCGGGCACGCCCCGTAGGGGGCGTTAAAGGAAAAGGTCCGAGGTTCGATCTCGTCAAGCGCGAGCGGATGGCCATTGGGACAGGCACGTTTTTCTGAGAACCGACGCACCCTCTCCGGGTCGTCTGGGTCGCGATCGACGTAATCGATGAGGACGAGGCCATCGGCCAGGGAAAGCGCCTGCTCGATCGAGTCGTTGAGACGCGATCTCACTCCGTCTCGGATGACGAGGCGGTCGACGGTAACCCAAATGTCGTGACGTAGCTGTTTCTCCAGTGTGGGTGGGGAATCGAGGCGGATGTCCTCTCCGTCGACGCGGGCCCTCGTATAACCGCTGGCTCGCACGTCGGCGAAGAGTTCGTCGTATTCGCCCTTGCGTCCGCGTACGAGCGGGGCAAAAACCTGCAGCTTGGTCCGCTCGGGCAGTTCGAGTAGTTGATCCGTGATCTGCTCGGCGGTCTGGGACGAAATAGGTTCGCCGCATTCGGGACAATGTGCGCGTCCCGCACGCGCATACAGCAAGCGCAGATAGTCGTAGACCTCGGTGATGGTGCCGACCGTCGAGCGTGGATTGCGCGACGTCGACTTTTGGTCGATAGATACGGCGGGCGAGAGTCCTTCGATGAAGTCGACGTCGGGCTTGTCCATTTGCCCGAGGAACTGGCGCGCGTAGGAAGAGAGCGACTCGACGTAGCGGCGTTGTCCCTCGGCAAAGATCGTGTCGAAAGCCAGAGAGGATTTGCCCGAACCCGACAGTCCCGTGAAAACGGCCATCGAGGCGCGCGGGATTTCAATGGAGACGTTCTTGAGGTTGTGCTCGCGGGCACCGCTCACGCGTAAGGACTCATTCATCTCTTCCAGTCTAGGGCGCCTTCCGCCCCCGGTCGCGACGAGGCCCCGCCAGATGCGATCCGAATGTGCCACACTTGGATAGGCACTGTTCGTACTAATCTCCAGGAGATCTCATGGCCACTTTCGTTGTCGAATACGTCTACGACCCGCACGGCGGAGAGCGCATGGATGATCTGCGGCCGGCGCACCGTGCCTTCCTCGGCGGGCTCGTCGACCAGGGTGTCATCAAGGTTTTCGGTCCCTCGCCCTCCCCCGAGGGCGCCCCTGGCGCCTACGTCATCATGGAAGCCCGCAGCGTATCGGATGCTTTCGAACTTCTCGAAGACGATCCCTTCTTTGTCAACGACCTCATTACCGAGCGCATCGCTCGTGAACTCACGATCGTCGGCGGAGGCTTTTCCTCCTAATGTCGAGCGCGCTCACAGCGCTGCGACGATGGTGTGATCCCTTCATCGCAGCGCTCCTTGTTGTCCTCGTAATCGGCATTGCCATTCCCATCCCCCACGTGTTTATCGAGGCGCTCACGTGGGCGGGAACCCTCGCCGTCATGGTCCTCTTCTTCGTCTACGGGGCGCGTCTGCGTTCAAGCGAGGTCATCGCCGGGCTCACGAACGTCCGCCTGCAAGCCGGCGTCGCACTGGCGACTTTCGTTGTCTTCCCGCTGCTGGGATGGGCCGGACACGGGCTGACAGCGAGCCTGCTGGGAGGCATGTTCGCAACGGGCACCCTCTATCTCACGCTGCTTCCCTCAACCGTGCAGTCCTCTGTCACGTTTACCTCGATCGCGCGCGGAAACGTCGCGGGGGCTGTCTGTTCTGCAACGATCTCTAATATCGCCGGCGTCATCGTCACCCCCGTCCTCGTCTACGCGATCATGGGTAAGGCGAGCGGTGTCGATCCCTCGAAAATCCTTGATGTCGTTTTGCAGTTGCTCCTGCCCTTCGCGGTTGGCCAGCTTCTCCAGCCTCGCATCGGCGAGTGGGTGCGTGAAAGGCGATGGTTGACGAAGGGAGTCGACCACGGCACGATCCTCATCGTCGTTGCTTCCGCCGTCGCTGGGGCAACAGCGAAAGGGCTATGGCGAACCGTGACGCTCGGCCAGATCGGCGGTCTCTTGGTCTCCTCGGCGATCCTGCTTGCGCTCATGCTCGCCGCCACGTGGTGGGGAGGAAAGGCGCTGTCGCTTTCGCGCGCCGACCGGATCGTCCTCCTCATGTGCGGATCGAAGAAGTCACTGGCCACCGGCTTGCCCATGGCAGCGATCATCTTCCCGGCCCACACGCTCGCGGCGGTGACCGTACCGGTCATCGTCTTTCACCAGCTCCAACTCGTCGTGTGTGCCTGGTTAGCGCGCCGGCTCGCGAGAACCACCGAGGAGGAGCCCCGCTAGGAGGCCTCGACGGACTTTCGGCGCGAGTACCACACGGACGCGATCGTCGTCGCCACGAGAACGACCACGATGTAGCCCAGGGAGATACCGATCGATGGCTCCCACACGCCCTCGATGTGATTACCCCCATTGATGAAGGGCAAGTTGTTCTCGGCGATCGCGTGAAGGATGAGCTTGACGCCGATGAAGCCGAGGATGAGTGCGAGCCCGTAGTGAAGGAAAACCAGCTTTTCCAACAGACCGTCGATGAGGAAGTAGAGCTGACGGAGCCCAAGCAGCGAGAATGCCGTTGCCGAGAATACGAGGAAGGGCTCACGGGTCAAGCCGAAGATCGCGGGGATTGAGTCGACGGCGAACATGATGTCGGCAGAGCCGAGGGCGATCATGACGATGAGCATCGGGGTGACGAACGTCTTGCCACGGTGGCGGACGAGAAGTTTGCCGCCCACGAAACCATCGGTCATGGGAAAGACTCGGCGCACGAGACGAGTGAAGCGATTCTCCTCATATTCCTCATCCTCACCGTGCGAGCTGCGCGCTTGCGCGATCGCTGTGTAGATGAGGAAGGCCCCGAAAATGTAGAAGATCCACGCGAAGCGATTAACGAGGCTCGCCCCGACGAGGATGAAGGCAAAGCGGAACACTAGGGCGAGGATGATGCCGCCGAGCAGCACCTCCTGCTGGTATTTTCTCGGCACCCTGAAGGCGGAGATGATGATGATGAAGACGAAGAGGTTATCTAGAGACAGGGACCACTCGGTGATCCAGCCTGCCCAGTATTCGATCGCGTAGCGCGAGCCTCCAAGCCACCAGACGTAACCGCCGTAGGCGACGGCCAGGGCGATGTAGCCGATGCTCCAGCGAGCTGCCTCGGCGATGGTCGGTTCGTGGGCCGCCCTCACGTGGCCGATGAAGTCGACGGCCAAAAGCGTGACGACGATGGCGATGAGCGCAATCCACGTGTAGACATGAACGTCCATAAGAAGGTCAATCCTCCACCACGGTTAATTAGAACCTAGCTGTGGAGGTCTCAAACCGCCCGAAGGCCCCCTGACCGAGCGTAGACGCCGTGATGACGACCAGGGTGTTCGTGGAATTACTCCCCTCCTCCCCCAGCTTACGGCAGGGCGCGCTCATCACGACATTCAAGCACCGCGCTGTGGGAATCACCACGGTAGTGGCGACGCACCCACACCTGGCCGATAGCAAGGATGAAAGCCCCAACGACGACGACGATGCCCGTGATAGGCACCCACTGGTCCATACTCGGCCATTCAAGCGCGAAGAAACGCCTGGCTACCGGGACGAGGGTAATGCACACCACGCACGCGCCCATGGCGGCCACGAGAAGCCCCCGCCAGGTCAACAAGGGGCGAGCGAGGACGGCGAGGAGCGCGAGCGACAGGCCCGTGATGACAAGCGTCGCCGCCGTTTGGGGCATGTGCCCTCCCCACGGCAGGGCCCACCAGTAGACACCGACTCCCGAGAGCCCGATCGCAGCGCCTGCGGGAAGAACCATTTTCAACACGCGCGGGAGAAAACCGGGACGATATCGCTGCGCCGAGGGGGCGAGGGCAAGCAAGAACGCGGGAACCCCGATCGTGAACACGCCGATGAGGGTGAGGTGACGCGGCAAAAACGGATAGCCCAGCCCGCACAGAGACACCGTCATGGCGATGACGAAGGCCCACAGTGTCTTGGCGAGGAAGAGTGTGGAGACCCGCTCCATGTTGCCCAGCACCCGCCTACCCTCGGCAACGACTGCAGGCAATCGTGAAAACGACGAATCGAGTAGGACGATTTTTGCCGACGCCTTCGTCGCCTGAGCGCCGTTTCCCATGGCGATACCCAGATCGGCGTCCTTAAGCGCAAGCGAGTCGTTGACGCCGTCGCCCGTCATCGCCACCGTGTGGCCCGCCTGTTGGAGGGCGTGGACGAGCGCGCGCTTTTGCTCAGGGCTCACGCGGCCGAAAACGTTCGCGCGCTCGATCGCCCGGCCAAACTCCGGATCCACTTCGCGAGCGGGCCGGTCTCTGCGCCCGCGCCGCTGCGACTGGACGGGAGAGCTCGGTGCCGGCAGGGTGCGCGCATCGCATACGGTGACATCGCCGATCCCCGCGCGCCTGGCAATTGCCCCGACGGTGGTCGGCGAGTCACCGGAAATGATCTTCACGTCGACTCCCTGGGCGGCGAAATAGGCGAGAGTCTCCGCCGCATCGGGCCGGATCTCTTCGCTCAATACGACGAGGCATACGACCTCAAGATCACTCGGTAACGACGGCTTATCCGGCTCGATGCTGCCGCTGCCTCTCGCGAAGGCAACGATCCTTGCGCCTTCGGCGGCAATAGCGTCGGCGCTGCGCCTCGCCTCTTCTCCGTTCGTTGACGCATCGCACACGATCTCCGGTGCGCCAAGGATCCAACAGGCTTCATCGATAACGGCTGACCATTTGCGAGCCGACGAGAAGGGAATACGGCGCCACTGAGGTGCGCAGGTCTCGCCGAGCTTGTCGCCGATAGCCGTCGCCGTCGCGTTTGTGCGGTCGGCAACCGCTTGGGCAAGCGCGCGCCGCGTAGTCTCGTCGAGCACCTCCCCGAGTGGCTTCAGCTCGGTCTGCCCCGGCTTGAGTGCCCCCTGGCAGCTAATCGCTCCGGTGGTGATGGTTCCCGTCTTGTCGAGGCACAGCACGTCGACTCGGGCAAGCACCTCGACGGCAGGTAGCTCCTGAACAAGAACCTTGTTACGTGCGAGTTTCAATGACGCTGCCGCGAAGTTGACCGAGGTAAGTAGCACGAGGCCTTGCGGAATCATTCCAACGAGGGCCGCCACGATGGCGAGCACAGCCGTGCGCCACTGCCCGCTGGCTAGGACACCGCCGAGTCCTCGGCTCCAGTCGATCTGGGAAAAACCCAGGACGAGGATCATAAGCGGCAAAATCCTCGTCAGCCAGGTAAGAATCGTGTCGATGCCGGCCGAAAGTTCCGAATGAGCCATCTCGAAACGCTTGACATCGCTGCTCATCTTGTAGGCCCACGCGTCCTCCCCGACCGCGTCAACGAGGAGATGCCCCTCCCCGGCGACGACGCTCGATCCAGACAGCGCGCGATCCGATGGATTCTTGCGTTCGGGTTCGGACTCCCCGGTAAGGATCGCCTCGTCGATCTCAAGTCCCCTCGACTCTACGATCTCCCCATCTGCGGGAACTTGATCGCCGGGACGAAGGACAACAAGATCATCAACGACGATGTCGGAGGGAGCGACCTGGGTTTCGCTCCCATCGCGGATGACGCTAAGGGGAGTCGTTGACAAGATCGCGAGCTTATCGAGAGTGATTTTCGCCCGAATTTCCGACATGATACCGGTCGCCGCGTTGAGCACGAGCACTCCGGCGAAGACGCCGTCGCGCAGCGATCCCACCGTAACCACGACCGCCAGGCAGGCCAGAAGGATGGCGTTAAACAGGGTGAGGCAGTTGTCGCGAATGATCGCCCCGATCGTGCGCGACGTCGGTTGGTGAGCGACATTGACGCGCCCGTCGCGGCGCCGCTCCGCCACCTCGCTGTCGGTGAGGCCGTTGAGGGTCGCTGGCATAGTGTTCATCAGTGGGCCGCCTTCATGGCACGCAGTTCCTTTTTCAAATCGGCGATCTCGTCGCGCAGCCTGGCCGCGACCTCGAATTGGAGATCCTCCGCGGCCTGGCGCATTCTGGCGTCGAGCTCTGCGATGAGACCCGCGAGGTCACCTTCGGCGCTCACCGCCAGTTCTTCGCGTAGCGAGGGTGCTTTCGCCTTCTTACCCGCACCACGATAACCGGTTTCTAGCAGCTCCTTCGTGTCGACAGCCTCGCGCGCGAGCATGTCCGTGACATCGGCGATCTTCTTTCGCAAGGGTTGGGGATCGATCCCGTGTTCGCGGTTGTAGGAGATCTGCTTCGTACGCCTACGCTCGGTCTCTTCGATCGCAGCGCGCATGGAATCTGTGAGCGTATCAGCGTACATGTGAACTTCACCCGAGACGTTCCTAGCGGCACGCCCGATCGTTTGGATGAGCGAGGTAGTAGAACGCAAAAAGCCTTCCTTATCGGCATCGAGGATGGCAACGAGCGAAACCTCAGGCAGGTCAAGTCCCTCGCGCAAGAGGTTGATGCCGACGAGAACATCGAACTTGCCCAGCCTCAGCTCGCGCAGCAGCTCGACGCGGCGGAGAGTATCGACATCCGAATGCAGGTATTCGACGCGCACCCCACGCTCGGCAAAGTAGGTCGTCAAGTCCTCGGCCATCTTCTTCGTCAGAGTCGTCACGAGGATTCTCTCTTGGAGGTCTACGCGTCTGTTGATCTCGCCGAGGAGATCGTCGATCTGCCCCTCGGTCGGTTTGACGACGACCTTCGGGTCGACCAACCCGGTCGGACGAATGATCTGCTCGACGACGCCGTCGCTGCGCTCGAGCTCAAAAGGCCCGGGCGTGGCCGACATGTAAACGGTCTGCCCAATGCGATCTTCAAATTCGGCAAATCTGAGTGGACGATTGTCCATCGCAGAAGGCAGCCGGAAGCCGTGATCAACGAGCGTACGCTTGCGCGACATGTCGCCCTCGAACATCCCGCCGATCTGCGGAACCGTGACGTGAGATTCGTCAATAATGAGCAAAAAGTCATCGGGGAAATAGTCAAGAAGCGTGTTGGGCGGGGTCCCCGGCCCTCGTCCGTCGATGTGGCGCGAGTAGTTCTCAATCCCCGAGCACGTGCCGATTTCCTTCATCATCTCGAGGTCGTAGGTCGTACGCATGCGTAGACGCTGCTCTTCCAACAGCTTGTCTTGCATGCGCAATTCCCCCAGCCGATCGCCCAGCTCGTTCTCGATGGACTCGATCGCCCTCGCCATGCGCTCGGGGCCGGCGACATAGTGCGAGGCCGGGAACAAATAGACGAGCTCCTCGGAGTTGATGACGTCGCCGCTGACGGGATGCAGCGTCGCCAAGGCGTCGATCTCGTCGCCAAACATCTCGATCCGAATGGCGAGTTCCTCGTAAACCGGGATGATCTCGATCGTATCCCCGCGCACTCGGAAGGTCCCGCGCTCGAAGGCGACGTCGTTGCGCTGGTACTGCATATCAACGAAACGACGGAGCAGCTCGTCGCGGTCGATACTCATCCCCACGTGAAGGGGAACCATCCTTTCGACGTACTCCTGGGGAGTTCCCAGTCCGTAGATGCACGACACGGTCGACACGACGATGACATCGCGCCGCGTCAACAGCGAGTTGGTAGCGGAATGGCGAAGGCGCTCGACCTCGTCGTTGATGGAGGAATCCTTCTCGATATACGTGTCCGTCTGCGGGACGTAGGCCTCAGGCTGATAGTAGTCGTAATAGGAAACGAAGTACTCCACCGCGTTGTGGGGGAACAATTCGCGCAGCTCAGCAGCCATTTGTGCGGCGAGGGTCTTGTTCGGCTCCATGACCAGCGTCGGACGCTGCACGCGTTCGATGAGCCACCCCGATGTCGCTGATTTCCCGGTACCCGTCGCCCCCATGAGCACGACGTCCTTCTCGCCGTCACCAATGCGCCTGGCGAGCTCATCGATGGCGCGGGGCTGATCCCCCGACGGGGTGTATTCAGACACGACCTCAAAGGGGCGGGCCGAAACTGTTAGTTCGTCGCGTCGCATCTATCGACTCTTCGTTGCGGCTGCCACGAGCGCGGGCCACAGCTCATCGGCGACGGCCCTATGGACCTCGTCTTGCGCAACGGTGTTGTCGACGATCGCATGGGCAATGCGTTCCCGCTCGGCGTCCGTCGCCTGCGCCCGAATGCGCGCCATTGCCTCTTCGCGTGTCATCCCCCGCTGCGACGCCAGTCGAGACAGACGCGAGGCAACATCGGCCCAGACAACGACGACCGCATCACAATAGTCGTGGACCCCCGTCTCGACGAGCAACGGCACATCGTAGACAGCGACCTCACCACCGCGCGCGGTGGAGAGGAATTGCTGGGCTTGGCGAGCAACGAGCGGATGAACGATGTTCTCGAGATCTCTGCGCGCCTGCGCATCGCTAAAGACAAGTCTGGCAAGCGCCTTCCGTTCGATCCCGCCGTCGACTCCACGTACCGTCGGCCCGAAGCGTTCGACGATAGCATCGACGGCCGCTCCCCCCGGCTGCTGGAGCTGGCGCACGAGATCGTCCGCCGAGATCACGCGCGCCCCGAGCGAAGCGAGAACGCTCGTCACCGTCGTCTTCCCGGCGCCGATGCCACCGGTGACACCCACCCGCAAACTCCGCGAGGGGCCGGCACTGTGGAATGGACGAAGAATACGCACGGGAGATTCGCTCACTACTGCTCCTCTCATGACGAAGACACCCTCAACACTAGGATATTGTGCACGACAACGCCGCCTAGCGTAGCCCCCATACGACATAACGGAAGAACTGTCCTTATACTGGTGAGGCGCACCTCGTGCGCGCTGCCCTGTCGTCTACTCAAGAAACATCTATGTCTTCTGCTACTCCTGACCTGTCCGCCTCACCATCCTCGAACGAGGAAGAACTGCCGCAGATCAAGGAGGTGAGCGACAAAGCGGTTCAACAAACAGTGCCCGAGGCCACGGCGGTACGGCGCGCCGTCTTCTGGCCCTCCGTCGTCTGTCTCGTCGTGCTCGTCCTCGCGGCCATCATCGTCCCCGCCCCCCTCAACGACGCGATCTCCTGGTTGTCGAAGACGATCACGAACAACCTGTCGTGGTATTACGTCCTCATCGCGTCCTCGTTCGTCCTCTTTGCCCTCTTTGTCGCCTTCTCCCGCTTCGGCGATCTCAAGCTGGGACGCGACGATGAGGAACCCGAATACTCCACCACGTCGTGGTTTGCCATGCTCTTCGCGGCGGGCATGGGGATCGGCCTCGTCTTCTACGGCGCCGGCGAGCCGCTATCTCACTTCGCCAATCCCCGACCCGGGTTTTCCGGCACCCCGGCAGAGACCGCCAGAGACGCTATGGGTTCGACGTTCCTCCACTGGGGTTTCCATCCCTGGTCGATCTACGTTGTCGTAGGGCTCGCTGTCGCCTACACCTCTTTTCGTAGGAACCGCCCGATTTCGCTTCGCTGGACGCTCGAACCGATCCTGGGCGAGCGAGTGACCGGTCGCGTCGGCGACGTCGTCGACGCCGTCGCCCTCGTGGGAACTCTGCTCGGTATCGCAACCTCGCTCGGGTTCGGTGTCGTGCAAGTGGGGGCCGGGATCAACTATCTGACCGGCTTCACTGTCACGAAGTCGCTCCTCGTCGTCCTCGTCATCGCTATCTCCTCAATCGCCGCTATCTCCGTCGTCTCCGGTATCGGACGAGGCATTCAATGGCTGTCGAACACCAACCTCGTACTCGCCTCCTTCCTAGCCATCGCCGTCCTCGTCCTCGGTAACACGACGTTCCTGCTGTCGGAGTTCGTTTCTGACATCGGCGCTTACTTCGCTGACTTCATTGAGCGCTCCTTCCGCACCCTGCCCTTCCAGGGGCCGGACGGAACGCAGTGGCTGTCCTCGTGGACGACCTACTACTGGGGCTGGTGGATCTCGTGGTCGCCCTTCGTTGGAATTTTCATCGCGCGTATCTCCCGCGGTCGCACCGTGCGCGAGTTCATCATCGGCGTCGTCGCCGTGCCCGTGCTCGTCACCATGGCCTGGTTCGCAATCCTTGGTGGCAACGCCCTTTACCAGGTTCTTTTCAAGGGCGCGCAGCTCATCGGCGCCGACGGGACGATCAACATCGACACCGTTCTCTTCCAGTCCTTCCACCACATGCCGGCAGGGGCGTTCCTGTCCGGCCTCGCGATGGTCGTCGTCGTCATCTTCTTCATCACCTCCTCCGACTCGGGCTCGTTCGTCATGTCGATGCTTTCGTGCGGAGGAAACCCCGATCCGGCCATGCGCGTCCGTCTGACCTGGGCTGTCCTCACCGGAGCCGTGACGGCGGCGATGATGTCAACTGCCGAATCGTCGACCGCACTCGCCGCACTTCAAGCTCTCGCCATCCTCGTCGCCCTCCCGTTCTCTATCATCATGATCGGCATGTGCGTCTCAACGTCGCGTGCCATGCGCCGCGACCACCTCACGCTCATGCGGCGCCAACGCGAAGCGATTCGCAAAATCCTCGTCGAATCGGTAGCCGAGCAGGTCAATTCGACTCTCACCCCTTCGATCTCGGGCCCCTACCCTACCGATGGTCAGCTGCCGTCGGGCGATCGTACGAAACAGGTCCTCAACGACGCTCGAAGGTTCTTCCTGCGACGCAAACCCGGCAAGCCCGTACAGCCCTCGATGGCAAATCCTGAGGCTTCGGGACGAACGGCATTTGTCGGAGACGATGCGCTGGCCACGCCGCCTCCGCGCGAGGACGCGGCTCCCACGCGCTAACCCGCGAAACGACAACGCCTGGCCCCCACGCCGCGTGCGGCGTGGGGGCCACGTTTATAAGCGCAAGCTGTTGACCCTCGCACCCCCGGCCTAGCGATCGCAGCAGAACGTTCCGCCCCCCCACCCTGGGCGCCACCTCACCCGCGGCGATGGTCATGTGCTCGCGTATCTCGGCCGGACACACATAAACCAATCCGGGGTGGCCCTACGGGGCCACCCCGGATGAACAGTCAGCTCGAAACCGACTACTAGCGGTCGCTCGTCAGCTTCTCACGCAAAGCGGCGAGCGCCTCGTCAGAAGCGAGCGTACCCGACGTGTCGGCCGTCTCCGTCGAATAGGAGGCGTTCTCGGCCGGGTCGACAGCCATGGCGTCGCGGTCAGCCTCGAGAGCCTTCGCCGCCTGCTCCTTGTGGGCCTTCCACCGAGCCTCAGCCTGGGCGTACTGCTCTTCCCACGCCTCACGCTGGGCCTCGAAGCCTTCCTTCCACTCGTTGGTGGCCGGATCGAAGCCCTCGGGGTACTTGTAGTTACCCTCATCGTCGTACTCGGCCGTCATGCCGTACAGCGACGGATCGAACTCCGAGGCGTTCGGGTCGACGCCGTCGTTCGCCTGCTTAAGCGACAGCGAGATGCGGCGACGATCGAGGTCGATGTCGATGACCTTGACGAAGATCTCCTCGCCCATCTTGACGACCTGCTCGGGAACGTCGATGTGGCGCTGAGCGAGCTCGGAGATGTGAACGAGACCTTCGATGCCATCCTCGACACGAACAAACGCGCCAAAGGGAACGAGCTTCGTCACGCGGCCCGGAACGACCTGACCGATCGCGTGCGTGCGAGCAAAGACCTGCCACGGGTCCTCCTGCGTCGCCTTGAGCGACAGGGACACACGCTCGCGATCCATGTCGACGTCGAGAACCTCGACGGTGACCTGCTGACCGACCTCGACGACCTCCGAGGGGTGATCGATGTGCTTCCACGACAGCTCCGACACGTGGACGAGGCCGTCGACACCACCGAGATCGACGAACGCGCCGAAGTTGACGATGGAGGAGACGACGCCATCGCGAATCTGACCCTTTTGCAGCGTGTTGAGGAACTGCGAGCGGACCTCGGCCTGCGTCTGCTCGAGCCAGGCGCGACGCGAGAGGACGACGTTGTTGCGGTTCTTATCGAGCTCGATGATCTTCGCCTCGAGCTGACGGCCGATGTAGGGCTGCAGGTCGCGCACACGGCGCATCTCAACGAGCGACGCCGGGAGGAAGCCACGCAGGCCGATGTCAAGGATGAGACCGCCCTTGACCACCTCGATGACCGTGCCGGTGACGACGCCGTCGGATTCCTTGATCTTCTCGATGTCGCCCCAGGCGCGCTCGTACTGGGCGCGCTTCTTCGACAGCATAAGACGCCCTTCCTTGTCCTCCTTCTGAAGGACAAGGGCCTCGACGGTGTCGCCGACTTCGACAACCTCGTCGGGGTTCACGTCATGCTTGATCGACAGCTCACGAGAGAGGATGACACCCTCTGTCTTGTAGCCGATATCGAGCAGCACCTCGTCGCGGTCTACGCGGACGACCGTGCCCTCGACGATGTCGCCATCGTTGAAGTACTTAATCGTGGAGTCGATGGCAGCGAGCAGGTCTTCTTTCGACCCGATGTCATTGACCGCAACCTGATCGAGCTGCGGAGTGGTGGAGGTGGTCATGTAAAAGAGTCTCCGAAACGGAAGCTAGTAGATGGACATGGACTCGGACGGTCCCGCCTAGGGTCCGACCGGGAATGAGTCTAGCAAAGACGCGGAAAAGTCCCAAGCTGCGGTGCTCGAGCAGACGTTGTCTTCCTCACATAGACTGCCCCTATGACACGCCACATTCTCGTGACCGGATCTACCCGCGGCATCGGCCTTGCTATCGCGAAACGGCTCTGTGCTTCGTCGTCGGTCATCATTCATGGACGCGAGCGACGCACCTGTGAGGAGGTGGCAGAAGGCATCTTTGGAGCTAGCGCATGGCCGTGCGATCTCGCAGACCTCGACGGCCTCGCTCATGCTGTGCGCTCACTTCCACCCGTTGACGCGGTCATACACTCCGCCGGTATTGCCCCGTCCGGTCCCCTCGCGCACATGGAAGCCTCCGACTGGCAGGAGGCCTTTACTATCAATGTTTTTGCCGTCGCCGAACTCACCAGGTTGCTCCTGCCCACGCTGAGGCAGCGGAGGGGAACGGTCGTCACCATTAACTCGGGTTCGGGCTTTCGCTCCGCTGCCTCTACCGGCGTTTACTCGGCGACAAAATTCGCGCTACGCGCCTTCACCGACGCCCTCAGGGAGGAGGAGCGCACTCGGGTGCGCGTCATCTCGATCCATCCCGGGCGCGTCGACACCGACATGCAGGTCGCGTTGCAGGGCGCGCGAGGCTACGATCCGGCAGACCACATGCGCCCGAGCACGATTGCCTATGCCGTTGAGGCCGCTCTCGAATGCCCCGACGACGCCATCATCGACAGCCTCGAGGTGCGACCTCGCTTCGGTTAGTGGGCTGCTTCCTTCCAGGTGCTTCCGTAACCGACCGACACCGACAGCGGGACACTCAGCTGCGCCGCCGCACCCATGGCCTCGCGCACGAGAGCCTCGAGGCGGTCTCGCTCCCCCGGCGCGACCTCAAAGATGAGTTCATCGTGAATCTGCAAGAGCAACCGCGAAGCAAACCCGCCCTCTCGCAATCCGGCATCGACACCGAGCATGGCTCGTTTCATAATGTCGGCGGCCGAACCCTGGATCGGCGCATTGAGTGCGGCACGCTCAGCGGCCTCGCGCATGCGACGAGAATCCGACCTGAGATCCGGCAGGTAGCGGCGGCGGCCAAACATCGTTGTCGTATAGCCCTCACGGTTGGCCGTTGCGACCACATCCGCCAGATAGTCCCGAATCTTGCTGAAACGCCTAAAGTAGCTCGCTCGTAGGTCAGCGGCCTCGCCTCTGGCAATACCCAACTGCTTCGCCAGGCCGTAGTCCGAAAGCCCGTAGGCAAGACCGTAGGAGGTGGCCTTAATGCGCGAGCGCAGCTGCGGGGTCACCTCTTCGACAGGGATATGGAAGACGAGTGAGGCCATCGACGCATGGAGGTCCTCTCCGCTCGTCAAAGCCGCGATAAGCGCGTCGTCCTTCGACAGGTGAGCCATGATCCGCATCTCGATCTGCGAGTAATCGGCCGTCATGAGTCCCTCGTAGCCCTCGCCAGCAACGAAACCCGCGCGGATCTCACGGCCCGTCGCTGTGCGCGCGGGGATGTTTTGGAGGTTGGGAGCCGTAGAAGACAGGCGGCCCGTCGCGGCCACCGTCTGCTGGAACGTCGTGTGTATACGCCCGGAATCGTCGATGGCCTTTGTCAACCCGTCAACGGATTGAAGAAGCTTGATCTTGTCCCGGTGCTCCAATAAGTAGGCGAGGAAGGGATGCTGCGTATCGATATAGAGCTGGTTGAGGGCCTCTGCGTTCGTCGTGTAGCCGGTCTTGATCTTACGCGTCGGTGGCAGTGCGAGCTCGTCAAAGAGGACACGCTGAAGCTGCTTGGGGCTCGACAGATTGAGGTCGGGATCACCGGCGATACGCCGCGCCTCCTCAGCAGCTCGGGTGACCTCGTGGGTGAGATCGTCGTGGAGTGCGGCAAAAACGCTGGCGCACGCCGCGATACCGACTTCCTCCATGCGCGCGAGGACTCGCGTCAACGGGATCTCGAGGTCGGCGAGCAAATCAAACTGGCCCAGAGCCTCGAGCTTTTCGCTGAGAGGGCCGACGAGATCGCCGGCCAGTTGGGCGCGCCACCGCGAGCTCGGCGCCTCGTCTGCCCACAGCGTATCCGCCCCGTCCTCACTCGGCATCTCCCGCTGCAGATAGGTCTTCGCCAGGTATTCGGGAGAGTATTCACGCGCATCAGGAACGAGAAGATAGGCGGCCAGCGCGGCATCGAATACGCGAGCGTTCAGCGACAACCCGGATGCGCTCAGGCGGTGCAACGCTGCCTTCGCGTCGATGAGTGCGAACGCACGGCTCCTATCGCCCAACACCTTCGCGAGGACGTCTTTCGTCTCGGCCGAAGCCTCATCCCAATCGATCGTGACGGCTTCCTCACCAAACGCGAACGACACTGCCCTCACGCTAGCGTGGCCGGGAGAGTCATCCCCCACGACGTCGACTCCCACCGGTGCGGAACCGGCGGAATTGAGCCAGTCTTCCAGCTCGTCGGCAGGAAGATCTCGGTGGCGCAAGACACACTCGAGGGGCTCTTCATCTGCCTCACCCGCATCGTCTGAAAGGTCGCCGACTAGCTCGGTGACGGTGTGCCACATGGCGTCCTTGAGCGAGTGGAATTCCAAGGTTGCGCACACGTCGTTCCAGGCCTGGGGCCCTCGCGGCGAGAGGGTGAGGTCATCGAAGCTCACATCGAGATCGGCGTCCGTGAGCAGTCGATTGAGCCTCCTGTTGCGCCGCACGGCGTCAACACTCGCACGCAGCTGCTCACCGCGTTTACCCCCGATCTCTCCCGCTCGCTCGAACAGATTGTCGAGTCCGTCGAATTCGTTGAGCCATTTGGCCGCCACTCCCGGCCCTACGCCATACACGCCCGCGAGATTATCGGCATCTTCGCCGGTGAGCGCGGCAAGCTCGGGATAGCGCTCGGGCGTGACCTTGTACTTCTTAAGGATCGCCTGGGCATCCATCTCACGCATCTGAGACATCGTTTGGCCGGGCGCAAGAACCGTCACCGCGTCGGTGATCATCTGAAAGGCGTCACGGTCCCCCGAAGCCACCCACACGCGTGCCCCGACGTCCTCGCCCTGGCGAGCGAGCGTAGCCAAAATATCGTCCGCCTCGATACCGTCCTTCGACGTGGTCTTCACGCCCAGCGCGTGCATCGCTTCGACGATGAATCCGATCTGGGGAGGGAAGTCCTCGGGCGTGGGCTTACGCCCCGCCTTGTATTCGGGATACTCAATTTTTCGAAACGTCGGCGCCGCCGTGTCGAAGGCCACACACACGTGCGTCGGGGCGTACTCGCGCAAAAGCCGACGCATCATCGTGCAAAAGATATAGACGGCGTTCGTACGTTCGCCAGTGCTCGTCATAAACCCGGGGCTCTCCCGCGTGGCATGGTAGGCCCGGAAAGCGAGCGAGTGACCGTCAACGAGAAGAAGCCTGGGCGTCGTCATGCCCCCATCGTAGGCGGGTCAGCCGACAGTAGCGAGGCGGAGGATGCGTTCATCCTCCGCCTCGCCGACCGTCCTACTTGTTGCCAACCTGTTCGATGACGGCCTGAGCGACTTCGCGCATCGATAGGCGCCGATTCATCGAGGTCTTCTGTATCCACCGGAACGCCTCCGGCTCGCTCATGTCCATATTCTCCATGAGCAGACCCTTCGCGCGATCCACGGCCTTACGCGTCTCGAAGCGCTCGGTCATGTCGGCGATCTCGTCCTCCAGAGCCTGGATTTCCTGGGCTCTCGAGACGGCGATCTCGACGGCGGGAAGAAGGTCATTGGGCGTGAACGGCTTGACGACGTAGGCCATAGCCCCGGCATCGCGCGCACGCTCAACGAGTTCACGCTGGGAAAACGCAGTCAGCATGACAACGGCGCACGAAATCGCCTCGTTGATCTGCGCCGCCGCCTCAATGCCGTCCATCTTCGGCATATTGACGTCCATCACACACAGGTCGGGCTCGAGCTCCTTCGCCTTCTCCACGGCGGCCTCACCGTCGCCGACCTCGGCGACGACCTCGTAGCCTGCCTCTGTGAGCGTTTCAACAATATCGAGCCGGATGAGGGTTTCGTCCTCGGCTACGAGGACGGTACGCGTCTCCGGCGTCTCCTGGGTTTCGTCTGAGTTAGAAGTTGTCACGTCAATATCCTATGATGAACACGTAGGGTTTTCCTACGCCCCGATAGCCCAATTGGCAGAGGCGGTCGGCTCAAACCCGGCTTGTTGTGGGTTCGAATCCCACTCGGGGTACCTCTTAGGCCCGCGCCAGTGCGTTCGCAAAGCGCGCGACCCCCTCCCTCGAACACGCATCGACGACGACGTCTGCCATCGCGGCGACGGCGCGATGAGCATCCTCGGGCACGACGCGATAGCCCACGGCACGCATCCACGCGATGTCGTTTTCCCCATCGCCCGCGCCGATCGCGCGCTCGGGCGCGACGTCGAGATAGCGACAGAGAGCGTCAAGGGCCGCCTCTTTCGATGCTTCCTTGCTCGTCAACTCGAGGATCCAGCTGACCGAGCGCACCAGCGCCGGGCACTCGCGCGTCAGCTCGCCTGCCTGCTCATCCTCGCGTCCAGGATCAAGGGCCACTGTGAACTTGACGACGTGACCGAGATCGGCGGGATGGTCGCGCACCGACGTGATCCCTTCGGCCTCTTCGAAGAGCTCGTGGAGGACGAAGGGGTAGGGAGTGTAGACGGCCTCCGGCGTGTAATAGGCGACGCCGACCCCCGTGTCGCGCGCGAGCGCATCGACGCGTTCGAGATCGGCGACCTCGTAGCGGGCTCGGTGGATCTCGGCCCCGCTAGCGGGATCAACAACGTAGCCGCCGTTGCACGAGCCGATGATGCAGGTAGGAGAGATCGACCGGGCGATTGCCGCGGCCGAGGCGAACGACCGACCGGTGAGAACGGCCACGCGCATGACGGCCTCGAGCCCGGCAATCAAGCGTGAGGTCGAAGGGGCCACCGTGTACCCGCCATCGGTGAGAGTCCCATCAACGTCCGAGACGAACAGCGCGGCTCGGGCGCGAATCATGCGCAGCTGGGTGGAGGAAAGGGCAGGGCGCACGGTGGCTCCTTCAAACTAGGCGAACATGAAAATAGCGCTAACGAGGGCAAACGCCACGACCGATTCGATCGTCTGCTGACTCGTCCACACCTTGAGCGTCGTCTTCACGTCCATGCCCGTGAGGCGGCCGACGAGCCAGAAGCCCGAATCGTTGACGTGCGAGCCGAACACCGATCCAGCCGACGCCGCCAAGACGATGCACACGATACCCAGCGGCGACAGATGCGCGTTCGCGACCGCCGGTGCGACCAGGCTCGTCGCCGTGAGCAGGGCCACTGTCGCCGAGCCTTGGGCAAGCCGCAGCACGACCGCCGCCACGTAGGTAGCGAGCAGGATGGGTACCCCCAGGTTGTCGAGCGTGCTGGCGAGGGCACCACCGATGCCCGAGGCCTGAAGAACCTTGCCGAACATGCCGCCAGCACCTGTGATGAGGATGACCGAGCACACGGGCCCGAGGGCCGAATCAACGATCTTTTCCAATCCCGAGCGATCCGTGGCAATGTAGCGGCCGAGCAGCGCCGTCGCAACGAGAGCCGAAATAAGCAGGGCTACCGGAGTCTGGCCGAGCTGAATGAGTACCTGGACGAACGCCGAATCCGGCGTCAGCGACTTAGCGTCCTCACTCGCCTTGTGGCCTGCAATGACGCCCGTTTGCACGAGCGTCGACAAACCGGTGTTCAAAAACACGAGCACGGCGGGCAGGACGAGCATGGCAATGACCTCGCCAACACTCGGCATGCGCTCAGGCAGTTCATCGTCGCTCATGGTGCCGAAGAGCTTCGGCATGCTGACCCCCACGCGTCGCGAGATGAAACCACCCCACCACACACCCGAGACGTAGAACGTCGGGATCGCGACGATGAGGCCCACGATCATGAGCAGACCCATATTGACGTTAAGGAGCGTACCGGCCCCAACCGGTCCCGGATGCGGCGGCACGAGCACGTGCATGACGGAAAATCCAGCGACCGTTGGGATCGCGTAGGCCACGATCGATCCCTTAAGCCGGTGGGCGACGGCGAAAACGATGGGAAGCATGACGACGAGGCCGGCGTCAAAGAAAATCGGAAAGCCCATGAGCAAGGCAGCAACGCCCAATGCGAGGGGTGCGCGTTTCTCCCCAAACGCCCTAATCATTGCGTCGGCGAGCACCTTGGCACCACCTGAGGCCTCAACGAGCTTGCCCAGCATCGCTCCTAGACCGACGAGGAGCGCAACCGAACCCATCGTCGAGCCAAAACCGCTCACGAGGGTATCGACGATCTGATCCGACGGGATACCCGTGGCGAAAGCGGTAAGGATACTGACGAGGATGAGCGTGAGGAAGGCGTGAAGGCGGAAGCCAATAACCGCGATGAGGATGAGAGCAACCGCCAGTGCGGCGATCACCAAAAGTGGTCCCGCGCCGAGGGTCTGTTGCCACTCCGGCGCGACTGTTGCGAAAAGCATCTTCTCGTTCTCCATTGACGAGGGAACACGGGACGGGCACGAAGGCCTTTTTCATCCTAGCTTCGCGAATACAGGTAATCCCCGCGATGAACATTCACCACGGGGATTGATGCTCCTGTGCACATCAGGCCACGGGAGAGACCGTCACTCCGAGGACCTTCTGGGCCCACATCCGCTCGGACTCCCTGCACGAGCCAAGCAGGGACAGTGCCCTCGTAACCCGCGCGTTGGTGGCGACGTCTGAGAACCACGGACGGACCGCTTCGCTGATAGCGGCGGCGAGAACGTTGTTCGCCTGCCGGCCGGTTCCGTGCTCTTCAACATTGAAAAAAGTCATGTGATACTCCTTCTTCATCCTTCCAGGGTGGGCACACTGTGTACCCTGTAGCCCTCGTGGCACTAAACCACTGGTGAAAGCATATCACACGACCCGGTTGCGGCACCGCTCGAGCTGCGCCGCAACCGTGCGCTACTCAGTACATCGATCGGTAGTCCATCTCCTCGCCCACGGTGTGGATACGCAGCGAGTTCGTCGACCCCTCCGTCCCCGGCGGCATGCCACCGAGAATGCAGATCTTATCGCCGCGCTCAGCGAGGTGCGAAGCTTGAAGTAGCTGATCAACCTGCCAGACCATGTCGTCGGTGTGCCGAACCTCGGGAACCCGATACGTCGTCACGCCCCACGTGACGGCCAGGCGGTTGCGAGTCGTGTCGAGAGGCGTGAAGGCGAGAATCGGAATGGGAGAACGCAATCGCGCCATCTTGCGGGCCGTGTCGCCCGACTGCGTGAAGGTCACGAGATACTTGAGGTTGAGTTTCTCCGCCACCTCGTTCGCTGCCTTCGTCAACACACCACCGCGAGTGAGCGTGTACTCCCCCGCCAAGGCCGCGATCCGCTCCCCGCCGTTAACCTCGACGTTCTCCACGATGCGCGACATCGTACGCACGGCCTCGATGGGGAACTGGCCGACCGAGGTCTCACCCGAAAGCATGACCGCGTCTGCACCATCGAGGATGGCATTGGCGCAGTCGGACGCCTCAGCCCGAGTAGGCCTCGGGTTGTGAATCATCGAATCGAGCACCTGTGTCGCCACGATGACCGGCTTCGACATCCGCCGACACACCTCGATGGCGTGCTTTTGCACAAGCGGCACCTGTTCGAGGGGAAGCTCGACGCCCAAATCCCCGCGCGCAACCATGACCCCGTCAAAGGTCTCGATGATCTCGATGAGATTATCGACCGCCTGTGGCTTCTCGATCTTGGCGATGACGGGACAGTGATAGTCCTCCTCGTCCATGATCGCCTTGACGTCGTGGTAGTCCTCTGCCGAGCGCACAAAAGATAGCGCGATGATGTCGGCACGATTACGCAGTGCCCAGCGCAGGTCATCGCGATCCTTATCCGACAGTGCCGGCACCGAAACGGCGACACCGGGCAGGTTGAGGCCCTTATGGTCGGACACGACGCCGGGGACTTCGACCGTCGTCACGACGTCGGTCTCAGTCACCTCTTTGACACGCACCGACACGTTGCCATCGTCGATAAGGAGCCGATCGCCCGGGCGGCAATCGCCCGGCAGACCCGCAAACGTTGTCCCAACGACCTCCGAATCCCCAGGTACATCCCTAGTCGTGATCGTGAACGTGTCGCCCTTGTGCAGGGCCTGCGGGCCGCCGGAGAACGTCCCCAAGCGGATCTTGGGGCCCTGCAAGTCAACAAGAATCGCCACGGCACGCCGGGAATCGCGCGCCGCCTGTCGCACGAGAGAGACCACCTTCTCGTGGTCATCTTGGGAACCGTGCGAACGATTAATACGGGCGACATCCATACCGGCGTCGACCAGCGCCTGAATCTGAGAGGGGCTATCGGTTGCCGGACCGATGGTGCACACAATTTTTGCTCGTCGCATGTCTCGATCCTATCGGGAAAAAGGGACCTAGGTCAGGTCGACGTCTTCGCCGTCGCCGGATCAAGCTCCTCGGGGTCGACGTCGTGGCGCCCACCACGACGCGCGGCGAGCCAGCAAAAGACGAGCGCAACGACAATGCCGACGAGGGACGTCCACACGTTGAGGCGCACCCCGAAGATGAGATTGGCCTCGTCGATGCGCAAATATTCGATCCACACCCGTCCCGCGCAATACCCGGCAACGTAGAGCCACCACACGACCCCGGCGCTCGGCCTACGTCGGCGATCCCACCACACCAGCACCGCAGCTAGCGCGAGATTCCAGATCATTTCGTAGAGGAATGTCGGGTGAAAGAGGGTACCCGAGGCATAGCCCGCGGGCAGATGGGCATCATCGATCGACAGTCCCCAGGGAAGGGCGGTCGGTGCCCCGAAGAGTTCCTGGTTGAACCAGTTGCCGAGGCGCCCGACCGCCTGAGCGCACAGGAGCCCGGGCGCGAGCGCGTCCGCAAAGGGAGCGAAGCGCTGGCGGCGATAGCGCACGATAACGAAGGCGCCGAGCGCCCCCAGGGCCACTGCCCCCCAAATTCCTAAGCCCCCATGCCAAATCTTGACGGCATCAGCCAGGTTGCGTCCCGGCCCCACGTAATACTGGTAGGAGGTGACGACGTGGTAGATCCGCCCACCAATGATTCCGGCGGGCACGGCGAGAAGGGCCGCATCGACGACGTAATCGGCATTGCCACCGCGCTCGCGGTAGCGCCTCATCGCGATGATGAGCGCCGTGAAAATGCCGGCGAGAATACACAGACCGTAGATGCGAACGGTCAGTGGCCCAAGCGACAGGGTCGATATCGGCGGCGACGGAATCGCAGCGTGCACGATCATGAAAGGGTCGCTTCCCTCAGCTCGCTAGCCAGGGTCTCTAGCCGGCGCCTGGCAGCGGTGAAATCGCTTCCGCCCAGCGCGCGTATGAAAGCCGAACCAACGATGACACCGTCGGCATAGCTCGCCACGTCCCGTGCCTGCTCGGCGTTGCTTACCCCAAAGCCGACGCAACACAGTTGCGCTCCCGCTTGGCGCGTGCGCTCGACAAGGGAGCGAGCCGCCGCCGAGACGCTCGCACGCTCGCCAGTGACCCCCATGGTCGAGGCAGCGTAGACCCACCCGCGCGTGTGCTCGCAGATGAGGCGCAGCCGCTCCTCGCTCGACGACGGCGCAACGAGGTAGGTTTGCTCAAGACCGGCTTGACGCGAGGCGGCCTCCCATTCGGATCCCTCCTCGGGAGGAAGATCCGGCGTGATGACACCGACACCACCAGCGTTGGAAAGGTCGCGCGCATAACGGTCCAGGCCCCTCGTGAAGATGAGGTTGTAATAGGACATCGTCATGACGACGCCGCCGGCCTTCGCCAACGCCTCGACTGTACGGAACACATCGTCCGTGCGAACCCCCTGCGCGAGTGCCTGTACGCACGCCTGTTGAATGACGGGCCCGTCCATCGAAGGGTCGCTATAGGGCTGGCCGAGCTCAATAACGTCAACGCCGGCGTCGATGAGCGCACGCCCTGCCTCAATCGTCTTGTCAAGACTCGGAAAGCCGACGGGAAGATAGGCGATGAGTGCGCTAGCGCCATCGTCCACCCGGCGGCGAATGGCGGTTTGAGAGGTCAACATCCTTACGCTCCTTCCGTCTCGCCCGTGCCCGTGGAGGGAATCGCTTGGCCCAGCGAGAACCACTCCGCCGCCGTGTCCATGTCCTTATCGCCACGACCCGACACGCATACGACGATGATCGGCGGCGTTTGAGCATTCGCGTGTTCGCGGCCCCACGCCATTGCCCCGGCGAGGGCATGGGCAGATTCGATGGCCGGGATGATGCCCTCGCTGCGGGAGAGCAACCGCATCGCCTCCATCGCTTCGGAGTCGGTAATCGCCACGTAGCGGGCACGACCGATAGAGGACAAATGCACGTGCTGCGGCCCCGATCCCGGATAGTCCAGTCCCGCCGAAATCGAATGCGATTCGATCGTCTGGCCGTCGTCGTCGCCGAGTATGAGGGTGCGTGCCCCGTGGAGAACCGCCTCGCGGCCCGCGCTGATCGACGCCGCATGTCTGCCCGTGTCCACGCCCGCACCGCCGGCCTCGCAGCCGAGCAAGCACACCGACGGATCGTCGATGAACGCTGTGAAAGCGCCGATCGCATTCGACCCACCGCCGACGCAGGCGACGACGACATCGGGCAACTGGCCCGTCGCCTCAAGGATTTGGGCGCGCGCCTCGTCTGAGATGACACGCTGGCAATCGCGCACAAGTCTCGGAAACGGATCGGGCCCTGCGGCCGTGCCAAAAACGTAGTAGGTCGATTCGGCGTGACTCACCCAATCACGAAAGGCCTCATTGATAGCGTCCTTGAGCGTGCGCGATCCCTCTCGCACCGCAATGACGCGGGCACCTAGCATCTGCATACGCGCGACGTTGAGCGCCTGACGCTGAGTATCGACCTCTCCCATGTAGATCGTGCACTCTAGACCAAGCAGGGCCGCGGCCGTCGCCGTCGCGACGCCGTGCTGGCCGGCCCCCGTCTCGGCGATGACGCGATCCTTTCCCAGCCGCTTGGCCAAAAGTGCCTGACCGAGGACGTTGTTGATCTTGTGCGATCCCGTATGGTTAAGGTCTTCGCGCTTAAGAAACACGCGGGCACCGCCACAGTGTTTGGCGAAGCGCGTCGCCTCGGTGAGGAGCGAAGGACGCCCCGCGTACTCCGCGAGTAACCTCGCGAATTCCTGCCTGAACTGGGGATCGGCTTGGGCCTCGTCCCATGCTCGATCGATCTCGTCGAGTACGCCCATGAGCGGCTCGGCGACGAATCTCCCGCCATAGGCCCCAAAATAACGCCGGTCCTTCACAGTTTTCTTCCCTCCTCGTTCCAGCTCGCGTTGACTCGGGCTCTCCGCGAGGCAGCGAGCGTGGGATGCGCCCCCGCCGCAACCATGCGTGCTACCGCGCCCTGGGGATCGCCGTCGCGCACGAGCGCCTCCCCGATAAGCACCGCGTCGGCCCCGTCACTGGCGTAAGCCAACACGTCCTTTGGCGTACGCACACCCGACTCTGCGACCGTGATGATGCCCTCGGGAATGACGTCAACGATCTGTGCGAAATTGTCGCGGTCGACCTCAAAGGTCGCCAGGTCCCTCGCGTTGACGCCAACGACCCGCGCACCCGCATCGATCGCACGGATCGCTTCCAGGCGGGAATGCGCCTCGACCAGGGCAGTCATACCGAGAGAGTGGACGCGTTCGACGAGCCCGGTGAGAACGGGTTGCTCAAGCGCGGCGACGATGAGGAGCACCATGTCGGCTCCGTGCGCGCGCGCCTCGTGCACCTGATAGGGGTGAACGATGAAATCCTTGCGCAACAGCGGCAGCGACACTGCTGCACGCACGTCGTCAAAGTCGCCCAGACTCCCGAGGAAGCGACGTTCCTCGGTAAGCACGGAAATAACCGAGGCGCCGCCAGCCTCGTAGGCTCTCGCAAGTTGCGCGGGTTCCGCGATCGTCGCCAGATGCCCTTTGGATGGCGATGCACGTTTCACTTCGGCGATGACCGAGGCAGCACCCGATCCACGTAGGCACGCGACCGCGTCACGCGCACTGGGAACACGCCGGCACCGTTCCTTGAGGTCTTCCAAACTCACCTGCTCGCGCCGGCGTTCCATGTCAGCTAGGGCGCCAGCGACAAGTTCGTCGAGAATACTCATGTCGCCTCCTTCCACTCCCCCATCGTAGCCGTCCGAGACTGGGGCCCTCAGCGCCGTCCGTTCACTGGCTTCTCAAGGCCGCGGCGCGCCGCACGGCGCTCACACATGCCTGGGATTTGTGGATCGTCTCTTCGAACTCGGCGCGCGGACGCGAATCCGCGACGATGCCGGCGCCCGCCTGAACGTGCGCTCTCGCCCCCACGATCACGGCGGTGCGGATGGCAATCGCAACGTCGGCGTCGCCGGTGAAGTCAAGGTGTCCGATCACCCCGCCGTAAAACCCGCGCCGCGCCGGCTCGTAGGCATTGATGAGTTCAATGGCCTTGATCTTGGGGGCGCCTGAGAGAGTGCCCGCCGGAAAGGTAGCTTGCAGGCACGACACGGCGTCGATTCCCTCTCGTACACGCCCTGTCACACTCGACGTCAGGTGCATGATGTGGGAGTAGCGAACGATGTCCATGAACCCGCTCACGGCAACAGAGTCCGGTTCGCACACCTTCGATACGTCGTTGCGGGCAAGATCAACGAGCATGAGGTGTTCCGAACGCTCCTTCTCGTCGGCCGCCAGTTCCTCGGCAAGCTCCCGGTCACGTGTGGGCGTGTCTCCCCGAGGTCTCGATCCAGCGATCGGGAAGGTCTGCAGTTCACGTCCACGCAACCGCATGAGTGTCTCAGGCGAGGCCCCGACGAGAGAAAACTCCCTCCCGCGCGCAGACGCATGGATGAGGTACATGTAGGGCGAGGGATTGAGGCCTCTCAACGTGCGGTACACGTCGAAGGGGTGCGCGGGCGATTCGACATCGAAGCGCTGTGACGGTACGACCTGGAAGACATCGCCTGCCGCCACGTGCTCCTTACACCGCTCAACGACGTCGCAAAACTCTGTCTCACTCACGCGGGGCGCGACTGTGAGTTGCGGGGTCTCGCCGAGGCTACCCAACGCCAGCCTCGGCATCTGTGCCAGGGCATGCTCCAGTTCATCCAGACGCGCCACCGCGTCTGCGTAGGCGGCATCGACACCCGAGGCTAGACCGTTACCGTTGATGGCGTTCGCGATGATCCACACCGACCCGTCGGCGTGGTCGAGGGCAACGACATCGCTGGCGAGGAGCAGAGCCACGTCGGGCACGTCGACCTCTCGAGGCTTGTCGCTGGCCAGCTGCGGCTCCCACGAGGCGACGAAATCCCACCCGAGCGCGCCAACAAGTCCACAGGTCAGCGGCGGGAGACCCTCCACGGGCGAGGAACGCAAGATAGCGAGCGTGCGTGCAAGAACTTCGCTAATGTTGCCGCCCGTGGGCAGGCCCGCCGGGACATCGCCCTCCCACCAGGCCTCATTATCCTCGGCAAGGAGGCACGCTCGCGCTCGCACTCCCACAAAGGACCACCGGTTCCAGCACCCGTCGCTCTCGGCGGACTCTAGAAGAAAAGTGCCCGGCTTGCCGCGGCACAGCCCGTTGTAAACTCCGACAGCACTCATCCCGTCTGCGAGCAGGCGGCGCACAACGGGAACAACCCGCTCGTTCGCGGCCCGACGCGCGAACTCGTGGCGACTGGGCCATGTGTGGCCAAAATCGATAGCATTCCTACCCATTTTGCTCTCCCTTCTCACAGGGGATCTCCCCGCCCGCCAAGAAGCAGGAACGGGCCCCGGTGTGACAGGCTGATCCCACCTGGTGGACACGCACGAGCAGAGCGTCGCCGTCGCAATCAAGGGCAATCGAACGCACGTACTGCGCATGACCCGAGGTGTCTCCCTTACGCCAGTACTCCCGGCGCGAGCGCGACCAAAATGTCACACGTCCCTCAGTGAGCGTGCGGCGCAGGGCCTCGTCATCCATCCACCCGAGCATGAGTACCTCACCGCTCACCTCGTCCTGAATGATGGCAGCGACCAATCCGTTGGCATCTCGTTTGAGTCGGGCAGCCACGTGCCCTGCAAGCTCAGCCACGATTACGCCCCTCGTCCCTCACGGCAAACCCAGCAGCGGCTAGCGCCTCTTTCACCTCGCCGATCGTCAGTTCACCAAAATGGAAAACGGAGGCTGCGAGGACCGCGTCAGCGCCGGCTCGTGCCGCATCGACGAAATGGGAGGGTTCACCGGCTCCGCCGGATGCGATGAGGGGGACGTCGACTGTGTGTCGGACTGCTTCGATGAGCGCGAGGTCGAACCCCGTTTTCACTCCGTCGCTATCCATAGAGTTGAGGAGAACTTCGCCTGCTCCCCGTTCGACGGCGTGCGTTGTCCATTCAAGGGCGTCGATACCGGTGGCACGGGTGCCTCCGTGGGTCGTCACTTCCCATCCCGAAGGGGTCGGTTGGGAGGTGGCGCGGCGGGCGTCGACCGACAAGACGATAACCTGTCTGCCGAATTGCTCGGCGATGTCGGAGATGAGCTGGGGACGCTCGATAGCTGCCGTGTTGAGGCCGATTTTGTCGGCGCCGCGACGCAGTCTCGCGGCGACGTCGTCGACGCTGCGCACTCCCCCGCCCACGGTGAGAGGGACGAACACTTCTCCGGCTGTCTCTTCGATCACGTCCATCATGGCTTCGTGGCCGCGTAGGGACGCGGAAATGTCGAGGAAGGTGATTTCGTCTGCTCCGGCGCTATCGTAGGCACGGGCGAGTTCGACAGGGTCCCCCGCGTCGCGTAGTCGGGTGAAGTTCACGCCCTTGACGACGCGGCCGTCGCTGACGTCGAGGCACGGGATGACTCGGATGGCGAGGCTCATGATTCCTGTGATCCCTTCGTCGCCGTCGTTTCTAATACTGCGAGGATATCGACGACAACGATGAGCGTGTCGTCACCTTTAGCTTGCTCGGGAGGGACAACGATGAGCACACGCGAGCCTACGCGTTGGTCAGATAGTTGTTCCCTCAGTCCGGGCATTGCGCGAGCAAGATCGATGACCTGCGGTCCCTTGCCTGTCCATGTGTTAGTCATTTCGTCGTGGCCGTGCCACTTCCAGGCGATGAAGTTGGCGACGACGCTTTGCCCGTCTCGTACCTGTGCGCCTTCACCTGCTCGCAAAACTTTGATGTAGGCGGAGGACGGTGGCTCGTCGAGTGTGCTCTCGAGCGCTGGCGGATCGGAGGGAGCGATGGTGGCGGGCGCGCCTTCCTCAGGCTCGGTCGGTTTGCCGACGGCGCGAGTAGGCAAGACATCGATGACGTCAATTTCCATGGCCTGGCTTGCGCCGCGCGCAACGGGGCGCCTTAGGGCGAGGCGGGATCCGACGCGCTGGCCGACCACTGCGCGGACGACGTCGGGGGTGAGCGTCTCCTCGTCGACGCGGCCGGCGAGATAGTGAGGGGCGTCGCCCGAAGACAAGAGCTTGCCTGTTTGCCCGTCGAAGACGGTCAGTCGCACGAGCACGGGATCGCCCTCGCGCAGAGGATCACCTTCGCCTTCGGTGACGACGGTGGTCTTTGCAAAAGTCAAAGGCAGGGGCGCCTCCAGGGAGACGACGGGGACGGTCGTCGTGTCTTCGGTGATGGAGATTCGCGAGGACACGCCCGCCGGGTGCGAGCCACGATAGAGGTCCCATACCGCCATCGCAGCGATACCCACTGCGACGACGACCGCGGCGATGACAACGAGTGGCCACATGCGCACGATCCGGCGAAACAGCGACGGTTTCTTGACCCGGTTGTGGTCTTTGCGTGACGGTAGTCGGCGTCGTGACTGATCGGTGTCGTCTCGAGAGAGTCGACCGGTCAGCGTCTCGTCGTCCCCCTCGGCAAGGGGGCCTTCGGTCTCTTCGTAGAAGGCGGGGGTTCGCGAGATGGCCTCAGGAAGCGTCGCTTCGTCCTCGTCAGGATAAACGAGCTCGTAGTCGTCGTAGGGCTCGGCGGGAGAATAGTAGTCGTCGGCGATGATGCCGCGTTCTGGGTCGCTCACACCGATGTCTAAGGTGTCGGCGTCTTCCTCGTCTGCTTCGTCGTAGGCCCCGAGTTCGTCGAGATCGTAGACGAGCCGTTCAGGTTCTGGGAAGCTGCGTTCGTCATCGGCGTAGGTGGCCTCGGTCGTGGGAATCATGGCCTCGGGCGGAACATACGTCGGTTCGGAGTAGTCAGGCACGCTCCCGTAAGCTTCTTCCGGAGAGGTGAAAGGCACGCCCTCGCGTACGGATGAGAGCATGTCCTCGTAGATCCAGCGTTCGCGTTCCCCCTCGGTCAAGGGGACGTGCCTTCGATTCGTCGGGGTCACTGCTGGTCCTCCATGTCGGCGATGAGAGCCTCAACGTCGGGATTGTCGCTCGCCAAAGGGTCGGCCAGGGTGAGCGTGGGTCGCCTCGAGTCGTTGAGACGAATATGGAGCCAATCGACGCTGACGTCGCGGCCGTGTTCCTTGGCCGCTGCGAGAACCCGGGCACGCAGGTGCGCCCTCGTCGTCGTCGGTGCTCGGTGGCGCGCCTGCTCAACTTCAGCGTCGGTAACGACCGAGGTCAATGCGCCTGCCGCGGCCAGACTGGGGGCGAGCGAGGCGTCGGTGATGTCATGGTAGGCCAGCTCGAGTCGCGTTTGTTCGGCCTTTGTCAGTGACCGGGCGGCGCGTGCGCTTGCACGCTGAAGGAGCCTGTACTTGATGGCAAAGTCGAGTTCGGTCTCGATCGGCCCCCACTGCTGCGTAGCTAGTGCCTCATTGCCTCGCGCCCACAGATCCATAACCCGCAGGTCGAGTTCGTCATCGCATTCGAGGTTAAGCACACGTTCACGATAGATTTCCAGCAGCTGCGGGATGGTGAGACGCCGACCGTCACGGAGTTCAACAGGTGTCTTCAATGAAGGATCTCGCGAGAGCTCACGCAGCGTGCGCAGCGGCTGGGCAAGGCACAGGTCAGAGATATCGATGCCACGCTCGACGGCCGTGAGCATCCGGCAGGTCGACCCGATCTTGAGCATGGTGGTCGCCTGAGACACCGAGGAGTCCCCGACGATGACGTGGAGTCTGCGGTAGGCGGAGGCGTCGGCAAGCGGTTCGTCCCGGGTGTTAATGATCGGACGAGTCCTCGTTGTCGCGGCCGAGATCTCGTCGTCGATTGCTTGGGCGCGTTGGGTGAGATGGTAGGAGCCGTCGGGAGCGACCCACCCGGCACCGACGAGGGCCGATCGTGCGACGAAAAAGGACACGAGCGCGTCGGCCATGGCGCGAAACTGTGGCGATCGCTTGACGAGATAGTTCTCGTGACAGCCACACGAATTCCCGACGGCATCGACGTTGTTCTTGAACACGTGGATGCGCCCGCCTACGCCGCGTTCTCTCATACGCCGGGTAGCCTGGGCAGCGAGGGAAGCGAGGATACGGGACCCGGCGGCGTCTTGGGCGATGAGCTCTCGAATCGTCGAGCATTCAGCAGTGGCATATTCGGGGTGTGCGCCAACGTCGAGATAGAGCCGTCCCCCGTTGACGGTGAAGACGTTGGTGGATCGATGACGAGCGAGCACGGGCGTGAAGAGCTCGCGAGCGGCGTGCTCGGCGTCGAGGGGCGGCTTCGCACCCTGGGGGCCAACGCAGGCGATGCCGTACTCAGTCTCGATGCCAAAAACGCGTCGCTTCACTGCCCGCCCTTTTGCACAAAACCCTCGACGAAGGCGACGGCGTCTTCTTCCAAAACGGTATCGATGTGGTCGAGGAGGTCGTCAAGACCGGCGCTCGTGTGCTGGATGAGTCCTGCTGCTTCCTCGGATTCGGTACCGCCAGACGCACCGCCGGCGTGGACCTGTTCCTGGGTCATGTCTCCTCCTTCGTCGTGTGTCTCTACTCTAGTGGGTTGCGCCTTCGGCAAGGAGAGCCACGAAAGCGTCAACGTCGCCGCTAAGGGCAGCCGCGCGCGCGGGCGCGGTGGGCGCGGCTGCGGGGTCGGGCAGGGCCACCCGGGTGAGCCGGGGCTGGCCGGTATCGAAGATAAGGCTCGTCCACGAGGCCTCGGTGAGCCCAGGCAGATAGCGCGCGGCGAGCCCCCGGCAGGCGGCGCGCGTCGTCTGCGGTGGGGTGGTCGTTGCGACGGCGATCTCATCGGGGCTGGCGAGGCGGCGGATGCGCCCTGCTTTTTCGAGGTGCCCCAGAGGCGATCGGTCGGGGCGCAGATCGGCCCACCTGAGATCGAGCGCCTGAAGTCTGGGGTCGGCCCAGGTGGTGTTCCAGCGCTGACGCATGGCGTTGAACAGCTCGTACTTGGCAACCCATTCGATGTCGGTTGCGGCAGCGATCGGGTCCGTGGCCAAGACGTTAAGCACGCGCTCCCACTGGGCAAGGACGTCGACACGTTCGTCGTCGTCGGCGACATGGGGCAGATCGGCGATTCGCTCGAGGTAGGCCCGTTGGATATCGAGAGCGCTCATAGCGATTCCACCCACGGTGTCCATGGTGTGGGTGAGCGTAAGGTCGTGGGAGAAGGCAGCGGTTTCACACACGATATCGCCGCAGGCCGTGAGATCGTCGAAAGCATGGCCATGGCCTGTTTCGATTGCCCACAAGAGGGCGGAAAGCGTCCCGATCCTTAGATACGTAGACACGTCAAATTGATTGGCGTCTCCGCAGATAATGTGGAGCCTCCGGTGGGCTGAAGCGTCGGCGTGGGGCTCGTCGCGGGTGTTGATGAGCGGCCTGTTGAAGGTCGTTTCGAGGCCGATGGTGTTTTCGATGTAGTCGGCTCGCTGAGAGATTTGGAAGCCAGCCTCATCGCTACGTTGGCCTATGCCCACGCGACCGGCGCCGCAGATGAGCGGGCGCGTAGCGAGAAAAGGCAGCGCGGCGCGGGTGAGCGTGGAGAAATCGACGTCTCTGCGAAGTAGGTAGTTTTCGTGCGCGCCGTAGGAGGCACCCTTGCCGTCAACGTTGTTCTTGAACAACACGATGGGATCACCGAGCGCGGCCGCCGCCGCCATGGCGTCGCGGGCGATAGCGTCACCGGCTCGGTCGTAGATGACGGCCTCTCGAACGCCGCGGCACTCTGGTGAGGAGTACTCCGGATGCGCATGGTCGACATAGAAGCGGGCACCGTTTGCCAGGACGCAGGCGTGGGCGCGAGGCAGGCGAGCCTCGTCGCGGCTGGTGCGTTCAAGCTCAGTGAGGGTCGGTCCTGAGGGCGCGGGCCGGCTCGGATCGTCGGTGAGCAGGGAAGGGTCGGCGCTCGCACGCGCGAGCCTGTGACCGCGCTGATCCTTGAGCGGGTCCTCCCCGCGGTAGTCCCAACCGACGGGCGGCGCGTCGATGCCTCCTCGAGAGGAGGGATAGTAGGCAGCGACGAGGCTCGAGGAGGCTGCTATCGCCGAGCGGTAGGGATCGCCCTGCGTGACGATCCCGTACTCGGTTTCTATCCCAACGATGCGGCGGTTATCCATGATGCTCCTTAATCGAGGGCACGAGAGATGGGGATCACCTCGGTCACGCGTTCGCCTCGCATGCCGAGCGTGCGGCCCCATTGCTGCGGATCGTAGGCCCCCGCGAGTGCCGCAGATTCACCGATTTCTTGGGCAAGCGCCCTGTCGATGTGACGGATATCGAGGCCGTCATCGGCGTGGGTGAGCACGTCCTTAATGGCGTGGTGCTTGGCTCGCTGGATGATACCGGCAATCATCGCGCCGGAAACGAGGTCGCGCATGTAGCCGGTGGTTTGGCGGCCGCTGGCCCAGGTGACGGTGACAAGGGCGTTGTCAGGCTCGGTTTGCCACAAGACGTCGATGAGGTGGTCGACGAGATGATCGCGTGCACCGGCTGGGGTGGCGGCGTGGCGTAGGAGGCGGGTGGAAAAAGGAATGGATGCCGCAAGGTGAATCCGGGCGATGTCGCGAGCGCCGTCTCGTGTAGGCCTGTCGATGGCGATACGACGGTCGAGACGTCCGGGGCGTAGCACCGCGGGGTCGATCATGTCTTCACGGTTGGACGCGCCAATGACGATGACGTTGTCGAGGCCTTCGACACCGTCAATTTCGGCGAGGAGTTGAGGGACGACGAGGGTCTCAATGTCGGTGGAAATGCCGGCGCCCCGCGTGCGAAAGAGGGCTTCCATCTCGTCGAAGAAGATGACGACCGGGTGGTCTTCGGCGGCGAGTTCACGGGCGCGGGCGAAGAGGGCGCGAATATGACGTTCGGTCTCACCGACGAATTTCGACAGCAGCTCGGGGCCTTTAACCGAGAGGAAGTAGGCACCTTCGACGCCGCCCAAGGAGGAGGCGATGGCGCGCGCTATGAGAGTCTTTCCACATCCGGGGGGCCCGTACAAGAGGATGCCTTTGGACGGGGTGAGCCCAAAACTGCGGTAGAGATCGGGGTGGCGGAAAGGCATTTCGACGGTGTCGCGGATGAGGGCGATGTGGTGGTCGAGCCCGCCGATCTCGGCGTAACTCACGCGCGGTATCTCGGGAGTGAGCATCTGTTCGACGTCGGCGCGCTCAACACGCTCGAGCCCGACACGGGCTTGCAGATCGGCGAGGAGAGTATCACCGGCCCCAACGGGGTGGCATCTCGGAGTGAGGGTGAGGATGATGCTGCCGGTGGCCGAGGTTTCGACAAGAGCCCTGCCGTCGGGAAGAATCTCCTTGACACCGACGGTTTCTCCGGTGGATGGGGGCGGGACCTGGGCAACCAGAACGAGGTCGGAATTGATAAGTCCGTAGTCTCCTGCTGCGATGCTCGCCGCCGTGGAGGCAACGCTTACTCGCTGGCGGCGGCCGTGGTTGGAAACATCGGCGCGCGTCCCCTCGCGCGCAAGTACGGCCACGTGGGTCAGCGGCGGGTCGGCCAGGGAGTCGAGGACGATGTTGAGTTCGGTGAGCTTTTCTCGCGCCGTGGCAAGCGCACGGGTGAGGCGCGCGTTTTTCTCTCTCACGCTCGCGAGTTCTCGGCCGAGTGCTGAGTCTCGTTGACTGGCGGGAATCTCGCTCACAGGTCCTCCTTTGTTGTCTCGCCTTCCTTATCGTAGGTAGACCTGGGCGATGCCGCTAGCGGCGTGGGGTCCTCCCCCGCCATGCCGCTGCTCCATCTCCCTCGCCTGGCGACGGCGTCACGGCGGACGCGGCGTAGTTTTTTGGCGGAAATGGGCTTTTGGCCAGCATCCGACTCGCTCCAACCTTCGGTGTCATCCCACTGTCCGGCCTTACCTTCGGCAGCCTTTTGGGGACGTGTCTTCTTGCGGGGCGGTCGACATCCCGGGGCGAGCGTGCGTGCCATGACGAGGAAGCCGGTGTGACCAACCATAGAGTGTTCGGGGCGCACGGCAAGTCCCTCCACGTGCCAGGCGCGCTGAATGGTCTCCCAGGATTCAGGCTCGCTGAAACGCTCGGTGAGGCGTAGGTCCTCGACGAGCCTCGACATTTGGGTGACGGTAGCAACATAGGCGACGAGAACGCCGCCGGGGGCGAGGAGGTCGGCAACAGCCTGCAGGTGTTCCCAAGGGGCGAGCATATCGAGGACGCACCGGTCGTAGTATCCACGCGGCAGGGTTCGCGCACGCTGGGCAAGATCGTCGACAATGAGCTCCCAGGCCGGATGGGCTCCACCGAACCACAGTTCGACATTGGCCGCGGCGATGTCGGCGAATTCTTCGCGCAGCTCGACGCTGGTGAGGTGCCCGTTGACGCCGACAGCGGCAAGGAGAGCCATCGACATCGCCCCCGACCCGGCGCCGGCTTCGAGGACACGGGCGCCTTCGAAGATATCGGCCAAACCAATAATTTGACCCGTGTCCTTCGGGTAGATGATTGTAGCGCCGCGCGGCATCTGCAGGCTGTAGTCCTGCAGACGCGGCCTCATGGCCACGAATTCGCGTCCCTCGCGACTCGTCACGACGGTTCCCTCCGGCGCCCCGATGAGATCGCCTAGGGGGAAGGATGCCTTGTTGACGTTGAACCATCCCTTTTCCGTCAGGGTGACCGTGTAGGCCCGTCCCTGGGCGTTTTGGAGCCGTACCCTCTCGCCTATCCGGAAGGGACCGCGTCTGGAGGCCGGGCCGCACGGCGTGGTCTGGGTTGTTTCACTCATCCTTTCATCGTAGGTCCTCCACGCCCTAGGCTAGGCGTGTGTCCTATCAACCCGCTCTCTCGCCCTCGCGCGTTAACGACTTTGCGACCTGCCCCCTGCAGTTTCGCCTCCTCGTCGTCGACAAGATCCCCCAGGCCCCGACGCTGCCGCAGAAGAAGGGCACACTCATCCACTCCGTGCTCGAAGGCCTGTTCAACCAAGACGCACACGAGCGCACCCGTGAGTCCGCCGAGGCCGCACTCGTCCCGGCGTGGGAGGCCATCGAGGCGAACGAACCCGATCTCGCCGAGCAGCTGTTTTCAAGCGCCGCCGAGCGCGACGAATTCCTCGATGATGCCAGGCGGCTCCTGTCGCATTATTTCGCTTTGGAAGACCCCACCCACCTAGCCCCGGCCGGGCTCGAGCGCTACGTCAAGGCCACGATCGGTGACGGGCTCCACATCCACGGCTATATCGATCGGGTCGACATCGCTGCTAACGGGGCCGTGCGCATCGTCGATTACAAGACGGGAAAGTCCCCGCGCGAACGCTACCTGGGTCCCTATCTTCTTCAGCTACGCATGTACGCCCTGGCCTGGCGCGAAAGCGAGGGCGTGACGCCAGCGCGGCTGCAGCTGCATTTCCTCAAAGACACGAGAACATTCACCCACGATCCAAAAGACGCCGAGGTCGACGCGACGGTCGATCACCTCGTCAACGTGTGGCGCGACATCGAACGAGCCGCTTCATCGGGGTCGTTTCGCCCCCGAAAGAACCCACTGTGTCCGTGGTGCCCCTTCCAGCATCTGTGCCCAGTCTTTGGCGGAAAGACCCCGCCGATCCCCGCCGCGGGCATCGACAGGCTCCTCGCCATGCACGACTAGGCGCCCACGTGGTCAAGGAGTGCCGCCGTCACATCGGCGACGGTGGGCACACGCACCGCGATCCCCTCCTCGTCGCCGTGGTAGTCATCGCCGACGACGATGACGGGACTACCGGCTGCAATCCCCGCCGTCGCGCCGGTGGCAGAGTCCTCGACCACAGCCATTTCCTCGGGGCGACACCCCAGACGAGAAGCCGCCTCAAGATAGGGATCTGGTGCCGGTTTCGCGTGGGCGACCTCGTTGCCACCGATCGTCGTATCGAACAGATCATCGTCGCTGCCGGCCAAGACGGCGTCTAGGAGGACCCGATAGGACGACGAGACGAGCGCCAGCTTGAATCCTTGCATGCGCAGGCGGCGCAGGCACGCCAGCGCCCCCGGTATCCACGGAACCTCGCTCCTATAGAAGTCCGCCATGTAGGAAAGCATGGCCGCAACGGCTTCGTCTTCACTCAGCGGGGCCTGCTCCGTCAGGTCCAAGAGGCGCCGCGCCGTGTAGGCCAGGGGTCGTCCACGCAGCTCAAGGGCGATCGCCGGATCGAAACTGCTCACTCCCCAGCTGCAAGCCAGCGTTTTCTCGCACCTCATCCACACCGGCTCCGAATCGATGAGCGTCCCGTCGAGGTCAAAAGCTACCGCCGCGATCCTCATGCGACCGTTCCCCCCAGGGGCTCCAGGACTCCAATGATCAGCAGGATGCCCACGGCGATCGCCAAGGCGATGCGATAGATGACAAAGGGCGTAAACGTCTTCGTCTCTACCAGCCGCAAGAACCACACGATGACGGCGTAACCGACCCCGAAGGACACGGCCGTCGCGACAAGGGTCGGCCCCCAGCCGGCCTCGTTGACGCCAGTAAGCGCCTTCGCCGCCTTATACAGTCCAGAAGCGAAGACCGCAGGCATGGCCAACAAGAATGAGTAGCGTGCCGCACTCACCCTGTCGTAGCCCATGAACCGCCCCGCCATGATCGTGCCCCCCGAACGCGACACGCCCGGAATGAGCGCGAGGGCCTGAGCGAACCCGTACGTGACCGCATCACGCCACGTCATGTGGGCAAGATTTCGCCTGGTAGAACCGTAGCGATCGGCCAGCCCCAAAAGTAGGGCGAAAGCGATGAGCATGACGACCGTGACCCACAGGTTACGAAACGTCGAATCGATCCAATCCTCAAGCGCCAACCCGAGGATACCGATGGGCAGGGAACCGACGATAATCATCCATCCCAGCCGCACGTCATCGTCTGCGCAGCTCAAACGCCCCTCGCCTTGAGCATCACATACGACGGTGCGGCACCATCGCGTGAGAATGCGCCAAATGTCGCGCCAAAAGTACAGCAGTACCGCCGCTTCGGTGCCGATCTGGATGATCGCAGTGAAGGCTGCCCCCGCGTCGTGCCCCAACAGTCCCGAGGCAATACGCAGGTGGGCTGACGAAGAGATCGGGAGGAACTCCGTGAGCCCCTGAACGATACCGAGAAAAATCGCTTCTGCGTAATTCACGACTACCCACCCTACCGGCGAGGCGGCTACGGTGAGGATATGGAACAAAGGCGAGTCGGTCACACGGGCCTGCATGTAAGTCCCGTCGGCCTGGGAACACTGACGTGGGGCAGGGATACCGACGCAGACACTGCTCGAGCGCAGCTGTGTGCCTATCGCGACGCCGGGGGAAACCTTATCGACACCGCGGGCAACTACGGTGACGGCGAAGCCGAAGACCTTCTCGGCCATCTCCTTGCAGACACGGGCCTCGCCCGCGACCTCGTCGTCGTGTCCAAGGCCGGCCTCGCTCCGTGCGGGCAGACCGTGGCCCCCTGCGCGTCGCGCCACGTCATGCTCGACGCCCTCGATCGCACGCTGACGGCGCTACGACGTGACCATCTCGACGTGTGGCTCGTCCAACACTTCGATCCGGTCACGCCGCTCGATGAGACCCTCTCGGCTCTCACGAGCGCCGTCGCCTCCGGGCGCGTGCGCTACATCGGGGTGTCGAACTATCCAACGTGGGCACTTGCCGAGATCGCCACCGAGCTTCGCCTCATACGTACCCCACTCGCCGTCCTTGAGTCGGAATATTCGCTTCTCAACCGCGATCTCGACAAGGAGGGTTTCACCGCGTGTGAGCGCTTCGGCGCCGGCGTCATCGCCTGGTCGCCACTTGCTCGAGGTGTCTTATCCGGAAGATATCGCACCCACACTCCCCCGGACTCTCGGGCCGCCTCCCCTCATCTGGGTGGATTCGTCAAGCCCTACCTCGATGAACGCTACGCGGGCGCGATCGAGGCAACGTGCGCGGCCGCAGCGGGTCTCGACCTCACACCCGCTCAGGTGGCCTTCCTATGGGCGAAGGACGCCCCCGGCGTCTCCTCCATCTTGCTGGGGTCGCGTACGATCACCCAACTCACCCAGCTCCTCGACGTCGCCGATGACACGCTGCCCCACCAGATCCGTCACGCCCTAGACGACGTGACCGCCGATCTGTCAGCTTAGGACCGCCTCTACGGCAAGGGCGCGGCCCCGCGGCCGCGCCCTTGTCTAAGCGTCACGATCTAGTAGTCGTCGTCTTCGTCGTCGTCTCCGAAATCGTAGTCGTCGTCGTCGAAGACCTCATCCTCGTCATCGTCACTGTCTTCGTCGACGATATCGAAAGGCAGCTCCACGCCGACGGCCTCGTAGAGGACGTGGTCGTAGGTGAAAAAGGCGTCTTGGAGGGCCGACTCGGTGTCAACGACCTCCTCGGCATCGGGGTCCTCGTGCTCGATCGCCGCCCGATGGTGTTTCTCCAGCGCGGCAATGAGTCGGTCAAGTGCGGCGCGAGGATCTTTAGCCATTCCCTTTCTTCCCTTCTCGTCGAGACAGAATCAACTCGCCTACTTTACGGCAGATGGAGCTGACCGCGAATCATCGACACCATGAGATCGGTGCCCTTGATTTCGGTCGTCTCCTCAGGGCCAACGACTCTCGTGTTTCCGTTGGGCTCGACCAGCTGGGAGGCACCGCCATCGGGCCCCAGGGGCAGGATGACCCATTCCTTGCCCGGCGCGTAAGTCGTCGACGGCTCACGGCCGACGATCTGATCACGAATGTTGGCGATAACGACGCGGGCGTGTGCGCGGGCAGCATCAGCTCGTTTGGACTCGGGCACGTCGGTGATGTCGCCGACCGCGTAGACGTTGTCGTGACCAATAACCCGCATGTACTCATCGACGCGGACTTTACCGTTGGGGCGAACCTGTTCGGCATAGGAGCGCCCCAGATATCCCGTCGCGGTCTGCGAGCCGTAGCACAGGAACCACATGTCGGCCTCAATCTGGCGGCCGTCGACGGTGGAAACCTGGAAGGGCGAGAGCGTCCCCACGTCCGTGGGCGGAACGAAGGCCAGCGGCGATCCGAGCACGAGCTCGACTCCGCGGTCAGTGAGTTGGCGCGTGATTGTCTCACGCAGCTCGTCTTTGTATCCGGGGGTCCCCAGGATGGTCGACGCCTTATCGACCATGACGAGCTCGAGGTCGGGGAAGGTCGAGGTGAGCTCGCCGGCGAACTCGACGCCCACGGTCCCGGCCCCCACGAGGAGAACGCGCCGGGCCCGGCTGAGAGCCTCGCGCGTGACGTCGAGACGGGCCTTCGCTACCGCCGACTCCGAGACCAGGTGCTTGGCCGGATAGGGGTAGGTGGTGCCCGTAGCAAGGACGAGATAGTCGGCCTCGATGGGATCGTGGCCAGCGACGTGAACGGTCGTCCCATCAACGCTCATCGCCGTTCCGTGCACGACCTGACCACGTTCAAGCAGGCGCGTGTACGGCATGAAGATCGTGTGTCCCCACACCGAGTCGACCGTGGCGCGCAAGGCCGCCGCGTGGTGAACAAATTGATCCTTCTGTTCAACGAGGGTGACGTCCGCGACGTCATCGAGGCCGCCCGCCACGGTGATACCGCCATAGCCTCCACCAACAACGACAACCTTTGCCATGGTGTGTGTCCTTCTTCCGCTCTTTGCGCCTCAGTGTTGTTCAGCCGCGAACCGAGTGCCGCGCCATTGTTAGGCAAAGGGACGCAGCCTCGACCCACTCGGAAGTCACGATACTATATGCGACCTGGCTTCACCGGCTGCTTGGGCCCTCTGCGGCGATCGGTTTTTCGAGCGCGGCCGCCACGTCGGGCGGGAAAAATCCAGGCCCCTTGAGCACTTTGCCGTCCTCACGTAAGACGGGCTTACCGTCTGCCCCAAGCTTTGACAGATTCGATGCCTGGACCTCGCCGAGAACGGCCGGCAGGTTGATGCCAGATTCGAGCGCCATTCCGTAGATGACGTAGACAAGGTCGGCAAGGGCATCGGCGGTTGCGACGACGTCACGGGTGCCTTCGTCACGTTCTTCGACCTCTCCCATGGCCCGGCGCACGTGCGCGGCAGCCGCGGGACCATACACAGCCTCGATGAGCTCGCTCATCTCTTCCATGATGAGGCGCATGCGCATATGGATGCGCTCGTAGTCGCCTCGCGCCCCGTCCGTTACTACGGGCATCGCGTAGGTCGTATGAAACTGCTTGACCAGGGCTTCGGGGTCTCTGGGATCCGGAATGTCGTGGGTCATATGTCTTCCTCCTCGCTCCTCCCCCACGCTACCCGCTTGATCCCCCTCCAGCACAGCGGCAGTTTGCGGCATACCTCCACCACACCCCGTCCTAGTGACGCGAGACACACACCTCCGATTTTGACACCCCTCACCGTCGTGCTAATCTTTTCTTCGTTGCCCAGCGCGGGTGGCGGAATTGGTAGACGCGCTAGCTTGAGGTGCTAGTGACCAATTAAAAGGTCGTGAGGGTTCAAGTCCCTTCCCGCGCACGAGCCGCAAGCCTCGATCCTTCTTCAGGATCGGGGCTTTTGTTTATCGCTAGCGAAAATCGCGCGAATGCGTGGCCACGGCGAGATCGAGGGGCCACGCCTTCTCGGCGACGAGGGCACACGCCCCATCGCCAGCTTCCACGCGACCACGCACCACAAGGGCCTGGGCGGTCGTAAGAACGCCACGATAACGTTCCCACATTCCCGGCGAACAGATGATGTTTGCCAATCCAGTTTCGTCCTCGAGCGAGAGGAAAGTCGTTCCGCATGCGGTGTGGGGACGTTGGCGATGGGTGACGATTCCGGCGATGAGACAGCGCTGCCCGGCACGCGAGGCGGTGAGACGATCGATGGTATCGACTCCTCCGCGACGAAGCCGACGCCGCACCAGTTGAGTCGGAAAGCCTGTCGTGGCCGTCCCGGTGTAAGCCACATCGGACGCGATCACTTCCCCGTCGGTGAGGGGAGGCAGGCAGGGAACGGGCGCGGCGGGGCCAACCCCCGGCAAGGTTGGCTGATACCAGGGGTCCTCTTGACTGCGGGGCTTGGCCGCGGCACCGGCCCTCCACATCGCCGCACGCCGCTCCCCTTCGAGGCTGTCGAAGGCTCCAGCTGCCGCGAGGCTTTCGAGACATCGTGCAGGCAGTCCTGTGCGCTCCGCACATTCATCAATCCCTCCAAAAGGCCCCCGCTCGCGCTCGCTCACGAGCCTCCTCGCGCGCCGCTCCCCCACGTTCTGGATAGGGGCCAACCCCAATTGCACAGCGAGGTGACCGTCGGGATCGCTCACGACCTTGGCATGCACGTCAGAGATCGCCACGTCGGCTCTTCTCACCTCGACGCCATGGCGTTTGGCATCGTCGACAAGTGTCAGTGGAGAGTAAAACCCCATCGGCTGAGCAGCCAGTAACGCGGCATAAAAATCATGGGGATGGTGAGCTTTGAGCCATGCGGACGCATAGACCAGTCTGGCAAAAGAAAAGGCGTGAGATTCGGGAAAGCCAAAATCAGCAAAGCCTTGTAGGTATCCCCAGATGGTTTCGGCGGCTTCGCGGTCGAGTCCGCGAGCGGCCATGCCGTCGAAGAGGAGGGGTTTGAGGGAGTCGAGGGCGTGGCGGGAGCGCGAGGAGCTTATGGCTTTGCGGAGGGCGTCTGCTTGGGCGGGGGTGAATCCTGCGGTGCGTTCGGCTAGCTGCATGAGTTGTTCTTGGAAAAGCGGGACGCCGAGTGTCTTTTCCAAGATAGGTCGGGTGAGGGGGTGGGGGTAGGTGATGGGTTCGCGCCCTGTTCGTCTGGCGAGGTAGGGGTTGACCGCTTGGCCTTGGATGGGGCCGGGGCGGATGAGGGCGACCTCGATGACGAGGTCGTAGAAGCAGCGGGGTTTGAGTCGCGGGAGGGTGGCCATTTGGGCGCGGGATTCGACCTGGAAGACTCCGATGGTGTCGGCGCGAGTGAGGAGGTCGTAGACGAGGGGGTCGTCGTCTGGGATGGCGGCGATGTCCCAGGCGGTGCCGCGGGGTGGTGCGATTGCGCGGTGGGTGAGGCTGGTGAAGGCCAATCGCAAGGCGGTGAGCATACCGAGGCCGAGGAGGTCGAATTTGACGAGGCCGGCGCTGGCGCAGTCTTCTTTGTCCCATTGCAAGACGGTGCGTCCGGGGGTGGCGGCCCAGGTGACGGGGCAGATGTCGATGACGGGGCGGTCGCATAGGACCATGCCGCCGGAGTGGATTCCCATGTGGCGTGGCAGGTTGGTCATTCGTGTGGCGAGTGTGGCTGGTAGCGCGGGGATGTCGGGGTTGTCGAGGGGGTTTCGGTGGGCGCCTCCGAAGCTGGTGGCGTGCCAGGTTGAGTGGGTTCCTTCGGGGTAGCCGAGGGCGCGGGCGGCGTCTCGTAGGGCTGATCGAGGCCGGTAGGTGATGACGGTGGCGACCTGGGCTGCACGCTCGCGTCCGTAGCGGTTGTAGACGTAGGTGATGACTTCTTCGCGTCTGCTGGCTTCGATGTCGATATCGATGTCTGGGGGGCCGCTGCGTCCGGTTGAGAGGAAGCGTTCGAAGTGGAGGCGGTGGGTGACGGCGTCGACGGCGGTGATGCCTAGTGCGTAGCACACGGCTGAGTTGGCGGCCGATCCGCGTCCTTGGGCGAGGATTCCGTGGGTTCGGCAGTAGGTGACGATGTCGTTGACGATGAGGAAGTATCCGGGGAAATCGAGGTGTTCTATGAGATCAAGTTCGTGGGTGAGCTGGGTGGATACGGGTGGGCGGAGGGCGTCTTCTCCCCAGCGGTCGCTAGCACCTTGCGCCGTGAGGTGGCGCAGCCAGGTGGCGGGGGTGTATCCGGGAGGAACGTCGGGGTTGGGTAGGCGGGGGGCGATAAGCGACAGATCGAAGGTGAGGTCGCGCGCGAGCTCGGCTGCCAGGGGGACGGCGTGGGGGTGGCGGCGGTGGAGTTGGCGCATGTCGGCGGGGCTGCGGAGGAAACGGGGGTGGGCGTCGATGCTGACGCCGTAGGCGTCGTTGAGGGTGGAGCGGTCGCGGCGGGCCGCGAGGAGGTGGGCGAGGGGGATGTCGGCGGGATCGGCGATATCGGCGGAGGTGGTAGCGACGAGGGGCAGGCAGGTGCGGGAGGCGAGGTCGGCAAGGTAGTCGGCGAGGGAGTCGTCGTCGGGGTGTCCTTCGAGGCAGGTTTCGATGGCGATTCGATCGGCTCCGAAGAGGTTGATGGCCTCGCGTAGCCACTCTTCGGCGCGGAAGGGGCCTTCGCGGGAGAGGATCGTGCGCAGGGGCCCCCTGTGGTCGCCGGTGAGGATGAGCCAGTCCTCGGCGCGGGTGGCGAGTTCGGTAAGGGAGTGGGCGGGATCGCGGCGGGTCGAGTGGGCGAGAGCGTGAAGGGACAGGGCACGGCTGAGAGCGTGATAGCCCTCGGGGCTGGAGGCGAGGATGGGCAGTCGGGTGCGGTCTTCGAGGGTGACTTCGGTGCCGCAGATGAGGGGTAGGCCGTGGCGTGCGGCGGCGTCGTGGGCCTGGACGACGGCGTAGAGCCCGTCGCGGTCCGTGATGGCAAGGGCGTTCAGCTGGGCAGCGGTGGCGGCCGCGACGAGCTCGTCGGGCAGGCAGACACCTTCACCGAACGTGTAGGCGGTGTGGGCGTGGAGCTCCGCATACCCGCTATCGAACATGCGTTCGACTATAGGGGGGTCTGGGCGCACCGACAAGTGGTGTTTAGCGTGCAGGGGTGGCGTAAGTGCCTTCGTGCCACCAGGCGCGGTCGCGCCACACGAGGAGGTGGCGCCCGGATGAGAGCTCGACCTCGAGGTAGGCTCGCGCCCCGGAGGCATCGGGTGCCCACCAGGTTCCGCTCACGAGAAAGGGACCGCGGTAGGAGCCTACGGCTTCAACCTGCCCAAAGCGCAGCGAACAGGTTGCGGGTTCGTCGTCGAGAAGTCCCGTTTCCCCGACGACTACGCTACGTCCATCGACGGTGTGAAGACCGGCTTTGAGGGGGGAATCGTAGAGGAGCGCCAGTTGTTTACCCTCGATCGCTCCTCGCCATTCCCCGCTGCCTCTGGCAGGGGGCGCAAGATAGTCCCAGGTAGTAACCGAGGAGCGGGTGCGCGGGTCGAAGCCCGGCTGGAGGCTGGGGCGCAGGATGCGGCCCGGACCGAGTAGATCAGCGAGCCGGCACACTCCCTCGTGGGCACGTCTTGTCGTGGCCGCCAGCGGGTCTTCGCCCCACAGCGTCGCCGCGGCCTGGCTCGCCTCAATGGTCGCCGTGGCACTTACGCCGAGGGCGCGGACTGGCTGGTTGTGATCGCCGGCCATCCAGCGAGCCAGGTGCCACCGGAAGCGATGGACGACGTCGCCGGAGGAGGCGTGGGGATCGAGCATCCACGTGCGCGTATGCTCTTCTTCACCGGCGAGCACCGCGGTGCGAATACGTGTGGGGTGGAGCTGCGCAGATTTCAGGGAGGATAGGAGTGTGTCTGCGAGGTTTTTCGCCGCGAATAAAGCCGCGTCTATACCAACGAGTGGCGGGTCGTACTCGGCCCAAGTCTCGTGGTCACGCTCGGGTGCGGGGGTGCCCTCGATGATCCAGTCCCCGCCGCGCGCCAGGGTATCTACGAGGTGCCCCAGGGCGCCGTAACGGGCCGCCAGTACGCCCGGATCCAAGGCCGCAACGTCGCCGCATGTTTCTAGCCCTAGGGCACGCAGCGTGGACAAGAAGTCGTGGCAGGCGGCTCTCGCCGGTCCCGGGTCCACGACGATGCTGACCCACGACAGGGGCACGGGAGCAAGGAGGGCACCTTGCCCATCAGGCGCCACAACGGCGCCTCGATAGGCGGCGAAGAGGGCTCCCAGCGTGCCGTCAGCGATCCCCACGCGCGCGTCGGCTCCGCTCACGGCTGCGATTCGTTGTGTGGCCTCGCCAACGAGGCGCTGTTCATCGTCGGGGGAGGTCCACCGCCCTAGTGGACATACGGCTATGCCTGGCCGCCAGTGGGCAACGTCGTGACGCAGCGTTTCGAGAGCCTCCATGACGGCCCCGAAGGCTCGTTCCGCACGGTCGGGATCGGGGGAAAGGACGACGATGTCGGGAACGAGAGCTCGCGCATGCGCCAATGCCATGTGGGGGGTGACTCCGCGCTCTCGCGCGGCAAGGGAGGCATCGAGTATCCGACGCGAGGTGGCGAGAACAACGGGGGTGTCCGGAGGATACTCGGCCCCAGCGGTGAGCAGAGCCCACTGCGGTACCCAGGCCAGGAGGCGTCGCTGAGCCATCACCCCACCTGCTCCCCGGACGCAACGCCCGGCCACGGCGACGTCGCTAGGACGGTGACTCCGCGCACGAAAGCGCGCGCCGACAGGCGCCTGGCCTGCGATGGCGTGAGCTCGAGGGGGCCGGCAACGATCACATCGACAGCATCAATGCAGGCGGCTAGGACGCTCGCGGCCGCCCCGGTCACATCGGGCAGATAAATGACCCGTTCGAGCGCCATTCCGCACGCGCTCGCGCACTCCCATCCCACATCTGGCAGCGCGATCATTGTGCACCACGCCGCCTCACCCTGGGCGCGGGCCGCGCTGCGATAGAGGTCAGCTCGCGTCCCCTCGAAAAGACCGATCTTTCCGCGAGCGTTCGGACTAATCCCCAGCTTGCTTTCGGCGGCCGCCAGGGCGGCCCGTGCCGCGCCGAGCCGCGTATCCCCTCCCCGTTCGTCGAACATATGTTCGATACTAGTGGGGGCCGCCGACACTTTTTCGCGCGCCTTTTGCCACGCCATCATCTACAGTGGCAAAAAACACACATCGACAAGGAGATCTCTCATGGACCTGACGCGCCCGACCTGCCCAGACCCCTACGACCTCCTCCCGCGTGTCCCTTCCTTTACCCTGACTTCTCCCGACTTCTCCGACGGCGATACCTTGCCCTCGAGCGCCACCGCCGAGGGCGGTTCCCGTTCTCCCGAGCTGCACTGGTCGGGTTTTCCGGCCCACACCCGGTCGTTCCTGCTCACGTGTTTCGACCCCGATGCGCCAACCCCCTCGGGGTATTGGCACTGGTGCCTCGTCGACCTTGACGCCTCGACCACGCACGTTCCCGCCGGGATTGGTTCATCGGATCTTTCCGTCGAGGGGGCGAGTTTCCACGTGAAGAACGATGCCGGGGTGTGGGGTTTCTACGGCGCCGCTCCCCCGGCCGGGGATCGTCCTCACCGCTACATTTTTGTCGTCCACGCCCTCGACGTGGACACCCTCAATCTCGACGATGAGGCGACCCCTGCGACTGTGTCTTTCACGGCCCTGCCCCACGTGCTTGCCCGCGCGAGCCTAACGGCGACCTATGCTGCGCCGATGCAGGAGAAGGAGGAGAGCGAGGGCTAGACTATCGGGGTGCTTCACCTCATCTATTACCGCCCGCGCATCCCCGGTAACTCGGGGGCAGCGATTCGTCTGTCGGCGTGCACGGGGACGCTTCTTCACCTCGTCGACCCGTTTTTCGATATGGATGACACCAAGCTCAAGCGGGCGGGTCTCGACTATCACGATCTCGCTCACGTGCATGTGCACGAGACCTTTGCCGAGGCTTGTGCTGAGGTTCCAGGCAGCATCTACGCCTTCACCGGTCACGCCTCTTTGTCTTACCAATCAGTGTCTTACCGTGATGGCGATGGGCTTCTCTTCGGGCCCGAGCCCACCGGGCTTCCCGAAGAGATCATGAACGATCCTGTGGTTAAAGCGCGGGTGCGTATCCCGATGACGCCTCGGCGCCGCTCGCTCAATCTCACGATCTCGGCCTCGATTGGGCTCTACGAGGCGCTGCGTCAGCTCGGTTATCCGGGCCTGGTCTAGGCTGATCGGCCGGCTAGGCGACGCGGGTCAGAGATGATCATCCACAGGCTTGTTACCAAGACGAAGAAGGCCGGCAGCCACCAGTAGGCTGCTCCCGCGTCGTACCAGACCCTGCACTGTCTCGCCCAGGCGGCTTCTCCGCAGGCGGAGACGATGACGAAGCAGCACAGCTGGAATGCGAGCCCTGCCCAGGCGAGCATGCGCATGCGTGTGCCGTTGTGGATGACCCCGGCGGCGATGGCGACCCAGATAACGGAGACGATGACGTCGACGATCCCGTCGATGCCGGCGTCGCCGAGGGCGATGAGGGAGGCAAGAAAGACCCACGCGCTGAAAAGCGCTAGACCGGCCATGAGTACGCGGGCGACCCCGAGTGCGGGCGGGCGGGGATCCGTCGTCGTTTCCGGTTCCATGCTCGCCCCTCCTCTCCTCGGGTGTCAGATGCGCCCATCCTACGCCACGCGTGCGTCCGCACACTCACCCCGCCCTTGGGCGTGTGCCCTACACCACGATAGCGCGGGGACCTTCGTCGCTCTTTCGGTGGTGGCAACAGGTCTTTTAGTGACACAATGGAGGGGAATGGTCGGGCGTGACGTCCGCACCGCCACCGCGATTCTTAAGGAGCGCATATGTCCAGCACCACGTATGACGTCGTTGTCCTGGGAGCAGGCAGCGGCGGCTACGCAATGGCTCTTCGATCTGCCCAGTTAGGCAAGAAGGTCGCCCTCATCGAAGGCGACAAGGTCGGCGGCACCTGCCTGCACCGCGGCTGCATCCCCACGAAGGCGATGCTCCACGTTGCCGAGACGGTTGAGGCCATCAAGGACGCCGAGGAACTCGGCATCTTCGCCAGCTATGAGGGCGTCGATCTTGAGGTCGTCGGGCAGTATCGCCAAAAGACGATCGACCAGCTTCATCAGGGCCTGCGTGGTCTTATCAAGTCCCGCAAGATCGATCTCATTGAGGGTTGGGGGCGCCTCGTTGATGCCCACACCGTCGAGGTTGACGGCAAGCAGATCACGGGTGAGGCCGTCGTCCTCGCCACGGGCTCGTACTCTAAGTCGTTGCCCGGTCTCGCCATCGAGGGCCGCGTCATCACCTCGGAGCAGGCGCTTCAGCTCAGCTGGGTTCCGCGCCGGGCGGCCATCCTCGGCGGCGGGGTCATCGGCGTGGAGTTTGCCTCTTTGTGGGCTTCGCTGGGTGCTGAAGTGACCATCATCGAGGGTCTGCCTCACCTGTGCAATAACGAGGACATCGATGTTGCCAAGGGCTTGGAGAAGCAGTTCAAGGCCCGCGGCATCGCCTTTAAGACAAAGACGATGTTCAAGGGTGTCACTCAAGACAACACCGGCGTCCACGTCGAGACCGACAAGGGTGACGTCATCGACGCTGATCTGCTCCTTGTTGCGGTTGGTCGCGGCCCGCGCACGCAGGGGATGGGCTTCGAGGAAGCCGGCGTTACTCTCGATCGCGGTTTCGTTCCTGTCGATGAGAATCTCGAGACGAACGTGAAGGGCGTCTACGCCGTTGGCGATATCGTCCCCGGCCTGCAGCTGGCTCACCGCGGCTTCGCCCAGGGCATCTACCTGGCGGAAAAGCTCGCCGGTCTCGACGTTGCGCCCCTCATCGAAGCGAACATCCCGCGCGTGACTTTCTGCGAGCCCGAGATCGCTTCCGTTGGCCTCACCCAGGCTCAGGCTGAGGAAAAGCACGGGAAGGACCAGGTCGAGACCAAGGTGTTCAACCTCGCCGGAAACGGCAAGTCTCAGATCCTCAAGACAGGCGGTCTTGTCAAGCTCGTTGCCCTCAAAGACGGTCCCATCGTCGGTTTCCATGCGCTCGGTAAGCGCATGGGTGAGCAGATCGGCGAGGGGCAGCTCATGGTCAATTGGGAGGCCTACGCTGACGATGTTGCTCAGCTTATTCACGCGCACCCGACCCAAAACGAATCGATCGGTGAGGCCGCCATGGCCCTCGCCGGTAAGCCGCTGCACAACTAATCGAAAGGTTTTCACGTATGTCTACGTCTGTTGAGATGCCCGCCCTGGGCGAATCCGTCACCGAGGGCACGATTTCGCAGTGGCTGAAGGAGGTGGGCGACACCGTCGAGGTCGACGAACCCATCGTTGAGGTCGCTACGGACAAGGTCGATTCCGAAGTTCCTGCTCCGGTCGCGGGCACGATCATCGAGATCTGCGTCGAGGAAGACGAGACGGTCGATGTCGGCACGGTGATCTGTAAGATCGGCGACGCCGATGAGACTTCCTCGTCGGAGGACAAGGAGGAGCCGAAGGAAGAGAAGGCTCCCGAGGTTCCTGCCGAAGAGGCAGAACCCGAGGCCGAAGAAGACGCGGCTCACGTCGAGGAGGCCAAGGCCCCCGAGGCTCCGGCCGCCCCCGAGGCTCCTCAAGCCCCCGAGGCTTCGTCCGACTCCGTAGGCGAAGGCGGCTTCTACGTGACGCCGCTCGTTCGCAAGCTCGCCAAGGACAAGGGTGTCGATCTGGCCACGGTCAAGGGCACCGGACAGGGCGGTCGTATCCGCAAGCAAGATGTGCTTGAGGCTGCCGAGGCCAAGGCTAAGGCCCCCGCGCCGCAGGCTCCTCAAACCGCCGAAGCTGAGGCACCCAAGGCGCCCGCTGCTGCCGGCAAGCCCGCCTCCTCGCCGATCGAAGAGGACACGACGCTGCGCGGAAAGACCGAGAAGATGTCGCGCATGCGCCAAACGATCGCCGATCGGATGATGACGTCCCTGTCGTCGACCGCTCAGCTGACGACGGTCGTGGAGGTCGATGTCACGCGCATCGCCACGCTGCGTGCGCGCGCCAAGAACTCCTTCCTTGAGCGCGAAGGAACGAAGCTGTCGTTCCTGCCCTTCTTCGTCAAGGCCGCTACGGAGGCTCTCAAGGCCCACCCGAAGATCAACTCGCGTATCGAAGGCAAGGAGGTGACGTACTTCGCTGAGGAGCACGTCGGCATTGCCGTCGACACTGAGCGTGGCCTCATGGTCCCCGTCATCAAGAACTGCGGTGATCTCACGATCGCCGGGATCGCGAAGAAGATCAACGAGCTGGCTGAGGAAACTCGCACGGGCAAGATCGATCCCGGTAAGCTCTCGGGCTCGACCTTCACGATCACGAACACCGGCTCGCGTGGCGCGCTGTTCGACACCCCTGTCGTCAACTACCCGGAGGAAGCCATCCTCGGCCTGGGCACGATCGTCAAGCGTCCGGCCGTCATCAAGGACGGCGATGGCAACGACACCATCGCCATCCGCTCGATGTGCTACCTGGCGCTGAGCTACGACCACCGTCTCATTGACGGTGCTGACGCGGCTCGCTACCTCTCGACTGTGAAGAAGCGTCTAGAAGACGGTGACTTCGCTGCCGAGCTTGGCCTGTAGTTTTCGACGAAGCCACTGAAGGACGGCTGGGCGCCCTAGGCGCTCAGCCGTCTTGACTTACCGAGACCACCGTGCCCGAAAGACCGGTGAGTTTGAGGACAATCGCCCGTTCCGGTGTAGCCTCGATGCTCGTGCACCCGGTGGGTAGGCAGCGGCGGTAGGGGCTTTGTTTCATGCGCGCGTGCACCCACACGCCCCCATCCGCGTCGGGTTTTCCCTCGCGAACATCCGACACACTCGTTGTCAATCCTTCGATGCGCGCATCGGCTTCAGCGAGAGCCTCCATGAGCTTCTCGTCCTGGTGGCGAGCCGGCGAACCCGGTGCGGTGAGCTCGTTCAATCGCTCGCGGTCTCGGGCGGCGATGGCCGCGTCACGGCGGCGCTGCAGATCGCTCACGTGCTGCGAGAGAGAACGCTGGTTGTCTTGCTCGCGCGCGGTGATTCCTGTCGTGCTTGTTTCTCCTTCGCTCTCGGCATCGAGGAGAAGATACGTCCCGCCGACGAGGGCTCCAAGGGCGAGGAGGGCCGTGACTATCGGTCGTAGCGCTCGTCCAGGCGGTGGAGCCGTTTCGGTGCGGTGGCTAGCGGGGCGGGCCAGCTCGGCACGCACGGGATCGACGGGGCGACGCCGAAACGATGCGTTTTTGTTTTCGAGCCTGCGAGGCGGCGGGGCGGCGTCGACGCGACGCCGGGCGCCCCGGCGAATGCTGCCCGCTAGTTGAGCCGCTCGCGGTCGTTCCTCGGGTCGACGCGAGCATGCTCGCCGCCAAAGGGGGTGATCCAAGCCGAGATCTGCTGCGAGGATCCCGAGAGCATAGATGTCTCCTGCCCGGGTGCATCCGGACTCGTGCCACTCGGGTGGCCTGTAGTGCGCGGTGGGATTGCCTTGATCGAGTAGCGGGTCGATGAGGCGAAAACCCGAGCGGGTAGACACGATGTTGGCCGCGGAGATGTCGCCGTGCACCAGCCCGGCGGCGTGGATGGCAACGACCTCCTGTGCCACGCTCGCAAGCACGGCGAGGCGGTGTTCACGAGTCCAGGCCGGGTCTGTTGCGAGGGTCTCGACGTCCTCGCCGTCCGCGATGTGCTGAATGAGAGCGATACGCCCGAGGTCACAGGCAGCGAGCTCGTGAATGGCACACACGCGTGCGTCGGCAAACGCCTGGGCCGTCTCGGCGGCACTGTCGGGCAAGACTTTGGCCGCCCACTGGCGGCCCGAGCCGTCGCGGACTCGCCACACCGTTCCCCTCGCCCCGCATCCGAGCGGGCGGATGCGCGTGTAACCGTCGATCTCCATACGTGTAAGTCGACCACGAACGTCCCCCTCAAGTCTTGACCCGTCCTCGATCTGTGGAAAACGCATCATCGTCGGCGACCTTGGGCTGCTAAACTGTGCTCATCATGGCTACTCAATCCGAGCTCACGTCGGCGCCTAAGCGCCGCTGGTACCACAACATTGCTGACGCCTACCGCGTGACCAAGCGCACCTATCCGTGGGTCACGTGGGCACTTATCGCCATACCGATCGTCCTTCTCCTCGTTGCCGTCGGCGTATGCGTGGCAACGAGTATCGGAGTCGTCTCGGCGATCGGTTGGGTTGTCGTCGCTCTCACGGCGGGCCTGTTTTTCGACACCATGCTGCTCACCCAGCTTCTCACCCGCGCCACCTACGCGCAGATGGACGGGGTCACCGGGGCGGTGTCGTGGGTGTTGCAGCAGATCAAACGCGGGTGGTCTGTCGAGTCTGAGCCGGTCGCCATGAATAAGAAGCAGGATCTCGTGTGGCGTCTCGTGGGCCGCCCCGGGATTGTTCTCATTTCTGAGGGGCCGCACCATCGCGCCCGCCAGATGCTTGCCGAGGAGTCACGCAAGTGTGCGCGCGTGGCCCACTCGGTGCCGGTACATACGATCGAGGTCGGAAACGACGAGGATCAGGTCAAGCTCAAGGATGTCACGAAGGAACTCCGGCGGTTGCCCAAGGCGATCAGTAAGGATGAGATTCCGCTTGTGGCCAAGCGTCTCGAATCGCTCAAGATGCGCACTCAGCAGATGCCTCACGGCATAGATCCGACACGCGCGAAGATCAATCGGCGGATGTTCAGGGGCAACTAGCCCCCGATTGGTTGTTTATCAAACGCGCCCGTAGATGAGCCGCTCGGCGACGCTACGGGCGCGTCGTGCTACCTTGCGGTAATCGTCTGCGAGCTGGCCTCCCTTACCCACACCGTAGCCGAGGACAGTGGCAAGGATCGACAGATCGTGTGCAGTTGCGGGCAGCTGGTCGCACACGCGCGGCCTGGGAGACGCGCTCATGAGGGCGTTTCCCCTCCTGATTCTGCCGGCAAGCAGCCAAGAATCGGTGAGAATGCTGACGTCTTCCGGGGCGATGAGGCCCGCTTCGCGGGCAGCCTGGAGCACTTCGAGCGTGTGGACGCTGCGCAGAGATTCGTGGTTCTTCGCGTGATCAAGTTGGAGGAGCTGGGCGACCCATTCGACGTCACTGAGGCCGCCAGGCCCGAGTTTGACGTGGCGCGACGGCTCGACGCCACGAGGCAAACGCTCGTTTTCCATCCGTGCCTTGAGGAGACGGACCTGGCGGCGTCCCGCCTCGTCAAGGGGATGAGCGTAGCGGATCTCGTCGACGAGGTCTTGCCAGCGGCGGGCGAGTGCGCGGTCTCCCGCGATGACACGCGCTCTCAGGAGGGCCTGACGCTCCCAGGTTTCACACCGGCCTCGATAGTGGCTGGCGTAGGCCGCGAAGGATGACGCGAGCGGCCCCTTGGTACCCTCTGGGCGAAGATCGACATCAAGGAGGAGTCCCACGGTGGATCCGACATCACCGAGTCCTCCCCGCAGACTCTGAATGATGCGCCTGCCTTCGTTGGCGTCTGCCCCGTCGTAGACGAGAACGACGTCCGCATCGGAAGCGTAGGAGGCCTCGCAGGCGCCCTGGCTGCCCATGGCGATAAGAATGACGGGCACGTCGGACTCTCTCGTGGCGACACTTAAGCCAGCAGCCAATGTCTCATCGTTGATCTCGGCGAGATCTGTACCCGGGGAAGTCACGCCATCTAATACGTCGGTGAGCGCACTGCGTAGGAACTCACGCGCCCGCACGGCACGGATACGCGCATAGGCTTGCGAGGGATCATCGTGCCTGGCCTGCAGCGCATCGAGTTCGGCGGCGAGGCCGGCGGGACGCGATTCGATGGTCTCGGCGTCGAGCCAACGCACGGCCTCGGGAAGATCGGCGAGGCGAGCAGCTACGTAGGGAGAGGTCGCGAGAACGCGGCAGAGCCGGTCGGCCGCCACGCGCGAGTCCCTCAACATGCCTAAGTACCAGTGCGATGACCCGATGGCTTCCGATAGTTGGCGAAAAGCGAGGAGACCCCCGTCGGGATCGGGACCGGCCCGCAACCATTCGATGATTCCCGGCATGAGTTGACGCTGAATGGCGGCCCTGCGCGAGACTCCCTCCCCCAACGCCTTGAGATGACGGAGAGCCCCGTCGGGGTCTCGGTACCCTAAGAAACGCAAGCGTTCCCGCCCGGCCTCGGTGCTCAAGGTCGCGGCCTGAGGGCTCCAGGCCGCGACGACGCTTAAGAGCGGGCGGTAGAACAGGTCGCGATGGAGACCACGCACCTGTGTGCGCACGTGCTCCCAGTGATCCCTAAGGTCGCGGGCGTGTGGGAACGCCGCAGCATCGATGGCGCGTCCAATGCGGCGCACGTCGGTGTCGCGGGTGGGGATGACGTGGGTGCGCCGCATGCGTAACAGCTGAGTACGGTGTTCAAGGACGCGCAGAAACTCGTAGCACTCACGCAAGGTCTCCCCGGCGTCGCGACCGATATAGCCACCGTCGACGAGGGCTTCGATGCCCTCAAGGGTGGAGGCTTTTCGCAAGGTGGGGTCGGCACCGCCGTGAACCAGCTGAAGGAGTTGTACGGAAAACTCGACGTCGCGTAGGCCCCCGGGTCCAAGCTTGATCTGATGGTCGCGCTCGCGCGTGGGAATGTGTTGCTCGACTCGCGCGCGCATGGCACGCGCCTCTTCGATGAAACCCTCACGGTGGGCCGCTTGCCACACGAGAGGCGAGACATCGTCGATGACCCCGCGGGCGAGGTCGAGATTGCCCGCGCAAGCGCGCGCCTTCATGAGGGCCTGGAACTCCCAGTTGTGCGCCCACGAGCGGTAATAGTCAGCGTAGGAGGCCCTCGTACGCACGATCGCGCCGTCCTTGCCTTCCGGGCGCAAGCCGAGATCAAGCTCCCACAGCGGAGCCTCCGCGCCGGGACCGGAAATGACCTGTGCCAGCGCAACGGCGAGCCGACCGGATCTTCTCAACGCGTCCGCGTCGTCGCTGTCGACGACGTACATGAGATCGACGTCGGAGATGTAGTTGAGCTCTCGCGCCCCGCATTTGCCAAGTGCAATCGCGCCAAAGCCGAGCTCGCCGTGTGGATCGACGAGTGCGCGGGCGCAAGCGAGTGCCGCGGAGATCACCGCGTCTGCAAGCGCACTCACACGCGCGGCAACCTCCGCGAAAACCGCGGTGGGATTCTCACTCGTCAAATCACTTGCCGCAAGACCGAGCAGCGCCTCCCGGTAGGCGCGTCTCAGCGCGTCGCTGTCTGGCGCAGCAGCTACCCACACATCGGGACGGACCTCTCGCGCCTGCACGAGCTCGAGCCAGCCCCGGCGCATCGAAGCCGCGTAGGCGTCTGCGTCGTCTAAGACGCTCGCCAGGGGAGCCGCGTGCAGGGGGCGGACGTGGGAACTGATGCGCTCGAGCGCGCCCGGATGCGTGGCCAGATAGTCGCTGGCGGCATGCGAGGCACCCGCGAGCGCGTACAGTACCCGCCGCTGGGCGGGTTCGGTCAGTGCGTCACCGAGCGCGTCTGCGTCGAGTAGGCGCATGAGGGCGAGGACGACGTCGTCGGCCGAGCCCGCCGCCGCGAGGTCGGCCAGCGAGGCGTCCGTACCAAGCTCACCGAGTGGGCCCTGTGCAATCCACCTTGCCGTACGGTCGACGTCGGTGACGCCGGCTTGGCGCAGCCGCTGAGCGAGAGAGAGCGGCCGTGCCACTAGTTCACCGGAAGGAAACGAGAGAGTTCTTTAGGGGTGATTTGGCGGTGATAATCGCGCCACTCGTGTTCCTTGTTGCGTCTGACGAAGGCGAAAACCTCCTCGCCGAGGACGTCGGCCATAAGCTCGGATCGGGTGAACCGCTCGAGTGCTTCCTCCAGGGAACGTGGAAGCTCGGTGATCCCTAGGGCAAGGCGTTCGCTCCGCGAGAGCTCCCACACGTTGTCCTCCGCTTCTTCCGGCAGCTCGTAGCCTTCTCTTACCCCGGTCAGCCCCGCGGCCAACAGTGCCGACAGCGCCAGATAGGGGTTAGCAGCCGGGTCAGTCGCTCGATATTCGATGCGTGCCGCTTGCGGCTTGTCGGGTTTGTACAACGGCACCCGGATGAGGGCCGAGCGGTTGTTGTGGCCCCAGCACACGTACGATGGCGCCTCCCCTCCCCCATAGAGACGCTTGTAGGAGTTGACGTGCTGGTTGGTCACGAGTGAGATCTCCCCCGCGTGAGCGAGGATGCCTGCCATGAAGGAGCGGCCCGTACGCGAGAGCTGGTAGGTGCCCGCCCCATCGAAGAACGCGTTTCGCTCGCCCTCGAATAGCGACAGATGCAGGTGCATGGCCGAACCCGGTGCATCGATGAGGGGCTTTGGCATGAAGGTCGCGACCAGTCCCTCCTGGAGTGCCACCTCGGAAATGATCGTGCGAAACGTCATGATGTTGTCGGCGGCGGTGAGCGCGTCGGTGGCCCTCAGGTCGATCTCGTTTTGCCCAGGCCCGCCCTCGTGGTGGCTGAACTCGACCGATATGCCCATCTCCTCCAGCGCCGCGACGGCTCGACGACGAAAATCGTTGGAGCCCCCGCGAGCGACGTGATCGAAGTAGCCTGCTCGATCAACCAGGCCCAACGGCTTGTCGAGACTCACGGGCTGGGTAAAGAGGTAGAACTCGATCTCGGGGTGAACCTGGAAGGTGAAGCCTGCCTCGCGGGCGAGGGTGAGCTGCCTTTCCAGCACGCCTCTCGGGTCTGCCCGGGCGGGCTCATCGAGGGGCGTCATGACGTCGCAAAACATCCGTCCTTGGACGACCCCGTCTTCGCCGAAGGGCAGGAGTTGGAAGGTCGTCGCGTCCGGGTAGAGCAACATGTCGGATTCGTAGATCCTCGTGAACCCCTCGATCGTCGACCCGTCGAAGCCGATCCCCTCGCTGAAGGCCTTCTCCAACTCGCCCGGGTCGATGGCGACAGACTTCAGCTTACCGAGCACATCGGTGAACCACAGGCGCAGATAGCGCACGTCCTGTTCGGCAATGAGCCGTAAGACGTCGTCTTGGTGCCGGTCCATGGTGCTCACCCGTGCGCCCACCAACGCTCGTCGTCAAGGCGACCGCAGCGCAGGTACATGTTGAACGTCGCGGAGAGATTGTGCGAAGTGAGAACCTCCTCGAGGCGTCCGGCCGCGGTGATCTCGCCATCTTTGAGGATGAGGCCGTGAGTAAAGCCCGGCGGGATCTCTTCGACGTGGTGGGTCACCATGATGAGCATCGGTGAACGCGGATTGGAGGCGAGCTCGGCCAACGACCCCAAAAGCACCTCGCGAGTACCCAGGTCGACACCCGCGGCGGGCTCATCGAGGATAAGAACCTCGGGGTCGGACATGAGGGAACGGCAGATAAGGACGCGCTGGCGTTCGCCGTCTGAAAGGGTACCGATTTCGCGCCCAGCAAGATGAGCGACGCCGAAGTTCCTCATCAGCCACTGCGCCCGCGACTGATCGATGTCCTCATAGACCTGATAGTGAGCCTGCACGATGGTGCCGTAGGCGGCCGAGAGGACAACCGACTCCACACTCAAACGCCCGTCGATCTGCTTACCAAGCGCGGATGAGCAAAAGCCCACACGCGAGTGAATGTCTTGCGCTTCGACGTTGCCGAGGTCACTGCCCATGACGGCCACTCCCCCGCTGGTGGGGAACAGCCGGCCAGCCAAAAGCGACACCAGCGTCGTTTTCCCCGCGCCGTTAGGCCCAAGAATCACCCAGTGTTCACCCGGATTAGCTATCCAGGTGACGTGGGAAAGCAAGTTCTTACCGTCGCGTACGACGCTGACGTCATCGACTTCGACAAGTGGTTCCATGGTTCTCACTGTAGGCGAGTGAGGGCCACTTTGCCGTGGCCCCACTCCGCCCGTGCTACATGAGGGAGGCGTACAAGTCGACGGTCTTATCCGCTACGGAGTGCCAGCTGAACAGTTCTTTGACGCGCTCGCGGCCGGCCTGGCCCATCCGTTGGGCGAGACCGGGGTCGGCGAGGAGGGCGTTGATGCGCTCGGCCATATCGTGTTCAAACTTTTGCGGATCCAACGGGGTGCCAGTGCCGTCGGTCTTTTGCTCGATAGGAACGAGGTAGCCGGTGACGCCGTCTTCGATGCAGTCGGGGATGCCACCGGTCTTGGTACCGACTACCGGAAGCTCCATCGCTGCAGCCTCGAGGTTGACGATTCCCATCGGCTCGTAGACGGAAGGGGTGACGAAGAGAGTCGCCGATGAGAGAATGTCGACGATCTCGCTGTGGGGCAGCATCTCGCCGATGAGGATGACACGTTCGCGCTCGCTACGCAGTTCGTCGACGAGGGCGTCGACCTCGCGCTTGATCCCTTCGGTGTCGGGGGCACCGGCACACAGCACGATCTGGATATCGGCGGGGGTTTCACGCAGCGCCCGTAGAAGGTGGGGTAGGCCCTTTTGGCGCGTGATACGCCCGACGAAGGCGACCGTGGGTGCGTCGGCATCGATCCCGTGCTTGGCAAGGGTCGCGGCGACGGCGTCGTCATCGGTGGGCAGGGCCCAGTCATCAAGGTCGAGGCCGTTGTGAATGACGTGAACGCGGTCGGGGTCGAGGTCTGGGTAGCAGCGCAAGATGTCGTCCCTCATCCCGTTCGACACAGCAACTACGGCGTCTGCCCCCAGGTAGGCGGTTTTTTCGGCCCATGACGAAACTCGATAGCCGCCTCCCAGCTGCTCGGCCTTCCACGGGCGCAAGGGTTCGAGGGAGTGTGCGGTAACGACGTGAGGAACGTCGTGGAGCAGGTGAGACCAGTGCCCGGCCATGTTTGCGTACCACGTGTGGGAGTGGACGATGTCGGCACCGTCGGTACGCTGCGCCATGAGCAGGTCGATCCCGAGAGTCCTCAGGGCCGCGTTATCGCCGTCTTGGGCGTCGAGGTAGTCATAGCCCTCGACACCGGCATCCTCGCGAGCTCCGTCGAAGGCGTGGACACGCACGTCGACGCGAGGCCGCAAGACTTTAGCCAGCTCGGTGACGTGAACACCTGCGCCGCCGTAGACGTGGGGCGGGTATTCGCGGGTGAGTAGGTCGACGCGCACGGGATCCTCCTTATTTTTGCGGGACGAAACCTCCTCGGTCAGGGTACGTGATTGAAACGCGCCCGCGGGGGCTTTTGACCTCCTATTCTGGCCATATGGCTAAGAACAACGTCCTCGCTATCGTCCTGGCAGGTGGTGAGGGAAAGCGCCTCATGCCGCTCACCCTCGACCGCGCGAAGCCGGCTGTCCCCTTCGGCGGCCACTACCGTCTCATCGATTTTGCCCTGTCGAACCTCGTTAACTCCGGGTATCTGCGCACGATCGTCCTCACCCAATACAAGTCGCACTCGCTCGACCGCCACATTGCCCAAACGTGGCGCATGGCAGAGATTCTCGGTAACTACATCGCCCCGGTGCCGGCCCAACAGAGGCAAGGGAAGCACTGGTACTTGGGTTCGGCTGACGCCGTATACCAGTCGCTCAACGCGGTGCGCGACGAGAAACCGGATTATCTCGTGATCGTTGGGGCCGACAATATTTTCCGGATGGATTTCTCCCAGATGCTCGATTCGCATATCGCCTCGGGCATGCCGTGTACGGTTGCCGGCATCCGCCAGCCCATCGAGTTGTCGAGTTCCTTCGGGGTCATCGATCAAAGTAACGGCACTGTCAATCGCTTCTTGGAAAAGCCGACCGAGTGCGAGGGGCTCGCCGATGATCCCTCGAAGATCCTCGCGTCAATGGGCAACTACATCTTCACCACGAAGGATCTCATCGCAGCCCTCGAGGTCGACGCGGCGGATGAGGATTCCCAGCACGACATGGGCGGAAATATCGTCCCCTATTTCGTCGCCCACGGCGGGGTGAACTGCTACGACTTCATCAATAATGAGGTTCCCGGGGCTACGGATCGCGACCGCGACTACTGGCGCGACGTGGGTACGCTCGACGCTTTCTTTGACGCCCACATGGACCTCATTTCGGTCCATCCGGTGTTTAACCTTTACAACTTCGAGTGGCCAACGTACACGAAGGCGGACGCGTGGCTTCCTCCGGCGAAGACGACATTCAACGACGAAGATCGCCGGGGCGTGGCGATCGATTCGCTCGTGTCTAATGGCGTCATCATTTCCGGTGGCACGGTCACGCACTCGATCCTCTCACCGGGCACCTACATCCACTCCTATTCCTCGGTCAACGAGTCGGTGCTCATGCACAACGCCCGCGTCGGTCGCCACGCGGTCGTTGAAAAGGCGATCCTCGACAAGGACGTCGTCGTCGAGGAGGGCGCCGTCGTCGGCGTCGACCTGGATCGCGACCGTGAACGCGGTTTCACCGTGACGGATTCAGGGATCACCGTGGTTCCCAAGGGATACGTCGTCACGCGCTAACGAGCGCCTCACGCGCGCGGGGTGGATGTCCTCATTCGCCCCGCGCGTTGTCTTGTTCGTCGTCTGCCAGGGGAATGTCGCGCACGGGAAAGCGCCTGTAGGCAAGGTAGGAGTGGAGGTGGTCGCGATGTGCCTCGCACGCCAACCAGGTTTTCTTCCGGCCCGTGTGAATGGCCGGGTTGGACCATTGGACAGCCCAGCGGGCCGGGGCGGTGCAACCGCGCGAGGAACAGATGCGATCGGTGGGACCGGGTGTAAGCGCCACGGGATTCTCCTGCCTACGATGGAGTCATGTCTCAACGCAGGATAACGCTCATCCGCCACGCGGAGGCCGCCTACGGGGGCGGGCCGGACGCGCGTCGCCCCCTCACGCCGCGAGGTCGCGAGCAAGCCGGTGAGCTTGCCCGCAAGCTCACCCATCTTGCCTGCCCCGAATGGATCGTTCACTCCAGGGCCCGCCGAGCCGCGGAGACAGCAAGTGCGCTCGCTCAAGCCTGCCCGAAGGCCGTGCTCACGAGCGACGAGGGGATCTACGACGCGTGGGTCGATGATCTCATCGACCTTATCCGCCTCACCCCCGGACAGGTGCGCAGCCTCGCTATCGTCGGTCACGCCCCGACGATCGGGGCGACGGTCGAGACGCTGGGCGCATGCACGGTCGGTGCCACACCGACCGCCTCGGCCTACATGTTGGAGTGCGCGGGCGAGTGGGAGGACGTGAGCGCGGGTGCGTGCACCCTGGTAGCAACGGTTGGAGCGGACTGCTCAATCGAAGCCCCCATCAGGTGAGCTCCACGAGTTCGAGATAGTCACTGCTCCACAGGTCCTCATCCCCCTCGGGCAAGATGAGGACGCGGTCGGGGTCGAGGGCCTCAACGGCACCGGGGTCGTGGGTGACGAGGACGACCGCCCCCTCGTAGCGACGTAGCGCGTTGAGGATCTCTTCACGCGAGGCCGGATCGAGGTTGTTCGTGGGCTCATCGAGCAGCAAGACGTTCGCCGAGGAGGTGACGAGCGCCGCCAGGGCAAGGCGCGTTTTCTCCCCACCAGACAAGACGCTGGCAGGCTTGTAGACGTCGTCACCGCTGAAGAGAAACTGTCCGAGTATGTTACGCACGTGCGTCTCATCAAGATCGGGCGCGACAGAGGCGAGATTGTCGTAGACACTCGCGCCGGTATCGAGAGTGTCGTGCTCTTGCGCGTAGTAGCCGAGCTTGAGACCAAAACCGGGTTCGACTCCCCCAGCGTCGGGATCTTCCTGCCCGGCAAGGAGTCGCAGGAGCGTCGTCTTACCTGCGCCGTTGATACCCAAGACCACGACCTTCGACCCGCGATCGATCGCGAGATCGACACCGCTGAAGACTTCTAGCGACCCATAGGATTTCGACAGTCCCGCTGCACTCAGCGGAACCTTCCCACACGGCGCGGGATCGGGGAAACGCAGACGCGCGACCTTCTCCACCGCAGCCTCAGGTTCGAGGTCGGCAATAAGCTGCTCGGCCCGGCGCAGCATCTGCTGAGCGGCGACGGCCTTCGTCGCCTTGGCCCGCATTTTTTCTCCCTGCGCCCGCAAAGCTTCGGCCTTCTTGATGGCGTTGGCACGCTCACGACGGCGGCGACGCTCATCGTCGGCGCGTTGGGCAAGATAGGCGTCCCAGCCGAGGTTGTAAACGTCGATGACGCCGCGAGCGGCGTCGAGATAGAGAATCTCGTTGACGGTGTCGCGCAGTAGCTCGACCGAGTGGGAGATGACGATGAAGCCTCCGGAGAAGGTTCGCAGGTAATCGCGCAGCCACACGATCGAATCGGCGTCGAGGTGGTTGGTGGGTTCGTCGAGGAGGAGCGTGTCGGCATTGGAGAAGAGACAACGTGCAAGTTCGACGCGGCGACGCTGGCCACCTGAGAGCGTAGGCAGCGGCTGCGCGAGCGTGTGCTCGCTCAGTCCTAGGTTGGCAGCGATGTGAAGAGCCTCGGATTGGGCCGCCCAACCGCCGACGCGGTCAAAATCGTGCGTGGCACGGTCGAGGCGGGCGAGAGCCTTCTCGAGGGCTGCGCCCTCACTGACGGCGACGGTCTCCTCTGCCCGGGCGATACGTCGAGCGATGTCGGCTAGGCCCCTCACGCTCAAGATGCGTTCACGTCCGGTCTTTTCCGGAGCCCCCACGTCGGGGTTTTGCTCCAGGTAGGCGATCTCGCCGCGTCGCGACACCTGCCCGGTGTATTCGATGACACCGTCGGTCTGTGCCACTCCTGCAAGCAGCTTCATCGTCGTGGTTTTCCCTGCGCCGTTACGCCCGACAAAGCCGGCACGCACACCCTTGTCGATACGAAAGGTGGCGTCGCTGACGAGGAGTCTCGCGCCGATTCTGACATTGAGGTGGGACACGCTGATCACAGCGGCTTATCCTATGCGATACGTCCCTAGACTTTCTGGCGCACGGCCGTGGAACGAAAGCAGAAGTAGTCGGGGTGGTGACGCGAAATCGTGTATTCGACGAGATTGCCGAGGTGATCGAAGGTTTCACTGGGAATCCAAATTCGGCGGCTCCGCGTGGGCCTACTGCGAGGAATTGGCCAGCTGGTACCTCCACCTCTACGACCGCTCCCAGGCCGACCTCAACTGGGACAACCCCCAGGTGCGCCAAGGTGCGGCCGACGTCGTGTCGATCGAAAGTTATCGGGATGTCGAGTCCCACAACTGGGACAGGATTCTACGTGAACGCGGGGCAAGCCCCGCCGAGGCCCTCGCGGCCGTGAAAGCCCGCTCACGCGATAATGCCCGCGTGCCCCTGCCCTGGCGACGCGGGCACGCCGCCGGGTTCACGAGCGCCACCCCCTGGCTGGAGATCCCCTGACGCGGCCGCTACACGTTGAATCCGAGGGCCCTCAGCTGTTCGCGGCCCTCGTCAGTGATGCGATCGGGCCCCCACGGCGGCATCCACACCCAGTTGACACGCGCCTCCTTAACCATGCCGGTGAGCATCATCTGAACCTGATTTTCGATGACGTCGGTGAGCGGACACGCCGCCGAGGTTAAGGTCATATCGAGATCGACTCCGCCCTCAGCGTCAAAAGCCACGCCGTAAAGAAGGCCAAGGTCGACAATGTTGATCCCCAGTTCGGGATCGATAACGTCACGCAGAGCCTCGCGCACATCCTCCTCGGTGACACCGCCGGGACCGGTGGGAACCGACTCGCGGGGGGTCTCATCGGGGACTTGCGCAAAGCGTTGCGGCACTGGATTGGGGTTAGCCATGGGGTTGGTCACGATTCCTCCTTCAAAGAAACACCAGCCTGGGCAAGCGCGTCACGCAGAGCCATCCACCCCAACAGGGCGCATTTGACACGATTGGGGAATTTCGAGGTCCCGTGCAGGCTCGAGGCATCCTCGAGGACATCGAGAACGCTCTCCTCGACATCGTGGCCACGCGAATGCATGAGCGTTGAGAAGGCCTCGGCGAGACTCGCCACCTCCGCGGGCGTTTTTCCGCTGACGAGCTCGGTCATCATGGACAAAGATGCCTGCGAAATCGAACAGCCGTCGCCGTCCCACACGACCTCACGGACCGTGCCGTCCTCACCGATGCGCACCCCGAGCGAAACCTCGTCACCACACGTGGGATTCGTTTGAAAGGACGATCCGTCGACGTCGTCGACCGGTCCGCTGCCGACCTTGCGCTGGGCATGGTCGAGAATGACCTGCTGATACATCTGATCGAGACTGCTCATCATCACCTACTAAAGAAACCTTTGACGCGTTCGAGACCCTCGACGAGACGTTCGATCTCGGCCTGCGTCGTCGTCACGAATGCCGAGGCCCTCGCGCTCGAACGGACCCCAAAGTGACGGTGGAGAGGGATGGCGCAGTGATGACCAACTCGCACCGCACAATCGACGCTGTCGAGCACCTGACCGATGTCGTGGGGGTGTATCCCCTCCATCGTGAAGGCGACAACACCTGCTCGATCCGCGCCATCGGTCGGCCCGATGATCCTCACGCCATCGACACTGGCGATGCCCTCTAACATCAGCGCCGTCATCTTCTCTTCCCGGCGAGCCACCCGCTCCATCCCGATCTCCTCGAGCACATCGAGGGCCGCAGCCCAACCGACCGCCTGGGCCACCGGCTGCGATCCCGCCTCGAAAGCAGCCGGAGCAGGTTGATAAGACGCGTCGGTCATGGTCACGTCGGTGACCATAGATCCCCCCAACAAGGCCGGCGGGAGCTGTTCTCCCAGGCTGCGACGCATGTACAGGGCACCGATTCCCGTCGGACCGCACATTTTGTGCGAGGACAATGCGGCAACGTCAACGTCAAGCGCGTGGACGTCGATGGGCATGTGCGCCGCCGACTGGCAGGTGTCGAGAACGACGAGGGCACCGCGGGCGCGCGCCGCCTCAATAATGCTAGAGACGGGCGTGACCGCACCGGTCACGTTGGACATGTGGGTGCACGCAACGATCCGCGTGTTGTCGGTGATGACATCGAGGGTCGACAGGTCGATCCGCCCGTCTTCGGTGAGGTCGAGCCAGGCAAGCTCGGCGCCGCTCAGACGCGCGAGCCGCTGCCAGGGCACGAGATTGGCGTGATGCTCGGCCCGGGTGACGACGATCCGCTCCCCCCTGCGAACCGCAAGGGGACCACCGGTCAGACTCTGCTCGAGGATACCGAGGGCGACGACGTTAAACGCCTCAGTTGCATTCTTCGTCCACGACACTTCATCAGCGTCCGCGCCGATAAAACGCGCAACTCGCTCACGAGCCTGTTCGAACGCATCGGTCGCTTCATCGGCGAGAACGTGTGTGCCTCGATTGACTGCACCGTTCGACTCTGAATAGAAGCGATCGATGGCTTCGAGTACCTCTCGCGGCTTCTGCGTCGTCGCCGAGGAATCGAGATAGGCAATCGGCTGCCCACCCCGCCCGCGACGCGACAGAAGCGGAAAATGCGAGCGAAGCTCTGCGACCTCCGCATCGGTCAGTGCCGTCGTCGCCCTCATCGGTTACGCCTCGATGTACTTGTCGTAACCGTCTTCCTCGAGTGCCTCAGCCAATTCGGGACCACCGGACTCGACGATGCGTCCCTTGGCGAACACGTGAACGAAATCGGGCTTGATGTAGCGCAGGATACGCGTGTAGTGGGTGATGAGCATGACGCCGCACCCCTGAGTGTCGTGGACGTGATTGACGCCCTCCGACACCACACGCAAGGCATCGATGTCCAGGCCCGAATCGGTCTCGTCGAGGACTGCAAACTTCGGGTGGAGAATCTGCATCTGAAGAATCTCCAGACGCTTCTTCTCGCCCCCGGAAAAACCCGCGTTGAGGTCGCGTTCGGCGAAGGACGGATCGACGCGCAGCTGTTTCATCGCCTCGTTGAGTTCCTTCACCCACGCACGCACGGCCGGGGCCTTCCCATCGATCGCCGTGCGCGCCGTACGCAAGAAGTTCGACACCGTTACGCCGGGGACCTCAACCGGATACTGCATGGCAAGGAAGAGCCCAGCCTTGGCACGCTCATCGGGCGTGCCCTCGATAATGTTGTGGCCATCGAGGAGGACCTCGCCCCCCAGGATCTCGTAGGAGGGGTGGCCGGCGATAGCGTAGGCCATCGTCGACTTGCCCGAGCCGTTCGGGCCCATGATCGCGTGTACCTCGCCGTCGTTAATCGTCAGATTAACGCCGTGAAGGATCTGCTTGGGTCCGTCGGCGGTGTCGACGGCAACTTCCAGGTCTTTGATTTCCAGGCTCGACATGTCTACTTGTTGTCCTTTGTCGTTGAATCCACATCAACGAGGACGTCCTCGCCCTCGATTGAAAGCTGATATACGGTCGCGGGCTCGCTCGCCGGTAGCGTCGCGGCGCCCGTGACAAGATTGAAGCGAGCTGAGTGCCCCCAGCATTCGACGCAGCCATCCTCGACGTCACCTTCCGAAAGGAGGACGTCGCCATGGGTGCACAGGTCTGAAATCGCGTGCCATCCACCGTTTTCATCGCGAATGACACCGACGATGTGAGCCTTCCCGGCAGCGTCGGTCAGCGTCACCGACGTGCCGGAACCGGGCTCAACGTCGTTGATTCCACACGCCCGCTGGAAACTCACAGGCGCCCTCCGGCCTCGAGGCGCGCATCGATCGCGTCCATGAGGCGTGTCTCGATGTCGCTAATCCCGATCTCGGAGACGATCTCGGCGAAAAAGCCGTGAACAACGAGCTTACGCGCCCGCCTTTCGTCGATGCCGCGGCTCATCAGGTAGAAGAGCTGTTCGTCATCGAAGCGTCCGGTTGCCGAGGCGTGGCCCGCACCTTCGATGTCGCCGTTAAGGATCTCGAGATTCGGCACGGAGTCGGCCTTCGCACCTTCGTTGAGTACGAGGTTGCGGTTGAGCTCGTAGGAATCCGTGCCGAAGGCCGACGCGCCAATGACGACGTCGCCGACCCACACCGAATGGGCGTCGCGGCCTTGGAGTGCACCCTTGTAGGTGACCCTCGAACGGCAGCGCGGAAGATCGTGATTCACCCACAGCCGGTGCTCGTGGTGCTGGTCCGAGTCGGTGAAATAGACGCCGTACATGTCGACGTTGGCGCCTTCGCCGGCGAACGCCACGTCGGGGCACACGCGCACGAGGTCTCCGCCGAGGGTGACGACCGTGTGCTTGAGATTGGCGTGCGCGCCGACCTTCGCGCGCTGGTGACAGGCGTGAATGGCGTCGCGATCCCATTCTTGGAGGGAACAGAATTCGAGGGAAGAGTTCTCCTCGAGGATGCATTCGATCCCCGCGTTGAGCCGCATCGATCCCGTATGTTCGATGACGATGCGTGCCTTCGCTCCCTCTTCGGCGCGAATGACGAGGTGCGAGGCCAGCGGAGCCTCTCCCCCCTCGCCTCGGTAGGCGACAACGATGGGCTCGTCGAGGTCGACGCCCCTTGGGAGCGTAATAAGCGTCGCCTCATCGACGACATTCCAGCTCACCGCCGAACAACGATCGCCGGGGGCAGCGACCACACCGACGCGTTCATCGTCGAGACCGACCTTCTCCACACGTGCTCCCTGCGTCTCGTCGACGCTGGGATGCACAGTGCCGCCGTAGGCAGCAGGATCCAGGAGGCTGCTCATGCGTGCAATCGGGGTGAAACGCCACTGTTCTTCGCGCCCGGTGGGCACGTCGAAGTCGGCAAGGTCCCACGACGCGAAACGCTCGTAGCTTGCCCCTGCTTCTTGGCTGCGATTGACGATCTCGGCCACTAGCCCACCGATCCTTCCATTTGCAGTTCAATGAGCCTGTTGAGCTCGAGGGCGTATTCCATGGGCAGCTCACGCGCGATGGGCTCAACGAAGCCGCGCACGATCATCGCCATAGCTTCGGTTTCGGTCATGCCGCGGCTCATGAGATAGAAGAGCTGATCCTCACTCACCTTAGACACCGTCGCCTCGTGCCCCATCTCAACGTCGTCGGTACGAACATCGACGTAGGGATAAGTATCGGTGCGCGAAATCTGGTCGACGAGTAGGGCGTCGCAGACCACCGAGGACTTCGAGTGGCGCGCTTCTTCGTTTACCTGAACGAGACCGCGGTAGGAGGAGCGGCCACCGTTGCGCGAGATCGACTTCGACACGATCGACGACGACGTGCGCGGGGCCATGTGAACCATCTTCGCGCCCGTGTCTTGGTGCTGCCCCTCCCCGGCGAAGGCAATCGAGAGTGCCTCGCCGCGGGCGTGGGGGCCGGTCAGGTACACGGAGGGGTACTTCATGTTCATCTTCGAGCCGATGTTGCCATCGATCCACTCCATCGTCGCCCCCTCGGCACACACGGCACGCTGCGTAACGAGGTTGTAGACGTTGTTCGACCAGTTCTGCACGGTCGTGTAGCGGCAACGCGCGCCCTTGTTAACGAAGATTTCGACGATCGCCGCGTGCAGCGAATCGGTTGAATAGATAGGCGCCGTGCACCCTTCGACGTAGTGAACGTAGGAGTCCTCGTCACAGATGATGAGGGTGCGTTCGAACTGGCCCATGTTTTCCGTGTTGATACGGAAGTAGGCCTGCAGTGGAATCTCGACGTGCACGCCCTTGGGGACGTAAATGAATGATCCGCCCGACCACACGGCAGTATTGAGGGCGGCGAACTTGTTATCGCCGGCGGGCACCGCGCGGCCAAAGTACTCCTGGAACAGCTCGGGGTGTTCCTTCAGGGCCGTGTCGGTATCAAGGAAGATGACGCCTTGGCGAGCGAGTTCCTCGTTGATTTGGTTGTACACAACTTCGGACTCGTATTGGGCAGCAACGCCGGCGACCAGGCGGTTGCGCTCGGCCTCGGGAATTCCGAGACGATCGTAGGTGTTGCGGATCTCTTCGGGGAGTGCCTCCCACGAATCCGAGACCTTGTCGGTTGAACGCACAAAGTATTTGAAGGAGTCCATTTCGAGAGCCGACAGGTCCGGCCCCCACGTCGGCATCGGCTTGCGATCGAAGACCTTGAGGGCCTTGAGACGCCGCTTGAGCATCCACTCGGGCTCGCCCTTTTGGGCAGAGATCGACCTGACGACGTCCTCGTTGAGTCCGCGCTCAGCGGCCTCACCGGCCGCGTCGGAGTCGTGCCACCCGTAGTCGTAGGTGGTTCCGATCGAGTCGATGATTTGCTGGTCGGCACGTTCCTTTTCTTCGGACGTCGCCATAACCGGCGGTGACGATGTCATAGTGATCCTTCCTTCACTTTCTTCTCGCGAGTCTTACCCGCGTCGCATCCGTGGCGTGGGCAACGCGACCGGCACGGACGTGGTGCACACGTGATCGCCATCTGCCAGCGTCGCCAAACGCTGGACGTGCACGTCGAGTAGCCGCGCGAACGCCTGGGTTTCCGCTTCGCACAGCTGGGGAAATTCTCCCGCCACATCCTGGACCGGGCAGTGTCCCTGACACAACTGGATGGCGAATCCTCCGTCGCCAACCTCTCGAACCGTGGCGGCGTAGCCGTCAGCCGTGAGGGCGTCGGCGAGTGCCAGTGCCCTCGCCCGAGGATCGGGGCCTGCGTCGCGCACGATCGGCGCGTAGCGGCGCTCGATAACCCGCGAGCGCGCCGCGGCAAAGGAGTCAAGTGCCTCGGGCCCGGCTATCTGGGCGATGTATCCCATCGCTTTGCGCGCCAGCTCGGAGTAGTCGTCTGAGAGGCCGACGTGCCCCTTATCGGTGGCTACGTAGTGGCGAGCAGGTCGCCCTCGACGGCGCGGTTTGAGCGATTGAGCCTCGTGGACGACAATCATGCCGTCTGCCTCGAGCGAGGTGATGTGCCGGCGCACAGCCGCCGTCGTGAGGTCGAGGATCTTCGCCAGGGTCGCGGCAGTCACCGGCCCTTTCTCGATGACGAGATCTAGCACGGCCTGGCGCGTCGGCTCGTTGTCGGCCATCGCCCCTCCTTCCCCGGGTGTGTAGGTATGCGATGCCCCTAGCGTACCGCAATTTCACAAGCTCGCACTTGATAAATTACGGAGTTGTCAGGCCTTTTCGCCGTTGTGATCGAAGGCACCCTGTGTTTCAGTGCGGTCTCGATCCGCAGGCCCACCGGTGGAACGAGCGCGCGCATAGGCAAGGACCCCCATGATGAGAGAGGGACTGTGGAGCCGACCCTCTCCAATCGCTCGTTCGATCTCACTCAAGGCTACGAAGCGAACCTCCATATCGGCCTCTTCACCTTCGCGCTCGAATCCTTCGGGAGCCTGCGTGGGGGTGAGATCTTGCGCGAGATAGATCCGTAAACGTTCGCTAGAGGCCCCGGGTGAGGTGCACACGTCGAGCAGGTGGCTCCATGTCGCGGCAGCGTATCCGGTTTCCTCGGCGAGCTCTCTTTTTGCCGCTTCAAGGCGATCCTCTCCGGCCTGATCGGTGAGCCCAGCAGGAATCTCCCACATGCGTTGCCCAACGGGATGGCGGTATTGCCGGATAAGGAGGATCGCGGGGTCGGGGTCGTCGGATGCGGCGACGACGGCGACAGCTCCCGGGTGGTCGATGTAATCCCGGCGAACGACCTCCTCATTGCCAAGGCGTACTTTGTCGGTGACGAAAGAGAAGACTGCCCCCTCGTAGATTGTGGTTCTTTCCTCGACAACCGGTGCGGTGTCAGCGCTGTCGGCGATCATCGTGACCGCCTCTCTTGCCGGGCGAGCGCGGCCTCGACGAGACCGGCGAAGAGGGGATGCGGCCGCGTGGGACGCGAGGTGAACTCGGGATGCGCTTGGGTGGCCAGGTAGTAGGGGTGTTCGTGTGCATCGAGTTCGACGAATTCGACAAGGGATCCGTCCGGAGAGGTGCCGCTAATGTGCAGACCTGCTTTCTCGAGCGCCTCTGCATAGGCGGTATTGACCTCGAAGCGGTGACGATGCCGTTCCGATACCGTCGAGCGCCCGTAGAGGCGTTCGACGACAGAGCCTTCTCTCAGCTGTGCCGGGTAGGCCCCCAGACGCATGGTCCCGCCGAGATCGCCGCCGCCACTGACGAATCGTTGCTGGTCGTCCATGGTGGTCACGACCGGAGTCGAGGTGTCGGGATCCATCTCCGTCGACGTCGCTTCGGGCAGATTGCACAGGTTGCGCGCTGCTTCGATAACCATGCACTGCAGACCGAGGCAGATCCCCAGACACGGCAGAGCGTGCGTTCTCGCCCACGTGAGCGCACCCAGTTTCCCCTCGATACCGCGGATGCCAAAACCACCGGGGACGACGATGCCGTCGACGTCGGCGAGGGCGCGTTCGGCGCCTGCCTCATCGGCGCAGGTGTCGGCTGCGATCCACACGAGTTCGACCTGCGCATCGTGGGCGAAACCGCCGGCCTTGATGGCCTCGCTCACCGACAGGTAGGCGTCATGGAGATCGACGTACTTGCCGACGACGCCGATTCGCACGCGTCGCCGCGGATTGGTCGCCCGCGCGACAACGCGATTCCATTCGCTCCATTCCACGTCTCTAAACGACACTCCGAGGCGCCGGACGATGTAGGCATCGAGGCCCTGATCGTGCAGGGTCTGAGGAATGAGATAGATCGAGGGGGCGTCGGGGCATTCGACAACCGCTTCCGCGTCAACGCCGCACATGAGGGCGATCTTGTCTGTGATCGCGCGGGCTAGGGGACGCTCACAGCGGCACACGAGCGCGTCGGGGGTGATGCCGATCGAACGCAAGCTGGCGACGGAATGCTGGGTGGGCTTCGTCTTCACCTCCCCGGCAGCATCTAGGTAGGGCACGAGAGAAACGTGGATGAACAGACAGTTCTCACGTCCGAGCTCGGCGTGTACCTGCCGTGCGGCCTCGAGGAAGGGCTGGGATTCGATGTCGCCGACAGTGCCCCCAATCTCGGTGATGATGATGTCTGGGGCGTCTTCGCCATCAGCTTGCGAGCGCATAACGCGCTTGATTTCGTCCGTGATGTGAGGAATCACCTGGACGGTATCGCCCAGATAGTCACCCCGTCGTTCGGCCGCGATGACGTTGGAGTAGATCTGCCCGGTCGTCGCATTCGCGGCTCCAGTGAGGTTGACGTCAAGAAAGCGCTCGTAGTGGCCAATATCGAGGTCCGTTTCGCTGCCGTCGTCGGTGACGAAAACCTCGCCGTGTTGGAACGGGTTCATCGTTCCGGGGTCGACATTGATGTAGGGGTCAAGCTTTTGCATGACGACGTCGAGGCCGCGTGAGCGCAGGAGCCTGCCCAGGCTCGAGGCCGTGAGGCCCTTCCCCAAGGAAGACACGACTCCCCCGGTGACGAAAATGTGCTTGGTTCGTGGCCGCCCATCAGGCCCTTGCGCATAGGTCACAGTCATACCCATGGGCAACCAGCATATCACGCGCGACGATGTCTCCGGTAGGTGTCTTCGAGCTGCGCGGCAACATCCTCCTCGCGAGGCAGGCGCTGCGCGCGCTCGTAGCTGGAGCGACGAGCACGTTCCAGCAGCGCCGGATCGTCGAGGTATCGCGAAAGGGCACGCGCGATCGCGTCGGCGCTCGGGGGGACAAGCAGCGCCGCATCGCCCGTGACTTCTGCCGTCCCGCCAACATCGGTAGCGACGAGCGCACACGCCGCCCACAGGGCCTCCTGCACGGCAACTGGCTGGCCCTCCGAGCGCGAGGTCTGCACGTAGATATCGGAGTCCGCCAGGCGCTCGCCCACACACGTCGAATATCCCTCGAATACGACGGGCAAGCCGCGAGCGCGCACGCGCTCCTCGCAGGCGCGACGCTCGGGACCGTCACCGATGACATTCCAGCGCACGCCCTCGCGTTGTCGAGAAAGGATCTCGGCGGCGTCGAGGAGCAGGTCTAGCCCCTTCTGTGGTGCGAGCCGTGCGACGGTCGTGATGGCCACGGGGTCATGGGGAGGACGCAGCGGATCACCCGCGCGGCGGCGTGTGAGGCCGGGCGGGGGAACGAGCGCGCGCCTCACCTGCGTAGCGCCGCGCTCGCGCGCACGCTTCATGAGCGGCGACGAGACGGCAAGGATCTCATCGGCGCCACGCGCGGAGGCGTACTCCATCGCTCGCGCAACGGCGCCTGGACGATCACCTCCGGCCAAAGAGTGCCAGGTGGCGACGTGGCGGATCCCCAAGAGCGTGAGAAGGGCCGAGGCACGCACGCCGTGGGCGTGAACGACGTCGGCCTCGCGGGCAAAATGAGCCAGCTTTGCCGCATCGATAATGCCGCTAACGGACGGAGATGCCACGGCGAGCGGCACGTGTCGCCACGAGGCGTTGTCTGGAGACAAAGCGAGTGGGGCGGCCAGGACGACCTGGTGGCCCGCCCGCGACATGAGATCGCAGGCGTGGCGCACGTGAGCGGCCATTCCCCCGCTCGATTGCGCAACGACGACAAGCAAACGCATGGGTCCTCCTTACAACGGTGCGCGGCGCACATGTCGAACGAGCAGCGGAGCGAAAGCGGCACACACGATAAATGCGGCGAGGAGCCCGTCCGCAAAGACGCCCCACAGGCCGGTGAGTGTTAGATCGAGAAACGCTCGGCTCCCCCACACCGCCAAGACGGCGCAGACTGCCGCGAGAGCGGATAGTCCCCCAATACGCACGGTGCCAGCGAGTGCGCCCGGCGCCGCACGGTGAACAGCGAAAGCCAGTCCAGCTGCACCGAGAAGCATCCCGATACTCTGGGCCGTTCCCAGACTCGTCATCGTCGCAATCTCGCGGCTCACCCGCCCCTCGCTTAAGGCAGCGAAGACGAGAGAAAGCAGAGCCGTGGCCAGCCATGCTGCCGAGGTCGCCCAGATAACGGCACGGGCCCGATTGAGAGCGTAGAGCACACGCGTGAGGTGGTAGATGAGAGCGTAGCCAGCCAGGCCGCACGACATCGCGATCAGTCCTTCGCGCATACCCGGCACGGGATTGATAAGACCGAAAACTCCCTGCGCGGGTTCGGCTTCGACGGCAACGAGCGCCGCTCCGGCTAGCCCGAGAACGACGATAAGTCCGCTCGAACGCGAGGTGGCGTCCGCGAAAGCCCGAGAATCGTTGACGGTGCGGTTGAGCCTCGGGAACATAGCGGTGGCAACCGGGACGGCCCCTATGGCGTAGGGCAACAGGTAGACGGCCTGGGAGTACTGATAGACCGGGAGGGTGCCGGGGCCCCCGTAGCGGCGAGCGACCCACAAGACGACGAGCACGCAGATTTGCTGGGCAACCAGCCCAACGATCCCGGCTGTACCTAGTCCGAGGGCACGGCGTGCCTCCTCGGCGTTGAGGCGCCAGGCGGGACGCAGACGCACCCCGAGCCTGCACACGGGGATGAGAAGAGGCAGCGACAAGAGGGCCACGCCGAGGGTCGTTCCCCACCCCAATACGGCGACCGCCCCTTCGCTCACCGTGCCGACATTCACGCCCCCGCGTGCGAGGGCACCGAATGCGGCGTACGTCGCGATGACGCCGAGAGATGACAGGAGAGGGGTGAGGGCGGGCCAGAAGAAGCGTTCGTGTGATTGAAGGACGCCGGTCAGTACCGCGCACAGGCCATAGAGGGGGATCTGAACGGAGAAGATACGCAGGAACGTCGAGATGAGGCTGACCTGAGCCGCTGCGTCACTTCCTGCCGGAGCGGGCAGGGCCGCAGCGATCGCCGGAGCAGCCAGCCACACGATTGCAGCCAGGGGAACGAGGATGAGTAAAGCCCACGTCGCCAACACGGAGGCGACGCGATCGGCTTCGTCTCTTCGTCCGCGCGCCAGCGGCGCCGAGATAAGGGGGATGGTCATACCCGCGAGCGCACCGCCCACCGCTACCTCGTAGGCGACGTTGGGGATCTGGTTGGCCGAGGCGTAGGCGTTGGCGAACTCGCCGGTGCCGACCCAGGCTGACTGGGCGAACCAGCGTGCGAAGCCCACCACGCGTGAGGACAGCGTGAGGATCGAGATGATCCCGGCGGCGGTGACCAGACTGCCGGCTACCGCGCCCTTTTTCATGGGCGGCGACCCCAGTGGTCGAGGTGGGACAGGATCGGGGTGGACTCGATGACGCGCGAGAACGAAATCTTTTCCGACGCTGCGGTCAGGACGATGATCCCGGCGAGCAGTCCCGTCCTCAAGCGGCGCGAAGGTAGGTGTGCCCAGGCGGTGCCAAGAGCCGCTCCCAGCGGGTTCGCGCCCGTGTCACCCAGCATGTCGCGCTCGTCGAGGTCTCTGGGCAGGCCCGTTCCCGCTATGGCGAGCACGGCGCCGGCCTCGGCTGCGACCGGCGGCGGTCCCGCGCAGCTGAGAGCCGAAAGTAGACACACCGTTTTGAGGGCGCGACCGGGACGCAGGTCAAGGAGGTTGATGAGGTTGGCTGTGCCCGCAATAAGTGCCGTATTAATGCCCACGTCGAGGACGCTCGAGCGTTCGCTTCCGCGTTCGATAGTGATTGCGGCGAGGAGCGATCCCACACCGATGCCGGCAATCTTGGCAGCACCCGTTGTGATCTCCCCGCGTGAAAGAGCCTCAAGATGTCCGGTGAAGCCCTTGGCCGACGAGCCCGAGGCTCGCGTCGAGGTGTCATCGTCGAGATAGCCCAAGCCACCTGCGCATGCCGTGGCAACGGCGTGGGCTCCGCCCTGGTGTGCATCCAAGAGCGACAGCGGCACGGATGAGGCCACGAGGGCACCCGCGGTGGCTACTCCCCCGGCCAGCGTGACCTCGTTGCCCCGGTAGTTCCTACGCTTCCACCATTCGCGCTCGCGCTCGGGTGCAGTGAGTTTGCGGGCGAGGTGCGAGGCGACAGCGCCGGTGAGAATCCCGTAGAGGGCGTGACGCTTCACGATGCGGCTCCAATCTCAGGCACGCCCTGATTGGCCCCGATCCCGGTCCCGTAGGCGGCTTTCGTGCCGGCACGGGTGGCATGAAGCGCCAGCGGCAAGGTGATTAGCCCGCGTTCGGAGGCGATGCCGTCGACGCTTGTCACGTCGATCGAGTTGTGCCGCACGATCGAAAGAACGTCCTTGTTATCGAGGGCGTCTCCGAACATGACTCCGCCACCTGCGTGGGCGCCGAGACCTCGGGCAAGGGCATCTACGACGGCCGTGTCCTTGTCGGCCCCAGTCGGCTTACCCAGGTCTGCACTGGTGGCCGTGACGACGACAATGGCTTCGGCGGGATCGTTGCCGTAAGAGCCCTTGAGCATTCCGGCGTCCTCTGCGGCCAGGAGATCACGAATGACTTGGGTGTTGTCGTCAGCGACCGTGAGTGCGTGGATGATACCTGTGACGAGGACGTCATCGTCGTGGGCGGAGGCACCAGCGGCATCCCCGAGATAGCCCGCGAGCCGCTTGGCGACCGCCTGTCGCGTGCCCGCGGCCTTTTCGTCGAACACTGCGGGCTCGAGCCGTGTCTGCGTGACGATGGTGGCACCCGCGGCCTCGAGGTAGGCGCCGGCCTTGTCGACGGCGGCGTCCGAGGCGTCGGCGGTTCTCACCAGCGCAACGGGGACCTTGTCGAGGGTGCCTGCCACCGCGTGGATCCCAACGCCTGCGAGGAATTCCTCGTTTGAGGCAATCTGCTTCTTGAGCTGCTCGTTCGTATCAGTCAGCTCGGCCTGACGCTGGGTGAGCTTGTCGACTTGCCCCGTCAACGTCTCCGAAAGGGGCCCCTGCAGCGGTCCGGCCCCCAGGATGACTCCGATCGTGAGGGCAACGAGCACCGCCATGAGCGACACGAGATGGTAGCGAAAATCAATCATTCGGTTCGACCTTTCTCACGCCCTAGGGCACCGAGGGCGCTAATCCGATGAGCGTCCTCAAGAAATCGACAAAATTGGACAAATAGATTCCGACGACGCCAAAGAGCGCCTGTCCGGCGGGAGTCACCGCCAACGCAGTGAGAATCGCGACGATACCGACGAGGACGAAGAGACCCGCCTGTCTTGTCGAAATCCGCGGCTGATACAGCTGGGAGACCCCTTTGGCGTCAACGAGCTTGGAGCCGACGCGCAGCCGGGTCAGGAACGTCGAGGCCATTCCCGCGCGCCCCTTGTCGAGGAACTCAACGAGTGTCGCGTGGGTGCCTAGGGCGACGATGATCTTCGCCCCCAACTCGTCGGCCATGAGCATGGCGACGTCTTCGGAGGTGCCCGTGGCCGGGAAGAGGACGTAGTCGATGCCCTTATCGTCGAGGCGGACCGTGCCCGGTGCGCGGCCGTCGCGGTAGGCGTGTACGACGATCTCTGCGCCGCAGGTAAGGGCTCGATCGGTGACGGAATCCATGTCGCCGATGATCATGTCGGGCGTGTAGCCCTCGTCGAGGATCGCGTCTGCTCCCCCGTCAACGCCGATAAGGAGAGGACGGTATTCGCGAATATAGGGCTTGAGCGACTGGAGGTCTTCCTTGTAGTGGTAGCCACGCACAACGATGAGGGCGTGACGGTCTTGGAACCGGGTTTTCACGGCGGGGACCCCGACCCCGTCGAGAAGGAGGTCACGCTCGCGCCGCAGATACTCCATCGTGTTGGCGGCGAAGGCTTCGATCTGTGTCGACAAGCCGGCACGCGCCTGCTCGAGATTACGCTCGATGGTTTCTTTCGTCTGCAACACGCCCTCGGCGATGAGGGTGCCCGAAGGTGTGCATACCCGCGCCCCGTCGAGGGTGATCGAGGCGAACTCCTTGAGCGCCATGATCTCCGTGCCGAGATTGTCGATGAGGGTGATACCCGCATCGGTGATGATCGAGGGCCCCTGATTGGGGTAACGCCCAGACGTAGACGCGGCCGCATTCAAGACGGCGACGGGCTGACAGGCGACGAGGGCCTCGGCAGCGACCCGATCAATATCGGCGTGATTGATGACGGCTACGTCGCCGGCCTCGAGGCGGCGCGTGAGATTCTTTGTCTTCCGGTCGACTCGGGCGCGCAGAACGGGCCCGGCACTGGTCGACGTTGTTTTTCGCCTGAGCACACTCACACCCAGATTATTGCACTCTTGACGCGCCGATGAGTTCGACCGCGTGTGCGCGCGCCGCCTGTGAGTCCGGATCGCCACCAAGCATCCGCGCGATCTCTCGGATGCGTCCCTCCTCGTCAAGTTCCGTCACACTCGTGGTCTCGCCGCCGCGGGCGAGCACGATATGGCGTTCGGCGTAGGCGGCCACCTGCGGCAGGTGGGTGACGACGATGACCTGGTGGTTTGAGGCGAGACGGGCGAGGCGCTGCCCAATCGCAACCGCGGTAGCCCCACCAATACCGGCATCGACCTCATCAAAAATGAAGGTGTGGCGCCCCTGCCGATCCTGTTTCCCAGCGACGCTGACCTCAAGCGCGAGCATGAGTCGTGAGAGCTCTCCGCCAGAGGCGCCCTGGCCCAGGGGGCGTACTCGTCCGGCGGAGTCAGTAAGCCCGAAGACGATGTCGTTGGCGCCGTGGACGCCCGGTGTGGTGTCGGTGACATCGATGGTGAATCCGGAGTCCTTCATGGCCAGGCCTGCAAGCTCGGTCCGCACGGCACCCATGAGCTTCGCCGCCGCTGCCCTACGCTGTTCACTAAGACGCGTCGCGGCTCGATCTCGCTCGTTCCGTGTCTCTTCTTCGACCTGGGCGAGCTGGTCGATCGAGCGTTGAGGATCGTCGATGATGGCCAGACGTTGTGCCGCAGCCGTCCCCCATGCGAGCAGCGTGGCGCAGTCACCACCGTAGGGAGCACATGCGCGCTTGAGTTCTGCTCGGCGTTCGTGGGCTCGGGCGAGGGCCTCGGGGTCGGCCGACAGGTCAGCCAGGTAGTCCGACAGCGTGAGGGTCACGTCGGCGACAACAGCGTCGAGGGGGGCTAGCGCGCGAGCAAGTTCAGCGAGCTGAGGATCGAGGTCGCCTGCCCGGTCGAGCTCCGAACGCGCATGCGCCAGGGCGGAAACGACGTCTGACCCATTGCCGGTCTCGTCGCCAGATAGAAGGCCGCGTGCGGTGGCAGCTGCGCGCCGTAGGTCTTCCACGTTGGTCATCCGCTCGATCATCGCGGCGAGCTCGTCGTCCTCGCCCTCGTGAGTATCGAGCTGTTCGATGAGCTCGAGGCCGGCGACGATCTCTGCGCGTTCACGTTCGCGTTCGTTCTCGCTGCGCTGGGCTGCGGCAAGTTCCTCGCGCGCGCTCACCCACGCCTGCCAGCAGGAACTGTAGTGTTCCTTCGCCGCGTGCAGCTCCTCGTCGCCAGACGCGTCTAGCAGGTCGCGTTGAGCGAGAGAAGAACGCAGGAGGAGCTGGTCTGCCTGCCCGTGAATAGTCACGAGGTGGGTGCCGGCTTCGGCGAGGATACCCGCCGGTACCGTTCGCCCGCCGGCGTAGGCCTTGGATCGCCCCTCGGCTGGAACCTGGCGCGACAAAACGAGGACGTCGTCGTCGCTGAGCCCGCCCGCACCGATGACGATGGCATGAGCTGGTCCGCCCTCAGGTTCGACGAAGCTGCCCTCAATGACCGCCCTTTCGGTGCCTGCCCTCACGACGAGCGGATCGGCTTTGCGGCCAAGGAGCAGCCCGATGGATGTGAGCACCATTGTCTTGCCGGCCCCTGTTTCGCCCGTGAGAACGGTCAATCCGGGAGCAGGGCGCAGGCTCGCCTGGGCGATGACACCAAGGTCAGTAATGGTGATCTCATCGATCATCGGTGCGTGTTCTCCATCCCGCGATCGGCAAGTTGAACTTGTGGACGAGACGCCCGGAGAAGGGGACGTTGGATATCTGAGCCAGCCTCACAGGCAGGTCAGAGCGTGTCGTTCGGATGCGCGCTCCGGGTTCGGCGTCGAGTCGCCTGCGCCCGTCGCACCACACATGAATCCCGCATCTCTGGTTGTCGAGGACGCGAACTTCGAGGAGCGAGGAGGGCGAGATGACGAGGGGGCGCGTGAAGAGGCCGTGGGCAGACAGGGGCGCCATGACGACAGCTTCAACATCGGGCCACACGATCGGACCACCAGCGGAATAGGAGTAGGCCGTCGATCCGGTCGGGGTCGCCACGATGATCCCATCGGCCCCGTAGGTGGAGATCGCGCGATCGTCGATGCCTACGGCGAGGTGGGCCGGCTGGGCTCTCTCGATGGCGACGATCGCGGCCTCATTGATCGCCCAGTCGTTCTCGATACGTCCGTCAACGTGATGGATCGACAGGCTGAGGGCCATGCGTTCTTCGACCCGGTAGCTGCGCGCGACGACGGCCTCGCACACGGCGTCGATTTCGTCGGCATCGACGTCGGTGAGGAACCCCATGTGGCCAAAATTGACGCCCAGGAGAGGGACGTCTCGTGAACGTGCCGCCTCGGCTGCGGCAAGCATGGTCCCATCGCCCCCGAGGGCGAGAACCATCTCGTAGGGCCGCGTAGAATCGTCGGTCACACTGATCCCGTGGTGGCGCAGCCGTTCAATAACGTCTGTCCCCATCTGCGAGCATCCCGAACGTGCCCCGTGGACAACGAGAAGTATCTGACGAGTCATGGTTTGGCTCCCGCAGGCCCGTCGGCGACGGCCCGCTCAACGAGCTCCCCGACGGTAACGTTAAGCTCCACGTCTCTTCCCTTGACGAGGTGAACGAAGTACTCGACGTTGCCGGCGGGGCCCGGCAGCGGTGAGGGCGCCACGTGCGCCAATGCGAGTCCGAGCTCCTGAGCGGCGTCAATGACCCGAGTGACGGTCTCGACGTGGATGGCAGTGTCACGTACAACCCCGCCGGGGCCGACGCGGTCCTTGCCGGCTTCGAATTGTGGTTTGACCATGAGCACGAAGTCGGCCACGGGAGCGGCAACGTCATGTAGTGCGGGTAGCACCAGCGTCAGTGAAATGAAGGACAGATCCGAGACGATGAGTTCGGGAGCGGGCGAGAAGTCCTCGGGCTTGAGCGTGCGGACATTGGTTCGGTCACGCTGATCGACCCTGGGGTCTGTAGCGAGGCTCCAGGCGAGCTGGCCATAGCCGACGTCGACAGCGTAGACCTTCTCGCAGCCGCGTCTGAGCAAGACGTCGGTGAATCCGCCCGTTGAGGCGCCCGCGTCAAGGCAGCAGGTCCCGGCGACGCGGGGTGCCCGATTGCCCATGTAGTCCAGTGCGCCGGCGAGCTTGTGTCCGCCGCGCGAAACGTAGTCGGGGGCTTGTCCGTCCTTGACTTCGATGGCCTGTGCGGGATCGAGCTGGCGCGAGGCCTTGGTGGCAACCTGCCCGTCGACATACACACGTCTCGCGCCGATGAGCTCTTGAGCTCGGGTGCGCGAGGGCGCGAGCTTGCGCCGCACAAGCTCCGAATCGAGTCTACGAAGTCGCCCCACGGCTCATCGTGTCCTTTCAACGTCGCTCGTCAAGGCTTCGTACATTCGCTCGAGTGCCTCGATGAGCTCCTCGAGGTTGCCTTCTTGTTTTGCTGCTTCGACGTCTTCGAGGTATCGATCTGCGTGAGCCGTCACGCCCCCAACCGCCCCGAGGACGGTCGCGGGCGTGACGCGATGAGACCTGGCACCCATGTGCTAGTCAGCGTCCTCCGATGCAGACGCTGTCTCGGCCGCTGTTTCGCCGCTGGGGTCGTCCATCTCACCGTCCTCGTTGTTGACCGCGTCGACGACCCGGACGCCCTTGGGCAGCGTGACGAACACACCGTTGTCGCGGGCTTCCCACACGGCAGCAATAAAAGCGCGGAAATCGGGAAGGGAGAGCTCAATGTCCTCTTCGCCCAGTGCCTGTCCCTCACGAGTGACGTTGCCGTGCCCATCGACGCTAAAGCCAGCCGAATCCCCTGAGGTCCATTCACCGGTTGGGTTCTTAACCACGCCCGGATGGGCCTGCGCGAGGCTACGCAGATCGAGGCCGATGAAGTCGGGGCGCTCCTCACGTTCGGCAAGAGCCAGTGCCCGCGCGTCCGTGACGCCGGTAAGCACGAGAAGCGATCGGTATCCGGCCGAACGGGCTCCACGAATGTCGGTGTTGAGTCGATCGCCCACGGCGAGAGGGCGGTGTGCGCCGGCCTGCTCGACGGGGCGGCGATAGATCGAGGCGAAGGGCTTGCCACCGGCAAGCGGCTTGTGCCCAGTGGCGTTTTGCACGCAGGCGACAAGTGAGCCATTGCCGATGGCGAATCCACGTTCGGTCGGCAGCGAGGCATCGAGATTCGTTGCTACGAAGAGCGCGCCCGCATTGATCGCGTAGGCGGCCTCGCTCATTTCAGCCCAGCCAACCGAGGGGTCGTAACCCTGGATGACAGCGGCCGGGTGATCGTCCGCATTCGCAACGACCTCGAATCCGGCTTCGGTGACGGCTTCACGCAGACCTTCACCGCCAACCACGAGCACCTTCGATGCCGGGGGGAGCTTGTCGGTGAGGATCCCGACGCCGTCCATTGCGGCAGTCATGACCTCGTTCTCGGATGCCTCGATCCCAACGCCAGCGAGGCGCTCGCACACCTGCCTGGGCGTGCGTGAAGCGTTGTTCGTGACGAACGACAGGGCGATCTGTGCTTCGCGGGCGAGAGAGAGTCCTTCGGCCGCGTGGTCGATCGGCTGCGATCCGTTGTAGCACACGCCATCGAGGTCGACGAGCAGCAGATCGTAGGCTTCAACGAGCGGCTTCCTCGATCCGTGCAAGTCGGAGGCGACGTAATCGGTCTCGGCTTCAACGACCTCTTCGAGATCGACGATGCTGACGGCCTCGGGGATCGCGGGCGCCATGGCGCGGGTCTCTTCAGCCTCCTCATGGCGACCGAGATCATCGAGACGGTCGGCCTTGACCGCGAGAAGACGGGCAAGCGTTTCGTCTTCAACGGTGTTGGCCTCGAGGAAGTCCTCAATCAGCAGCAGGCCGACCTCGTATTGGTTGCGGTCGGCGCGCGCCCCGGAGGCGACGATGACGAGTTCGGCGCGTTCGTCGACAGTCATCGCTGTCTCATCGGTTTCAGCGATGATTTCGAGTGCGCGATCGGCACGGCCAAGCCCACGTTCGCAGTCGGCCTCGACCGCCCGCAGCGCGTCAGAGCCAGAGAGTCGACGTGCCGTGCGCACCTCCCGCAGGGCCTCCGTGTATTTTCCGCAGGCGTATGCCGCCAGCGCCGCGGCCTCACGCACCTCCGCGATCCGCGAGGCGCGTTTGACAGCTGCTTGGGCGTGCGCGTAGGCGGCCTCGGCGTCGACATCGAGCAGGGAGCCGGCCATGACAAGGTGCTTGGCGACGCGCTCAGCCGGCTCGGCACCTAGCTGGTGTAGCGCAGCGAGTACCTGGGCGTCGAGATCCTTAACACTGACTTTCGAGGGGATCTCGGGCTCATCGAAGCGCGGGCGGCGGCCCTTAGCATCGAAGCGCCGACCTTTGCGATGTGCGTCCCCACTGTTATCACGGGACTTGAAATCGTTGTTGCCACGCCGTCTGCCCGATCGTCCGTCGAAGCGAGAATCGCGCCGATCGTTGCGCTCACCGCGTCGCCGGTTGGATCCGCGCCGATCGTTGTCGAAGCCCGATCGCTCGCCGCCGCGATCCGATGATGCCCTACGAGGCTCACGATCGTCTCGGCGACCGCGACCGTCGCGGTCGTCTCGCCGCTTCCGCCACTTCGGCTCGCCGCGCCGGTTGCCGCCTCTACTGTCCTTAAACTCGCTCACGAGGATCCTTTGGTCGTTCAACGTTACTTGATCTGACTTACACATTACTAGAGACCGCCCCACTACCTCGCTCTTGCACGGGCAACAGACCACCACCCCTACCGCAAGTGCGTGATATCACGCCACAAGCAGCTATCACCCGCCCCCTACGAGCGCCTCCAACCAGGGATGTTGAGCTGCCCGCATGTGCACAGGCACGTCCGGGGGCTTGCACACCGGTGCATCTCGGGTATCCTTAAGGGGCGGCAACGACGCCGGGGCGAGACTTCCCCTTCTTAGAAAAATCACCCGCCCACACAATCGGAGCGCCCCTACGCTTCGATCTGCGGCCGTGAATGGACCCCTCCATCCGCGGCCGCATCTGCTTATTCGAAACAGTCCAGCGATACCGACGTGCTCACACATCGCGCCCGCTCAGTCACCGAACGAGCCACGGAGCTTGCCACACTGCACTCCACTAGAAATCAATTCCTACCGCGCCATCCGCACAAGATGCGCGCACTCACACACAACCCGTCCGGCGCAGCGTCCGATATCACCACGCAACCGCTGCCATTGCGCTCATCTAGCGACCGGGCGAGCCGTCCCGCCCGTGAGAACCTCATCGACGAAATCGGGCTGCCGTATACCTCGCCGGCAATCACGAACCCTTGAAGCCCGAGAGCCACAAGACCACACAAAATCGCGATCCGTGTGTCGGGTGGTGCGTGCCCGTGAGCGTGACGAAAAACAGGCCAGCCTCTGCCCCAAGGCCAAGCCACAGC
>JAUNAP010000006.1 GCA_030527545.1 Actinomycetaceae bacterium
GTCGGCTACAGTAAGCGCAATCGCGAAGGTACGCAGACCAATCAATATGCGCGCCGGGAAGACCCTCACATGGATACTCTCCACGTATGACGAGCGCCGCGAACAATGGGTCAAACAGAAGGTAGCGGGGCACGTAGCCAAACACGGCCACACGCCCCGCTAACCCCGCGGTCAGTCACAGAGCCGCGCGGCCCGCGCCTCAGCCTCAGCAAGACTCATCCGGTTAGCCGCATAACGCCGGTCCCCCGAGGCGAGCGCACGAGCTTCACGTTCGGCAGCCCAGGCGCGGACCTCTTCCGGGTCCCACCCGAGTTGCTTCCCCACCCGCACCGCAGGGTCCGGCAGGTCCGGCACGGCCACCCCGGCGTAGGTCACACCGAGGTATTCCGCGATCTCGCGACGCGACCAGTAGTGACGAGGCTCAGCCACGACGGCCACCGAAGACCACCACGCCGGCAGCAACGGCATTGACGGCAGCCACGGCAGCAGCTACGCCAACAACCACGGCGCCGACGAGGGACTCGAGCCCGGCAGACGCGGCGAGCGAGCCGGCGGCGATCACCAGCATCGCAACGGCCACTACCTACTCGCCGACTACCTCCAAACACTTGACCAAAACACCCCCGAACGCTAACCTGTGATACAAGTGGCCACAGGCGTAGACCAAGGCCACCAACCCCACAACTACACCCCCGGGGGTGAACCATAGCCACCTCAAGAACCGGCACCACCCAATGGCTCAACATCACCCGCCGACGCCGAGCCATAGCCCAACGAGAAGGCATCACCCACTGCCCCCTATGCCACACACAACTCGACTACACACAACCCAAACAACCAAACTCAGCAGAAGTCGACCACATCATTCCTCACGCACAAGGAGGAAAAGACAGACTATGGAACACACGAATAATCTGTCGACTCTGCAACTCACGAAGACATTCATGGATTCAAGCCGAATCTAAACAAACCACCCCAATAGCCCGGGTCGACAACACGCGCCGCTGGTGACACACCGACCTTTCCGCGCTATCATGCGCAAGAGGAGGGGGTATACCCCTCCCCCGCCCTTGGCCCGCCCCCCAGTGGCGTTAGCGAATATCTCCCCGGGTGTTTCCGCTATTTGAGACAGTGTGCGTGTTTTTTACCACCCGCTGCAGGTGAGGAGCCCCACATGACCACCACCCGTTCTACTTCTGGCACGAATCCGCGTAAAACTCAGCGTCGTGGACGGCCACGATCTGTCTTCCAGGCTGCCCAAAGTGGCGATGATGTCCAGTTGTTGACAGCTCTTCGGGATCGTATCGCGAAAACGCTGGCTGACCCGGATACTCCTGCGCGTGATTTGGCGTCGTTGTCGAAGAGGCTTCTTGAGATTAACGGGGAGTTGAAGACTGCGGTGAAGGTGATGGAGGAAGAAGCGAAGAAGGCCCGCGCGGCGGAAGGTAGTGGCGCGGGTGGGGATGAGGCGTGGAGTGGTGTCTGAGTCTCACGCGTTGTCTGAGCTTGCTACTCATGTGGTGTTGCCTGCTGGGATTGTGTCGACTGGGTGGCCTGTGGTGCGTGAGAAGTGTGCCCAGTTGGGGACGCGGTTTGACCCGTGGCAAGACGGTTTGGGGCGGGCGATGCTTGCTAAGCGTGCGGATGGGACGTATGCGGCTGGTGTGGGTGGGGTGTGTATGTCGCTTCCTCGCCAGGTGGGTAAGACTTTCACGGTCGGGAACATGATTTTTGGGTTGTGTCTGGCTAGTGATGATGTGAAGGTGTTGTGGACTGCTCATCGGACTCGCACGTCTGGGGAGACGTTTAAGACGATGCAGGGGTTTGCGAAGAACCCGAAGGTGGCGCCGTTTGTGCGTCAGGTGCGGCAGGTGAATGGGCAGGAGGAGATTTCGTTCACGACGGGGTCTCGGATCTTGTTTGGGGCTCGCGAGTCGGGGTTTGGTCGTGGCTTCGACAAGGTTGATGTGATTGTGTTTGATGAGGCTCAGATTCTCACGCAAAAGCCTCTTGATGACATGATTGCGGCGACGAATGCGTCTCCTAACGCGTTGGTGTTGTATATGGGGACTCCTCCTAAGCCGACTGACCCGGCTGAGGTGTTTTCTCGTATCCGCCGTGAGGCTCTTTCTGGTGGGGATGGGGAGACGTTGTATGTGGAGTTTTCTGCGCCTGAGGGGGCGCGTGTGGATGATGAGGGGGCGTGGGCGCAGGCTAACCCGTCGTTTCCTTTTCGTACGTCGCCCACCGCGATGCGGCGGTTGTTGAAGAATCTGGGTGAGGAGTCTTTTCGCCGGGAGGGCCTGGGGGTGTGGGACCCGGAATCGTTGTCTGTCTCGGCTGTTGATGCGGGCGTGTGGGAGCGTGCCCGTATGGGTGAGGGCGTGTTCGCGGATCGTGCGGGCGGGGTGTGTTTTGCGGCGCGGTTTAGTGCCGATGGGGCGTGGCTTGGTTTAGGTGCCGCGTCCAGGCTGGTTGATGGGCGTGTGCTGGTTGATCCGGTGCGGATGGAACCGGCGTCTGTGGGGACTGGTTGGCTGGTTGATTACCTGTTGGCGGATGATCGTCTTGATGAGGCGTGCGGAGTGATTGTTGAGGGCCGTTCGGGTGCGGCGTATTTGATTGATCAGCTGCGCCGAGCGGGTGTGCCTCGGTCGATGATTGTTGCCCCGGATACGCAGGGTGCTGTTGACGCGTATTCGATGATGGCTGCTGGCCTTGGTGAGGGCCGTGTGGTGCATGTGGGTGTGGGTGAGCTTGACCGGCAGGTTTCGGTGGCGTCACGGCGCAAGATCGGTAGCCGTGGTGGGTTTGGTTGGGTGGCCCCGGAGGGGGATACGTGTTGTTTGTTTGATGCGGTGACTCTTGCGGCGTGGGGTGTGCAGACGATTAAACGCAAACCCCGTAAGTGTCGGGGTGTTGATGGTGAGGCTAGGGGCCGGAAGAAGGTGATTGTGCTGTGACCTGGAATGTGGATGCTGCTAATGGCGGGGCCGTGTCGCGGTTTGGTTTGCCTGTGGTCCCGGTGGTTGAGGGGCTTGAGGCAGGCGAGCAGGAGCTGCTTGGACGCATGTGGGGGCGGCTGCGTCGGGTCCGGGCAAAGAACCTGTTGATTGACGCCTACTATGACCAGCACAAGTTCTTCCATAACCTCGGGATCAGCGTGCCCGACAAGATGGCTGCCACACAAGCGGCACTTGACTGGCCCTCGAAAGCGGTGCAGTCCCTGGCGCGTAAACACGTGTTTGAGGGTTTCAGCCTTGATGGGGTGTCTAACCCGTGGGGTGTGGGCCAAGTGCTTGCGGCTAACCAGTTTGGTTTGTGTCTGTCGCAGGCGATTAATTCGGCCTACAAGTACGGGTGTGCGTTCTTGGTGGTCACGCGTGGCGACGAGGAGGCTGGTGACCCGCCGGTGGTGGTCCAGGCTAGGGATGCGTTGTGGGCGACGGGCGTGTGGGATCAGCGGCGTCAGCGTTTGTCTGCCGCAATGCTGGTGTTGGATGCCGACGAGCACGCCCGCCCGCGTGTGGTGTTGCTGATCACCAGCCGTGACGTTGTCGAGATCGAGGCTGGTCCTGAGGGGGGTGTGGTGTCTCGCCGTTACAGGCATGGGCTTTCTCGTCTGCCTGTAGAGATGCTGGCCTATGATCCTCAGCTTGGCCGTCCGTTTGGCAGGTCTCGGATCACGAGGACCGTGCGGTATCTAACGGATGTGGCCGCGCGTACGCTGGTGCGTGCCGAGACTTCGGCTGAGTTTTTTGCCGCCCCTCAAAGGTATGTGTTGGGTGCGGACCCGGACGCGTTTGCGGATATGGATTCGTGGAAGGCTGTCACCGGGCGGTTGTTGGCGCTGGCGACGAATGAGGAGGGGGCTACTCCTACGGCAGGCACTTTCCCGCAGGTGTCGATGGAACCGCATTTGGCGATGTATCGCCAGCTCGCGCAGAACTTTTGTGCCGCGACTTCGTTGCCGCAGTCTTCGGTGGGGTTGTTTGCTGATAACCCGGCTTCTGCTGAGGCGATGCAGGCTGCAGAATACGCGCTGTCGGATGAGGCGGAGTACCAGTGGCAAGTGTTTACTCCAGCACTGAGGCGTGTCGTGGAGGACGTTGTGATGCTTCGTGATGGCTTGGATGCCCCGCCTGAGGGGTCGTGGCGGGTTGATGTGGGCTGGAAGCCAGCCCGTTATGTGTCTCCGCAGGCTGCCGCGGATTCAATTGTCAAGCTTGTGCAGGCACTGCCGCAGGTTGCTGGCACACAGGTGGCGCTTAAGCGTGCTGGGTTTAGCGCTAGTGAGATATCCGAGATCGAAGCGACCGCTACTCGCCAGCGTGCCGAGACCGTGTTGGATCGCCTCGAAGCGCTAGCAAACAAAGACGCAGATAGCGACACAACTGGTCAAGAGGCCCCACCAGATGACAGCTAACGACTGAGGGGTCGGGGCCGTATAGGTGAGGCGGTATGGGAGGAGGCGGGGTTGATGAGTGGTATCGCGGTCTATGACTATGTTGCTCAAGCAGCCAGGCTCCGGGCTCGTGCTTTCCTCGCTAGCTTCGACCTAGCCAAGCTCACCCCACTCCAGGTTGCCGCCTTGCTCGACCAGGCTCTTCCAGGCCTGATCAATGAGGCTACTGCCGTAGGGACGCAGGCTGGGGATGAGTATTATCAGGCTGCGCGGCTACGCGGGATGGCTGGGGAAGAATGGACGCCCCCAGGCGTGGGCAAGCTACGTCCCGGGGTGGTTGATGCTGGCCTGCTTGAAGAGGTTGCTGCAGGCCGCCTGGTGGGTCAGTTGCTGCGTGACGCTATCGTGTCTTACACGGTCCAGGCGGCTACTGGTGCTGCGAGGTCGCGTGTGCGGCGTCTCATTCGTTCTGACCCGTCTCCTAGGGTGCGGTGGGCTCGGGTGCCGACGGGTGCGGTGACGTGTGCGTGGTGCAAGATGCTGGCTTCACGCGGGTTTGCCTATACCAGTGCTGACGCCGCGGGACTTGCTGGGCAGTTCCACCGTCATTGCGATTGTCGCGTGGTCCCGGCGTTTGGTGACAGGCTGCCTGAGGTGCCTGGCTATGACCCGGCTGTTTTGAAGCAGGAGTATGACGCGGTGCGTCGCGCTGTTGAGGCTGAGCCTTATAGGGAGGTTCTTGTTAATGGGCGGATGCGTCGGCAGTGGATTCGTGTGGATGATTACGCGATTGCTGCGAAGTGGCGCCAGATGTTTCCTGACCGTGTTTCGGATGGGAAACATACCCGTCTGATGCGCAAGACGAGGTCGGACTCGGCCAAACCAGCCCGGGTCACCCCAGACGGGTCCTATGTGGTGGACAAGCATACAGACCTTGTTCGGCTGGCTCGCGATAAGCTCGCTCAGGTTCCCTCTGAGTTGCGGTTTGGTAAGCATATGCCGCCTGAGATGCCTCAGCTGCCGCCCGAATGGTGGCCCAGCCAGGAGGGGATGCCGCTGTTGCGGGCTAAGGAGTGGAACCACATCCTCTATGGTGACCATCGCGGAGAAGGTGGCCATCTTTTTGGGCATTCGTGGCGGCATAAGCCACGTGTCGATGGCGGCCCGATCACGGAGTTCCCGGTCTCGTGGACCGCAGACACCGTGGCCAAAGCCCTCGCCCACGTCTGCAAGACAGGCGTGCCATGGGAGCAAAATGGACTGCGCGGCACCTTTCAGGGTGTCTCGCTCGTTGTCAGAATTGGAACACGCAAAACTGGAGTTACCCGTGTTATCACATGCTATCCACTGTATGAGTGATAGGTTGGCCACGTGGATGTAATGGAGGAGATTTGGGCTTTGTCGTCTCGTGTGCTTGAGCTCGCACGCGAGCAGGGCCGCGACGACCTCATCTCCCAGCTTGAGTGGGACGCCTTCGAATGCCAAGACGCTATCCCCGAGGCATCTATTGAATACGGTATCTGCCATGGACTCGAGTTCCCGATGGAGTTTCTCCACCATATCGAGGCTTTACAAGCCGCCGACCCATATGTAGCAGACTTGGAAGAGACCATACCGCAACTTCGTGAGCATATGGGGTTGCCTGTCGACGATTAGCCTCGCTGTCTAGCTAGTCCTTGCCCCGCACCTGATTGAGAGTGGCGGGGTTTTCTTATACCCCTGTTTCTTCCCCACCCTGGTGGTGGGGCTGGCCCCGCACGGGGCGCACTATCCGTTTCTACTATGTGGAGGCACCATCATGCCGTATGACTCCCAATCCCCGCACGGGGAACCCGACACCGACCACACCAGCCCGTCTAGCCAGGCTAGCGATGCTGGCGAGGCAGACGGTGTTGATTGGAAAGCGATGGCAAGGAAGTGGGAGGCACGCGCGAAACGCTCCCACACCCGCATCGCCCAGCTCGAAGCCGACGCGAAAACCCACGCCGGCCAAGTCAAGGAAGCCGTAGAAGCAGCCGAGGCCCCGTTGAGGGAGCGTATTGGCCAGCTCGAACACGCCGAACAACTACGTGCTTGGGCCACTCAGGCCGCAACCGAAGCGAACGTGCCTGTCGAGCTGTTACGCGGGGAGAGTCTTGAAGAGCTCACCGACCACGCCAAGCTCATTAGCAAGGCCATCAAGGCCGCACGCGATAGCCAACGGGTGGTCGAACACGTCGAGCAGACCCCTACACGACGGGGTTCGGATGCTGCGGCGTTTGCGAGGGCGCTGTTCGGCCAGACCGGTTAGGCACGGGGCCTCCACTCATCAAACAGTCACAACCTTTAGAAAACATGAAGGAGGAATGTTATGGCTGTGTTTTCAACCAACGACCACAAAGTCATGATGCCCAGGAACATCGCTAACGGTATCGTGGCCCAAGCCCGCTCGACCTCTCTGGTAGCGAAGCTGTCGGCGGCAGAACCGATGCGGTTTGGCGAGACCGACATTATTACCTTCAACGAGTTCCCCAAGATGGAGTTCGTTGACGAGGGCGCCGACAAGTCGCCCACGTCCGCGAAGCTGGGGTCGGTGACCGCGAAGCCTCACAAGGGACAGGTCACGCTGCGGTTTAACGAGGAAGTCCAGTGGGCTGACGAGGACTACCAGCTGGGCCTGCTCGACGAGCTTGCTAAGGCTGGTGAGGTCGCGTTGTCTCGTGGCCTCGACCTGGGCCTGTTGCACCGGATCAACCCGTTGAAGGGAACTGCGACCACGTGGGATAACTACCTGGCCGCTACCACTAAGACGGTTGAGATCGATGCTAAGACCGATGCCGATGAGGTGTTGCGTAAGGCCGTGGGCCTGTTGGTGTCTGAAGGAGACGCCTGGCCGGTCAACGGTGTCGCCCTCGACCCCAGGTTCGCGTGGGACCTGGCCGGATTGAAGGACAAGGACGGACGTCAGCGCTACCCCAACCTTGGGTTTGGTGTGGGTATGACATCGTTCATGGGTCTGCCGTGTGCGGTGGGGTCGACGGTGTCGGGCAAGCCCGAAGCAACCAAGGACACCGACGTGCGTGCCATCGTTGGTGACTGGGCTGGTGGTGTGCGTTGGGGTGTCCAGCGTGACCTGCCGGTAGAGATCATCCGGTTTGGTGACCCCGATGGCCAAGGCGACTTGAAGCGGAAGAACCAGATCGCGTTGCGACTGGAGATCGTCTACGGCTGGTACGTGTTCACTGACCGGTTCGCCCTGGTTAAGGCCAAGGCCGCCGGTGTTGGCGGGTGAGGACACACTAGCGGAACCCGAGTGGGGGTGGTGTAACACATGATGGGCGCATTCGCTGACGTGACGGATGTGGAAGCCAGATGGCGGCCCCTAACAGCTGGGGAGAAATCCAGGTGCAAGGTGCTGCTGGAGGATGCTTCGAGTCTGATTCGTGACACCATCCCCACTTGGGAGGAGGCTTCTGCCGCGACGTTGAAACGTATCGCGTGTGCGGTAGTGGTCAGGGCGATGAACACTCCCGAGCAGGCCGGGGGTGGTGGGGTGTCCTCGGTGCAGGTCACGGCTGGTCCTTACTCCCAGCAGGTGTCGTATTCGAACCCGGGCGGGGACTTGTATCTGACCCGGGCCGAGCGGGCCGCGTTGACTGGTGGGGGCAGGCGGGCCTGGTCGATCGACATGACCCCCGCCCACGTGAAAGACCGGCCCGCCTGGGGTGCGCTGTTGTCTTCAGTAAATGGGCAGCAGCCATGATCCGCGGTGAGACCATCCAGGTGTGGCGGCCTGTCATCACTGACGGGTGGAGTGACCCGGCTTTCGAGGCGGCCTACACGGTGGACAACGTGTTGTTTGTTCCAGGTAGCGTCGATGATCTCGCCGAGGCTCCTCACATGGACGGGGATGCCACAGAGGCGACATTCCATTTCCCTCGTGTCTGGGTCGAGACAAACCCACAGGCGACGTTGCGGGGCTGTCGTATCCACTATTGCGGGCGTGTGTGGGAAGTCGAGGGCGAGCCGCACCCGTATGTGGGTGTGAACGTGCCTGGGCCTTGGGTGATGCCTGTTCGTGCCCGCCAAACCCAAGGTTGAGAAGGTGGTGTTTGCTTGTGGGCGGTAAAGCCTATGTCAAGCTCGATTTCCCTGCCCTAGCGGGCATGACCCGCGGCATGGTCGCAGACAAAACCAACCAGATTGCGTCTCGGGCCGGTGAGGGTTTCGTTGGTGACGTGATGTGGACTGACCGGCCCCACGGTGCGGTGCGTGCCACGACCAGGCAGGCTGCTAGGCGGAACGCCCGCGACAACACGCTGTTGAAAGCCACGTTTGGTGGGTGATGCGTGGTGAGTGAACAAACCGTCATCACCTACCTGCGGGAGAGCCTATCTAGCGTGCGTGTGTTTCCTGCCGTGCCCGCTACCCGTACCGCCCATTCGGAGCCGTTTCTCACTGTGGAGCGGGTTGGTGGGGCCGTGGAGCGGTTCTATGACACGCCCGTGTGGGCTGTAGCCGCGTGGGCGGTCTCTCGCGGGCAAGCCGAACGGCTGGCTGAACGCGCGGTAGCGGCATTGAAGGCTTGGCCCGACCGGGCTGGGCATGTGGCTTATGTGCGGGTCAACGCGTTGTATCACCTGCCTGACCCAGACACGAGGTGGGAACGCTACCAGGCAACTATCGAGGCAATGATGAAGACCGATCATGATGAAGGAGGGGCCTGATGGCGAAGAATGATGCCAGTAAGGTTTCTGTAGGAAAACCAAAGGGCGGCGGCGCGGTGTTCGCCGCCCCGATCACAACCGAGACCGGGAAGATCCCCACCGACGCGACCAAGCCCCTCGACGCGGCGTTCAAGCCGTTGGGGTATGTGTCCGAGGACGGGTTGACCAACGCGATCGAAACCGACACCGAAAACATCGTCGCCTGGGGTGGGGACACCGTCCAGGTCGTCGCCACGTCTCGTACGGAGTCGTTCTCGCTCACGCTCATCCAGTCCCTGGACGCGGACGTGTTGAAGGAAGTCTATGGCGAGGACAACGTCACTGACTCTGCTGGGGCGTTGACGATCAAACACACCTCGGCTCCGCGCCCACAGCGGGTGTGGGTGTTTGAGGTGTTGATGACGTCTGGGCAGATCAAGCGCATCGTTGTGCCTTCTGGGCGTATCAGCGAGGTTGGTGACACCGTCTATAAGGATGACGAGGTCATCGGCTATGAGGTGACGATCGCGTGTGCCCCGAACGAGAACGGGGTGACGGTGATCGAATACCTGGCTGCGCCTGCTGGTGCGGGTGTGGGCGGCTAGATCCTCCAAGGGGCTAGTCAACAAGTTTAGGGGTGGGCGTGCCAGGGGGTGCGTCCCGTTTCTATATGTGTGGCCTGCATGGAGGGGGCAGGCCGCATTCTTGCTGGTCGAGGGGCGTGTCTCTCTTTCCTTTCGGGGCTCGCCCACCCCTATCCCCTCCATAGACGTGTGGTGTCTTTAACCGGAAGAAAGGCAACGAAAATGGGTAAGCAAAGGATCACGGTTGATGGGTTCGAGATGCGTCTCGATCCTGGCGTGTTTGACGACTTCGAGCTGCTCGACATGATGGCACAGGTTCAAAACGAGGACGCGTTGAAGCTTCCTGGGGTGATGCGCAAGATCTACGGTGACCAGTATCAGGCCGTGATGGAGCACCTGCGTGACGAAGATACCGGGCGTGTGCCGACTGAGCGGGTGGGTGAGTTCATGACGAAAACTATGGAGGCTCTGGCCCCAAAATCTGGGTCTTAACGGGGCTTCTTGCCGCTTACCCGGGTGAGGTTCAAGCCGACCTGGCCCGGTTCTTTCATATTCTCGACTACCGCGCCCACCGAGTAAGCCTGATTGCTGAGCTTATGGGTGTGGTGGTTGCCCAACCGGAGTCGTGGACCCACCGGGCGATACAGCCCGAGTGGGCGTGGGAAGACAAACGCCTGCAGGTGTTGGCGGATTTGTGGGATGTGGCGGCGTTGTTGTTGTGGGCGCGGACGAAGGACGGCCAGCGGGGCCGTAACCGCCCGGCCCCCTACCCCAGGCCCCAGCCGAAACAAACCCGCGGCCTCGATTTCGCGGCTGTCGATGAGGCCCTGGCGCGCCCCAGGGTTGCCGTGGAGCAGAAGAATCCTTTGACCGAGTAGATAGGCGGTGGTGTGGCGTGGCAGGAACAACGATTGGTACAGCCTGGATTAACGTGGTGCCGTCTTTTAAGGGCACAGCTAAGCGTTTGTCTGCCGAGATCGGTGGCGCCTCCGATAGTGTGTCGCGCACGTCGTCTCAAAAGATGGCGACCCAGTTTTCTCGTGGGTTTGCCAAGATCGGTAAGGTCGGTGCGGCGGCGTTTGCGGCCGTTGGTGCCGCAGCTACTGTCGGCCTAGGTGCTGCGGTTAAGCGCGTCGACACGATGAACAATTTCCCGAAGGTCATGGCTAACCTGGGGTATTCTTCGAAAGAGGCCGCCGAGTCGATCAAGAAGATGAGCGAGAAGCTCCAGGGTTTGCCGACGAGCTTGGATTCAATGGCTGCCGTGACCCAGCGGCTCGCTCCCCTAACGGGGTCGCTGTCGAAGGCCACAGACTTGTCGTTGGCCCTCAACAACGCATTCCTTGCCTCGGGGGCATCTGCCGCAGACGTCGCGCGTGCGACCGAGCAGTATTCGCAGATGCTCGCTAAGGGCAGTGTCGATTTGCAGTCGTGGCGTACGTTGCAAGAGGTTATGCCCGGTCAGCTTGACCAGCTCGCTAAGGCCCTGCTGGGGCCGACAGCGAATTCTCAGGCCCTCTATGAGGCGATGAAGTCGGGGAAGGTCAGTTTCGACCAGTTCAACGACGCGATCATCAGGCTCAACGAAGAGGGCGTGGAAGGGTTTGCGTCGTTTTCACAGCAGGCTATCGACGCGACAAAGGGTATCGCCACCGCGTGGGCGAACGTGCGCACAGCTATGGTGCGCGGTAAAGCCACGATCATCCAAGCGATCGGTGCCGATGAGGTGTCCGCGCTGATTAACAAGCTTGGCGCGGGTATCAGCAAAGCAGCCAACAGCATCGCTACGTTTATCGAGAAGGTTAAGGAAGCTGACGGGCCTTCGAAGACGCTTGAGGACCGCCTGAAAGGGCTTGCGTTTGGTGCTGGCTTACTCGCGGTCGCGGTGAAGGCCGGGGCGGGGTTTGAGGGGTTTTCTGACGGCCTGGACCGGATCTCTCAGGCCGCGAAGAAGATCAACGCTGGGGGCGATGATCTCACGGTCGCTGCCGAGGGGTTCATCGGTAAACTCGCGGTAGCGAAGTCCAAGATCACTCAGGCGTTGTCGACAGACGGCCTATCTGAGGCATTCAGTGGCTTCGCTACCCGCATGCGCACGATGTTTAACACGAGCCTGCGTGAGGCCGCTGTCGTTGATGGTGACCCTCTGGCTGGCGGGGCAGCCAAGATCGCTGAGGGGATACGAGGGTTGACCCCTAAGTGGCTGGCTGCACCGTTTGGGTCGATGCGCTCCCAAATCAACACGCTGTTGAACAGTGAGCTTCGTGAGGCCGCGATGCTTGATGGCGACCCGCTGGCTGGCGCTGTGGTGAAGATGCGTTCTGGGGCCGAGAAGATGGTCGAGCCGTTTAAGACGATTGGCGGCAAGATCACCGGGCATATCCAGTCGGGTATCGGCCGGGTGAAAGCAACAACCCCGGTGGCTTCGTTGGGGTCGATCTTTTCTGGCGTGGGCGACATTATGGCTCCCCCATTCGAAGGGGCGATGGGCAAGATTGGTGACCTCGTGATGGGGTTCTTCAAGCCCGGGAACTTCTTGAAGTTCTTCGGGATTGGCGCTATCGCAGCTGGCCTGGTCGCTGGGCTAGGTGCTATGGCTAGCGAGGCTGGCGGTGCGATGCTCAACGAGTTCGCGGCCCAGCTTGGTCGTCTTCCCGGCGAGCTGGTTGCGATCATCCAACAGTTGGCAACCAACGTGCCCCAGTTCATGCAGATCGGTATGGACCTGATCATGAACCTGGTGACTGGCCTGACACAGGCCCTACCCCAGATCGTGACCGGCGCGGTTTCGATCATCACCGGGCTGGTGAGTGCGCTCGCCCAGAACCTGCCGCAGTTGATCCCTGCCGCGGTGCAGATGATCCTCACGCTCGTGCAGGCGTTGATCGCCAACATTCCTCAGATCATCCAAGCTGGCCTGCAGCTCCTCGTCGGTCTGGTTCAAGGCGTCATTAACGCCTTGCCGCAGCTGATCGCCGCGATCCCACAGATCATCACGGTCTTCATCAACGCGGTCCTCACGTCGCTGCCACAGATCATCACCACAGGGATTCAACTGCTTAACGCGTTGATTAACGGGATCATCGAGTGTCTGCCACAGCTTGTGGCGATGCTACCGCGCATCATCGACACCACGGTGACAGTGCTGCTCAATAACCTCCCGGCGATCATTGACGCAGGCATCAAGCTGCTGGTGGCGTTGATTGATGGGATCATGCGCTGTCTGCCGCAGCTGATCGCTATGGCACCCCAGATCATTGAGCGTCTCGTGGTGACGTTGGCAAACAACTTCCCTCGGCTCATCGATGCAGGCTTCAAGGCGTTGCGTTCACTCATCACTGGTGTCGTCAACGCGCTGCCGCAGCTGTGGCAGACCGCGTCTACGATTCCGGGCAATATTGTGCGCGCCTTGGGCAACGTGGGGCGGCTGTTGTGGAATGCGGGCCGGTCGATCATCACGGGCTTGTGGAACGGCATGGTGTCGATGTTCCAGCATGTGTGGAATGGGTTAGCGAGTTTCACGAACTCGCTGTTGAAGTGGAAGGGCCCGCCGAAGAAAGACAAGGTCCTGCTGTATGGGGCGGGCCAGCTGATCATTGGTGGTTTCAAGCGGGGCTTGGAGTCTCAATATGGGGCTGTTCACCGGTCTCTGGCGGGATTCACGGCTGATCTTGAGGTTGCGGGCAGTATGCGTCCTCGCGTGGATGCCGCCTTTGGTGATTCCCCGTGGGATGCGGGTCCGCGCCCGATCCAGGTGGTCCAAAACATCTCTCACGCCGAGATGCCTAAGACGTCACGTTTGGCATCGGCGGGTGCGGCACAAGCGAGGCTGCAGGCGAGCATGGCTGCCGCGATGTGAGACGAAAAACTAGGCATGGAGGTGCACATGGCCGCGACACGGCGCACATACGTCGTTAATGGTCTTGATCTTGATGCGGGCACGTATCGGCTGTTGGAATCAACTCAAGCCTCGGCTGGGCTTGCTCCGCGGCTGGCTAGTGTCGAGGTTTACGGCCGTGACGGGGCGGTGCCAGTGGGCGGGGACTATCTGGCTGCAGGAGAGCTCGGGCTCGTGGTTGCGGTGGCTACTGGTGATTTCGCTGCTCGTCTTGATGCCGAAGCCCGGGTGGGTGCCGCGTTGCGAGTGAAGACTTCGAGCGGGCTCGGGCAAGTGGTGTTGAAAGGCCCTGGTATAGAACGCGAGTGCGGGTTCAGGTTGAAATCGCTGGCTTGGCAAGAGAAAACCCCTGGGGTGTCGGTTGGCCAGATTGTCCTTGACCTGCCTCGCCCGATCTGGCAGGCGCCCTTGGAGTCAAGGCGTGATGGCCTCGCACCGGGGGTTGTTGAGTTTGAAGAGCTCGCTGGCGGGTCGGCTCCTGTAGAGGTGACGTGGCTGCTGCCTGGGGGCGTGCCGTCGTTTAACGCCTCGTGTGTCGTCAGCGGCGAGACGACTAGGTTTTCGACGTCTCGGCCCACGGTCGGCGAGACGATGCTGCGGGGCTTGGGTAGGCCCGTGGGGGTTGACCAGTGGGGGCGTGTGTGGCCTGACCGTGAGGGACGCTATCGGGCTCGTGTTAGCGGTGGTGGCGTGAAGACGTTTGGTTGGAAGGCGAAGAAGTCATGGCTATGAGGTTTCAGGTGCGTGCGTTCGACCCGTTCGGGGAAGAACGCGGGATCATTGATGAGTTTGTGTCGTTGGAGATGGTCGAGACCCTCAACGCGGCTTCTACGTGTACGCTCACGATCCCGGCCGCAGGCCGCGCCGCTGAGATCCTGACTCCCCCAGTCGAGTTCGCTGTCGAGATCTATGGGCGTGCGACAGCTAATGGTGAGCCGGTTAACGCTAGGTTCATTTGCCTTGAGTGTGAGCGTGACGCCTCTAGTCCGGCTGAGACGATCCAGTTGAAGGGGCTGGGGTATGCGGTCGTGTTGGAGTGGGCGTCGGTGTGGTCGGCTACGCCTGGAAACGATGAGGGCAAGCGGGTGTTTAACGCTCAGTCGCCTGGGTCTATCTTGCATACGTTGCTGTCTGAGGCTGCTGCGCGTACAGACTCTGCAGGCCGGAAATGGGCCAAGGGCGCGGTGTCGTGGGATTTCACGCCAGAGACGGATTCTGCGGGTATGGCGTGGGGTAAGAACGCGGCTAAGACGTTCTCGGCGTCAGCGCCGCTAGCTAAGCCGCTTGAATGGTTGGCGTCAAAGGGCGCAGTCGATTGGCGCTGGGATGGCCGTTGCCTGCAGGTGTATAAGGCAGATTCGGGTATGGCGACCCGGCATCCTGAAGATATTCGGTTGTTTGGTGAGTTTTCTACCGGCCAGCCGGTGACCATCTCGTGGGGGCAGTTGTGCACGGTTGCGCGTTTTCGTGGCGATGGTGGCTATGAGCGGACGAAAGAAAACCCTGCCGCTTCGAGTGTGTTTGGGCGTGTGGAGCGGTGGAGTGAGCAGGCCCAGGTGACGCGTGATGCGACAGCCGACCTGTATTTGGAGGAGCTTCTTCGCCGTGGCGAGGCCCCGGTTACGCAGTGGCGACGCGAATGGGTGATAGAAGACGAGTCAACGGCGTGCCCGTGGAACTACTATGCGGTCGGTGACTGGGTCTATGTGGACCGCGAGGCCGAGCGGATGCGAGTCGTCGAGGCCGGGATAAAGGTTGAAGCCGACGGGACGATCACGGGCTGGGAGACCCTGGGCACACGCCTGGAGTCCCTGCTGGAAAAGCTCGCTCGGCGCACGACTGACCTGTCGGATGGCGCGGTAGGTGCGGACAGCGGCGGCCCAGCCCCGGCGGGTGAGGACACGCGGCGGCCTATGCCTCCCACGGACGTGCTAGCGACGAGCGACACGATCGTGACTCAGGAGGGCCACTACCGTGGCGTTATCACGGTGTCGTGGACGCGTCCGACACTGGCGACGAATCGCACGGAGATGACTCCTGTGGCGTATCGGGTGTGGGCGCGTGAGGAGGGGTCGTCTCAGCTGCGCCTAGAGGCCCAGACGGGTGATGTGGCGAGCGTGGGGATCTACGGAACCCCAGGAAGAACATACGAGGTTCGTGTCCAAGCAGGGACCGAGAATGGTTGGTGGTCGGCGCTCTCAGACGCGGCGACAATCCGTGTAGAAGACGATGTGACTCCGCCTCCTGCTCCTTCTACACCGGTGTTGGCCGCGGATTTGGGCGTCATCACGATCACGACAGACGGGCTGAGTAGTGAGGGTGAGCGTATGCCACCTGATTTTGATCACTATGAAGCCCACATCACCACGAACCGGGGTGAGCATGAGGCGGCGGTCGCTGGGGAATTCCCGGGGGCGACGCTTGTTGGTCTCGAGGGCGAGAGGCAGTGGTTTTTCCCGGCCCCTACCTATGGGACGTGGTATGTGCTGCTCTACGCCGTCGACCGGGCGGGTAACCGTTCCAAGCCGTCGGCGCCCGCGCAGATCGAGGTCAAGTCAAGCGTGGACACGGCGGCGATTAAGGCCGAGATTGACGCGGCGCTTGAGGATTGGCGAGGCGAGAAAGCCACGCTAGAGGAACGCCTCGCCGCTCTCGATGAGAAGAATGAGGCGTTGCGTGGCGAGATCGCCGCACAGATCGAGCAGGCGGCTAAGACCGCAGGTAAACAGGTACTGTGGGTCGAGGCCAAGAACGCCACCTCCGTAAAATTCCCGCCTAACGCGCCCGAGGGGGCGGTGCTTTTCGCACGTGAACGCCCCGGCGCCCCGATATGGGGAATGTGGGTACGTGACGGACAGTCGTGGCACTCTACCCCGCTCGAGAAGGCCACTATCGGCGGGGTGGACATCTCCAAGCTCGTCGCCCAGGATGGCCAGGTTTCCCAGCAGGTCGCTGACGCGATTTGGGCACGCAAGATCGCGGCCTCAAAGATCACGACAGACGAGATCATTGCTGGCGCGGACTTTGACCAGGCTCTACCTGACATAAAAGCTTCGTGGAGTCAGTGGGAGAAGACGAGCGGGTGGCGTCGAGCTTCCGATAATTCACTCTTCACCCAAGACGGGAAAGCGAATGAGCGGATTGTGTCGCCTTGGCTTACTGTCGACCGGTTCTCGCCCTACATCATCTCATTTAACGGGTATACCACTAAAGTAGCCGCCAACATTCATCTCGTTATCGCATGGAAAGGCCACGAAGAAGACGATTGGATCGACGAGAGAATATTTGAGGTCCATAGGCGTAAGACATTCGAATATGAATTTTCGATCCCCAAGTACGTTAGCGCACTTGGGGTATCAGACAATTTCAACGCTCCCCAGCAGGTGCGGATCGGCTTTGTCATCGATGAGCTGACCACGGGTCAGGTAGTCATAGAAAATCTGTGTGTTTATCGGGCTGCTGGCTCTACTCGTATCTCGGGCGGGGCGATCACCTCGGACAAGATCGCAGCCAACGCGGTCACGGCAGGCGCGATCAAAGCTAACGCAGTCACGGCCGACAAGATCAAAGCCGGTGCCATCCAAGCCACCCATATCGCCGCGAACGCGGTCACGGCTAAGGCAATCAAGTCTGACGCGATTGACGGCATGACAATCACCGGCGCGCTTATCCAGAACTCGCGGTCAAACACGGGCCTGAAGATCTCTGGCGGATCGATCCGTGGCTATAACTCGCTAGGGCAACAGTCACTGTATATCGACTCGGCGTACGCGAAGTGGACGGCACCGAAGAACCAGAAGAACTACCTGTCGATTTCGACCTCAGCGTATCGCGAACGCGTCACGCTCAGTGTTTACGCTGATCTTCCGGGCTATGAGAAGAAATCGGGGGATATTTTCATCCCCACAGCCGGAGAGATCGGCAAGAGTGGCGCTTACGGGCAGGGGACGCTAGTCATTTCAGGTACCGAACGGACAGTGAATTCTTCAGGCCGCGCTGAGCTTAAGCTTGGCGAGGGCGCGTTTTGGTATCTAGGAACCGAATGGGGACCCGCCAATTATCAGACCTACGTGAAGGCGTCGTCTGGCCCTGGTGTTGACCCCTACAGGAAACACAACCCTGGTGAGCTCGAGCTTTACGCCGGTGGGGCGCTCGTGCTGCGTTCTAGAGACAAGAAGATCCGGGTGCCTGGTATCCCCTCGACCTCTGGCGGGCTCAATATCACGATCCCAGCGGGAACGAGCGAGTGGACACTCCAGTATGTCGGGTCTGCTCGCCGGTTCAAGACTGGGATCCGTGACGTGACAGTTGACCCGGCCGCGCTACTAGAGGTGCCGGTGCGTGAGTGGTGGGACAAAGGCGAGATGGAAGCCTACGCCAACCAGCTTGAGGATCAATCGGGGGCGAGAACGGGCCGGTGGGACGGGGCCGTCAAGCCTCGCCGTGTTCCGGGGCTGATCGCGGAAGAAGTAGAGGCCGCCGGTCTAGAAAACTATGTGCAATACGACGCGGAAGGCCGCACGCTCGCGCTCATGTACGACCGACTCTGGACACTGCTCATCCCCCTGGTCAAAGACCTACGCGGCCGAGTCAGCCAGCTAGAAACACAACACGCGAGTGACAGGGAGGAGGGGACAGATGGATAGCACGGATACGCAGATCCCGGTGAGGGCTCTCGAGGGCGTGTATGCCGACGTGATCGCGATGCTCGCCATGCGCCTAGCCGCGGCAGAAACCGCCGCGAACACGCGTGAGAACCAGGCAGACACGAGCGGGGCCAACTAGCCCCGCTTGCCTGGAGACGCTTCTTTCTATTGCTCTCGGCCACCAATTGGCCGGGAGCTTTCCTATACGCACACGCACGACAAAGGGGGCTCCACGCATGCGTGAAACCGATCGGTTAGAAGAATACAAACTCCTCATGGGGGTTGGCACCCCACCCATGCCGCCTGACATTAGCGAAGACACCGCGACTCCGCTCGACGATGACCCGCTGGCCTATGACGGTGTGGCGCGAGAGGAGACGAACTAATGGCTACCGGGCAAGATCTCATCCGTGTCGCCTCTGGCGAGTTGGGGTATACGCGGTGGCGTGACCCTCAGCGCGGCACGAAGTATGGCCGCTGGTATGCCGACCTCACTGGGTCACCCTATTTTGGGGCCAATGGTGTGCCTTTCTGTGCGATGGGTGCCTCGTGGTGTCTAGACCAGTTGGGGATGACACCGCCTGGCGGGCATTTCGCGTATGTGCCTACGGGGATTGCGAACGCCCGTAAGGCGGGTGCGCTTGTCCCGGCCAGGCAGGCCCGCCCCGGTGACCTGGTGTGTTTCGACTGGAATCGTGATGGTGTGGCCGATCATGTGGGTATCGTGGTCGCTAATCTCGGGTGGGGGTTGGCGACAATCGAGTTCAATACCTCGCCTGGTACGGGTGGGTCTCAGGGCAATGGTGGGGGCGTGTATCGTCGCACTCGCGCGTGGAGTTACGTGTGTGCGGTCATCCGGCCCGCCTATGGTGCGCCTGCTCCTCAATCACACCCGGCAAAGCTCGAAGTCGATGGTGTGCTCGGTCCCGCCTCGACGCGTGCATTCCAGTGGGTGGCGGGCACCCCGCAGGACGGGCGCGTATCGAGCCAGCCCTACGCTAACCGGGCGCATCTGCCGAACTGGGTGACCATCGACTACACGAAGCGCCCGGGCGGGTCCGCCCTGGTGATCGCTATCCAAGGCTGGGTGAAAACCACGAAGGACGGTTTCATCGGCCCGGACACGATCAAGGGCATCCAGCGGTCGGTCGGCGGAGTAGCCGTCGACGGGTATCTCGGTCCTGCCACGGCCCGCGCGGTCCAGGCGTGGCTGAACATGAAACTCGGCTACTAAGGGAGGAGACCATGATGGGTGCTTCTATCTATCTCACGGCCTCGTTTTGGACCGGCCTGGCCGAACGCGCGGTCAAGACCGCCGCCCAGTCCGCGCTCGCTCTGCTGGCTACGGCGGGGGCGGGCGTGCTCGATTGGGACTGGGCCGCTCTCGGGTCGGTCACTGCTGCCGCTGTGATCCTGTCGATCCTGACGTCATTGTCCGATCCGGCGCGCACGACCACTGACCCGACCACGGTTATCGCGATACGCGACACCACCACGCCTAGCGAGGACGGGCCGGGACGTGAGACCAGGGGCCGCCATGCGAAACGGCGAGACGGAGGCGCCAATGAGTGACACCATTTGGTGGCACGACCTGTCAGGACTTGCGACTCTCATTGCCGCTGTAGGGTCCGCGATAGCGGCTGTGCGGGCGTCACGTCATGCTGGTGATGCGGCTGCCATGTCTGACCGCACAGCTAAACGGGCCGCGGCGACGAGTGAGACGGTCACGCGTGAGCTGTCGCATAATCACGGGTCGAGTCTCAAAGATGCGGTTGCGAGGATCGAAACCGAGATCGCTGGGCAGGCGCGCCTTATCGAGGCTATCGATGACAAGGTTGATGCGGTCGGACACCAGGTTGGTGAGATTCGCGCGGACGCGCATGCTGCTCATCAGCATTATGACTCCGAGCTGGCGGGGTTGCGTGAGCGGGTGTGGGACTGTCAGACCAAACACGCGGCTCCTAAGCGACAATAGAAGATAGCCGGGGCACCCCTGAGTGGGGTGTCCCGGCTATTCGCGTATCGACGTAATTCTAGCCACCTACCGGCTCGAACTCCACACCCTGAATGGGAGCAATACCCGTCGCTGAGATACCAAGCTGAAGTGGGAGCCTCACACCTTCAGACTGGGTGCGCACAAAGTCAACAAGCATACCCACAGTCGCCAGAGAAGAAGGGGCCTCATCGCCAGTGAGGTCGGTAGCATCTTCACTCAAGGTGCTCACCGCATCGACGAACTCCAAACGCGACACCTTGTATGAGCCAGCAGAATCAACCGGCCCTTTGACGAATACAGTCCCGTACCCGCCAGTGCGGAACAAGTCTGCCATGAGCTCACCCAACGGCTCGGTGTCAACGGCCGACAAGACCGGGGTATCGCCTTCGTCGTTTGTCACGCGAACACTAAAGTCGGACAGCGTAGTGTTGTACATGACTTCCAGCTCGAAGGATGCGAGTTCTTCACGCCATGACGACATCATCGACTCCTCTCTGCATGCGTGACGACGTAGGCTATGGCCAGTCTAAGCCCCTCGTTGAGATCTGTAACCTCTTCCAGCGGATGAATGTGGACAGGCTCACCTTTGCTGCCGTCAGCAGCGAAGTGGTGGGCATGAACATGACCGTGCTTGCAGTCAATCTCTAGCACGCGGCGGCCAAGAGCATCATCGAGCTGGATGGCGAACTCTACGAGTCGACCAGCCTGACGCCATTGCCTTACTTGCGGGTAGGCCTGGGCGATATGAAGCATGTAGGGGGCTTTGCGCTCCTCGCATTCATCGCGCGGAGGTGGAGCATACCTGCCGCGATTGCCCAGGATTTCGAGCCTTTCCCATGCTTGTTGGGTCTGTTGACGCTCCTGACGGCGTTTTTCTTGGTTACGGCGAATCATCATGAGGCTTTGGCTGGGCGACGCGGCTGTATCTTAGGGCCTATTGAAGGATGCTTGCCGCATCGTCTCCCCTGTGACCCGCCAAGCTTCCGCCTGGATGGAAGTCTCGCGCAGGAACTTCTTGTGGGCCTGTAGCACCTTCTCGGGATTGCGGTAGATAGCCCATCCCCGTCTGGTCCCACGACTCACGGGATTCTGAGGAGTGGTTGTTCTCAGGCGTGGCACCATCGTGTCGATCATGGCCCATCAGTGCTCCTTTCCTGTCACCTAGTGTGTCATGTCCTCTATAAGCCTGTCTCCCCATCTCATTCATCTCGCGTCCTCACTCAACCTCCTCATCGCCTCCGCAAGCCGCTCCCTAGGTGCCCGCTGATACAGCAGCGATGTCGACCAGTCCGAGTGGCCTAGGATCGCCATAATCTCCACAGGGGTCGCACCCGTGGCCATCAGCTGCGAGGCACACGTCGCCCGGAGCTGATGGAACGTCAACCCCTCCAGGCCCGGAACCTTATCGACGGCGCGGCGGTAGTGGTAGGTCAACCGATTATTCGCCACCGGGCTACCATTCGACGCCCGAAATACCAGATCATCGTCTCCGCCGTCTGTACTGTCGAGCCATGCACGCAGCACAGGCATGACGGGGGCGGCGATAGGCACGTCACGCCTAGACGACTCAGACTTTGGGGGGCCAATCACCAGCCCGCCGCTAGGCGAGCGTTTTACCGCATACCTCACCCGTATCACCCCCGCCGCAAGGTCAACGTCGCGGCGCCGTAGCGCAGCGATCTCGCCATAGCGCAGGCCACACCACCCGGCCAGGTAGACGAACACTCCAAGGTCATCAGGCATAGACTCCGCAATCTCAGCGATCTGGGTCGGGTTGGCTATCCGTTCTCGTGCTTCCCTCTTCTCGGGCGTGATCTTCGGGCGCACCAGGGCGCCTTTGATACGCGCCGGGCTGGTCTTGATGAGGTCGGCCTCGACTGCGGCGTTGAGCATAGCGTGTAGGCACCGATAGGAGTTCCAGCGCACGAACGGGTGGGCGGGATCGAAGTCCTCGTACCAGTGTTCTATGTGGCCAGGCGTGAGCTCGGGTAGCCGCACATCCCCCAGCGTGGGGAGGATGTGGCAGCGGCATGCCGACAGGTAGGACCGCAACGTGTTGGGAGACGCCCCGGCCTTTTCGAGTTCTGCCAGCCACGCGACCGCCCAGTCGGTGAGCGTGTGAGTGGTGTCCTGCCGGGGGTGGGGTGATTCCCAGGTGCCCGCCCGTATGGCGTGCTCGTTCATGGCGAGCCAGGCGGAGGCTTCACGTTTGGTATCGAAGCGCTTGTAGACGCGGGAGCCGGGGCGGGTGGGGTCTGCATGGGAGGCTTCCCACCGGTGGTTGCGTGTGGGCTTGATTGTGCCGAAGCGGGCGCGTTTGGTCATGGCTCCTACGGTAGGGGCGACCACCCCGTTTTCGACCCCACTAGCGACCCCACATCGACCCCATAAGAGGGGAGAGTAGGGAGAGCACAGAGAGGGTAGAGAGACCGGGAGGAGCAGTGTTTTTCGTTGGAATGGCAAGGAAAAACCCGGAACCACGTGGGTTCCGGGTTTCTTGTGGTGGAGCTAGTCGGACTCGAACCGACGACCCTCTGCTTGCAAAGCAGATGCGCTACCAGCTGCGCCATAGCCCCCTAGAGTGACCGATCGACGTCGTCAAGGCGATGCCACACGCGCGGCGAATCATCGAGATCGCGAACAACGGAAGCGCACACAACACCGACCACTCCGAGAGAAAGAATCGTTGCCGTCCAGGTGAGTGCCTTCATCTGCTCCACCGCCCATTGTCGATCAATCAGTGGGCCTAGCTGGGCTCGAACCAGCGACCTCAGTCTTATCAGGACTGCGCTCTAACCAACTGAGCTATAGGCCCGGGGTGCCTCAGGCACGACAAGACTTTAGCGCACTTGCCGCGCCCAAGACAAACCGAGACGGCCCCGGCGATAGTGACAAGCACTACAACCGGACTACTCGTCCTGGAACGTCACGTGAACGCCACCGACAAGCGCCGCCACGCGGTTATACAACAGCGCCGCGACCGTCGCCAAGGCCGTCAGCAAGGCGACGTTGCACACGGCAATGACCGTCGACAACGCCATCGCCCGCGGCAGGGTGACCAGCTCCACGAGGCCAGCGACCATGCCCGAGGAATCAATGGACTTGACGAATTCTTGCAGCGACGAGAACACGTGCATCATGTTGAGGATCAGCCACACGATAAAAGCGGCGACGATCATCGCCGCCCCCAGGCACACAGACAGCAAAAATGCCATCTTCATGACCGACCACGGCTCGACTCGCGACAGAGTGAGGGCAATCTGTCGCGGCACGTACGTCTCCTCCTTGGCCTCCTCCTGGCGATTCTCCTTCGCCACCTGAGCGAAGGTCACGGGCTCCTCGCTTGGGGCGGAAACGGCCGACTCCGCGGCCTTATCCTCCGCCTCAGGCTCCTTGTGGTCGCTCGCTTCCGCCTCGGCCACCGTCACAGCCGGGACCGCCTCGGTGACCTCGCTAGGCTCGCGGCCCTCCTCTTCCTTCGCGTCGGTCATTCCCTGTCTCCTTCAGACTCCGAACCGGCGTTTTCCTTAGACGCTACAGGCTCCGCGCCCTCACTGTCAGCATCCTCAGCCTCCACGACCGCATGCTCCTGGTTAAGAGCCAGCGAGATGACCGCGTCGCCGGCATCGGGGCGCGTAAAAATGACGCCTTGAGTCGTGCGGCCCGTCACCGAGACTTCCGAAGCCTGGCAACGCTGAACCTTGCCGGACTTCATGATCGTGAGCACCTCCGAATCGTCCGACACGATGAGCGCACCCACGAGGTCGCCGCGGGCCTCCACGAGATTCGCGACCTTGATCCCCAAGCCACCGCGACCCTGAAGCCTGTAGTCCGCCACAGGCGTGCGCTTGGCGTATCCTCCCTCGGTGACGACGAGCAGATCCGTCCCAGGACGCGCGACCACCATCGTGAGCAACTCGTCGTCGTCGCGGAAACGCATGCCCGTCACGCCCGACGTTGCCCGCCCGGTCGCCCGGATCGTGTCCGACGACGCCGAACAGTGCAGCGACTGCCCCTTTCTCGACACGAGCATGAGGTGGTCGTTCTCGTTGACGAGGACGGCCGACACAAGCTCGTCGAGCTGCCCGTCCTCATCCTCGCGCAAGTTGATGGCGATGATCCCACCCGAACGATTCGAGTCATACTCCGACAGTCGCGTCTTCTTGATGAGGCCCCGACGCGTCGCCAACACGAGGTACTCGCTCTGAGCGTAGTCGCTCAACGTCATCACCTGCGCAATGTGTTCGTCAGGCTGGAAGGCGAGGAGATTCGCGACGTGCTGGCCCTTCGAGTCGCGCCCACCCTCGGGAACCTCGTAGGCCTTGGCTCGATACACGCGCCCCTTGTTCGTGAAGAAAGCGAGCCAGTCGTGGGTCGTCGTCGTAAAGAAATGTTCGACCACGTCGTCCTCGCGCAGCTGTGCGCCGCGGATTCCCTTCCCGCCGCGCTTTTGCGACCGGTAGAGATCGACCTTCGTGCGCTTGACGTAACCGGAACGCGTGATCGTCACGACGACGTCCTCGCGCGGGATGAAATCTTCCATCGACATCTCGCCACTAAACGGCACAATTGTCGTGCGTCGCTCGTCACCATACTTCTCCGCGATCTCGGCAAGGTCGCCGGAGATGATCGCCCGCTGACGCTGCGGGCTTGCCAAAATATCTTCGAAATCGGCGATCTTGACGGCGAGCTCGCGGTGCTCATCCATGATCTTTTGACGCTCGAGGGCCGCCAAGCGCCGCAACTGCAAGGCGAGGATCGCGTCGGCCTGCACCTCGTCGACACCGAGCAGATCGATGAGCCCCGCCCTGGCTTCCTCCACCGTCGGAGAACGACGGATGAGGGCGATAACCTCGTCGAGCGCATCCAATGCTTTGAGATAGCCCGCGAGGATATGCATGCGCTCGCGCGCCTTGTTAAGCCGGAACTGCGTGCGCCTGCGGATGACGTCAAGCTGATGGTTCACCCAGTGACGAACGAACCCGTCCAGCGAAAGCGTGCGCGGCACCCCATCAACGAGCGCCAGCATGTTCGCCGGGAACGAGTCTTGCAACTGCGTGCGCTTGTACAGGTTGTTGAGGACGACCTTCGGCACGGCGTCACGCTTGAGGACGATGACCATCCGCTGGCCCGAACGAGACGACGTCTCGTCGCGCATGTCCGCGATTCCCTGCACCTGCCCGTCCTTAACGAGCTGCGCGATCTTGGCAAAGAGGTTGTCTGGGTTGACCTGATAGGGCAGCTCGGTGATGACCAGACACGTGCGCCCATTGAGTTCCTCAATATTGACGACGGCACGCTGCACGATCGAGCCGCGCCCCGTCCGGTAGGCCTCCTCGATCCCCTGACGACCGAGAATGGTCGCACCGGTCGGGAAGTCCGGGCCGGGAATACGCTCGATGAGTCCTTCGAGGGTTTCCTCGCGCGGCCGATCGGGATCCTCCAGATACCACTGGATGCCACGCGCCACCTCCCGCAGGTTGTGCGGGGGAATGCGCGTCGCCATGCCGACCGCGATGCCCTCCGAACCGTTGAGGAGAAGCTGAGGGATCCGAGCGGGGAGGACAACCGGCTCCTGCGAACGCCCATCATAATTGTCAACGAAGTCAACCGTATCTTCGTCGATGTCGCGGACCATTTCCATCGACAGCGGCGCCATCTTACATTCGGTGTAACGCGGCGCCGCCGGCCCCAGGTTACCCGGTGAGCCGAAGTTACCCTGACCCGAGACCATCGGATAGCGCAGGGACCAGTCCTGAACCATGCGCGCCAAGGCGTCGTAAACCGCCAAATCACCGTGCGGGTGATAGTTACCCAACACGTCGCCGACGACGTGCATCGACTTATGGAAACCACCGTTCGGGCGGTACCCTCCGTCGTACATCGTGTAGAGGATCCGCCGGTGGACCGGCTTGAGACCATCACGCACGTCCGGCAGCGCCCTCCCGACGATGACACTCATCGCATAATCGAGATAGGACCGCTGCATCTCGCTTTCGAGGTTGACCTGGTCGACGGCGCCCTTCGCAGACCCCGACCGCATCTCGTCATTCACGTTGTTCTCACTCACTACTCAACACCCACTTCCTCACGCCACGACTCAGATATCGAGGAACCGCACGTCTTGCGCGTTACGTTGGATAAACTCGCGCCTCGACTCGACGTCGTCGCCCATGAGCGTCATAAACACCTCGTCGGCGGTGGCCGCTTCCTCCATCGTCACCTGACGCAACAGTCGATGCTCGGGATCCATCGTCGTCTCCCACAGCTCCTGGGCATTCATCTCGCCCAGGCCCTTGTAGCGCTGGATGCCCGCATCCTTCGGCAAGCGCTGGCCAGCGGCCTTACCCGCCGCAAGCTTCTCGTCGCGTTCGCGATCGGAGTAGACGTAGTCGTGGTCGGCATTCGACCACTTGATCCGGTACAGGGGCGGCGTCGCCAGGTAGACGTGCCCGCCCTCGATGAGCGGACGCATGTAGCGGAAAAGCAGCGTCAGCAGCAGGGTCGTGATGTGCTGACCATCGACGTCGGCATCGGCCATGAGGACGATCGTGTGATAGCGCAGCTTCTCGAGAGTGAACTCCTCTCCGATGCCCGTGCCGAACGCCGTGATGATCGCCTGGACTTCCTTGCTCGACAACGCCCTATCGAGCCTGGCCTTCTCGACGTTGAGGATCTTGCCGCGCAGGGGCAGGATCGCCTGGTGGGCGGGGTCGCGGCCCTGCACCGCGGAACCGCCGGCCGAGTCGCCCTCAACGAGGAAGATCTCGCACGCCGAGGCGTCTCGCGACGAACAATCCCTCAGCTTGCCGGGCATCGACGCGGTCTCGAGCGCAGACTTGCGCCGGGTCGCCTCGCGGGCCTTCCTCGCCGCCATGCGGGCCGCCGCGGCCTGCTGGGCCTTCTGAATGATCGACTTCGCCTCGCCCGGGTGAGCATCCAGCCAGTCACCAAACCGCTGATAGACCTGCTGCTGAACGAAGGTACGGGCCTCCGTGTTCCCCAACTTCGTCTTCGTCTGGCCCTCGAACTGCGGCTCGGTGAGCTTAACCGAGATCACCGCGGTGAGCCCCTCACGAATGTCATCGCCAGTGAGGTTCGCGTCCTTGTCCTTGAGGATGTTGTGTTCGCGCGCGTACTTATTGACCAGGGTCGTCAACGCCGTGCGGAAACCCTCCTCGTGCGTCCCGCCCTCGGTCGTGTTGATCGTGTTGGCGTAGGTGTAGACCGCCTCGGAATAGGCCGACGTCCACTGCATGGCGATCTCAAGCGAGAGCGACGCATCGTCGGCCTCCGCCTCGAAGTCGATGATCTCGTTGTTGACGAGCTCGGCTTTCTTCGAAGAATTGATGAAGGCGACGTAGTCGCGCAAGCCGTCCGCGTAGCAGTAAGTGACCTCGCGGTGGCCCTTCACCGGATCGTCGGCTGCTCCCGCCTCGTCCCCGGTGACCTCGTCGCCGGCATCGACAGCCTGGGGCCTCTCGTCGGTCAGCGTGATACGCAACCCCTTGTTGAGGAAGGCCATCTGCTGGAAACGCTGACGCAGCGTCTCGAAGGAAAACTCAACGGTTTCGAAAACGTCGGGATCGGGATAAAACACCTGACGGGTCCCCGTCTCCTCCGTGGCCTCCCCACGCTCAAGCCCACCGAGCGGGTGGCCTCCATTGCCAAACGACTGACGCCACACGTAGCCCTGCCGTTTAACGGTCGTCTCCATGCGCCGCGACAGCGCGTTGACGACCGACACGCCCACACCGTGCAGGCCACCGGAAACCGTGTAGCCGCCCCCACCGAACTTGCCGCCCGCATGGAGGATCGTCATGACGACCTCGACGGTCGGCTTGCCCTCCGTGGGGTGGACATCGACCGGGATGCCACGCCCGTTGTCGGACACCGAGACGCCGCCGTCGGCCTGGAGAGTGACCTCCACATGGTCGCAGTAGCCGGCCAAAGCCTCATCGACAGCGTTATCGACGACCTCGTAGACGAGATGATGGAGGCCGCGCTCGCCCGTCGAACCGATGTACATTCCCGGACGCTTGCGGACTGCTTCGAGACCCTCGAGGACGGTGATGTCACTCGCCCCGTATTCGTGGTGGTTGCCGTGTGCCTGATCGTTAGCCACGGAGTGAACTCCTTCGTGGATTCGCTAGATTCCCCATTATTCTACCTCCTTTCCGGTCACTGAATCGCGCCAGGAGGCGCCGAGAGCCCCCGGGAGCGCACAACCCCCCGGCCCCGTGGGACCCCACGCGGGCACTCCCCTCGGCTCGCAGGACCGGCGCGACTCGCCGGATCTAGACAGCAGCCGCCAGGAAACGGACGAGCACAAACGCGATCAGCGAGACGAAAAAAGTCGCGGCGAGCAGCAGCCCTGCACGCCACGGGTGCGTGCGCGCGATCCGGCACGCATCGACCATCGCCGTCGAGAAGGTCGACAGGCCCCCGAGAAAGCCCCCCGCCAGGAACGTCCAGGCCACCCCCGCTCCGCCAGTGAGCCCCACGAGAAGACCCATGAGAGCCGATGCGACAACGTTGACGAGCGCGATCGACAGCCCCACGGGCACTCCGCGCCCCAGCAGCCAGCGATCCGCCCCATAGCGCACGACCGCCCCCGCAGCCCCGGCGGGGCCGGTCAAAGCGAACACGATCGGACTCACCGTTGCCTCCGAAGGAACCGATGTCCCAAGGCCAGCCCCGCGAGCGCGGCCAGCACCCCTACGGCCAGAAGAACGAGTGCGCAGACGATCCCGGACACGCCCGAAGACGATGCCGCAATGAAGGATGAGTAGGTCGTCATGGCTCCGAGGAAGCCCGTACCGAGCGCGGCTGAGGAACGTGCAGACACCCGCCGGGTCTCCTTGGCCGACTGTATCCACCCCAGGAGGAAGGCTCCTGTCAGGTTGACGACGACGAGGGAGACGGCCAGCGCGCCGAAAGATGCCGGGGCAAGGAGCGTGTCGAGTCCCACGCGCACCCACGTTCCCGCACAGCCGCCGGTGGCCACCGCCCCGGCGTCCCTGAGGCCTAGTGGCATTCGCGATCGCCTTCCGGCAGCTCCCCCTTGAGGAGATAGGCGGCGACGAGGTCGTCGACGCAGCTCGACCCCGTCGCGAGGGTCGTGTGGTCCCACGAGTCGACCGTGACGAGCACGGATCCATCGAGGTGGGCGTGGACGTCCTTCGCCATAGCGAGAGGCGTGGCCGGGTCGTGGAGGGCATTGACGAGCAGGACCGGCTGGGCGCCCTTACCCGTTACTGGCTTGCGCTCGGGTGCCTCTCGCGCTCCCCACGCCAGCTGGCTCGCGGCGGCATACCCCATGCTGGGCCCGAGCACGGGCGCCTTCTCGGCGAGGCGCCGAGCAGACTCCAGCCACTCCTTGGGGCCACCGACGACGGGGTAATCAAGCGCATTGATGGCGTTAAAGGCCTCGTTGCTGTTGGAGTCATATCCGCCTTCGGGGAGGCGTCCGGTGTAGGCGTCAGCGAGGGCCAGCATTGCCGCGGCGTCGTGCTTTTCCAAGGCGGCCGTCAACGCCGAATTGAGGCTGGAGTAGGACGAGGTGTTGTAGAGCGGACCGATGAGGGCGGTGAAGGCAGCCTGCTCAGTCAGGACACGGTCGGAGTTCTTCGCCGGCAAAGGATTGTCCGCGAGCGCGGCGACAAACTCACTGATCTGACGCATACCCTCGTCCGTCGTGCCCGTGAGAGGGCAGTGTCCCTGTCCGCGGCAGTACTCGACGAAGTGACGCAGCGACTCTTCCAAGCCGACCGCTTGAATCTCGGCTACCTCGTCCATGCTCGCCCCCGCCGCCAAGACGCCGTCGAGGACGAGACGACCGACATTGTCGGGGAACAGATCGATGTAGATCTGCCCCAAATAGGTGCCGTAGGAATAGCCCAGGTAGGCGAGTTTCTCGTCCCCAACCGCAGCGCGCATGACGTCGAGATCCCGGGCTGTGGAGACGGTGTCGACGTGGTCGAGGAGGTCTCCGACCTGGTTGTGGCACGCCTTCGCCCAGGAGGCGACCTGCATGGCCATCGTACGTTGGTCCTCTGCGGTGACGCCCGGAGGCGGGTCAGCCGGCAATTCGAGCGTGCGGACCACCTCGTCGGCGACCTTCCACGCATCGTCACCCTCGGGAGCGCGGAAAGTCCCATCAAGCATGGCGTCAAGACCGGCATCGTCAAGGCAGGTCACGGGAGTCGAGTGGCCGACGCCGCGAGGGTCGAATCCGACGATGTCGTAGTGATCGCGCAGACTGCCCGGCAAAACGTCGACGAGGTTGGCGAGGAATTGGACACCGGAGCCACCGGGACCGCCCGGGTTCACGAAGAGAGTGCCGATCTTCGTACCCGTGGCCTTCACGCGCGCCATGAGCACGTCGATCGTCTGCCCCTGCGGGTTGTCGTAGTCGAGCGGAACATGCAGCGTCGCACAGGAGGCGCCGCTGTGGGTGTCCACATCCTCGTCGCAGGCGCCCCACTGGACCTGCTGAGCGTAGATCTTCTCTAGTCCGGCGGGCACTTCGGCCTTACCGGTGAGCGGGTTCGTCTCGGAATCTGCTGTCCCGGAGGAGCCTAGGCTCCGGCAGGCTCCGAGGCTGACGACGAGTCCGAGCGCAGCCGCGGCTGCCCCGAGGCGAGCGAAGATACCTCTGGTCATCTACGTAGTCCTTCCGTGGGCGAACTGGGGGCGCAGGGCGATGGCCATGGCCTCCATGACAAGGAGTGGGGCGACATTGGCGGCGAGTCTGCGCCGGGCGACAGCGATAGCGTCCATCCGCATAACCGTGATCTCGCGCGTCGATTCGGCGGCGAGGGCGTGAATGAGGTCGCGCTGGTCAACGTTGATGAGCTCGACCTCGGCGTCGGCCTGAACGATGTAGACGTCGCGGTAGAGAGACAACAGGTCGGACAGAGTCCGATCGAGGGTGTCGCGCTCGATACGGGTGGCGCGCCTCTTCTGGTTTTCCGCCAGCGAGTTGAGCTGAGAAGCCACGTGTCGCGGGGTGCGCCCGGATCCGTCGTAGCCGAGCATCCGCAAAAGCTCGGCCTTCTCGGCGGCATTGCGCTGCTGCGTACGCTCCTCGGCCTCCTCCTTGGCGACGGTGACGAGCGTGTCAGCAGCCATGACGGCGTCGGCGACCGAACGCACAGTAGCTGGAGCATTCATGAGGCGCGCCCGCCGCTTGCGTGCACCCTCGTCGGTGGCCAGATGACGGGCGAGACCGATGTGGGATTGCGACATCATAGCGGCGGCGCGGGCCGTGTCGAGATCGACACCATCGCGCCTGGCGATGAGCCGGGCAACGTCCTCGACGGGAGGGACCCGCAAGGTGAGGAGGCGACAGCGCGAGCGGATAGTCGGCAAAACATCCCCGGCCGCGGGCGTGCATAGAAGCCACACGGTACGCTCCGGTGGTTCCTCGATGGCCTTGAGGAGGAGATTCGATGTCTGCTCGACCATACGGTCGGCATCCTCGACGACGATGACGCGCCAGCGGCCCTGTGTGGGAGCCTGCTGGGCGACCCCTACGAGATGTTCGATCTCGTCGATGGTGAGAATGACCCGCTCGGTAGCGACGAGAGTGACATCGGCGTGCGTACCCCCCAAAGACGTGCGACAGCCGTCGCATACCCCGCACCCCGGCGGGGTGTTTTCGCACTGGAGGGCAGCGGCAAATGCCCGCGCCGCCGTCGAACGTCCCGATCCCGGGGGTCCGGTGACAAGCCAGGCGTGCGTCATGTAACCACGGGGATCCTGCCCCGCGACGATCCCGGCGGCATCAACGGCGGCCGACCTTAACGCCTCACTGACGTGGTCTTGCCCGACGAGGTCGTCCCATACGCTCACCGGCGCCCCACCTTCTCCTCTAGCCGCGGCGCGAGGGCGCTCCAGATCGAGGCGGCAACCTCGTCGACGCTCGCGAGCGCATCGACGACGCAGTAGCGCTGCGGTTCCGCTTCCGCCAGCGCAAGAAACCCCTCGCGCACGCGCTCGTGAAAGCCGGTGGGCTGAGCCTCAAGGCGATCGGGGTGGGCGTCCCGGCGATCACTCACGTCGACGGGAGCCGCATCGAGGATGATCGTGAGATCGGGAACGAGACCGCGCGCCGCCCACAGGGAGAGGTCGCGGACGGCGTCCCCGAGGCCGCGCGCGGCTCCCTGGTAGGCGATCGAAGAGTCCATGTAGCGGTCGGTGACGACGATTCCGCCCCGCTCGAGCGCCGGGAGAATAACGGCGGCGACATGTTCGGCGCGATCGGCGGCATAGATGAGCGCCTCAGCACGCTCCCCCATGTCTTCTCCGTGGAGGACGAGGTCTCTCAGGCGCGCACCCAGGGTCGTTCCACCCGGCTCGCGAGTGACGGTGACGTCTCGACCCTCGGCGCTAAGCCTGTGGGCCACGAGGTCGCGCTGGGTCGTCTTGCCGCACCCGTCGCCGCCCTCGATGCACAAAAAGAAGCCGCGCGGACTCACGTGCGGGTGCGGGATGACGAGACCGGTGTCGTTCACGAGTGACAGCCTACCGGTGACCTCCCTTTTGTGCGGAGAGAGCGGCGAGAGGGACATGGCGGCGGCCGGGCCCTCGCCCGCCAGCGGGCGAGGGCTTGGATCCCTGCGTCCCTTCAAGAATCCAACATGGCCCCGCATCGGACATCGATACGACGCGGGACGTGCCGCCACTTATACAAGGTAACGAGGTCGTGTGAGCGAGCCACCGCGCATGTTGGCTGCCGCGGGGCGTTCGTGTCCCTCCATCGAACCTGCCCTCTCATTATGCGCATCATGGCGCCGAAAGATAGGCCCTCACACCCCCTCCTGACCGGCATGACCGCCCGGCATCTAGATTACCGCGCGGTCATGCTGGTCAGTTTTCGCGCCATTCGCGCGCAGTGGCGGCATTTGAGGAAAAACCAGCAGTCAACCGCACCCAACCGAACACCCTCAATGCGACATTGGTCTCTTTCTACCTTTCCGCCTGGACACTCCTCCAACCACGCACCAAAGTAGCCGCTCTACAGTCGTCTCAGGGGCACCGCGGGCCGCTCCTTGCTACAGTGAAGGCGCTTAGGGCCCCGCCCCTCCCGCGTCGACGCCTGGCGCCGATGCCACGTCAGTTAAAGGAAGAAGGATCCGTGCCGAACAAACTCGTCATCGTCGAGTCCCCCGCCAAGGCCAACACGATCGGCGCCTACCTAGGCCCCGATTACACGGTGATGGCCTCGATCGGCCACGTGCGCGACCTTCCCCAACCCTCCGACCTGCCCGCTTCGATGAAAAAAGGCCCCTACGGGCGCTTCGCCGTCAACGTCGAAGACGATTTCGATCCCTACTACGTCGTCAACGCCGACAAAAAGAAGACCGTGACCGAGCTCAAGCGGGCCCTCAAAGATGCCGACGAGCTCTACCTCGCCACCGATGAGGACCGCGAGGGAGAGGCCATCGCCTGGCACCTCCTCGAGGTCCTCAAGCCAAAGGTCCCCGTCAAGCGCATGATCTTCCACGAAATCACGAAGGAAGCGATCCAGGCGGCGCTATCGAATACGCGAGACATCAACACCCACCTCGTCGACGCCCAGGAGACCCGTCGCATCCTCGACCGCCTCGTCGGCTACGAGGTCTCCCCACTGCTGTGGCGCAAGGTCCGCCAGGGTCTGTCGGCCGGTCGCGTCCAGTCGGTCGCGACCCGCCTCGTCGTCGAACGCGAACGCGAACGCATGGCCTTCGTGCCGGCCGAATACTACGACGTCACGGCCACGTTCACCCCCACCGAAGCCGAGCATCCCTTTACGGCCAAGCTCGTGACGATGAACGAGCAGAGGATCGCCACGGGCCGCGACTTCGGCGATGACGGCAAACTCAAAGACGCGTCGAGCAGCACCCTCGTCCTCGACGCCGACACGGCTCACGCGCTGCACGAGGCCATCCCCGCGGCCTCGCCCTACGCGGTGACCACGATCACCAAGAAGCCCTACCGGCGCCGCCCCGCCGCCCCGTTCACGACTTCGACGCTCCAGCAGGAAGCCGGTCGCAAGCTCCGCTTGTCCGCACGCGACACCATGCGCCTGGCCCAAAAGCTGTATGAAAACGGCTACATCACCTACATGCGTACGGACTCGACCGCACTGTCGAGCGAGGCCGTGACCGCAGCCCGTTCCCAGGCGCGCGACCTCTACGGCGCCGACTCCATCCCCGATTCGCCGCGCGTGTATGCCAAGAAAGCGAAGGGCGCTCAGGAGGCCCACGAGGCCATTCGCCCCGCCGGCACCTCCTTCCGCACGCCCGACGAGGTCGCCACGGCGCTACACGGGGCGGAACTCGCCCTCTACGACCTTGTCTGGAAGCGAACGGTCGCCTCGCAGATGGTCGATGCACAGGGCACGACCGACACTGTCCACATCGCGGGCACGGTCGACCTGGGAACCAACGCCGGCGGGGAGGTCGACCTCGCGTTCTCCGCCTCCGGCACCGTCATTACACAACGGGGCTTCCTCGCCGCCTACGAGGAAGGAAAAGACGCATCGCGCTACGGCGAAGGCGGCGCCAACAAGCGGCTACCCGACCTCGGGGAAGGCGAGGAGCTCGCGTGTACCGATGTCGACCGGGAAGGATCGCGACACGAGACCACGCCCCCTCCGCGCTACACCGAGGCTTCGCTCGTTAAGGCCCTCGAAGAACGCGGAATCGGGCGGCCCTCGACCTACGCTGCGACAATCGGGGTCATCATCGACCGCGGCTACGTCCAGCGTCTCGGCCAGGCGCTGGCACCCTCATGGCTCGCCTTCTCGGTCACGCGACTCCTGGAGGACAACCTCGGCGAGCTCGTCGACTACGACTTCACCGCCTCAATGGAGGCCGACCTCGACCGTATCGCGGCGGGCGAAGAGGACCGCGTCGAGTGGCTGCGGGCCTTCTGGTCGGGCACTCCCGCCCAACCCGGCCTCAGGGACCGCGTCGACAATCTCGGTGACATCGACGCGCGCGAGGTCAACTCGCTGCGCCTCAACGACAACGTCACCCTGAGGGTGGGCCGCTACGGCCCCTACCTCGAGGACGCAGAGGGCAAGCGTGCAAACGTTCCCGAGCAACTTGCCCCCGACCAACTCACCGACGAGGCCATCGCGCAAGCCTACGCGAAGGCGGCCGCCGACGGCCGCGAGCTCGGCATCGACCCCGAAACGAACCGACCCATTATCGTCAAGGACGGGCGTTACGGGCCCTACGTGACCGAGGTGCTGCCCGAGGAAGACGACGAAACCCCCGCGCGCAAGAAAAAGCCCAAACCGCGCACGGCCTCCCTCTTTGCCTCGATGAGCCCCGAGACCGTCACCCTCGAGGAGGCTCTCAAGCTCTTGTCCCTGCCCCGCATTGTTGGCACAGACCCGGACACGGGCGAGGAGATCACGGCGCAAAACGGGCGTTTCGGGCCCTACCTGCGCAAGGGGAAGGATTCGCGTTCCCTGCCCAGCGAGGACGCCATCTTCACCGTCACCCTCGAGGAAGCCCAGGCGCTCTACGCCCAACCCAAGCGACGCGGCCGCGCGGCCGCCAAACCGCCGCTCAAGGAGCTCGGCACCGATCCGGTCTCTGAGCGTCCCGTTGTCATTAAGGATGGGCGTTTCGGCCCCTACATCACGGACGGGACGACAAATGTCACGGTACCGAGGACGAGTTCGGTCGAGGAAATGACCCCCGAGGCGGCCTACCAGCTCCTCGCAGACAAGCGGGCGAAGGGACCGGCAAAGCGCGGCGCCAAGAAGAAAGCCACGACAAAGAAGGCCACCGCCACGAAGAAGAAGACGAGCGCAAAGAAGACGACGGCGACCAAGAAAAAGACGACCGCGAAGAAGACGGCGAAGAAGGCGGCTACGACGGCAGACTAGCGCCGCGCTGCCGAGTCTACCTTCAGCATGCCGCGAGCGAGGAGGTCGGCAGCGACCTCTGACGCATCGTCGAGAACGACCCGCGGGTCGCTTCCCGTCAGCGTGGCAACAGCGTCGGCGAGCTGGCCGAGAGTGAGCTCGCCGTCGCAGGCGCCGATGACGCCGGCGGCCTCACCGCTCACGTCGCGCTGCCCGAGACAGGCGTCAGCGGGATCGGCCGGAACGAGGGTCACGCGCGTGGGCTCGCCCCCTCCCGAGGGATAGACACGCGTTTCTACAAGACGGACCCGCTTATCGAATGCCGCATCAGCAAGATCGTCGCCGAGTTCGGCGAGCTGTCGGATCCCGTCGAGCACCTGCTCGACGTGGGCCCCATCGGGCAGAGGCTGCCCGGCGTAGGAGCTCTCGGCCCGTACGATGCCACCCCCCGGGCGCTTGGCGATGGCGACGAACCCCATGGCCACCGCCTTGACACCCTCTGCGTGCAGCCAACCAGCCCACTCGCGGGCGCGTTCGCGAGCCTCTTCGCCGACCATCCCGGCGTCACGGACCCAGTGGGTGGCGTATGCTGCCGGGCTCATACGGTCGCGGGCGACGACCCACGCGTCTACGCCGCGGCCCTCCAGCCACCGCTCCGGCGCACAGGTCGTCGTCTCACCCTCGCCGATAAGCCAGTTGATAAGGAGGTAGGCGCGCCCACCACTGGCGAGGTGAGCGCACGCGCCTTCGACGAGCTCGCGGGCAAAGGCGTCGAGGACGTAACCGGAGTCGCGGTAGACGAGACGATCGCCCGCGGCAGGCGGTGTGATGACGAAGGGCGCATTGGACACGATCGTGTCGAAGGACTCCCCCGCGACAGGTTCGAAGAGGGAGCCGCCTCGCACGTCGACATCGACCCCGTTGAGTGCCGCGTTGTAGCGGGTAAGCTCGAGGGCCCGCTCGGCGACATCCGTAGCGACAATCCGCGCCGCGTGCCCACTCGCCCACAGCACCTGGATACCCGATCCGCATCCGAGGTCGAGGAAGGAACCACTCCTCGTGCGGTCAACGAGGCGGCCAAGCGTCACCGCTGCGGCCGTGACGGCGCTGACGTGGGCGGCACCGATGGGTCCCGACCGCGTGTCGAGGTCGTGATCGGCAAGGACCCACACCGCCGGCACATTCTCGCCGGTGTGGCGGACGAGGCGGCGCTCGGCGCGCAGCGTGTCCCCGTCCGCGCTAAGAAGACCGGCTTCGATGGCGTCCCGGCATGCCTGCCTCCCCCAAGCGGCCTCGATCTCGTCGCGTCCCACGGGCCTTCCCACCTCGAACAGTCGCGTGAGTGGGTCTGCGCTCAGATCGGCCTCGAGGAGCGCATCTGGACTCGCCACAGCGAGGTTGGCGCCGTCGGGAAACCAGCCCGCGCGACGCAGCGCCGCAGCGAGGACTCGCGGGTGGGGTGCGCCGATCATGTCTTCTCCTTACGTGTCGGATCCCGGAGGTTCTAGGTTAAGACACCGGTGCTTGGAAACGGGGGTTGACCGACTGGCTTGCGCGGCGATACAGTCCCTCTATTCAAACGATTGAATACTCTATTCGCGCCACCTCGAAGGAGAGGCCATGAACGCACTATCTCGAGCCTTCGCGATCGTCCCCTCACCCCCGACGACGCTCACGCTCACCGACCAGCGCCGCCGCTGGCTCCGCCATTTCCTCGCTACCTACGCCGTTCTCGTCGTCGTCTACGGCGGCTTCTACCTCCTACGCACCAACTTCAAATCCGCCAGCCCCTTCCTGCAAGATCAGGTCGGATTGACGACAACCCAGCTGGGCACCATCGGCTTCGCCTTCTCCCTCACCTACGGCTTCGGAGGCCTCTTCCTCGGCTTCTTCGCCGACGGACGCAACACGAAAAAGATCGTCTCCGCGCTCCTCATTCTTTCCGGCATCGTCGCTCTCATCATCGGCGCCGTCCTCGCCCTATCCCACTCCATCGCCGGGTGGATGATCCTCCTGTGGAGTCTCAACGGCCTCTTCCAAGCCCCCGGCGGTCCCTGCTGCAACTCCACGATGAACCGGTGGACGCCACGCCGTTTGCGCGGGCGCTTCATCGGCTGGTGGAACGCCTCGCACAACATCGGCGCCATGATCGCCGGCGTCCTCGCCCTGTGGGGTGCCAACACGTTCTTTGGCGGCTCCGTCGTCGGCATGTTCGTCATCCCCGCCCTCGTCGCCATCCCCATCGGGATCTGGGGATACTTCTTTGGCAAGGACGATCCCATCGAGCTCGGCTGGGACAAGCCCGAAAAGATCTTCGACGAGCCCGAAGCTAAGGCCGACGTCGTCACCCAGACGACCTCTAAGGGTCGCATCCTCCTCGACTACGTTGTCAAGAACCCCGCGATCTGGTTCCTGTGCATCGCCAACGTCGCCGCCTATTGCGTGCGCATCGGCATCGATAACTGGAACGTCCTCTACACCCATTCGGTACTGGGCTTCAGCGACTACGAGGCCGTCAACACGACGCTTGCCCTAGAAATCGGTGGGCTGCTCGGCTCGCTCACGTGGGGATACTTCTCCGATCGCCTCGGTGGCAGGCGGGCGCTCGCGGCCGCCATCGGCCTGGGCGCGGTCATCGCACCCGTCATGGTCTACGCGCAAGCCACAACCGTTCCCGTCGTTTACGCGGCGCTCTTCTTCATCGGGTTCCTCATCTTCGGTCCGGTCACCCTCATCGGGATCTGCGTCATCGGTTTCGCCCCCAAGACCGCAACCGTGGTCGTCAACGCTGTCCCGCGCGCCTTCGGCTACGTCTTCGGCGACTCCCTTGCCAAGGTGTTCCTCGGTCGTATTGCCGACCCGGACAAATCCGGGCTCAACATCTTCGGCGTCACCCTGCACGGGTGGGGGTCCACCTTCACCGTTCTCATCTTCTCCGCCCTCGTCGGCCTCGCCTGCCTCATCGTCGTCGCAGTCTTGGAGGAACGCATGCTACGAGCAGACCGTGCCTTCACGGCCAGCGTGCGTGCCGAGGGGGGCGAGCGATGATGACGCGCGACCTCACCAATCTCATGGCTGCGGCCGCCGACATCGTGCGCGACGCCGCCACGATCGCCACCGAGCCGCCGAAGGACCTCACCATCTCGACGAAGGCCCATCGCAACGACCTCGTCACAGCCGTCGATAAAGCCGTCGAAGAGCGTATCGCGACGCGCCTGGCCGAAATTGCGCCCTATCCGCTTCTGGGGGAAGAGGGACACGATATCGACTCGTTCGCCGGGCGCGTGTGGGTACTCGATCCCATCGACGGGACTCTCAATTACGTGGAGACCCACCGCGACTACGCGATCTCACTCGCGCTCGTCGAGGACGGGGTCCCCATCGCCGGACTCGTCTACGACGTCGTCGCCTCGCGCATGTACGAGGCAATCCGAGGCGAGGGCGCGCGCGTCAACGGGTCGCTCCTGCCACGCCTGGAGCCACGCCATCGCGACGACATCGTCGTCATCACGGATATCAAGGAGCTCGATGCACTTCCGCGGCTACGCGAGATCGTCACCCTATCGCGCGGGCATCGCCGTTACGGTTCTGCCGCTCTCGAGTGCATCGAGGTCGCCTGCGGGAGGGCTGGCGCGTTCGTCCACCTGTGGGTCGCCCCGTGGGACATTGCCGCGGCGATCCTTGTCCTCACCGAGGTGGGTGCGCGCGTGAGCAGGATCGACGGAACTCCCTTGGACGTGCGCTACAAGGGTTCGATCGTCGCGGCAGCCGACCCCGCCCACGACGAGATCATCGAACGCCTCGTCCGCGACGCCACCTAGGTTCCGCCGGCCGCGCCCAGCGTCGAGGAACGCTCGCGGAGCCGGGTCGCGATGCGTACCCGGCTCACAGGGGCATCGGGCTCGTCGGCGCGCCTGACGGCGATACGAAAAGCCTGCGCGGCGACCTCCTCGACGTTACGGTCGACGCTCGTGAGCCGCCACGCCTGCCCTCTCGAAGAAGCGATGTTGTCGACTCCCGCGACCGCGACGTCGCACGGGATCTGCCGCCCCCTCCGCCATAGCGCGACCATCGCCCCATGGGCGCAGTGATCGTTGTAGGCAACGACGGCGTCGCACCCCGCCTCGGCGGGCTCGAGGAGGGCCGCGTAGCCGTCATCGAAGGTGGCTCCCGCCGGTCTCACCACAACGTCGGCGCCCACGCCTCGCGCCGCCGCGAGAACCCCCGAGCGCCTCACCCGCGCCGACGTGCCCTCGGGGCCATCGAGATAGAGCCAGCGGCGCCGGCCCGCGCGCGAGAGAGCGGCTCCCAGTTGCGCCAGCCCCGGCGCACAGTCGGAGGTGACGAGGTCGCAAAAGTCCGGGCCAGCTTGGGCGATGACGACCGGGCCCGGGCAGTCGCGGGGGACCGCACCGCCCGGCGGGTCGATGAGGACGACGGCCCGCGCTCGGCAGGTCGCCAGGAAGCTCACGGCATCGGCGACGTCGCGTGACGGTGACGTTGGTACGACAATGACCTGCCATCCGTGTTCTTTTGCTTCAACGAGGATCCGCTCGTGGTAGCGCGAGTGCAGCTCCTGGTCGAGCCGGGCGACGAGTCCGAGGATCCGTGGATTTCCCACTCTCAGCAGTGAACCGGCAAAATCTCCGCGGTATCCCAGCCGGTCGGCCGCCACTTGTACGCGTGCTGTTGTCGCCTGCGAGATGCGTTCGTCTCCGCGCAGCGCCAGCGATACCGTCGACACCGAAACTCCGGTGGCGCGGGCGAGGTCCTTGAGGGTCACCCGACGCATGGGCTACTTCTGGTGGGTCGACCAGCCTTGGCGCGCCAGATCGAAGGCCGTCCCGGTTATCGTGTCCCAGCAGCTGATACCCGCCGTGGTTGAGGTGCAGGCGTAACGCGAGGCGGTCGAAGACGTGTCGTAGACGAGGACGCCGTCGCGGCCCTGCGTCACCGCGGCGCCACCGGCGTCGCCGCACGCGGGAAGGGCCCCGTTAAGGTCGAGGCGGACAGTGAACAGTTCGTCGCCGCACTCGCCAAAGTTCTTGTCTTTGATCGTGCAGCGAACATTGTCGTCGTCGATCTGACAGTTGATGTTGCCCGAGGGAAGAGCGAAGTTGCGCGCCCCCACGGCGCCCTCTGGCGCCGGGAACCTTGTCTGCTCCTCAACTGGCGTCTCCGTTTCGCTGGGCGTGGGCGTGGGCGTCGTCGTCTCTGACTGGGTGGGGGCGACGGTGCTCGTCGAGGACTCGACCGTCCGATCGCCACTACTTTGGCCTCCGCCAAGGAGGAGATAGCCGAAAACGCTGGCAGCGATAAGAGCGATAACGAGTAAGACGAGCAGGAGGACGACCGTCCAGGAGATGCCCGTGCGCCGCGGCTCCGTGTCCTCTTCAGCCGCGGTGTCGGCGGCGCGGGCGGGTACGTAGGCCGGTGCCTGTCGTACCTGCTCGATCCCCTGCGTTGGCGTGCGTGGTTCGTCAACCTGTCCCGTCAGCAGCGATCGCCGCGCCGGAGCCTGTCCCGAGACCGATCCCTCGTTGCGGGGAGTCTCGATAACGCGCGTGGACTCGCTAGCCGCGGCGGGAGCGAGGAGGGTCGTCGCCTCTGCGTCGCCGCTGTCTGCTCGGGAAGGCGAGGTCGCCTCGATCGCGTCGTTATAGGCTTCCTCTCCCTCCAATCCGCGATCGCGCGCCTCGACGACGGCGCGGGTGAAGGGGTCGTCGACCCCCCGCAGCCAGTCGAGAAGCTCCTCATAGGTGGCGGGGTTGGAGGCAATGAGCGGATGCAGGTCGGGGTGGTTGGCCGCCAGCTCGTGGAGCCGGGCGGGCGCGGTCGCGGGATTGGCGGCTTCGGCCGCTAGCCTGTCGACGCTCGAATCCATGGGTCCTCCTTCGCCTCGGTGGGGAAACCTGCCCACCAGCCTAGTGGACGCCGATGGATTCGCGCTCCTAAAGGGTCAGCCACAGCGCGACGACGGGAACACCAACGAGGAGCGGAACGGCACCGATGCCGGCCGCGGCAATGTGCCTTGCGCCGACGTGAATGTGTTCGCTCGCCAATCGATCGCGCCACAGTAGGGTCGCGAGGGATCCCCACATGGTAATGAGCGGGCCGCAGTTAACCCCGATGAGCAGGGCGGCGAGACGGGCGGGGTGTTCGGCGATACCGCTCAGGGCCAGGAAGGCGGGGAGGTTATTGATGAGGTTAGCCCCGATTGCTCCCACGCCTGCGAGCCCCAAGAGCGCCCCGAGCCCCTGCCCAGGGCTGACGAGACGGCTGAGTAACTCGTCGAGGCCGGCCACCCGCCCCGCCGTAACGGCTGCGAAGAGGAGGGCAATGACGAGAACCATGGTGTAGGGCGGATGGAGTTCGTAGACATAGGCCCTCTTTCTTACCCAACACGCGGCCACGAGCACGATCGCAGCGAGCACCGCGGGGATGGCAGGCGTGTCGACGAGGACGAAAGCGGGCCCCAACGCCAGACAGACGCAGCAACCCAGAGGCAGGAGAACGGGGTCGTACGTAGTAGCGGTGCTGCGTTCGGCGAGGGAGGCGCCGCTTCCGGGCACGTAGGTGCCACGCAGGCTAGCGCGAAAACCTATATAGAGGAGAAGGCAGGTGACGGCGACGGAGGCGAGGGCGGGGGTGGCCATCCAACGCACGTAGTTTCCGGTCGAGCCGAAGTTATGGGCGACGATGAGGTTCGTCAGGTTCGATACGGGCAACAGCAGAGAACCGGTATTGGCCAGCCACAGACAGGTGAGGACGAATGGTCGGTACGCTAACCGGTTGCGTCGGCACATAGCAACGATGACGGGCGTGAGAAGTACTGCCGTTGTGTCAAGACTGAGCACAACTGTGACCGCCCAGGACAAACCTACAGTGAGCAACCAGGCGGCAAGAACGCGGCCGTGAGCGAGTTTTTCAAGTTTTCTCGCTGTGACTTCGAACACACCTATCATCGTGGCCGCCTGCGCGACGACCGTAATCGCGAAAACGAAAACGAGAATCGGTAGGACGCGACCCACCGTGTCGACAACCATTGACAACATGTCACCCCCCGACAACCATTCTCCCACCAACCCGCTCGACAACTGCCGTAAACCGCACCATTGCGCGGAAAACCGTTGTCAACCAGGGCGCCGACCACCCCTGAAGACAGGGACCTTTGGGCACTTTACCGCGAGATTCTTCCAGCCCAGAACTTCATCCCGGAACACTCCTTACCTATCGGGAAGCAATCCACCCATCGTGTCACCACGCTGGCCACCTCTTCGACTTCCGCCCACCCGCTCGCTCCACCACCCACTTATCAGTTTCCCGCCCTCCCGGTCGCATATCTGAGGGCATTTCGAAGTTTTCGAGGAGTCCAGATTTTCGCCTAAATTCCCAGCAAAACGCAAGATGAAACGCGCCTAATCTCGTCCTACATTCGAATCATCCGCTTTAGCCCTCTACAAAAAACGGATGGAATCATGAAGAAGTCACTGACCTACTCGGCGGCACTCGCCACGCTCGCTGTGGCGATCGCCCCCGTCATCGTCGATGCCGTTCCGAGCTTCGGCGACGACGTCTCGACCGAACCCGCTCCCGCTGCCGCCGTCACCGCCATCGACGAGCCGGCCCCCTCGAACGGTTTCATCATCTCCTACAAGGAAGGCACCTCCGAGGCCGCCGCACTCAACACGGACAGCGGCGCAGAACAGGGCGTCGACGTCCTTGATGACACATCCAAGGCCTCGGTGGCCGAGGCTGTCGACGGCATCGACGCGACCGTGACCCGCTCCCACGCCGGCGCCGAGCAGACCGCGGTGGTCGAGCTCGACCGCGAGCTCAATGCCGAAGAGCAGGCCGACGTCATCGCCAAGATCGAGGCCGACGAGGCCGTTGCCGCGGTCGAGCCCAATCTCATCGCGACGCCCGAAGCGGTGACTCCCAATGACACCTATTTCTCTCAGCAATGGGCGCTTGCAAATAATCGCGGCGGCGCTAATTTCCAATCTGCTTGGGATTATTCAAAAGGTAATGGCGTGACCGTTGCGGTATTGGATACGGGTCTCGCTCGCCACGCCGATGTCATGCCGAACACGGTGGCCGGTTTCGATTTCATCCGCGATGCCAAGTCCGCTGGCGACGGTGACGGACGCGACTCCAACCCTCTCGACGAGGGCGAGGCCATGGCCGCCAACGGCTGCTGGAAGGGCTTCCCCGCAACGACGAAGAAGTCCGGGTGGCACGGCACCCACGTCGCCGGCATTATCGGCGCGGCCCAGAACAACCGCTACGGCGTATCGGGCGCGGCCCCGGGCGCAAAGGTCCAGCCCCTGCGCGTCATGGGTAAGTGCGGCGGCGACGCCCAAGACATCGTCGACGCGATCACCTGGGCCTCGGGTGGCGACGTCCCCGGCATCGTGCGCAACCCCACCCCCGCCGCCGTCATCAACCTGTCGTTGTCCTCGCGCTCCGACACGTGCCCCAGCTACTACCAGCGCGCCATCGACGGCGCCGTGTCCCGCGGCTCCACAGTCGTTGTCGCCGCAGGCAACGCCTCCATCGATGCCCGCAAGGTAGCCCCGGCCAACTGCAACAACGTCATCGTTGTCGGCGCTGTCGGCCAGAAAGCCGGTCTCGCCTACTACTCCAACCACGGCCCGAAGGTCGACGTCTTCGGTCCCGGCGGCGACCAGCGCTACGATCGCGGCATCCTTTCCACGGTCAACGGCTCCTCTGATCGCCCGAACAACACCTCGGCTCTGCAGTACCTCCAGGGAACCTCGATGGCGGCCCCGCACGTTTCGGCCGCGGTCGCCCTCATGAAGAGCGCGAACCCCTCGCTGTCTCCGACTCAGATTCGCCAGATCCTCCGCTCCTCGACGAAGTCCGTCTCCTCGTGCTGGGCTGGTTCGGGCGCGTGCCAGGCGGGTGTTCTCGACGCCGCTAAGGCCGTAAGGATGGCTCGAGGCTAACCACATACTTTCCGGCGGATGCGCAAACTCCGTGCCGGCGTGACCCAGAGGGCGGGTTACGCCGGCACGGTTCTATTCGCGAACGATGAGGGTGCCGAAGCCGAAGCCTCTATAGGACTCGACCGTCCTAGCCCAGCTGGCTGCCCAGTCGGGTCCGCAGGCCACGAACCCCTCGGGTGCTCCTCGCTCACGCGCTCGCTGCACGGCAACCGTGGCCACACCCCGCTTGGCTAATTCTCGACCGATCGCCACCGGATCTGGCCCTTTGGGATAGACGGTCACTCGCACCTCGTAGTCGATACCGCTGTCGAGGACGACGTCGAGACTCTCCCAGGCCAGGCGCCCCGCAGATGCCGAACCCGCGACGTCAATGTAATCCGCCGGCAGAGCCTTGATATCGAGCCCCACCCACTCGAGGGCACGCTCGCTCGCGAGGGTCCGCAGGCGCCTCGGATAGGGCCCGGCCGTGTGCAGGCCCCTACCGAACCCGGCCTCGCCCACCCGCTCGAGAGCATCCGCGATCGCTGGCTGGCGCAGGGGCTCGCCCCCGGAGAAGACGACTCCGTCGAGGAGGCCCCGCCGCTTTGCCAGCAGCTCGTCAACCGCCGAGAAGGGAACCTTACCCGGAGTGGTGACGTCGATGATCGCGTGATTGTGGCAGTAGGGACATCGCCACGGACAGCCCTGGACGAACACGGTGGCGACGAGCTTGCCGGGCCAGTCGACGCTCGAGCATGCGACAACGCCGGCGATGGCGAGCTCATCCGCGTTTGCCCTAGACAAGGGCGGGCTCGTCGAACGTGACGCGTTCGGCGTACTCGGCCTTCTTGCCTGCATTGAAACTGGCGACGGGCCTGAAGTAGCCCATCACTCGCGTCCACACCTCGCACTCGACCTCCCCAAGGCCCGCGGCCTCGCACGAGGGGCACGCCGCCTGCTCGCCCGGGAGGTAGCCGTGTGTGGGACACACGGAGAACGTCGGAGTCACCGTAAGATAGGGCACCTTGAATCGCGTGAGGGCGCGGCGCACGAGCTCCCGGCACGCCTCGGGGCTTGAGACAGCCTCGCCCATGTAGAGATGAAGGACCGTCCCGCCCGTGTAGCAGCCCTGGAGGTCTTCCTGGTGCTCGAGAGCGGAGAAGGGGTCGGCGGTCGCGTCGACGGGCAGCTGGGAGGAGTTCGTGTAGTAGGGGGCCTCGGCAGTGCCGGCCTGGATAATCTCGGGGTAGCGTCGGCGATCCTCGCGGGCGAAACGGTAGGTAGCACCCTCGGCGGGCGTTGCCTCCAGGTTGTACAAGTGGCCCGTGGCCTCCTGCAACTCGCGCATGCGCTCACGCATGTGGGTGAGAACGCGTAGGCACAGGGCGTGCCCCTGGGCGTCGGTGATGTCTGCGCGGTCGCGAGTAAAGTTGCGAACCATCTCGTTCATCCCGTTGACGCCGAGCGTGGAAAAGTGCGTCTCTAGGCCGCCGAGGTAGCGGCGCGTGTAGGGGAAGAGCCCGTCGTCCATGAGCTCGCTGATTTTTGCTCGGCGGGCCTCGAGGACATGCGCGCCGAGGTCGATGAGCCGGTCAAGATCGGCAATAAGACCCGACTCGTCGCCAGCGTTGAGGTAGCCCAGGCGCGCCATGTTGATGGTGACGACGCCGATCGAGCCGGTCTGTTCTCCCGACCCAAACAGGCCGTTGCCGCGGCTGAGAAGCTCGCGTAGGTCGAGCTGGAGGCGGCAGCACATCGAGCGCACGTCGCCGGGGTTGAGGTCGGAGTTAATGAAATTTTGGAAGTAGGGCAGGCCGTACTTCGCGGTCATGGCGAAGAGACGCGTGACGTTGGGCGCCTCCCAGTCGAAGTCGCGTGTCATGTTGTAGGTCGGAATCGGAAAAGTAAAAGCTCGCCCGTTCGCGTCGCCCGCTGTCATGACTTCGATGAAGGCGCGGTTGATGACGTCCATTTCCTCCTGCAGGTCCCCGTAGGTGAAGGGGCAGCACTCGTCGCCGACGAGCGGGTGCTCGTCGGCGAGATCCGCCGGGCAGACCCAGTCGAAGGTGAGGTTGGTGAAGGGGCACTGCGATCCCCACCTCGAGGGGACGTTGAGGTTGAAGATGAAGCCTTCCATGAGCTCGTAGACCTGCTCGTAGCTGAGACCGTCGAGGCGGACGTAGGGGGCGAGGTAGGTGTCGAAACTCGACAGTGCCTGCGCTCCGGCCCACTCGTTTTGCAAGGTGCCGAGGAAGTTGACGATCTGGCCGAGAGCTGAGCTGAGGTGTCGGGCCGGACGGGACGCAATGGCCCCGCTCACGCCGTTGAAGCCCTCGTGGAGCAGGTTCTTGAGCGACCACCCGGCGCAGTATCCACTGAGCATGTCGAGATCGTGGATGTGGAGCGCGCCGCTTCGGTGGGCATCGGCGGCTTCGGGGGAGAAGACCTCCTCCAGCCAGTAGGTCGCCGTGACCTTACCGGAGGTGTTGAGGATGAGGCCGCCGAGCGAGTAGTCCTGATTGGCGTTCGCGTTGACGCGCCAGTCCGCGCGCGTGAGGTACTCGTTCATCGTGTCGGCGGGCGAAATTCGTGACGTCATCGTGGCCTTCTTTCCCTGCGTGGCGCCGCGATCAGTCAACCGCCGCAACCACATCATCTTGTGTCCGCAAGAAACGCTACCACTACATCTTGTGTTTTCAAGCTCGGCGTGTCGCCTAGGACACAGGTCCCGATGCTTCTCCTAAACCCCCCTTCGACATGCCCGACACGCCGGTCTCAAGCCGACTCAGCAGCACCCACTGAGGTACGCGCGCGCGGGCGACGCAACCGATCGACCTCGGCGAGAAGAAGAAGAGAGGCGGCCGCAACTAGACACAGCGCTCCGGTGGCGAGGAACCACGCAGCCGCTCCACCCTCGCCAAGGCGCGCAAACAAGGCCTGAGCATCCGAGGACGCGAGCCCCATCACCCCGAGCCGAATCCCGGCCAGTACGGACGCAAGGCCTCCCGCTACCCCAATGAAAGCGGCGGCGACGACGAGAAACCGTCCGGCCCGCCGCGCAGTGTCCGCTTCCTCAAGCGGCGCAAGCGCAAGAGTCCACACGCCGACGACCCCGATCGCCGCCAGCACGTCACTCGGGCGGTGCCAGCCGTTGAGAACAACCGCGTATCCCATGAGCGTCGTCCACGCCGCCCCGGCCACCGCCACGACGCTGCGCAGGCGAGGGGTGACGACAATCGTGAGGGCCGTCGCCGCCGTCGCCGCGGCCGTGACGTGCCCCGAGGGAAAAGAGTTGGGCGCCCCGAGGGTGACGCCAAGATCGGGGCGGGTGAGAACGAGGTGCTTAAGGACCTGAGTCGACACAGTGGAGGCCGCAATGACGACGAGCGCGCGGCACGCGAGCGCGGGGCGATGACGAAGAAGGGCGACGATGCCCGCGGCGACCATAAGGCCCACGAGCGTGGGAACGGAGACGGCGGCGAGGAGGAGGCGATCATAACCACTGATACGGGGCGCGAGAACGCCCCCGACCGCCTCCATCGCGGCCCCGTCCCACATCTGCCCGGGGACCGTCTCCACGCAGGTCGCCCACAGGCCCCATACGAGCCCCGCGGCCGTGAGGGAGCCGAAGAGTCGGCGTAGGCGAGACGGCCACAGCCCCGCTGGGGGTTGTGGCCGTCGTCGAGTCTCGCGCGCGCCCATCCCCTCTAGGGTAGCGGTGCGCGCCGGGTGAACGCCTGGGCTACTTCGGCTGCGGAAGCGCGCCGTCGACGATAGCGCGATCGCCGATGGCGGCATCGGTGTGAACGAGCACGGAGCCGCCACGCAGGTTCATCGTGCACGCCGCGGGGGCGTTCTTCTTGACGCCGGTGTGAACCGTAATGATGACGCGCTCGGGGGTCTCCGAAACGGTCCCGTAGGCGCCGAAGCACGACTCGGAGCCGGTGCGGAAGTAGGCGCGGATCGAGTGATCGTCGACCTTCTCGATGCGATCCCACGCGGTCGGCCAGTCGGTAGCAAGATCGGTGACGTTCTCGTCGAGCTCGGACAGGTCGGCCTCGGGCAGAGGCGCCTGGATGAGCGGAAGTCCGGCGCCGGGAGCAAACTCGTCGGCGGGAACGTAGGACTCGGCGCCGCCGGCCGCTTCGACGTCGGCGAGGTTGGCGGCAGGCTTATCGGGGTTAGCCACCGGCTTCACCGGCTGGACGGGAAAGTCGGTCGGAACGGCCCACGTGGGAGCCTCGTCGGCGCGGGCGTCACCGCCGGTGAGGACGGCAGCGCCGATGCCGATTCCACCACACAGGGCGACAGCGGCGGCTCCGGCGAGGAAGGAAGATACGGGACGCAGTTTCTTCATGAGGTCTCTCCTAAGTGCTTGTGGCCCCACCGGCCACGTTGATGAGAAGATCATAACAAATCTTCCACCCGGTTAGTCAAGAGCAAAACTGGTAACTCGTAGTGTGTTGACCTGCACACATGAGAGCCTCATGGCAGGTGACTGAGAGATCGGTTCGTCCTCCGCGACAATAATGTCGGCGCTGGTCCCTACAGTGGCCCTATGGACACGACGCGCGAGGATCCACGCCAGGCCGCCCTCGCCTACCTCAACGGCCTCGGCGCGAACGATGATCGCCTCGTCTACGAGACGACGCTTCCCGGCCGCGCGCCTCGGTTCGCAGCCTGGCCACACTGGGTTGACGCTGAACTGCGTGGTGCGCTCGAGCGTCGCGGCACCGACCGCCTATGGTCCCACCAGGTGGAGGCCGCGACGGCCCTCCACGACGGCCGCCACGTCATCGTCTCCACCGGCACGGGCTCGGGAAAATCCCTGGCGACCTGGCTGCCCTACCTCAGCGAGGCCGCCGAGGCCGCCAAAGCCCCGGCTTCGCTCGCGCGTCCCCTGCCCACCGCCTGCTATCTCGCCCCCACGAAGGCACTCGCCCGCGACCAGCTAGCAGCGATCAGCGCCCTCATTGACGACGCGAGCCTGCCGCTCCTCGCCGCCACCGCAGACGGCGACGCCGAGCGCGACATGAAGACCTTCGCCCGCACCCGCGCCCATGTCGTCGTCACCAACCCGGACTTCGTCCACCACGCCCTCCTCCCCAGCCACGAGCATTGGCGTCGGCTGCTCCGTTCGCTCAGCCTCGTCGTCCTCGACGAAATGCACTACTACCGCGGCGTCTTTGGGGCCCACGTCGCCTTCGTCTTGCGCCGCCTGCTACGCCTCGCCCGCAGATTCGGAGCCCAACCGCGCGTCGCCATCTTGTCGGCAACGACGGCCAATCCCGTCGAAGCCGCCGCGCGCTTCATCGGGTGCAGCCCACGCGACATCGCCAACGTCAGCGACGACGGCTCGGGTGCAGGCGAACGCACCATCATCGTGTGGCGTCCCCAGGTCATCAACGAGACGATCACCGACGTGGACGCCGCCCTGACCTCCGCCGATTCTCTCGCCGATACGGGAAACGACGAGTGGGAAAGCCTCCTCGCGACGCCGCACGCAGCCGGCGCCCGCGCCATGGGTAAGCAGCGGCGTTCGGCCGCCTCCGAGGGCGGCCACCTGGCGGGAGAGCTCGCCGGTCACGGGTTGCGGGTCCTCGCGTTCACCCGATCGCGCCAGGCTGCGGAAAGTCTGGCCGACATCGCCAAAGACGAGCTCGCTCGCCGCTACCCCGAACTCGCCGGCCGATTCGCGGCCTACCGCGGTGGCTACCTGCCCGAGGAACGACGCGAGATCGAAGCCTCGCTGCGCGAGGGCCGGCTCGTGGGCGTCTCCTCGACCTCGGCCCTCGAGCTTGGCATCGACGTGTCTGGCCTCGACGCCACCATTTCGTGTGGCTGGCCGGGAACACGGGCCTCGTGGTGGCAGCAGTCGGGCCGGGCTGGCCGCGCCGGTGCCGACGGCATCTCGATCCTCGTTTGCTCCGACAACCCCCTCGACGCCTATCTTGCCGATCACCCGGACGAGATCTTCTCCGAGGTCGAGTCCTCTGTCTTCGACACCTCTAACCCCTACGTCCTCGGACCGCATCTGTGCTGCGCGGCCGCCGAGGCTCCTCTCCTTCCCGACGAACTCGCGCTCTTTGGGCTGCGCGACACGGTCCCCCTCGACATCCTCACCAGCCAGGGCTTCCTCCGGCGCCGCAAGGCGGGATGGTACTGGAACATTGCCACCGAAACGCGTCCATGGGACGCCATCGATCTGCGCGGCGGGGGCAGCCAGCTTCAGCTCGTCACGCCAGCAACCGGCGCTATCGTCGGCACGATCGACTCCGCGAACGCCGATGCGCAAGCCCACGTCGGCGCCATCTACGTTCACCAGGGCCGCGTCTATCGAGTCACCGGCCGCGACGAGGACGTCGCCATCATCGAACCCGCTCCCCCGAAGCTACGCACCCGCGTCACCCAGCACACGAGGATCCGCATCCTTGACGAGCGCGCTACCCGCCCCGGACCCGACCCGCGGGTGCTCTGGCACTTCGGTGACGTCGAGGTCGAACGCCAAGTGAGCGACTACGACCTGCTCAGGCTCCCCGGTCTCGAGTTCATCGGCAACTATCAGCTCGACCTGCCCGCCCGCCGCTTTGCCACCCGAGCGGTGTGGTGGACCCTCGCCGACGGCCTCGTCGAGGAGCTCATGCTCAACGAAGACACGCTCCCGGGGACTCTCCACGCCGCCGAACACGCCTCGATCGGACTGCTCCCGCTCGTGGCCACCTGCGACCGATGGGATCTCGGCGGCCTGTCGACCGCCGATCACCCACAGACGCTGGCGCCGACCGTGTTCGTCTACGACGGGCTGCCCGGCGGCGCGGGTTTTGCCGAATATGGCTACGCGCATCGCGGCAGATGGATGCGTGCGACCGCTCTGAGAGTGGAACGCTGCCCCTGCGACGGCGGATGCCCCAGCTGCGTCCACTCCCCCAAGTGCGGGACAAATAACGAGCCGCTCTACAAGAAGGGCGCCGCCGACCTCCTCGCGGTCCTCGCCGGGATTGGCCGGGCGTAAACTGTCGGGGACGTTACTGCCTGTGCAAGGAGTACCCATGACCGTGTCCTCGGCGGGTTTTGACCGCGACCGCTACATCGAGCTCCAATCCGGCCACATTGAATCGAGACGTCGCGAGATCGGCGGGAAACTCTACCTCGAGATGGGCGGAAAGCTCTTCGATGACATGCACGCCTCACGGGTCCTGCCGGGATTCGCTCCGGACACGAAGATCGCGATGCTCTCTCAGCTGCGCGACGAGCTCGAGATCCTCGTTGTCGTCAACTCCGGAGACCTCACGCGCCACAAGATCCGCGCTGATCTGGGTATCTCCTACGCCGAGGACACGCTGCGTCTCATCGATGCCTTCCGCGAACGCGGATTCACGGTCAACAACGTCGTCCTCACGCGCTACGACGAACACAACGAGCAGGCGGTCGCCTTCAAACAGCGGCTCGAGCGGCTCGGCCTCACGGTGTCTCGGCACCGTACGATACCGGGCTACCCCTCCCACACCGAGCTCATCGTTTCCGATGATGGTTTCGGGAAAAACGACTACGCCCCCGTCACACGCGACCTCGTCGTCGTCACCGCACCGGGCCCTGGTTCGGGCAAGCTGGCGACGTGCCTGTCGCAGATCTACCACGAGTTCGAGTGCGGGCGGGTTGCCGGGTACGCGAAGTTCGAGACGTTCCCGATCTGGAATCTGCCCCTCGACCATCCCGTCAACCTTGCCTACGAAGCGGCGACAGCCGATCTCGACGACGTCAACATGATCGACCCGTTCCATCTTGCCGCCTACGGCGAGCAGACGGTCAACTACAACCGAGACGTCGAGGTTTTCCCGCTCCTTAAAGCGCTGTTGGAAAAGCTCGTCGGCTCGTGTCCGTACGCCTCGCCCACCGATATGGGCGTCAACATGGCTGGCAAGTGCCTCAGCGACGACGAAGTGTGCCGCCAGGCCGCGTGTCAGGAGGTCATTCGCCGCTATTTCAAGGCGATCGTCGACGAGCGTCGCCGCGAGGCCGATCCCGTTCAGTCCTCGCGCATCGCCATCGTCATGCGCAAGCTCGGCCTGACCCCGAGCGACCGTTCGGTCGTCGAGCCGGCACGTGCCGTCGAGGCGTCAACGGGCCAGCCGGGCTCGGCAATCGAGCTGGCCGACGGGCGCATCGTCACCGGGAAAACGTCGGCACTCCTCGGCTGCTCGGCGGCCATGCTCCTCAATGCCCTCAAACTGGTGGCGAATATCGACCCCGAGGTCAACTTGCTCTCGCCGGAGTCGATCGCACCCATCCAGACCCTCAAAACCGAACATCTGGGCTCGCGCAATCCGCGTCTGCACACCGACGAGGTCCTCATCGCACTATCGGTCTCGGCCGGAACCGACCCGAACGCGCAGACAGCGCTCGCCCACCTGCGGGATCTGCGCGGCTGCGACGTCCACACGACGACGATCCTCGGAACAGTCGACGAGACGATCTTCCGTAACCTGGGGATCTTGGTCACGTCGGACCCGAAATATCAGCGCAAATCCCTCTACCGCAAGTAGACGTCCTACCCCAGCGTCGTACGGATGCGTTCGACGGCCTCGAGCAGGCGCTCGTCCGGGGTGGTCAACGAAATCCGGATATACCCCTCGCCGGAAGCCCCGTAGCCTGATCCGGGGGTGACGATGACGTGGGCACGCTCGAGGACATGCTCCGCGAACTGGGCCGAGGTCATCTCCTCTGGCACCTTCGTCCACACGTAAATGGTCGCCTGGGGTGCCTGTGCGTCGAGACCGATGGCGCGCAGGGCGTCGACGACGAGGTCGCGACGCCGCGCATAGATCGCGCACTGGTCGGCAACGCACGTTTGCGGGCCCGTGAGAGCGACCGCGGCGGCGTCTTGGACCGCCGTGAACTGCCCTGAATCTATGTTGTTCTTGACGGTCCCTAGGGCCGCTACGATGTCGGGGTTGCCCACGGCAAAACCGATCCGCCACCCCGTCATGTTGTAGGGCTTGGACAGGGAGAAGAACTCGATGGCGACCTCTTCGGCCCCCGGGTAGGACAGGATCGAGGGGGCGACGTAGCCGTCGTAGGTGAGATCACAATAGGCGTTGTCGTGGGCCAGGACGATGTCGTGGGTGCGGCAAAAGTCGATGGCGCGGCGGAAATACTCGTCCGTGGCGACGGCTCCCGTCGGGTTATTGGGGTAGCCAAGGAACATGATTTTCGCGCGCGCAGCGACGTCGTCGGGGACGGACTCAAAGTCGGCCAACCAACCGTTCTCGGCGTTCATCGCCATCTCGCGGGTGGTCGCGCCCCGCAGGAGAGCACCCGTGGCGTAGACGGGGTAGCCGATGGCGGGTACGAGGACGACGTCACCGGGGTCGACGAGAGCGACATGAAGGTTCGCGATCCCCTCCTTCGACCCGATGAGGGCAAGCGCCTGGGTGTCGGGATCGAGGTCAACGTCGAAGCGGCGAGACATGTAGGTGGCGACGGCCTCGCGGTAGCGGCGTGAGCCTTCATAGGCTGGGTACTGATGGTTGACGGGGTTGCGAATGGCTTCGGCCATGGCGTCAACGATGTGCGCAGGCGTCGGCCGGTCGGGGTCACCGATGCCCAAAGAGATGACGTCGACCCCGCGCGCCTCGAGGGCCGCTCTCTTTTTGTCGATGTCGGCGAAGAGGTACGGGCTGAGGCGAGAAAGATTGGTAGACGTTTTCATTTCGGTTATCTCTCCTGGTTGAGCTCGATGGTGCCGGCAAAAACGACATTCGCGGGACCCGTCATGACGACCTCGCTGCCGCGCCTCCAAGCGATCTCGACGCTGCCGCCGGGCATGGTGACTGTCACCGGTCCGTTGGCACCGCCCTCAATCGCGGTCACGCCGACGGCACACGCACCCGTGCCGCAGGCGAGGGTCTCCGCGCAGCCGCGCTCATAAACGCGCATTCGACACCCTCGACCGGTGTCCTCAACGAACTCGACGTTCGCCTGCTCGGGGAACACCTCGGCGTGAGAGATCCACGACCCCACGGCGTCGACGTCGAGGGTATCGAGGCCGGGCTCGCCCCGGTAGGCGGACTCATCGAAGTCGGCTTCGTCGAGGCGGCACACGGCGTGGGGGTTGCCCATCGACAGGCACGTCGCTACCGCGCGACCCCACGGCGTCTTCATCTCGAGGACGACCGGCTCCGGTTCGACCGGCCGATCGGCGATGACGGGAACCGTCGCCGGATCCCAGCGGGGCTCGCCCATGCTCACGCGCGCTGCCGAGAAGGCGCCGTTGCACTCACGCACCACCTCGACGCGGCGGAGCCCGGCGAGCGTGTCGATGAGGAGGGTGTCGGCGGAGAGACCGGCAATGTCGTGGAGGTAGCGGGCGACGCAGCGGACGCCGTTGCCACACATGTCGGCGCGGGTCCCGTCAGCATTGAAGTAGGTCATGGTCGCGTCCGCGCCGGGCGTGCTCGCGGGGTCTACGACGATGACTCCGTCGGCGCCGACGCCGAGGTGCCGGTTGGTGAGCCGGCGGACATCGGCGGGCGCCAGTGTCAGGGGCGCCTTGAGGCCGTCGCAGACGACAAAGTCATTGCCGGCACCTTCCATCTTGACGAATCTCAGTTCCATGCCGCCTCCTCACCTCGTAAAGGCCAGAAACTACCACAAAGGCCTATTCAGTGCCCCGAAGGGTCATTTTTGTTTCACCCTCCACCGCGCGGGCCTCACGCGGACGGCGTGGGCATGACGGGCGCGCAACCCGGCGCGAGGCTGGGAGCGACCGGTGAGAACGACAGAAAGGACACGGTCATGAAACGACGACTTCTCCATGCGCAAGCCGCCGCACACAGCTGGTGCCTAGCGCGATGCGGAACCCGGGATGGGGAGGAGGGGATGGCGACGGCCGAGTACGCGATCGGCACCCTGGCCGCGGCGGCATTCGCCGGGATTCTCCTCGTCATCGTCAAGGGTGGGGCTATCAAGCAGGCGCTCACCGAACTCATCAAACAGGCACTGTCGGTGTGAGGCGCGACCACCGCTTAGGTGAAGCGGGGATGGTGAGCGCTGAATTCGCGCTCGCCTTCCCCGCCGTCATTATCGTGCTGGCGCTCATCGTGGGCGCCGGTGCGGTCGCAAGCGCGAAGGTGCGCGCCTGCGATCTTGCCCGCGTGGGGGCGCGGGCTGCCGCGATCGGCGCCCCCGCTCCGGAGGGATCCGTCGAGGTGATAGCGGCGGGCCCATGGATCGACGCGAAGGCGACGGTGAGCGTCGTGGGGATCGGCGGGCGCCTCGCGCCTACGGTGACGTGCACGGCGAGTGCACCGAACGAGGAGGTTTCACCGTGACCGCCCCTCCACGACTCGCCGGCGAGGGCGAGCGGGGGTCCGGCACTGTGCTCGCCGCCGGCTTGACCGCTGTTGCCGCGACGATTGCGGTGGCGGTGAGTGCGATTGGCGCCGTCGACGCCGCCAGGGCGCGCGCCCAGGCGGCGGCCGACGGCGCCGCCCTCGCCGCGGCACTCGCCGAGGCGGGGCTTCGCCAGACGGCCCCGTGTCAGGAGGCCGCCGCTCTAGCTGCTCGGATGGACGCACGCCTCCTCGAGTGCGAAACGAACTCCGGCCACGCGCGGGTACGAGTGAGTGTTCCGGCCCTCGCCGCGGCCGGCGTGTGGGAGGTTTCGGCGCACGCCCACGCGGGACCGGGCTAGATCATGTCGATGACAACGGGCACGAGACCGATCAGTACGAAGGCCGGAAGCAGGCACAGGCCAAGGGGGAGGACGAGCGAGACGGCCAGTCGCTCGGCCGCCTCCTTGGCCTCTTGGGTGCGCGAGTGACGGATGCGGCTTGCTTGAGCCCTCAGGAGAGGCGCCGGGGCTATCCCGTCCCTCCAGGCGGGGGCCAGTGCCCGTTCGAGGGCCTCGAGACGGGCCGGAACGCCAGCCCAGGCGTCGTCCCAATCCACCCCCAGCCGCAACGCTGTGGCGCACACGCACAGTTCCTCTTCTTCGCACGCGTGCCCAACGGCATCGAGGATGTCGGGGATGGCGGCTCCCGAGGCAAGCGACGCCGCGGCTAGGTCGACGATGACGGCTCGGTCAATGCGGCGCGAACGCGCCGGCTCCGGTGGGCGGCTTCGCGAGCCGAGGGCCCAGGGGAGGGTGCCCGCGGCGGCCGCGAGCGCCGCAAGAAACGCACTCGCCGTCATGTCTGGTCGACCTCTGCCTTGGCGATGAGCCGGCGCATCCACCACACGCCGACGGCTTCGGCACCCACGCCTGCCACGCCCACGAGCGTTCCGATCCCTCCGTCGGTGAGGACGTGCAGGGGCTGGGCTCCGACGAACGCCCCGAGTGCGAGCCCTCCGAGCGGCAGCAGGGCGAGTAGACGCGCCGTCATTGTGGGACCAACGAAGGCGAGGCGTCGCGCATTGGCTGCTTCTCTTGCCTCATCGACTCCGTCAACGAGACCGTCGAGCACCTCGGCCAGCGGCGCACCCACACGTGTGGCCAGTTCGCAGGCGGCTTCGATCTCGGGGGCCTTCTCGATGACCTCGTATCCGGGTCGGCCGAGATCGCTCAAACCGGCGCGAGTGGCCTCGGCGACGCTCGCTCCCGCCCGCAGGCGCGCGGCCATGATCGCGGCGAGTTCTCCGACGGGAAACGGCTGGCGACGACGACGCCTGCGCCACTGCGACGTCACCCATAGGCGGATTGACCTGCGCGGGCGTGCCTGGAGTCGAAGGATGCCGCGGCGGGAGGGGGTGAGCGCAAAGGCCCCACAGGCCGCCAGGAGGACGGCGAGGGCGCTCACGGCAGGCTCCCGGGATCGAGGTCGAGCCGGGCGGCGAGCGCCGCCCACCCCGGGCCGGTCTCGAGGCGGCCGTCGGCACTGACGCTGATGGCGGTGCTGGCCTCGAGATGTCCCCGGCACATGTTCGGCACGGCAATGTCGCTCACCCACCGGTGTGCGCGCCCGTGGGAGCCGGGCTGGCTGCGGCGGATGTGGACGAACGCGTCGATACCGGCCTTGGCCTGCGCGGCGATCGTCGGCTCATCGAGGCCGGCGAGGGCTCCGAGGGCGACAAGGCGGGCGGGCACGTCCTTCGGGGTATTCGCGTGGATGGTTGCCCAGCCGCCTTCGTGGCCGGTGTTCATGGCGGCGAGTACCTCTCGCACCTCCGCACCGCGGCACTCCCCGAGGATGAGCCGGTCGGGGCGCATTCTCATCGCCGCCCGCAGGAGATCGCTCATACTGACCGTCCCGGCACCCTCAACGTTGCCCCGCCTCTCTTGGAGGTGGACAACGTGGGGGTGGCGAGGCTGGAGCTCGGTGACCTCTTCGATGATGATGAGCCTGTGGGTGTGGGGGATCTCGGCGAGGAGAGCAGCGAGGAGCGTCGTCTTCCCGGATCCGGTTGCCCCGGAAATGAAGGTTGAGGCCCTCCGCGCCACGAGAGCGGTCAACACGCGGGCGAGGCCGGGCGCGATCGTGCCGGCAGCGGTGAGGTCGGCGACGCTGAGGGCACTCGCACGCGGAATCCTCAGCGATACGAGGGGAAAACCGCTGGACAACGGGGGCAGCACAGCGTGGAGGCGGATCCCGCTCGGCAGCGTCCCGTCGGCGATGGGGCAGGCGTCATCGAGCCTGACCCCGGCGGCGGCGGCCAGGCCAACGGCGAGGGCGCGCAGCCCGGCGGGTCCCTCGACGTGGAGGTCGCACCGCTCCAGCCCATGCCCGCGGTCGACCCACACGTGATCGGGGTCGTTGATGAGGAGATCGGTGACATCCGGTTCTTCGGCTAAGTCAGCCAGCTGGCGGGTGAGTCCCTTGAGTCTCGCCTCGAGCTCGCGCTTGTCTGCTACGAGGCCGGCGGCGGTCCGCATCCCTGGGGCCTCAGAAAGCGCCTGGGTGCGGGTGCGGCCGCGAGCGAGGGCGAGCCGGGGATCTCTTCGTGCCCTCACGTGTCGCCTCGCAGTGCCGCTTCTATGCGCGCCAGGGTGCGTGACCAGGAGCGGGAGGCAGCCGGGATCGGCCCGTAGCCCTCCCCCGTGGCGCGGGCGGCGGCCCGGAGCCCCCGCGGGTCGATGCGCGCGACGGAGGTCGCCAGGCCGGGTGGGGCGAGCAGCAGGTCGGGAGTTGCGCCGCGATCGAGAGCGGCCTGCGCCGCCGGGGTGGGCAGCGCGCAGGCGATGTCGAAGGCCCCCGTCGGTGCGGGTGCGCGCCCGGCATCGGCGACCACCCAGTCGAAGGCGCATCCGAGGGTCGTCCACGTCGATTCCGGGTCGCTCGTGGTCACGACACTGACGTTGTTCCAGCGGGGAAGCTCATCGGCCACGCGGTTGGCCAGGGTCCCGGCGGTCACGCGCGCCCCGTTGCGGCCGATCCCCAAGGCGGCCTCGAGGTCGGTCGTGCCGGTGACGTCAACGACGGCGGTGCGGCCCCGCCGTGCCAGCCGAGCGGCCAGACCGGCGGCGATGCTCGTTGCCCCGGCACCTCCGCACAGTCCCCTCACCCACGCGGTGTGGGCCCGCTCGCCGGCGAGAGCCTCGTCGATGAGTAGGAGCATGTCCTCCTCGTCGCCGGGCAGGACAGCGTCAATCCCGACGCCGGCGCGCGCGCCCACCGTCAGGTCCGCCGCCTGGCCAACGCCGATGCTCACACGACCTCCCGGCCCATGGGTCCATCCGCCGAGTTCGACCAGCTCGATGACACTCGCGCGCAGCGTCTCGTGCGCCCCCACAATCTCGACGTCGGGGCGCGGTGTCGTCTCGCGTCGTTTCGTCATGTCCCCATCATCGCGTCGCTTTCTCCACACCTCCCCCGGCCTCTCTCACACCCGTGAGACGTCGCCCGTTATCGCCCCTCAGACACACGAGTGATCCCGGCGTTTTCTCAGCTTCGCCCACTACGATGGCCCCATGAGTGCCTCCGTCCTCGCGACCGCCCCCAGTGAGGGCGAGAGCACACGCGGCCACGTTTTTGCAGCCGTCATCGGGGTCATACTCGGTGGCGGCAGTATTTTCGCCCTCGTCTATTCCGCCGCCGCCTTCCAAATCGGCGTCACCCAGGGGACTCCCTGGGGTTCTTCCCTCGCCATGGCTGCCCTCGTAGCGGGCCTCGCCATGCTCGTTGCGACCGTTATCACCGCGGGAACGATCTCGACATGGGCTCTCCTCACCACGTGTGCCGTCAGCATCGCCGTCGTCGTGGCAGCGACTATCGGCGGGGTCGAAGCGACGCTGGCTTCGCAGGTGTGGGATCAGCTCGCCTGGTCCCCCCTCGTCTCCGGTCTCGCGGCGACCTTCATGGGCGCCACCTACGCGTGCGGATCCGCCCGCCGCTCGGGGGCCCACCTCGCGCGAGCCGAATTCGATCCGGCCACCGCGCAGGCTCGCACACGGCGGCTCTACGTCGCCCCTAAACCCCTACGCACCTCCTGGGGACTGTCCCTCCTGTCCGCGCTCGCGGCCGGAATCGGCCTCGATGCAGCCCTCCTATGGCTCGCCGACCACACGAAGGCCGACCCGACGACCGTCGCCCTCGTGCCGACAGGTTCGCCGACCGCCCACTCCCTCGTCACGATGGGAGCGTGCGTGGCGGCGACGATCCTCATTATGTCGGCCGCCCTGTCCTCGTTTGGGCCCCTGGTCGCGGTCGTCACGCTCTTCCTCGCCCCCGCCGTCTACGCCTCGACCTTCGAGCTCTTCTCCCTCGGACATTCCCTGACGGTAGAGTCACTGCGCCCCCTCACCCTCGCCTCACCCGTCATGGGCGTGTGGGGCGGCGTCATGCTCTTAACCATTTTGGCCACAACGCTCGCCCGCCGCGATGGACACACCCGCCAGACGCGTGCCTGCCTCAAGGCAAGTGTCGCGCAGTTGTCATCGTGAAACGCCGCCTCGCCGGTGTGGTGACGCGCCGGCACCACCGACTGCCGCTAGTGTGGAGCCGAAGTATCGAATGAGGAGGCAGTCATGACCGAGAGGACCGGCCGCGAAACCGAGGCTGGCAAGCGCGTATGGTTCGTCGGCGAGGAGGAGACGCCCGAGACGCGTCCCACGCTCTCGCACGACGACGCCATCATCGCCGGTGGCGCGATCGGCGAAACACAGACCCTGGCCGACCCCGTTGCAGCAGCAGCCGAGGCCGCAGCCGCGCACGACGTCATCGGTGAATCCGACCTCGAGGAAACGACGGTCCTCCCCGCGGCCGAGGAATCGACCCCGCACGAACCCGCCGCCGCCGACGAGGCGCCCACCGTGGCCCTCGCGACCGAAAACGCCGAGGCCCCCGAGCAAAAGACAGACGACACCGAAGAGGAAACCGAGCGCAGTAAGGCAACCACCGAAGGCGAGATGACTCGGGTACGCCGCCAATCGCTCCTGTCGATGAGCGACCCAGAGCCGAGCGACGACGACCAGCCGACCGGCTCGCCCCAGACCTCAACCTCGTCGGGAGCGGAGGAAAGCGCCGCAACCGCTCCCCTGCCCGTGGCTCAAGAGGACGAGGAGAAGGCCGAACGCCCGCGGCACGACGCTGCAGCGACCCCATCTCCACTCGCACCGGCACCCACGCCTGCGCCGCTCGCCCCCACCCGTATCGACGACACGATCTTCGAAGGCGCCACCCAGCTTCCTTCGATCCCCTCGCGCGTACCCGCACACCTGTGGAGCCTCCTCCTTACTCTCGTTCTGCTGCCGGTCGCCTGGTTCTTCGCCACCGACGGCGTCACGCGACTCTTCCCCGCCTCGCTCGAGACTCTCCCCCACACCGTGTCCAACTGGGCAGGCGTCGGCGAGATCGGCGCCGCAGCCCTCGCGGTGTTCCTGCTCATTCTCCTCGCCCGCCGCTCCTCACTCGGCGCCTTCGTGTGGGGCACGGTGGCGACGCTCATCGGTATCGCCGGGATGGTCGCAACCGCACAGATTGCGCCCTACCTCGACCCCTCGGTCGCAGCGCTACGGCGAGTCAACGACTTCTTCGGCAACATCGCCCACCACCTCGTCGTCACCCTGCCCACCGGGATTATCGCGCTCGCGGGGATTGTCCTCATCGGTATCGGGTTCGTGTCGCACGGCGCCCGCCGGGCGGGACGACGTGACTACGTCGCCCACCGCACGATCGAACGCATGGATTCGTGAGGACACCCGCTCCCCCAGATCCCACCCTCGTTCGCCCTCCCGGCCCGTGGGTGCACCGCGACCTATCCGTCAACGGGACGCAGCTCCACATCGTCGAGACGGGGAACCTGCGTTCAACGGACGCCCTCATCCTCATCCATGGTTTTCCGCAGATGTGGTGGGCATGGCGAGATGTCCTCGAAGCGCACGCCGATTCCGACCGGCGTGTCGTCGCCATGGACATTCGCGGCAGTGGCGGTTCGGATCGTCCGCCCACGGGCTACGATCTCGTCACTCTCGCCCGCGACGCAATCGGCGTGGCCACGAGCGTGGGAGCCCGCCGGGCCGTCCTCGTGGGCCACGGGATCGGCGGGGTGCTTGCCTGGACAGCGGCGGCGATAGCACCGGGGCTCATCCGCGGGATCGTGCCCATCGCGGCTCCCCACCCCCTCGAGTTGCGTACCTACCTCCACGCCCTGTTCACTCGAGGGGCGGCGACCTACGCCCTCTTCCACGTGCCCGTCGCTGGTCCTCATCGGCTACGTTCGACGCGCGGCGTACGGGGCATCCTCGGCAACTGGTCGGCGCCGGCCAACCGGGCCCGCGTCCTCGCGGGTAGTGCCCGCTATCACGAAGTTCTCTCGGCGCCCTTCGCGGCGGAGGCGGCGCTACGGCCCCTCAAGCAGCTCCGATTCCTTACCCGGCAGGAACGCCGGCTCCTACGCGTACCGGTCGCCTCTCCGGTTCTTGCCGTTCGAGGCCGCTCCGACCGGATCATGCCCGCGCAGGCGTTTGCGCGCGACGCCGAGCACGTCGTCTCACTACTCACTCACGTGGCGCTCCCCGAATGCGGCCACTTCGTACCGGAAGAGGCACCGGGGCCGCTCATGGACGCGATGCGGCCCGTCGTCGACTCTATGCTGCCCTAGTCGACCCCGACCTTCGGACACACGTCGTTGAGCAGACACGAGTCGCAGGCGGGCCCGCGCGAGTGGCATACCTGCCGGCCGTGGAGGATGAGTCGATGACACACCCGCGTCCAGTCGCTGTCCGCACCGTCGCGGGTGAGCACGGCCGCGAGATCCCTCTCCACCGCCCGCGGGCTCGCGGCCTCGCTCAGACCTAGCCTGCGGGCGAGCCTGCCGACGTGGGTGTCGACGGTGAGGGAGGGCTGGCCGAAACAATTGCCGAGCACGACGTGGGCCGTCTTCCTGCCCACACCCGGAAGCGCCTCGAGGCTGGCGCGCGAGTCGGGGACTCCTCCCCCGTGAATCTCGACAAGACCGCTGGCCAGGCGGATGAGCTGGTCGGCGCGGCGATTCTGAAACCCCAGCGGCCTCACGATCTCCCTTACACTCTCCACGTTGGCGCCCGCGAGCGCCTGAGGGGTCGGGTAGGCCGCGAAGAGCGACGGGGTGACCTCGTTGACACGCGCGTCGGTCGTCTGCGCGGACAGTACAGTGGCGACGAGAAGCTCGAATGCGGAGCTGTGGTGCAGTGCGCACGCCGCATCCGGGTAGGCCGAGGCGAGCCGGTCCTCGACGAGGCGTGCGCGTTTGCGGCGTTCCATCCTGCCTTCCCACCTGCTCTCGGCGATAGAATTGGGGTGTCCGTCAGTCTAGTGAGAGAGGCAGCGTCGCGCGATGTTTTCTTTCCGTCACCTCACGAAGTCCTACGGGCACAAGCGCGTCCTCAACGACGTGACTTTCGAGGTCCCGCCGGGCTCGATCACGGGCTTTGTCGGCCCCAATGGCGCCGGCAAGTCCACGTCGATGCGGCTGGCCGCGTGCCTGGAGAATCCCGACTCTGGGGAGGTCACCATCGACGGCGCGGCCTTCAGCGGCCTCACCCAGCCGCTGTCTATCCTCGGGTGCCTCCTGGACGCGGAGTGGTTCCATCCCGCGCGTTCGGGACGCGATCATCTACGCGCACTCGCCGCCCCGCAGGGTATTTCGGATCACCGTGTCGAAGAGGTCCTCGAGGTCGTGGGGATGCGCGAAGCCGCGCGCGCCAACGTTGGCAGCTACTCGCTGGGTATGCGTCAGCGGGTGGGCATCGCGGCGGCCCTGCTCGGCGACCCGCGCAACTACCTCCTCGACGAGCCCATGAACGGACTGGATCCGCAGGGTATCGCGTGGCTGCGGGACCTGCTGCGTGCCGAGGCGGAGCGTGGAAAATCGATCCTGCTGTCCTCGCATCTTATGGGCGAGATAGCTCAGGTGGCCGACCGGGTTGTCGTTATCGAGAGGGGAGAGATCCTCACCTCCTCAACAATGGCCGATTTCATTGCCGATGTCCGCGGCGGCGTCGAGGTGAGCGTCGAGGGCGATGTGAACGCGCTCCTCGCCGAGCTTGACGGGGTTCTCGCCTCGCCTCACAAGGATGGACTCACCCTCATTGAGGGCGTCGATGCGGCCGACATCGCGCGTGCGGCGCAGCGCGCCGGGCTTATACTCACGCACCTGGCGGCACACCACGATTCGCTCGAACAGGCGTACTTCCGCCTCCTCCACGAGCGCCCCGAACAGCAGGGTCGCACCGAACCGCACCCCCTCGAACAGGTCACACCTACCCCGGCTGACGACCCCGACGAAACGGCACGTCCCCGTGGGCGCCACGCCGCCCCCATCGTCGATGACGCCGAAACGACCCCGGTCGCCACGCCCGCGCGTCGCTACCCGTCCAGGAAGGAACGCCGATGAGCTCACCAATCACCCCCCGACGCGAGGTCGCCCAGCGTCACCGTGTGTCGTGGCGCGGCATCGTGCGCGCCGAGATCATCAAGATGCGTTCGCTCACTCCCTCGATTGTCCTCCTGGGAATAACGTTTGGACTCATGGTGGCGGCGGCCCTCTCCTACTCCTTCCTCCTGGGGGCCCTGTCGGGCCTCGGACCGCAAAGCGGTGTGCGCGAGGAAAACCTCGCCACTTTCGGGTCGACGGGTGCGACAACAACGATGGTGCTCTCAGCGATCTTTGGCGCCTACTGCGTGTGTGCAGACGACCGCCACGGCGTCACAGCGGCTTCTTTCCTCGCCTGTGCCTCGCGGCGCTCACTCGTGACTGCCAAGGTCGCCGTCGCCTCGGTAATCGTCGCCGTCGTTACGTTCTTCGGTGCGCTCGTCGAGATCCTCCTCGGCGGCCTTATCTGTGGCGTCATCTACGATCTGCCCTATCCGTGGGACGTGACCGACCTGTGGTTCGCTCTCCTGGGGGTGCCACTGGCTTCTGCGCTGGCGTGTCTCATCGGCGTGGGGGTTGCACTGATCTTCCGCTCGCTTCTCGCCGCGACCCTGACAGTGGTGGGGGTGTGGTATCTCCTGCCGATCGTCGTGATGTTCGCCCTCGGGTTCCTCACCCGCATTGACGGTACGAGCTTCCTCGAGAAGAGCTACAACCTCCTACCCAACTTTGCCCTGGGTCTCCTCGTCACCTCGCCGACGCTCGCCGCAAGGGACGTGGCCGACACCTTCGTCCACTCGTGGTGGATCGCGTTCATCGTGGCGCTTGTGTGGACTCTCCTCCTCCTCGGCGTGGGGATGTGGTTATTCGGTAGACGTCCGTTGCGGGCCCGCTAGTGTCCTACCAACTTGGCCGCCTGGCCGGCCCCGGCGAGGTTACCGATCCGCACGGGGTTGGTGCACAGGCCGACGCGCCGGCCAATCCTTTCGAGCGTGTCGACGGCACCTACGAGGCGGTGCGTCCGGAATATCCCCCCTCGATCGTCGAGGCGATCGTTACCTCGTGCGAGCGTGACGTCCCCCGCATCGGTGATGTCGGCGCGGGGACTGGCAAAATGACCCGCCTTCTCAGTGCCGCCGGCGCGGACGTGTGGGCGATCGAGCCCGCCCCCGCTATGGTTTCGCAGCTGGCGCGATACGTCGATGCGTCACGTATCCGTCAGGCACGCGCCGAAGCGACCGGGCTCGAGGACGACTCACTCGAGGCTCTCGTCTACGCCCAATCGTGGCACTGGCTCGACGCCCGATGCGCCGCCGCCGAGGCCGCACGCGTCCTCACCGCCTCGGGGACGGTGTGGATCGTCTTCAACCAGCTTGACGTGCGCGTCGAATGGGTGCGCCGTCTCACTCGTATCATGCGCTCCGGCGACGTCCATCGCCCCGACAAGCCCCCGCTCCTGGGGCCAAACTTCGGCGCACCCGCCCTCACCATGCGGGTGTGGGAGGACGCGCTCACCCCGGCGGAGGTCATGGCGCTCGCGCGTACCCGATCGTCCTATCTGCGCTCGAGCGAGTCCGGTCGGGCGCACATGCAGGCCAACCTTCGGTGGTACCTCGGCGATCACCTGGGCTACGGACCGGGCCAGCCCATCCGTTTGCCCTACTACACCTTGGCGTGGCGCTTTGCCCGGGCATGACGCGGGGGATCAGCCGTAAGTGTCTCGCGGACCGCGCCCGCGCACAGTGCGGCGTCCGTGACGCCACGTTGGCTGCTGGGGCCCCAGAACGACGATCGTGTCGATGATCCCGGGCCCGCAGGCCTTCGCGATTTCGCCCATGAGCGTGGGAATGTGGTAACGCAGCTGGGTAGCCCATGCGGTCGAGGTCGCGCGAACGACGAGTCTACGGTCGTCGAAACTTTCGACGTGACAGTGGGCTGCCACCTGTTCGCCAACGATTTCACCCCATTGTGAAGCGACCTCGGCAACGTCGAGCATCGTTTCCCACCCTTCAGCCGCGACGAAGCGACTAACGAGGCGACGCAGCTTCCGCGGGTCCCTGCGTGTCTTCCTCGCCCGCGAACGCACGATCCCAGGGGAATCCTGGAGGAGGGCGGCGCCGGGAACCGACTGGTCGCGTGTGTCAATCTCGTTCCAGCGAACCCCCGAAAACGACATCCCACTCGGCTCTTTTTCTTCGGCACCTCCGTGCGCGAATGCCTCTTCGCCGCGCCGAGGCCGCCTTCCCAACCGGTCGAGGGGCACCATGGTGTCGCCGCGCAAGAACGCCTGGGCACGGGCCTCCTGGAGGGCCCTCACCGGCACCGAAACATCGTCCTTACTCATCGGCGGCCCCCTGGAGACGCATCATCGTCGTCACACCGTCTAAATCGCGTTCGACACGGTAGAGGGTGGCGCGGAGGCTGGTGGGGATATCGTCTTCGACCGCGGCAGTGATGAGAACCTGCTCGGCATCGGCCATGACGTCAAGGAGCGCCCGGCGACGGGAGGCATCGAGCTCGGCGAACACGTCATCGAGCACGAGCACCGGAATTCTGCCCTCGCTGCGTGTCAGCTCGAAATGCGCCAGCCGTAGAGCCAAAGCAGTTGACCAGGTTTCCCCGTGAGAGGCGAAACCTCGCACGGGCATACCCCCCAAGGTGAGTACAAGATCGTCGAGGTGAGGGCCAACGAGATTAGCCCCGCGCCGCGCCTCGTCGTCCCTCGCACCGGCGTAGGCCTCGAGCAGACTCGTGCGCACGGCGGTCTCGTCGCCGAGATCGACGTCGGAGACGTGACGGGTGAGCTGGGCGGCGTAGTGGGCGCTCAGCACTGAGGACCCCTCCGACACGACCTCGTACATCCTGGCGATATGGGGGGCAAGGGAACTCACCAGCCTGTGCCGCTCGACGATGATCCGCGCAGCAACGCCGGCGAGCTGGGCGTCCCACACGTCCAGTGTCGACAGGTCCGCGGGAACGCCGCGTTTAACCTGGGCACACGCCCGCTTGAGCAGGGCCGCCCGCTGGCGCAATATGCGCGCGTGCTCGGCGAATATCCCCGCCATGACCGGTACCCTCGTCGCGATGAGGTCGTCGAGGAATCGCCGACGCCCGTCGGGACCTCCACGCACGATGTCGAGATCCTCGGGAGCAAACAAAACGGTGAGAACTTCACCGAGAATGTCGCGGGGAGCCACCTGGGACCTTCCCAGTCTCGCTCGGTTGGCCTTGCCCGCGACGATTTCGAGGTCGACAAGGCGCGCTCGTTCCTCCTCGATGACCTTGACCCGAATGACTCCTGCGGCCGGAGGTTCCTCGCCGGCCAGCGGGTAACGCACGAGCGCCGTGTCGGCGCTCACCCGGTGAGAATGTAGCGTCGACAGGTAGGTGAGGGCCTCGATAAAGTTCGTCTTGCCCTGGCCGTTGCGCCCAACGAGCACGCACACGCCGGGTTCGAGCTCGACGACGAGGCTGCGGTAGGAGCGATAGTCGTCGAGGGCGACGTTGCGAAAGTACACGCGCCCTCAGCGTCCTCACGCGTAGCGGATAGGCATGAGGAGGTAGCGCATGTCTTGCGAATCCTCCCCGCCGATCTCTTCTTGCCCCGTCAAAACAACGGGCTTCGTGGCGTGCGTAAACGACAGGCGCACGTACGTCGTATCGAGGGCCTGCAGGCCGTCGAGCAGGTAGCCGGGATTGAAGGCCGTCTCAATGTCGTCGCCCTGCAGGTGACAGGTGAGGTGCTCCGACGCCTGCGCGTCCTCGCCCTGACCGGCCTCCAGCTGCAGGCCGCCGGCGTTAAAGGTAAGGCGCACGGGGGCCGAACGCTGCGTAACCAGCGCCACGCGGCGCAGCGCCGCGATCAGTTCCTCGCGATCGCACACAGCACGAATGTTCGACGTGTCCGGGAAAAGCTTGGCCACGGGGGGATAGTCGCCGTCCGTGAGCAGGCTCGTCATGTGTCGTCCGGCGACCTCCATGCCAACGAGCTTGGCGCTGCCGGGCTCCGTGGCCAAAGACAGAGAGATCTCGCCCGCGCCGGTGAGCGACTTCGTCATATCGGAGAGGGTCTTGGCCTTAATGAGCGCCGACACCTCAACCTGGGAGGCCGGGCTCCACTCCAGCGTGCGCACCGCCAAACGGTAACGGTCAGTTGCCATGAGGGTGACGACGTCGCCGTCAAAACCCATGTGGATGGTCGTCAGCAGCGGCAGCGTGTCGTCCTTCGCGGAGGCGCGAGCGACCTGCCCAACCGCGTGGGCGAAAGCCTGGGCGTCGATCGTGCCCGTCTGCTCGGGCATCTGCGGAAGCTGAGGATAGGCGTCAAGCGGCATCGACATGAGGCTGAAGTTCGCCGCCCCGCAGGTGATGGCGAGCGCGGCCCCCTCGAGGTCGACGTCGACGGGCTTGTTCGGCAGGGACTTGCAGATGTCCGACAGTAGCCGCCCGGACACGAGCACCTCACCGGGGGCGGCGATATCGGCCTCGATGCGAGCCGTCGCGGAAACCTCGTAGTCGAAGCTCGATAGCGTGACGACACCGTCGGCGGCGCTCATCCGAACCCCGGCCAGCACCGCCGTCGCGGGACGTTGCGGCAACGTGCGGGCCGTCCACGTCACGGCCTCGGCGAGGGCATCCCTGTCGACACGAAACTTCACTTTGTCCCCTTCCGTCACAATTGCCCCTCATCTTACCCGTTCCCGGCGCGGCGGCATACCCCGCAGAAGAGACAGTGATAAAGAGCAGCAACACCATTTTCACGCGGCGAAACGATCGGGCGGGCGTGGTCTCCACTAAACTGACCGCGTGAAGCGAACGACATCGTCCCACGCCCGCCTTGGTGCACGCGGCCTCGCCGCCCTCGCCGCTGGCCGCGCCGCCTCCAGAGCCTCCAGGCTCCTAGGGCGAGGTTCCGGCGGGATGATCGGGGGCACGATCGCCCACCGCATCGACCCGACGATCCTCACCCGCCTGGGCCGGTCTCGCCGCAGCGTCATCGTCACCGGCACAAACGGCAAGTCCACGACAACGGCGATGGTGGCTGCTGCCGCCCGTCTCGCTGGAACGGTAGCCACGAACGCCAACGGCGACAACATGGACGCCGGTGTCCTCACGGCCCTCATGAACGGATCCGGCGAGATCGCGGTACTCGAAGTCGACGAGATGCACGTGGGAGGGATCGCGCGCGCGATCGAACCCGACGTCATCGTGCTCCTCAATCTCTCGCGCGACCAGCTCGACCGGGTCGGCGAAATCGGCACAGTCGAAGCCCACCTGCGTGGCGTCGTCGACGCCCACCCTCACGCGACGATCATCGCCAACTGCGACGACCCCCTCATCGCCTCGGCCGCATGGGATGCGCCGCACGTCGTGTGGGTCGGGGCGGGAACATCGTGGACCCACGACGCCGTCAGTTTCCCCCGAGGCGGACACACCGTCGTCTTCGGCGAGGACGGCTGGAGGGTGCCCGGTACCTCCTACGCACGCCCGCGCCCCGACTACGAGGTGACGGACGAGGGCCTCGTCACCCCCACCGAGACCCTCCCGCTGCGCCTGTCTATCCCCGGGCGAGCCAACCGGGGCAACGCCGCGCAGGCCGCCCTCGCCGCCCACGCGCTCGGCGTCGACCTCGCCCAAGCCCTCGCGGCAGCGGGAAAGGTGAACGCCGTCGCCGGCCGTTACGCGACAGTCCCCGTCGCCGGCCGCAGCGTCCACATGCTGCTTGCCAAGAACCCCGCAGGCTGGCAGGAAGCCCTGACCATGCTCGACGTTGGCGCCGACACGATCATCGTCGACGTTAACGGCCAGGAGGCCGACTCGACGGACCTGTCGTGGCTGTGGGACGTCGATTTCGAACAGTTCCGTCGCCAAACCGAGCACATTCCGCTGATCGCCACGGGCGAGCGCGGACTCGACCTGGCCGTGCGCCTCACCTACGCCGGGTGTCGCGTCACCCACGCTCCCGACATCCTCACGGCCGTCCGCCAGGCCCCGGGCACACGCATCGAGCTGCTCGCGAACTACACGGCCTTCAGAGACGCCAAGAAGATCTTCGCCACCGAGGAGGCCCAGCGATGACCGAGTCCCACCTGCGCATCGGCGTCATCGACCCGGAGGTCCTCGGCACCTACGGCGACACCGGCAACGCCCTCGTGCTCGCTCACCGCGCCCGCTCCCGCGGCGTCGACGCCGACATTGTCATGGTTCACCTCGACGAGACGATCCCCGCCGACCTCGACCTCTACGTCATGGGCGGCGGCGAGGACACCGCCCAGGCACTCGCTGCCGAGCATCTACGCACAAGCAGGGCCTTCTCCGCGGCCCTTGCGCGCGGCCATGCGCCCCTCCTCGCCATCTGCGCCTCCTTCCAGATCCTCGGCCACTCCTACACCGACGCCCACGGGCGTACAGTCGCGGGCGCGGGCCTGCTCGACTGCCACACCTGCCCGCAGGGATTCCGCTCGATCGGCGAGCTCGTCTCCACGCCCCTCCTCGACGGCCTCACCCAGGCGTTGACCGGCTTCGAAAACCACGGCGGCGCGACCCAATTGGGGCCCGACGCCACCCCCCTGGGACGAGTCAAGGCGGGCGCCGGCAATGCCACCGACGCGAGCGAGCGAGTCGACGGAGCCTGCCAGGGGAGCATCGTCGCCACCTACATGCACGGTCCGGCACTCGCCCGCAATCCCGAGCTCGCCGACCTTCTCCTCGCGCGCGCACTCGGAGTATCCCCCGGCAGCCTCGCCCCCCTCGAGGTTCCCTTCGTCGCGGATCTGCGCGCCGAACGCCTCGCGCACTCCCAGGTGAATACCCCATGAGTCCGCGTCACGCCCGCCACACCCCCCGCCACGCACGCCTAGACGGCTCCCCCGCCAGGCTGCGCCCACGCTCTACACCGCGCCCGGCCTCGACGCCTAAGCACCCCGGTGCCGCCTCCGTCGCTAACGTCAACGTGGCACGCGCCTCGAGCATCATGGCTGCCGGCACGATCCTGTCGAGGGCTCTCGGCTTCGTGCGCACGGCACTCCTCATCGCCCTCATCGGTACCGTCGGCGCCAACGACGCCTTTCAGGTCGCCAACAACCTCCCCAACACCATCTATAACCTCTTGGCCTCGTCGATCCTCTCGGCGATCCTCGTCCCTCAGATCGTGAGGGCCCTCCACCGCGGTAACGACGAAGAATTCATCAATCGCCTCCTCACCCTCTTTACGGTGACACTCGCCGGCCTCACCCTCGTGTGCTCGCTCGCGGCGCCACTGTTCGTCTACCTCTATGCCTCCCAGATGGACGTGCGTTGGCTCTCCCTCGCCATCGCCTTCGCTTTCTGGTCGCTGCCCCAGATCTTCTTCTACGGCCTGTACTCGCTGTGGGGCCAGCTTCTCAACGCCAAGGGTTCGTTCGGGCCCTACATGTGGTCCCCGGTCGTTAACAACCTCGTCGCCATCGCCGGCCTGGGTATCTTCGCGTGGGTACTTGGAACAGACGCCGACTGGGCTCGCGATCCGGGGGTGTGGACGGCGGGTCCTATCGCGCTGCTCGCGGGCACCTCGACGCTGGGCATCATCGTGCAGGCCGTCATCCTCCTCGTCCCTCTGTATCGAACAGGATTCCGCCTGCGGTTCGTGTGGGGCGTACGCGGCCACGGCCTCCGCGAGGTCTCGACGGTCGCAGCCTGGGCCTTCGCCGGGCTTGCCGTCTCCCAACTCGCCTTCTTGTTCGTGTCCAATATCGCCGGCGCCGCCAACGGGTATGCGATACGTAGCGGCGAGGTTGTCGCCACGATGGCGGCACACAACACGGCCTTCCAGGTCTTCATGATCCCGCAATCGACGATCGTCACATCCGTGACGACGGCATTGTTCACCTCGATGTCCGCCCTGGTTACCACGGGAAAGATCGAGCAGCTACGCGAGCAATTCGTGCGTAACCAGGAGGGGCTCGCGGTCGTGACGAACTTCTGCGCTGCGGCCCTCGTTGCCGCCGCCATCCCCGTCATGCAGGTCGTCATGCCCTCGTCTTCGCGTGCCGAAGCCGGCACCTTCGCACTCATCCTCGCGCTGTTTGGCGTATCCACCCCCCTATTCGGGATTTGGGGATTGCTGCAGCGTCTCTACCTCGCCTTCAACGACGCCAAGACACTGTTCTACCTCCAAATCCCCATGAGCATCACCCAGGTGCTCTTCGTCGTCGTGGCGTGGGTGTGTCTACCGCCGACATGGTGGGTGCCCGTGGCCTCCCTCGGTGAGGGTCTCCTCTACGGGGTTGGCGCGGGTATCGGGCTCGTGTGGCTAAAGAAGAAGCTCCACGCGCCCGTCACCCTCCCCGTGCTCGCAGCGCTGTGGCAGACGACGCTCGCAGCCGCCGTCGCAGGGGCGGCAGGCTGGGGAATCCTTCATCTCGTGGGCCCCTTCGCCCCGGAGGGCGCGGGAGTCGTCGCGACCCTGTTGGGTGCCGGTTGGCGCATCGTTGTCACCGGCGTGATCACGCTCGTCATCTACCTCGCCATACTTGTGCTCCTACGCAACCGGGGACTGCGCATTCTGGCGGCGCCGCTAGCGCGCAAACTAGACCGCAAGCGCGCCTAGCGACCCTCATCTTTCGTTCAGGCTCGTGCGTTACCCTGGTGGGATGACGAATGGTACGCCTCAATCGACGCCCGTCGAGGGTGAGCGTCCCCCCGTCAGGCGTCCCCTCGCGGAGCGACTGTCCATGCCGGGCCTGACCCCCTCCAGGGAGGCCCTCGGTGCGGGCGGGATCACGGCGACCCCTCGGACCGGCTCTATTCCTCGCATCCGCGACGACGAGACCTTTTCACCGACGACGACGGGAAGCCACCGCGTCGTCCGCGTGCCGACGCGCGATACGAAGAAACGCCCCACTCGCCCCCGCAAGCGTCGCTCGCTCACCCGCCGCGGGTGGATCCCGGACCAGCACGGCGCCTGGCCGATGCTGCTCGTTCCGTTTTGGCTCGGGGTCGCGTGGTCCTCGTTCTCCGTCACGACGCTCGTAGTCTTTGCCACGTGGCTCGTCGGGTATTTCTGTTTCCACGCGACCACCCTGTGGCTGAGGTCGGGCAGGAAGGAACGCCTGTGGCCGCCCGTGCGCGCCTACGGGCTGGCCACCCTCGCTCTCGGTCTCCTCGTCGTCGTCATCGAACCAGCCCTGCTTGAGTGGTGCGTCTTTTTCCTCCCACTTGTCAGCTGCGCGCTGTGGCTGGCCTGGCACAAGCGCGACCGTTCACTTCTGGCGCGTTCCAGTGCCGTCGCCGCGTCGACTCTCATGTGCCTCGTTGCCTACGACGTGGGCACAGGCTTTACCCGGTCCGGCCTGGCGGCATCGTGGCTGCAACACTCCCAGGTCGGTACGCTCTCGCCCGCCCTGCCTGCCCACTCCGACCTCGGCCCGTGGGCGTGGATCGTGTGCGTGGCCGCGTGTATAGGAGCCTACTTTTGGTGCACGATTCCCTACGTGAAGACGCTTGTGCGCGAGCGCGGTTCGCGCCCGTGGTTGTTACTCAGCGTCGGCACCCATGCTGCGTGCACGCTTGTCGCCGCGATCGCGGCCGTGCGGGGGTGGGCCTGGTGGCCCCTCGCGCTCGTGTGGTTCGCCCTCACAATCCGGGCCGCCGCCGGGCCCCTGTGGAGCGCACGTAGCGGCAAGCGCGTGCCCGTGCGCATCATCGGCTGGGGAGAAATGGCGGCCACACTTGTTCTTGTCCTTCTCCTCCTCAACGGTTGATCGCGTAGTCGAGACTCTGCGTCGTCGTGGCCTCCGTCCACCCCATGGCCTTGCGCCTGTGGTCGAGCCAGGCATTAACTGAGGGACTCGCCCCCTTCTCGAGCTGGCGACCAATGTCGGCGTAGATCGCCCGGTTGTGGTAGCCCGCACCCGCCCAGTCGCCGGGACTCACACGCGCGGCGTGGAGCGGATCGATGCGAGCCTGAACGCTGACCAGGCCCGGATGGGGTCTCGTCTCGACGCTCCCATCGAGATAGGGCACGATATCGTCACCGCTTTCGATAGCGAGCATCTGCGCACCCGCAATAGGAGTTGGTCGCCCGACGTTGCCCCCTATCGTGAGGGCCGAGGCGATCGAATAGCGTTGGGCGAGGAGCGGATCGGAGACGAGGTGGGACACGACCGCGCCGCCTTGAGAATGGCCGACGAATTCGACCGGTTCGTCGGCGGCAATGCCCGCCTGCCGCATGGCCTCCGCGACGGCAACCTCCTGGCTCGACGGCAGCGCGCCGTTTTCCCGCAGGTTTGCCTCAAGATCAAAGGTTTCACTCGTGCCGATCGTCCATTTCTTCGTGCCGGGGACGACGACGGTCCACGACGTTTTGTCGTGCGTCGTGTGCTTGAGGATACGGATGACGTGTGTCCCGCTCGCCGGCGTATCCAAGGCGTGAATGAGGTCCGGGAGGGTGCGTGGCGGGACCGTGAGGGGCCTCTTCTTTCGCGGCAAAAGCGGACACGCCGGCGCCAGTGCGGACGTTACGCGCCCCGCATTCGCCTCGCCGTCGAGGGTGCCAAGGGCTTGGGCCAGCCCGGTGACGAGGGTGCGCTGTGCCGGTGAGAGGACCACATCCGCCGAGGGATAGGTGACGACGCTGCATCGACCTGTCCCGACCTCGCCGACGGCTATGGGGATAGCTTCGCTCGCTCTACCGCGGGCGGCGTCGATGATGCCAGCTATCACCCTGGAGGTGCGTGCCGTGGCCGATAGGCCCGATCGTGTCGCGATCGGACCGCGGATACGACCGATCTGCGTCGGCAAGATCAGCGCCACCGATTCGAGCAGGATTCCCGCCGTCGCCACCTCCAGCCCGGGCACCGAGGTGGGCAGGGTTCCAGTGGTAACGCTGCCTGCCTTCGCTGCGACGGCCAGCACGTAGGCGGCGGTCGCCGAGGGGACCGTCGTCGCAGCGCCGAGGAGAAGGCCGGTTCCGAGCACCGCCGACGCATCGACGTCGGCGGTGCGGTAGTCCGCCGCTGTACGGGCGAGGTCGACAGCCATCCCCTCGCAGGCGTGAGTGTCGGTGACGAGCCTGCCTCGCACGTTCTCCATTTCCGCGGCGAGCAGGCGTAGCTGGGCTTCGAGCTGGGCGTAGTCGGCGGCAAGCCCGCTACCGAGGCCGGAGCTGTCCCACACCCCCTGCGCCTGGGCACAGCTCGCGCACTGCTGCACCGCCTGTGTCGTCCTCGCGAGGACGTCGACGAGGACGACAAGCGCGCGCCCCAGGCGGGCCCAGCGGTCAGCGAGGCCAGCCACCTCGTCCGTCTCCACGGTGAGCGGACCGGTAACCCGCATGGTCATCTTGTCGCCGACGATGTATTCCTCGCTCACCGCGGACTCCCCACGCCGAGAATGCGCGCCCGTACGGCGATGTCGCCGGCGCCGGCGAGAAGCTCGGCGGCCGTGTCGAGCGTGGCGGTCGTCGTCGTTGCGACTCGAGTCGTGCGCTGCGCGGCAGCCGAGGCGGCCCGTCCCCTCCACTCGATCGGGGCGAGCAGGCCTGCGAGTTCTCGGCGGCAATCCTCAAGCTGGGCGAGCGCTTGGGCGATGGCGGTTTCCACGGGGCCTCCTTTGAGTGCGGTGGCTCCAGCTTGGCCGTTCGCCGCGCCATCACGACACGGCGATTCGCCTTCGGCGGGAGGGTCGCACGTTAGCAGCCCCCCGGAAAAGCGGGCGCGGGACTACGTTCCCGGCCGCTCGGCGGGACGGCGCCATCACCGCCCCGCCGGTTCGCGTTCAGGCGCGCGGCTGGCGCTCAGCCCATTCGCCAAGCTCCATACGCTTGCCCGTGTAGAACGGCCAGTCCTCGCGCACGAAGAGCCTCGCCTCGCAGTCACGCTGCTGACGCAGCACACCCATGACCTTCGTGATGTCGTCGTGCTCGAGGGAGATCGTCCACTCGTAATCCGACAGCGCGAACGTCGCGAGCGTGGAGACCGCAACATCCATGTAGTCCTTGCCGTTCATCCCGTGCTCACGCAGCATCGCGGCGCGGCGATTCTTGGGCAGGTAGTACCAGTCCCAGCTGCGGTTGAGGGGGTAGACGGCCATGTACGCGCGCGGAGCCCATCCCCCAAAACACGCGGGAAGGTGGGGACGGTTAAACTCGGCAACCATGTGGGCGCTCGTGACGGCCCACACGGGAACGAGGTAGCCGCCGAGCTCACTGGAGAGGATCGCCCGATACGCGTCTTGGACCTTGTCGACCCCATCGGCAAGCAGCCACACCATGAGGTCCGCGTCCGCCCGGAAACCGGCCGTGTCGTACCAGCCGCGAATCTCGGCGCCGGTGGCCTCGACCGCAGCGACGGCGGCCTCGGCGAGCTTGCTGCGCTCGGCTTCGTCGGCCGGCAGCGGAGCGCCGAGCTCGAAGACCCCGTACAGAGCAAAGTTGTCGCGATTGTTGACCTCTTCCGGATCGACCTCGTGGTCGCGGGGATCAGCGGGCTTCGTCGGGTGGGCGCCGTGGCCTCCGGGGTGTCCGGCTGCATGCGGGTGTGTCATGGTGTTCTCCTTTGGTTGTCCATTCGTCACGCCAATATGGGCTCGCGTGACGTCGTGAGGAAGTGGGTAGTCGGCCGGGGCGTCCTCTCCGCACGCGGCCGCGTGATCCGGGGCGTCCTCACTCGCTCGTGACTGCCCCGCGGCGGGGACGGCAGACCAGGCTTCGCCCGCGGCATCGGTGGCCCGCAAACTTGGTTCGTCCTCGCCTCGCGCCTGTGCCGCGCGTTCGCAGATGACGTCCGCTAGCGCCGAGATGAAGGCCTCGTGGGTGCCGATCGTGGCCGCGCGAACGTAGGCGACACCGGCGGTGCGAGCGGTCTCGGCGGCTTCGGTGTCGAGGTCGTAGACGACCTCCATGTGGTCGTTGATGAAGCCGATGGGCGCCGCGATGATTCCGTCGGCGGTGTGCGCCCTAGCCTCGATGACGTCGTTGATGTCGGGCTCGAGCCAGGGGACGTGGGGCGGGCCCGAACGCGAGCAGAAGGCGAGCTCCCACTCAATGGGTTGGCCGAGTGCCACCTCGGCCCTGTGCGCGACCTCGCGGGCGACGGCTTCGTGTTGTCCGACGTAGCCGGGGTGGACCCCGTCGCCGGGATCGGAGCAGGCATTCATGGCTTCGGGAATCGAGTGGGTCACCATAACGACGTGCGGGGCGGAGTGGCCGGCCTGTCGCATGTCGACGAAGGCGTCGAGAAGACGGTTGGTCGTGGCCTCGACGAAGCCCTCGGTCGTGTAGTAGGGCCTCACTTTGTCCACGACGAGGCCACCTCGGCCCTCGCGCGCAAGTTTGTCGAGGGCCGCGGCGAGGTCTTCACGGTACTGCCGGCACGCCGAATAGCACACGTAGGCGGCGGTGAAAACGGCGAGGATCCTACGGCAGCCGCGCTCGTAGAGGTCGGTGAGTGACTCGTAGATGAAGGGCGTCCAGTTGCGGTTGCCGATGACGAGGGGAACCTCGATGCCGCGCCGCGCAAGCTCGGCGGCGAGTGCGTCACGGAGCTCGCCGTTACGTGCATTAATGGGCGAGGCACCGTGGAATCCGCGATAGTGCCCTGATACGGCGAGGAGACGCTCGTCGGGGACCCCGCGACCCGCCGTCGCGTTTCGCATGAAGGGCAGGACGTCGTCCATTGTTCGTGGGCCCCCGTAGGAGCACATGAGGATAGCGTCGTAGGGGGCGAGCGTGTCGCTCACTGCTTCTCCTTTTCGTTATTGCGGGCAAGATCGTCAGTCGTTAGGCCTGTGACGGGGCACGCAAGGGCGTCCCAATCCCCCTCCGACGGGTCGACCCGGTTGACCGAGGAGGGTGCGACGGTCACTCCTATGACCTGTTCAACCGCGCGCGCAAACGCCGTTGTCGCTCCCTGACAGGCGGCTTCTCGCGCCCTCACCGTCGGGGTGTGCGCCATCTTCGCCGCGAGCCTACGCAGCGCCTGACGCGCCTGCGAGGCCTCAATCGTGCCCTCGCTCGGCAGCCTCGCCAGCTCGGTCTCCAGGGCGGCGTCCACGTAGGCACGCACGGCCCGCACGACGGGCGTGGCAGCACGCTCACGCAGATCCGATTCGATAGCGCCCACGCCCTCGGCGACAAGCTCTTCGGCTCGCTCAACCTGGCGCTGGGCAACATCGGGGACCTGTCGACGGACCTCCTCCATGGTGATGACACGCACCCCCGGCACTCGTTGCGCGTCGTCTTCGAGATCTCTGTTGAGCGCGAGATCGAGAATGAGCAGCTCGCCGCTGCGCTGGTCACACGCCGCCTCGACGTCGCTTCGCATGACCACCGGCGATCCCAGGCCCCGGCACGTGATGACGAGGTCAGCTTCGGCCATAGCGTCGACGAGACCGCCCTGGCTCACCGCTTCGAGGTCGTGCCCGGAGGCAAAGTGCTGGGCACGCCCGGAAGACGAATAGCAGGCGATATCGAGGACTCCCCGCGATCGCAGGGCCGCCACAGCCGCGCCAGCGTAGGCACCTGTGCCGACGATGAGGGCACGGCATCCCGCCAGCGCCCGTTCGGAGGCGACGATATCGAGGGCCGCAGCGACGACCGACCGTCCCTGCGAGGCCAGCCCGGTCAGCTGCGCGATGATGCGCGAGGTACGCAGCGCACCCTGCAGTAGGCGCGTGAGAGCGACACTCGAGGTCGAATCGCGGTGGGCGACCGTGAGGGCGCGGCGAACCTGTCCGGACACCTCCCGCTCGCCCACAACGAGCGAGTCGAGCCCGGCTGCCACACGCACGACGTGCTCGATGGCGTCGTGATCGCGTCGCATGACGATGTCGGCAACGGCGAGGCGGCGGGCAAGAAAGCGCTCAAGGCAATCCCCGGCTTCCTCGTTGGCCTCGACGAGGAGGTCGAGCCGATTGCAGGTGGGGATGACGACGCAGCCGTGGGTCTTGTCGATGACCTCGAGGAGGTCGTGCGCGAGGTCTCCCGCTCGGGTGTGCGCTCGGGCCACGGCGTCGAGGCCGTGGCTGAGATGGTGAACGCTAAACGAGAAGATAGCCATACGCCCGCCAGTTAACCACGGGCTCGACGACCGGGCGCGCGGCCCGGCAAGGGCGGGTCCCAAAGCGTAACGATGGTGAGAACACACCGTTTGTTCTGACACTGTGTCGACAAAACAACGCGCCCGGTCGCCCTTTCTGACAGGTATTCGTGATCCAGATTTGGCAAAATAGAGGCGCAAAGTTGCCATGTTGGCGTAATAGGCGACAATGGCATCGTGAACGACCCCTCGCCAAGCTGCCTAGACGGCGACGCAACATCGACGCCTCTGCCCGCTTTACTCGAAGCACTGAGTGGACGCCGCCCCCGCACGATGCCCGTGTGGTTCATGCGCCAGGCGGGCCGCTCACTGCCGGAATACCGCAAGGCACGCTCCGGGACGGCCATGCTCGATGCCTGCCTCGACCCCGACCTCGTCGCCGAGATCACCTGCCAGCCCGTGCGCCGCCACGGCGTCGACGCAGGGATCTTCTTCTCCGACATCATGGTTCCTCTCAAGCTTGCCGGCGCCGACGTCGAGATCACACCGGGCATCGGGCCGGTGTTCTCCTCGCCGGTGCGCAGCCGCGCGGACGTGGACGCGCTCACCTCGCGTCAGATCGACTCGATCGACGTCATCGTCGAGGCTGCTCGCGCCTGCTGCACCGAGCTAGACGGCACCGCGACTCCCCTCATCGGTTTCGCCGGCGCTCCCTTCACGATCGCAGCCTACGCCGCGGAGGGGAGGGGCTCGAGGGACCACCTTGCAGCCCGGGCGCTCATGCACTCCGACCCCGAGGCCTGGCATCGCCTGGCGGCGTGGGCCGCAGACCTGGCCATTGCGTTCTTGCGCGCCCAGGTCGAGGGCGGGGCGCGCGCCGTCCAACTATTCGATTCTTGGGCCGGAGCCCTGTCGCGCAGCGACTACCGCACCTTCTGCCTACCGCATTCGCGCCGGGTCTTGCAGACCCTACGGGCCGACGGCGTTCCCACCATCCACTTTGGTACGGGAACGGCCCACCTACTGGTGGACATGCGCGACGCTGGGGCAACGTGTGTCGGCGTCGATTACCGCACCCCCCTCGACGAGGCCGCCGCCCTCCTGCGCTCAGACAACCAAGTCAACCATTCGTGCGGGCCGGTCATTCTTCAGGGCAACATCGACCCCGCCCTCCTCGCCTGTCCTCGCGACGCTCTCCACGCGCACACCCGCGATGTTATCGAGCGCGGGCGTCGCGCCGATGCCCATATCGTCAATCTCGGACACGGGATTCCTCCAACCACCGACCCTCAGGTACTCACCGACCTTGTCGCGTTCATCCACGATCTGCCCGCCGGCACCTTGGCGTCACCGGAAGGAATGTAGCCCATGGCCCTCTCCCACCCCACGCCCGCGGCCGACGTCATCGTCATCGGTGGCGGCCTCGCCGGCCTCACCTGCGCCTACGCGCTCGCCAAGCGCGGCCTGGCGCCCCTCGTGCTCGAGGAGAGAGGAAAAGCCGGCGGGCTCGTCGCGGGGATCGCCCGCGACGACGTGGCCTTTGACATCGGCGCGGAGTCCTACGTCTCCACCGCCGAGGACATCACCGATCTCGTGCGCGAGCTCGGCCTCGACGTCGTCGAGCCACAGGGTAGCTCGTGGGTCTACGGGCATGAGGGCGGGGGGCGCGCCACTCGGATCCCCCACGGCATGCTCGGCATTCCCGCGAGTCTCGACGACGAGGCGGTCGTGGCGGCGCTCTCGCCACGCGACCTCGAGCGCGCCAGGCTGGACCTCACGATGGGCCCGCAGGTGGGATCCGACTGCGACGATCTCGCCTCCTTTGTGACGGCCCGCTACGGCACGGGGGTCCTCGACGCGATCGTCGCCCCTGTCGCCGGAGGCATTCACTCCGCGGATCCGTCCGCCCTGGCCGTCGACACCGTCTGCAGGGGTTTGCGTGCCGCTCTCGCCGAACACGGATCGGCCACCGCGGCAGTGGCTGCCCTGCGGGGCACACGCCCCTCACGCCCGGCCGTGATCGCCCCAGACGGCGGGTTGTTCCGGCTCCCGCAGGCCCTCACCGAGCAGATCTGCGCCGCCGGGGGCAGGGTGGCGACGCGCGTACGCGCTCTGGGTGTCTCCCATGCCTCCGGTGGCGGATGGTTCGTCACGGCGTGTCAGACTCACCCCCACCCCGATCCGTCGCAACCACCCTATTCGGAGGGGCTGCCCGCGCAGCTCTATACGCCGCGCGTCGTCATCGCCACCCCCGCCCAGCCCGGTCTCGACCTGCTATCGATGCTGTCTGGAGTCGACGTGCGCGGCTGGCGGATCACCCCCGGTGGTCCTATCGCCCACGTCACCCTCATCGTCGACCATCCGGCTCTCGACGAGGGTCCGCGTGGGTCGGGAATGCTCGTGCGCCGCCCCACGCCCGCAGAGATCGAAGCGGGGTGCGTACGCGCGAAGGCACTTACCCACTATTCCTACAAGTGGCCGTGGGTGCGCCGCGATCACCCGAACCGCCACGTCATCCGAGTTTCCTACGGCCGCGCCGGTGAACCCGAGGTCGACGTCACCGTCGAACGCGGGCTCGAGGAAGCGAGCCGCCTCCTCGGCATTGATCTCACGCCCGATCACCTCATCGATGGCTACGTTGTGCGGTGGGATGGCGCACTGCCTCCTCTCGGCCCCGAGCACTGGGCGAGGGTCGAGGATCTCCACGAGACGCTCGCCCACAGCGAACCAACGCTCAAAGTCTGTGGCGCCTGGGCGGCCGGATCCGGCCTGTCCGCGGTCATCCCGCAGGCCCTTTCCAGCGGCGCCGCCCTCGCGTCAGCGGGTCCGACGCCCCAGGGTGGTAGCGTGACGACGATCTTTGCGCAGGAGGAGCGATGAGCACCCTCGTTCTGGGCACGCGCGGATCCGATCTCGCACTCACACAGTCGCGTTGGGTAGCCGCTCAACTGCGGGGTCTCGGGCTCGACGTCGACATCCGCGTTATTCGGACCGAGGGCGACGTCTCGCCGGAGTCGCTCAGCCGCCTGGGCGGGGTCGGGGTGTTTGCCGCAGCCCTGCGCCTGGCGCTCCTTGAGGGCACGTGCGATCTTGCCGTTCACTCGTTCAAAGACCTTCCCACTCGCGGGGTGGATGGTCTCGTCATCGCCGCGGTCCCCCGGCGGGCCAGCGCCTCCGACGCCCTGTGTGCGGCGGGTGAGGCCGCCCTCAACGAGCTCGCCCCCGGCGCGAAAGTGGGGACGGGTTCGCCGCGACGCGCGGCACAGTTGCGGGCGCTGCGCCCCGATCTCGACATCGTCGACATCCGCGGTAATGTTCCCACGCGCCTGGGGCGCGTCGCCGATTCGGAATGGGAGGGACCGGGCGATCTTGATGCCGTCATCCTCGCCCTGGCCGGGCTCGAAAGGCTCGGGTGGGGTTACGCAGCGACCGACGTTTTCGGCCCGGACCGACTACTTCCCGCTCCCGCCCAGGGCGCCCTCGCGGTAGAGGCCTCGATGGCTGCCCTCTCGGCGCATCCCGAGCTGGTCGACGCCCTCGCTAGCCTCGACGACCCGTGGACGCGCGCAGCAGCATGCGCCGAACGCGCGGTTCTCGCCCATCTTGAGGCCGGGTGCGCGGCCCCGGTTGGGGCGTGGTCCCAGCGCAGCGGCGGGCCGGAGGGCGAGGACATTCTCGCGCTCGACGCCGCAGTCTTCTCGCTCGACGGACGCCGCTCGGTGACCGCCATGCAGGGCGTCGCCCTCGACGTCTCGGGACTCGACACCGCGAGACTCGAGGAGGAGGCGAGACGCCTGGGCGAGACTGTCGGTGCGGAGCTGCTCGCTCTTGGCGCAGGCGACGTCGCCGATCTCCAGGCGACGAAGGCTCCCGCGGGTTCCACGGCGCTGTCTCGCGCACAGGGCAGGGATCTGTTCGGGAACACGCTCGCATGAGTCTGGCGCTCGTCCTCCTCACACGTCCACACGCGGACCGCTTCGTCGCCGAGGTGTCTGCGGCACTCGCCGATGCCGCGTGCGTGAGGGGCGAGCCGGTCACACGAACGATCATCGACGAGGCCGCACTCGAGCATGCCCGTCGCCGACTCGCCGAGGGACCAGCGTGGCTCGTTGTCACGTCTCCGCGCACGCCTCGGCTCCTCTTCGAGCGGGGGATCCTCCCCAAGCCTGAGACCCGCGTGGCGGCGGTCGGTGCGGCGAGTGCACGCGCCGCTGGCATGCTCACCGAGCACGTTGCGCTCGTCGGCGAGGGAGATGCCGAGGCACTCGCCCAGAAGCTGCTTGCAACGCCTGCATCCTCCGTTCTCATTCCCGGTTCGGTCTCGTCGCGACCGGCGTTGGCACAGGCCCTGCGAAGCGGCGGCTGGAGGGTCGAGACGGTGGGCATCTATGATTCCTTGCCCCTGGCAAAGCTACCGAGCGTCTACCGGAGGGCCGATTGGATCGTCGCGACCGCGGGAAGCCGCGTCGCCGCGCTCCACTCCCTCGGCGCATGGGACGGCGCACACCCCGGCCTCGTCGTCCTCGGAGCCCCGAGTGCGCGCGTGGCCCACGGCCTCGGAATAGCCGACATCCTGTGTGCGCGCACTCCCACTCCCCAAGGTGTCGCCGACACCCTCCTCCCTCTCGTCAACCCCGTCAACCATTTGCGTTCAGGAAGAAAGGACCACGAGCAATGAGCGATCCGGTGAGCCTCCCAACGATTCGTCCTCGCAGGGCGCGCCGCAGCGCGGCGATGCGCAACCTGACGGCCGAGACGCACGTCCACCCCAGCCAGCTCATCCTCCCGGTATTCGTGCGCGACGGCATCGACGAGCCGACCCCCATCTCCTCCCTGCCCGGCGTCGTCCAGCACACACTGTCCTCCCTCGTCCATGAGGCCGAGCGGGTGCGCGAGGCCGGACTGGGAGGAATCATGCTCTTCGGCGTGCCCCGCGACGGCGACAAGGACGAGGTTGGCTCGCCCGCCTGGGCCAGCGACGGTATCCTCAACCGCGGCCTGGCAGCTGTACGACAAGCCGTTGGCGAGGATACCGTCGTCATGGCGGATACCTGCCTCGACGAATTCACCTCCCACGGTCACTGCGGGGTGGTCACCGACGAGGGGATCGTCGACAACGACGCGACGCTGCCGCTCTATGCGCGTATGGCGGTATCCCAGGCCCGCGCGGGCGCCCACGTCGTCGCCCCTTCGGGAATGATGGACGGCCAGGTGCGGGTGATCCGGGATGCGCTCGACGCCGAGGGATTCACCGATGTTGCGATCATGGCCTATTCGGCCAAATATGCCTCCGGTTTCTTCGGCCCGTTCCGCGAAGCGGTTGGCTGCTCACTCACGGGCGACCGCAAGACCTACCAGCAGGATCCACGCAACCGCCGCGAGGGCGTGCGCGAGGCTCTTCTCGACATCGACGAGAGCGCCGACTTCGTCATGGTCAAGCCCGCGGGCTACTACCTCGATGTCTTGCGCGAGGTCGCCGACGTCTCGGCGGTGCCGGTGGCCGCCTATCAGGTCTCCGGCGAATACGCGATGGTCGAGGCGGCCGCTGCCCGCGGGTGGATCGACCGCGAGCGCGTCATTGACGAATCGGTGACGTCGATCGTGAGGGCGGGGGCGGATCAGGTGCTCACCTATTGGGCACTCGAGGTAGCCGGGCGTCTCTAGGATCTCTCCTATGGAGTGGGTGGAGCCGGACCGGTGGGTCCTCGACGTGCGCGACGTCGCTGGGGTGTCCGGGTGCGAATGGGAGTTTGCGTGTGCGGCCGTTCGCGCACGCTCCGGCCTGCCCGCGCGCGAGCGGCCGGCTTTCGCCTCCTACGTCGCCCGCCTCAGTGCCGAGCTTTCTGACGAGATCGCAGCCGGCTACTCTTCGCGCGCCGACAAGGCGTGGCCGGTGGGGCAGGGGCGCATCTGCAACGCAGGAGACCGAGGCGTGGCTGCCGGCGAATTGGAAACGGCATCGCTGTGGCGCGACGTGGGTTTCGCTGTCGGTGACCTTCGCGGACGCGCATCTCTCCTCGTGGCTACGAAGGGTGGATGGCGCTTGGAGTTTCCTCGCTTCTCGTCCCACCTCAAACGCAGCGCGCGGCTTCGCGCGGGGGGTGTGTGGTGGCTTGCCTGTCGAACGTGGGGAGCCGAGCGGGTGTGCGCGGAGGTTGTCGTTCACCTGGCCACCGGGCGGCGAGTGAGCATCGCCGGAGCGCAGCTCGCCCGCGAATGGGAGCTCGCCGTCGATCGGGCCCGCAGCATCCTGTTTCGCCTCGACGAGGTCACGTGGGATACCTGTGCGAGCGCCTGCGGTACGTGCGCGGAGTGTCGTGCCGCGATCGAGGCGCATGACGACCTTTTCGCCCTTCCGGGAGTGGGGCGCAACGAGCGGGCGGAGCTTCGCGCGCGGGGGATCACGACCGTCGCCGAGGTTGCACTGCAGGCGCCGCCGGGCGTGTCCGAGCGCACGGTGGCGGTCGCGGCAGCCCGCGTCGAGCAGAGGTCGTTGCCGCCGGGACCGTACGGACCCGTCGTCGTTGACCGAGTTGACTCGCAACGGATAGCTCGGGTGGAGAAACCCGCGCCGGGCGACGTCTACCTCGACTTCGAGAACGATTCACTGTGGGGGTGGGACGCCCGCGACCATACGGGGCTCATTTATCTCACGGGTCTGCTCGTGCGCCCCGACGAGGCCGACGGATGCGCCCGGCTTGCCGGTGTTGAGATCCCGCGCGCCCAAGCGCCCGTTCACCTCGATGGACCGGAAGCGGCGTGGACGCGCCCGGGTGTCACCGCGTCGACACCCGGAGAAGCCTCGGCCGCGCTCGGATGGCGCTATGTGGCGCTGTGGGCGCATTCGCGTCCCGACGAGGCCGCCGTTGCGAGGGCCTTTGTCGACTGGCTCGAGCGGCGCCGGCGCATCTTCCCAGACATGCACGTCTACCACTACTCGCCTCAGGAACCGCTCATGCTCACGCGTCTGGCCCGCAGGGGCGGCCTTCCCCCGCGTAGGGTGGAGGCCCTCACGGGTCGCCGGGGTATCTTTGTCGACCTTTTCGAGGCCGTCCGCGAAGGGGTGGTGACCGGACAGGCCGGGATGTCGCTGAAGGATCTCGAGCCGCTCTTTATGGGCCCGCTGCGTCGTGGGGATCTCGACGACGGGGGCGAGTCGGTCGTCGCCTACGACCGCGATGTCGCCCGCGCGCCTCGCCCCCGCGCTGAGACGCTCGCGCGCCTCGCTGCCTACAACGAATACGACTGCGCGGCCACGCTCCAGCTCCACCGATGGCTCCTTGCCCAGGCCGGCCCGTGCGGGGAAGTCCCCTCGCCGCCTCCCTACGAAGTTCCGTTGAGCTGGGACAACCGAGACGCCGTTTCCCGAGGCGGAACTTCGTGACACAATGGGCGCCATGCGCGCCATTATGACTGTCACGGGCATCGATCACACCGGGATTATTGCCGCCGTCACGACGACGCTGGCCAAGCACGACGTCAACATCACGAACGTGTCGCAAACCCTCATGGACGACTACTTCACGATGATCATGCAGCTCGATTTCGACGAGGAGGCACACCCCCTCCTCGAGGTCCAAGAGGCCATGCGCGGGGTCGAAGCGGGTGAGCATCTCGTCATCCGCATCCAGGCCGACGCAATCTTCCGCGCCATGCACACGCTGTAGGGGGCCGCCATGAGCATGGATCAAGCCACCCAGATCCTCGACACGATCAGGATGATCTCCGAGGATCGCCTCGACGTACGCACCGTGACCATGGGGGTATCCCTCCTGGAATGCGCGGACCCCGACATCTCGAGGGCGTGTGCCAAGGTCGAACAACGTGTCGTTTCGGCCGCGCGCAATCTCGTCGCCGTCGCCGACGATGTTGCCGCCGAATTCGGTGTTCCCATCACGAATAAGCGCGTCGCGGTCACCCCGATCGGTCTCATCGCGGCCGCCTGCGGAGCGGCCGATCCGACTCCGTTCGCTCACGCGCTCGACCGTGCCGGCAAGGAGGTCGGCGTCGACTTCGTCGGCGGCTACTCGGCACTCGTTGACAAGGGAGCGACGGCCGCCGAAGACCGGCTCATACGTTCGATCCCTGAGGCGCTGGCGACCACCGACATTGTCTGCTCCTCCGTCAACGTCGGTTCGTCTCGCGCGGGGCTCAATATGGATGCCGTCGCTGCGATGGGACGGGTCGTCCTCGAGTCGGCGGAGGCCACCGCCGACGCCGATGGTCTGGGCGCCGCGAAACTCGTGACGTTCGCCAATGCCGTGGGGGATAACCCGTTCATGGCAGGAGCCTTCCACGGCCCCAGCGAGCCCGACACCGTCATCTCGGTGGGCATCTCGGGTCCCGGCGTCGTCCACCGCGCCCTCGAGCCCCTGGCCGGGTGCCGGGTCGACGAGTGTGCGGAGGTGATCAAGAAAGCGGCCTTCCAGATCACGCGGATGGGTCAGCTCGTCGGCGTCACGGTCGCCCAGCGTCTCGGGGTGCGCTTCGGCATCGTCGACCTGTCCCTGGCCCCGACATCGGAGGTGGGGGACTCGGTCGCTCAGATCCTCGAAACGCTCGGCATCAGCCAGGTCGGCGGCCACGGAACCACGGCGGCGCTGGCGCTGCTTAACGACGCGGTCAAGAAGGGCGGCCTCATGGCCTGCGGTCAGGTCGGTGGCCTGTCGGGATCGTTCATTCCGGTCTCGGAGGACATCCACATGATCCGCGCTGCCCAGGCGGGCTCGATTACCCTCGACAAGCTCGAGGCCATGACGGCTATCTGCTCGGTCGGTCTCGACATGGTCGCGATCCCTGGGGACACCCCGGCCACGACGATCGCGGGGATTATCGCCGACGAATCGGCGATCGGGATCATGAACGCAAAGACAACGGCCGTGCGCGTCATCCCCGTCCCCGGCAAGGGCGTAGGCGAAGAGGCACATTTCCCCGGCCTGCTCGGGTGGGCCCCCATCATGGCCACCTCAGGCCTCGACTCGTCCGCGTTCGTCGACCGCGGTGGGCGTATCCCCGCTCCCATCCACGCGTTCAAGAATTAGCGGGAGGTTACCGTGGATTCCCACTCGAACGAGCTGGCGCACGCGTGCGAATCTGCACGCCTGGCCTACACCCATCTCGCGCTGCGCACCCTTACGGCGTCGATCCGCCGGGATCGGGGCGTGGGCGGGGACGACTACACGTTCCCACCCGAGGCCTTCACGCGCTGGGAGGCCTACCTCTACGCCGACGCCGCCCTCGCCCTGACCTGGGAGATCCTTGAGGAGGCCTCGCGCCGCGGCGACATCGCCGAAGAGGTCGCGCACATGCTGGAGCAGATGAAGGATCCCGTCGTCGACCTCATCGTCATGACCGCGCAGGCTCTGGCTAATCCCGATCGCTTCGGTGAAGAGACGACCGAGGAGGAGGCCGGGGCTATGGCGCTCACGCGCTCGAGCTTGGGAATCATGTACGGCGCCGCACGCTTCGACGATGCGCGCGAGGGCGCCGAGGCGATCCCCTCCGATTTCGACGAGGCCTGCGAAGGCCTCAACGCCGACCTCCGCCCTGTCCTCGATTTCGTCCCCTACGCGATCAGGACGCTCGTCGAGCCGATCGTCGGTCGCCGCGGTCTCGACGCCGCACTGTCCGCGATCGACGAGAGACTTAGCGGCGATGCTCACCGACTGGAACCCGACGAGTGGACTCGCGCGCGCGGCGTCGTTCACACCGGATTGATCGAGGCTCTACGCGAGGGCAATCCGCTGCCGCTGCACCTGGCCCAAGCGACGACACTGATGGCTGGCACGTGGTATCCGCCGACTCATGCCACCGGATGGGAACCCCCAATCGAGGTGCGTCTCAACGCGTTCGGTATGCCCGTCGTTGCATGACCCAGCGGGAAGCAAGGAGGCCCGCGTGAGCGGCCTCACGGACGTGTCTCATTCCGTGAGAGGCTGACTGTCGCACCCGGTGGGGTGAGGATAATTGCCGGGTTACCTCACCTTCGAACGCAAGCGGAGTCACCATGACGGGGAAGAAACACCTCTACAACGTCGTCATCACGGGCCTGGCGCTGTTCGCCATGTTCTTTGGCGCCGGCAACCTCATCTACCCAGTGTTCATCGGCGTGGAGGCCGGTAGCGCGACAACTTCCGTCGCCCTGGGGTTCATGGCGACGGGGGTGCTCCTCCCCCTCCTGGCCATGGTCGCCGCTGCCACGTCGGAAACGGGGATTCTCGGTATCTCCGAGCGCATCGGGCACTGGCCGGGCTTCGCCTTTTGCCTCATGGCGTTCCTCTCCACGGGCGTCCTCTACGCCATCCCACGCGTGGCGACGGTGTCGTATGAGATGAGCGTCGGCGGTCTCGTGGACTCGTCGTCGTCACAGATGTCCCTCATCGTCTATTCGTTCATCTTCTTCGCCGTCACGGGCGCCCTGTCGATGAATCCGTCGACGCTCATCGAGAAGATCGGTGGCTGGCTGACGCCGGCGCTCCTTCTTCTCCTCGTCGTTCTCATCACGTCGGCGCTGCTCAACCTCGCACCGGTCGAGCACGCGCCCTCGCAGGCCTTCGCTGACGCCCCGCTCGTCAAGGGCATCCTCGAGGGCTACAACACCCTCGATGCGATCGCCTCGTTTGTCTTTGGCGTCATCATCATCACCTCGCTCAAGGCCCGCGGCTACAAGCGGGGGACGCCACTGTTTAGGGCAACCGCTCTGTCGGGGGTCGTCGCGGGTCTTCTCCTGGGTCTCGTCTACTTCGGGCTGTCCGAACTCGGCCTGCGGATCGGCGACTCGGGTGTGCAAAACGGCGGCGAGGGGCTGTCGTACGCAGCGCGCACCCTCTTCGGACACACCGGTCTCGTCGTTCTCGGCGCCATCGCAATCCTCGCGTGCCTGACGACGGCGGTCGGTCTTACCGGCGCGTCGACAGCGTTCTTCTCGGGCCTGTTCCCGCGGGTTCCGCGCAACGTCATCATCGTCGTTCACATGGCGGTCTCGTTCGCCGTAGCAAACCTCGGGCTCAACATGCTGCTCAAGATCGTCGTTCCCGTCATGTACCTGTGCTACCCGGTGACCATCGCGCTCGTCATTGTGTGTCTTCTCGACATCTTCATCCCCGGCCACATGTATTGGACCTATCGGGGTGCCGTGTGGATCGCGGCGGTCTTCGGTCTCATTGATGCCGCCTCGGCCGCGGAACTGAAGTCGGGGCTTCTGACGGCGCTGCTCGATACGATTCCGCTCGCGCACTATTCACTGGGGTGGCTCATCCCGACCCTGGTCGCGGGCCTCATCGGGTTCATCGTCGATCTCAAGCAGAACCGCTTGCGCGAGCACCTCGACTACGACCTCATGGCGAGGGAGAAGAACAAGGGTCTCGTCGAGGCCGGCATCGCCGGCGATATCTCAGAGAACTGACGCTGACAGCGGTCTCGGCCCGTCCGCGGTAGTAACGCGGGCGGGCCGATGCCGTTGTCGCACGAGCCGCCTGCAGGCCCGGTCTCGCTTGCCCGGCCAGGCGGTCCTACCCGCGCAGCACCTGAATGGAGCGCCGAAACGAGTTCACCTCGTCGGGTACCTCCCATTCGTCAATGGGTTTCGAGGAGTACATACGCGCGCTCCATCCCTGCTCAGGAGTGCCCTCCACGGCGGTGATCGAGCAGTTCCTCAAGGGCTGGCTCATCGCCAGCTCTGGCGAGATGCCCTCGACGAGACTGGCGGTCGCGTACCTGATGAGGCACCCGTGGGCGACGACGGCGACGGCGGCCTCCTCCCCCCATCGTTGTGCGGCGCGACGCAACGCGGCGTTGACCCGACCGATCACCTGGTAGCCGCTTTCACCCCCCGGCATGCGTCTGTCACGTTTACCGTGGAGCCAGTCGGCGACGACGGCGAGATAGGTCGAGGGGGCGTCGGCGACGTAGAGCATCTCGAGGTCGCCGGCCCGGACCTCCCGCACACCACGGTCGATGACGGGCACGAGCCCGTGCGCGGCGGCAAGGGCGGCTGCCGTCTGCCGGGTTCGTAGCAGCGGCGAGGTGACGATCCCGTCGAGCCGGGGCAGCCCGAGGTCACGCCAATGCCCTGGAAGGGCGGCCGCCTGTGCGCGCCCCTGCCCGTTGAGGGCGGCGCCGGGGATATCGGTGTCGAGGGCGTCGAGTAGGTTGGAGTCGGTTTGGCCGTGGCGGACAAAATAGATGCGCATGTCTCCTTCCTAGCACGCCCGTGGACACCCGTTGCACCCTATCTGGGAACCTTTCTAGCCTGGGGCTATGACAATTCGCACCGCCATCCTCGGATATGGAAACCTCGGCCGCGGCGTTGAGCAGGCCGTCGCCGCCGCCCCCGATATGGAGGCCGTCGTCGTCTTCACGCGGCGCGACCCCGCTTCTGTCACGACCTTCGGCACGCCCGTCGCCCACGTTGACGACATGGGAGATTGGGCCGATCGCGTCGACGTGTGCCTGTGCTGCGGGGGATCCGCGACCGACCTGGCCGACCAGGTCCCGCAGGCTCTCGCTTATTTCCCGACCGTCGATTCCTTCGACACCCACGCCAAGATCCCCGAGTATTTCGCCAGCTGCGACCGGGCGGCCAGCGACGCCGGCACGGCCGCTCTCATCTCGGTGGGATGGGATCCTGGGCTTTTCTCGCTTGCACGCACGCTCGGGGAAGCGATCGTCCCCGACTCGCTCGAGGAGACGTTTTGGGGCGTCGGCGTTTCCCAGGGGCATTCGGATGCGCTTCGCCGCATCGACGGTGTCGCCGATGCCGTCCAGTACACGGTTCCACGCGAGGAAGCACTCGAATCGGTTCGAAGCGGAGAGGCGAGGGAACCCCTGGAGACGCGCGCTAAGCACACGCGCCGCTGCTTCGTCGTTGCCGAAGAGGGCGCCGACCGCGACGCCATCACCGACGCGATCGTCACGATGCCGAATTATTTCGCCGACTACGACACGAGCGTGGAGTTCGTAAGCGCCGAAGAGTTGGCGCGCAACCACTCGGGGATGCCTCACGGCGGAACGGTCCTACGTCGCGGTAGCACCGCGGGAGGTTCCGCCGCGACGATGGAGTTCAGCCTCGACCTGGGATCGAATCCCCAGTTCACCGGCGCGGTCGTCGCCGCGTGCGGACGCGCACTTCACCGACTCGTCAGCGGCGGCGTACGCGGGGCCCTCACCATTTTCGATATCCCTCTGGGCGCGCTGCATCCCGAGGGGCCCGAGCACCTGCGGGCGCACCTTCTCTAACCGGAGTGTCGGCGGGCGGGAGTGCTTCCCTCGCATCCCGCCCGCGCCCGGCTATCCGGCGAGGGAGGGCCACTCCTCGGCGAGTCGCACGACGGAGTCGTCGATGGCATCGAAGATCCTCGCGACAGCGTCGTCATCGTGCGCCGCCGAGACGAACCACGCCTCGTAGCAGGAGGGCGGCAGGAGGGCACCCGCGTCGTGCATGGCGTGGAAGAACACCGTGTACGCCTCCTCGTTTTGGGCCTTCGCCTGGGCGTAGGAGGCGACGCCCTCGCGTGCGGGGGCCTCGCCAAAAAATACCGAGAAGAGCGAACCGGCGGCGTTGATGACGTGGGGGATCTCGCGTGCGGCAAGTTCGCTACCCAGGTGGTCACGTATGGCCCGCGCGACCGCGTCGACCCGCGCGTAGACGCCCTCGTCGGCAAGCCGTAACGTCGCCAGGCCCGCGGCGGTCGCCAACGGGTTACCCGAGAGCGTGCCCGCCTGGTAGACGGGCCCCAGCGGTGCGAGATACTCCATGATCTCGCGCCGGCCCCCGAGCGCTGCCAGGGGCATACCGCCGCCGATCACTTTGCCAAACGTCATGAGGTCGGGAACGTAATCGAGGCCCTCGATCTGGGCGGTGCACCATTCCTCGCGCGCGCGAGCACCCCCCGAGACCACCTCCTGCGGGAGGCTAGCCGGCAACTGTGGCCGGTGGTCGACCTCATACCCCCAAAAGCCGGCCGCGGACACCCGAAATCCGGTGAGTACCTCGTCGGTAATCATGAGGGCGCCGTGCTCGCGCGTGATCTCCCTGATGGCCCGGTTGAAGCCGGGGGCGGGCGGGACAATCCCCATATTCGCCGGACACGATTCGGTGATGACGGCCGCAATGTCGTGCCCGCGCTCCTCGAAGCAGCCTCGCAGTGCCTCGACGTCGTTATAGGGCAGAACGATCGTGAGGGCCGCGATGGCGTCGGGGACACCTGCCGATCCCGGCAGTCCCTGTGTGGCCACCCCCGATCCCGCTTCGGCGAGGAGGCTATCGGAATGACCGTGGTAGCAACCGGCGAACTTCACGAGGAGATTGCGGCCCGTGTAGCCACGCGCGAGGCGGATCGCCGTCATCGTTGCCTCGGTTCCGGTCGACACGAGACGGACCTGCTCGGCCAAGGGGACTCGTGCCGTCACCGCGTCGGCCAGATCGGCCTCGGCGGCGGTGGGGGCACCGAAGGACAAGCCACGATCCGCGGCCCGTGCCACCGCGTCGACGACTTCCGGGTGGGCGTGGCCCACCAGGGCCGGTCCCCACGTTCCCACGAGGTCAACGTATGTGCGATCGTTGACGTCGCGCACGTAGGCGCCGCGGGCCCGCGACACGAAGGTGGGGGTGCCACCGACAGACCGGTACGCGCGGACGGGCGAGTTGACGCCGCCGGGGATGGCGGCCTGGCTGCGGGCGAAGAGGGCTTCGGCTTCGAGACTGCTCATGAATTAAGCCTAGAGGAGGATTCCGTGTGGCTCCTCTTCCCTCCACCCTCATATTCCTCTAACATAGGTGGGGTGATGTCTGTGTCGCGAACACGCGGGACGGACTAGAGGAAAAGCGCATCCGCCAGTGAATGCGCAGACCGCGCGGCGGGCTTAGACCCTTATACTTGAACCCGGCAGGCACGGACCACTATGAGAGGGCTTGATGAGGACAGGCAGGCTGAGGCGATGCCTCGCCACGTGTGCGCTAGCGGGTGCGCTCGTTTCACCCGTGGCGTTCGCGCATGCCGATGAGACACCCGCTCCCACGATTGATGCCGCGTGCCCGGAGGGCCTGATTGACGTCGATGAGGGCGCGGCGATTCTTGCCACCTCACTGACCAATTCGACGGACTCCAGTCAGGACGCTCTCTACCTCACCGCGCACGCACTCGGGTCCGCCGAGACAATCTCGTCGTGCTTGCATCTCGCCCATCCCGGCGACGCCCTCACTTTCACATCGACGATTAGCCCCGTCGATTCTCAGCGCGCCCAATCGTGGTTGCGTCTGGGCTACGACGTCCGTTTTGCCGTGGCCGGGGTCACGCGCCTCGACGGGGGCGAGGCCACAGTCAGTTTCGACGGCGGCAGGGTCGTCGCTTCGAGCGACGCAATCCCCCGGGCGGTCGCCTACGAATCCGTACGCGGGGAAGAAGAGTCCGACATCGGTGTCGTCGCCGACGGAAACCCGGATCTTTACGGTCACGTCGCCGTCATCGACGCGGGCGGTTCGGTTGCCGTGCCGATCGGTTTCTCGCAGCCGGGAATCTACCGCCTCACCCTCACAGCAAGCCAGTGGCGTTCGACCTATGGCTGGCTCGATGCCGCAACCCCGCTCACGCTCACGATCGTTGTCGGCGACGTCGATATGCCCGCCCAGCCCGACCCCACACCCACGACCGAGCCGACGACCCCCGAACCTGATCCGACGAGCGAGCCTGTGCCGGAGCCGCCGACGGACCCCACGCCCGACCCCTCCTCGCCGAGTACCGAGCCCACCCCCGCGCCCGGCGGGCCGACCGAAGCCCCGACCGAGAACCCCAGCCAACCGGTCGAACCCAGCCCGGACCCGCAGCCTTCCCCTCCGCGTGAAACGCCGGCGCCGGCCCCCGACGAGACTCTCCCCCCCACCCCCGCTCCCGAGCCAACGACTCCCGAGCCCGACGAGTCGACGACTCCTGCGCAGCCCGACCCCAAACCCACGGCCGAGCCGACACCTCCGACGACGGAGACGCAGGAGACTCCGACGGCCACACCGTCCCTGCCTGACTCTGCCGAACCAACCCCCGCGCCCACGCAGCCGGCGGAGTCAACGAGTGAGCTCGCTCCGTCACAGGACACCCGGTCGCCGTATCCCCAGCCGAGCCCCTCGGCCCCGCCGACCACGGCCGTCCCGCCCGAACCTGACGAGCTGCCGCCGCCCTCGCTCATTCTGCCCGCGCCGCGTCTGCCTCAGCTCCCCTCCGCCCTCACCGAAGGACAACCGCGTCAACCGCGAACGTCGGCCCGGGAGCTATCGCCCGCGGAACCGATGCCCGCGCGCACGCCCCGATCCCGATCGCCGCGCCGCCCCTCGGACACCATCTTGCCGCTCTTGCCGCTCGTTCAGCCACACACCCCCGCGCCTCGCGACGCCGCCGCGTTCCTAGAAGCACAGCCGGCGCAGCCAGACACTCCCCCCACTCGACCTGCCTCCTACCCGCAGGTCAATTCCGGCGGCTACGATACGCAGAAAGCCTCCGCGTCGTGGGCGCAAACGACCTCGACCGCCGTCCTCATGACGGGCCTGGCAATGGCGAGCGTCCTTGCAGGCGCCGGCCTCTGGATGCTTCGTAAGCCCTAATGAGTCCCGATCTTTGGCGCCTGGCCCGCGGCCACTTCGCCGCCCGTCAGGCCGCCCGCGAGCGGCGAATCCCGCTGGATTCTGCGCGCTACCTTGCGGTATCGACCGGGCGTCTTGAGCCCTATCTGCGGGGACTGGCACACACGAGCGTCTGGGTGGGATCGCAGCCGCACTGGGTTGCAGTCGATGACGGCCCCGCATTCGTTGCCGTGTGGACGACCCGTGCACGCGCTGTCGAGGCGTTGTGTCGCACCGACGGCGACACGTCGGTAAGGGAGACGAGCGTGAGCGCCTACCTCGATTCTCTCGGCACCGATCGGCACGACGTTGGTGTGATCGTGGACCCGGGGCGCGAAAGCGAACTGAGCGTCGAACCGCACCATCGCGACACGATCGCGCGCCTACGCGCCGGGCACGCACTCCCCGAGGCACTTAGCGCTATCGCCTCGGAGGATCTCGTTGCGCTCTCACCAAGCGAGGAGATCAGCGCCCACGAGGCTGATCTCGCAGAGCGTTCCGCGCTCGCGCTGCTGCCGCGCGGATGCAGTCTTCTCCGCGTCGACGCTCAGCTCACATCGAGTCCCGCGCCCGGACCCGTCTGGCCGATCTATTTCGTCCAAGGCAATGACCAGGGGTTCCCGCCGCTTGGCGACGATGTGGCGCGGGTGCTGGAGGAGACGCTAGGTCCCGCGAGGGTCGTCGTTGACCCGGCCACACCGACCTGGAAGCGGGACCTGCTGTGGGACCTGCGGGCGTGGGCGCTGCCCGTGGTTAGCGAGGCGTGACGCCCTCCAGCGCCGCAAGCAGCTGAGAGTTTTCCTCGGGGGCACCGATCGAGATGCGTACGCCATCGGGGAAGGCTCGCACGGAGATGGCGGCGTCCTCGCAGGCGGCAACGACGGCATCGCGTCCCGCCTCACCTGGAATCCACAGGAAGTTCGCGCGCGTGTCGGGAATCTGCCAGCCGGCGCGACGCAGCGTCTCGCACACGCGTTCGCGCTCAGCCACGATCGTGCGCACCTGTTCGCCGACGGCCTCCGCCTCTCCCAGCGCAGCCAATGCGGCGACCTGGGCAAGCGCATTTGTTGAGAAGGGGACGGTCGTCTTCCACACCTCCTCGATTGTCGAGACCTGCGCCATCGCGTAGCCCACGCGTAACCCGGCGAGACCGTACGCCTTGGAGAAGGTCCGTGCGGCGATGAGGTTCGGGTACGTCTCGATGAGCTCCGTGCCGTCAAGGCGCTCTGTCGGATCGTCAAAGTCGAAGTAGGCCTCATCAAGCAGGACGACGACGTCGCCGGGAACGCGCTCCATGAGGTAGGTGAGATCGTCTCGGCGCAGCGGCGTGCCGGTGGGGTTGTTAGGGGTGCACAGCAAGACCGCGCGCGTCCTGTCCGTGACCGCGTCGGCGAGCGCCTCTACGTCGTGGGAAAAATCGGGGCGCAGGGGAACGGGCACCGCAGTGGCACCACTGACACCGACGAGGATCGGGTAGGCCTCGAAGCTACGCCACGGCATGACGACCTCGTCACCGGACTCCGCGACGGCAAGGAGCAGCGATTGAATAACCGAGCACGATCCGTTGCCGAGAACGAACTGTTCGGCAGACAACCCTAGGGTTTGCGCGAGCGTCTCTCGCAGCATGGTCGAGACCATGTCGGGGTAGCGGTTGAGCGCCGTCGCCGCCTCGGCGACGGCTTCCGTGACCGCATCTAGCGGTGCGAATGGATTCTCGTTCGACGACAGCTTCGTCACCTTTCCCGGTCGCCCCTTGCCGGGCTTGTAGGTGGCGATCGCCTCGAGGGCCTTGCGAGTTCGGATGCGGGCTGTCTCAGTCATGGGTTCAGCCTAGCTCGGATGTCTCTTCTCGCCCGGTTGCGTCCGTCGCCCTATAGGATTGGCGTATGCCACAGCTGGACCTTTCGCATCTGACCAAACAGTATCCAGGCAGGCGGGCACTGGATGACGTATCCTTCAGCGTCCTACCCGGCGAGATCTTTGGTTTCGTCGGTGCAAACGGCGCGGGTAAGACGACGGCGATGCGCATCACCATGGGCGTGACGAGCCCGACCTCCGGTTCGGTCTCCTTCGGCGGCAGCCCCATTGACATGAAGCTGCGGACCTCGTTCGGCTACATGCCCGAGGAGAGGGGGCTCTACCCGAAGATGCCCGTTCACGCTCAGCTCACCTACCTCGGGCGCCTCCACGGTCTCACGCGTAGGGAGGCCAATGATGCGGCGACCTACTGGGAGGAACGCCTCGGCATTACTGCCTACCGCAACGACGCGGTAGAAAAACTCTCCCTGGGCAATCAACAGCGTGTCCAGCTCGCAGCCGCACTCGCTCACGATCCGGCGCTTCTCGTCCTCGACGAGCCGTTTTCTGGCCTTGACCCCGTAGCGGTCGAGACGATGGCCGATGCCCTGCGAGACAAGGCGAGTGCGGGCGTCCCCGTCCTCTTTTCCTCCCACCAGCTCGATCTCGTTGAACGACTGTGCGACAGGGTGGGCATCCTCGCCTCGGGGCGTCTCGTGGCCTGCGGGACCATCAGGCAGCTGCGCGACAAGGCTCCCAAGCGCACTCTTATCAAAGGTGATGAGGCCGCACTGGCGAGCGTGCGCGAAGCCTGCGCGTCCGAGACCATCGGCAAGGCCGACGATGGTCTCGTTATCCCACTTGACGTTGCCTCCGAGGACGCCCAGCGCCTCCTCGACCGGGCGCGAACGGCGGGGGTCGTCACGTCGTTTGGCCCCCACGTAGAGCCCCTGTCGGTCCTCTACCGCCACGCGGTCACCGCCACTTCCCAGCCCTCTGAACCGCACCAACCCCCCGCACGACGTCGATCTCTGTTCGGCTGGAAGGGAGGCCACCGATGACACGCAACCCCGTGTGGCTCATCGTCAAGCGCGAAATTTCGACCCGCATCACCGGGAAACCCTTCATCGTTTCCCTGACCGTCCTCATAATCCTCATCCTCGGGGCGGGCATCGGCTACCGAATGCTGAGCGAGAGCGATGTTTTCGACTCGAAGACACGTATTGCCCTCACACCGGCGACCGAGTCCTACCGTCCTGCCCTCGCCGGGCTGTCTCGACAGCCGGGCATGATCGATCTCGAGGTGACCAAGGCGCCCTCTAACGAGGCGGCAGAGATGCTCGTCCGCGAAGAGAAAGCCGACCATGCCCTCGTCGTCACTGACGGTTCTGTTGAGATCCTCTCGGTCGATGCCGTCTCGCCCACCCTCGAGTTCGGTCTCAAAGCCCTCGCTCAAGCGACGACCGTCACCGACTACATCACCGAACTCGGCGGCCAACCCGGCGAGCTCGCCAAACGGATGAGCGCCTCGTCGGTGAGCGTCCGCATGCTTGACGAGTCCAAGGACGGCTTCGATATAGCCAGGATCGTGCCGGCCATCTTCATTCTCTTCGTCCTCTTCATGGCAATCGTCACCGGGTCGGGCTTGATCGCGCAGGGTACCGTCGAGGAGAAGTCCTCTCGTATCGTCGAGATCTTGCTGACCACCGTCAAACCCTTCCACCTCATCGTCGGCAAGGTTCTCGGCGTGGGATCCCTCATCCTCATCAACGTATGTGTCCTCATGATCACAGGCTGGGGAGCACTCAAGATCGCGGGTCTGTCACTCCCGGAGGGGATCTCGTGGGCGAGCCTGACCGTGTGGCCGTTCCTGTTCTTCCTCGTCGGCTTCTTCGCCTATGCCTTCATCTACGCCGGGTTCGCCGCCCTCGCCTCGCGAAGCGAGGATGTCCAGATGGCGATCATGCCCGTTTCCGTCTTCCTCGTCATCATCTTCTATGTTCTCTACGCGGCGGTCTTGGTCGTTCCGCAGTCTCCGCTGCTGACGGTGTTGTCCTACGTTCCGCTCGTCTCGTGCTTCGCGGCCCCGCTCGCGCTGCTCATCGGGACGCTCACGTGGTGGCAGGCACTCATCAGCTTCGTCATCCATATCGCCGTGACGTGTGGTCTTGCCTGGGGTGCCGCGACACTGTACAAGCGCTCGGTCCTCAACTTCGGAGCCAGGCAGTCGGTATTCAAGGTGCTACGCGCCAAGCAGTGATGCCACGTGGGCCGGCGTTAGGGGAGAGCGCCCCGCGGCCGGCCCTCGTGCCTCATAATGGTTGTATGACTCGCGAGCGTACCTCTGTCTTTCCAGCCGTCGAGACCCCTTTGAGGTCGTGCACTCCCCCGCTCGTCCTCGGACCACTCGATGGTCGCTACCGTCATGAGGCCGCCCCCCTCGTCGATTACCTGTCGGAGGCAGCCCTCAACCGGGCTCGCATTCACGTCGAAGTCGAATGGCTCATTTTCCTTGCGGCCTCCGGGGTGCTTCCCCTACGCCCCCTCGCCGACGAGGAGGCCGCCTACCTGCGCTCCCTCGTTACCGGCTTCGATTCTGCAACGATAGCGGCACTGGCCGAGACGGAATCGGTCACTCGCCACGATGTCAAGGCCGTTGAATACCTTATTCGCGACCACATGTCTCGCGCGGGCGACCATCTGGGATCGGACACCATCTTGCCGCGGGCCGTCGCCGCCGTCCACATTTTCTGCACGTCCGAAGACATCAATAATCTCGCCTACGCGGTGACGATTAAGGCGGCGATCGAGGAGGTGTGGCTACCGGCGGCCCGAACGATAGTTGACCGGGTTGACGCGCTTGCGCGCTCCTCCGCGTCGATTCCCATGCTCGCCCACACCCACGGCCAACCAGCCACGCCAGTCACCATGGGCAAGGAAATGGCGGTCTTCGCCCATCGACTGACGCGCCAGCTCGAGCGAGTCGCGGATACCAGCTACCTCGGCAAGATCAACGGGGCAACCGGCACCTGGGCGGCACACCTCGTCTCTTGCCCCGACGCCGACTGGCCATCCCTCGCGCGCGAATTCGTCACCTCCCTGGGACTCGACTTCAACCCCTTAACGACGCAGATCGAGTCGCACGACTGGCAGGCCGAGCTCTACGCCGATGTGGCCCGTTTCAATCGCATCGCCCACAATCTATCCACCGACTGCTGGACCTATATCTCGCTGGGATACTTCCACCAAAACCTTGCGGCGCAGGGATCGACCGGGTCCTCCACGATGCCCCACAAGGTCAATCCCATCCGGTTTGAAAACGCCGAGGCCAACTTCGAGATCTCGAGCGCCCTGCTGGACACCCTCGCTCAAACGCTCGTCACCTCTCGTCTCCAACGCGACCTCACCGACTCAACAACCCAGCGCAACATCGGCGTCGCTTTGGGGCACTCGCTCCTTGCACTAACCAACCTCACGCGCGGACTCGACGGAATTGACGTTGACGCCGCGCGACTCGCCAAGGATCTCGACGAGAACTGGGAAGTACTTGGCGAGGCCATCCAGCAGGTCATGCGCGTGTGCGATCTGGCGGGCGTGGCCGGAATGGACAATCCCTACGAACGCCTCAAGGACCTCACTCGGGGACGCCGCGTCGACGGCGATGCCATGCGCGACTTCATTCGCACACTCGGCTTGCCGAAAGCCGAAGAAGCAAGGTTGCTCGAGTTGACTCCAGCGACCTATATCGGTTATTCGCGCGAACAGGCCTGTCGGGACAGGACCGGAAAGTAGGGGCCATGCGACGCCCGGTACGCCTCGCGGCGATCGTTTCGATCTCTGCCGGTCTCGTCGTTTCCCCCCTCCCCCTCCTCCCTTCCCCTCACGCGTGGGCAGATCCCGACCGCATCACGCTTCCGCCAGAACCGCCGGGCGAGGGCGGCGGCTATTCTGTGGACGAGGGCGACCCCACCGGTTCTGTGACGTACGCTCCGGACGGCACGCGCCTGGGCTCCTCGACACGCGAGGAGCACTCACCGGCACCCTCGACATTCGCGCCCGCCCCCTCGGCGAGCGAGCAGGCTCCCAGCGATGAGGCACCTGCAGCATCGGATTCCCCGTCGGCCTCGACGACCCCCACCGCCTCACCGACGACGTCAGCGCCCCGACGCGTAGCAACGTCGTCGCAGCCCAGCCTCATCGACAGACTCGGCGACGCCTGGCCATTACTCGGAGCCTTCGTCCTCGCACTGGTAGGTTTCGTGGCCGGCTATTCGCTCAAGCGCTCGGTCACGCACGATCGCGCTCTCGCCGAGGCTGAGGCCGATCTTGAGCGAGCCGAGCTACGCGCGGAGCTCCCCTCCTGGCCCGAGGACTACTCCGAGATCGACTATCCGGAGGCACACCCCGAGCGGTACCTGCCCGCGCCATCGAGCGCGCGCAGCGTTGATCCGCTTGAAACGTCCTTCTTTGCCACGGCACCGCAGACCGGCGGCGGGTGGGACGACCCAGATCCCTGGCCCGCAGCCTCCGCCTACGAAAGCTCGCAGGCTCAGCGGATCGCGGACATCCTCGCGACAAGCGAACAGGAAATCGTCGAAGCTCCTCTCTACGATGCAGGCCCGGCTACGCGCATCGTCGCTCGCGCACGCCGCTACGAGGAACCGTAGCGCTCTGTGGCCTTGTTCGGCGTGAGGGGCACGTCGAGTCCGAGATCCGCAAGGGTGTACACGGTGCCTCGTTCCCGCGGCGAACCGGTGACGAGAGAGACATCGAGTGCATAGTCGCCCTGTCCACAAGCTACCCACACCTGACGAGTGAGCTCGTCAAGCAGATCCCCCGCAGTGACGCCATCGGCCTCGGGTGAGCCGCAGGGCGCCGACGCCGGGCTCACCGTCGCTTCGGCCACTCGTATCCGACATGTGATCCGAGGCGTCGCCCCTAACCGCCGCACAATCCTTGTGTCAACCCCGTCAACTTCTTGCCGCGCGTCGAGCACCGCCTCGATGAGATCCTCAAGCTCCTGCGTGGCCGCGCGACCCACGGCGGCGCCGAACGCACGCGGACGCGGCAGCGCCGCCAGCCCACGCCATACTCCTCGAGCGAGCGAGCGTACCTTCGTCGAATGTATGAGGGGATCACCGCTGCGGCTCATGGTCGGCCTCCTTGATATCGTCGTCACCCAGGACGTCCTGGGTGATCTCGTAGATGAAAACGCTGCCACTTTCCCGTCCCCACAGCAGGCGCTGGGGGTAGTAGTGGGAGATTGCTTCGATGGCGCGGCCCACGTTCGAATCGGGGATACGCCGCGCATAGGCGATCGCCTCGGCTGCGGTGCGCGCATAGGTTCCGGCCGCATGGGCATAGTAGAGCACACCGCTTGTCGGCGCCCGTAAGGAGCGCTCATACACGACCACTGCCGGATCGACCTCACCCGCGAGACCGCCGAAGAGCGGGATTGGGTCTTGAAGATGGCGCAGCGCTAGCACGCGGGTCCGCGGCGGTGTCGCCATCCGGCCTATCGGACCTCCCGCTGAGACGACGGCGCGCACCGGGAAGGGTGTTTCCTCGGCAGCTGCGAGAGCCATGGCAACCATGGCTCCCTGCGAGTGTCCGATGAGGAGGACATCCTCTCCCGCCCGCTCCTCATCGGTCGTTATGTCATACGCCTCCATTGCGTCGAGAACCGCCCGCTCGACACCCCGTCGCTGATTCGACACCAGTCCAAGCGACTCTCGAATGTTGGCTTCCGGGTCAGCCGGGTTCGTCGTTGTCGGCAAAGAAAGATGATCCGTTCCTGCAATTTCGACGATCCATCTCGGCCGGCACCCGCGCAGGCGCATGAAAGCGCTCGCGAGCGGAGAACGCCACCCGGTCTCGTCTCCGACACGGATGACCTTGACGAGGGAGCCCGCCCGCGCGGCCCACGTCAAGTCGTCAATGTCGTCGAAGGATCCCGCCAGGTCCTCGGGTATCCCAGCACGCTTAACGTGGGGATCCCCTCGAGCCCATGAGGTCGCGCCGATGCGGCGAACGTGGATCTCGCCCGAGCGGAAAACCCCCGCTGCCTCGCTGCCGGCGAGGAGCGCCGCCAGGAACGCCTCGTAGCCGGCTTTCGGTATCGCCTCGAGACGACGCCGGTGGGCCCGTGAGTCCCCGATCCTCATCCCGATAGCCGCCCGCAGCCCGGCTCGGGCTATTGCCGCGGCGCACGAGCCAACGACCCCGGCCGCGCCAATCGTCGCCTGCCCGAGCCACGGGTAGGCGAAATAGGCCCGTTGGAGCTCCTCCAGAGCCTCGGCGGTACGTGTCTCACATTCCTCTCGCGCCAGCGCCGTATCGCGGCCGTGGCGGCGCGGATGGACGAGATAGCTGACGAAACGAGTCTGCGCGATGCCGACGCGCGCGAGGGCAGACATCGGACGCACCCAGGCCCCCACCCCCCGCATGCGCGCACGCCGGCGCTGCCCATGCCACCGCGCCCGCCGCAGGCTGCCCGAGGCCGATAGCGTCGCGGCAGACCAGGCCGGACGCGTACGCGGGAGTCGCGTCCGTCGAGCCATCCTTCACACCCCCTCTAGCGGCCGTGATGCTCTCCAACGCCCCATTGCGCGTCTTTATTCCCCTCTTTCCCCGCTAGCGTACGCCCTCGAGTTTGCCGCCTGCACCCGCTAGTTTCGTAGTGCGGCGCTGCCCGCCACGAATACATACGGAAGGATAATCATGTTCGGGAATAAGAAGCTCGTTGTTGACATCGAAGGGCTCACGTGCGGCCACTGTGTCGCCCATACCACGAAGGCGCTGGAAGCTCTCGAGGGCGTGAAGAAGGTTGACGTCGACCTCGTCAAGGGCGGAACGTCGCGCGCCACCGTGACGTACCGGGGCGAGCTTGCTGACCCCGTGATTACGGATGCGATCGATGAGGCAGGATACACGGTTACCGCCATCCGCAAGTAAACCCCGTCAACCCCCGCGCTATGTCTTCTTCTCTCCATCTCGACACCCAGGCCCGCCGTGCCGCCGACCTCAAACGCCGACTCATCGTCGCCGCGGTGGCCTCCGCACCCATCATGGTCATGTCCATGGTGCCCGCTCTCCAATTTCCGGGGTGGCAGTGGGCGAGCCTCATCCTGTCCCTGCCCGTCGTCACCTGGTGCGCCTGGCCCTTCCACTCCCAGGCGTTTCGGGCCGCGCGGCACGGACAAACGACGATGAACACGCTCATCTCGCTCGGGATCGTGGCCTCGATGGGGTGGTCCATCTATGCGCTCGCCTTTACCCATGCGGGTGACATCGGCATGCGTATGAGCATGTCACTGTTGCCGCGCTCGATGGATGAGCACGCACACGTGTATTTCGAGGGCGCCACCATGATCGCGACGTTCCTCCTCCTTGGACGCTGGCTCGAGGCACGGGCGCGTCATCGGGCAGGCGATGCCATGCGTTCGCTGCTCGAGCTGGGCGCCAAGAGGGCGATCCGCCTCATCCCCACCGACGGGGGCGAGCGCGAGGAGGAAGTCGACACCGCAGATCTCGCAGTCGGTGATCTCGTACGCGTGCGCCCGGGCGAAAAGATCCCCGCCGACGGGACGGTCGCGCGGGGAACGTCGGCCCTCGATCAGTCAGTTGTCACCGGCGAGTCCCTCCCCCTCGACGTCGGGCCGGGCGATACCGTCGTCGGTGGCACCCTCAACACGACCGGCACGCTCGTCGTCGAGACGACCGCCGTCGGCTCCGACACCCTCCTCGCCAACATCGCGCGGATGGTCGCCGAAGCGCAGGCTGGTAAGGCCCCGGTGCAGCGTCTCGCCGACCGCGTAAGTGCCGTCTTCGTGCCGGTTATTATCGCCATCGCCGCCGCCACTTTCCTCGGATGGATGATGGCGGGAGCCGGACTCCAGCAGGCAATGACCTCCGCCGTCGCCGTCCTCGTCGTCGCCTGTCCGTGCGCCCTGGGCCTCGCCACGCCCACCGCCCTGCTCGTCGGTTCGGGCCGCGGGGCACAGGCGGGCATCATCTTTCGCGGACCCGAGGTCCTCGAAGGCTCCCACGCGATCGACGCCGTCGTTCTCGACAAAACCGGCACGCTGACCACGGGGACCATGAGAGTCGCGCGAGTGATCACCAGCGAAGGAGACGCACACAGCGTCGACGACCCTCGGTCACGCGAGATCCTCACCCTCGCCGGAGCCGCAGAATCACCCTCCGAGCATCCCATCGCACGCGCCCTCACTCACGCCGCGCGCGACATCGGGTGCGCCTTCCCCACCATCGATCGATTCGGCAACCACCCTGGCATGGGTGTCCATGCCCTCGTCAAGGAGCGCATGATCCTCGCCGGTCGCCTCTCCTGGCTCGCCGAACAGGGCCTCGACGTCCCCGCCGCCCTCGCTGCCGCGGCCCGAGCGGCCGAAGGACAAGGGGCGACGACGATCGCAGTGGCGGAGGTCCACGAAGACCGCGCAGCCGTCATCTCTGCCGAGGATCCCGAGGACGAGGACGCATCGAGCGACCTCGTCATCGATCTAACGATCGGCGGAATGTCGTGTGCAGCCTGCGTCGGACGTGTCGAAAAGGCACTCCACAAGGTTGACGGAGTTGACGCTGCGGTGAACTTGGCGACAGAGAGCGCACGCGTGCGCGTATCGGCCGACCACCCGCAAGCATCCAACCCCGACGCTCTCACTACGCGCCTCATCGAACTAGTGACCCACGCCGGCTACGAAGCCCGTCGTCTCGACGGACAGCACGCCCCCACCCCTCGGCGCCACCGTGACGACCTCCTCGGCCCGCTCATCGGTGGAACCGTCCTCGGGCTCGTCACCGTCAGCGACGAGCTGCGCCCCACCTCCGCCCAAGCAATCGCCGACCTCAAAGCCGCGGGAATCACCCCCCACCTCGCTACCGGCGACAACGCCGGAGCCGCCCGGCACATCGCAGCGCAGGTGGGCATCGACGACGTCCACGCCTCCGTCATGCCAGCCGATAAACGCGATCTCGTCGCCGCCCTGCAAGAGCGCGGCCACCACGTCGCCATGGTCGGCGACGGCATTAACGACGCCGCCGCTCTCGCCCAAGCCGGTACACGCGGCCTCGGCATGGCCATGGGCTCGGGGACCGACATCGCTATCGCCGCCGCCGATATTACGCTCATGCGACCGAGCGTCGCCGGCGTCTACGACGCCATCGATCTCGGGCGGGCGACCCTGCGCGTCATCAAAGAAAACCTCGCGTGGGCCTTCGGCTACAACATCGTCGCCGTACCCATCGCCATCGCCGGCCTGCTCAACCCCATGCTCGCCTCGGCGTTCATGGCCTGCTCGTCGGTACTCGTCGTCGCCAATTCCCTGCGGCTTCGACGCGCCCTATCGCGCTAGCGCAAGCCGTCGGCCTCGCCCTCCTCCGCCGCGCTCCCAGCGGCCTCGGGCGAGGCCGACCGGTTTTTGCGACGCGCCTTGAGATACTCGACGCCGATCGGGGCAACCGAGACAAGCACGATGATGATGGCAATGAGCTCAATGTTCGAGGCGATGACCGGCACGTTACCCAGCAGCACACCGGCCACAAGAAAACCGCCAATCCACACGAGCGCACCAATGACGTTCCACCGCACAAACGCAGGGAAGCGGAAACGCGCCATACCGGCAACGATGGGAACGAACGTCCTCACGAAGGGCACAAAACGTGCAAGCAGAAGCGCTCTGCCGCCATAGCGATCAAAGAATTCCTCCGCCTTACGCAGATTCTCCGTCGACAAGAACCGTGCGTCGTCGCGGAACAAGCCGCGCCCAAAGCGCGCACCCAACCAGTAACCCACGCCATTACCGGCAATCGCGGCCACAAACAAGCTCACGAATGTCACAACCATGGACACCGGGAGCCGCCCGTGCACGATCCCGAGGGTGAACACGAGGGAATCGCCCGGAAGCAGGGGAAAGAGCACACCGGATTCGATGAACACAATGAGCGCAACCACCGCGACCATCCAGCCGCCAAAGTTCGTCAACAGTGTGTCGATAAGCAGCTCGGGGTCGCGCAAGTAATCGAGCAAACTGACATCGACATGGGTGAGGGCGGCGCTCACGGCGTCCATCATGCGGGGTCTTCCTTACGTCAATCGTGTGCACGTGCACCCCCTAGAGTAGACGTTTCCGTCCAGGATTCCCTCTCCACCACCGCGCCGCTGCAAACCCCAGCGCCAGCGGCACGTAGGCTGGAAACATGCCCACTCCCGCCGCGAGATCTCAATCCGTCACCGCCGCCACCGTGCCAACCGACGGGCCTGCGTCGTCAATCGTCATTGACACCCGCGAACGCAATCTCCACCGCAGCGACGACCTCGTGCGCGCCGGCCTCGTTGCCGCCGCCTTCCTCGGCGTCCTCGTCCTGTCCGTCTACGCCACGCACACGACAACGGCCGTCACTACCGACGTCACGAGCGCCCTGGCCAAGCCGATACGCCAAATCTCGCTCGTCCCCGTGCGCATCATCGAGAACTTCGTTACCCTCCTCGTTCCCCTATGGGCCTGGGCAAACCTCGCATGGCGCAGACAGTGGCGTACCCTGTGGCAGACCGTGTGCGCTGGTGTGGTCGGGATCGGACTCGCTCACCTCGTCGCCTTCGCCTTCGCCTTCTCCCCGACCAACGGTCCCTTCGCCGCCCTCCTCATTGAGTGGAACGAGCACATGTCGACGGTGGCTATCTCGCCCTCGCTTGCCGGGCTCACGGCCCTACTCAAAATGAGTGGCGAGCGCTCACGCGACGCTCACGCCCGCGCGGGGTGGGCGGCTACGTGGACGGTCCTCGGGCTCCTCGTTATCCAGGGACGCATGACCCTAGTATCCGCCCTCGCGACAGTCCTCATCGGCATGTTCGTCGGAGCCCTCGCCAGGTACATTTTCGGTATGCCCAACCGCCGGGCATCGGGAGAAGCCCTGGTCAGCGGACTACTCACTCTGGGAATCACGCCCCAAAAGGTTGTCCGGGTTGACGGAGATGTCGAGGTCTCGGAGATGGAAGCCCTCACCGTCGCCCTACCCACCTCTGTCGCCACCGAGTCCGCAAACAAGACCACACTCACCCCGCCCGTTGACGTCGACCTCGTCGACGCCTGGGACCGTGCCCGCAGGGCCGTCGGCCTTCCGCACTCACTTCCTCGCTACATCCAAGCCAACCGTCTTTACGCGGTGTGGGATCCCGACGGAACCCTCTACCTGGTCGAAGCCACCGACGCCGACAAGGTACTCGCCTCGAGGTTGTCGGACTGGTGGTCGCGGCTGCGTCTGCGCGGCACCGAGCATTCCGAATCCGCGACCATCCGCGACCGCGTCGAACATACGCAGCTTGCGTGGATGTCCGCCCACTCCGCAGGGGTTCGCACGCCCACCCCCCTGGGGATCGCGCGCGCCTCAGCCTCGTTCGTGGCCGCGTTCCGCCTCGACGGCCCCCTCGCCCCCTTCACCGAAGACGCCGACGTCAGCGACGACACCATCATCGACATGTGGCGGCAAATCCGCCGAGCCCACGCCCGCGGCCTCACCCACCGCAACCTCGACGATCACTCCATCGTGCGGCTTGAAGACGGCCGCGTCACCATCACCCACTGGGACCAGGGCGAGGCAGCCGCGTCAGAACTGTCCCAGCTCGTCGACCTCGCCCAGATGCTCGCCTTCACGAGCCTGCTCGTCGGTCAAGAACGCGCTCTCGATATCGCCCAGCGCACCCTCGGTACCGAGCTGCTTACGTCGCTCGTTCCCGTGCTCCAACCTATTGCGCTGCCTCAGCACACCCGCGAGCGGGTGCGCACCAACAAACTGCTCGCTCCCCTACGTGAAGGCATCCTCGCATTAAGCCCGGCCGAACCCTACGACGTGCCCGCCGTCGATTTGCGTGGATTCTCCCTCAAAACGCTCCTCATCACGGTGATCGGCGTCGTCGCACTCATCGTCGTCTTTTCCACGCTCAACTTCGCCGAGCTCCTCGAGGTCCTCACTGAGGCGGTGTGGTGGTGGCTCGCCGTGGGCTATCTTTTCTCCCTGCTCAACGCGCCGGCACAAACACTCATCCTCAAGGCCGTGTGTCCGGAGAAACTCGGGTGGGTCGAATGCACGGCCGTCCAACTCGCCGGGTCTCTCACCTCCCTGGTTGCACCGACCGGCGTCGGAGTTGCCGCGCTCAATCTCCGCTACCTCAATAAGCAGCGGGTTGCCACCCCCCTCGCCCTCGCCACGGTTTCGCTCATGCAGGCCTTTCAGTTCGTCGTCACCGTCGTCTTGCTCTTCGTCTTTGTGGGCTTCACCGGGACCTCGATCGCGGTCAACTTCTTCTCCGGGCCTCTCCTGTGGGCGGTCGTTGGCCTCAGCGTCGCCGTAGCTGTCTTCTTCACCGTGCCTGCGTGGAGGACGTGGGCTGTAAAGAAGCTCTCGGGACCCTTGGCTCAGATATGGCCCCGCGTCGTGTGGGTCATGGGTTCACCCGCCCGCATCGTCTACGCATCGGCAGGCGTCATCGCCATGGTCGTCACCCAGGTCCTATGCTTCGGCTGCGCCCTGCTCGCCTTCGGCGATTCGCTGTCATTTTCCTCACTCGCCGTCACATTCCTCGTGTCCAACACGGTTGGCTCGCTCGTGCCCACACCCGGCGGTCTCGGCCCGATCGAAGCCTCGCTCACCGGCGGACTCAAACTGGCTGGCATCTCCGCAGCGGTCGCACTGTCCGCGGCCCTGACCTACCGTCTCCTCACCTTCTGGGGGCGGGCTCCGGTCGGCTGGATCGCTCTCAAGTTCCTCCAAAAAAGAGGAATCCTCTAGATGCGCTCGTCACGGCCCACGCCGTAGCATCGACACCAGTCGACTAAGGAGTACTCATGGCCTCAACCACGCAAGGCGCTAAGAGGCGCCGCGTTGTCATCGTCGTCTTAGCGGTCCTCATCGTCTGCTGCCTCATCGGCGCGGCTATTGCTCTCTTGCGCAGTCCGAGCGAAACCGCCGAGCCCGACGCCCAGGGATCTCGTACCGCTTCCGCACAACACCCGCAAGCAGCTCCGCGCCAAGAGGGTGCCGCTGTCGACCTCATCGCCCAAGCAGCGCGACGCGACCCCGACGACCCACGCGCCAAAGGCGACTTCGATGCGCCCGTCCTCATGATCGAAATGTCGGATTATTCGTGTCCGATGTGTTCGGTCTACACCAATGAGATCGCCCCCCAACTCGAGCGCTACGTTAAGGACGGCACGTTGCGGATCGAATTCCATGATTTCGCGATCTTCGATGACAAGTACGCCTCCTCGCTGGGCGCCGTCGCCGGTATCGCCGCCGGCAAGCAGGGAAAGTTCTGGGAATTCCTGACCGCAGCCGAGAAACGCTCGGCCTCGGATCATCCGACGTGGACCCCCGAGCTTGCGCGTGAGATTGCCCAGGAAGCGGGCGTGGAAGACCTCGATCGCTTCAGTGTCGATGCCGCTGACGAGCAGGCACTCGCTGAGGTGAGGGCCCAGCGTGCGACAATCGCGTCGTGGGGCGTCCAGGGTACCCCTGCGTTCTTCATCAACGATCGCTTCCTCACCGGTGCCCAACCCGCCGAAGTCTTCATCGACACGATCGAGGCGGCCCGCGCGGACGCGGACTCCCAGCGATGACTCTCAGTGTTGCCACAGCGTTCATCGGCGGGGTGTTAACGATTGCCGCGCCCTGCGCAGCCATGCTCATTCCCGCGTTCTTTGCCTATGCTTTCACCTCGCGAACGCAACTGCTCGCTCGCACGGGCCTGTTCCTCATGGGTCTACTTCTCGCCCTCGTCCCGCTCGGTGCCTTCGCCGGAGGCCTCGGTGCCCTCATCGTCGCCTACCGCACCCAGGTCGCAGCCGTCGCCGGCATCGCCATCATCGCCCTCGGTGTCGTCCAGACCCTCGCCCTGCCGTTTCCCCACATCCGCGTCCCATTCGCGGGGTCGGGAGCCAACCCCCTCGCCGTGTTCCTCCTCGGCGTCGGATACGGACTGGCGGGAGCCGGCTGCACCGGCCCCATCCTTGGGACGATCCTCCTGCTCAGCGCACAAACTGGCTCGTTTGCGAGTGGTGCTCTCTTCATGGCCGCATACGCCGTCGGAATGGGCACACCCGTCGTCGTCCTCGCGCTGGCGTGGAAAGCTTTGCGTCTGGGCGAGCGCAGGGCACTTAAGCCCAGGCCAATCCGCGTCCTCGGCCGCGACACGACGGTCGGGTCGCTCCTTTCTGGTGGAGTGTGCATCCTGCTGGGGATCGTCCTTGTCGCAACGGGCGGGTTGACCCCGGGCGGACTCCTCGACGCGTCGAGCCAACAGCGCCTCGAAACGCGCGTGGCATCGGCGCTTGCGACCGTCCCCACCGCCGTGTCGGTTCTGCTCGGTCTCGCCGTCGTCGCCTTTGTCGCCCTCGTCGTCGTGTGGCTGCGCGGCAGACACGACAGCTAGCTCGCCACAGGTGCCCGTCTTCCAGGTGAGAGGCGATTCGTGACACACTTGGGGGACGCACACTCAAGGAGGCACTATGGCTGTAACGACGCAAGGCACTCACCTCGATCCCTGGCAGGATGCCTACGCAGCTAAGGCCGACAACCTGCGCGAGTCAGAAATCCGGGCACTCTTCGCTGTCGTTTCTCGACCCGAGGTCGTCTCGCTCGCCGGCGGAATGCCGAATATCACGGACCTTCCTCTGGCAGAGCTCGCCGCGTCAGCCCAAGATCTCATCCGCACCCATGGCACTCAAGCGCTCCAATACGGCTCCGGCCAAGGATGGCCCGATTTTCTCGAATCGATCGCCGAGGTCATGGCGGCCGAGGGAACGATAGCTGACCCCGGCAATATCGCGGTGACGACGGGATCGCAGCAAGCGATCGACATTATGACCCAGCTGTTCGTCGATCCCGGCGACATTGTCCTCGCCGAATCTCCGTCCTACGTGGGAGCACTTGGGGTCTTCGCTGCCCAGCAGGCCGAGGTCCGCCACGTTCCCATGGACAGCGACGGTCTTATTCCGCAGGCACTCGAAGAGGCGATCGTTACGGCCCGCAAGGAGGGGCGTGCCGTGAAGTTCCTCTACACAATCCCGAACTTCCAAAACCCATGCGGCATGTCGATGACGATCGAGCGTCGCGGCGAGATCACTGAGATCTGCCGTAAACACCACCTCCTCATCGTCGAGGACAATCCCTACGGTCTTCTCGGCTTCGACGGGCAAACGTATCCTGCCTTGGCGACGTTGTGGCCCGAAGGGGTTGTCTACTTGGGTTCGTTCTCGAAGATCTTCGCCCCCGGTTTTAGGTGCGGCTGGGTCTATGCTCCGGCCTCGATCCGCAAGAAGGTCGTCCTCGCCCTCGAATCTGCCGTGCTCTCGCCCTCGATGGTGGGTCAGATGGCACTACACGCCTATCTGCGCGACTACGACTGGATTGGCCAGATCGCTGCCTATCGTTCCATGTATCGTTCACGGCGTGACGCCATGATTCAAGCGCTCAACGACTACCTGCCGGACGCGTCGTGGAACGTACCCGACGGCGGCTTTTACACGTGGGTTAAGGCACCCGAGGGCATCAACACGAAGGCGATGCTCCCACGAGCGGTCGCCGGTCTCGTCGCCTACACATCGGGGACTGCTTTCTATGCCGACGGTCAGGGTACCGATCACATGCGCCTGTCGTTCTGCTATCCGCCCGAGGACGAGATCCGCGAAGGTGTGCGTCGCATTGCCCTAGTAATGAATCGCGAACGCGAAATCCACAACATCTTCGAAGACTGAAGGAGACGATCATGACTCACGCAGAAACCAACCGGGCAACGGTTGCCGTCGTCTCCGGCGGCATGCTTCATGAGCGCGATGTATCGTTGCGTTCGGGCTCACGCCTGGCCCACATTCTCAGGCAGGCTGGCCACAAGGTGTCTATCGTGGACATGTCCTCGCATCTCCTCGACGATCTCGAAAGGCTTAATCCCAACGTCGTATGGCCAATGGTTCACGGCATCGAGGGCGAGGATGGTTCTCTCGCTGATCTGTTGACCCTGTGTGGACTGCCTTTCGTCGGCACGGAGGCCGCCGGTTGCCGGATCGCGACTGCAAAGCCGGTTGCTAAGGCCGTCGTTGCGAAGAACGGGCTTGCGACCCCCGACTCGGTTGCTCTCCCCCAGACCCTGTTCAAGTTACTCGGGGCGGCGACGATCCTCGATCGTGTGGAAACAGCGCTCGGTTTCCCTGTCGTCGTTAAGCCGGCGAATGGCGGTTCGGCGCTGGGACTCTCACTCGCGCGCAATGCGAAGGAACTTCGCATGGCGATGGTGGATGCCTTTGCCTACGGGGAGGAGGTCCTCATTGAGCGTTTCGTCGTCGGCCGCGAAATCGCTGTGTCCATCGTCGACGACGGCGACGTGTCCAGGCCGCTCGCGCCAGTCGAGATTCGCACGGACTCTGGGGACTACGACTACGATGCTCGCTACGATACGGGGCGTACCGAGTTTTTCGCTCCCGCTCCGCTCTCGGCGGACGAAACCGATGCGGTCACGCGGCTCGCTCTCGATTGCCACCGCGTCTTGGAGCTGCGCGATTATTCGCGTATCGACCTTATTCTCGACGATGATGGCGTCGCGTGGTTCATCGATGCCAACGTCACCCCCGGCATGACGGACACGTCGCTGTTCCCCTTGGCAGCCGAACGCGATTCGTCCTTTGCCGGTATCGCTTCGGGTCTCGTTTCCCGCGCAGCCGAACGCGACGCTGGCGGAGATGAGGCGTCTTCGAGCATGTGAGCTCGTTGTCGACAAACGGGGCCGGATGAACGATCCGGCCCCGTTTGCTTATCCTTAGGGATCCGTTCGCCAGATGCGTCTTCCTGTGCCATGGTGATGGTATGCGCATGAAGATCGGGATGCTAACAGCGGGTCTCGTCATGGCGAGTGCCCTCGCCGGCGGCTGCCAAGAAGCAACCGAGGAAGCCCGACCGCAAGAGACCGTGACGATCACCCAGACGCCTAACGAGCCGGTGACATCGGTGAGCTCGAGTCCGCATGAGAGCGAGGAAGGCGAGGCGGCAGGATTCGAGACAGTCAAGGCCGCGTGCGATGAGGAGGGTCGCGCCCAGTTTGGCGAACGCTACGCGGCCCGTTGGGATGACGGTTTGCTCATGCAGAAATCGACGGGCGACGTCGCGATCGTCAAGGTCGCTGCCACGCCAACGCGCAGCGGCGGCGAGGGTGTCCTCGTGTGCAAGGTGAAGACACTCGGTGATGATCGACGCGTTGTCGCCTTCTCGATTAACGGGCGTTGACGTAGCCATCTGTGAGGCGTATCCACAGCGAGCACTGCGGGCCTGCGGGCGCCCCATGCCCCGCTGTCTCGCCAGACCGGTCGTACTCGGGTAATCGAGTGTGACCGGGCAAGCATGCAAGTTGCTACCTAGTCCGCCCTCATTCAACCCAGTATCGGGGTTGTCAGGTTGCCTTCCGCATGCTCTTTAGTAGCGACGCTCTTACCCTTAGCAGGCCGGCTCTCTCGTATCGCCATCCCTTTGGGTGATGACTGCCGTGACTAAAGAATGGCCAGATGCCTCTCAGAGGCACCGTCTCCTTGGAAGCTCTGTATCTATGCTCTAGTCTTTCGGCGTCGGTATGATGCCACGTACTTCATCGCGTGTCAGTGATGATGTTTCACGTGAAACATACGCGTTCCTGCGCCGTGGCGTGAAACACTGCGGTCGCGACGGGGTGCTTTTTGGGGCGAGAGGCCGGTGGCGGGTATGGCGAACGCGTCTGCCCTTGCTGCTATTTCGGCGATGTTCACGTGTATACGTCATGCTGTATTGTCGTTGTCCTCAAATCTGGCCGCGCGTGTCGGCCGCCTCTCCCCTATGCGTCGAAGACCGATTTTTCTGCCCGCGTGGAGGGGGTCATCGCGCTACGATCGGTACCCCTGAGGAAGCGCTCACTCTCCCAGTCGGTGCGTATGTTTCACGTGAAACATGTTGGCAACCCACTCCCGTGTCGCCAGGCTTCATGCCTTCGCTGTAGTCCTCGTGCCGAGTCCTTCTCGCCATCTGCCGTCTCGGCTTCTCGATCGGCATCGATTCGATGAAATCGTGTGTTTCACGTGAAACAGCCATACATGACGGGATAAATGCGTCGTGTGCGCATGTGCCGCTCGCTCCGCTCTGGCATTTCGTCACCGAGCACGAAGTCACTCTCATGCGAATGGGGCCCAAGCGATGTTCCCACGACGGCGTCAGCGCTCTGCCGAAGTACTGGTCATCGGAGCCCAACATGGCAGCTCCGACGCCTCGCATTCATGTGATCCCGCCAGCCTTACGTCTTGGCTAGATAGGATTCTTGGTAGCGTGAGCGCGCGGCGAGAAAACTCTCAACGAGGACTCTCCGACCTCGAGCCGTCTGACATAACGGTAGCGACGCTGTCGAGACTTCGTCGTGCGTCTGTCGTCGAGGCTTGTACCCGGCCTTATCATTGCGAACGCGTAATGAGCCCTTCGATGCGGGCGAGATCCTCGTCGTCGCTAAACTCAATGACGATCTTGCCGCGCTTCTTACCTCTGTGCACTTTGATCCGCGTGTCGAGCATGTCTGTGAGGCGATCGATGAGAGACGTATATCGAGAGTCCTCACTCGGCGCGCCGATTCGCGGTGCGCTCGTACGCTTCCTCGCTGCGCCGGCCACGTCGCCGAGTGCGACGATCTCCTCCGTCGTACGCACCGAGAGTCCCTCAGCGACGATGCGATCGGCGAGATACTCCATATCCGACTCCTCGGTAAGACCGAGAAGCGCGCGCGCGTGCCCCGCGGAAATGACCTCAGCGGCCACCCTACGCTGCACGCTAGCCGGCAAACGCAGCAAGCGTAGCGTATTGGCGATCTGAGATCGCGACCTGGCGATCTTCTCTGCCAGCTGCGCCTGCGTGTAATTGAATTCGTCCATGAGCTGCTCGTACGCCGCAGCCTCTTCGAGCGGATTAAGCTGGACGCGCTGAAGGTTTTCCAGGAGCGCCTCACGCAGCATCTCGTCGTCACCCGTGCGTCGTATGAGCGCGGGAATAGTCTCCAGACCTGCGCGCCGCGTGGCTCGCCAGCGTCGCTCCCCCATGATGATCTCGTACGCGGGTTCATCACTCGATGTTTCACGTGAAACATCGTCGAGCGGACGGACGACGATGGGCTGGAGGACACCGACCTCGCCGATGGACTGAGCCAGTTCCTCGAGTCTCTCCTCGTCAAAAACCTCACGCGGTTGCCACCTGTTCTCCACAATGGAGTCAACGCGAATCTCGCCGAACGTTACCCCTTCGACGCGGACGAGGTCTGTATCCCGCGATGTTTCACGTGAAACATCTGTCTCCGGCTGCGCCGTCGCATCGATCGCAGAATCTGTTGTGCCTGCACCATCATTGCCTCGACCAGTCTTCGCGGCGACCTTCTTGCGGTCACGCCTCTTCGACGTCGCAGGCATGAGCAGGTCCCTTGCTGACCCCCCGCGCATGGGCGCCGCAGCAGAATCGCGATCTACTGGCGCTTCTCCAAAAAAGACATCGAGGGGACGAGAAGGCTGCGCTTTCTCATCTTGCTGATCCTCAGGGATGAGCGCCGCGAGGCCGCGACCGAGACCACCCTTTTTGCGTGCCATGTCAGTTATTCTCCCTGTGAGCAACCTCGTGTGCGAGTGCGCGATAGGACACCGCACCCAAGGACGAAGGATCGAACGTCATGATCGTTTCCCCAAAGCTCGGCGCCTCCGACAGACGCACCGTACGCGGAATAGTCACCTCAAAGACCAGATCCGGAAAGGACCGCTGCACTTCGGCAATAACCTCACGCGAAAGCCTCGTGCGGTTGTCCACCATTGTTACAACAATGCCGAGCAATCTCAGCTCTCGGTTGAGCTGCGTTGAGAGCCTTCTGATCGTACCGTGAAGCAGCGAGACGCCCTCGAGTGCATAGTATTCCGCCTGGATGGGAACGAGAACTTCCTTCGCCGCCACGAACGCATTAACGGTAAGCAGCCCCAGACTCGGCGGACAGTCAATAATGACATAATCCACTTTACTGTACTCTAAGACAAATTTGTCTACAGCTTTACGAAGTTGGAATTCGCGCTGCGGCACGTCGATGAGTTCAACGTCGGCCCCCGACAGATCGATCGTCGCCGGGACGACATAAAGACCCTCGACCGCCTCGCATGGCTGCACGACATCAGCAATAGAGGCGCGCGAAATCAACACGTCGTACGTCCCCGGTGTGCCCGATCGGTGTCCGATCCCCAGAGCCGTCGAGGCGTTTCCCTGCGCGTCAGCGTCGATAAGAACGACGTTCATACCCTCTTGAGCCAGTCCCGCCGCAACGTTGACGGCAGTCGTCGTCTTACCGACGCCACCCTTTTGGTTGGCCACCGCGATAATGCGCGTGTGCCGAGGCTTGCTAAGCGTGTCGCGCTCGAGGGCACGTTGGAGCCGCTGCTTGTGAGAGATAGCTGACGCAATAGGAGAGCCAGCATCGCCCGCGCGCACCGCACCGTCTTCGTCTGACATCGCACCCATCCTTTCTCCCTCGCCCGTCCACTCTAAGGGCCAGCGCGAATCACTGTGCGCCCTCATCATCTCGCATACCACCGACATCGGGCGCGTCGTGCACGAGCGGCGTGGAAAACACACCGCCAGTTGATGTTGAGCTAGCGCCGTTTCCTCGCCTCAACGATGCGCGTCGGCTCCGAATCCATGAGATTGACCACCTCATGGATGGTTACATCGACAAGACCGGCCTTCTTGAAGTCATAACGCGCATCCTCGACTTCAACCGCCGCCTTCCGTCCCTTAAGAGCGAGAAGGCGGCCTCCCCCAGCCACCAGATGAGCGCTGATACGCACGAGCTTGCCCATATTCGCAACGGCGCGCGACGTCACGACATCGAACTTCGCACGCTTCGGCAAATCCGTCGAGCGGGCGTGAACAATATCGACGTTATCGAGGTCGAGTTCATCAACAACCTCGTGCAGCCAGGCAACGCGACGCTCCATCGCCTCGATGAGGACCACCCGTGCAGCAGGCCGCTGACAGGCGACGACGATGCCCGGAAATCCGGCGCCCGATCCGACGTCAGCCACGGTCACGTCCGCGTTCTCGGGAATGAACTCACTGACCGCAGCGCAATTGAGCAGGTGCCGCGACCACAGGCGAGGCAGCTCGCGCGGCCCAATGAGGCCGCGTAGTTCGCCCTCTTCGCGCAACATCTGCGCGAAATATTCGACCGCGGAATATGCCGTACCGAAATACTCGCGTACCTGCCCGGTCGCAACCTCTGCGGGAAGCGGAGCAGCGTCGGCTTCGCTCACTCGTCTTCCTCGGGGTGGATGACGACGAAACGATTCGGCGACGTACCCTCAGATTCCGAGTAGCACCCCGCTGCGGCCGCGACATCGTGGCACACCTTGCGTTCGAAGGGGTTCATCGGTTGGAGACGCTGAGGCTCCCCCGTCGCCTTCACCTTCGTGATGGCCTCTTCCGCGATCGCCGTGAGCTCGCGCTTGAGGTCAGCCCGGAAATCCGCAATGTCGAGCATGAGACGCGAACGCTCGTTCGTCTGACGCTGAACGGCCAAGCGGGTGAGCTCTTGAAGAGCCTCGAGTACCTGTCCATCGCGCCCGACGAGCCTCTTGAGCTCGGCACGCTCCTCACCCTCGGCTACGATCGCCACCATCGCGCGGTCGTTTTCGACATCGAGATCCAAATCGCCACCGAGATCAACAATGTCAAGCAGTTCCTCGAGATAATCGGCAGCAAACTCGCCCTGCTCCTCGAGGGCCTTGATCCGCTCGGCCTGAGTAACCTCCTCGGAATCCTCCCCGCGCTCCTCTTCGAGCTCGCGAGCCTCCTGCTCGGCTTCCTCCTGCAAGACGACAGGATCGCCGGCGACGGCCTGCGCCTCGTCCTCAAACGGCTCTTTGACCTTGTCTTCGTTCACTGCCTCATCCCTCATGCTCGTCGTTGACATCATTTCCGCCGGTTACTTCTGCTGGCGCTTCTTCTTCGCGCGCTCACGCGCGGCCTTCTTTCGCTCTGCGCGCTTGCGTTCGATTTCTTCCTTATCGTAATTCTTCTTCGCCTGCGCCTGGGCGCGCCGCTCACGCGCTTCCTTTTGCTGAGCGCGCGTGAGGTTACGCGGCTGCTTGGTGTGGTCGCGCTGACCCGGTGTGACGTCGGCACGCCCGGCCTGGCGGGCCTCGGCCTTGTCCTGCACCTCGAGCATCTTTTGCATGAAAGATTTCTTGTTGGGGTCGCGCTGCTTACGTGGAGCGGCCTCCAGTTCGAGCTTGATGCGCTTGTCACGCAGATCCGTCTGCAGGGCCTCGCGTTCGGAAACGGCCTTGACCATGTTCTCGCCAAGCTCGCTCCTCGTCTCAGCGAGCGCTGTTTCGGACTTGCGTTCGGCTCGGCCGAGTTTGACCTGTGCCTCAGACACAGCGAGATCGCTGAAACCGAGCTGTTCGATCTTCTTGGTGTACTCGCCCTCGCGAGTTTCCTTGTAGCTGTCGTAGCGACGCTGGTGGCGGGCCAGCATGTTCTTGTGGGCCGGTGAGTTCGGGGTCGGCAAGAAGTAGAGAATGCCCCACTGCTGGATGAGCGAGAACAGCATGGAAACCATCCAGTACACAAGCACGCCGATCTGGAGGTTGAAGCCCACAAAGGCCATCATGATTGGCATCGTGATGCCCATGATCTTCATCATGCGAGCCGCCTGGTCGTTGCCCACACCCATGTTCTTCGGTGCAAGCCAACCCATCGACAGCCACATGAGAGCGACGTAGACGACGACCAGGATGATGGCCAAGTAGCGCGTGTGCGGATCGCTCGTCGTCAGCATAGAGTCCGAGAGCTGGGCACCAAAGAACGTTGAGTTCTCAATGTTTTGCGCGACCGATTGAGTCATAGGACCCAGCGAAGACTTCGCCCACGTGCCGTGGGCGATGGCCGGCGCATTGTAGAGGACTCGGTAGAGGGCGAACAGGACTGGCATCTGGACGAGCATCGGCCAGCATGACGCCATCGGGTTAGCCCCGTAGTGCCCGTAGAGATCGGATATCTCAAGCTGCATCTGGCGGCGCGATTCCGGGTCGCGTCGATCCTTGTATTTGTCCTGGATCTTCTTGATCTCGGGCTGGATGACACCCATTGCTCGCGCCGATCGGGCCGACTTCAACGCGAGCGGCAACACGATGATACGCACAATGATCGTCATGACGAGGATGCCGCCGACCCATCCCCACGACTCGTTCGTGCCCAAGGCGACGAGAGCGTCGTGCGAGACGACCCACAGCCAGGCGATGGCGATCTTAAAGGGGTAGAGGAAGGTATCGAAGAACCCCATAGTGTTCGTTCCTTTCTAGCCGTGTTCGCTCACGCGAGCTGCGGCCTCGTCGAGTCGGGCCCAGTAGGCCTTGAGCTCGTCGTCGCTCATGCGGGTAACGGGCTCGGGCCTCCACTGTCCGGGTAGAGGCGGCAAATCGACGCCCCCCATCGACCAGGGATTGCACCGGGCGAGTCTCCACGTCGTGAGGATGAAACCCTTGATGAGTCCGTGGCGGGTGAGGGCTTCGACCGCATAGGCCGAGCATGTCGGATAGTACTTGCATCGGGCCGGCAGCATCGGCGATATCCAGCGCTGGTAAGCAACGATGGGCGTGGCGCAGATCTTGCCGAGGATACTCACGTCGCGTCCGCCTCGAGTGCCCCTACTTTTCGCAATCCTGTCACCAGGGAGCGTCTCAGACACTCGCTCGTACACCCGAGCGCCGTCGCCTTCACACTGATAACGAGCCGGGCTGAGGCCGGCAGAGCATCGACGTAGTCAGCTACGAGGTGGCGCAGCTGGCGCTGGACACGATGCCGATCTGTTGCGTGAGCGAGTTCGCGTTTGGGTACAGCGAAACCGACCAGCGGTGCCGTGGGGCCCGTCTGGTCGGTCGCGTAGTGGACGACGAGGTGCTTCGTGCCACCGTGGCGCCCCCGGCGTAGGGCTTGTCGAAAGTCCGCCGGGGCGACCATCCTGTGGCGCCGTGGCAGCACGTTACGCCGAAATCGCCTTACGACCCTTACGCCGGCGAGCGGCGAGGATGGCACGACCGGCGCGCGTACGCATGCGCAGACGGAAGCCGTGCTTCTTGGCGCGGCGGCGGTTATTGGGCTGGAAAGTCCGCTTAGTCACTGTTGATCTTCTCCTGCTGCAGCTGGCCCACACCCCGGGCGGGCCGATACCTGTCTTCGCCCGAGGACAGGCCGTCGGGCGGGCAAACAACGCACAAGCCTATGTGGATGTGCAGGGGCGGTCAATCGTTGGCGCGGCGTGTTGTCCCACGTGTGCGTGGAGCGAGTGTGGACAGCGTGTGTATAGGCGTGGGGATAGGTTGGGGGCAACGATGGGGATGACTGTGGATGCGACCTTGATCGCTCGAGCGCGTCTCCACGCCGAATAAACGCTCTGACTGGGACTTTTCGTTGATATTGAGCCGTTGGAGACGATGAGATTACACGAGTGTAGTTATCCACATAGTTATCCCCAGCTTGTGGATAACTTGGGTGTGGCGTATTCTCACCCCCGTTGGTCTTTTGTCTCACTCGCGCCATCGGATCGTGACCGATGTCATGTGCCGCCAGAGAGCCGAAGGAAGGAATCTTCATGGATGACGCCCTCCTATCGACGTGGAAAAGCGCCCTCGCGCGCTTCGACGAGGAATCGACTCTTCCGCCGTCAGCGCGCGGGATCCTCTCCCTGTCAACCCCCCTGGGGATGGTCGCAGGCACAATCCTTGTCGCCGTCCCCAACGCCTATGCCAAGACGTCGATCGACAGCCCGGAGATTCAACGTCCCCTCACCGCAACTCTGTCAGAACTACTTGGTCGCTCCGTGAAGGTCGCTGTCTCCGTTGACGAAGACGCCTTCACTCAGCCCGCACCCGCTGCGAAGCCAACAGCTACTCCGGCACCCATCGCGCAGCCCGCGGTTCCAGCATCCTCGCCTGAGCCCGCCAGTCAGCCCGCACCCGCTGAGCCCCCCGAACCTTCGCCTGTCCCCCACGAGACTCCCCTGCCTCCCGCCACCGCGGCGCAGGCCAGTTCAGATTCCCACCTCAACCCGAACTACACGTTCTCCACCTTCGTCATCGGCTCGTCGAACCGATTCGCTACCGCCGCAGCCAAGGCCGCAGCGGAAAACCCCGGCCACGCCTACAACCCTCTTTTCATCTTCGGCGGTTCTGGCCTGGGTAAAACCCACCTGCTCCATGCGATCGGACACGAGGCCCTCTCGCTGCGCCCCGACCTCAAGGTCAAGTACGTTAACTCCGAAGAATTCACGAACGACTTCATCAACTCGATCGCGACGGGGCGTTCACTGGAGTTTCAAAACCGCTACCGCGCTGTGGACATCCTCCTCGTCGACGACATCCAGTTCCTACAGGGCAAGGAGCAAACGATCGAGGAGTTCTTCCACACGTTCAACGCTCTGCACACCCAGGGTTCGCAGATCGTCATCACCTCCGATATGCCACCCAAGCGACTGGGCGGCTTCGAGGAGCGTATGCGATCGCGCTTCGAATGGGGCCTCCAGGTCGACATCCAACCGGCAGATCTCGAAACCCGTATCGCTATCTTGTCAACGAAAGCCGAGCAGGAGCGCATCGAGGTCGAACTGCCCGTTCTCGAATACATTGCCGCCCGTTTTTCGACCAACATCCGCGAGCTCGAAGGCGCCCTCGTTCGCGTGACCGCGTTCGCTTCCCTGTCCAAGCAGCCGATCACAACGGATCTTGCCGCCGTCGTCCTCAAGGACAACGTCTCAGATCCGGCGACGCAAGAGATCACCGCGAGCCTCATTAAGACAGAGACGTCGAAGTACTTCAACGTGACGACGGATGCGCTGTGTTCGGCCTCTCGTTCGCGGGCCCTCACGGAGGCACGCCAGATCGCCATGTACCTGTGCCGCGAGCTGACGGACTTGTCGCTGCCGGCAATCGGGCAGGAGTTTGGAGGGCGCGACCACACGACGGTCATGTATGCAAACAAGAAGATCACGGAGGCCATGGGCGCCAAGCCCAAGGTCTACAACGATGTCACCGAACTGACTTCGAAGATCCGGATGGCTGCACGCAGCCGCTAGTGACCTTGCTCGCGAAATACGACAGGTGTTATTCCCGGTTTGCCGCTCCATACCGCCAGTTCTCCCCAATTGTGCACAAACCTGTGGATAACTGTGGATAGGACGGTCGTCCCTGTGCACATGCTTCCCCCAGTCGGTGGATGACGACCTCACCCCGGTTTTTCCTCTCCACACGCCTTCCAGATCTCCTCCCCACGCCGTGCACAAGCGAGGCCCCGTCCTTTGACACACAATCTCGCCGCTAGAGAGCCCTTTTCCCCACTCGCTCACATCGTGATGAAGGATGACGACTCGTCTCTTCTTTCTTTTCTTATCCACTCCCTCACCCAGAGGATTGCCGCGCCGCTCGCCCTAGCGCAACCAGGCAGCAAGTGCCGTAGGATCTAAGCGTTAGTCAACGAATGGAGGGGTCTGCGTGAGCGAGGACGCGAAAAACTACCCGTCTCGTCGAGCTCTGCGCCAGGCACAGCGAGATGCCCAACGGGCTCGCGCTGAAGCCCCTACGACCCGCACCTCCCGTCCGGTGCACCCGACGACGGGACTGAGCGAGGAGACGACGACCACGACCACGAAACCGCCGAGACGCCGTGGCTTGTTCGGACGCAAGCCTCACCGAAAGCCTCTCTCGCCCAAAGCCCGACGCAAGCGCATGTGGAAGCGCATCGGTGGGACTCTTGCCGGACTCTTCCTTGCAGGAATTATTGGCGTGTCTGCTCTGTTCATTGGCGCTTACGTCCTCATGGATATTCCACGCCCAGACGAGGCCGCTCAAGCCGAAGTGACGACGGTCTACTACGCCGACGGCAAGACTCCCATGGCTCAGTTTGCCGACCGTAACCGCACGATCATCGACACATCGAAGCTACCCGACTACGTCGGTCAAGCTGTCGTCGCTTCGGAGGATCGAACATTCTTCGAAAATTCTGGTGTTGATCTGCGTGGCATCGCTCGCGCCCTGTGGAACAACATTCAGGGCAAGCCCACCCAGGGTGGATCGACTCTGTCTCAGCAGTACGTTGAGAACTACTACCTGGGGGCAAACAAGACCTACTGGGGGAAGTTCAAAGAGAGCATTCTCGCCCTCAAGATCAACCGCCAGCAGAACAAGGACGAGATTCTTAACAACTACCTCAACACGATCTACTACGGCCGCTCGGCCTATGGGGTCGAGGCAGCCGCACACGCCTACTTCAACAAGTCAGCGGCAGATTTGACCGTTTCGGAGGCTGCGCTCCTCGCCGGCATCATCCCTGCCCCCAACGCGTGGGATCCTCGCGTCGATCCGAAGTCGGCGGAAATTCGGTGGAACCGGGTCCTCGACAATATGGTCGCTGATGGGTGGATCTCCGCTGAGGAACGATCCAAGCAGCAGTTCCCGGAGACAATCGAGCACACTCAAAAGTCCTCCGATTACACCGGTTCCAAGGGTTACTTGCTCACGCACGTGCGCTCCGAGCTTGTCCATTCGGTGGGCTACACCGAAGATGAGCTCGATACGATGGGGCTGCGTATTGTGACGACGATAGACCCGAACAAGCAGAAGATGGCCGAGGAGGCCGTGAAGAAACTGCCCGCTCATCAAGAGAATTTGCGCGTGGGGCTCGTCTCCGTGGACACGGCGACCGGAGGGATCGTCGCTGAATATGGCGGCGCCGATTACGAAAAGATTCAGCGATCAGCGGCTTTTCAGGACCAGGCGCAAGCGGGCTCGACGTTTAAGCCCTTCGCGCTCGTGGCCGCGTTTGAACAGGGTATGTCTCCGTCGTCGACGATCTCGGGGGCCGCGCCGCTCAACGTTAATGGCAAGGCGGTCGAGAACGTCGACCATTCCTACGGGATGGTGACGCTGGCTGATGCGGCAAAGTATTCGGTCAACACCGCCTTCGTGAGGTTGTCGCAAAAGGTCAGTCAAGACGCGGTGCGTCAAGTGGCCATGGATGCGGGATATCCCTCGTCGACGCCCGGCCTGGACGCTCAAACGCCCGTTGCGGTGTTGGGTACGGCGTCTCCTCGGTGTCTCGATATCGCTGACGCCTATACGACATTCGCAACGGGTGGTATACGGCGTCCGGCCCACATCGTCGCAAAAGTTATGGATTCTTCCGGTTCTGTGCTCTATCAGGCCGACACGACGGGAACTCGCGTCTTCGACGCGGGCGTTGTCTCAGAGCTCAACCACGTTCTCCAAGGTGTCGTCAACGGGGGAACCGCGAAGAAGGTTTCCGGACTGGGGCGTCCGATTGCCGCGAAGACCGGTTCGTCGGAGAATCTCAAGTCAGCCCAGTTCGTAGGCTACATCCCGCAGATGGTGACGTCGGTGTCGATGTATCAGGTGGGCGAGGATGGATCCGAGCAATCGATTGCGGGATTCGGTGGTGTTCGAGACATCTTCGGTGGCACGTGGCCCGCGCAGGTGTGGCGATGGTACATGGCGAAGGCCATGAGTGACCTCGATGTCGAAGAGTTCCCGGATGTCTCGGTGGCCAACAAGAAAGCCGCGCCGAAGTATAAGGATCCGCAATACAGCACTCCGAGCATCCCCACTCCCCGGCCGAAGGCAAGCTATCCGACCGTCGCTCCTCGCCTGCCTGAGATTGTTGAGGAAGAATCAAGCGAACCCGAGCCTTCGGATGACGCTTCGGACGAGCTTCGCGACGACGAGTCACGACGTTCGCCCCAAGAACGGTGACGAGGCTTCTGTGAGCTCACCGACACCTATCGACACGTCCGCGAATGACAGGTAGGCTGGTTGATTGGTCCATTGGGACCGTAGGTTTTACACCCTCCTGTCACGGAGAGACCGTGACCGATTGAGTCCAAAGGAGGTGGGTTGAAGTAATGCGCGCCTACGAACTCATGGTGATTCTCAACCCCGAGGTCGACGAGCGTACGGTGGCTCCCTCGCTGGAGAAGCTGCTCAAGGTTGTCGTCGACAACGGTGGTTCCATCGATAAGACCGATATCTGGGGCAAGCGCCGCCTGGCCTACGACATCAATAAGCAGTCGGAAGGCATCTACGTTGTCATTGACATGACGACGACCCCGGACGTCGCTCAGGAGCTCGATCGCCAGCTGACCCTCAACGAGACGGTCATGCGGACGAAGCTTCTGCGCCGCGACGCCCACTAGGCACCGCGAAAGTGTCGGCACCTCGTGCCACACTGTACCCACACAGTCACTAGCGACGATATTTGAGGGAAAGGCGGACTGATGGCTGGCGAAACACCGATTACACTCGTGGGGAATCTCACCGCAGACCCGGAGCTTCGTTTCACGAACTCGGGCGTTGCTGTCGCCTCGTTTACCGTGGCGTCGACTCCTCGTACGTTCAACCGTCAGACGAACCAGTGGGAAGACGGCACAGCGCTGTTCATGCGCTGCTCGGCGTGGCGCCAGCTCGCTGAGAATTGCGCGGAAACCTTGAAGAAGGGCATGCGCGTCATCGTGTCGGGCCGGCTTGTGCAAAACAACTGGCAAACCCGCGAGGGCGAGCGTCGCTCGTCTGTTGAAGTCCAGGTCGATGAGATCGGCCCCTCATTGCGCTACGCGACGGCTCAAGTCCAACGCACGGAGGGTGGCTCCGGCTTTGGCGGCGGCCAAGGTGGGTATAACCAGGGATCGTCTGACTCCTTCGGGGGCGGCTATGGGCAGCCTCAGGGTCAGGGCGGTCAACAGAATTCGGGGTTCCAAGCTCCCCGTGGCGGCACTGCGGATGATCCGTGGGCTACGCCGGGCGCGGGTGCGTCGTCGTTTGACGAGGAACCCCCCTTCTAAATCGAACGCCTGTGGGCGTGGAACCATCAAACTGTGTTGTAAGGAGTCATCATGGCGAAGAAGCCTCTTCGCAAGCCGATGAAGAAGAAGGCGAATCCGCTGCGGACGGTTTCGGTCGACAAGATCGACTACAAGGACACCGCCCTGCTGCGTAAGTTCATCTCGGACCGCGGCAAGATCCGCGCTCGCCGCGTGACCGGCGTGTCGGTCCAGCAGCAGCGTCAGATCGCGCGGGCCGTCAAGAACGCCCGTGAGGTCGCTCTGCTCCCGTACTCGAGCTCGAGCCGTTAAGCCAGGGGAGGGGACATCAATGAAGAAGACGAAGGTCATTCTTACCGCTGACGTCGATAACCTTGGTACCTCGGGTGACGTCGTTTCGGTTGCTGCGGGTTATGCCCGTAACTACCTGGTGCCGCGCCGCATGGCTCAGCCGTGGACGCCCAAGGCCCAGCGTCAGATTGACGACATGGTGCGTGCGCGTCGTCGCCGTGAGATCGCGAACATCGAGGATGCCCGCGCTGTGCGCGACGCCATCGAGGGATCGAATGGCGTGACGGTCGCGAAGCGTGCTTCCGATGACGGTCGCCTCTTCGGTTCGGTCTCGGCGGCCGAGATCGCCGCGGCTGTTGCGGAGCAGCTCCACCAGACGGTGGATCGCCGCAAGATTGTTATCACGCAGCCGCTGAAGTCGCTGGGCAAGCACGAAGTGACGTGCAAGCTGCACGAGGATGTCTCGGTGACGCTGCCGGTTCTCGTTGAGGCCGAGTAGTAATCGCCGATTGCTTCGGTTTTCGGGGCGGGCCGCGAGCTTTTGCTTGCGGCCCGCCCCTTTTTCTTAAGAGGCGCGCATCCAGGTGTCGGTGCGGATTCTCCAGGCGAGCGTTGCCCACCGCACCCCGAAACACACAACCCCGTAGGCGAGCCATACGGTGACGAGGCCAGTGGTCCCACCGGGAGAGACGGCGGGAACGAGGAGGATGACGGGGGCGTAGATGGCGAGGACGATGACCTGTGCGATCGCGAGGTAGCGCGAGTCGTTGGCTCCAATAAGGATGCCGTCATACATGTAGACGACCCCGGCGATCACCTGGCAGCCGGCTACTGCGAGGAGTCCCCACGTGGAGGCCCGTGCGACGTCGCCGCTGGCACCAAAAAGCGTCGGTAAGAACGGTGACGTCGCGGCGATGAGAATGCCGAGGATGAGGCCGCAGGCAGCTCCCCACCGGGTGAGACGCGTGACGAGTTGGCGTACGGCGTCACGATCGCCTTCGCCGAGTGCCTGGCCGACGAATGCTTGCGCAGCTATGGCAAGGGCATCCATGCCGTAGGCCGATATGTTCCACAGAGTCTTGAGGATCTGGTGCCCAGCAAGCGTGAGTTCACCGAGCTTGGCAGCTGCCGAAACGGAGAGGACGAGGGTGAGCTGGAGGCTGAGGGTACGCACGACAAGGGGGGCACCTTGGAGGCCGGAGCGGGCAATGAGCGCCGGCGCGGGGGCGAGGGAGACGCCCTCACGGCGGGCGTGGGAAACCACGACTGCACAGAAGGCGAGTCCCATTGCCGTTTGGGCCAGAGCCGTCCCAATTCCGGCTCCCGCGACGCCGAGGTCGAGAGGGTAAATGAGGACGAAGGAGAGGGGAATGTTGGCGAGCGATCCGAGGGTCGAGATAACGAGCGGTGTCTTGGTGTCGAGGAGGCCCCGCATGATGCCGTTGCCGGCCAGCACGATGAGCATGCCGACAATGCCGGGTGCGGAGGCTCGCGTGTAGGAGATGGCGTGGGTGAGCGCGTCGCCGCGTGTGCCGATGAGGGAAAGGATCTCGGGCGTGGAGACATAGAGGATACCGGCGATGATGATGCCGATAGCGAGGGCGAGCCATAGCCCCTGAATGCCGGTCGTCAAGGCGCCGCAGCGGTCGCCTTCACCGATCTTGCGCGATGTGAGGGCTGTGGTCGTGTAGGCGAGGAAGACGCACAGGCCGACGATAAAGGCGAGGAGGGTGGAGCCTGCGGCGAGGCCGGCGAGGGGAGCGGTGCCAAGGTGACCGACCATGGTGGAGTCGGCCGCGAGGAGGAGGGGCTCGGCTATGAGGGTGCCGAGGGCCGGTAATGCGAGGGCGAGGATGCGGCGATTAAGGGAGGGTGTCGTCTCGGATGGGGTCGACGTGTTGTCCACCGATTTCCTCTCTTCTTGTTTTCCACAGGATGTGGAACGTTATGTGGATGAAAGGCCCGAAATGGCGCCAGTTCCTTTGGCAAGATTCCTGCATAATCGAACAGGGTCGTGGTTATCCACATTTTTCCACAGTGATGTCCCCAGATCTAACCGGGTTCCCCACATGCACATCCACATGCCTCTGTTGCCTTCGCGGGCTCTCGGCTCTTATCGTGTCTCGCGCGGGCGCGTATCGTGCCGGCAATCGAGGTGAGCCGAGGAGGAGCCGTGGACCCCGATAACGAGTTTGACCGGGTGCCGCCCCACGATCTTGATGCGGAGCGGTCCGTGCTCGGCGCGATGATGCTGTCGAAGGATGCGATCGCCGACGTCACTATGGAGATTCGTGGTGTCGACTACTACCGTCCCGCGCACCAGATCATCCACGACACCATCATTGATCTGTATGGGATCGGTGAACCCGCCGATGCGGTCACCGTTGCCGGTGCTCTTGAGCGCGCGGGTCAGCTTCAGGGCGTGGGCGGGGCCCCTTACCTTCACACTCTCACCGCTTCCGTCCCGACGGCTGCTAACGCTGGCTACTACGCGAGGATTGTCAAGGAGCGTGCCCAGCTCAGGCGTCTCGTCCAGGCGGGTACCCGTGTCGTCCAGCTTGGGTACGCGGACGGGGGTGGCAACGTCGATGATCTCATTAATCAGGCACAGGCCGAGATCTACGCGGTCACCGAGAAGGCCGATTCCTCGGAGTTTCACGTGATCGGCGATTTCCTCGACGACATGGTGGAGAATCTCCAGCAGCTCGAAAGCGGTGAGGGCGGCGAGGCTGGCGTGCCGACAGGATTCTTGGATCTCGACGATCTCACGCACGGGCTTCACGCTGGGCAGATGATCATCGTCGCGGCCCGACCGGCGATGGGAAAGTCGACGTTCGCTGTCGACATGTGTCGTGCAGCCTCGATTAAGCACGGGATTACCTCCGCCATCTTCAGCTTGGAGATGAGCGCGGCAGAGCTGACGATGCGTATCTTGTCGGCAGAGTCTTCGGTGTATCTGGAGAAGATGCGCGCAGGCCGCATGGAGTCTCGCGACTGGCAAAAGATCATGCGAGCGGTCGGCACGGTCTCGGAAGCGCCATTGTTTATCGACGACGCGCCGAATGCGACGATGACTGAGATCCGCTCGAAGTGTCGCCGGCTCAAGCAGCAGCATAACCTGGGTCTCGTTGTCGTCGACTATTTGCAGCTCATGACGTCGGGTCGACAGGTGGAGTCGAGGCAGCAGGAGGTCTCGGAATTCTCGCGTGCACTCAAGTTGTTGGCGAAGGAACTGGAGATCCCGGTGATCGCGGTCGCCCAGCTCAACCGCGGCCCCGAGGCCCGAACTGATCATCGACCGATGCTGTCGGATCTGCGCGAATCCGGGTCTCTTGAGCAAGACGCCGACGTCGTGTTCCTCCTCAACCGGCCGGAGGTCTACAACTCGGAGGATCGCCCGGGCGAGGCGGACGTCATCGTTGCCAAGCACCGTAACGGACGCACCGACACGATCGTGCTGTCGTTCCAGGGACAGATGGCACGTTTCGTTGATATGGCGCGCGAATAGGCTCGACCTGCGCAGGCAAAACTCCGGGCATAGCCTGGTGGCATGAGCGAGATTCCCGTGCAGATCGGCCTGGCGGGCGGACCTGTGCCCGTGGGGGTTCCCCTAGCGGGGTGGAAGCCCGGACCGGAGAAAACCTGGGTGCCCCGGCCCGAGAGACACGATGCACTCCAGAGGGATCCTTCGCCTACGAAGACCGCGCGCACGCGCCCCGACGCCGAATGCCCCTTACGGCCGGGCGATCCGTGCACGCTGTGTCAGGCCTTCGTCACTGGGCCGCACGACTGCCAAACCGTGCGCCTCGTCATGGAGGATCCCGACCTCAAACGCGAATTGGCCAAGAAGCGCCGCGAGTGGCGTCAAGCCCACAAAAAGACGTGAGGCATACCGGTTTAAGATGAGGGTGTCTGTAGCCTCCACTGACTGAAAGGTACTGACACCATGAGTGAGACCCCTCGTAAAGCATTCGTCGTTGCCGGCTCTGAGGCCACCGGCGGAGCCGGTTTCCAGACAGACCTGCGCGTCTTCCACACCTTGGGCGTCTACGGCTGTGGCACGCTCACCTGCATTGTTGCCTTCGATCCCGCCAACGAGTGGGGTCACCGTTTCTACCCGGTCGATCCCGAGATCATCGATGCTCAGATGGAGGCTGCGCTCGCTGACTGGGGAAGCGACCTGGACGTGTGCAAGGTGGGGATGCTGGGAACTCCCGCGACAATCGAGACGGTGGCCGAGCGCCTGTCCTCTCATTCGTGGCGCCACGTTGTCGTCGATCCGGTCCTCATCTGCAAGGGGCAGGAGCCGGGCGCGGCCCTCGATACCGATAACGCTTTGCGTGAGAGAATCCTGCCGCTCGCGACGGTGGTGACCCCCAACGTCTTCGAAGCGAAGGTGCTGTCGGGTATGGACGAGATCGAGACGGTGGAACAGCTTGGTGAGGCGGCCAAGCGTATCGGTGATCTCGGGGTCCCCTACGTGGTCGCCAAGGGTGGCGTCGAGCTGCCGGGTGAGGACGCCGTGGACGTCGTGTGGGATGGCTCGGAGCTTATCGAGACGCGTCGACCCAAGATCGGTGAGCATCGCGTCTCGGGTGCTGGCTGCTCGGTGGCCGCCGCCATTACTGCCGAGCTGGCGAAGGGGGCCGAGGTCATTGACGCCGTCAACGTGGCGCGCGACCTGGTGACCGAGGGAATCCGCCAGCGCCTTGTTGGAAGCACCCCGTTCGATGTCGTGTGGCAGGGGGCCTATTCGGCTTAGAGATCGCGCGTGTCGCGGCCGCCGGTTTCACGACCGGTGGCCGCGGCTATCGCGGCGGCGCCCCAGCAGACGGCGGCGAAGAGCCACCCGGCCCACCAGCTCCCGGCCGCCTCGGTGAGGCTCGTGTAGATGAGGGGGGACACGCCGACGACGACGAGGCCGAACTGGGTGGCGACGCTGACGCCGGTGAGGCGCACAGAGGCGGGAAACATCTCGGGATAGAAGGTCGCCTGAACGACGTTTCCAGCCATAACAATAAGGTAGTAGACGGTCATGACGGCACCGATGAGGAGGTAGTTTCCCGAGCCGAGTGACCAAAAGACGACGGGTAGTCCGGCGATGAGACCCAGGCACGACCCGATGAAGAGGGGTTTGCGCCCGACCTGGTCGGACCAGGCGGCAAACAGCGGCTGGGTGAAGGCCGTCGTGAGGCCGGCGAAGGAGATACACGCGAGGATGCGAGATTCCGCGAGACCGAGGGTGTGCGTCGCGTAGCCGAGGATGAAGACGTTGAAGGTGACGCCGACGAGCATGTGTAGCGAGCAACAAAAGACCCGCAGCGTCGAGGCGGGGTGGTGACGCAGCAGAGTGACAAGCGGGAGCTTACTGGGTTGTGGCCGCGAGGGGGCAACGTGGGTTTCGCTCACGTGCCAGCGCACCCACCAGGCGAAAGCAACGAGTGGGAGTGCTAGGAAGAACGGCAGGCGCCACCATAGCGTCTCGGTGGCGCCGTCGATGGCGAGGATCGGCGACATGACCGCGGGGCCGAGGAACCACCCTACCGATACGCCGATCATCGTCCACGACGTGTAGATGCCCCTCTTGTTACGGGGGGCGGCCTCGGCAGACAGTGTGCCCGATCCGGACTGTTCGATGCCGGCGGCGAGGCCTTGAATGAGGCGGCAGATGAGCAGGAGAATCGGTGCAATGACACCGGCTTGGGCATAGGTGGGGAGGCATCCGATTGCCACGGTCGCGGCGCCCATGAGTGTGAGCGTCAGGAGCATCACCCGGCGCCTGCCGATGACATCTCCCAGCTGGCCGAACACGATCGCGCCGAGGGGGCGCATGAGATAGGCGACGCCGAAGGAAGCCAGTGAGGCGAGAGTCGCACCGGTGGCCCCCAGGGGGGTAAAGAAAAGCGGCCCGAACAACAGGGCCGCGGCGGGTGCATAGAGAGCGAAGTCGTAATACTCAGCGATTGCACCGAAGAAACCGGATGCGGCAGCCCAGCGGGCCGACGTGCGGGTGGTGTGGTGGGCGCGGGGCTGCGTCGTTGTTGTCACGGCTGTCATTGTAGGTGAGTAGCGATACCCGCCGGCAGATGGTACCCATGAGGCATGGGCCAGATCACGCAAGAAGAGATCGACAAGGTTGATGTTGTCGGCCGAATTGGTGCTCTCATGTTGTCCTCGGCGTGTGCGGCCTCAGATATCGTCTACACCTCGTTGAAGGTCGCCCAGAAGCTCGGGCTGCGCCACGTGAGTGCGAACCTCACGTATTCGCATTTTCAGGTCTCGTACCGGCCTCCCCAGTCGATGTCGCACACGGTCGTTCACACGATTGGGGCGAGGCGTTTCGACTACGGCCGACAGACGCGGGTCAAACAGCTGGCACAAGAGATCATCGCTGAACGGGTCGATCACGTGCAGGCCGCCCACGATCTCGATTGGATTCAGGCCTATCCGGGACCCTACGGCAAATGGGCGGTGCACGTGTTTTCGGGTCTGACCGCCGCTGCTGCTGCACTGCTTTTCGGCGGTAACCTCCTCGTGCTCGCCATGACCTTCATTTCGGCGCTGGTCATGGACGTTCTTTTTGGTTACTGCGAGAGACGCCTGGGCCTGCCGGTGTTTTTCCTCCAAGCGCTTGCGGGTCTCATCGCGGTCGCGGCGGGCGTGATTGCAATCCAGATTGATCCTGGGGCCAATGCATCGGCGGTCGTCATCGCCGTCATCATGTTCATGCTGGCGGGAATGACGTCGACAGCGGCGGTCAACGACGCGATCACGGGGTGGCATCTGACAGGCGTGGGCAGGCTCGCCGAGGCTGTGGTCAACACCCTCGGCCTGGTCATCGGCGTGCGCATGGGAATGCTCATTGCACAAGCTGCCGGTATCGACCTCGTGCTGTCGGAGCAGGTGCGCCTCGTCGCCTTCGATGGGGATGCCTGGAGGTGGCTGGTCGCGTGTTTGCTGCTTGGCGTCTCGTTGGCGGTTTATGCCCAAACTCCGAAGCGCGCGCTCCCGCTCATCCTTGTATTCACCCCGTTCACCTATGTCGTCTACGCGGCGCTGCTCGCCGTGGGGGTCGAGTCGACGTGGGCGACTGCCGTGGGTGCTGTGTGGGCGGGCCTCGTGGGGACGGTCCTTTCGCACGTGACAACCGTGACCGTCGATGCTTTCGCCGTGTGCGCGGTCTTGCCGCTCATGCCGGGTTCGGCGATCTACCGCGCGCTGTGGGCGATGTCGGAAGACACGATGGTCTCGATCGACTACGGGCTGACCGCGATCGTGACGGCGCTCGCGCTCGCGGCCGGCGTGACGATGGGGCAATACATCGGGGCGGGTCTGCTGCGACGGATGGACCGCACTTACGCTGCGTTGGCACCCGTATTCCACAAGCCTTACGCGTCATTGAAGGAGCGGCGTGATCGGTTACGCAGGCGACGTCACTCGACGGATCAGCGTATGCGTGGCTTGAGACGCCCGCGGTGGCTGCAAACGGCACCGAGGTGGACGAGAAGAGGGCGCGTGGACGCCGACGATTCGACGACGAGAGTGTGAGTGAAGCGCGCTTGTGTCCTTCCCTACGGGGGGCGGACGGGGAAGGGGCCATGAGCAACGCCTCGCAGTTGTCCACAGGATGTGCACAACTTGGTGGATAATCCCACCCGTGTCATTCACACCCTGCGCACGGCTGTCTTGTCGAAAAGGGCACAATAGTGCGGTTTTTGGGGGAGATCCCTAATGACAGGCCTGTAGTTATCCCCATGTGTGTCCACAAGCTGTGGAAAACAGAGGTGGGGAGACTGTGGAGGGCTGTGTACATCTTCGACTTCAGTGTGCGCAACAAAACTGAGGGCGTCCTATAACATGAGACGCTCGTGTGGTATTTCGGTCTAAAGTCCTAGATGCTGAAGATATCGTATTGCCTGTTCAGGCGGGGTTTGTTGCAGATCACGGGGGGAAAAATATAGGTCTTCTTACCCTGGTTGCATGACTGAGGTACGTATTCACGGTCGAGGCGGTCAGGGTGTGGTCACCGCCTCCGATCTCGTGGCGTATGCGGCCTTCACTGACGGTCACCATGCTCAGGCTTTCCCCTCCTTTGGTTCGGAACGCACCGGCGCCCCCGTCGTCAGCTATTGCCGTATCGCCGACAGGCCTATCCGCACCCGAGAGCCCGTGCTCACGCCCGATCTCGTCATCGTTCAAGACCCGACCCTCCTACCGATCATGGACGTGTTCGCCGGTCTGGTCCCTGATGGTTACGCTCTCGTCAATTCCTCGAAGTCCCTCCACGAATTGGGCGTCGACGATGTCGTTGCTGCTCACGAGCCGGGACACATCATCGCTATCCCGGCCACTGAGATCGCGAAAGAGCATGTGGGAAGGCCGCTTCCCAATGCGGTCATGCTGGGCGGAGCCGCGGCGCTCACCGGACTTGTCCGTTTGGAATCGGTGGAAGAGGCGATTCGAGGTAAGTTCCACGGTCGCATCGGTGAAGCCAACGTTGCGGCCGCCTCGGCGGCCTACGAGCTCGTCTCACGCATGATCGAGGGCAAGGAGGAAAACGATGCTTGAGCAAATCGAAGGCTCGCAGGCCATGGCCCGCGCTATCGCCGCGTGCCGCCCGGAAGTGATCGCGGCCTATCCGATTTCGCCGCAGACCCACATCGTGGAGGCGCTGTCTGCGCTCGTCAAGCGCGGTGATCTGCCCAACTGCGAATACGTCAACGTCGAGTCGGAGTTCGCGGCCATGTCTGCGTGTATCGGTGCCTCGGCCGCGGGAGCGCGCACGTATACGGCCACCGCTTCTCAGGGACTGTTATTCATGGTCGAGGCGGTCTACAACGCCTCCGGTTTGGGGCTGCCGATCGTCATGACGGTCGCCAATAGGGCCATCGGTGCCCCCATCAATATCTGGAATGACCATACGGACTCGATGTCGCAGCGAGATTCCGGCTGGCTGCAGCTATTCGCTGAGAACAATCAGGAGGCGGCCGATCTCCACGTTCAGGCGTTCCGCATTGCCGAGGAGTTGTCCGTGCCCGTCATGGTGTGCATGGACGGGTTCATTCTCACCCACGCGGTTGAGCAGGTCGATCTGCCTGAGGAGGAGCAGGTCGCGCGCTTCTTGCCGCCCTATACTCCACGGGTTGTCCTCGATCCGGACGATCCGATCACGATTGGCGCGATGGTCGGGCCCGAGGCCTTTACCGAGGTCCGCTATCTTGCTCACGTCAAGCAGCAGCAGGCCCTTGAGCTTATCCCGCGGGTGTCTGCGGAATTCAAGGACGTCTTCGGACGGGATTCCGGTGGGCTCGTGAGGCCCTATAAGTGCGACGACGCAGAGACGATCATCGTGGCGCTGGGATCGGTGCTGGGCACAATCAAGGATGTCGTCGACGACAGGCGCGAACGCGGCGATCGGATAGGCGTTCTTGGTATCACGTCGTTTAGACCATTCCCGTTCGATGCGGTCGCCGACGTTTTGGCGGGGGCTAAGCGTTTCGTGTGCGTGGAGAAGGCCTTTAGCGTCGGCATGGGAGGCATCGTTGCCTCTCATTGTCGCGCCGCACTCGCCACCAGGGGAGCATCCCTGACGAACTACGAGGTCATCGCCGGTTTGGGTGGGCGAAATATTACGGCCCATTCGCTCAACGAGATGTGCGAGGCTGCGGAGGCCGACTCGCTCGACCACCTGTCATTCCTCGACCTCGATCGCGAGCTTGTCGATCGGGAGCTGGCGCGGCAGGCCGACCACAGGCGCTCGGGATCAGTCGCTGAGAATGTTCAGCGCGATGCCCGCAAGCGCGCCAATGAACACCTGGGACTCGAGGGGTAAGCGATGAGCGACGTAGCACTTCCTACACCAACAATCAGGCACACTCGTGAGACGAAGATTCCAGCGCGCGAGACCGTCAAGTTCTACCAGGTCGGTTCCTACGCGGTGGGTAACCGCCTAGCGGAGATGGAGGACAGGTCGCACCAGTCCAATCCCGAGCGGGTCAACTCGCTGACGTCCGGCCACCGTGCGTGTCAGGGCTGCGGTGAGGCTCTCGGTGCGCGCTACGCCTTGGATACGGCGACGGCGGCCGCGGACCGCGACATCATCACGGTGAACGCGACGGGGTGCCTTGAGGTTTTCTCGACGCCCTACCCCGAGTCGGCCTGGACGGTCCCGTGGATCCATTCGCTCTTCGGTAATGCTCCGGCTGTCGCGACGGGTGTGGCCGCAGCGATGAGGGCAAAGGGACGCAAGACGCGGGTCGTTGCTCAAGGTGGCGACGGCGGCACGGTCGACATCGGGATGGGCTGCCTGTCTGGCATGTTCGAGCGCAACGACGACGTGCTCTACATTTGCTACGACAACGAGGCTTATATGAACACGGGTGTCCAACGGTCGGGTGCGACGCCTCCGACCGCTCGGACGGCCACAACCCAGCCGGTGGGTGAGGCCCCGGGCAACACGTGGGGTCAGGGTAAGGACATGGCCCGCATCGCGATGGCTCACGAGATCCCCTACGTCGCTACGGCCACCGTCGCAGATCTGCGCGATCTCGAGTACAAGGTGAACAAGGCGATGAGCTTCCATGGGGCCCGCTACATTCACGTGCTCGTGCCGTGCCCGCTTGGGTGGGGGTCGCCGTCGAATGAGACGATCCGAGTGGCGCGTATGGCCACCCAATGTGGCCTGTTCCCGGTGTTTGAGGCTGAGGCAGGCGAGATCACGTCGGTGACGAAGATCCGTAGGCCGGTGCCGGTCACGGAGTATCTCAAGTTGCAGCGGCGTTTCGCCCACGTGCTCAAGCCGGGGGCAGAAGAGATTCTGGCGAGGTTGCAGTCGATGTGCGATCGCAACATTCGTCGCTACGGGCTCATCGATGCCGACAGCCTCGACGAGGACGTACTGGAGCGCGTTTTGAACGCCCCGGGCGATCCGGAGGGACGCTTTGGCGCGCGTCCGGTCGGACTCGCTGTCGATGACGCGGCGACGGGGGAGACCTCGGCGTCGGCGATGACTCCGGAGCAGGCACGTAGGCCCGCGCCCGACTTGTCGACGACAAAGACTTCGGCGAGCGTCGCGGCCGGGGAGGGGGTCGATTCCGATGCGGCCCAGGATCCGGTTGAGCAGGTGCGTCGAGAACAAGATGAGACACATCCTCGTGAGGAGGCCCAGGAATGACTGATCAGCTCATCCGACCGACGACGAATTCCGGTGAGGCTCCCTGGGCGATTTCGCTAGAAGTTGGATCGTCCTTGGCGAACGAGACCGGATCGTGGCGCACGGAGCGTCCGGTTTACGTCGATCTGCTGCCGCCTTGCAACAAGGCGTGTCCGGCGGGGGAGAACGTCCAGCAGTGGCTTTTCCATGCCGAGGAGGGCGACTACGAGGCCGCCTGGCGCGAGATCATGGTGAATAACCCGTTGCCAGCGACGATGGGGCGCGTGTGCTATCACCCGTGTCAAACGGCGTGTAATCGTGGCGATGTCGATGAGGCCGTGGGCATCAACGCGATCGAGCGGTTCCTCGGTGATAAGGCGCTTGAGGAAGGGTGGACCCCGCCCGCGTGCGCACCTGATAGTGGCAAGCGAGTTCTCGTGGTTGGCGCGGGCCCCTCGGGCTTGTCCGCGGCCTATCATCTGCGTCGCCTGGGCCACGACGTTGAGGTGCGAGAGGCCGGGCCGATGGCGGGTGGCATGATGCGTTTTGGCATCCCGTCCTACCGCTTGCCGCGCGACATTCTTGATGGAGAGATCGCCCGCATCGAGGGCATGGGCGTGCGGTTTGTCTTCAATGCGAAGGTCGACAATGTCGAGGACGTCGTCGGTGACTACGACGCGGTGTTCCTCGCCGTTGGCGCTCACATCGGTCGTCATGCCAACATCCCGGCGGGCGGTTCGGCGAAGGTTATGGATGCGGTCGAGATGCTGGCCGAGATGGAGGGCGACGACAAGCCGATGCTCGGGCGTCGGGTCGTCGTCTACGGTGGCGGCAACACGGCGATTGATGCGGCGCGCACGGCGAAGCGGTTGGGTGCCGAGGAGGCGGTTATCGTGTATCGGCGTACCCGCGACCGCATGCCCGCCCACGATTCCGAGGTCTTGGAGGCTGAGGAAGAGGGCATCATGATGCGGTGGCTTTCGACGATCAAGCACATCGACGGCGGCACGCTGACGGTGGAGAAGATGGAGCTGGATGAGAACGGCTTCCCTCAGCCGACGGGTGAGTTTGAGGAGCTCGGAGCGGATTCGGTCGTCATGGCGTTGGGGCAGGAGTCTGATCTCGGTTTGGTCGAGCGCGCGAAGGACATCGAGATTAACGACGGTGTCGTCAGCGTCAATTCACAGATGATGACCGGTTTGGAGGGCGTGTTTGCCGGGGGCGACATGGTGCCTTCCGAGCGCACGGTGACGGTTGCGATTGGGCATGGCAAGAAGGCGGCTCGCTACATCGACGCCTATCTGCGCGGCGACACGTACGTGCCGGCACCCAAGCACGCTGATGCTTCTTTCGATCGATTGACGACGTGGTACTACGCGGATGCTCCTCGCCAGGTGCGGGCGCGGCTGGAAGGGCCGCGTCGAGCCTCGACCTTCGATGAGGTGGTGCAGGGTCTTGACGAGACGTCGGCAGTGTTCGAGGCGAGAAGGTGTATGTCGTGTGGAAACTGCTTCGGTTGCGACAACTGCTTCGGGGTGTGCCCGGACAACGCGATCACGAAGATCCGCCCCACGGAATATGAGTTCAAGTACGACTACTGCAAGGGGTGCGGGATCTGTGCGGAGGAGTGTCCGTGCGGTGCGATCGAGATGATCCCGGAGGAGGTGTAGGAAGACGGTGAGCCAGGTCGCTCGGGCGCGACCTGGCGCGCAGTGGGAGGGATCCTGACGGGTAACGAGTCTGATAATTAGTTGCATGTACCTAGTGATGGTTTCCAACAAAACTGACCGCATATCGAAGTCGTCTGACAGATGAGTCACATCTCATGCTGGGGCCTTTGCTGTGGATGCGAAATCTGCTAGATTGGTCCCTGAAGCGGGGACGTCGCGGCTCCGGCTGCCACAACCCTGCACAACTTCACAGTCCCGCATCTCCCTCTTGCGAAAAATCTCGCGGGGGGGGGTGTCCCTATGGTGGTTGTCAAGCAGCTGCAGAGATTCGGGGCTGGTATA
>JAUNAP010000007.1 GCA_030527545.1 Actinomycetaceae bacterium
TACCAGGGCCAGCGACCAGATCCTCTGGTGAGGACCTACCAATAAATGTAACGGGGTGTTGTCCAGAGGCCACTGGAACCATCCCGAAAGGATGCTTTACCTATGAAGAAGAACATTGCACGCGCCACCGTCGCCACGGGGCTGACGGCCGGCCTGCTCCTCACCGGTGTCTCCGGTGCTTTCGCTGCCGTTGACGGCAAGGATCTGCTGTCGATTGAGTCCGACGCGAACAAGATTCGCGTGTGGGGTCCCTCCCGCGCCGAGACCTCGGTCCAGGCGGCGGAGCACCTCATCAAGGATGGCCGCGCGCAGACGACGACTGAGGTGTTCATCGTTGGTGGCGGCGCCTACGCCGACACCCTCGCCCTTACGCCGCTGGCCGACAAGCTGAACGCTCCCGTCCTCATGACGAAGAACGCTGGCCAGCTCACCGCCTCGGTTCGCGACGAGCTCAAGAAGCTCAAGCCGGGCCACGTGACGATCATCGGTGGCTACGGCGCCGTCTCCGACGAGGTCAAGGCCGAGATCCAGAAGACCCTGCCCAACGCGATCGTCTCGCGTATCGAGGGTGCTGATCGCTACGCCACGGCCTACGACGTTGCCGCTTACACCGTTGCCGCCCAGGCTGGTAAGTACGCCGATGTTCAGGCTAAGCGCGACCGCATCTACAAGCTCGAGAAGGCCGAGGCCGATTACCAGAAGGCCGTCGAGGCTTTCGAAGAGGCTCGCAACAAGTACGCCGCCGAGGACGCCGCCTACCAGGCCCTCGCCGATCGCGTCGTCGAGCTCAACAAGCAGATCGCCGACCTGTCGACTCAGCTGAAGACGACGGGCGACGCTGACGAGCTCAAGGCTGCTCAGGAAGCTGCCGCCCAGGCTCTCTACGCCGCCAAGGCTAAGGTTGATGCCGCGAAGGCCGCCAACGACTTCGTCACGACGGTCGTCTCGAACGACTCGGTTGCCAGCTCCACGCTCAACATCAAGTCGAAGGTCTCTGACTACAAGGCCTTCCTGACGGGCGATCAGCTCGCCGAGTTCAACAAGGCGATTGCCACGATCGGGGCTGCCGATAACGACACGATCGAGAACGTGATCGCGAAGTCGAACGCTCAGGTTAGGAGCACGCAGGCCGCGATGGAGACCGCTGCTGCAAAGCACGGCACCGCTATTTCGGCTCTTATCCGCAATGCCCGTAACGTCGCCGCTAATGCGGCTGTCCTCGAGCAGATCGCTGACGTTCAGGACGAGCTCGATGCCGCCACGGACGAGGCCTTCAAGCAGTACGCCAAGGTCAAGAAGGCTCTGGCCGACCTCAACGCTGCGAAGGCCAAGCTGGTCGCGGCTGTCGCTGCCCGCCCGAACCCGGCCGACCTCGAGAAGGCCCAGCGCGACCTGCGCAACACCCTCGAGACCTGGGTTGGTAAGGGTGGCGAGCACACGGTCTTCCTTGCGGATGGTCTTAACTTCCCCGACGCCCTCGCTGGTGGCGCCGGTGCTGCTCAGACCAACGGCGTCATCCTCCTGACGAAGGGCGCGAACCTCCCGGCTCAGACCGAGAAGTACCTCGCGTCGGCCAAGGCCCAGGTTGTGACGGTTGGTGGCCCGGCCGCTCAGGCGGTTAAGGGCGACACGGCCATCACGATTCAGAAGGAATTCGTCGGCCGTGACCGTTACGAGACGGCTGCCGCTGTCACGAAGTACTACTTCGCGATGGACGCTGACGCGAACCACAACGGCCCGCTCAACGCCCGCCCGATGGCGATTGCTTCGGGTGAGGACTTCGCCGACGCCGTTCTCGCCTCGAGCTTCATCTCGCAGTACGACGGCGGCATCCTGCTCACCCGCAAGGACTCCGTCCCCACGGCGACGCTCAACTACCTCGACAACTTCTCCAACATTGCGCTGCCGATCCGCGTTGTCGGCGGCCCGGGCGTCGTCTCTGACGGCGTCATGAAGACGCTTGTCGACTACACCAAGTAGTTGCGCGTGAAGCAGCAGTAAGCTGTAGCTGAGCTCTTCGGGGCCCCACCAGTTGGTGGGGCCCCGAAGCTTATGGCGAGAGTTCGTCGCTAGATTGGTTGTGTGAGCAGGAACAACGAGTCAGGGGTGGGGACGTGTCGAGGCGACGCATACTCGTGACGGGTGCCGGTGGAAGTGTCGGGTCTGAGTGTTGCCTGACGCTGGAGCGCAGCGGCGAGTGGGAGCTGACGTGTCTGGATCGCGACGAATCACTCCTACACGCCTTGGAGTTGCGACTATGGGGCACCGGCACGCTAGAGCGCCCCGAGCTCGTCTTAGCAGATCTGAGAGATTTCGCTGTCATGAGTGATCTCGTTCGTGATCTCAGGCCGCACACCGTCATTCACGCTGGAGCACTCAAGCATGTGCCTATGCTCGAGCGTTTCCCACAGGAGGCATGGAAAACGAATGTTCTCGCGACCAGGGGTCTTCTCGAGGCGTGCGTGAGGGCGAACGTGGCTGTGTTTGTTAACGTCTCGACCGATAAGGCCGCAAATCCGCGGACGGTCCTCGGCCACACGAAGCGGATCGGTGAGCGGATGGTCGCCCATGTCGCCGTGCACACGGGCTTAAGGTACTACTCTGTGCGTTTCGGTAACGTGTGGGATTCGCGAGGATCGGTTGCGAGGACCTTCCGCTATCAGGCGGAGCACGGTCTGCCGGTCACGGTGACAGACCCGCAGGCAACGCGTTATTTCATGGACACGGCACAGGCCGTTGACCTGGTCATATCGACGATGCGAGACGCGGAGGGTGGGCAGACGCTCATACTCGATATGGGTGAGCCGGTGTCGATCCTCGAGCGGGCGCACGAGATCGTCGAACACTGCGGCTCCGATTCTCCTATTGCCTTCACCCACTTGCGGGGTGCGGAGAAGCAGCGGGAGAGTCTCGTCGATGTCCGAGAGACTCCTAGCCGATGGCTTCGTCCGGGGGTGACGAGTGTGCGTGTGGCCCCGCTTGATCCGGCGAGGTTGGGCGCTGCGTATGAGAGTTCGGATCGGTTTACCGAGGATTAGTCGCGGTCGCTGTTTTCGGCCGCCATCATGACGGAGAAGTCGTGCGAGCCGAATCCCGAACGCTGCGCCTGGAGGAGTGCTTCGAGTCCCGCGGTGACGGCGGGCAGTGGCTCGGTGCAGGTGTGGAGCATGAGCCGGGCGTCCTTGGCAATTGCGTCCGTCGTGAACTGGGCTTGCGCGGTGTCGCGTCCCTCAATGAAGTCGCGCTTGAAGTCGGCCATCCATGCGAGCGAGGTCTTGTCGAGGAGGTCGAGCACTCGCGAGGCTGACAGGCCCTCGGCGGCCCCGAGTCGTAGTGCCTCAGCGACGCCTTGGGCGGTCGTTACGAGGGCGAGGTTGGCAAGGAGCTTCGCCGTCGCGGCCTCGGCGGGGGTGTCGAGCAGGTGGAGGCGCGCTGGGTCGGCGTAGGCCTTGACGGCCTGCTTGACGGTGTCACGCGCGGCCTCGCAGCGGGAACCGACGTAGACGCCGAGAGCTCCGGCTCGTGCCGGCTCCAGGGTGCCGACCACGGGTGCGTGCACGAAGGAGATACCGCGCTTGCTTGCCCACGTGTCATGGGAGCGGGCTTGTGCCGGCGCCACGGTGGTCACGTCGGTCCACGTTGACCCATCGGCGAGCCAGTCGCCCTCGAGGACGACCTCGCGCACGGTGTCCGGCCCGAATAGGCAGGTCATGACGAGGTCGGCGCCCTTTGCTGCCTCAGCTGGCGAGTCGGCTACCGTGGCGCCGGCGGTCTCGGCCGCAGCCGTGCGTTCGCGGGTGCGGTTCCACACGCACACGTCGTGACCCGCGCCAATGAGCCGCTTGACGAGCTCGGTTCCCATGAGTCCAGTGCCGATGAATCCAATACGCATACTTCGAGTCTATGACCTATCACACACGCGTGCACGGGCTAGGGAGTCGCCCAACGGTCGGGGCCGCGGGGGACCGGGCCCCTATTTTTCAGACAGCGATGGTTATCGTGAGGTATTTCGCCATGGTGCTCATGCCGCGACAAGCACGGTAGGAATGCTGGTGATAGTGAACACTCACGAATGAGGGGCGACGCGTGCGTAGAAGCTTCTGGCAAGCTTCTCGCAGAGCTTATCGTCAAGACTCCACTCCATATTCGTGTCCTCCTCAAACCTGGCAGCCGCCAGCGTGCGTACATCATCTAGCGTGGTGCTATCCCAGATCTTGAGGTGATGGAAGACGGCATGCTCGAGAGCACGTGCCACACTTGGGCGCTCACGTTTTGGGGGAGCTGCTCGCGCGCGAGCGGTGCACGCGCGCGCGAGCGCTTCACTTAACCGATCCGATCGAGAACGATCTGCGGGGCCTGCGCGGCATCGTCACCAAGCGTCCATCCGCCTTCGAGGCTGTCCAAAGCGCGATCGAAACGCTCAGGCGTGTCCGTGTGCAACGTGAAGAGGACGTCGCCCTTACGTACCTTCTCGCCCTGGGTCTTGTGCATCCAAATGCCCGCACCCGCCTGGACCGGATCCTCCTTGCGGGCCCTCCCAGCACCGAGTCGCCACGACGCCACCCCAAAGGCCAACGCGTCCGTGTGGGTCAACACCCCGTCGCGATCAGCGACGATATCGTGCGTGTGGCGAGCCACCGGCAGCTCCGCATCCGGATCCCCACCCTGTGCCTCGATCATGCGACGCCAATGATCCATCGCCCGCCCATCGGACAACGCAGCCTCGACATCCGCGTCAGAGATCCCGGCAAGCGCGAGCATCTCGCGTGCCAGCGTGCACGTAAGCTCAACCAGATCGGCCGGCCCGCCGCCTGCGAGAACCTCAACCGATTCCTTGACCTCCAGGGCGTTACCGATTCCGCGCCCCAACGGCTTGCCCATGTCCGTGAGCAAAGCGACCGTGTTCACGCCTGCATCCGAACCGAGGTCGACCATGGTTTGCGCCAGCTCGCGTGCGTGGTCGAGATCCTTCATGAAAGCCCCGGAACCGACCTTGACATCCAAGACCAGCGCGGACGTGCCTTCCGCGATCTTCTTCGACATGATCGACGAGGCGATCAACGGCACACAGTCAACCGTCGATGTGATGTCACGCAGAGCGTAGAGCTTTTTGTCTGCTGGAGCCAGACCCGCCCCAGGGGCGCACACGACGCAGCCCACGTCGGCGAGGATCCGCATGAGCCGGTCGTTATCGATCGAAGCCTGCCATCCCGGGATCGACTCCAGTTTGTCGAGCGTGCCACCGGTATGTCCAAGGCCGCGCCCCGACAGTTGCGGCACCGCCACCCCGAAAGACGCCACCAGTGGCGCAAGCGGCAGCGTAGTCTTGTCGCCGACCCCACCCGTCGAGTGCTTGTCGGTCGTCCGCTTCCCAAGATCGGCAAAGCTCATCTTCTCGCCAGAGTTCATCATGGCCAGCGTCCAGCGGGCGATCTCCTCGCGCGTCATCCCCTGCAAGAAAATTGCCATCGCGAGGGCCGACATCTGCTCGTCGGCAACCACGCCGCGGGTGTAGGCGTCGATTACCCAGTCGATCTGCTCAGGTGTCAGGACCTCGCCGTCACGTTTCGTGCGGATGATGTCGACGGCATCGAAGGACTCCATTGCTACTCCTTAGTCGTGCGAGCCTCATTGCTGCTTCCACACACTACGCGCCAGCAGATCAGAAGACAAGGGCAAATTTGACAGATGTGCCAAACTGTGGATGAGTGCCTTGCGTTGGCGCGCAGATGCGCCGTATAGTGCTGCAACGTTACGAATGCCTAGCGCACTCTTGACAAGAGTGCCACTGCGGCGGAAGGAAAAGCCATGACGGCCGAGAAGCCGTTCAACGACGAACGCCTCGTCTCACTAGCCCAAGAGGCTGCCACTCGCGCCTATGTGCCGTACTCCCGTTTTCGGGTAGGAGCTGCTGTCCTGCTCGATGATGGGCGGATCATCACCGGGTGTAACGTCGAAAACGCAGCCTACGGCTCCACAATCTGCGCCGAACGCACAGCCATCACCCAGGCTGTAGCCACCCGACCGAGCCCGGGTGAGGACCCGTGGGAGCGTCCTCACATCAGGGCCGTGGCAATCGTGGGCGGAAGCGCCAACCCCTGCTACCCGTGCGGGTCCTGCCGCCAGGTCCTCAATGAATTCGGGTGCGAACGCGTCATCCTCACCAATGGAACCAGCTCCTATTCGATCCCCTTCTCTGACCTTCTTCCCCACAGCTTCGGTCCCGAAGCGCTCGCAACTACAAAGGAGTAACCCGATGGAACGTTTCCAAGGCCTACTCGGAATCATCGTCATATTTGCCGTGCTCATCGGGTTCTCCAGAGCCCGAGGCCACATCAAATGGCGTACCCTCGGCACCGGCCTCATCCTCCAGGTCATCTTCGCTCTCCTGGTCATGAAATGGCAGCCGGGTGTCGACGCCCTCAAGGGCGTCGCCAACGCCGTCCAAAAGCTCACCGACTTCACCAACGAGGGCACTAAATTCGTGTTCGGTTCCCTCATGAGCGACGACGCCAACGCCTTCGTGTTCGCCCTCAACGTCTTGCCGGTCATCATCTTCCTCGGCACGATCATTCAGGCCCTCTACTACCTGCGTGTCATCCAGTACGTCGTCGATGGGGTCGGTTTTGTCCTCGGCAAGATCCTGGGGGTCACTAAGATCGAGTCGGTGTGGGCGGCCACCGTCATCTTCCTCGGCCAATCGGAAGCGCCCCTGCTCATCAAGCCCTACCTGCCGCGCCTCACCCAGGCCCAGCTCTACACGTGCATGTGCGGCGGTTTCGCCTCGGTGGCCGGGTCGACGCTCATCGGCTACTCGCTCCTGGGCGCGCCACTCAACTACCTGCTGGCGGCCTCGCTCATGAACGCGCCGGCCTCCATCATGGTTGCCAAGGCCTTCTTCCCCGATACAGAAAAATCCGATCTCGATGCCAACGTGCGTAACGTCCGCGACGAAGAGTCCCGCAACTTCGTTGATGCCCTCTCCCACGGGGCCATGGCCGGAGGACGCATCGCGATTGCCGTGGGCTGCACCCTCATCGCGTTCATCGCGCTCATCCACATGTTCAACGGCATCATCGGTGGGGTCGGGCACCTCTTCGGCCAAGGTAACTGGTCGCTCGAAGGCCTCTTCGGCATCGTCTTGTCGCCGCTCGCGTGGCTCATCGGCACCCCGTGGGACGAAGCGACGATGGTCGCCAACTTCATTGGCCAAAAGACGGTCCTCAACGAGTTCGTCGGCTACACCGCGATGTCGGATTTCGTCGACACGATGAGCCCGAAGGCCCTCATGATCTCGACCTTCGCGCTCGCGGGCTTCGCGAATTTCAGTTCGATCGCCATCCAGATCGGCACGTTCTCCTCGCTCGTTCCCGAGCGTCGCGCGGAGGTTGCCAAGCTCGCTCCCCTCGCGCTGTTTGGCGGCTTCTGCGTCAACATGCTCAACGCCGCGATCGTGGGGGTCGTGGCCTCCTAGCACGGCGTCGTGACGTGTGGGCGGGACGTGACACGATCACGTCCCGCCCACACGTGTTATCTCAGCGATTTCACCATGACGAGATCGGTTTGCTTGTCATCGCCGAGGACGAACGTGTGCGTGGAATGCTGCTCGAACCCTCGCGCGCGGTAGAACCCGAGGGCTCGCTCGTTGTGTTCCCACACGCCGAGCCACAAGGTATCGGCTCCCAGCCGGCGGGCCTCCTCCTCGGCCATCGCGAGAAGCATGCTGCCGAGACCCAGACCGTGGGCGCTGGAGCGGATATAGATGCGCTGCAACTCGGCCCACGACGACGGCATCTCTTCGGTCTGGGCGGAACCGACGTTGAGCTTGGCGTAACCGAGGAGCACCCCGTCGGCCTCGACCACCCACCAGGTGCTCGACGGGTCGACCAGTTCGGCGTGGATGCGCGAGGGCGCGAACGCCTCAGTGAGATAACGTTCCATGTCCTCACGCGAATTCGCCTCGGCAAACGTCTCGCAAAACGTGTCGCGTCCGAGGGCACACAGGGCATCGAGGTCGCCGAGGCGGGCCTCGCGTGCGTGCGCTGGCGCGTTGCCGAGTGACGTGACCATGTGCGCTCGCCCCCTTATCAGTCCGTCAGCAGCTTGAGACCGACGATGCCACCCACGATCGCGGCCAGACACACGACCTTAGGGAGGCTGAGCGTCTCCGCGCCCGAGGCAAAAGAGTAGGCGACGGTCGCGATCGCACCGACCCCGACCCATGCCGCGTAACCAACGCCGACGGGAATGGATTTCAGCGCCCACCCCAGGCCGCTCATCGACAGCGCCAAAGAGGCGACGAAAACGAAAGAAGGGCCAAGCCTGCGCAGTCCATCACTGGCGGCGAGCGCGTGCGCCCACACTGCCTCGAAAAGACCTGAAACGATAAGGACAACCCAAGCCATGCGGGAGCCTTTCCTGACTGGCGGGGCCGTCCCCAGTGGTCACGGGTGACGCCGGTCGTCCGGCGCGGCATCCAGTCTAACGAGGTTGGCCAGACCAGTCGAGGCAGACGCGAACGCGGCGTCCCTAGCGACGACGCTAGCGATGTCAACATGTGGACTCGCGCAGGGGAGGCAAGAGCCGGCTTGCTAGTCTCTCCCTATTCGCACCCATACAGGAAACCTAGGGGGGTGACATGACGACACCACAGCTTGCTGCAGGCTGCATCCGCGCGGCTGGGTGTCGGTCGATGTGGGTCTAGGGATCGCCCGAAGAGGGGCGAGATTGCCATCATTGTGCGTCCCCTGTCACCCACGAACGAAAAGGACACTGTAATGTCTCGCATACGCACCACCCATGTCGGTTCCCTCCCGCGCACCGACGCGCTCCTCGCCGCCAACGAGCGACGACACGCAGGCGACATCACCGATCGAGAATTCGCCGACATCCTCACCGCCTCCGTCGACGAAGTGGTCGCCCGCCAGATTGAGACGGGACTCGACATCGTCAACGAAGGCGAATACGGCCATATCACCTCGGGGAAAGTCGACTACGGCGCCTGGTGGAACTACTCCTTCACGCGTTTGGGCGGACTCGAGCTCACCGATGTTGATCGGTGGCAAGAAGACAACGACGTCCGCTCCGAGCCGGGAAAAATCCGCCTCACCTCCTTCCGGCATCGCCGCGATTGGACGCGCTTTCGCGACGCCTACACCGACCCGACCTCGGGGATCCTCACCCATCGGGCACGCGTGAAAAACCCCAAGATCGTCGGCCCCCTCACCTATCGCGGACAAGAAGCCGTCAAGAAGGATATTGAGCTGCTCGTCCACGGCCTCGAAGCGGCCGGCAAGACACCGCGGGACGGATTCGTGGCGGCGCTGTCTCCCGGATCGTGTGCGCGCATCCCCAACGAGTATTACGACAGCGACGAGGCGGTCGTGTGGGCGTGCGCGGATGCCTTGAAGGAGGAATACAAGGCGATCACGGACGCCGGGCTGACCGTCCAGATCGACGACCCGTCCGTGGCTGAGGCGTGGGACCAAATCCAGCCAGAACCCAGCGTCGACGACTACCGCGACTTCATTGAGGTGCGTATTGCGGCGCTCAACCACGCCCTCGAGGGAATTCCGCGCGAGCAGGTGCGTTTCCACGTGTGCTGGGGCTCGTGGCACGGCCCCCACACGACCGACATTCCGCTCGCCGACATCATCGACAAGGTGCTCACCGTCAAGGCCCAGGCCTTCACGTTTGAGGCCGCCAACGTGCGGCACGCCCACGAGTGGAAGGTGTGGCACGAGGTCGATCTGCCTGACGACATCGTCCTCATCCCCGGCATGGTGTCGCACTCGACGAATGTCGTCGAGCACCCCGAACTCATCGCCGAGCGCCTATCTCGTTTCACCGAACTCGTTGGCCCCGACCGCGTGATCGCCTCGACCGACTGCGGCCTGGGCGGGCGTGTTCACCGCGACATCGCATGGGCGAAGCTTGAAGCCCTCGTCGAGGGGGCTGCACTGGCCTCGCGCGTCTAGTCGAGGGGGAGTGGGCCCACATCCCCACCCGCGGGAACTCATGTCAATATTGCCATTGACGAATGTGCCTTCTGGGGTTAGTGTGGGCACACGATCCCGCGTACTTCGACGACGAAAGGCGATGTAGTGAACCGCACCGAACTAGCCCGCATGATCGACCACACCCTGCTCAAGCCTGAGGCGACGGCTGTAGATGCCGACGCCCTGGTGAGCGAGGCCCAGGAGCTGGGAACCTATTCGGTGTGCGTGTCGCCTTCGCGAGTTCCGTTGAAGACTCCGCCGGGTTTGCATCTGGCCGCCGTGTGCGGTTTCCCTTCGGGTGCTCATCCGAGCGAAGTGAAGGCTGCCGAGGCGCGTTACCTAGCCGAATCGGGCGTCGACGAGATCGATATGGTCATCAACGTGGGTGCCGCCAAGGAAGGCCGTTTCGACGACGTAGAAGCCGACATCCGAGCCGTGCGTGAGGCCGCGCCGAAAGTCCTCCTCAAGGTCATCATCGAATCGGCGGCCTTGAGCGATGACGAGATTGTCGCCGCGTGCAAGGCTTCCGAGAGGGCGGGCGCGGACTACGTGAAGACCTCGACCGGCTTCCACCCCGCCGGGGGCGCGAGCACCCACGCTGTCGAACTCATGCGCCGCACGGTCGGTGACCGGCTCGGCGTCAAGGCTTCCGGGGGGATCCGCACGTGCGCCGATGCCCTCGCGATGGTCGACGCGGGTGCGACGAGGCTGGGTCTGTCGGCCTCGGCATCGATCCTGGCCGAGATGGAGGACTAGTCATGGATTTTTCCGAGGTTCTTGACCGAGCAGAACGCTGGATCGTGGACGATCCCGAGGCTGATACTCGAAACGAGCTGTCGCGTCTGGTCAACAAGGCGCGACAGGGAGGGCCTCAATCTGCCGCCGGTATCGACCTCGCCCGGCGCTTTAGTGGCCCCCTGGCCTTCGGTACCGCCGGCCTGAGGGGGCCGGTGGCAGCAGGCGAATCGTGTATGAACAGGGCCGTTGTTATTCGTGCGACCGCTGGTCTCATGGGGTGGTTGAACGCGCAGGTGGATCGTCCTCGCGTTGTCGTCGGTTGTGACGCGAGGCACGGCTCGGCCGCTTTCTACAAGGATGTGTGCGAGGTCGTCTCGGCGGCCGGTGGCGTCGCTTTGGCTCTACCCCCGGCGCATCCGACGCCGTTGACGGCCTTTAGTGTCCGTGAACTTGATGCCGACGCCGGGGTGATGATCACGGCCTCTCACAACCCTGGAGGCGACAATGGCTACAAGGTCTATACGGGCGGGCGTGTGAGCCCTGGCGATGGTCGGGGCGTCCAGATTGTTCCGCCTGCGGACGCCGGTATCGCCGAAGCGATTGCCGCGGCGCCCGCGGCTAAGGATGTTCCGCGCAATCGCGACGGTGTCGAAGAAGTGGACACGCGCGAGGCCTACCGCTCCTGTGCGGCTGCCCTTGGTCGTCCGGGCGCTATCCGCGTGGTACTCACGCCTATGCACGGAGTCGGTGGCGAGACGGCGTGCGCCACTTTGCGCGAGGCAGGCTTTGACGACGTCGTGCTCGTGTCGGCTCAAGCCGATCCCGATCCCGACTTCCCGACGGTCTCCTTCCCGAATCCGGAGGAGAAGGGGGCTCTCGATCTGGCGAAGGAGGAGGCCGATCGGGTAGGGGCGGACCTCATTATCGCTCTTGATCCGGATGCTGATCGGTGTGCCGTGTGTGTTCCGCACGAACAGGGTTGGCGTCAGCTCAGCGGTGACGAAACGGGTCTCATTGTCGGGGAATATCTCGCCACACGGGCCGCACGTGATGGACGTGGCGGAGCTGTGGCGACGTCGATCGTGTCCTCGCGCGCGCTGGCAAAGGTTGCGGCGGCACACGGTCTCGATTTTGCGCACACTCTCACGGGTTTCAAGTGGATCGCCCGCACCCCCGAGCTCATTTTTGGCTACGAGGAAGCGATCGGCTACTGTCCCGATCCCGCGCACGTGGCCGATAAGGACGGTATTGCGACGGCGGTGGTTGTTGCTTCGCTGGCGGCCGAGCTCAAGGCCGACGGGCGCGGTTTGCTCGATGCCCTGGACGATATTGCTGTGCGCGATGGCGCCTATCGGACGCGCCCGGTGACGTTCCGGGTGGACGACCTGGCATTTATTTCTCAGGCAATGGCGGCCTTGCGGTCGAATCCCCCATCGTCGCTGGGTGGCTCGCCGGTCGAGGCCACCCACGATCTCGCCCGCGGATACGATGGGCTGCCTCCAACTGACGGCATGATGTTCTTTACCGAAGACGATTCGCGCGTGGTCATTCGCCCCTCGGGTACCGAACCTAAGCTCAAGTGCTACCTCGAAGCGCACGTGCCCGCTGAGTCGGGCACTGTCGACTGGGCGGAAGCCGATAGGCGCCTCGACACCCTCGAAACCGACGTGCGCCGGGTCATCGTGGGCGACTAGAGACGGCTAGGTCGGGCGGGTCCGGGAGAATCTAGCATCCGGACCCGCCGCGGCTAGACGAGGTGCTCGGCGGTGCGCTGGTCCGTGACCAGGTGGGTGGCGAACCCGTGGTCGAGGCCAACACGCAACGCGTCGACCTTGTTCGCACCTCCGGCGACGACCACCCGCGTTGGGCACGCCTTGAGGTCGGCGAGGCTGATGCCCACTGTTCGCGCATCGATATCGGGCGCCGCAACCTCGCCCGTGTGCGTGTAGAAGCGAGAACATGCGTCGCCGACAGCCACCCGCGAGAGGCGATCGAGCTCCTCCGAATTGAGATAGCCGAGGTTGAGTGGCAACGACTCGCGCGAGGCATCGCCTACGGTGAAAACCGCGATATCACACCGACGCCCGGCTTCGAGCACGGACGAAATATGGCGGTCCTTCTCGACAATCTGCTTCGTCGTTACGTCGTCGAAAATGATGGGAAGCGGAAGGGGGAGCGTCGTTGCGCGAAACGCTGCCGCAAACAGACGCATCGTCTCCAGGTCGTGGGTCGAGCGGCCCGAATGAGAGTGTCCGCCCTTGAGCTGGACGATCCGCACATTGCGCACGGGCTGCTCCTCCAGCTGCTGAGCGAGCGCATACATCGTGTCGCCCCACGAGATCCCCACCGACATGCCGTCGCTCACGAGCTCACTGAGCATCCCCGCAGCCGTGGCTCCCATGCCGCGTAACACGTCGTTTGTGGTGGCACGCGGCGCATGCGCAATGCGCGCATCAAGAAGCCCGTACCGAGACCGTAGGCGGTCAACAAGCTCGGAACGCTCCTCGCGCGGATCGTGGATTTCTATCGTGACATAGCCGCGCTGTTTGCCGTAGTTGATGAGCTTCGACGCCGTCGGGCGCGACACCCCAAGCTCGCGGGCGACTTCGGCTTGGCTCAGCCCCTTATCGAAATAGAGTTTGACGGCTGTGAGCGCCTGCTCGTCCCGCTTGTCCACCGCTCCTCCTCCTTGCTGGCCGGCTACCAACGGTCGCGCGTGCGGCTACAGGCTACCCGATAAGCGGGGCGAAAGCCGCTCATGAGGATCCCGTAGACACGTCTGTCCACAAATGTGCGTTCCAGTATTGACAAAAGTGCATTCCGGGGTGATCCTAGTAACACATTCGTCGAATGAGGAGAGACCATGGCCACCGAAGTCCCGTCCACGCCCCATATCAACCCGCAGGCCCCCATCGCCCCGACAGTCCTGCTTCCCGGCGACCCCCTGCGCGCAAAATTCATCGCCGAGACCTACCTCGATGACGTGCGCTGCTTCAACACCGTCCGCAACATGCTCGGTTACACGGGAACCTACCGCGGCCACGACGTCTCCGTCATGGGCTCGGGCATGGGCATCCCCTCGATCAGCCTCTACGCGTGGGAACTCATCCACGTCTTTGGAGCCACCCGCGTCATCCGGGTCGGCTCGTGTGGGGCCATGCAGCCCGACCTCGATGTCTACGACATCGTCGTCGCCCAATCGGCCTCCACCGATTCGAGGTTCCTCGAACAATACGATCTTCCCGGCACCTACGCACCCACAGGGTCGTACAAGCTGCTGTCAGCCGTCGCCGAGCAAGCTACACAGCAAGGGATCGACATTCACGTCGGCAACATCTTGTCCTCCGACGTGTTCTACAACTTCCGTGACGATGTCAACGAGCGCTGGGCCCGCATGGGTGTCCTCGCCGTCGAAATGGAATCCGCAGGACTCTACGCCGTTGCCGCCGAAGCGGGCGTCGACGCCCTGGGTGTCTTCACGGTGTCGGACAACCTAGTAACCGGTGCACAAACAACCTCCAGCGAACGCGAGAGCGCATTCACCCAAATGATGGAACTGACGCTGCCCCTGGCGGGACTAGAGTAACTCCATGGCTACGTCTCCATCTGCACCCGCACGTACCCGCGGCCCCAAGGCGGCCGTCCCCGTCGTTCTCGGGATCTTCCTCTTCAGTCTCATCATCGACAACGGTTTCAAATTCATGACGAAAGCGATCGGTGACGATCTTGCTCTCACCGCGTCGCAGGCCTCGCTGCAGGCGACGCTCGCAGGTCTCGTCATCGGTATCGGCGCCGTCGTCTACGCCGCTCTGGCCGACTCCGTGTCCATGCGCAAGCTTCTGTACGTGTGCGTGGGCCTCATTGCCGTAGGTGGCATTGTCGGGTTTTGCTTCTCGTCGTCTTACACGATGGTCATCATCGCGCGCCTCATCCAAACGACAGGCTTGGCCGCCGGTGAAACCCTCTACGTCATCTACGTGACGAAATATCTGCCCGCAAAAGACCAAAAGACTTATCTCGGCTTCTCCACGGCCGCCTTCCAGGCCTCGACCCTTTTCGGTGCCGTCGCGTCAGGCTACGTTGCCACCTACGTGTCGTGGACGGCGATGTTCCTCATCCCCGTCGTCATGCTCGCCACCATCCCCATCGTCAAGCGGACCGTTCCGCATACCGAGGCGACCTCGAGCCACGTCGACCTGCTCGGCCTGTTCTTCATCGCGGTCGTTGCAACCGCCCTCATGCTGTTCCTGCAGGCGTTCAACTGGCTATGGCTTGTCGTTTCGCTCGTCGGTGTCGCCGCCTTCATCTGGCACATCTGTGCTCACGAGAACGCCCTCGTGCGCCCGGAGTTCTTCATGAACAAGCGGTTCAGCTGCATCATCGTCCTCGTCTTCATCGTTTACTCCGTCCAGCTCGGCTACATCACCCTCTTCCCCTACGTTGCTGCCGACATGTACGGCTACGAGATCGACAAGGCCTCGCTGCTGCTGGCTCCCGGCTACGCCTGCGCCATCGTCGTCGGTGTTCTCTCGGGCCAGATCGGGAGGGTCCTCAACTCTCGATTGACGATCCTGCTCGCTCTCCTCGGGGTCATCGCGGCCCTTGTCATCGCTGCGGTCGGTATCGGCTGGGGCTCGTGGGTGCTCATCGTGTCGGTCGTGTTCTTCCCCTCGTCGTATGCGCTCTTCTACGCTCCTCTGCTAGCAACCGCCATCCGCGACATTCCCGCCGAGAAGACGGGCATTGCCATCGGGTTCTACAACCTGACGATCAACGTAGCTATCCCGATCGGTATCGCCTACACGGCGAAGCTCAACGACCTCAAGCCCACGTTCTTGTCGTGGGCGGTCAGCGCCGACACACCCGTCGGTGCCGGATACGGCACTATTCTGTGGGTCCTTGCGCTCATCGTCGCGGTGGGTACCGCCGGTTATATGATCGCCGACGCCAAGCTGTATCGCAGCGAACGCGCGCGCGGCGCCCTGTCGTAGACGCGCGTGCCTAAGGAAACGGGCCCGGAGCTGCTGCTCCGGGCCCGCGTTCGCGTCTCGGCTAGATCTGGACGACCCGCGATCCTCGCGTGCGCTTGCGGCCCTTCATCTTGCGGTACATGAGGTACAAGATAACGAGGACAGCGACGATGACGACGGCGACGAGGACGGGCAGGAAGATCGCGACGAGAGTCCCCGCAAGTGCGAAGACGTCTTCGATCGTCGAGATGATCGGTGCACCAACCCCGGCCGTGGAGACGTTAGCTGCCGGGCGTCCCAGTGCCTTGAAACCGTGGAAGATGAGGGCAATGATGGCCCCCACGACGAGGGATTTCCACGTCGAGTGGTCAGTCATCGCGCTCACCATCGGTGTTTGAGCGCTGACGCCGGAAGCGAACACAAGGCCGCCGGAAGTTGGACGGATGAACGTCTGCACGATGTCGTTGATTGAGTCGAGGGCCGGAATCTTGTCGGCGACGATCTCGACGATGAGGAGGAGAGCGACAATCGACAGGGTCCAGCCGTTGCTAATCCACGCCCACCCCTCAGGCAGCGTGACGATGTCGGTGTAGCGGGCGATGAGCCCAAAGACGAGCAGCGGAATGTAGGCGTTGAGGCCCGCCGCGGAGGACAGACCGAGTGCAGTCAGATAACCCATGACTGGATTATGACAGATGAGAGATGATGAGAGCCATATGGCAGTGGCGGGGCGGGTCTCGAGCGGAGGGACGTCACGGACCCGCCCCGGGCCGCGACCACGAACGTGAACACATGATCGCGAGCCCTAATGATTATGTGCCAGATTGTTCAAGAAAGACTAAGAATGCTGGTCACAGGAGTTTGGGAATTCTCACGCTCCTGCGTGTTCGTCGTGAAGCTCGATGCCTTTCGTCTCTGGCAGCGTGAAGATCGTCGCGCACGAGATAACGAGCAGCACGATCGAATAGATCGCGAACTTCTCGACGTCGCCCATCCAGGTCATGATGTAGGCAGCGGTACCACCGAAGGCAGCAATCGCGATCGCGTAGGGGATCCCGAAACCCGATGCGCGCTGGGTGGTCGGGAACATCTCCGCGTAGGTCGCGGGTGCGTGCGACAAGAATCCTGCTAGAAGCACCAGCTGGATACAGATCGCCGCGATGAGAACGAAGGACGAATGGTTCGCCTCGATCCAATACACGAGCGGCAGATACAACACGGCCGAGCCGGCCAAGGCGATGAGCATCGAGGGTTTACGACCGATCTTGTCAGAAATCCACCCCCACACCGGCAACGCCACGATAAACACGATGTTGCCGACGATCGTCGCCCTGAAGGCGTCCGCCGGAGCGTAGCCGAAGGAGGTCTGCGCCAGCGAGGGCATGGTGACGCTCCACACGTAATACGACACGGTCAGCCCGCACGTCATCCCGATGACTTTGAGGGCGAGGCGCCAATTGCGTGCGACCGACACGAACACGTTTTCCCGCGTCTTCTCGCGAGCCTGGGCCTGCTCGAAAACCTCGGATTCATCCATGTGGAGGCGCATCCACAGGGCGAAGAGACCCATGATTGCCCCGACGGCAAAAGGCACGCGCCATCCCCACGCGAGCATCTGGGCGTCAGTGAGTGTCGTCTCCAACACCAAGCCCATCGCCATGCCCAACAGGATGCCGATCGTGCCGGTCACATAGATCGACGACGCCCACAATCCCCGCTGATCGGCGGGAGCATGCTCCGACAGGTAGGTTTGGGCGCTCGGCAACTCCCCGCCGTGAGCCAAACCCTGGACAAGACGAGCACACAGCAGCACGGCCGAAGCGATCCATCCGACCCGATCGAATGTGGGGGCGCACGCGATCATGGCAGACCCGACCGAGGCACATATGACGGCCACCGTCAGTGAGTGGCGTCGACCAATACGGTCGGCCAACCAGCCGAACACGAATCCTCCGAATGGCCTGGCAACAAAGCCCACAGCAAAGACCGCTAGCGTCTGCAGGAGGGCGGAAGCCTGGTCGGTCTCGTCGAAAAGGCGGGTCGAGAAGAACACCGCGAACGTCGCATAGACGTTCCAGTCGTACCACTCGAGAGCGTTACCCACCCCCGTCCCAGCGATGGTTCGAAACGGTGATTGGCGTTGAGTTACGGATGTGGACACGTGGGCCTCCTTCACTGGTCAAGGGGGTCGGCGGTCGCTACCTCAGGTGAGACGCGAATAGGCGCATTGGGCGAGCAGGGCGGCACAGTGGGGGACAACCTCGTCGCTGAAAAGGGCATGGGCAGAGTGATTGAACGCCAGCTTCGCGGCATCCTCGCCCTCCTCCACGGCAGACACCCCGATAAAGCAACCTGGGATGCGTTCGAGAACCTTCGAGAAATCCTCGGCCGCCGCCATCGGCTCGTCCTGGTTGCGCCACCGGCCGGGCCATAGGGACTCGACCTGGTCACGAACGAAATCGACCTCCCCGGGGTCGTTCATCGTCACCGGGTACAGCGGCGTGTGCTCGACAACGGCCTTCATCCCGGCGGTCTCGGCGACACCGGTAGCGATCTCGCGGACGCGGGTACACAGGCGCTCGCGGGCTTCGGGGGAGAAGGCACGAAGGGTGAATTCGGCGTATGCCTCGGAGGGGATGACGTTGGCGGCTGAGCCGGCGTGGACCTGCCCGCACGTGGCGACGACGGGATCGAAGATGTTGAATTCGCGCGCGACACTGACCTGAATGTCGGTGATGATCCGGGCGATGACGGGGATGGGGTCGAGCGCCTCGTGGGGGGCCGAACCGTGGCCGCCACGGCCCTGGACTCGCACGGCGATCGTATCGGAGGAGGCCATCATGGGGCCCGGTCTCGTGCCGATAAAGGCTGCCGGGTAGCGGCCGGACCACACGTGGAGGCCGTAGGCGTGATCTGGGAGGCGGCCGGCAGCCTCAAGTAGTCCTTCGTCGATCATGTGGCGGGCCCCATCGTGGCCCTCTTCGCCTGGCTGGAACATGAAAACGACGTCGCCGGCGAGCTCGGCTTTGCGGGCGGTGAGGATACGCATAGCGCCGACGAGACCGGCCATGTGGAGGTCGTGACCGCACGCGTGCATGGCGCCGTTTGTCGACCGCCAGTCGAGGTCGTTGTCTTCGGTGACCGGTAGCCCGTCCATGTCGGCGCGGAGAAGGACGATGGGGCGTTTCCCGTTGGTGTTGCGTTCGCCGCGCAGGACGGCCATGAAGCCGCTCACCGAGCGTGCCTCGTGGATCTCGAGATCGCACGCTTCGATGTGAGCGCGGATGATACGAGCGGTGTGGGGCAGGTGGAGGCCGACTTCTGGGCAGCCATGCAGTGTGTGACGCAGGGACACGAGCTCGTCAGTGAGGGCGTGTGCGTCGTTGAGTAGAGCAGACGTCATGTAATCGTCCTTTCCGTCGCTAAGGTTGACGCTAGCAGCGGTTGATCCTGGTTGCCACGATGGTTCGGATGATGGGCGTTGGCTGGTGGGTGGACTGTCGCTGCCTCGGGCGGTGTGTGAAGGTGTGGGACAATGAGGCCATGAAGCGGCTGGTATTCCTCGATGTTGACGGCACCCTCATCACCCATTCCCAGCAGGTCCCCGATTCGGCGGCAGCAGCGGTGAAGAGAGCCCAAGACAAGGGGCATACGCTCGTGTTGTGTACGGGCCGGTCGTTACCCGAGATCTATCCGGTCCTGTGGGATATGGGCTTTGTCGGTATCGTTGCGGGCAATGGGGCGTATGTGCGTGTGGGCGAGAAGGTTCTTGTCGATGCGCGTTTGTCGAACGACGATATTCGTTCGATCTCTGCGGTTCTCGACGACATGGGTGCCGAATACATCTGGCAGGGACCGGAGACGATGGCGCCTTCGTGTCGTTTCGCCGATGCTTTTCTCTCACTGGCGGGCGAGTTTGGCCGAGATTGGGAAGCGTATCTTGACTCGGTGACGACGACGATGGTGGGTGAGCTTCCAACCAGCGCGTCGAAGTGCACGTTTGTTTTGCCTGCGGGGTCTGGCTACAGCGTCGCCGACGTGCGCGCGCGGATCGATGATGGATACACGATCGTCGACGGCTCGATAGCGGGCCCCGGTGGGGTGACCGGGGAGCTAGCGGATGCGCGGGTGTCGAAGGGAACAGGCCTGATGGCCGTGGCCGCTCACCTCGGTGTCGACTTGACAGATACCGTGGCCGTTGGCGATTCGGCGAATGACGTCCCCATGCTGGAAACTGCTGGTCTGGCGATCGCGATGGGCAACGCCACCCCAGTGGCTCGAGCTGCCGCTGATTGGGTGTCGTCACCCATTGGGGAGGACGGTCTCGCCCGGGCGTTCGCTCATGCCGGCTTGGTCTAGATCGGCGCTGACTGTCAGGAGGCTAGGTAGGTCGGGGATGCTCTTCCAGGTTCGCTCATGCTCTAGATGAACGCGGGGTGCGTTGTGGTTATGGCGACGTACAAGCGATGCACCGATCTGGTTCCTGGACGAGCCCACGAGCGTGGTGGGCGCGGCCGATGCGCGCCCACCACGAGTGTTTCTAGAGCTTAAAGACGTGCTTCGGCTGGGTTGAGACGAGATCGCTGGCGACCTCGTGGGCTTCGTCGAGATCGATGCGGTGTTCGGCGACGAGCGTGGCAAGGAAACCGCAGTCGACACGCCGAGACACGTCGTGGCGTGCGGGAATTGAACAGAACGCTCGTGTGTCGTCGATAAAACCGCTCGTCTTGTAGAAGCCCGCATAGCCGGTGACCGCGCGACGGTAACGCATGATGGCATCCGTCTCGTCGATGAACCACCACGGGGCACCGACGTAAAGCCCCCGGTAATAGCCCGCCAGGGGAGCGAGCTCGCGCGAATACACAGTCTCATCCATCGTGAAGACAACGAAATGGAATCCCTCGGCATTGCCATAGTCGTTGAGGATCGGCTGGAGGGCGCGCGTGAACTCCACCCCCGTTGGCACATCCCCGCCCACGTCGGCACCAAATCGCGCGAAGGCGGCCGGATCGTGGTTGCGCGCCACAGCCGGGTGGATCGTCATGACGAGGCCGTCCTCGAGAGCCAGTCGAGCCTGATCGTTGACCATGTGGCGACGCAACGCGTCGGCACCCGCGACGCTGATCTGCCCGGCCAAAGCGTCCGCGTAGAGACGTTCGGCTTCCGTCTCCTCGAGCCGCTCACACCGTGCGTCGGCGTGCGAATGATCCGACGAAACAGCACCGTGTTCCTTGAAATACAGGCGCCGCACCCGCATGGCCTCGAGGTGGCCGGCATACGTGCCCACGTCAACGCCGGCGGCCTCCCCGAGGGCCCGGGTGAGGGACAACCAGCCGTCGCGACCCGGCTCCAGGTAGGCGTCTGGCCGGAAGGTCGGCACCACCCTGCCCGACCATGAAGGATCGTTAGCGAGCTTGTCGTGATAGGCCAGATCGTCACAAGGGTCATCCGTCGTCGCCAACGCTTCAATCCCGAAACGCTCATAGAGCGCGCGGGGACGGAAATCGGGGGAGGTCAGGCACTGGGAGATCTGGTCGTAGATCTCGTCGGCTGTCTTCTCGCTCGGGCGCACCCGTACCCCGAAAACATCGTGGAACTCCGCGTCAAACCACGTGCGTACCGGCGTCCCACGCAAATATTTCCAGTTCGCGCACAACAACCGGAACGCCTCGCGGGCGGCCTCCTCGTCGATGGGAGACCCAACCGGCACGCCGAGGCGGTCAAGATCGACGAGCCCCGCCCCATGCAGCATCCGGTTCGTGTAGTGGTCGGGGGTGAGCAGCAACGTCGTCGGGTTGTCGAAGGGCGTGTCTTCGGCCAGCCACTCGACAGGAACATGCCCGTGGGGAGAAATGATGGGGGCGTGCTCGACCTCGGCGTAAAGCTCGCGGGCGATCGCGCGGACCGTTGGATCGGCCGGCAGAAGCCTGTCGGGGTGGAGCGAAAGCGTGGCGCGTTCGGCAACCATCGTTACTGTCCTTTCTGTGGATGAGCGGCGGCTCCGACCGAATGGCGTTCGACGAGCCGCATAGGCACGACAATGTGGTTGGCGTGCTGCCTGGAACGCTGGCGGAGGAGCTGAATGAGTACCCGCGCGGCCTGCATCCCCATGGCCTGGGTGGATGCGGCCAGTGACGTGAGTGTCGGAGTCGAGATTTGGGTGACGATCGAGTTGTCCACCCCGATGACCGACACATCATCGGGAACCCGGATCCCGGCCAGCGCGACGGCTTTCATGAAGCCGATCGCCAACAGGTCGTTGAACGCCACCACGGCGCTTGTGCGGTGCGAAAGCCACTGTGTGGCGGCGCCCGCCCCGCCCTCGGGCGACGGCGTGTTAGGGCCGATCCGTCGTATCTTCATCCCGAAGGCCGCGGCGTTATCGACGAGTCCGCGCCAGCGCATCCCATCGGCCCATGACGCCTGAGGACCGGCGAGATAGGTGACGTGCGTGTGCCCGTGGTCGTGCAGGTTTTGCAAAATGAGGCGCATCCCCTGGGTCGTGTCGGGGATAATCGACGGCACCGTGGAGACGATCCGGTTGACGGCGACGACGGGTCTGACCTTCGCGATCTGGTTGATCGACGAATCTGACATGCGCGAAGACGTGAGGATGACGCCGTCGGCCAAGTCGAGGACGTTTTCGATCGTTCGCCTTTCCACGACGTCGTCCTCTTGAGAATCCACGAGCATCGCCGTGTAGCCGTTCGCGGTGGCCTCCATCTGGAAACCCTGCATGATCTGGGAATAGACGGGGTTGGCGACGTCGGCGACCACGAAGAGAAGGACCTTCGTGGCCTCCCCGGCTTCGACACGCAGTACCGGATGAGCGTGGTAGCCGAGCTTAAGTGCGATCTCGCGGATCCGCTGCCCCGTTTGAGCGTTGACCCTGCCGGGCCGCGAAAAAGCGCGCGACACTGTCGAGGGCGCCACCCCGGCAACGCGGGCGACGTCGTAGATCGTTACCCGCTTGCCGGGGTCGGATGGGGTTCCCGCCGGCAGCTCCGTGAGCTCATCGGCGGAGACACCATCCCCGGTGGGTTCGTCGACCATGGGCCCTAGAACCCCAGCCGTTCACGCATGGCGAGCCAGCGGTCGCGAACGACGTAGGCCGCCGCCTTCGGCAAACGATCCCGCGTGAACATGCCTTTGCGGTTGCCACCCACGCGGATAATTCCGGGGATGGTGCGGAAATCTGCGAAATTCCACATTTGTTCACCAACGACCTGCGGGTAGTCATCGAACACCCGATGGAACATGCCGAGCATGTCGATCTGGTATTCCTCCGACCACGGGCGGCGTTGATAATCACGCAGACCGTCGAGCGTGTCGGGCCCGTATTCGGTGAAGATGATCGGCTTACCCGGGCACAGTTTGATCCACCCGTCGATCTCGTCGCGCAGCTTCTTCTCGCCCAGAGCGAGGTTGCCGGTGTCGGTGTACCAGCCGTTGTAGCGGTTGAGCATGACGACGTCGAACAGGTCGGCGCACTTTTCGACATCCGGGGTTGCCATGGCCACGTTGACGTAGCCGACCGGGCGGGTCGGATCAGCCTCGCGGGCGACCTGGGCGAGAGGCGCGAAGTAGTCGCGGGCCGCTTCCGTTTCGGATTCGGGTTCGTTGGCGATTGACCAGATGACGACGCTCGGGTGGTTCTTGTCGCGGGCAATGAACTCGCGGATGTGGTCGGCGTGGGTCTTTTGGGTGGCCTCGGTCACCGTGTCGGGGCTGAACGTGACCTTTCCGGGAACGTCGCCGAGCTCCCCCGGCCACATCGACAGGTTGAGGCCGACCGCAGCCGTCTCGTCGATGACGACGAAACCTTCTCGGTCGGCATAGTCGAGAACCTCTTCCGCGTAGGGGTAGTGGGAGGTGCGGAACGAGTTGGCGCCCTGCCACTTCATGACCTCAAAGTCGTGAACCATAAGGACGTTGTCGTGGCCCTTCCCACGCACGATGTTGTCTTCGTGACGGCCGTAACCACGGAAGTAGAAGGGGGTGCCGTTGATGAGCAGCTGCGAATCTTCGATGGCGACTGTACGGATGCCGAAGGGCTGGGGGTAGACGTCGTCGTCGGCGTGGACTTCGAGCGTGTACAGGTAGCCCTTGCCGGGCGCCCACAGATGGGCGTCCTCGACAGTGATCGTCCCCTCGGCTCCCTCGGCGCGGGCGACCTCGCAGCCTGCGGCATCAAGCACGCGGACGTGGATGTCGCTGGCACCGGGCGCTTCAACACTGTAGGTGAGAAGGCCGTTCGCCCCCGAAATGTCCGTGACGATAGTGACGTCGGTGACCGCATGTGCGGGACGCGTGTAGAGGACGACGGAGCGGTGAATACCCGCGTAGGAGAAGAAATCGAAGAAGTAGTTGCGTCGCTTCTGTCCGAGAGCGTCGGTGCCGGTGTAGCCGACGGGAATGGTGTCCCAGCGCAGTTCGTTATCGACTGCGACTGTCAGTCGGAATGTCTCACCGGGGGTGACGTGGTCGGTGATGTCGGCTTCGAAGGGCAGGTAGCCGCCCTCGTGGTAGGCGACTTCGGTCTCGTCAACCCAGACCCGTCCGTGGTGGGTGACCGAACCGAAACGCAGAATGAGGCGTTCGCCGTCGCGAAGGTGCGGCACAAGGACGTCGCGCTGATACCAGGCGAGACCGACATGGTCGTAAACCTCCATGTCAGTGGTGATTTCGTTGTAGGACGCCGGAACAGGCATCGGTCTGGGGTCGGTAAGCGACCTGGCGTACCAGCCTTCTTTCAGGCCTGTGCCGTCATCGAGCTGAAACTGCCACACTCCGTCGAGGCAGAGGGCGGTGCGAGACACCGAGGAACGTACGCTCAGCATAGATTGCTCCTTTGCGACGAAAAGGCTGACGTTGTTTCCAGTGTCGGGCTCACTCACTCTTCCTGCTCCAGGTTGCCACGTTTTGCCCTCTTGTGGCGAGAGATTTCCCCATGCCCGAGCGGGAAACAAGGCGTGGAGCCGTAGGCAATCGGTGGCAACATGACCGTGTGGCCTCGGTGTGGTGACAGTGTGAACACGCAACAAATGACGTACGCACGCCATGATGGCTGTGCCGAACCAGGCGACATTGAGGCCGCCTGGGAAAGGGGGAAGCAATGAGCAACCCTGGTCGGTCGGCGACCGCAGCGGCTCGCCCGTTTGGGATCCGCGACAAGATTGGTTATCTGTTTGGTGACTTCGGCAACGACTTCACCTTCCACCTGTCGACGGTGTTTTTCCTTGTGTTTTACACCGACATCATGGGGATCAACGCGGCCCACGTGGGGACGCTCCTCCTCGTAGCGCGCCTTCTCGACGCCTTCACCGACGTGGGTATGGGGCGTCTCATCGACGTGTTACGCCCGACGAAGAACGGGCGCTTCCGTCCGTGGATCGGCCGCATGTGTGTGCCCGTGGCGGTGGCGGGCGTCATGATGTTTATGCCGTTCGTCGTCGATGCGTCCTACACCGTGCGTGTCGTTTACATGACGATCACCTATCTTCTGTGGGGATCGGTGTGCTACACGTCGATCAACATTCCCTATGGTTCGATGGCCGCCGCGATTTCGGATCGTCCCGATCACCGCGCCTCGCTGTCGGTCTTCCGTGCGCTCGGTGGCCAGCTGGCGTTCCTCTTCATCGCCTCGGTGCTGCCGCCGCTCGTCTTTGTCGACAACAAGATTGACGTGACGAGGATGACGATCGCGGCGCTGCTGTGTGGCGTCGCCGCCGTCATCTGCTACGTCATCTGCGACGTCAATGTTCAAGAGCGTATCGTCGTCGTCCCGAACAAGGAGGAGAAGGCGAGCTTCGGGAAGATGCTGGCCACGGTTGGACGTAACCGGGCTCTGCTGACGCTCGTGGGTGCGGCGTTGTGCTTCATTGTTGCCACCCAGTTGACGACGGCGACGACGAGCTACCTGTGGAAGGACTGGTTCCGCGAGGCCAGCTACATGTCGATTGCCCAAATCGCGGCATCGACGCCCGTCCTGCTCTTCGCCGGCTTCGCCACGGCCGTGGCGATGCGGTGGGGAAAGAAGGAGATCAGCGTCATCGGGATGGCGAGTGCGGGCGTCATCTCGGTGGTCATGTGGTTCCTTAACATTCACAGCCCGATCTTCTTCATCGCGCTTTTCTTCCTCATGAACATCGGTATCGCCGTGTTCAACATTGTTATCTGGGCGATCCTCACCGACGTCCTCGACTACCAGGAGGTCATGTCGGGTGAGCGTGATGATGGGACGATCTACGCGATCTACTCGTGGTCTCGTAAGCTCGGGCAGGCCCTCGCTGGCTTCATCGCCGGACAGGCTGTTGCGGCGGTTGGCTATTCGTCCGAGATCGCGAAGGCCGGTGGCGAGCAGTCGGCGTCGACCCTCAATGGGATTTACCTGTTGTTCTTGCTGGTCCCAGGCATCCTCTTCCTGGTGACGGCCGCGATCCTCAAGTTCGGTTACCCGCTGGGACGCAAGCAGGTGCAAGAAAACTACGAGACGCTGCGTGCGCGTCACGCTGCCGATCCGGAGGTGGCGACGGCACAGTAGTTTAACGGCCGATCCGGCCTACGCCTGACGCACACGAGCGCGGCGCACCACGAGACGGGTGCGCCGCGCTCAGTTGCTACGCGGCTGCGACAAATCGGGGCTCACCGGAGGGAAACGTATGGGGCGCACGGTGGTGGCAGCCAGGCATTGGGCGCGGCGCCGCTCGCGGAGAGATCCGCGGACGGAATGCCCCTGAGCGATGGGAATTTTTGGCAACTTGCCAAGACGCCGGAGGCGCGTCCTTATGCTGAAAACCGATCGCAGGGCCGCAGATCCGTGGGGCCCGCGCCTTTGAACGTGAAGGAGAGGCAATGAAGCTTAACGCCCAGTTCGCCGACCATTCTGAGGAGATGAGGGCCGCAGGCATCGTCCTGCCTGGTTTCGATGTCGCCGCCATGCGTGAGGCTGCTCGGAAACACCCCCGCTGGATCCACATCGGTCCCGGCAACATTTTCCGTGTTTTCGTGGCACGGCTCGCCGACGAGCTGCTAGCCCGCGGTGAGCACTGGCCGATCACTGCCGTCACCCCCCTGGATCCGAGGGAGCTCGACGAGCAGTTGGGGCGCCACGACCTCCTTACCTTGGGTGTCACCCTCAACCCCGATGGGACCACCGACATGAGGGTCATCGCCGGTATCGGGGAGGGCCTGGCCAGCCAGCGTGAGGACGATTACGCCCGTCTGGTCGACATTGCCCGCGATCCCGAGGTCACGCAGCTGAGCTTCACGATCACGGAGAAGGGCTACGTCATCGCCGACGATGACGACGCCTTGTCCGAGCAGGCTGCTGCTGACGTCGATCGCGGACCGCATGGCCCACACGCGACGACGATGGCCCTGGTTGCCGGGATGCTTCACGCGCGTCACGCCGCCGGAGGCGCCCCCATCAACCTCCTCAGTTTCGATAATTTCAGCCACAATGGCGACAAGCTGCGTGACTCGGTGCTGCGCATCGCAACCGAGTGGCATGGTCGTGGCGCCGTGGAGGAGGACTTCATCGCCTGGCTGTCGGATACCGCAAACGTCGCTTTCCCGATCTCGGTCATCGACAAGATCACGCCTCGCCCTAACGAGCGGATCGCCGAGAAGCTAGCCGAGGTCGGGTTCACCGACATGGATGTCCACCTCCTCGGGCGCACGCCGCTGGCCGGTTTTGTCAACACCGAGCCCGCCGAGTACCTCGTCATCGAGGACCAGTTTGCCGCCCCCACTCCCGACTGGGAGTCGATTGGTGTGCACGTGGTCGAGCGGGACGTGTGCGACCAGTTCGAACACATGAAGGTGACGACGTGCCTCAACCCGTTGCACACGGCGCTGGCGATCTCCGGCTGCCTCCTGGGGTTCGACACCATCGACGAGGAGATGCGCGACGACGACCTGGCGGCGCTCGTCCACAGGCTCGGCTGGGTCGAGTCGCTACCCGTCGTTGTCGACCCGGGCATCGTCAAGCCAGCCGACTTCTTGCGAGAGGTCGAGGAGGTACGCTTCCCGAACCGCTATCTGCCTGATTCCCCGCAACGCATTGCGATGGACACGTCGCAAAAGCTCGCCATCCGCTTCGGCGAGACCCTCAAGGCCTACGAGCGTGACGGACGCGATATGGCAGAGCTGATCGCTATCCCGCTCGTGTTCGCTCTGTGGTGCCGCTACCTGCTGGCCATCGATGATGCCGGGGAGCCCTTCGAGCCGTCCTCGGATCCGCTCTACGACCAGCTGCACGCCGGTCTCGCTGACGTCACGCTCGGCGAGGTCACCCCCGAGGATGCGCACCGCCTCCTCGCCCCCATCCTGTCGCGCCGCTCTATTTTCGGCGTCGACCTCTACGACACCCCGCTCGCCGAGAAGGTCGAGCAGCTGTGGGTCGAGCTTGTCTCGGGCCCCGGTGCGGTTCGCCGCGTCATCGCAAAGGAGATTCACTGACATGAAAATGACGTTCCGCTGGTACGGCGCCGACTACGACCCGATCCCGCTGCAATACATCAAGCAGATCCCGGGCACGAGCGGCATCATGGGCGCAATGGACTGGATTCCCGCCGGTGAGGTGTGGAGTGAAGACGAGATCGCGCCCTACATCAAGCAGGTCAACGAGGCCGGCCTCGAGTGTGAGGTCATCGAATCCGTGAACGTCCACGAGGACATCAAGCTCGGCCGTCCCACTCGCGACCGCTACATCGAGAACTACTGTGCGAGCCTTGAGAACCTGGCTAAGCACGGCATCAAGGTTGTCATCTACAACTTTATGCCGGTGTTCGACTGGCTGCGCACGGAGCTCTACCACGAGAACCCGGACGGGTCGACCTGCCTGTACTACGACGACGCCGTTTTGCAGGGCATGACCCCGCAAGACATCGTGGCGAAGACCGCTGACGAGTCCGCCGGCTTCATGCTGCCCGGGTGGGAGCCCGAGCGTCTCGCCCAGCTCGACGAGTTCATGGACGCCTACCAGGGGATGAGCCCCGACGAGCTGCGCGATAACTACCGCTACTTCCTTGAGGGCATCATCCCGACGTGTGAAAAGGTCGGCATCCGCATGGCCGTCCACCCCGACGATCCGGCCTGGCCGCTGTTCGGGATCCCGAGGATCTGCAATTCGCGCGACGATCTCGACAAGATTGTCTCCATGGTCGACTCGCCGGCCAACGCGCTGTGCGTGTGCTCGGGATCGCTGGGGTCCAACCCCGCCAACGACGTGCCCGCGATCTATCGCGAGTTCGGCGAGCGTGGGCGCGTTGCCGCGGCGCACGTTCGTAACGTCCGCTACCTCGGTGAGAAGCACTTCCAGGAGGCCGCGCACCTGTCGAGCGACGGTTCCCTCGACATGCACGCCATCATGAAGGCTATCCACGACTACTGCCCCGACGTGTACGTGCGCCCCGATCACGGCCGCATGATCTGGGGCGAGACCGGTCGCGCCGGCTACCCGCTCTATGATCGTGCGCTCGGTATCGCCTACCTCAACGGCCTGTGGGAGGCGATCGACAAGCAGGCGTAGACGCGACTAGTCTCCCCCCCCAGGAGACGACTTTTCTGTGATGCCCCGGCACTGTGCCGGGGCATCACAGCATTGCGATAGCGGCGACAACAAATGGCAATGAAAATGGGAATGTGTAGGGTAAACGTAATATAGATACTGTCTTAACGTGCAGATAATCCCCTTGATAGAAGAGGACCAACAATGGTGTTCGCTGATCTTCTCCGTCATTCGCGTCAGCAAGGTGTGCCCCTCGTCGCCGTCCATAGGGGTACACACGCTGGTCTTGTTCAGCCGAACACAGTAGCCGCGGCCTGGGCGGCGGTCGCCTCGGGCGGGGATATCGTCGAGCTTGATGTCGCCCGCTCGGCAGATGGCGTGTACTACATGTTCCATGACGGCTACGAGAAGCCACTGCTGGGGAGCGACCGATCGATCCTCGAGATGACGTCGGAGGAAATTGACGTCCTCGAGTATGCCGTTCACGAAGGGCGTGGGTGTGGACACGTCGAGCGGACGCGGGATGTCGTTGCCGCGCTTCGCGGTATTCCCCTCAATATCGATCGTTCCTGGCGATACTGGGGAGACGGGTTCCTCGAACAGCTTGCGCAGTGGGGAAACGTCGAGAACCTCATCGTCAAGTGCCGCGCCCTTGAGCCCTTTGTCAGCCAGCTTGGTGCCTGCACTATCCCCTTCCCCTTTATCCCCAACGTGAGGTCACGCCAAGAACTCGATCTTGTCCTCGCGGCTGAGGGGGTTAATCTCGTTGGACTCGAGCTCATCGCCACCCACCCCGGCGACGACCTGGCTGATGCCGACCTATTCGCCGAGCTTGCGGATAAAGGGCTCGCGATATGGGTCAACACGATCAATCTCGAGTCGGGCATCCCGCGTTTCCAGGGGCTCGATGATCAAGTCTCTGTCTTCTCCGATCCTGACGAAGGATGGGGACGGCTACCCGACTATCACGTCGACATTATCCAGACTGACTGGCCGTGGCTGGCTAAGTCTTACTTTCAACAGCGGAAAGCTCGATAGGTTTTATCGGCGCTTCCACACATTCCCCAACGGAGAGGATCAGTGTTCCCGACCATGAGACGCCCACAGACGTCACGCGTCGCCGCGGCGCCTGAGCTGGCTAAGAACCGCTCGGGCGCGTGGGCGAAGATGTGGCCCTACCTATTCCTTGCCCCGGCAATGGCGATCTTCGCCTTGTTTAGCTACTACCCCCTCGGAGACACCGTCTACCGGTCGATGCAGGCATCCGACCTGTTCGGTCGCCCGGCTGGCTTCGTCGGTTTCGAGAACTATATGGCTATGCTGCAGTCGAGCGAGTTTCTCGCAACACTGCTGCGTACGCTCGTGTACGTCGTCGGCTCGGTGGGGCTCAAGCTCCTCGTCGGGCTAGCCATCGCTTTGCCCCTGTCGTCGCGACTTGTGGGTACTGTCGTCGTCCGCCCCATGGTGTTGATTCCCATGGCTTTTTCGACGGCCGTTGCCGGTGTCGTGTTCAAGATGATGTATCAACCTGAAGTCGGAACTTTCGACCAGATTTTCAGAGTCTTTGGGTGGGAGTCCCCGGGCTGGCTCACGGATGGTTCGATGGCGATGCTTTCGGTCATCCTCACCGACCTGTGGGTCGGCATCGGCTTGACCGTGCTCTTGCTTATATCGGCTCTCGATTCGATCCCCGGCAACGTGATGGAGGCAGCGTCCCTGGACGGTGTCACCTGGGCTAAGAAGATCTGGTACATGCAGCTCCCCCTCATCACGCCGACACTGTTTTTCATCGTTATTACACAGACCATCGCCGCGCTCAGGCAGTTTACTCTCATCAACATCCTCACCGAAGGTGGGCCGAACGGCGCGACGACGACGCTCACCTACGATCTCTACAATATTGCGTTCGCCTCGAACGCCAGCTTCGGTGAATCCGCCGCGCGGGGCGTCGTGCTCATGGTCATCGTGGGGGTTATCTCGTGGCTTCAGTTTAGGCTCGGTGAAAGGCGGGTGAACTACTGATGGAAAGCACTGCGGTTCTTCGCCAGCAGAAAGCTGCCCTGGTGGCCTATATATTCGTTGTTTTTGTCTTCGTCGTGCTCCCCGTTGTTTACGCATTCACCGGAGCGTTCCGGGGCGCTCTTCCGTCGGCCTGGTGGCAGAATTTTTGGCCGAGCAACCCGACCATAGAAGGCTTCACCCAAGCGTTCGAAAGGATCCCGCTGGGGCGCCAGATCGTCAACTCGATCATCGTGACGATCCTACAAACGGGGTGCCAGGTGTTCACGGCCATCCTCGCGGCCACGGCACTCGTTTTCGGGCAGCTCCGCTGGCGCAATGTCTACTTCGGTCTCATCATGTTGACGATGATGCTGCCGAGCGAGTCGATCATCGTCTCGCGCTTCCTGCTCATCAACGATATGGGTCTCTTTGATACGATCGCGGCAGTCTTCTTGCCGTTCGCTGCCGCGGCCTTTCCTATTTTCCTCCTTCGTCAGCGTTTCTTGTCCTTCCCGCGGGAGGTGTTCGAGGCCGCGACGCTTGACGGTGCCACGCCACTGCGTTTCGCGTTCCGCATCCTCGTGCCGCTGAACAAGCCGACGATCTTCACGGTAACGGTAACGTCGGCGATTTCTGCGTGGAACGGCTATCTGTGGCCCCTTCTCATCTCGGAGACCTCTGCTTCTCGAACGGTGCAGATCGGGATCTCGCAGCTATCAAACTCGGAGGCAGCGAACCCGGGTGTTGTGTTGGCCGGCGTCGTGATCGCGACGCTGCCGATGGTCTGCCTGGTTCTTATGGGCAACCGCTACCTCACCCGTGGCCTGACGGAAGGGGCAGGGAAGTGAAGACACGAATGATGGTGAGAAGGGGAGTGGCTGTGATCGCGGCCTTGGCGGCTACTCTGAGCCTGGGTGCTTGTTCAGCCTCTGATCGAACAGCGGACGGGGTTACTGAACTGACGCTGTGGCACTCCTCCGGTGGTGATAATGCCGCCGTCGTGGATGGCCTGGTGGCGGAATTCAACGAGTCCCACAAGGGAAAGATCCGGGTTCGGACCCTCTATCAGGGCTCGTACGAGGACGCGATTACCAAGTTATCGACATCGGTGTCGACGGGAAACCTACCTGATGTCATGCAGGTCAACGATGCGAACTCCGCCTACATGGCCGATACCGGTTTGACGGTTCCTGTCGAACAACTCAACGAGGCTGCGGGGTCGAGCTATCAGCTTGACGGACTTGTCGAAGCCGCCCGTACGTATTATTCGCGTGCCGGACGGCTCGAGTCGATGCCGTTCCAGGCGTCTCAGCCTCTCGTACTCGTTAACCCAAACCTCGCGGCAGCCGCGGGACTATCCCTCGAGAAGCCACCGGCGTCGATTGACGATCTCGTGGCGTGGGCCCGAGCGATTCGCGAGAAGACCGGCAAGCGTGGCATTAGTTTCCACATCCACCCGTGGTGGTTCGAGGAATGGACAGCCGCGTTGGGGGTCACTTACTGTACGCCCGGCAACGGTCTGTCGGACGAGCTGCCCACAGCCTTCACCATGTCGACGGACGAGCAGGTACACGTGTGGACGGAGTTCCAGAAGCTGTATGCTGATGGAGTTGCCCTCAACGTTGGCACCGATGGTTCGCGAGTTTCGGGACCCTTCGGCAGCGGCGAGGTGGGAATGGTCGTCGCCTCGTCGGCGGGCCTGTCCCAGTTCCTGCGCGACGCGAGAGGATTCGAGCCTGTCGGTGTCCCCTTCCCTACGGCGGGCAGCAACGGTGGCACCGTCATCGGCGGTAATTCCCTGTGGGTCTTAGGTGATAACCCAAAGGGCAAGCGCGAACAGGCCGCGTGGGAGTTCGTGACGTTCATGGCCTCGGCGTCTTCTCAGCGAAAGGTCTTTACCGAAGGCGGCTACTTGCCAAGCAGCAAGCAGGCGATCGCGGATTTGGTCGGATCGACGGATCCCATCCGTCACATGCTGCTCGAGCAATACGAGAATACGCCGGCATCCGAGGCGGCGGCTGGCTGTCACTCGGGTGCCCTCCAAGCGCAACGCACCGATTTCAGGCCGGTGATGGAAGCCATCTTACTCGAGGGCGCCGATGTTAAGGCGTCACTGGAGAAGGCAGAAAAGAAGTCGGCTTCCATTATTGCGGGCTATAACAAGCGCGCGGAGCTAACGAAAGAGGTGGACAGATGAAACGACCGTGCGCACTCCTGTTCGATATCGGCGGTGTCATCACCGGAGGGGGGCCGCGCATAGAGGTCCTCGCACGGATCCTCCATCTGGGCGGTGACGAACACGAAGCCTTGCGTGCGGCGGTGTGGCGGCATCGAGACGACTACGACCTAGGATTAGCGCACGCGCAGTACTGGACGCGAGTCGCGAGTGATGTCGGTGTCACCCACCTTGACGAGGAGACCGTCGAACGTCTGCTTGCGGAGGATCTCGGTCAATGGGAAGCGGCGTTCCCAGGCGTTAGGGAGATGCTCGAGGAGCTCGCCACATGTGGTTACAAGCTCGCCATCTTGTCCAACGCCTCCGTCGATCACGCCAATTTCTTCCGCAGGAAGGACTGGGCACGACAGGTGTTCTCGTCGATGACATTCTCCTCCGACATCGGACATGCCAAGCCCGAACCCGAGGCCTACCGCTGCGCCGTCGATGCGCTAGGCACGGATCCTGCCGACGTTCTCTTCTTCGATGATCGGCCAGGGAACGTGGAAGCGGCACGAGAGACAGGCCTTATGGCCAGGGTGTGGGAAGGGCTCGATACAGCCGCCGATCTGCGAGGGCGGAGGGAGGACTAACCATGTATCGCCGGCAAATATGGGTGAGCGTGCTCGTTGCGGTAGGTTTCGTATGCTGTTTCCCCCCGGCGGCGGCATACGCGCTGGCAAGTGCTCCCCGGACGGCATGCCCTACCTATCACACGCAATACGACGCGCTTGTCAACGGGGCGGCGAACAGCGTGATCACCGCACGACATCGTGGCAACTTTACGGGCGAACTCCCGGAGAATTCATTAGGCGCATTCATCCGCTCGTTCGATGAGTGTCAACCGCATGTTGAAACTGACGTACGGACGACCCGCGATGGGAGGCTCGTACTCTTTCATGACGTTAACATCGGCAAAATGCTCGAACCCGCTTACGATCCAGACAGTGATCGAGGCCCGAACGCACGGATCAACGATCTGACGTTCGAGGAGTTGCGAAGGAAGAAACTCCTGACGATCGACCGAAGAGCAACTGAGTACGAGGTGCCCACCGTTGCAGAGTTACTGACGACGATGGTTAACCGTAATGCAGGTTCATTGGTGTCTCTGGAGGTTAAGGAACCGCGTGCAATCATACCTACGGCCCAAACCGTAGCGAACCTAGCGAAACAGTACGCTACGTCGAACTTGGAAAAACGCGTGATCATAAAATTCTCGATGGAGAATTTCCCGACTCCACAGCATTGGCGGGACGCGCTCAAACGTGCTGGTGTCACACAGACCATCATGGCAGACCCGGTCATGCGACCTGCGTCGGCAGCACAGATCGATGCCCAGCCGAGACTCCCCGATGTGCCCGGAATTCGCGCGACAACCAACTCTGAGCGGGCTATAGCGGCCTGGTCGCGTGCGACGTCCGCGGTGGCGCCGGTGGTGTCGGTCCTGCTCAAGGACAACTCGGAGTTCCTCAGGACGGTTGACCGACGCGATCCGGTTTTTGGTAGTTACGCCGTGCCCGAGAATCTGTCGCCGGATAACGCGAGGGACGGCTCGATGGCCCGGATGTATGCGATAGCAAAGTACCTGGGCAAGAAGACAGAGATCTTCCTTCCCATACCGGACTATGTGATGTGGCGTTCGGGGCCTGTCGCGGGCTACACCGTCCAGAATTATTTCGGTGATAAGCAGCCGATCGACGTGCGGCGAGCATACTTCAATAACAACTCGTCGTGCTGTTATGCCTTAGAAGATCGGCGTACGCCTACTCCATACGCAAGCGAACGGGCAGACATGCGTCCGAATCTCGGCTGGCTGCTCGCTCTTGAGGTCACTCTCATCACGGCCGACGACAGTGACTCCATCGAAATGTACGCGAAGACTCAGGGTCGACTTAATCTCAAGGCTCGTCCTCGACCGCATCAGGCACCTGCGAAGATGGAATCGGCGCTGAGCTACACGGTGGCTCAGACCTCGCCGACAACTACCTCGTATGTGAAGCTGAAGGGATGGAACGGAGGTTCCTCGGGGGCGTGGCAGGGCCAGGTGTGTTTGTGGTCTGCCAATAGCGAAGGCTGGGCGTGGGTTGTCAAATGCGGAATGAGCATGACCGCCGGGTACACGGATACCTTGGAGATATCTGTCGTCAACGGATCGAGAATGAGGATTCGGGACACTCGGAACTGGGAGTGTTTGCGCTGGATACCCGGTGAAACAGAGGTTGTCGACTGGTCCCGTGACTGTTCCGGACGCGAGGCCGAATGGACCCGAACACGCGACAACCGTTATCTGACGGGCGAGGGGCGAGCTCTCGGTTTCCAGTGGCAGGATCGCTATTTCTGGGGTGTTCCCTTCTCGTATGCGGTGCCGACCTACGACACCTCTGCATGGACGCGGTGGACATTTCGCTAGTGAGGCTCGTAGCGCGCGAGGGCGTGCGGGCACTGGAAGTTGCCGCCGATCGGACCACCGGCTCCTCGAAGGTCCTCGTGGCCATCAAGGAATAAGCGGACACCCGGGCAGGCAAACTTTGGCAAGAAGCGGCAACTTGCCTGCCCGGGAACGCCGCTCGTTACGCTGACAAACGGCAGGAAAAACCGGCGTTAAGGAGGACGACCGTGGTAGATCTGACGGCGAAACCGTTCGACCTCGACGAAGAGGCGATCGCGTGGGTGCGCGAGACCATCGAGAACATGAGCCTCGACGAGAAAATCGGGCAGCTCTTCGTCAACATGGGGGCCTCACGCGACGAGGACTACCTCACCGGCATCCTCGACACCTACCACATCGGTGCTGTCCGCTATAACCCCGGCCCCGCGGCAGAAATCTGGGAGCAAAACCGGATTCTCCAAACCAAATCGAAAATCCCCCTCCTCATCGCCGCCAACACCGAGGCCGGTGGCAACGGCGCCTGCACCGACGGCACGTACGTGGGCTACGAGGTGAAGATCGGGGCGACCCGCGACACCCGATGGGCCTACGAGATGGGCAGGGTATCCGGTGTCGAAGCCTCGGCGATCGGCTGCAACTGGTCATTCGCTCCCATCGTCGACATCATGCGCAACTGGCGTAACCCCATCATCTCCAAGCGCTCCTTCGCCGACGACCCCGATCTCGTTCTCGAGCTCTCGCGCGCCTACATGCGCGGCATCATGGAATCCGGGATCCTCCCGGCCGCCAAGCACTTCCCCGGCGACGGCATCGACGAACGCGACCAGCACCTATCCGCCTCCGTTAACTCCCTCAGCTGCGAAGAATGGGATGTGACCTTCGGGAAGGTCTACCAGGGACTCATCGACGACGGCCTGCCCTCCATCATGGCCGGCCACATCATGCAGCCCGCCTACCAGCGCCACTTCAACCCCGAACTAGACAAGACAGGGCTACTCCCGGCGACGCTCAGCAAGGAACTCCTCACCGATCTGCTGCGAGGCAAGCTCGGATTCAACGGCCTCATCGTCACCGACGCCTCCCACATGGTGGGGATGACCGGGGCGATGGCCCGCCGGGACCTGCTGCCCGCCTCCATCGCCGCCGGCTGCGACCTTTTCCTCTTCTTCAACGACCCCGACGAAGATTTCGCCTGGATGAAACAGGGCTACCTCGATGGCGTCATTACCGACGAACGCCTCACCGAAGCACTCGAAAGGATCCTCGGTCTCAAGGCACGCCTCGGCTTCCACACCAAAGAAAGCGACGAACTGTTGCCGGCAAAAGACGATGCGATGGCCCGCATCGGGCTAGCCGAAAACACGCGGCTCGAGCGTGACGTCACCGAGGCGTCCATGACACTCGTCAAGAACACCCAAGACGTCCTCCCCCTCGACCCCGCCCGCTACCGTAGGATCCTCGTCGTCCCGGTTTCCGGCCCGCCCAACCCCATCGCCCGTGGATTCGGTGAGGGCGGAAGCATCACCCACCCGGCCGAAACCGTAGCCGAGAGGCTGCGTGAACGCGGATACGACATCACCGTCCACGAGTCACTCCTCGACAAGCTCCAAAAACTCAGCCCGGAAGAACAAGCCGATGCCGTCCGCAACGTCTACGCCGGCAAGGCCCCCATCGCCCAGCTCACCGACAACTACGACCTCGTCCTCCTCATTGCCAAGGTCGAAGGCATGATGCAGCCCACCGAGCGGGTCATGTGGCCGGCCACCAAAGGTACTGTCGACATCCCCTGGTACGTCCACGAAATCCCCACCGTGTACGTGTCCGTGGCCAGCCCCTACGATCTCGTCGACGTCCCGCAGGTCAAGACCTACATCAACACCTACGACGACCGCGACACCACCTTGGAGGTACTCCTCGACAAACTCGAAGCCGGGCCCGAGGCGTTCCTCGGCACCATGCCGACCGACGCTTACTGCGGCAAAGAAGACACGTGGGTGTAGAGGAGCATACCTGTGAGTGAATACCCCGCCGCGGCCCAACCGCTCCTGGCCTTCACCCCGAAGAAAGACTTCTTCATCGGGATTGACTCCGACGGCTGCGCCATGGACGTCATGACCATCAAACACGAAGAATGCTTCGCCCCCGCCGCCATCAAACAGTTCGGCCTTCAACCCATTTCGCACATCGCCCGCGAAACGTGGATGTTCGTCAACCTGTATTCGGCCACCCGCGGGTGCAACCGTTGGGTAGCTCTCGACCTGTTCTTCGACCACCTGCGCAACCGTGCCGATGTTGCCGCGCGCGGAATAGACATTCCGCCCATGAGCGAACTCAAGGCGTTCCTCTCCTCCGATCACCCCAACTCCGACGACGGGATCGCTGCGTACGCGCGGGAACACCCCTCACAAGAGATCGACACCTGCCGGGAATGGAGCAGACTCGTCGGCGACCTGACGACCTGGATGGTTCACGGATGCGCACCGTTTCCCGGTGTCAAGGAGGCCTTCGAGGCCATGAGCGACAAAGCCGACTGCATGACCGTCTCGGCAGCCAACCTTGCGGCACTCACCCGAGAATGGGGTGAGCACGGACTGACCCCCTACATGGAGATCGTCGCCGGCCAGGAAATGGGTACGAAAGCGCAGCACCTTGCCGCGGCCGCCGTCGGAAAATACCCTTCCAAACGGATCCTCCTCCTCGGTGACGCCCCCGGTGACCTGGATGCGGCACGCAGCCAGGGAGTCTGCTTCTACCCCATCACCCCCGGAGCCGAGGCCGAGTCGTGGCGGAGACTGCGCGAAGAAGCCCTACCGCGTTTCTTCGCCGAAACCTACCGTGGCGACTACGAAAACACGCTCGTCGAGGAATTCCGCCAGCTCCTGCCGTCACGAGCACCCTGGGAAAGTACGGGCGACAACGTAACCACACGGTGACGATCCACCCTCACCCGCGATAAGGAGAGTACATGTCCATTCACACCATGCTTGCCGAAAGCCCCGTCGTCCCGGTCGTCGTCGTCGACAGCGCGGACGAGGGCATCAAAGTCGGACAGGCCCTCGTCGCAGGAGGGATCCGCACGGCCGAGGTGACCTTCCGCACGGCTGCCGCAGCAGACGCCATCCGCGCGATGAGCGACATTGAGGGTCTCAACGTAGGAGCAGGGACCGTCATCAACCCCGCGCAGGTCGACGAAGCCATCGCCGCAGGCGCCCGCTACATCGTTTCACCTGGTTTCTCTGCCGACGTCGTGCGCGCAGCCCAGGCGGCCGACGTCCCGGTCCTGCCCGCATGCACGGACGGATCATGGCTCATGGCAGCACGCGAACTGGGGCTCGACGTCGTCAAATTCTTCCCGGCGGGCGTCATGGGCGGAGTCAAGGCTATCCAAGCGCTCGCGGCGCCCTTCCCCGGCATGGGTTTTGTTCCAACCGGCGGCGTGTCGGCAGCTAATCTCCCCGACTACCTTGCCTGTCCCGCTGTTAAGGCATGTGGCGGCTCGTGGATGGTCAGCGCCACCCTCGTTAAGGAGGGACGCTACGACGAGATCGAACGCCTGAGTGCCGAAGCCGTCGCCATCGCAAAGGAGTGTGGACGATGAATCCCCTGTCCCTACGGCCGCAAGAAGAATGCGGATTCGACATCGTTTCCCTCGGCGAGATCATGCTGCGTCTCGACCCCGGTGAAGGTCGTATCAAGACGGCACGCAGCTTCACCGCGTGGGAAGGGGGCGGCGAATACAACGTAGCCCGCGGCCTATCACGCTGCTTCGGTTTACGCGCGGGCGTCGTCACCGCACTCGTCGATAACGAGGTCGGGCACCTCATCGAGAATTTCATCCTCGCTGGTGGCGTGGCCCCCATGATCCACTGGGTTGCAGACGACGGTATCGGCCGCTCGGTCCGCAATGGGCTCAACTTCACCGAGCGGGGTTTTGGTGTGCGAGGCGCCGTCGGGGTGTCCGATCGCGGCCACACGGCAGTTTCGCAGCTGCAAGCCGACGACGTCGACTGGGACGATCTGTTCGGACGCAGGGGCGTGCGCTGGTTGCATACAGGCGGCATTTTCGCGGCCCTATCGGAACGATCCGCCGAAGTAGCCGAAGCCGCCATGGAAGCCGCAAAAAGTCACGGGACAATCATCTCCTACGACCTCAACTACCGTCCGAGCCTGTGGAAATCCATTGGCGGGCAAGAACGTGCCCGAGAAGTCAATCGCCGTCTCGCCCGTTACGTCGATGTCATGATCGGCAACGAAGAGGACTTCACGGCGTCGCTAGGATTCGAGGTTGAAGGCGTCGACGCCAACCTATCGAAGCTCGACACGGCCGCGTTCGAAGCGATGATCGTCAAGGCGACCGGTGAATTCGACAACTTCAAGGCCGTCGCCACCACGTTGCGTCAGGTCGTTACGGCAACCGTCAACGACTGGGCCGCCATTGCGTGGACCCGCGAGACCGGCTTCGTGCGTTCGCTGCGCAGAGACGGCCTCGAGATCCTCGACCGCGTAGGCGGTGGCGACTCGTTCGCGTCGGGCTTCATCTACGGGCTCATGCAGCTCAACGACCCACAAGCTGCCGTCGAATACGGCGCCGCACACGGCGCGCTTGCCATGACGACCCCCGGGGACACGTCGATGGCTTCGAAGGCCGAGGTTGAACGGCTCGTCGCCGGCGGAGGCGCACGGGTTCAACGCTAAACTCACCCGCCGTGAACGCGTCCCTCGCATAAGCACTAAGCGAGGGACGCGTTCACATGTACACATGGCTGTAACGTGCGTCTCGCGCGCGCCAACCACGACCAGGCGTGAACATATGTGCAGGTCAATAACTGTTCTTTGTGGCGACGTGTAGCGTGATAGACATTCTCATGTTCCGTCGACGAAGAAGGAAAACCATGCGTCCCGCCATGATTCGTCACCGAGTCGCTGTCGGTGTTGCCGCCTGTGCACTCGCGGCGCCACTAGCCATCGGTATCGCACCGCAAGCGAGCGCCCTACCCGATCCCCGGGAAACACCCACAGACCCGGCGGCACCGGGCGATACGCCCGCAATCTCCAGCGAAGAGACCGCAGAGCCTGTGCCGACCAACATGCCGTGGCTCAATCCCAGCCTCCCACCCGAAAAACGTGCCGAGCTGCTCGTCGACGCCATGACCGAAGGCCAACTCCTCCACATGGTCCACGGTCAATCCGATCTCCTGGGCACCCGCGTCTCGCACGCTGACGGCCCGCCCTCGATCGGCTACATCCCACCGATCCCCGAACTGCGTGTGCCGGCGCTTATCCTTTCCGACGGCCCCTCTGGCCTGCGTAACAAGGAGAAGGCCACCCAGCTGCCTGCACCCATCACACAGGCCGCCTCCTTCGACCCCGAGGTTGCCCGCGCCTACGGCCAGGCCATTGGTGAAGACGCCAAGGATCGCGGCCAAGACCTCATTTTCTCGCCCGGCTTCAACCTGGCCCGCAATCCTCAAGCGGGCCGCACCTTCGAGTATTTCGGTGAGGACCCGCTCCTCGCCGGGACCATCGCAGCCGCCCACGTCAACGGGCTCCAATCGACCGGGATCATGGCGACCCTCAAGCATTTTGTCGCCAACAACCAGGAACAGAACCGCACCCTCAACTCGTCGAACGTCGACGAGCGAACCCTTCACGAAATCTACGAAGAGCCTTTCCGCATCGCTGTGAGAGACTCCCAGCCTGCGGTCGTCATGTGCGCCTACAACCGCGTCAACCACACCCCCGCGTGCGGCAACCCCGACACGCTCAAACGCGACCTGCGCGAATGGATGGGTTTCAAGGGATTCGTCGTCACCGACTACCCGGCCGCATGGTCACCCACCGATCTGAAAAACGGCCTCAACGTCGAGCTGCCCTGGCAGTTTTGGACCAAACCCAAGCGGATTCGCGAGGCCATCGCCAAGGGCGAGATGACGTGGGACGACATCCGCGATCGTGTGCGCGAAACGCTCATCCAAATGTTCCGTTTCGGCCTCTTCGACCACCCCTGGGATGACGCGCAAGGCGACCGGGTCCGCCCGATACGGCCCATCGACCCGGCACGCGGCAACGCCGTCGCCCAAGCGAGTGTCGAAAAGGGCGCGGTCTTGCTCAAAAACGATGGGATGCTGCCTTTGACGGCACCTAAGCCCGGTGAACACCGCCGCGTCCTCGTCGTCGGGGATGCCGCGAAGAACACCCTGTCTGGCGGTGGATCTTCGAACGGTTCCGCGCTCATCTCCGACACCATCTTTGATGCGCTCAAGGCTCGTTATGGGGCCGACACGGAGGTCGTGTTCTCCTCGCAACTCAATCCCGCACGTATCGCCATCCAGGCGAAGAAGGCCGACGAGGTTATTGTCGTCGCCGGTGTTCTCTCCACTGAGCTTCTCGATCGCCTCACTCTCGACGTTCCCGTTGCTCAACGCAACGCTATTTCGATTGCGGCCCGTAACAACGACCACGTGGCCGTTGTCATGCAAACGGGCGGTCCCGTCGTTATGCCGTGGCTTGACGACGTCGAGGCCGTCCTCAACGTGTGGTATCCCGGCCAGGCGGCCGGAGCGGCGACGGCGCGACTCCTTTTTGGAGATGTCAATCCCTCGGGCCGTCTCCCGCAGACCTTCCCCGCCGATGCTAAAGAGGTACCTGCCTCGACAAGAAACCAATTCCCCGGTGCGCACATGGGGTTCGAAGCCAACTACACCGAGGGTGTCATGATGGGCTACCGCTGGTGGGGTAGCGAAGCCAAGAAGCCCCTGTTCCCCTTCGGGCACGGCCTGTCTTACACGACGTTCGACTATGGGACCCCGACGGTCGAGGGGCCGGGAACGCGCGCGGGAAGTGTCCGCGTATCCTTCGACGTCACCAACACGGGCCGCCGGGAGGGCGCGACGGTCCCCCAGGTCTACGTGTCCAAGCCGGCGAGTGCCGCCGTGCCCACGCCGCCGCGTGAGCTTGCCGGATTCACCAAGATCTCGCTGGCCCCTGGCGAAACCCGCCGGGTGAGCATCGACATCCCTGCTGATCGACTCGCAGTATGGAGCGAGACCGAACGCGATCGGGTCGTCACCCCGGGTCACTACGCTTTCGCAGTCGCCGATAACGCAGAGGCGCCGGCGGCCACCATCGGCTACGACATCCGCTAAACGCGCCAGCGGTGACATCAAGGGCGGCTGTCCGATTGTTCGGACAGCCGCCCTTGAGTGTTCGCACTTAGCGTCGTACGCGCGCGTTGCCCTCCCACAGGCTCCACACCTGCGCCTCGTCCGCCGGGGCTGCGTAATCCGTCGCGCTCGTCGCCGCGAGGGCGCCCGTCGCCCACCCGAACTGCAGGCACTTCTCGGTGTCCCATCCGCGCAAGATGCCGTAGAGGACTCCGCCGACGGAGCCGTCGCCGCCGCCGATGCGATCGAACACCTCGATGTCGCGCAGAGGAGCGACGTGGGTTTCGCCGTCGTGCCACAGGATCATCCCCCACTTGTGGTGGTTGGCCGAGACGACCTCACGCAGCGACGTACCGATGTAGGACGCCTCCGGATAGGCCGCGTGGATCCTGCCGATCATGTCGCCAAACGCGTCGATCTTGTCGGCTAGGTCGTCCCCGCCGGCTTCGGGCCCGGCCACGCCTAGACACAGCTGGAAATCCTCCTCGTTGCCGTACAGCACATCGCACAGCGACGCGATATCGGTGAAAGCCTCGCGCAGCTCCTTCTCGCGGCCCTTCCAAAACGACGCGCGATAGTTGAGGTCGAAGGCAACCGCCGTTCCCGCGTCCTTGGCGGCGTGGGCGAGCTCTACGCACAGGCGCGACGTGTCCGGCGATAGGGCGGCAATGAGCCCGGACAGGTGCAAAATAGCAACGCCCTCGTCGACGAAGAGCCGTTTGACATCGAAATCGTCAACACTGAGCGTGAGCCCCACCTCGCCGGCTCGATCGTTCCACACGCGTGGGCCGCGCCCACCAAAACCAGCGTCGGCGATGTTGAACTGGTGGCGGTAGCCCCACGCGCCCCCCTGATCCACCCACGGGCCTTCGTAGGACATGTTGCGTGCCCGCAGGTTCTGGGCGATAAATTGCGAGATCGGAGATCCGGCGACGAACTTTGTCAGCACCTTGACGTTCATTCCCAGGAAAGATGGGATAGAAGCAACGTTGGATTCGGCCGACGTCGCCTGGAGGGTGTAGCGGTCCGACACGTGGACCGCCTGACGGTTCTCGGGGACCAGACGCACCCCCATCGAGGTCGGTACGACGAGATCCCAGCGGGCATTGTCGCGCAGCTTCATCTTTAGGCCTCCACTTCCTCGCGGCCCTCTTCAGCCCACAGGGTATGGAACGCCCCCTCCTTATCGACACGACGGTAGGTGTGGGCGCCGAAGAAATCGCGTTGGCCCTGAATGAGGCAGGCCGGCAGACGATCGGCTCGCAGCCCGTCGTAATACGACAGCGACGAGGCAAATACGGGCACCGGGGCGCCGTGGAGGGCAGCCAATGAAACAAGCCGACGCCAGTGGGGTAGCGCCTCGACGATCTTTGCGTAGAAGTAATCGTCGCCGATGAGCAGCGGCAGGTCCGGGGTCTTCTCGAAGGCCTTCGTGATCTCGGCGAGGAACGCGGCACGGATAATGCAGCCGCCACGCCAGATGCGTGCCATGTCGCCGAGCTTGATATCCCAGCCGTATTCCTCGGCCGCGGCCTGGATCTCGTTGAAGCCCTGCGAGTAAGCAACGACCTTCGAGGCGTAGAGCGCCTGGCGGACGTCCTCGATGAACGCGTCGGCGTCCTCGATATCCCACTCGGCTGCTTCCGCGGCGAAACCTCTGGCCGCGTGACGCTGAGCCGGGGAGGAGGATAGGCCCCGAGCGAAGGTTGCCTCGCCGATACCCGTCACTGGGACTCCCAGGTCGAGGGCGGTTTGGGTGGTCCACGCGCCCGTGCCCTTTTGGCCGGCCGCGTCGACGATGAGGTCGACGAGGGGTTTTCCGGTTTCGGTATCGACCTGGCGTAGTACTTCCACCGAGATCTCCATGAGATAGGAATCGAGGTCGCCCTCGTTCCATTCGGCGAAGATGTCAGCGATCTGTGCGGGGGAGAGTCCCAGGGCGCGCCGCAGCAGGTCGTAGGCCTCGCCGATGACCTGCATGTCGGCGTACTCAATACCGTTGTGGACCATCTTGACGAAGTGACCGGCACCGTCCGCACCGACGTGAGTGCAACACGGTTCCTCGCCTACGTGGGCAGAGATCGACTCGAGCATGGGGCCGAGCCGTTTGTAGGATTCCGGCGACCCTCCGGGCATGATCGCGGGGCCCCACAGGGCGCCCTCCTCGCCACCGGAAACGCCGCATCCGACAAAGTGGAGGCCGCGTTCACGCATGGCCGCTTCACGGCGGCGCGTGTCGGTGAACAGGGAGTTGCCGCAGTCGACAATGATGTCGCCTGGATCCATCCGGTCGGCAAGGTCGTTAATGACGGCGTCGGTTGCCGCGCCCGCCTTGACCATGATGATGGCGCAGCGCGGGGGTTGGAGGGCCGCCACGAAATCGTCGAGGGTCTCGCAAGGAATGAAATCGGCTTCGTCGCCGTGCTTAGCGATAGCGGCCTGCGTCCTTTCGACGCTGCGATTGTGGATGGCGACCTTGTGCCCGTGGCGGGCGAAGTTCCGGGCGAGATTCGATCCCATCACCCCCATGCCGGTGACGCCAATGTCGGCGGATGAGGGGGTGGGCTTGGCGAGGCTCATGTCGGCTCCTTCACTGAAAACGGCCTGTGACCTGACACACTCTATGGTGGTCGACGGGGGCGCAGCGGGCAACTCGTTTGACCCGTCTGCAAAAAAGTGCGTTCGGGTGTGCGTGTCGCGCCCATCCGACCTCGTTCGCCGGCGCTCATCACCGGGCGTGACGCAGGCTGCGGGGCGAGGCGAGCACTTACAATGATGGGCAGGCGCGCGAAAGGAGTTGTCCATGGTCACCCAACGGCACACAAAGACGCGCATTGGCCTGCGTGTGAGCACGTGGTTCATCGGCGTGTGCGCGACGACAGCCGTCATCGTGGGCATCTACGCCCTTTGTTTTGATTACTCCCGCTACGCACCGCTTGGGTTGTTGTTCATCGGCATCCCCTGGGCGCTCCTCGCCCTCGTCCTCGGCGCGAGACTGTTGCGTCTGAGCAGTGGAGATGTTGCCGAAGATGCCCGCAAGGCTACTACTCTCGCCACCAGTAGTGCCCTCGCCCTGGTCGTCGCCACCGTTTTGGCCTGTGTTCCGTTGACCGCTCGTTTCTATCTATTCGTGCCCGCCGCCGCGGCTGCGGCGTTGTTTGCGCTGTTCTCGGCCAGACGGTGGGGCAAGAATTAAGCGAGTCCCGCCGGGAGTGCCACACTAGAGGCCATGGCCTCCCTATCGAAACTACCCGGTTCCTTGAGGCGCCTCGTCGCCAGGCATCGTTTTCTTCTCGCTCTCCTCGCGGTGGCGATCGGTGTCGTCGTCGGTGCTGCTGCGGTGGTCTTCCACTACTGCATCGAGGGGTGGACGTGGCTGATGACCGGCTATACCGACTATCCAACGCACGCGGGCAAACCGCACGGGGTGACGGGGTGGCCGTCGTGGCTGATCGTTATCGTGCCGGTCATCTCGGCTCTCCTATACGGGCCTTTGATCCACGCGTTCGCTCCGAGCGCTCGCGGGCACGGGGTCCCCGAGGTCATGCTCGCCGTTAAACGCTACGGGGGGCGCATCCCCGGGCGGGTGGCCGCAGTCAAGATCATCGGTTCGGCGCTCACTCTTGGCGGAGGTGGATCCGTCGGGCGCGAAGGACCCGTCGTCCAGGTGGGTGCCTCCCTGGGGTCGTGGATCTCCTCCGTCCTCAACCTGCCGCGCCGACGGATGATTCTCTTCGCTGCCTGCGGCGCCGCCGGTGGTATCGCGGCTACCTTTAACGCTCCCCTGGCCGGTACCTGTTTTGCGATGGAGGTCATCCTTGGGGGGCTGTCTGCCACGACGTTCGCCTACGTCATGTTCGCTTCGGTGTCGGCTGCCGTCGTCGCCCATCTCGCTTTAGGGGACACCCCGAACGTCAACCTGCCCTCGAATCTCGTGCTCGCCTCCTCTCTCGACCTCGCGTGGGTTGTCCTTGTCGCCATCGTCGCCGGCCTCGCCGGATTGGGGTTCGCGAAGTTTCTTTACATCTGCGAGGACTGGGTTGACGCACTCTACAGGTGGCCGGAATGGTTGCGTCCGGCGCTCGGATCGCTCGGCCTGGGTCTCGGCCTGTGGGCTTTTCCGCTCATGTATGGGTCGGGTGCGAGTGTCCAGCTTGAGGCGCTCACCGGCACCTACTCGATAGGGATGCTCGTGGCCCTGTGTGTGGGGCGGGCGCTGTTCACCTCCTATACGATCGCCATCGGCGGGTCGGGAGGCGTGTTCGCACCCTCTCTGTTCATCGGCGCCTGCGCGGGGATGGCTGTCGGGCAGGCGCTCGACCCGTGGTCGGCTTCAACCGCTGCGGTCTATGGTGTCATCGGCATGGGGGCGGCCTTCGCTGCGGCTGCCCGCGCGCCCCTGACGGCCGCTCTCATCATCGTGGAGATGACGGGACAGTATTCCCTCATCCTCCCCATGCTTCTTGCTGTCGCCCTCGCCACCGGCATGTCGCAGTACCTGACATCCTCGACGATCTACACCGAGAAGCTGCTTCGACGCGGCGACGTTCTCGATGACCCCGTCGAGAAGACGGTTCTTGGACGCCGCAGCGCAGGCGAACTCATGCGCGAGCTCACCGCATGCCTCGACGCGGAAGCCACGATCGAGGAGGCCGTTCGTACCTTCGGCACCGTCGACGATGCGTCGCTGCCGGTCACCCGCTCAAACCGGTTCGTCGGCTCGCTCACCCGGCTTCAGCTCATGCGTGCTTCGACGAGACCCGACGCCGCACAGCTGCGGGTGGGCGATATTGACCTCGAACGCGATCGGGTCGCTCCCGAGGACATGCCTTCGCGTTTCCTGTCGGTGATGGGGGCCTCGCCGCTACGTACCATCCCGGTGGTCGATGGGAGGGGGAGTGTGGTCGGGTGCCTGCGTACGCGCGATCTCGTGCAACTGCTCTACGATCAGCAGCACCGGGCGCTCCACGCCGGCGACGGAGTCACCTCGTGGGGTCAGAGAATGCAGCGGAGGTGGCGTGACGGCGCCTGGAGGCCCCACTGGCCGGGAGGGGCGGCTGAATAAGCGCCTGGAGACGAGCAGACCCACGCAGGCGGCACAAAATTAAGGGGACACTCTGTCATTTCAGCAGAGCCTATTGTTAATCGATAGTGTGGGGGGTGATGACCGAACCAGCACCTGACACCACACGCACGAGGACGATCACCGGCGGCTTCACGCGCATCGCTCTTCTCGTCGCTGGCTTCGTCAGTTTGGGGCTGGGGCTGGTCGGCATTATCGTTCCCTTACTTCCGACCACCCCTTTCATCCTCCTCGCGTGCGCATGCTTTCTGCGTTCGTCGCGACGCATGTACACGTGGGTACATGCCAACCGCGTGCTCGGCGCCTACATCCTCAACTACGAACACCACCAGATGCGACGACGCGACAAAATCATCACGATCACGCTCTTGTGGATCTCGATAGCCATATGCCTATGGCTCATGCCCGTGCTGTGGCCCCGAATTCTCGTCATAGCTATTGCTTGCGGAGTCACCTGGCATCTCACGCGTCTTCACTCAATCGACTAACGCACAGAAAAGCCGATGGCTCGACGCCACCAGTGCCGAGCCATCGGCTTTAAGGAAACAGACAGGCACAGCGATGCGCCGGCCAAGTTCCGCGTTTCTGTGCGTTTAGGCACCCAAGGCCTGGCGGGCCGCCGCCCTCGCATCGTCTGCCGACCCAGCCGAGAGCACGGCCTCGGCCGCTGCACGACACTGCTCGCCCGTGACCTGCGAGAACTGGGCCCCTACCGCGCCGATCGCCGACGCCGCCATCGACAGTGACGTGATACCGAAGCCGTGCAGGACACACGCCAACAGCGGATCGGCGGCGGCCTCACCGCACACCCCCACAGGCTTGCCAAGCTTGCGGCCGGCTTCGGCGGTGCGCGCGATGAGCGCGAGCACCCCCGGCTGCCACGGGTCGGTATAGGTCGCCAGATTGGGGTTCATGCGATCGGCAGCCATCGTGTACTGCGTGAGGTCGTTCGTACCAATCGACACGAAGTCGACCTCGGCAAGGAACTGCTCGGCCATGACAGCGACCGCTGGGACCTCGACCATGATGCCTGCGATGAGACCGCGCTCGCGGGCGAGACTAGCAAACCAACGAGCCTCGGAGATGGTGGAAACCATGGGCGCCATCACCCATGTCGCGCCGTCACGCCCCTCGGCAGCCTTGGCGATGGCATCGACCTGATGGGGGAGCTGGTCCGGGTCGATCCCCGAGGTACGCAGGCCACGCACCCCCAGTGCCGGATTCTCCTCGTCGGGAACGCTAGCCCACGCGACCGGCTTGTCGGAACCGGCATCGAGGGTGCGCACGACGACCTTCTTGCCCCGGAAAGCATCGAAGACGGGCCGGTAGATGTCGGCCTGCTCGTCGATGCTCGGCTCGGTCGTGGCATTGAGGAAACACAGTTCGGTACGGAACAGGCCAACCCCTTCAGCCTGGGACGACGCAGCTTTCCGGGCCCCTTCACCGTCTTGAATGTTCGCCAGAAGCTGGACGTCTTCGCCGTCTTTCGTACGCCCAGGGCCGCGCCACGACTTAGCGAGTTCACGCTGCTTAGCGTCTGCCGCGACCGCGGCTTGCGCGGCATCGGCGTCGGGATTGAGCTCGATCCTCCCGGTCCGTCCGTCGAGCTGAACGGGGGTGCCCGCCTCGATAATGTCCAGATCGCGTGCGGCGACGATACAGGGGATCCCCAACTGGCGAGCGATGATCGAGGTGTGTGACGTGGGCCCGCCGAGGATAGTCGCGATCCCCAGGATGCGTTCGGGATCCAGCCCGGCGGTGTCAGCGGGAGCGAGGTCATCGGCGAGGAGAACAACCGGATGATCGAGGGCCGGGATACCGGGCTCAGGAAGTCCCTCAAGTTCGGCGATGACGCGGTCACGCACGTCGCAAATGTCGGTGACGCGTTCGGCCATGAGTCCGCCCGCTTGCTTAAACAGTTCGACGAACGTGTCCGTAGCGGCCATGGCAGCTTGGACGGCGGGAACCCCCTGCTTGCGGATCTGTTTGCGGACTTCACGCTGCCAGCCCTTGTCGAGCGCCATTTGCGCGGTCATTTGGAGGACGTCGGAGGCCGTACCGATGGTGTTCTTCGCGCGTTCGCTCAACCGGTTGGACACGACGGTGGCAGCTTCCTGGAAGCGCGACCAGGCATTGTCGCGTTCTTCCTCGGCAAGGGCGGGGGCGCTCGCGGGCGGGGTTTCGGGACGGCGCACCCAGGCGGCCGGACCGTAGGCAACTCCGGGAACGACTGGCGTGCCGTAGGTGTCATTCGGGGCATCGGTGCTCATGTTTACCTCCACGGGTTGGGGTCGTATGACGCCTAGGATAGCTGGGCTTCGGGCCTTATCTCTCGCATTGATCCGGCGGGAATACGTTGGGCTCGAAAACTCACCCGTGTGATGGGTGTCATGTGGTCATAGTGGCGACAAAGATCGTTCGACTGCGCACACTAGAAGAGGTAACGTCACTGCCAGTTTCTGGCTCGAACATAAGGAGACATCATGGCCGAGAAGACCGTTGTTGTCGGTTCCTCCGTTGGTTTGCACGCTCGCCCCGCGACGCTCGTTGCGGAGGCTGCTGATGAGTTCGACGACGATATCCTCCTGTTCATGGAGGGTGATGAGGGCGACGAGGACGAGGGTGTTGACGCGGCTTCGGCGCTCCTCATCATGACGCTTGGAGCTAAGCATGGCGATCGGGTCGTTGTCCGTTCGGATAACGCCGAGGCCGTCGAAAAGGTGGCCGCGATGATTGAGAAGGACCTCGACGCCTAGGCTTCACCTTAAGCATGTCGGCGGCGGGTATCGGTTGGTACCCGCCGCCGACGTCTAGCTATCACACGCGTAGGGCGTCGGCGGGTGAGATGCGGCTTGCTTTCCAGGCACCCATGAGTGACCCGAGAATTCCGACGACGAGGGCGAGGGCGACACCCGCTGGCAGGAGGGCCGGCTCGATGACGGGTTGCCAGCGGCGGGCTATTGCTACGCCCAGGGTTGCGATGACGGATAGGGCGATTCCGACGGTGCCGCCAAGAAGCGACAGGATGATCGTTTCAACGACGATAATCGAAGCGATATGGCGTCTTCTGGCGCCGATGGTACGACGTAAGCCGAATTCGTGATAGCGCTGGCGAACAGTCGAAGTCATGGCGCCAGTGAGGGCGATGACCGCAGCGATGATGGAAACGATCGTGAGGGTGATGAGGGTAGCTGTCACCGAGCTTTCGATGGTCGCACGCATGCTCACGGGGTCTGGGGGTGCCGTTGTCGTAAGGCCGGCGCTGGCGGTGGGCATCCAAGCGACGGGTGCGAGGCGTGCGACTTGCTGTGCCGCACCTGGAGAGGTACGGATTTCTAGACCGGCCCACGTGGGAGTTCCCAGCGGGTGTGGCGTGGCGTCGGAGGTAATGACGGAGTTGAGGAGTTCGGCGCGCAATCCTGCATCGGTGACGATCCCGACGACCGTGTAAACGGAGCCGTTGATGCTCACGGCTGGGCGTGCAGCGACGGGGCCGAGACCGATGGTGGCGGCAGCTGTCGCCCCAATGAAGACCTCGTCTGTGGCGAGGGGGCGTGAGCGCGGGTAGTCGGGGACTGTCAGTCGTTGGGTTGGACGGACAGAGTCCACTAGGGAGACGACGTCGACACTCTCGGTATGTCCGAGGTGCGCACTCACTGCGGCGGCGGGTCTGTAGATGAAGGCGGCGGCCTCTTCGACACCGGCGATCCGTCTGACCCGGTCGAGGTTATCGTGATCGCGGGACAGGGCAATCAGTCGGGCGTTCATTTGCTGGTCGCTGGCGCCTTCGGTTGCGACTGTGACACGTCTATTGGCCGTGGCGTCGAAGACGTCGGAAACCTGGTAGCGCGCCGTGAAGGCGACCCCGATGGTGGTAAGCGCGAAGGTCACGGCGAGGGCAATGGCGGCTGCGAGACCGATGGTGCGCGATGTGTGTGTAGCGAGTCCGCGCCACACGTCGGCGAAAAAGTCGGTGAAGCGTACGTGCGAGTAGCGTCGTTTTTCCGTCGGGGGTGGGGGAGCCGGGCGAGGCGTGTGCGCGGTCGGCGTATCTGAGACGATGGTTCCGTCTCGAAGGGTGATGATGCGGTGTGCGCGTGAGGCTATTTCGAGGTCGTGGGTGACGACGATGAGGGTGGTTCCTGAAGCATTAAGCCGCTCAAGGCTCGTGATGACTGCTTCCCCCGAGGCAGTGTCGAGGTTTCCGGTAGGTTCGTCGGCGAGGATGACCGGAGCACCGGTGGTGATGGCACGAGCGATGGCGACACGTTGGCGCTGGCCTCCCGACATTGTCGAGACGCGTTGCCCGGAGGCGTTGGCGAGGCCAACGAAGTGAAGCGCCGCGGAGGCGAGGCGAGTTCGTTCGCTACTGTCCAACCCGTGGTAGAGGGTACCCATAGCGGCGTTGTCGAGGCTTGTACGCCGATCCATGAGGTGAAAAGCCTGGAAAATAATGCCGAAGGTGCGCGTTCTCAACAAAGAGGTGGCGCTGTCGCTGAGGGGAGCAGTGTCTGTATCGCCGATGCGATAAGCACCAGATGTTGGTCGATCAAGGAGCCCCAAGATGTTTAGCAGCGTGGATTTGCCTGAACCGGAGGGGCCTACGAGGGCAACGTATTCGCCGGCTTCGATGGTGAGTGTGACGTCACGCAGCGCGGTGATGGGGTAGTCGCCGGGGTAGGTGTGAGTGACACTGCGTAGGCTGAGGCGGGTCATGGCTTCACGTCCACACGGACGGCTTTTCCCTCTGCGATTGTGTCGTCGCCGGAGATCGCGCAGTTGCCTGTGGCGCACCCGAGGACATCGACGGGGGTGGAGTGAAAGGTTGAACCCTGGGCGAGGAGCACACTGGTCGTGCCGCTCTTTGCGGTGATGATGGCGCGTTCGGGGACGACGAGGACGTCGGTGAGTGGTGTTGCGAGATCGACGGTAACGGGCAGGGGAGTGTCGCGGGAAGCTCCGTTCAAACGGTCGGCGTCTTCTGTTGGGATGAAGACCACCGTGGAGGTGGAGGCTTGATCGCTTTCTGCCCCCGGCTGAGCTGTGGAAGAAATTGACTCGATCGTGAGGGCAACGTCGTTGTCATCAATCGTGGTATGAGCCGTCATGCCGATGGCGAGTGCAGAGGCTGTGGCCCCGTCAACGCTGGCGACAAGTGCTGGATTGCCTTGTGCAACCACGACGGTTGAGGAATCACCGTCAAGGACCTGTCCGAGGTGAGGGGTGCTTTCTATAGCGGCTGGTAGATGGGGGATAAACACGATTTCGTTGGGTGAAGCGACGGATGTTGATGCTACAGTCGCCGGTTTATCTGAAGATCCGTTTTCGTCCCCGTTTACCGGGGGCATCGAGATCTTAGGTGCGGTGACCCCGTGTCGGCGGTAGAGGGCCTCAAGGGCTCGCGTGGTTGCAGGGCCGAAAGCACCGTCTGCTCGTAGCGTGTAGCCAGCCCGTTGCAGTCCCTTCTGGAGGGCTGTGACGTCGCTGCCGCGGTCGCCCGGGCGGAGGTCACGCCAGAGGGGAACATCGCCACTCAAGGCGATGATAGGCCTATCGTTGATCCAGGTGAGCGCTCCGCCGGGAATGAGTTGCTGCCCCGCGGGTGTACCCTCACGGCTGACGACGGCGCGATCATCGGGCACAGGCAGATGGACTGTGTGGGAGGAAGAGGCGCGCAAAGAGGCGCCAACAGTACGTGTGTCGCGCAGATCGCCGCGGGTGATGGCAACGGTAATCGGCGCGGCCTCTGGAGCCTTTTGAGAGGCCTCGCGTTGGGCGGGGGATTGAACGTTCCAGGCGATAGCCCACGTGGCTGCGATGGCGATGACGAGAGTGGCCGCCATCGCGGAAAGAGCTACCGCCGGACGTTTGAAGAGCGGAAGCGGGGTTTTATCCGCGTTCTGCGATGATCTTTCGAGCAGCTTCAAGAGATTTCCGATTTCTCTCTAACAACGGTGCGAGCTCCGTGGCGTGTTCGGCGACGGCCTTCTCCTGAGCTGCGAACTCGGCATCGTAGAGCGCCTGAGAATATCCTGAGGATTCGCGACACTCGGCATCAGCGGTCGCGATCCGTATCTCCTCGGCGGAGGCCGACGGAGAGTCCCAGCTCGACGCCGTCTCGAGACCGAACGTGTTGTGTAGGACCTCGCCGGGCATTTTATCGGGGGTGTCCGGTAAAGCTGGTATGCCGAGTGGCATCATGCACTCGCGCCACCGCTGAGTAGCAGCTACTACGGTTTTGTTCTTCTCGGGCGCGAGATTCCAAGCAATCTCCTGGGCCGTCTTGTTGGAGAACTCTTCCCAGTCAATGCCGGCGTCAGCGACAAGCGCTTCACACTTGTCTGCAGCCTGAATGTACTCGGACCCGGTTGGTTCCTGCCGCTCTTGGAGTTCTTTCTCGGAGATGCGTTGACTGCGTGGCTCATGATAGCCGAAGGATCTAGCGATATCTGGATTGAAGAGCCGTCTACCGACCTCATTCCGCGTGGCCTTCGTCGGGGCATTCTCGTTATAAGGCACGACGGGATATTCGAATCCGGCGTTCTTGAGGCAGTCTGCACGGACAAGATCAGACGCATAACCGAGAAGCGAGATTGGCGGGTCCTGATAGGGGTCAAGCGGCAACGCCCAGGTGGAGATGTCCTTCTTGACGATATCGGGGGCAGCCTCCTGACTGCTGCCGCACGCGGTGAGCGTGAGACAGCAGCCGAGGAGAATGCTGAAGACTGAAGCGATGCGCATGGAATCTAGCCGACGTTCGGCGACCAGTTCATATAGTATCCGGAAGAGATTGTGTCGTTCCAAGTGGCTGTTTGTAGGGCGAGATTCCAGTAGTATTCTCCCTTGTTAACCTTCCATGATGGTCCAGATCCGTTAGCCCCTTTGAAGAGGTAAACATTGGAGTAAGGCGGGCGTGCTTGACCGTTGTTGAAGAAGGAAGTAGCTGAGTCGTTTGCCGAGTAGTTCGTCCCCTTGTACTTCCATTGTCCGAGGTTTGGGATGTAGCGCTGGAAACTGACGTGCGCAGCACCATTGCCGTTCGTCTCCGCACTAGTGTCGCGCCACAGACATGTCGCACCGTTGGGGCAGTGTCCCTTGGCGGCATGCGCTGGGGGGCTGGTCAGCAGCGTTGATGTAACTACGGCAAGTCCAGCGACTGCGGCGACGAGATATTTGGTAGCTTTCATGATGTCTCCTTTAGGGGGGTGGATGTTGCGAGACTCAGTCTACTGGATTGCCGCGAAGAAAGGAAGAGATAGCGAAAAGAAGTCTTCACTCACGTATGTGTCTTTCTGTTAGGCGAGGTCAGAAAGCATTTGTCGAGGCGACATGAGAAAAATGAGAGAGTAGGGATATTGTTCGCGTCGTGATGACGTATGGGATTCACCGATCAACTAATGAGATTGTCCGCTAGCGACCTCATCGCGCAATGGAGCATCGGTGCCACACTACAACGCCTGCTCCATCGCGATGGCTGGGGGCATTATAGGTTTCCTCGCGCATGAGGCCCGCCTTTTCTAGGACTCTGCCCGACGCGAGATTATCTGCTTCGTGACACGCAACCACGCGGGCAGTCCCCGGCACAGAAAACAGGTAGTCGATGACAGCCCGCGCGGCTTCGGAGGCCAAGCCCCGCCCCCATCGGGAAGGAGCTAGACAATAGCCGAGCTCGTAGACGCCCTCGCCCAGTCGACGCGCATCAATCGAACCTACCGGCGTGTTTTCCTCGACGATCGCCCAGACGAAATTGCCCTGCCCGTAACCTTCCATCCAGCCCGCTATCACCGAGCGAGTGACCTCGACCGACGCATGCGGAGGCCACGATAAGAAGTAGGTCACACGCGGATCACTTGTCCAGTTGGTATACGCGTCCTCCGCGTCAGCGAGACAAAAGGGCCGCAAGACGAGACGATCGCTCTTTATAACGGGCACGAAGCCGGACATGACAATTCTCCTCACCCCATACAAAGCGTGCCCCCCGGCAGAGACCGGGGGGCACAAGAACGACAGAAATGTGACTGCGACTAGTCGGGCAGACGCATCGTCGTCGTAGCCGAGAAGTTGTGCTGCTTGCCCTCCTCGATCTGCAGGTGCATCACCTGGCCGGCAGGCGGAGCCGTGTGCGGAGGAACGCGGACAACAATCTGCCCGAACTTCTCCGACGAATCCTCTTCACCACCAAGTGTCAGCTGCTCGCCCGAGGCAAGGTGGCCGTACACGTAGGCGTCCGAGCCGAGCTCCTCAACGAGATCGATCGTCAACGGGATGGTCGCACCCGCACCCGCATCGACAACCTTGAGACCCTCCGGGCGGAAACCAATGATGATCTCCTTCGCGCCACCCAGCGCGTCGAGCGTGGCCTTCGACAGCGGCACGCGCGCCTCGCCCAAGACAGCTTCCGAGCCTTCGACCTTGAACTTACCAAGGTTCATCGACGGCGAACCGATGAAGCCGGCAACAAACGAGTTTGCCGGGCGATCGTAGAGCTCACGCGGTGAACCGACCTGCTGCAACAGACCATCCTTGATGACGGCGATACGGTCGCCCATCGTCATCGCCTCAGTCTGATCGTGGGTGACGTAAAGCGTCGTCACACCGAGCTCATGCTGGAGCGAAGCGATCTGCGTGCGGGTCTGGACGCGCAGCTTCGCATCGAGATTCGACAGCGGCTCATCCATAAGGAACACCTGCGGCTGACGAACAATCGCGCGACCCATTGCGACACGCTGACGCTGACCGCCCGAGAGCGCCTTCGGCTTGCGGTCGAGATACTGGGTGAGCCCCAGCGTCTTCGCTGCCTTCTCGACACGCGCGTTGATCTCATCCTTGGGAAGCTTCGCGATCTTCAGAGCGAAGCCCATATTGTCGCGTACCGTCATGTGCGGGTAAAGAGCGTAGTTCTGGAAGACCATCGCGATGTCGCGGTCCTTCGGCTGAACGTTCGTCACGTCCTTGTCGCCGATGTAAATGTGGCCCTCGTTGACGTCCTCGAGCCCGGCGAGCATGCGCAGCGACGTCGTCTTGCCGCAGCCCGAAGGGCCGACGAGAACGAGGAATTCGCCATCCTTAACCTCGAGGTTGAGGCTCTTAACGGCAGGTTCCGTGGCGCCAGGGTAAATGCGCGTCACGTTGTCAAACTTCACGGTAGCCATGAATGTGTTGTCTCCTCCACGGGCAGGTACGTGCCCGACGATCCGAGTGGAGTGTCTTAGCAGCTACGTCGATGCCGTGTCTGCAGTGACACCGGCGCCGGATGGCGCCGTGAGACAACCATAAGCACACTGCGGCGCGAAAGACGATACCCCGCGCCGCAGTGTAAGCAACATCTCACGAAGCGGGCGAGGCCGCCGCCTTCGCGAAGCCCGGGGCGAAATCACCATCGGGCAGGACGAGAGCCTGGTAGGCGTGGTAGATCTCGGGCATGCCCCGCCACGTCTTCTCCGACAGTTGGTTGTGGCGGTCCAATTCCTCTCGCCAGCGTCCGGGCGCCGCGAGTAGGTACTCGCGCGCGTAATCCCACCAGCGGTTTTCCTTCGTCTCATAGTCTGAAAGGCTTACGTGGGCCCACTCGGGATTGGCGATTCCGGCGGCAGTCAGCTCGTCGAGTGCGCGACGGGCGACATGAACTGCGTTGATCGCCTCGCACACCACCCAGTGCATGCGTTCATGCGTGATCGGTGTGCCCTTGAAATCCGTCGTATAGACGAAGCCGTCGGCACCATCGGCGTGCCACCCGTCGGCCTCGGCCTGAGCGATGAGACGCAGCGGCTCCGTCACCAACCATTCTCCCTGTTCGCCCGCAAGATCGACGAATCCTTCCCTGTGGGCGACGATCCCGGCCTGGAGGGCGAGCCTCGCCCACTCGAAGGCGTGTCCCACCGTGGCCCCCCACGGCCTGAACGGATCGGCTGGCTTGTCGCGGTTATAGTCAGGATCCTGAATCCATTCGGCGGTGTAGTGCTCGGGAATCCGGTGATCGTTGTCCGCCGCCTGGCTCATAGCAAAACGGATGATGCCCAGCGCCCGCTCGAGATAACGACGCTCGCCGGTGGCATCGAAGGCGGCAAGGAAACACTCCGTCGTGTGCATGTTGGCGTTAATGCCGCGGTAGGCCTCACACGTCGACCAGTCACGCGGATAGGATTCGCAGGCCCTGCCGACCTCGCCTTCCCACCAGTAGCGGTCGAACAGCTCGACGGCGTCGTCGAAGAGCGCACGTGCCTGGTCGTGGCCTGCCTGGAGGGCCGAGGCGGCCGCCAGGATGACGAAGGCATGCGAGTACGCCTGCTTGCGGGTGTCGTCGGGGGTGAAGGGGCGCGCATGACCATTGGCGTCGACGTCGTCAGGCCCCTCGCCCGTCGCGACGGAGGCGAACCAGCCGTCGTAGCGCGGGTCTCGTAGCGAGTGGGTGAGTGCGCGCATCCCGTGATCGAGTAGGTCGCGGGCGCCCTCATTACCGCGGATCACCTCGCAGGCGAACACGTGGGTGAAACGGCCGTTGATCCACAACTCGACCCCGTGATCGTCCTGGTGGACGCCGTCGGCATCGAGATAGCCAAAACCAGTGGGTGTGATGGCGTTGCGGGCGAAGCTCACGAGGGCGTCGCGTTCGGCGTGGCGCCAATCGGGGGTGACCATGACTCTCCTTCGCGTCAGACTGCGGTGGCAACTCCAGTCTAAAACGCTTAAGCAGCGGCGGGGGAGCATCGAATCCCATCGCGCCCGGGAGTGTGAGCCAAGTAATAAGAAAGGTTCTTAAATATGGGTTTACCCCTCGCCATCAGGGCGTTAGCGTGAAACACGTGGTTGGCGACGACGCGAGTCGGAACCGACCATCCTGCGTCCACTTCGCCGCAGCCATCCGGCTCGGCGCCAACGCCTACAAGGAGGCACAACATGGCCATCATCGATTTCATCAAGAAGATCATCGACTTCTTCAAGGGGCTCTTCGGCGGCGCCGCCGCTGGTGGTGAGGCCTAAGCCTCCCGCATCTCAGGCTCCATGGTGGCACCCGCGCCTCGCGTGGGTGCCGCCGTGTGTTTGACGTCACCCGCGCAGACCTAGGTTCTTTCTTCATCTGGTGTTAATCTTGGTCGTGCGCACGGTCCCGTGCGCGGATTTCTCCCGATAGAAAGGGCACTCACATGGGTGACATGATCAAGTTCTTCCAGTTCTTCAAGAAGATCGCTGACTTCTTCAAGAAGATCTTCTCGTTCTTCGGCGGCAAGTAGTCGCACACCCCCACGGGGGAACGAGCGGCGGGAGCTTTCCCGCCGCTCTTCTTTACCCCGGCACCGGTGCGAGAGGTAGGCGCGTCGTCGTGGCCCTCGCGATGACCGTCGGCTGAGCGAAGGACTCGACAATGCGTTCGCCGGAATCGAGCGTGCGACGCAGCATCTGACCCGCCTCGACGCCGAGACGCTCCGGGTCGCGTGACAGCGCCGATACCGCCGGTTGGAGGACCCGACACAGCGGGGAATCCTCCCAGGAAAACACGCCCACCTCCGCTGGGACAGCGATGCCGCGAGCCCTCAGGTAGGCCAGACCGCCATAGGTGAGCATGTCGTTGTCGTAGATGATCATGTCGACCTCGGGCGATTTTGTGAGGATCGAGCGGGTAATCGCGGCACCCGCGTCCTCGGTGTAGTCCGACACGTAGCTGCGTGTGCCGCTCCAGCCGACATCGCGACAGGCGGCTTCGAAAGCGGACCGGCGCACCTGGGTGTGTTCGAATCCGCGGATGCCCGACACGTAGGCGGGTTGGCGGAAGCCCTGGGCGAAAATGTGGGTGACGATGGTCGCCATCGCCTCGGCATCGGAGAGGACGATGGCCGAACCGACTCCCGGATCCGAGCCGACGCTCACGCAGGGCACACCTTGAGAAGCAAGGAAATGTGCCCGGGGGTCGTCGCTGCGAATGTCGACGAGGATGACGCCGTCGACGCGCCCCAGGCGTGCCCACTCGCGATAGATCTCCTTTTCGTCCTCGCTGCGCTGGGCCATGCGCAAGACGAGAGAAAGCCCGGCCTCCGATAGAGTCTCGGCGATGCCGCAGGTGAAGGGGAAATAGAAGTTTTCGTCTCTAATCGTGTGCGGCGGACGGGTGATGACCAGGCCCACGTTGCCCGAACGGGATGAAGACAGGGCGCGTGCCGCCGGATTGGGCGTCCATCCCATGGCCGTGGCCGTGGCGAGGATGCGGGCTCGCGTCGCTGAAGACACGCCCGGCTTGTCGTTGAGAGCGAAGCTGACGGCCCCCGGGGATACCCCGGCCGCATCGGCGATGTCGCGGATCGTCAGTCGTTTCACCCCCGCAGTATCTCACGGACTTAGCGCCCGGGGATTCGTTTAGTGCACAGACGGTGCGGCGCTTGACACGGAACTAATCCGTTTTAGTATCGTGGGAGGCAAAGGTGACAAACCCAGTGCGAGGACAGGCGAGGAGGCCACAGCATGCACGACACCCACCGGTTGCTTGACGCCAGGGCGCGACGCACCCTTGTCGAGCGCATCCGCCCGGCCCAAACCCGCGACATCGCCGAGACCGTCGTCTCGGCATGGCACGTGACGGATCCGGACGGCGTCAAAGGACAGGGCGAACCGGTTGCCTTCGCTACCGCCCTCGCGCAAGACTACGAACCCTTCCCTCTCGGCGAGACATGGGGGCCCGTGTGGGGAACCACGTGGTTCCGTATTGAGGTCGATCTGCCCGCCGACCGCGCTAATCTCGAACTCGATATTGATCTGGGGTGGGAGGATCACTCGCCCGGTTTCCAGGCCGAGGGCCTCGTCTACACGCCCGAAGGGACGGTCATCAAGGCGATCAATCCGCGCAACGCGTGGGTGACGGTCCCCGAAGACGCTCCCGACCACCTCGTTCTCTACATTGAGGCCGCGGCAAACCCCCTGCTGTTGGGCGTTCCGCCTTTCCAAAAGACCTACGACGGCGACAAGCTGACGGCGTCGGCACGCCCGATCCACGTTCTCCGCCGCGCCCACCTCGTGCGCGTGGACCACGAGGTACGCCAACTGGCTTTCGACGTCGAGATCCTTTCCGAACTAGCCCTCACCATGCCCGAGGGATCCCAAGAGCGTCAGCGCCTTACGCTTGGTCTCCATCGCGCGCTCGACCGCCTCGACCTCGACGACATTTCCTCCTCGGCGCCCGGCGTGCGTGAGGAACTGCGCCCCCTCCTGGAAACCAAGGCGCTGCCACAGGCGCACCACCTGGCGGCCGTCGGACACGCCCACATCGACTCGGCGTGGCTGTGGCCGCTGCGCGAGACCCGCCGTAAGGTCGTACGTACGATCTCGAATGTCTTGAGGCTGCTCGATGACGGTCACGAGATGATCTTCGCGTTGCCGGCTGCCCAGCACGTGGCCTGGCTGGAAGAAGACGCACCCGATGTGTTCGAGAGGCTACGTCACTGGGTGAAGGCCGGACGGATCGTCCCCGTCGGCGGCATGTGGGTCGAACCCGACGCCCAGCTGCCCGGTGGCGAGGCCATGTGCCGCCAGCTCCTTTACGGGCAGCGTTACTTCGCCGACAAACTCGGCGTCGTGTGCGAAGGCATCTGGCTGCCCGACTCGTTCGGCTACTCTCCCGCGCTGCCCCAGATCGGCCACCTCGGTGGCGCGGACTGGTTCCTCACCCAGAAAATCTCATGGAACCAGACGGACGTCTTCCCCCACCACACGCTGTGGTGGGAGGGCATCGACGGGACCCGCCTGTTCACCCATTTCCCGCCTGTCGACACCTACGGCGCCGAAATAACGCCCCACCAGGTCGTCCACGCGGCCACGAACTTCAAAGATAAGGGGAAGGCGACGTGTTCGCTGCTGCCCTACGGCTACGGCGATGGCGGCGGCGGCCCCACCAGGGACATGCTCGAGCGGGCCACCAGGCTCGCTGATCTTGCGGGTGCTCCCACGCTTGCCCACGAGACCCCGCACGACTTCTTCGCTGCCGCACGCGCCGAATACGAGGATGCTCCCGTCTGGGTGGGCGAGCTCTACCTGGAACTTCACCGTGGAACCTCCACGACCCAGGCGAACACCAAACTGGGCAACCGCGAGGCCGAGTCCGCGCTGCGCGAAGCGGAGACGTGGCTGACACATGCCGCCCGATCGGGCCTCATCGACTACCCCTACGATGAGCTCGAAGACGCCTGGCGCGACACCCTGCTCGCCCAGTTCCACGACATCCTGCCGGGCACCTCGATCGCGTGGGTCTACCGCGACGTCGAAGAGATGCTCGCCAGGGTCATCTCCACCGCCCGTGACCTCGCCGGGCAGGCCAGGCAGGCGATCGCCGACGCGTCGGGCCGCGCCCTCGACTTCAACGCGGCCCCCGTGCCCGCTCGGGGCATTACCGCGCTGGGCACCGGACAGGCAACCCCGGCGCCGCGGGCAAGCGTGAGCCCCAGCGGCGACGGTTGGGAAATCCGCGGCGACCAGGTGTGCGCGCGTATCGGCGCCGACGGGACGGTCACGAGCCTCGTCGGTGTGGACGGTCGCGAGAGCATCCCGCCCGAGCGCGGCCTCGGCGAGCTGTGGCTCTACACGGACTTCCCGAACATGTGGGACGCCTGGGACGTCGACGAATTCTACCGCGGCACCGGACGACGCCTCGAGGCTACGCGCGTCGAGGCCGACGAGACGAGCGTGACGGTCACGTGGGAATTCGCCAAGTCCGTCGCCTCGATCACCTACACGATTGACGACGAAGGCCGAGCGCTTGCGGCCAACGTCGACGTCGACTGGCGAGAAAACGAGAAACTTCTCAAATGGCATCTGCCGCTCGATGTTCACACCGACCACGCCACCTACGAGACCCAGATGGGCTACCACACCCGTCCGATCCACGACAACACGACGTGGGAGTCGAACAAGTTCGAGGTGTGTGCCCACCGGTGGATCCACGTCGGTGAGCCCGGGTGGGGAGTGGGCGTCACCAACTCCGCTACCTACGGCTGGTCGCATGCCCGGCATGCCCGCCCCGGCGGCGGAACCTACGTCGATCTGGCGGCGTCGCTGCTGCGTGCCCCGGTCTTCCCCGACCCCGAGGCCGACCGTGGCCACCACACCCGCACCTTCCACCTCCTGCCCGGTGCGGACATCGCCGAGACCCGAGCGTGCGCCTACCGCACCCACCTGCCGGTGCACCATCACGAGCCGAGTGGCGAGGCCATTCCCGCCGACGTCGCCCCCCTCGTCGGCGAGGTCGACGGACTCGTCGTCGAAGCGATCAAGATGGCCGAAGACCGCAGTGGTGACGTTATCGTGCGCGCTTACGAGGCCGACGGTCGTCGACGCCGCGCCACGATCGCGTTGCCCGGAGCTAGCAGCGTCGAGTCGTGCGATCTCCTCGAGGGGGGACGCGAGGGCCTCGAGCTGCCGGCAGTGGAATTCGCCGACGGCGTTGCCGGCATCAACGTCCACCCGTTTGAGATCGTCACGCTGAGAGTGGGGTATGACTCGTGCGACTAGGGGTTAACTACGTACCGCGCGGGAGCTGGTTTTACGGCTGGACCCGCCTCGACCGCGCGGCGATACGGGACGATCTTGCAGCGATCGCAGAAATCGGCGCCGACCACGTGCGTATCTTCCCCCTGTGGGCGCTCCTGCAGCCCAACAGGTCCTTCATCGATCCGGCAGCAATCGATGACGTCCTCGCCGTCGTCGACGAGGCGGGGCGCGCGGGCCTGACAGTGACCGTCGACGCCCTGCAGGGGCACCTGTCGAGCTACGACTTCCTCCCCTCGTGGGTCCTGTCGTGGCATCGACGCAACATTTTCACCGATCCGGACGTCGTCGCGGCCGAGGAGGAACTCATCCGCACCCTCGGGCGGGCCCTCGACGGGCACGAAGCAGCCGAAGGCATCAGCGTCGGCAACGAGATCATCCAATTCGCCGCCCCACGCCACCCCCACCCGTGCACGCTCACGAGCGAACAAGCGAGGGAATGGGGGGAGCGCATGATCGCCGCCGCCAAGGAAACTTTCCCGCAGGGCCGGCACACGGTGAGCTTCGACGACGACCTCCTCTTCGACCCCGACCACCCCTTCACCCCCGACGTCGGCATCCACTGCGGCGACCTCATCACCGTCCACTCGTGGATCTTCGGCCGCCTCGGGCCAGCGCTCGGTGTCGACCATCCGCGCCTCGCCCTCCTGGCCCGCTACCTCCTTGAACTCCAGGCGGCCTGGGCAAGCGCCGAGGGCGTGTCCAAGCCGCTGTGGCTACAAGAGGTCGGGGCGCCCCTCACCTACCTGAGTGCCGAGGCCGCACCCGAGTTCCTCACCCACACCCTCGAGGCTGCCCGTGCCGTAGATGGGCTCGAGGCGGTGACGTGGTGGTGCTCCCACGACGTCTCGCGTACCCTCGCCGACTTCCCCGTCGTCGAATACGACCTCGGGCTCTTCGACGCCGACGGCAACCTCAAGCCGATCGGGCGCGCCTTCAGCGAGGCCGCCGCCCGCAAAGACGAGGCCACGCCTCCGCCCCCGAACGACACCATCGCCATACCCGGTCTTCGCCAGGATGGCGCCCGCGAGAGCGTAAGGCCCGACGGCCCCATCTTCGACGCGTGGGCGAGCGCCATCGAAGCCGGCCAGCCCCGTCGACTCGCAGTCAAGGAGGACGCATGACCACCCCGCTCATCCCCGACATCTTCGAGTGCGCCCACGACAAGGGCGTCGAGATCGTCACCGACCCCTCCGTCGGCATCGGCTACGTCGTCGAACGCGACCCAGCTGACCCGACGACCCCGGGATCGCCCGACGTCCACGACCACTCCTTCGTCGTGCGCGCAGCCACCGCCCAAGGGCGCAGCAGTGGCGCCGCCCAGGTTCTGTGCGAGCTCGCTGCCAAGCAGACTGTGACCTGCGGGCATCACGTGCCCAGACTCGAGCGACGCTGCCTCCACATCGACGCCGGCCGCCACTACTTCTCCCGAGACGAGCTGGCCGACCTCGTGCGCCTGGCGAGCTGGTGCCGCCTCAACGTCATCAACCTCCACATTTCCGAAACCCACGGGTATCGTCTCGCCTCGGCCCGCCACCCCGAAGTGACCGCTGCCGAACACCTCACCCGCGACGACATCGCCGCCACCATCGAACTGGCCGCCAGCTACGGCATCCGCGTGGTCCCCGGTTTCGACATGCCCGGCCACCTCGACGGCGTCCTCGCTGCCCACCCCGAATTCCGGCTCAAAGCAAGCAACGGCAACGACTACCCTGGCGCCCTCGACATCCTCAACCCCGACGCGCGCCACTTCGTGTGGGACCTCCTCGACGAGGTCATCGAGATCTTCTCGGCCGACGAAGTAACCATCGGCGGCGACGAGTTCCTCGACTTTGGTGAGGGCGTCGACGTCCTCGAAGCCGAAGCTCACCGCCGCTGGGGAGACGACGCCGGCGAAAACGACGTGTGGATCTCCTTCATCAACGACACGGTCGCACGCCTGAGCGCCCGCGGCATTACCGCCGGTGTCTACAACGACGGGGTGCGTGTCGGACGCGTCGTCGACCTCGACCCCGCCGCCCTCGTCCACTACTGGACCCGTTGGGGCGCACACATGGCTCCCCCCGCCGAACTCGCCCGGGCCGGACACGCACTCGTCAACTGGGACGGCGAATCGTGCTACTTCGTCCTCTTCCACGACCGCCTCGACGAGCTGCCCACCTACGACACGGTCACCCACCGGTTCGACCCCTACACCTACCCCGACAAGGCCGGCGCCTACCACCACGCCGCAACGCTCGGGGCCACCTTCTCCATCTGGTGCGACGAACCCGATGCCCTCACCTCCACGCAGGTCATCGAACGCGTCGCCGCACCCCTGTACGCCTTCGGGGAACGCTGCTGGCCACTCGGTCGCACCCGCACCCCAGACGCCATCCGTGCCGGGATGGATGCCTTCGCTCCCCAACCCGGCGACAACACCCAACAAGAAAGGTGACATCGATGAAACGCCTAGGCAAAGTCGCCGCCGTGTTCTCCACCGCCGCGCTCTCGCTCGGCCTCATGAGCGGCTGCGCCGGCGGCGGCAGTTCGGAATCCGTCGACGCCTCCGCCGTCAAGGACGGCAAGATCGCGGGCGACATCACGTTCCAGACGTGGTCGCTCAAGACCGACAAGTTCACCCCCTACTTTGAGAACCTCATCAAGGAGTTCGAGAAGAAGTACCCCGACGTCCACGTCAAGTGGATGGATCAGCCCGGCGACGGCTACGAGGACAAGCTCCTCCAGCAGGCCAACTCCGATCAGCTGCCCGACGTCGTCAACGTCCCGCCGGAATACGCGCTCTCGCTAGCTAAGGCCGGCAAGCTCCTCGACCTCAAAGCCGCCGACGAGGCCGCCATCAAGAACTACGTCGCGGGCGGCACCAAGGCCTACGAATTCCACGGCATCGACGGAACCTACGCCTATCCGTGGTACCTCGGCGTGAGCTTCAACTACTGGAACAAGGACGCGCTCGCGGCCGCAGGCCTCGATCCGGCCAATCCGCCGGCCAGCGAGGAGGAATACCTCAAGGCCGCCAACCAGGCCGCCGACAAGCACATCGCGCTGCTCAACACGGTGCCCGGCGCCGGTTTCTTCGCCGCCCACGGCATCAAGGTCTTCGACGAGGGCAAGCGCGAGTTCGTGTTCAACACGCCCGATGCCGTCAAGATGCTTGAGGACTACGCCGCGGCTTATCAGAAGGGCGCGATGCCGGCCGAGCTCATCACGAAGGTCGACGACGGCACCCCCGCCAATGAGGCCTTCTACAAGGGCACGCTCGGCAATATCCAGTCGACCCCGTCCTTCGCCGATAACCTCAAGACCGACGCGCCCTCGCTTGTTGACAAGGTGACCGTCACCGAACCGTGGGAGACCCCGCAGCTTCTCGTTCAAGGCATCGCCGTGTCCGGTCAGTCGAAGAATGCCGCCGCTGCTCTCGCGTTCGCCCAGTTCGTCACTAACAACGACAACCAGGTGGCGTTCGTCAAGATCGCCAAGGGCTTCATGCCCGGCACGGTCGAGGGCAACAAGAATCCTGACTTCGCTGCCGAGGACGACACCGATCTCATGAAGGCCGCACTCGAGGTGTCTGCTAAGACGGTTCAGCGTGCCGAGCTGCTCACGCCGATCGAGATGAACAACGAGATGAAGACCGCCATCCTCCAGGAGGTCTCCGCGGCCATGCAGGGCGACAAGTCCGCGAAGGACGCACTCGATGCTGCCGTCAAGAAGTGCAACGAGATGATGAAGGACATCGACTCGGATAAGTAGCCGAGGGAAAGGACTGCGGGTCATGAGACCACACAAATGGTATACGCCCTATCTGCTGGTGCTCCCGGCGGTTCTGTGGGTGCTTGTGTTCGCGCTGTGGCCGTTCCTCAACACGATCATCTTGTCGTTGACGAATGCCAGGCCTCTGCGTAGTTACTCGTTTGTCGCATTCGACAATTACGTCAAGCTGTTTCATGACCCGCAGTTCGCCCAGACGATTCTCGTCAGCGTGGTCTACGTCGTCGTTTGCGTGCCGCTGCTGACGTTCCTGCCACTGCTCCTGGCTCTTCTCGTGCACAAGAAGATCCCGGGAATCGGTTTTTTCCGTACGACCTACTACTTCCCTGTCGTCGCATCCGTCGTCGTCGTTGGCATCATCTGGTCGTGGTTGTTTAATTCGCGAGGGATCGTCAATGAGGCGCTGCAGATGTCTGGGCTCATCGATCAGCCGATGAACTTCCTCGTCGACCGGTGGAAACTTATCGGGTGCGCGATCCTCCTCACCGTGTGGAAGGGCATGGGCTACTACATGGTCGTCTATCTGGCGGCGTTGGCGAACATGGGACGCGACGTCGCCGAGGCAGCAACGCTGGATGGGGCCGGCTGGTGGCGGCGCTTCATTTCCGTCATCGTTCCGAGCGTGCGTGGCGCCATGATCCTCGTCTCCGCGCTCATCTGCGTGGCGGCTATCCGCATTTTCTCCGAGATCTACATTCTTTCCGGCGGCACGGGCGGGCCGGGCGGTAAGGCCCAGTCGATCGTCATGCTCATCCAACGGACCGGTTCGGGCCTGAACGGGAACCTCGGATACGCCTCGGCTTTGTCGGTCGCTCTCTTCTTCATCACGATGGGGCCGCTCCTGCTCGTTGCCTATCTCAACTACGGCGGGCGTGAGCGCCTCGAAAAGAGGCGTGAGAAGCGTCGGGAGGTTCGGGCACAGAAGGCCCAAGCAGGTGTGACAGCGGGTGGCGGAGTGCATGGGGGAGCCGCGATTGCCCCGGCGACGCCGACGATGAAGGGAGAGCTGTGATGGCCGCCAAGCAGCGTGTCGCTCGCGAGAAGTGGTATCAGAGGGGGTCTGCGCCTTACGAGCACGTCACCCCGTCCTTGTTTATCGCCAAATACGTTCTCCTCGTGCTCATGCTCATCATCAGCATCGGGCCGTTCGTGTGGCAGTTGTCGACGGCTTTCAAGGGCGCGAGTGAGGACATCTATTCCTTTCCGCCGCGCCTCATTCCCGACGCCCCGACGTGGGACAACTTTGCGCAGGTGGCGCGGATCGTGCCGATTTGGGACTACGGTCTGCATTCTCTGTACGTGGCGCTTGCGACCGTCGTCACGAACGCCGTGTTCTGCACGATTGCTGGTTTTGCGCTCGCGTGTATGCAATTTCGTTTCAAGAAGGTCATCATGGGGATCTTCTTGTCGACGCTGTTGCTGCCCGGCGAGGTGACGCTGACGAGTCAGTACCTCACGGTTAAGAGCCTTGGGGTCGATAACACGCTGGTCGGTGTGTGGTTGCCGGGCGCCATCGGCGCGATGAACGTCCTGCTCATGGCCGTTTCGTGCCGGATGATTCCTAAGGAGATCCTCGATGCGGCGACGATCGATGGGGCGAATACGTGGCAGCGTATCCGCTACGTCGTGTGGCCGAACGTGCGGGGGATGGTGTCGGTTGTCGCCCTGTTCTCCTTTATCGGTGCGTGGGATGACTTCTTGTGGCCACTCGTTGTGCTCAACGATCCGGCTAAGTACACCCTGACTGTCGGCATGCAGTATCTGCAGTCGAATTTCGGCGCGAATCCGCGTGTCGTCGCGGCTGGGACGATCATTGCGCTCGTTCCGATCATCATCATTTTCTCGACGATGCAGCGGTACTTCTTCCGTGGGGTCGAGGAGGGGGCCGTCAAGGGCTAGATGCGCTCACGGAAGAGTGTGCCCGCGCGTGTCGTTGCGCGGGCACACCCGTATGGAGACAGATCACATGCGCTGCACTTGACGCCATTCCTGCACTGAGTGCAAGATAGGGGAATGGTTGATGTTCGTCCCTTATCCCCGCGCGCTCAGCGCACGGTCACCGATATCCGGCGGGCCGCGCTCGCGCTGGCCGCCGAGCACGCAATTGACGAGATCTCTGTTGACGACATCGCCGCCGCAGCCAACGTCTCTCGGCGTACCTTCTTCAACTATTTCTCGACGAAAAACGAAGCCTTCCTACCTGACTTGCGCATCCCAGACGATATTCTCGAGCGCTTCGCCTCCGGGGGCGAAAGAGACCTCTTCGATGCGATATATGCCTTCGTGTGCGCGCGGGCGGACTCCATCTGCGCCTCGGAATTCACGCCCGATGACATCGCCGTCATCCATGCCATCCTCTCCGACCCCGTCTTGCGACCGGCCGTCGTTGAGCGACAAGAACGTGTGACCGCCGACATTCGCCGGGCCGCGGCACGAAGGCTCGACGTGGACGAGAACGATCCGCGAGCCTATGGGCTGACGGCGCTCGTCATCGCCTTTGAGCAGCTGGCCATGAAGATGGGCCACTTGGGCGAAGCCAGAACCATGCGCGCCGCGATCGAAGCCGCCGCCGCCGCACTCAGACCATTTATCGTCGCCACGGTAAAGGAGGGGAAGTGAGTAAATCTCACAGCAAAAAGCGCGTCAGTGACGTTTTTGTTCCGACGCGAGATTTTTGGATTATCTATATCTGTCTCATGGTCGTCATGTTCTTGTCGGCCCTCGATCAAACGATCGTGGGCACGGCCTTGCCGACCATCGTCGGCGATCTCGGCGGGGCGGAGCACATGGCCTGGGCCGTGACCTCCTACACGCTCGCCATCACGGTCGCCATGCCCATCTACGGCAAACTTGGCGATCTCATGGGCCGCAAACCCACCTACCTCGCCGCAATCGCCATCTTTCTCTTGGGATCCGCGCTGTGTGGACTCTCCCAAACGATGCTGCCTTTTATCGCTTTCCGATTCATACAGGGCCTTGGAGGTGGCGGCCTCATGATCACCTCTCAGGCGATCACAGCCGACCTCCTGCCGGCGCGCGTGCGTTCGGTGTACATGGCCCCCATGGGTGCTCTCTTTGGTGTCTCATCGGTGCTTGGCCCACTCATTGGCGGGTGGTTTACCGATTCTCTCACCTGGCACTGGATCTTCTACATCAATCTTCCGCTCGGTATCGCCGCGTGGATCGGCGTCGCCGTCTTCATGAAGCTGCCGCGCCATCACGGCAAGCCCGCCGTCGACTGGCTGGGTCTCATTCTCCTCGATGCGGGAGCGGTAGCGATTGTGTTGCTGACGTCGTGGGCGGGCACGACATTCCCGTGGGCATCGTGGCAGACGGTCGCGCTCGTCGCCCTCACGCTCCTCATGTGGGGTCTCGTGCCCGCAGTGGAGCGGCGCGCGGCGGAACCGATTTTGCCGATGCGACTTCTGCGTGACCGGACGTTTGTCGTCACCACCGTCGTGGGCATGCTCGCTATGGGCACGATGTTTGGCGTTCTCACCTACATCCCCACCTATCTACAGATCGTGTATTCGATGACTGCGACAACGTCGGGACTCATGATGGTTCCGATGACCGCCGGCATGCTCATCGCGTCGACGGCGTCGGGTTTCGCCGTGTCAAAAACGGGCCGCTATCGCGGTTACACGATCGTGGGGACGCTCATCGCGGCCGGCGGCATGGTGGGGCTATCGACGCTATCGTCGTCATCGTCGGTCTTTATGGTCGGCCTCTATACCTTCATCATGGGATTCGGGCTGGGGTTGTTCTTCCAGCTGCTCGTTCTTCTTGTCCAAAATGCCGTCCCGGCGCGAATGGTGGGCACGGCCACCTCGGACAACAACTTCTTCCGCGAGATCGGGGTGTCGCTGGGGGTGGCGGGCATCGGCACGGTCTTCACCTCGCGTTTGAGCGACCAGATTCACGACGCCTTCTCGGCTCTCGTTGCCGGCGGGGATCCCGCCGTCGTTCAGGCACTGGCGGGTGACGGTGAGGGCTTGTCGTTGCGATCGCTGACGCCTGCGCTCGTGCGTTCGCTGCCTGATGCTCTTCACGAGGCGATTTCGGGGGCCTATATTGACGCCCTCACCCCGATCTTCCTTGGGCTTGCACCCATCATGGTGGTCGCGGGGGTCATTTCGCTGGCACTGCCTCACATTGATCTGTCGACGAAGTCTGGCCTCGAGCAGGTTGCCGAGGAGGAGCGTGTCTAGCTGGGGTTTTGTCGAAGTCCTGCCGAACTCTTACCTTTTGGCAAGAGTTCGGATAGGGTGGGGGAGACCTTCGGGTCGTGACATCGATTCCTCAACCTAGGAGATTCTCATGGGCTGGCTTGTCTTCAAGAACATCATCCGCGCCATCAAGATGTGGATCGGATTCTGGCTCTAGAACGACACGTCAAGCGGCGGGCATTCAGGCCCGCCGCTTGTGCTATCCGCGTGTGAGCTGTCTGGCTCGGCAAGGGGGCGGAACAGAGCGGACATGGTGGGACAATGTCTGGGTATCTCACGCCGCCTGGAAGGAGTCCGCTCACATGTCTCGCTCGCTCGACGCCGAGAACCCTAGAGATCTCGCTGGTCATTTTGCCTTTCCCGGTGTCGTGGTTGACGTCGAGCGTTACGGGTCCGGGCATATCAACGACACCTATCGGGTGCGTACCGACGGGGAGCCATCCTTCCACATTCTCCAACGGATCAATTCGGCGGTGTTTCCGCGCCCGATCGAGGTTATGGAGAACTTCGTCAGCGTGACCAATCATCTCGCCCGTGTCATCGAGCAGAGCGGGGGAGACCCCCGGCGCGAAACCCTTCAGCTCGTGCCCACGTGCGAGGGCAAGCCCTTCCACGTCGATGCGGCGGGTGAGGTATGGCGCGCGACCCAATACATTCGCGGCGCGCGCACCTACGACCTGTGTGAAAATCCTGAGCACTTCTACCAGTCCGGCGTTGCCTTCGGTACGTTCCAGCAACGCCTGGCCGACTATCCGGCGCACGACCTTCACGAGACCATCCCCGCTTTCCACGACACGAATGCGCGTCTAGCCGCTTTCCGTCAGGTCGTCGAGGAGGACCCATTGGGACGGGCCGAGGGCGTGCGCGAGGAGATCGATTTCTTCTTGTCGCGTCCCGAGGTCGCCACGCGGTTCGGGGAGCTCGAAGAGGCCGGCGAGGTGCCGCTGCGAGTCACGCACAACGACACGAAACTCAACAACGTCATGATCGACGACGCTACGGGCCGCGCGGTGTGCGTCATCGACCTCGACACGGTCATGCCGGGTCTGGCGATGAACGATTTTGGCGATTCCATCCGTTTTGGGGCGTCGACCGCCGAGGAGGATGAGCCGGATTTGTCGAAGGTGTCGTGTTCTATGGAGCTGTTCGCTCGCTTCACTGAGGGATTTCTCACCGGTACCGCCGGTTCCCTCACACCCAGGGAGGTCGCGGAGCTACCGCACGGGGCGAAGGTGATGACCTACGAGTGTGGCATGCGTTTCCTCGGGGACTACCTCGCCGGCGACACCTACTTCAAGATTGCCCGCCCGCGTCACAACCTGGATCGTGCCCGCACGCAGATGACCCTCGTTGCCGATATGGAACGCAAGTGGGACGAGATGGGTGAGATCGTCGATACGCTTTCGCGTAAAAACTAGCCCGACCTCCTCACCGGCTGCTGGCTTGGCATGTGCCTGGCGCGTTCGTGCTTGGTCCGCGCGCGCAGGTCTTTACGCCCGTGATCCCCTTGCGCGGTCGGATACGCGCGCGATATAGAGGACGAGTCCGCCTGCAGCCATGATCGCTGCGATGACGAACATGACCCGGTATCCCCACGTGGAGGCGGCCGCCGAGAGCACCATCGGGCCCAATCCGGTCCCGGAGTCGACGAGAACGTAGAACGATCCGACGGCCAGGCCGACGTTGAGGGGTCCCACGAGTTTGATGGCGACGGCCTGGCCCGCCGAGATCAGTGTCCCGTAGCCGAGGCCGAGAAGTGCCCCGCCGAGGACGAGGACGGTCGCGTGAGGCGCCCATGCCGTGACGAGGAGCCCGGCGATGGCGCACACGAGAAGGGGAATGATGACCGGGTCGTTACCCCACCGATCTTGAGCGATCCCGGCCAGGGGGCGAGCCACGATGATGACGGCCGCGTAGGCGAGAAAATAGAGCGAACCGGCCTTTTCGAGGCCGATCGTGGAGGCGTAGTCGGAGATGTAGGTGAGCGCCGCTGCAAATCCGAGGGCGGGCAGCATCGCGACCGCTGCGATGGGGAAGGCTCGTGGCGCCACGAACGTCGCGAGGCTGAGGGGAGGGCGCATCCACCTGCCGCCACGCCGGCGCACCGGGATCCCCTTGAGGGCACCCCAGGTGAGGGGAAACAACACGATTGCGATGACGAGACCCACAACGAAGATGGCTCGGTAGCCGCCGTGAGCGACAAGCCACGCGCCGGCCAGGGGGCCGACGCCCGTCGAGACGGCGAGACCGGCGCCGAACCACCCGGAGGCCTCGCCGGCGCGCTGTTGGGGGGCAACTCCGAGAGTGACGGCGCCGAGGACGGTCATGGCGATGCCCATGGCGAATCCCTGGAGGGTGCGGGTCGCTCCTGCGCCCGCGTAGGTGCCGGTGATCAGGTAGCCCGCCTGGGCGAGGAGGAGGAGAACGAGGCTGACCCAGAGGGCTTTGCGCCGCCCGATTGCGGTGATGAGCGGTCCCGTCGCTAGCCTGCCGAATACGGCGGCGATAACGAAGATGCCCGACAGAATTCCCGAGGCCTCAGCAGATGCGCCGAGCACACGCATCGCGTAGCCGGCGATCTGAGACATGTACATGAAAAACAGGAGGGCCATTCCGGCGTTTCCCAGGCATCCGCAGATAAACGCGGAGGTAAAAAGGCGCGGTTGACTGGGGCGTGAACCGTTCACGTGGACTCCCTCTCGGCTAGCGGGCGACGGTGAGATTGTGGCCGGTCACGTTGACGAGTAGCCCGTCGCCATCCTTCGTGACGCCCGTGAGGTCGAGTCCGGCGGGGGCCTTGGTGAGCGGGACGGGAATGGCGGGCGTGGAGAACCCGTGCGTGAGTGCCGCCACGAGGGGATTGTCGGAGTGGAAGTTTGACAATGTCAAACCGATTGTCGGTTTGTTGTCGACGGGGTCGTGACGCGTGAATCCCACGTCGGCACGCAGAGTGCCAATGGCGGTGGGGATCGATGCTACGAGCCTGTCTCCGTCGACGCGAACGGTCCCCTTACCATCGGCTGATTTGTTGGCGCTGTCTGCGATTGTTGCTAGAGGCAGACGACCTGTCGCTGTGAGGGAGCCGATCGTTCGTACCGTACCGTTGGCGTAGTCGAGGTCGACATCGTGTGCCCGCATGTGGAGCCGCTGGAGGTTTCCCGTCTCGTCAAGGTGTAGCTCGTCTGCGTCGATCTCGACGTCGTCGAGTGTGTGGGTGGCCACCTGGGTGAGGAAGGGGAAGCCGTGGATCTGCACGCGCGGGTTGGTGGCTCCGCGTTCGGCTAGCGCCGAGGCGGCGTAGTCCTGTGCGAGCCACCACAAACACCGGTCGGCGATGCCGGCGAGTGCTGCCACGACGACGACAACGATGGCGAGGCGTTTGAGGAGTGTCATGGCGTGGTCTTCTTCGTGGCGTGAGCGAGGATCTCATAAAGCGACAGATGCGTCTCGGCGGAGGCGGCGTACGCGTTTGCTGCGGTGGGGTCGGGCGTATAGACGGTGGCGTCGGGCCTGTGGGCGAGGGGACGGATCCGGTGGTTGAGTCCGAGGACCGTTGCCGTTGCGAGGGCGCACCCTGTGACGGTCGCCGTTTGGTGGGAGACGATCCGAAGGGGAACGCCGAGAATGTCGGCGATCATGCGCATCCACGGTTGAGAGCGAGTCGCGCCTCCGGCGATGGGAAGTTCGCCCGTGAAACCGCTGGGAGTAAGAGCGGTGAGGGCGTGCCTGAGGGCGTAGCCGACGCCTTCACACATGGCCCGGTAGGCGGTGGAGGCATCGGTGTCGGCCCGCATGCCAACGAGTGCGGCACCGAGTGTGTCGGTCCGGACGGGGAAGCGCTCGCCAGCGAGGCTCGGTAGCGCGAGGAGGCCCGTGGGTGTGCGCCCGTGGTCGTTTTCCCAGTGGGCGAGTTCCGCGTCCGGGTCGTCGGTATTGGGGAGGAACATGCGCGCTGCCCATTCGGCGGTGGACCCGGCGGAGGCGAGTGCCGCGATGGCGAGTCGGGTCGGTGCGTGTGTGGCGCCAGTGGCGGGTACGGCGAGGAGGTGACAGGCGGGCGGGCGCAAGGCCGTCAGGTCGGCGAGGACTCCGACCCATCCCGTGGCCCCGAGGTAGGCATAAGGTTGACCGGCTTGTGTCCCGACGATCCCGATCGTCGTAGTGGCCGCGTCGCCGGGGGCGAGGACGACTGGGATGCCCGCCGGCAGGCCGAGCCGACGCGCGTGACCGGTGGCTAGCCGACCGAGGATTGACGTGGGGCCAGCGACGATACCCGGCAATACCCTGGCGGGGATGCCTGCTGCGTCGGCGACCTCGCTGACCCAACCGGAGCCGTCGGGACGCGCCATGCCGGTTGTGGTCGCGGTCGTTGCGTCGCACCAGCTGCCGAGCCCGAGCGTCCACGCAAGGTAGCCGGCGGGCCCGCACACGAGCCTGCGTGCGGTCGCCAGGCGTGGATCTCCTTCGCGAGAGAGCCGTGCCCACTGCGCCGGCAGAGCGGTCGCGTCGGGCTCGTTTCCGATGAGTCGTTCCCAACCGACAATGTCGCGCTGAAGTGCAGCGGCGTCGTGTGCGGCGCGCTGGTCGCTGTAGAGAACAGCAGGGCCGAGGCTGTGCGGCGTGGCTTCGCTCGGTGTGCTAGCCGGTAGGAGCACGAGGTCTTGCATGTGTCCCGTGAGACCAAGCCCGGCGACGCGGCCGGCCTCGGCTGTCCCCACCTCTGCGATGCAGGCAGCAATCGCGGCTTCGGCGGCCTCAACCCAGTCGGTGGGATTCTGCTCGACGCCGCCGCCAGCGAGGTGGGTGGTCGTGACGGGGATGGAAGTGGCAGCCAACAAGTCGCCGTTGACGTCAATGAACGCGGCCTTGACTGCCGAGGTGCCGAGATCAAGTGCGGCAATAAGCGGACGTAGCGGACGGGGCATGTTCTTAGCCTAGACGTTCTCTAGGTCAGCGGGTAGAAGACGACGCCGGATGGCTTCACGAGAGGACGCATACGCCCTGCTTGGTCACCATTCCGGCGTCGCTTCTGGAAAACTTCTAGAGCGCCTTGATGATCGCTTCCACGCTGTCCTTGGCGTCTCCGAAGAGCATCTGGGAGTTCTCGTTGAAGAACAGCGGGTTTTGGACCCCCGCGTAGCCGGTGTTCATCGAGCGTTTGAACACGACGACGTCCCTGGCCTCCCACACATGCAGCACAGGCATGCCAGCGATCGGCGAACCCGGCTCGGTCGCCGCGGGATTGACGGTGTCGTTGGCGCCGATGACGAGGACCACATCCGTGTCGGGGAAGTCGTCGTTGATCTCGTCCATCTCCAAGACGATGTCGTAGGGCACCTTCGCTTCCGCGAGAAGCACGTTCATGTGACCGGGCAGTCGGCCCGCAACCGGGTGGATACCGAAACGCACATCGACGCCCTTAGCCCGCAGCTTCTTCGTCAAGTCCGCGACCGGATACTGGGCCTGCGCCACCGCCATGCCGTAGCCCGGGGTGATGACGACGCTCTTAGCCTCCGACAGCATCCGCGCCACCTCGCCGGCATCGACCTCGCGGTGCTCACCATAGTCCTTTGCTTCCCCACTGGTGGCACCATCGGAACCGAAACCGCCCAGGATCACCGAAATGAACGACCGGTTCATCGCCTGGCACATGATGTAGGACAGGTAGGCGCCCGAAGAGCCCACGAGTGCGCCCGTGATGATAAGCAACGTGTTGTTCAGCATGAAGCCAGCCGCGGCCGCGGCCCACCCCGAATAGGAGTTAAGCATCGACACGACCACCGGCATATCGCCGCCACCGATCGCCGCGACCAGGTGAAGACCCAACGCCAACGCGATGATCGTGAGGAGGCCCAACGCGATCCAACCCGTCGTCATCCCCGTCAGGGTGCCACCCGAGACGGTCACGCACGCGACCATGACGCCCACAAGCACCGCGGAGACAACGAGGGCAGCCAGGTTGAGCCAATTGCGGCCCGGCAGCGTGAGCGGCGCGCCCTTGATCTTCGCGCTCAACTTGAGATAGGCGACGATCGACCCGGTGAACGTCACCGCGCCAATAAACACGCCAACCCCGACCTCGCCCAGGTGGAACCCAAGCGTCGACGGATCAACGTGACCCGTGGCAACCTCGTCGCCCATCGAAACGAACGTGTTGAACCCCACGAGCACAGCCGCCAGGCCCACGAACGAGTGCAAAATCGCGATGAGTTCCGGCATACCGGTCATCTCGACCGTGCGTGCACGCCACACCCCGATCGCCCCACCGACAGCCATTGCCACGAGAGCGAGAGTAAGCGTCGTCGTCACCCCGAGACCCGCGCCAAAAGCCTGATACGACACGGCTTGATAGAGCGTCGCGACAAGCGCGATACCCATGCCCGTCGCCCCATAAATGTTGCCCCGCAGCGCGGTCTCGTTCTTACTCAAGCCCGCCAGAGCCAGAATGAACAACACAGCCGCGACAATGTAGGCCAAGCCCGTGATGTGGGCGGGCCAGTCGTAAGTGGGGCCGAAAATCTGAGAAGGAATGATCGCTGCCACGTCACTCACCTTCCTTCCGGAACATGCCAAGCATCCGGTGCGTCACCGTGAAACCGCCGAAAATATTGATCGAGGCCACGAGGATCGCGACAAAAGCAAGTGCCGACACGACCGGGTGGGACGAGCCGACCTGCAACAGCGCGCCGACGAGGATGATGCCCGAGATAGCGTTCGTCTCGCTCATGAGCGGCGTGTGCAGCGAATGAGTGACGGCGGTGATGACGTAAAACCCGACGACGATAGCCAACGCCAACACGATATAGAGCGGAATCATGGCAGGTGGGGTCGCGAGCACGAGGGCCACCCCCAACACGGCCGCGACCGCGAGACCGATCGTACGGTTGCGTTTCTTCGCCGCGGCGCGACGCTCCGCCTCGGCCGCCACCCGCGCCTGCTCCTCAGGATCCGGTTGCGCCTGGACAGGTGCCGGCGCCGCCGAGACCTTGATCGGCGGTGGGGGCCACAGCGTCTCCCCGTCCTTAGTAATAACCGTGATCCCACGAACGACCTCGTCATCGAGATCGAGCACGTACTCCCCGCCCTTATTTGGCGTCAGCAGCTTGAACAGGTTGACGATGTTTTGCCCATACAGCTGCGAAGACTGGGCGGGCAGGCGCCCCGCGAGGTCCGTGTAACCCAAGATCACGACCCCGTTGTCGGTGACAACGCGTTTGCCAGGCACAGTCAATTCGCAGTTGCCGCCATTGGCAGCCGCCATGTCGACGATGACCGAGCCGGGCTTCATACGCGCCACCGCCTCGGCGGTCACGAGGATCGGGGCGGTACGCCCGGGGATGTTCGCCGTCGTCACGACAATGTCGGCGTTACCGACCTCCTGGGTGTAGAGCCTGAGCGCAGCATCGGCCTGATCGGCCGTCATCTCCTTGGCGTAACCGTCGTCAGACTTCTCCGCTTCCGCCGAGATCGCCACGAACTGCGCACCCATGGACTCGACCTGTTCGGCAACCTCAGGACGCAAATCGGTTGCGCGCACCTGGGCACCCATCGACTGGGCCGTGCCGATGGCGGCAAGACCCGCGACGCCAGCACCGATGACATAAATTGTCGCCGGCGGGACCTTTCCCGCGGCCGTCACCTGTCCCGTAAACAGACGCCCGAATGCGTTCGCCGCCTCGATAATGGCCCGATACCCCGCAACATTCGCCATCGACGACAACACGTCCATCGACTGGGCACGGGAGATACGCGGAACCGCGTCCATGGCAAGCGCCGTCACCTTGCGACGAGCAAGATCGGCAACAAGGTTAGGATTACGGCCCGGAGCCATCCGCGCGACGAGCAGTGCACCGGGCTGCATGAGGTCGAGTCGCGACGCCGGGGGCGCGTCGAGCGCCGTCACGATATCCGCCGCCCACACCGTCTCCGTGGAGGCAATATCCGCCCCCGCTGCCTCGTAAAGCTCATCCGGATAGGAAGCCATGAGACCAGCGCCAGCCTCGACACTGACGTCGTAACCCAGCTTGATGAGTTTCGCGACCGTGTCGGGCGTTGCGGCAACCAGAGTCTGGCCCTGCGCGGGCTCCAAGGGAACTCCGATACGCACTTCGTTCACTCCTGATCACTCGAGTACGGGCCGCCATGGCCCGCCCACGCCGGGGAAGGTGGCGTGGATCTCTTCCAGCCTATCGCGTTCCACCCCAATTTCGTGGGATCTCCACGGACGATAGTCCCAGACGGTGGGAGCGGGTGAGAAAACGCCCTAAAGTAGGCCTAGGACAAGAGGAGGAAGGCCACGAGATGACAGTATCAGGGCTGGGTGTCGTCATCGCCCTCGTGCTGTTCCTCGTCTCCACATCCCCCTCCCTGCTGCCGCGCCCCTGGTGGGCCCAGGCTGGTTTCTCCGGTGTCATCATGGTCGTCGGCTACCTCCTCGGATTCTCCATCGACTGGGTCGTGAGGATCATCGGCGACCTCATCGAATGGCGCGTGTCCTATAACCGCACCCTGGAGGCGTGGCTCCTAGCGGCCTGCTACCTCGCCTTCGCCATTGCGTTTGTCTTCGCCCTGTGGCGCAACTACCGTCACTCGTGCCACACCGCAGCGCTGGTCGGCATGCGCGCACCCAGCCGCCGTTCCTACCTCGCGGCACTGGCTGGAAGCTTCGGCGTGGCACTCGTTTTCGTCCTCATCTATGCGGGCATCCACGCGCTGTGGCGGATCCTCATGCACCTGGCCGTGCCCACCTTCCCCCGCAGCGTGGCCGCTGTCATCTCGTGGCTGCTCGTCGCCCTCATCGCGTGGGTCGCCTTCGAATGGGGAATCATCAAGCAGGGCGTCCGTACCATGTCGCGCAAGAGTGCGCTACGCAACCGCCAGCTGCCCGACGGAGTCAGCGCGCCGCACCTGCCCGAACGCTCCGCCGGACCCGCCTCCGTAATCACGTGGGACGAGACCTCACGTGAAGGCAAGCGATTCCTCGGCGGCCAAGCCCAAGCCCCCCACATTGCGCAGGTAAGTGGAGAACCGGCACGAGAACCCGTGCGCGTCTACGCCTCCCTCGGCGATAACGAAGACTACGCCAGCGCGGTCGACAAAGCACTCGAAGACCTCCACAGGCTCGGCGGGCTCGAACGCCCCCACCTCCTCGTTGTCGTACCCACCGGGTCCGGGTGGGTCGACGAATGGAACGTCCAAGCCTTCGAGCATCTCACCGGCGGCAACTGTGCGACGATCGCCGTCCAATACTCCTTCCTGCCCAGCTGGATCACGTTCCTGTCCAAGAGAAGCCAAGCCAGCGAAGGCGGGCGCCTCATCATCGACTCCGTCCTTGCCGCGATCGCACAGCGCGACCCAAAGAGCCGCCCCAAGGTCTACGTGACAGGCGAATCGCTGGGCGCCTACGGGGCGCAAGCAGCATTCACCTCCGTAGCCAACATGCTTCACCGTGTCGACGGCGCTTTGTGGATCGGCACCCCCGGATTCACACCTCTCCTCCTCGACATCGCCCGACAGCGCCACCGCGGTTCCCCCCAGATCGCGCCCGTCATCGACAATGCCCGCCACATCCGCAGCGCCACGACACCCGGCGACCTCACCTCCGACCGCTACGGGCGAGAACTCGGCGAATGGCTCTACCCTCGCATCGTCTACGTCCAGCACGCCTCCGATCCCGTCGTGTGGTGGCACCCCAGCCTGTGGCGCACCCAGCCCGACTGGATCCGTGAAAAAGCCGGGTCCGACGTCAGCGACACCCTCACGTGGCATCCGCTCGTCACCTTCGGCCAGCTGCTCTCCGACCTACCCCTCGCCGAGTCTGCGCCCTCCGGGCACGGGCACAGCTACCACAGCGAACTCCTCGCAGCATGGAGAGCAATATTAGGAATCAGCGACGGGGAGATAGACGAAGACGGCGACGCGCGCATCGCCGCGCGCATCGCCGCCCACCTCACGTGAAGCGCTAAGCCTCGAGCGCCTCCGTCAAGGTCTCCGTCAGCGCCTTACGTGTTTGTGACCCGTGAATAACCGTCTTCTCGCCCCGGGCAATAAGCAGATAGGACGGGATCGACCGGATGCCGTAGGCATCACGGGCGTCCTCGTTGTCGTCGACATTGAGCCCATACACGCTCACGCGCCCCGCAAAGTCCTCAGCCACCTGCTCCACGATCGGCATATTACGCATGCAATACCCGCACCACGGCGCCCAAAAATCGATGAGCACGGGTCCGTCGGCGTCAGCGACGGCCCCGTCGATCTCCTCGAGTGAGATAGGAGGAAGCTTCGACATGGCGCCCCCTATCCGATGAGACCGCGAAGCGGCTCAAGCAGCTGCTTCTTCGGGCACGCGCCGAGGATCGACTTCGCTTCCTCGCCGTCCTTAAACATGATGAAACGCGGAATCGACGACACCCCATACTTCGCGGCCGTCGCCGGATTGTCGTCGACGTTGAGCTTAGCGACGATCGCCTCGCCGTCGACCTCGCCGGCGATCTCGTCAACGACGGGACCCATCTGGCGGCACGGCGGGCACCACGGCGCCCAGAAGTCGACGAGCACAGGCTTGTCGGCGGCGAGCACCTCGTCGGCAAAGTTCTGATCGGTGACCTCAAGAGCCTTGGCCATCATTGTCTCCTTTGATAGAGCTTGTGCCTCCATTGTTGCGCCAGCATCGTCGGCTCGCCACCGGTGAGGATAGATCGGACTAAACTTGCCTCATGAGCGAAATAACCGGATTCCCGCCAGATTCTCCGGCCCGACCCGGCTGCGCCCCCTCGCCCATGTATCGGCGGATGGTCTCGAGCGAGCTCTATCAGGCAGACGACGAGGCCATCGCCCGCGAAAACGCTCGCGGATGGGAGATCATGCGCCGCTACAACGCGACTGGGCCCTCCGAGGACGCCGCGAGAGCAGCCCTCCTGAAGAACCTCCTCGGCCACGTCGGTGCTAACGTGACCATACGTCCGCCCTTCTACGTCGATTACGGCCGCCACATCAGCGTCGGCGATCACGTCTTCATGAACTGGAACTGCCAGATCCTCGACACGGCTCCCGTCGTCATCGGCGACTACACGCAGCTGGCCCCCGGAGTTACCCTCGCAACGGCGCACCACCCCATCGACCCCGTCGCACGCGGCGCCTACTGGGAGTGCGGTGATCCCATCACGATCGGAAAGAACGTGTGGCTCGGCACCAACGTTGTCGTGCTGCCTGGCGTCACCATCGGCGACAACACGGTCGTTGGCGCCGGCTCGATTGTCACCCGCGACCTGCCCGCCAACGTCGTCGCCGTGGGCAGTCCCGCTCGCGTGGTCCGCGACATCACCGAGGCTGACCGGGTGCCCGCATCGAAGCTGCCAGCTGACGCCACCCTCGACTACGCGGCCTACCCCGATCTGGCCTAATTTGCGGCGGCGCGTCGCAAATTAGGCCGCGCCGCCGCAAATGCTCACGAATCTTGCAGAGAACGCTCCGCATCAATAGCGGCGCGCGCACCGGTCCCAGCCGCCGTAATTGCCTGACGATACGTGTGGTCGACGAGATCGCCGCAGGCAAAAACGCCCGCAACGCTCGTACGCGTTGACGGTTCCTCAACGACGACGTAGCCACCTTCGTCGACGGTGATCTCGTCGCGCACAAGGTCGCTACGCGGATCATGCCCGATGGCGACGAAGACAGCCGATGCCTCGAGATCGCGCTTCTGCCCGGTCACCGTGTCCTCGAGGGTCACCGACTCCACGGCGTCCTCGCCGTTGATCGAGGCGACCGTCGCGTTCCACGCAAAATCGATCTTGTCGTGATTGAGAGCCCGATCTGCCATGATCTGGGATGCCCGCAGTTCGTCGCGGCGGTGGACAACAGTGACCTTCGAGGCGAAGTTAGTGAGGAAGAGGGCCTCCTCCATCGCCGAATCGCCGCCGCCGACGACAACAATGTGCTTGTCGCGGAAGAAAAAGCCGTCACACGTTGCGCAGTAGGAAACGCCCCGACCCGAGAGGCGCTCCTCGCCCTCGACCCCCAGATGCCGGTAGGCCGAACCCATCGCCAAGATGACCCGCTTGGCCTCGTAGGTTGCGTCGTCGGTGGTCACCGTCTTGCACTCACCAGACAGTTCCAAGGAGATCGCCGACTCGAAACGCACGTCAGCACCGAACTTTTCGGCCTGCTCGCGTAGCTTCTCCATAAGGTCGGGGCCTTGGATCCCATCGGGAAAACCGGGGAAGTTCTCGACCTCGGTAGTTTGCATAAGCGCGCCGCCGTGATCGACCTCGCCGGCGATGACGACGGGAGCCAGGCCGGCGCGGGCGGCGTAAATCGCGGCCGTGTAGCCGGCCGGTCCCGACCCGACGATGACGAGGTCGTGACTGGTGGTAGGCATGAGTGAGTCCTTTCTATGGAAGAAGCCGGCTATTTGAGGCTAATGCCCGCAAGGACGACGCGCAGGGCGTGCGTCGCGTCATCGGAAGGAAGCTTGGGAACCCACACGAGAATGTGGTCGGTCTCAACCGGTTCGCTCGGGGCAATCTCGACGGTACCGGAGGCGAAAGACGCCTCACCAACGACCCCCTCAGTGGGATTGTCGGGCGTGCCGGTCGTCACCTGGATCGTCCCGCCGCTCGCTCGCGAGTCGAGAACGACCGCCGAGAGGCGGGCCTTTTCTTTGAAGGTGACGAGGAGACCGATCCCGTTCTTCATCCCGTAGGTGTCGACGGCGTAGGTGCGCGACATCCACGTCGACTCGGCATCCTCGTCGGTGAGGGCAGCGAGGAGCTCGGGGTGTTCAGCACCGTCGCCTTGTGGATCGACGATCGTCACCTCGGCGATGTGGGGTGCCGGCAGCTCCTCGGGTGTCGGCGTGGTCGAGGGCGCGTGGGTTTGCGACGGGGTGGCCGCCACGGGGTCAGTCGGTTTGGGCATGGGCCAGGCGAGAACCGCAATCGCCAAGACAACCGCCACGGCCAGCCCGATGCCGATCCAACGAAAGATCGCGTGTTGGGGGTCGATGGGTTCGCGTTCGGCTTCCGACAGAGTCGAGGCGGCTGGTGGGTCGCCGAAATAGTGGTCGAGGAACCGCTGGGTGCGACTGGGCTGCGGGCGAGCCGGCTTGGCGTGTGGCCGGGTGGGGACAGTCGGGTCCAGATTCATCTTCTCGAGTTCGACGAGGGGAATCTGGGAAGTTTCGAGGGAGGCCGTGTCTTCCGCAGCGTCGGCGGGCGGCTCGGTCGCCTCCTGCTCTGTGGGGGCGGGCGGACACGGGGTGGCGGCCTGTTCAGTGGCCTCGCTTGCGGAGTCGTCGTCGGCTTGATCCTGTGCGGGCGGGGCCTCTTCGGCCGGCATTTGGTCTTTGCTTTCGTCGCCGGAGCCGGCGTGCTCGGGTTCGGGATCGGGTTCGTCGTTGACGGCGGGCTCCTCGAGCGCGTCGTCCTCGGCTGGTTCCTCGGTCGCGGGGGCAGATTCGGTAGTTGACGGGGTTTGCGAATCGATGGGGTCGTCCTCACCCGGTGTTGCAGGCGTGAGCGTTTCATCCACAGGCCCGGCGGCGGGTTTCTCGTTCTCCTCCTCGGTTCGTGTGGGCTCGGCCTGCTCGTTCTCTCTCACCTCGTGCGACGGGGCCTCGGCATTCTCTTCGTCTGCGCTCGTTTCGGGCTCACTCTCGTCATGCTCTCGCGGTGTTTCGTCGGCGGTCTCGGCAGGGGCGGTGTCGTGCTGCCATTCCTCCTCGAACGCGGAGAGGGCGTCGGCTTGTGCCGCTACATCGACGTTGTCGACGGTGGGAATCTCCGCGGCCGCATCGGCGGAATTCTCCCGCGAGATGGCCGCCAGCTGGGCCTGTGCCTCCTGAAGCGACAGGACGCCAGTCACCTGACCTGGATCGTCGCCTTGCGACGCCGAATCCTCGGTCTTGAGTGGATGCTTTGTCGAGGGCGGCAATGGCAGCCGGATACCCGCATCGTCGTCAATGTAGACCTCGTCGCGTACCGCCTGAGCAGCCGCTTCCTCGGCGATGTCTTCCTCGAATGCCGAGGCCTCCACCGCGCCCAGCTGGACGGCGATCGCGCGGCATACGGTCGGGTAGGGCAGTGCGGCCGCCGTCAGCGCGACGGCATCGAGCGTGATGCTCACGCCTGGGGTGAGAGAGGAGGGAGCGAGCGGTTGGCCGCCCTCGTAGGGGATCGACGGTTTCCCCGCGGGGCCGGGGTGATAACGATCGCCCGTGAGCATGAAGTAGAGCAGCTCGACGCACGCCGTGCCGTCGCGCTTTTGTGCTTGTGTGACGGCGTCGCGCGCGTCGGGCAGGACGAGGGCGTCTTCAACGAGAACTGTTGCGTGGTGGTCTTTGACCCGAATGGTTGCGGGATTAACGGCTCCGTGTGCACCTCCGAGCATGTGCAGGTGCGCGAGCGCGACAGAGATCTCGCCGAGGAGCTGGGAGACTTCTACGGGAGCGAGCCCCCGACCGACATAGTCACCCAAAGGGGTTCCTTCCACGAGCCCCAAGCGGACGGGGGCGCCGTCTGGGGCCTCAAGGACGGTTTGCAGATGGGGGTTGCCGCGAGTGTGGAGACGGTCCATGGTGTGGCGCCACACGACCGTTTCGACGTCGGGGCGAGCCCAGACGCTCCCGGCCGATCCGGGGGAGAGGGTCGGTGTGCGCTGGTCGTCAGCTGCCATAGTGTGGCCTCTCCTTTACGTGCAGCAGTGGCGTTGTGGGCTCATTGTGCCACCCGGGTGCGTTGATCGTCGACATTCAGTGCTTCCTCGTCGCGTCGGGGTCGGTGCGCCTGCCCCTCAGGATCGAGCGGGCGAGACCGAGGGCGAAGGCGACGACGACGAGCGCCGCGAGGACGAGGAGGAAGCGGTCCTCGAAGCCCTGGTGGACGCGCAGGGTGATCGTCGTGGATTCGGTAAGCGCCTGCCCGCGGGGGGTTTGGAGGAGCAAGGCGGCGTGGACGTTGCCGTTGGCTGTGGCTTTGAGGGGGACCTGGACGGTCGCCGAGGAGCGACCCGCCACGCGGACCTCGCTCGTCGTCGTGACGATCGATGCGGCCGCCGGTTGAAGTGAGATGCGCACCCGCACGGGGTAGGGCAGGTCGTTTCGCACCTGCACGGGGACTTCGGCCGAACGCGAGATGACGTTGATTGATGGCGGAGCCTTTGCCCGCACGGACTGGCTAACCCGCTCGGTTGCCGCACGCAGACGAGCGGTGAGGGCGCGGCGGTCTTCGTCACCGAGGACACGCGAGGTGGCGAATGCGCGCTGCCACAGAAGTGGTTCGCTGATGAGGTTGGCATGCTCGGCGGAAGAACCGATGCGCGAAAGAGTGCGAGACAGCCGGGTGGAGGCCGCAGCGAGGTCTGCGGGTTCGACGAGCTCGTCGGTAGGGGTGGCCTGGGATCTTGCTTCGCCCTCGAGGGCCTCGTCGAGACTAGTGGGGGTGACCCAGGGCAGCGCGAAGAGCGCGTTGCGGCGCTCACGCACCGAGACGAGGGCGGCGGCCTCGGGTGGGACCGTGAGGACGAGGAGCCGGGGATCGTTGGGGCGTTCGGCGTTGTGCTGGGCGAGGAGCGTGGCGGCGAGTTGAAGTGCAGCCACACGCCCCCCTAAGGATGACCCGGTTGACGATAGCGCGCGGGAGGTTGGCGTGTCGGAGAGGAGAACCGTCTGCGCGTCCGCATTCGATCCGCGCGTGATGCTCACGCGGGCATCGGGGATGTAGCGCTGTTGTGCGGTACGCACGGCCGTGTCGGGAACGACCCACGTCGTGCCGGCGGGTGCGGAAACCCTCGCCGTCGGCGAGAGCGCAAGAGTATGCGGGAGCGTCAGGGAGGATTCGAGCGCACGCGCGACCCGGCGGGTGCGCTCGAGCGCGGCGTCGAAAACGGAGGTCCGTATCGTGTCGCCCAGGCTCGCATCTGGTGCTCCCCACAGCCCCAAGGTCACGTCGGCGCCAGCCTCGATGGCGGATTGGGACGCCGTGACTGTCGCGGCGTCCGATGTGACGTCGAGGGTACGCCGTGCCGCCAGCGATGACGTGTTGAGCGGCGACGTCGCGTCGTAGAGCGCCGGATCGACGACGAACGTTGTCCCTCGTGTCCCATCGGTGAGCGCCTGTTTAAGATCAGCAATCCCCGGTGCGGGGGTGCCGGCGGGGGTGTCGGGCAGGAAATCGTCTTCGGTGAGAGCCCGGCCCGCCCCCGTCGACGCGGTGAGCTCTTTGAGCGTGGAAGCCGACGCGGTGAGGTCGGTGACGACAAGGAGGGGGGTGGGTTTGTAGGTGCCGGGGGTGTCGACGAGAAGGAAGCTGTTGGCCTTGGCGGCGACAGCCTCCTCGTCGTGGATGCCTTCGAAGGACACGCGCAGGGGGTGCCCGCCGAATCGCCGCCATACGGCCGAGCCGACGTCGCTCAGGTGGGCCTCGAGTGTTACCTCGCGGCTCGAGCGGGCTTCAATTGTCGGGACCTCAGCCGAGGCGAGGGTCCACAGTCGGGTGGGAGAGTTCTCCTCGCCCTCGGCCCACGCCTGGATCTGGTCGCGCTGGTTGAGCGCGTAGTTTCCCACCGCCAGGGTCAAGCGCCCGCCCGAAACCGGCGCATCCGAGGGATTGGAGACTGTCGCACGAATGTTGAGGGTCTCGTCGTTGACGGTGACGACTCCCGGTGAAATATCGTCGAAGCGCACGCTGATCTCGGCGGGTGCCTCCTGTGTGCTCGCGGCGTTTGCACTTGTCGGCGCCGTCATTGCGCACGCCACCATGATGCCGCCGAGACAGGCGGCGACGATCCGTGCGATGAGGGAACTCATGCACGCCCCTCCAGCAGCTCACGCGTCAACCGCACGACCTTGCGTTCGTTCGGGTACACGAGCGCGTCCTCGGCCTCCGCCAGGGGAAACCAGGCGGCCTCTTCGGCCTCGTGGTCGGGATCGCCCTCGACGGTGATCGTTCCCGCGACGTATTCGAGTAGATAGTGGTGAACGACCTTGTGTACCCAGCGTCCCGCGCCCGAAAACGAGTAGGAGATCGTTGCCAGCGGCATGATGATCCGCCCAGATATCCCCGTCTCCTCATACACCTCTCGCATGGCCGTTTCCGCGGTTGTCTCCCCGGCCTCCACGTGCCCTTTAGGGAGGCACCACTCGATAATGCCGCGGCGGTTTCGTCGCGCGATGAGAGCGATGTAGGCGCGACGAGACACGACTTTGATGACGACGCCGCCCGCCGAGGTCTCGTCGACGACGGGGAGGCGCCCACCACTGCGGTGAGGATGGGGCCGTCGGCGTCGTCGACGCTGCGCGGTCGGGTTGGTCTCCATAGGTATAAGCCTAGGCGCTTGAGAGCGACTGGCGCAGGCGACGCTGACGTGAGCGTCCAAAACGTGGCACCCTAGAGGCGATGGGTACGACGAGAACGCGAGCGCTGCCGCGCACAGTTGCCGAGGCCATGGGGAACCTCCACGCGGCGATGGACACCCTCCCCGACGGGATTTTCGAGATCGCCGCGCTGTTTAGCGAGGCGGGGCACGAGCTGGCGCTCGTGGGTGGCCCGGTGCGTGACGCCTGCTTGGGGGTGGCTCCCCATGATTTCGATTTGACGACGTCGGCGCGCCCCGACGAAACGGAGGACCTCCTCAAGCGGTGGGGGGCGACGACGTGGGATATGGGACGCAAGTTCGGCACGATCGGTGGACGCCACCGCGGCCTCGTCGTCGAGATTACGACGTATCGCGCTGACGAGTACTTGCCTGACACGCGCAAACCCGAGGTGCGTTTCGGTGACACCCTCGAAGGAGACCTCACCCGACGTGACTTCACGGTCAACGCTATGGCCCTGCGTCTGCCCGACCTTACCCTCGTTGATCCTCACTCGGGCCTCGCACACCTGCTTGACGGCGAGCTCGTCACCCCGATCGAGGCCGAAGAGTCGTTCAGTGACGACCCGTTGCGCATCATGAGGGCGGCTCGCTTCACCGCCCAGCTGGGCTGCCAGGTCAGCGAGAGCGTCCTGTCGGCGATGACATCCATGGCTAGTCGGTTGGAGATTGTCTCTGCCGAACGCATCCGCGGCGAGCTTGAGCGCTTGCTACTAGCTGCGCGGCCTCGACCGGGTCTCGAACTCATGGTGTATACGGGCGTGGCCGACTACGTGTTACCGGAGCTAGCGGCCCTACAAGACACCGTCGACGCGCAGCACCGGCACAAGGACGTCTACGAGCACTCGCTGACTGTCCTCGAGCAGGCAATCGACCTCGAGACGGACAGCGAGGGCCCCGTACCCGGTCCCGACCTCATTCTCCGTCTGTCTGCGCTCATGCACGATTGTGGCAAACCGCGGACGAGACGTTTCGAACGCGACGGGACGGTGACCTTCCACCATCACGAGATCGTTGGCGCAAAGATGATGCGCAAACGACTCAAGGCTTTGACCTTCGACAAGGCGACGATCCAGGCCGTCACCGATCTCATCGCCCTGCACGGTCGCTTCCACGGCTACGGCGAGCAGGCGTGGACCGATTCGGCGGTGCGCAGGTACGCGGCCGACGCGGGCGAGCAGCTCGAGCGGCTACACCGGCTGACAAGGGCGGATTGCACGACGAAGAACAAGCGCAAAGCTCAGCGACTCTCCCACGCCTATGACGATCTTGAGCGGCGGATCGCCGAGCTCGCGGCCCAAGAGGAGCTCGACAAGATCCGCCCCGACCTCGACGGGACGCAGATCATGGCGATCCTCGGGATCACCCCTGGACGAGAGGTGGGACTCGCCTACAAGATGCTCCTGGAAGCCCGCATGGAGGAGGGCCCCCTGGGTGAAGAGGAAGCCACACGGCGGCTACGCCAGTGGTGGGCCGAACGCGAAGAGACAGCGGGGTAGACATGTGCGGCCGCTACGCGCTGGGCGTGGGCGAGGAGGACGTGCGCGTCCATTTTTCCATCGACGCGGTCATAGACCCGGGGCTCGTCCCCTCGTGGAATATTGCGCCCAGCCACGGCGCGGCGGCCGTCATGGAGAGGTTCGAGCATCCCGACGCAGCTACGCCGGCGGGAAGGGGCGAACGCATCCGCCAGCTGCGGTGCCTCACCTGGGGGTTTGTTCCTCACTGGGCGAAAACTCCGGGACGGGCGATGATCAACGCGCGCGCCGAAACACTACCCGATAAGCCTTCGTTTCGTTCGGCGGGGCTCAAACGGCGCTGCCTCGTGCCTGCGAGCGGCTACTACGAGTGGCAAGACACCCCCGCGGGGAAGCAGCCGTGGTTCCTTTCGGCCGGGGAAGGCGACCCGCTCCTCGCGTTCGCAGGCATCTATGAGGCCTGGCGCGGCGGGCCAGGGGAACCGTGGCTTCGAAGCGTGGCCATCGTCACCCGCTCCGCCCCCGATGCCATTGGACACATCCACGACCGTTGCCCACTCGTCGTCCCCACGCATCTATGGACACAGTGGTTGGATCCGAACCCGCTCGAGCGATCAGACCTCAGGCGGCTCATCGACGCCATCCCCGACCCCCTGCTGCGACCGCGTCCAGTCAGCCGCGAGGTTGGGAACGTGGCCTCTAACCATCCCGGGCTTGTCGAGTCGATCGAGGCCCGCTAAACCGCCGGCGTCGCCGAGCTCACGCGAGACGAGAAGGCGTTTAGATCCAGCCTTTGCGTTCGGCGATCGTGCAGGCCTCATGGCGGGTCGCGGCGTGCAGCTTCGTCATTGCCGCCGACACGTAATTGCGGGCAGCGGCCACGGCTTCATCTCCGTCAGCGACCGCGGCGACCACCTCGATGTCGGATTTGAGTCCCAACAGGGCGAGAAGAGCATCACGGATGAGCGCCTCGTCTTCTGCGAGGACCACCCTAATGACAGACACGGTCGGACTCATCCGTATCAGTATCGCAGGTTTCTACCGCCGACAGGCGCTGCAAAGCCTCGCGAGGCACACGCGCCAGCAGCGTGAACGTCCCGGACTCGAAAGTGGTCTCGAAGTGACCGCCGACGTCACCTAGCCGCTCACGCAGACCCGCCAGACCGTGTCCGCCCCCGCTAGTTGCCACCGGAGCCTTGGGGTGGTCATTAGTGATACACAAGGTGACGTCGCCGTCGAGCGTCAGATCAATGCTGACCGAGGTTGCATCCGAATGGCGCATGATGTTCGTCGTCGCTTCGCGCACAACCCAGGCGAGAGTGCGGGCCACGGGCCCGGGCATGTCAGTTTCCTCGATGCTCGTCGCCACCTCGATACCCTTCGTGCGCAGCAGCAACGATGAAGATTTGATCTCGGCGGCCAGGTCGCGGGAGCGGTAGACACGCACAAGCCGGTTCACGCGACGCTGGGTGATACGCGCCGCCTCCTCCACCTGGGTAAGCGCCGCCACCGCAGCACCGGTGCGCCCCCCATCCAGGTGGCGCCTTGCCAATTCGGCGTGCAGCCCGACGGCGGCCAGCGCGTGACCAACCTCGTCGTGCAGATCCCGTGCCATGCGCACCCTCTCGCCGTCAATGGCCTGCCTGGCCAGACCGACGCGCAGGCGCTCAAGCTCCTCAATAGCCCCCCAGCCATCGAGCGCTTGACGCAGCTGATAAACCCAGTAAAAGTCTATGAGCGCTGGGAAAACCGAATAGATGACCATCCCCTCCACGGAGGCCTCCGTGCCGCGTCCGCTCCATGCACACAGCACCAGCAAGGCCGTCATGGCCACGATAGCCCACACGGCAGCAATGAACCCGAAATCGCGTGAGCGCAAGAAAAGAAAAGGCATGCCGACAACACCCGCGGACATCATCGGCACCACCATGATCCAGCCTCCCGGACCCGGGGTAGCGGCCACGTATTCGGGCAGCCACAGGGGCACCGTCAGACAGAAGATGACGATCCCCGCGGCCCACACACCACCCCACGCCAGTGGAGACAGGCGCGACCCCACGGCCTCGTGGAGGACAGGGTAGGTGAGGTGAGCCCTCCTGTTCGCTCTGCCACCAGCCTAGAAAGAAGCCAACAACCCGAGTAGTACCGGCCATCCCCCTTGCAACAGGCAGTTTTCACCACCGCAACATGACATATGTCAGTGCGGGTGATGGCACAATAGGCGCAGCTACTACAACGTCAATAAGGAGACGGCCATGAAGCCCACCATCATCGGGATAGCCGGCGGCACCTGTTCGGGGAAGTCGACTCTCACGCGGGCGCTCGCGGAGAAGTTCGCCGACGCGACAGCGGTCGTCCTCCACGACAACTACTACCGCTCTCATACGGACATGCCGTTGGCTGAACGCGCCGGGCTTAACTATGACGAGCCCGCGGCGTTTGAGACGGAGCTCCTGGTCGAACATCTGTCCGGGCTGCTTGCTGGCCGCGGTTTTGATATGCCCACCTATGACTACGTCCATCACGATCGTGCGGAGGCGACGGTGCGCGTGGAGCCGCACCCGGTGGTCATCGTCGAGGGGATCCTCGTCTTGGCCGAGCCTGCTCTGCGCGAACTATTCGACATTAAGGTTTTCGTTGATACGGATGCGGACGTGCGCTTGCTGCGCCGCATCGCACGCGACGCGGTCGAGCGCGGTCGTTCCCTTGAGAGCGTGTCGCGTCAGTACCTCGACACTGTCAAGCCGATGCATGAGCTCTACGTCGAGCCGTCGAAGCGGGCTGCCGATCTTATCGTTCCCGAGGGGGGTAACAACCTCGTTGCCCTAGAGATGCTTATCCATCGTATTCAACGGATTGTCGACGATAATCCGGCATAAGGGCAGCGGTGCAGGCGAGTGCGATTTCGCGGGTGAGGGGTCCCAGGCGTAGGCACGCGTAGATGCCCACGCCCGCGCCTGCGATCGCTCCGATGATGATCGTGAAGGCGAGTCGGCTCCATCCCGTCGCCAGGCTCCCGATGATGAGGAAGAGCGGCCAGGTGAGGCTCAATGGTAGGAGGCTCACCCCGACCATTGTGAAGGCGTAGCGGCGTCGCAGCCGGCATGCGTGGGGCTTGAGCGCGTGTGGTCCAAGCAGCCGCTCGTAGCGAAGCCACGTCAGCGCCCACACGCCGGAACAGATGCCCGCGATGGCCACGGGTGGGCCGAACATGACGGGCAGTACCCACACATACTCGCGCAGAGTGAGGGCCGCCTCGGGCTCGTCGAGACGAGTGAGTGCGATCGCCCACGTGGGTAGAAACCCTATGAGAGCGAGGAGGCAGGTGAGTGCCGCAGCGAGAAATCCAATGCCAGCGGTAAGGCCGAGCAGGAAGCGACCGAAAGTGCGGTTCGGGGGAGTAGATGTCATAGGCGCCAGGGTAGGGAGTCCACGTTGCACGGCCGGCGCGAGCGCGAGCAGATGGGGATGGGCCGACATTCTCGACCCTGTGGATACTCTGGATGCGGACAAGATATCGCCTGGGCATTGTGGCGACTAAAGTCCCCGACCCCCCGCCTCTGTGTGTTTGGTCACAGGCGCGGTCGGGTGTTTGGGGACTAAGGACTAGCCGAACCATGGGTGTATCGGGGACAATGGAGAGCGTATCGGGCGGCGTCGCCAGGCGTCGCCAGCCGCTATCTGCCCAGGAGGCATTCATATGACAGTGACGGAACAGAACGTTCGCGACGCCGCGCCGTCCAACGCTCCCGCCGATGTGATTGATTGGGTCGTCAAGATTGCCGACCTCACCAAGCCCGAAGCGGTTGAGTTCTGCGACGGTTCGCAAGAAGAGTGGACGCGTCTGACCGACGAGATGGTCGAGTCGGGCATGTTCACCCGCCTCAACCCCGACAAGCGCCCCAACAGCTTCCTGGCCCGCTCCCTGCCCAGCGACGTGGCTCGCGTCGAGTCGCGCACCTTCATCTGCTGCGAGAAGGAAGAAGACGCCGGCCCGACGAACAACTGGGCTGACCCGAAGGAAATGAAGGCCACCCTCGAGGAGAAGTTCTCGGGCTGCATGGCTGGCCGCACGATGTACGTCATCCCCTTCTCGATGGGTCCGCTCGGCGGCCCCATCTCGCAGCTGGGCATTGAGATCTCCGACTCGCCCTACGTGGTGTGCAACATGCGCATCATGACGCGCATGGGCGCGAAGGCGATGGACCTCATCAACGAGGGCCGTCCGTGGGTTCCCGCCGTCCACTCGGTCGGCGTGCCGCTCGCCGAGGGCGAGAAGGACTCGGAGTGGCCGTGCAACGACGAAAAGTACATCACCCACTTCCCCGAGACCAACGAGATCTGGTCCTTCGGTTCGGGCTACGGCGGCAACGCCCTCCTCGGCAAGAAGTGCTACGCCCTGCGTATCGCCTCGACGATGGCGCGCCGCGACGGCTGGATGGCCGAGCACATGCTCATCCTGCGCCTCACCGACGAGAAGTCGGGCAAGCAGTACCACGTGACGGCGGCCTTCCCGTCGGCTTGCGGTAAGACGAACCTCGCCATGCTCCAGCCGACGATCCCCGGCTACAAGGTCGAGACGGTCGGTGACGACATCGCCTGGATGCGTCCCGGCGAGGACGGCCGCCTGCGCGCGATCAACCCCGAGGCCGGCTTCTTCGGTGTCGCCCCCGGTACGTCGCACGACACGAACCCCATGGCCATGGAGACCATGAAGGAGAACACCATCTTCACGAACGTCGCCCTCACGGACGACGGTGATGTGTGGTGGGAAGGCTGCGACGAGCCGATGCCGGAGCACCTCATCGACTGGCAGGGGAACGACTTCACCCCGGCCGATGCTGAGGCCGGCAAGAAGGCGGCTCACCCGAACTCGCGCTTCACGACGCCCGCGTCGCAGTGCCCGATCATCTGCCCCGACTGGGAGGCCCCCGAGGGCGTCGCGATCGACGCCATTCTCTTCGGCGGTCGCCGCGCGACGAACGTTCCGCTCGTCGCCGAGCAGTATGAGCCCGCGCACGGCGTCTTCATCGGCGCGTCGGTTGCCTCCGAGGTCACCGCTGCGGCCCTCGACGCGAAGGTCGGCGCCCTGCGTCACGACCCGTTCGCCATGCTTCCCTTCTGCGGCTACAACATGGCCGACTACTGGGGCCACTGGCTCGAGATGCAGGAGAAGCTTGGCGAGAACTTCCCGAAGGTCTACCAGGTCAACTGGTTCCGCAAGGACGAAGAGGGCAAGTTCCTGTGGCCGGGCTACGGCGACAACTCGCGCGTCCTCGACTGGATCGTTCGCCGCGCCTCCGGCGAGGTCGAGGCCATCGATGGCGTCACCGGTCGCTACCCGAAGTTCGAGGACTTCAACCTTGACGGCGTCGACGTCGACAAGGAAGCCTGGGACAAGATGTTCGACATCGATCCGGACGCCTGGGCTTCGGAGATGGACGACACGGAGGAGTACTTCAAGCAGTTCGGCGATCACCTTCCCGCCGAGATCACGGAGCAGCTCAAGAAGTTCCGCGATCGCATCGCCGAGGCGAAGAAGTAAGCGTGAACTAGCGCGCACTCTAGCCGCTTAAGGCAAACGAGGGGCGCCGGTCCGTGTGGGCCGGCGCCCCTCGCATTGGTGTCAGCGAGTAGCCGAGTGCGGCCTAGGGTTTCTCGCTGTCGGGGCCCGCGGGGTGCGGCGTCGCCGGTGCCACCCACACGGCCTCGCGCCCGCTGGAGGACGTCGATGTCTCGGTCGCTGAGGCTCTCCTCGTGTGCGTGGCACAGCAGATCGTCGCACTGGTGGGGTCGACAGCGTCGTTGAAGAGCTGTTCACGGCCCGTTTGCGACCACCACACGTACGTGTAGCCGTCGATCCAGATCCACTGCAACGACTGACCGAAAATGACGTGTTCGCCGTGGAGGTGTTCCCGGTTCGCGGTCGCCGTGATCGGAGGTGAAGCACACGATGGTGTCCTGGGCGAGACCGAAGTCCGCGAGGCCTTCGTTGAAATGACGCCAATTTCGCGAACGGTCAGAGGCGGGTGATAGGCGCTTCCGGTAGCCTGAATCTGCACGACTATCGCGAGGAGAAACGCATGACGACCTTGAGTCCACGCTATGGCGGGGACTGGAACCCCGAACAGTGGGACGAGGACACGATCGCCGAGGACATCCGCCTCATGCAAGAGGCCGGAGTCAACCTCGTCACCCTCGGCGTGTTCTCGTGGGCCCTCACCGAGCCCGAGGAGGGCCGCTACGACTTCGACTGGCTCGTGAAGCTCATGGACCGCTGCGCCGAGGCCGGCATCGGCGTCGACCTGGCCACCGGCACCGCTTCCCCGCCCGCCTGGATGGCCCGCAACCACCCCGAAACGCTGCCCATCGACCGCAACGGGCGCACCCTCGAATTTGGTTCCCGCCAGCAGTTCTCGCCCGCGAACCCCTACGTGAGAGACAAGGCGGCGGCGCTCGCGGGTGCACTGGCGCGGGCGGTGAAAGGCCACCCGGCGTTGTGTCTGTGGCACGTGGGAAACGAGTACGGCTGTCACATCGCCGAATCCTACGATCCGATCTCGATCGAACAGTTCCGCCTCTGGCTGGCAGATCACTACGCCTCGATTGACGACCTCAACGCCTCATGGGGCACGACCTTCTGGTCGCAGAGGTACTCCTCCTTTGACGAGGTGGGCGCGCCCGCGCCTCTACCGACCTTCCACAATCCTGCGCATCTGCGTGACTGGAAGCACTTCTTTTCCGATGCGATGATCGCCTGTTACGAGGCGGAAGCACAGGTCTTGAGAGAGGTCACCCCCGATATTCCGATAACGACGAACTTCATGGAGCTGTTCGAAGCGATCGACTATTGGAAGCTCGCCGAGGGGGTCGACGTCGTTGCCAACGATTCGTATCCGGACCCGGCCGATCCCTATTCCGCTCACCGGGTCGCCTTCGTCTCTGACCTCATGCGATGCCTGGGCGGAAACTCGCCCTCGATCCTCATGGAACAAACGACCGCGGCGGTGCAATGGCGCAATTACAACGCACTGAAGCGGCCCGGACAGTATCGCCTGTGGTCCCTCGGTCACATCGCCCACGGTGCGGATGCGATCTTGCAGTTTCAGTGGCGCCAATCGGACGCCGGCTCGGAGACGTTCCACTCGGCAATGGTTGACCACGCGGGGACGGCCTCGCCGCATTGGGACGAAGTGTGTGAACTCGGTGCCGAACTCGCTGGCCTTTCGGAAGTGGTCGGCAAGGTGCCGACCAACAGAATCGCCATCGTCGTCGACTGGCACGCCCAATGGGCCTCTCGGTGCCTCATCGCACGCGGTCCGCTTGACCATTTTGCCGACGTCAAGGCGTGGCATCGCACGCTATGGGAAGCTGGGTTCGGGGTCGACCTCGTGCCTGTTCAGGCATCGTTTACCGCCTACGATATCGTCATCGTTCCGTCCCTGGTCGCCCTCCCGGGGGACGGGGCCGACGTGAGTGCGCGGTTGCGGCAGGCTGGCGAATCGGGTACCCGCGTCATCGTATCCGGTCCGACGGGCCTGACGGATGCCGAGCTGCACGCCTTCCACGGCGGATACGGCGGGCCGCTGGCTCGCGAGGCCGGCGTGTTCGTGTACGACACCGCGTGCGGGGTTCCCGAGCTGAGCGAGAAGTGGATGGACGAGCCGGTGCGCCCGCGATTGGACCGGATTACGGGTGCCATCGCGACGCCGGCTCGCGAGACCACGGCCTACATGAGCGTTACGCACGGGTCACCCCTCGGTGAGGTAGGTGTCGGCTTCGACGAGGGCTGGGCCCACGGAGAGACGTGGGCGGACCTCCTTCAAGTGATCGACGATGACGTTGAGGTGTGGGCGCGCTGGGCCAGGCACGGCCTCATGAGTGACTACGCAGACGCACCCGCGATGACGCATCGCAGACTCGGCGAAGGCGCGATCGTGTGGGCGGGTACGCGGCTGGGGGCTGCAGCACGTGCGGCGGTTGCCGCGTGGGCCGTGGGCGAGACCGATCTCAACCCGACGGGCGGCGAGTTCTTGCCCGCCGGAGTAGAGTGCGTCCAACGCGGCGACGTCTACTTCTACCTCAACCACTCCGAGCGTGAGGTCGAGCTGGAAGCGGCGGCGCGAGACAGCCGCTACCTCGCCGGGGCAGGGACGGTCCAGGCAGACACGGTTTGCCTGCCGGCGCGTTCAGGCATCGCGCTCGTGTGGGAGCCCCACGAGACCTAAGCCCGATCAACACGAAACACGCGCCGGCGCGGAAGGGAGATCTTCCCTCCGCGCCGGCGCGTCTATGGCAAAAAGCTAGGAGGCGTGGGCGATAACGTCGCTCGCGTGTGTTGCCTCTCCCGGCTGCTTCGCGTAGTCGATGGTGGCGGTGGTTTCCATGAACACTACCGGGCAGATGGGGTCGAGGCCGCGGGAGCGTATTTCACCGGGATTCCACGTGATGAGGCGTTGACCCGCCTCAACCCGATCGCCCGTGGCCGCGTGGACGGTGAAACCCTCGCCCTCGAGCTTGACCGTGTCGAGACCCAGGTGAACGAGGACATTAACCGAACCCGCCATGATGACGAACGCGTGAGGATGGATTTTGGCGATCTTACCCGCGAGGGGGGCGAGCACATCGACGTCACCTTCTTCGGCGGGCACAATCGCGACGCCAGGGCCAACGAGCCCCTGAGCAAAGACCGGATCGGGGACGTCTTCCATCGCAGCCAGCGTTCCCGCTAGGGGCGCAAGGATGTCGATGGCGCTCACATGAGATCCTCAATGTCAGCGGCGATCGTATCAGCCTCGGGGCCCACGACGACCTGGACAATACCCGGCTGGCGGACGACGCCGAAGGCGCCGGCGGCCGTCAGCTTCGCCTCGTCGACGAGATCGTCGTCGCTGATCTCGACACGCAGACGCGTGATGCACGGCTCGATGTCTTCGATATTGTCTGCCCCGCCAAGCCCGGCGAGAATCATCTCTGCTTTATCCATGATGGCCTCCTAAGAAGTCGACGTTGACGCATCAGTCGATGCCGGCCTGGTCTAGACAAGTTGAGGATAGCACGGTCGGGCCGCCCGTGGCGACAGGCGTTAACTTCCGTTTGGCGTCGCCCCGAAGACCTCGGAGAAACTGTCGGCGAGGCGATCGGCGGCCGGGCCGACGATAACTTGGACGGCCGTGCCGACGACGCTGGCGCCAAAGCACAGCGGCTGACGCAGCCTCGAGGCGTCGACTATCGTCGGGTCGACGACCTCGAAGCGCAGGCGAGTGACACACGGCTCGACGGCGTAGACGTTTCCGATGCCGCCGAGCACGTCCACGATGTCACGTATCTTTTGGGTATCGTTGTCGCTCATCACGCATGATTCCTCTGCGGTCCCCGCGTAGCGGGTGGGTGGATTGGGGCCAGCGGGTGTGCGATCGGCACCCACAGTTTGTAACGATCGGCTCGAAACCGCGACACGGCGAAGTTCACCGGCGTCTCTTCAGCGAACGTGCGCCTGGTGACAACGATCGATGCGGTGCGGACCTCGACGTCGAGCAGTGCAGCCTCCTCCTCGCTCAGGTTGACCGCCTCGATCGTATCCTCTCCCCATGTGGGCGGGTAGCCGCGCGCTTGGAGATCGCCGTAGATCGACTCTGGTGCGTGAGGGTGCAAAAAGCCAGGGGCGAGCGAAGCGGGCGTCCATGACTCTTCAATGCACATGGGGGTGAGATCGGCAAAGCGCAGGCGTCGGATGTAGAAGGCATCCTCGCCCTCAGCCATATTAAGGCTGTGGGCGATCGCGGGATGAGGCGGGCGGCAATCCGTGGCCAGCAGCTTCGTCGAGGGCACCATGCCGCGCATGCGCATCTCTTGGCCAAAGGAGGTCAGGCGCAGCTGGAGATCGAGCTTTTGCTGGGCGACGAACGTCCCGCGGCCTTGTCGGCGAATGAGGACCCCGTCGTTGACGAGGACATCGATAGCTTGACGAACCGTCATCCGTGAGACGCCGAAATGCTCGCATAGTTCTCGTTCGGAGGGGATCTTTTCTCCCGGTGAGAGCTTCGTTCCTACCAGGTTTGAAAGGTAGGTGCTGATCTCGACGTACTTCACCTCGCTAGTTTACGGCCGATGCGTGGGCGAGGACATACGCTTCGGCTGGAGTCTTGACGAACTGTCGCAGGTGTGGTCTCATGGGGTTGACTGGTCTAGACAACCGGGTCGTGGTTTTATCTCGACCGCCATCCTCAAGGAAGAGAGACACTTATGTCCACACAAAAACCAAAGAAGAAGGGCAAAGCGTTCGCGCTATTCCAGCGACTCGGTCGTTCGCTCATGCTGCCTATCGCCTCGCTTCCCGCGGCGGCGCTCATCTTGAGGCTCGGCCAGCCCGACTTGTTGGGTGCCGATGGCCTCGCCAAATCGATCCCCGCTGTCCAGCCCGTCGCAGACGTCATGGCTGGGGCCGGTAACGCAATCATCGGGAATTTGCCGTTCCTGTTCGCCCTGGGCGTTGCGGTCGGTTTCGCGCGCAAGTCCGACGGGTCGACGGGCCTGGCTGCACTCACCGGCTACCTCGTATTCAAGGGTGTCCTCGAGGTACTTGCGCCCACCTTCGGTAAGGAAACCCCCGGCAAGTGCGCCGACGCTGTGAAGGCCGCAGGCCTCAATCCCGACGACTTCGCGTGTGCGGCCTCGACCTACACGATCGATTACGGAGTGCTTGGTGGTATAGCCGTAGGCATCCTCGCGGCAGTGCTCTACCAGAAGTTCTACAGGGTCAAGCTGCCGACCTACCTTGCCTTCTTTGGTGGCCGTCGCTTCGTGCCGATCATCACGTCGGCCTGCTCAATCCTGCTGGCCGTCCTCTTCGCGATCATCTATCCGGTCTTTGACTTCCTGTTCAACAAGATGCTCGGCGGATTCATCATGGATCACGGCGGCAATCCCCTCACCGGGTTGGTGTTCGGTACCGTCAACCGCCTCCTCATCCCCTTCGGCCTTCATCACCTGCTCAACAACCTGCCGTGGTTCCAGCTGGGTGAGTGCACGAACGCCGCTGGCGATACGATCCACGGCGACATTAACTGCTTCCTCACTGGAGTCGACGGAACGAACGCGTGGACCGGTTCGTTCATGACGGGCTTCTTCCCCATCATGATGTTCGCGCTTATCGGTGCGGCCTTCGCCTTCTACCGCACGGCCCGGCCGGAGCGACGGAAGGCCATTGGTGGCGTCATGGTGTCACTGGCGCTCACCTCCTTCCTTACCGGCGTCACTGAGCCGCTTGAGTTCGCCTTCGCATACGTTGCTGCCCCGCTGTATGCGGCGCACGCGGTTCTCACCGGTACGTCGCTCGCCCTCGTCAACTTCCTCGGGATTAAGACGGGCTTTGGGTTCTCCGCCGGCCTCTTCGACTACGTGCTCAACCTGACGAAGGCTGCGGGCCTGTCCGGGGGCATCGGGAAGGTCCTCCTCATCATCCCGATCGGTCTCGTCTACGCGGTCATCTACTACTTCCTCTTCAGCTGGGCTATCAAGAAGTTCAACCTCGCGACCCCTGGTCGAGAGGCCGAGGGTGCAGCTGACCAGTCGAGCGCAGTCTTCGATGAGGCACAGAACGCTCCTCAGAAGACGAAGACAGCCAAGAAGGGTGGGGCGGCTCCGCCGACCACAGCCTGAGGATTCGTCTGGGCACAATCGCAAGGGGTGGGCGGCCTGAGAGCGGGTCGCCCACCCCTGTGTCTATCCTTAAACCCGTGATAGATGGGTTCCCGGTCGCTGACCTCGACGACGAAACGTGGCGCGAGGCCGTGGGCGACACAGGTGTCGTCGTCATCGAGTTTTGGGCGCCGTGGTGTTCCTCGTGTCTTGCTCAACGGCCAATCATCGACCAGATGGCTGCTGCCTTGGCGGGGCACGTGAGGTTTTTCCGGGCCGACGCGGGCGCGACGAGGATCGACAGATACTGGGGAGTGCGCACGTTACCGACCGTCCTTGTCCTCCGTGACGGCACCGAGGTCGCTCGAGTGAGTGGCGATGCTACACGTCCCCGCTTGCTTGAGGCTTTCGCCCGTGCTTTGGCACCCGAGCGGTGAGACGAGTGACTGGTGGCTCGCCCCATCCTAGGCGCGCTCTCGTCGGCTAGCGGCCTTTCATGCGTGCATTAGCGGCCGCCATGAGCACATCTTGGATGTCGTCGAGCGGCTCGCCGTTCTTGGCGATCTGATGGCGTTTCCACGTTCCGGAGCGGCGTAGATGCCACGACGCTGTCGAGGGCGAGGCTTCGCGTTTGACGAGGTTGTAGAGCTCGTCAATCATGTTGGGTTCGACGAGGCGCACGAGAGCCTCGACGCGACGGTCAAGGTTGCGGTGCATGAGATCGGCCGAGCCGATCCACACCTCGTGGTCCCCGCCGTTGGCGAAGGCGTAAATCCGTGAGTGTTCGAGGAAACGTCCGAGGATTGAGCGGACCCTGATCGTCTCCGACAGTCCCTTGAAACCGGGCCTGATCGTGCAGATCCCGCGGCACACGATGTCAATGGGCACCCCCGCTTGGCTGGCTCGGTAGAGGGCGTCGGTTACTTTCTCGTCGACGAGGGAATTGACCTTGATGCCGATGTAGGCGTCCTTGCCGGCCCGCTTGTTGGCGGCCTCGCGTTCGATCCGCTCGATGAGCCCAGGGCGTATGGTCCGTGGGGCGACGAGGAGACGATGGAATGAGGTGCGCGGAGCGTAACCGGAGAGCTGGTTGAACAATCGCGTGAGGTCTTGTGCGACATCGCGGTCGCACGTGAGCAGCCCGAGATCCTCGTAACCGCGGGCGGTCTTCGGGTGATAGTTGCCTGTACCCACGTGACAGTAGCGGCGCATCCCGTCGTCGTCCTCGCGCACGGCCATCGATAGTTTGCAGTGGGTTTTCAAGCCGACCATCCCGTAGACGACGTGGACTCCGGCGCGTTCGAGCTTGCGTGCCCACGAAATGTTGGCATCTTCGTCGAAGCGGGCCTTGATTTCGACGATGGCGAGTACCTGTTTGCCGGCGCGTGCGGCCTCAATGAGGGCAGACACGATAGGGGAGTCGGAGGAAGTGCGGTAGAGGGTCTGTTTGATCGAGCGGACTTTGGGGTCGCGTGCGGCGGCAGTGACGAAGTGTTGAACCGAGGTCGAGAACGAATCGTAGGGGTGATGGAGGAGGATGTCGTGAGCGCGTATCGCCGCGAAGATATCGGTGGGCGTGGCCGATTCGACTTCGCTGAGGCCGGCTGCGGTGGCGGGCACGAATCCGGGGTAGGACAGCTTGCGGAGGTCGAGGTCGTGGAGTTCGTTGAGGCAGCGCGCGTCGAGGGGTTCGGGGAGGACGAAGACGTCCTCGGAGCCGACCTCGAGCTTGGCCATGAGAAACGCTTTGACGTGGTCGGAAGTTCCCTCGGCGATCTCGAGGCGCACGGCTGGGCCGAAGCGGCGGCGCGAAAGTTCGATTTCCATCGCCGTCAGGAGGTTTTCGGCGTCGTCTTCTTCGACCTCGACGTCTTCGTTGCGGGTGACGCGGAACGTGTACTGTTCGATGACTTCCATCCCGGGAAACAGGTGATCCAGGTGGGCGCCGATGATGTCTTCGACGGGCACGAACGTCGCACCGTCGAAGACGTCGATGGCGTCTTCTGGCCTTATCTGGCGGGTGACGGTTTCTACGCACACGAGGCGAGGTAGTGACTCGGGTACTTTGACGCGAGCGAAGTGTTGCTTGCCGGTAAGCGGGTTGCGTAAGACGACGGCTTTGTTGAGGGAAAGCCCGGAAATATAGGGGAACGGGTGGGAGGGGTCGACGGCAAGGGGGGTGAGGATGGGGAAAATGTGTTTGCGGAAATAGGCGTGCAGTTTGTCGCGCGTATCGTTTTCGAGGTCGCTCCACCTGCGGATGTGCATGCCCGCCTGTGCGAGTAGAGGGGTGAGGTCGTCGCGAATGTAGCGCGCGTGGCGGTCGCAGAGCGTGTGGGCACGTTCGTTGATGCCGTCGAGGATTTGCCGGGGAGTCAGTCCGGAGGAGGAGGTCCGGGCGATGCCCGCGGCGATGCGGCGTTTGAGGCCGGCGACGCGCACCATGTAGAACTCGTCGAGGTTGGAGGTGAAGATCGTTGCGAACCATGCACGTTCGAGGAGGGGAAGGGTCGGGTCTTCGGCCTGCTCGAGGACGCGCTCGTTGAACTGCATCCACGACAGTTCCCGGTCTGCGTAGCGGCCCTCAGGGAGGGGATGGTCGGGCCCAAGCGGCCCGCTGTTGCGTAGGTCAGGCAGGTTCGGGATGGTTTTGAGGAGGGGCTCGTCGTCGCCGGATTCGTCGTCGTAGTCGGCGTCGTCGTATTCGGGGCCGCGGAAGGCCTGGGGAGGCTGCTTGGGCAACAGTTCCTCTGCGGTTGCGGTCTCGAAGGTGGGCTCGTCGGTGGACGGTTGGGTGTCGGCGGTCATCGTTGTCCTCTCGGGGCGGCGTGCTTTCTAATCTAGCCGTCCGGCGCGGGCGAGCGCACCGGCTTGGAGTAGCTCGTCACTGGTGCGTGTGAGCGCTGAGGCCCGGCGGGTGACGTGGGCGGCGAGGTCGTCGGCGTCGTCGGTAATCCACGTGTCGCCGTAGGAGGCGCCCGTGGCGAGGATACGCAGGAGGGCGCCCATGCGACCGAGGAGCTGCCAGAGTTGTTCGCTGGGCAGGCGCCCTGCAAGGAACGCCCGATTTGCTGCGAGGGTCTCGTCGAGTCCGATGGCTTCGGGGGTGGGCACGCCGGGGACGCCGGGGGCAGCTAACCCTTCGTTGTAGCGCTGGCGGACCTGTTCGAGGTCACGTTGACCCCACTGGTCGATGAGGTAGAGGCGCCACGCGATCCCGGGGAGCGTCGTCGCGGGGGAGTGGGCCCACAGTTCACAAACCGTGTCGACGCCGCCGTCGTGGATGACGTCAATGAGGCGTGCCAGCTTGGTGTCATCGGCATGGCCAAGGAGGAGCCGCGCGCTTGCGTGGGCAACTTCGGAGTCGAGTGGAATGTCGCCGGGGGCTTCGATGCTTTCGGCGTCGACTTGATCGAGGGCGGCGGGGCGACGGAAAGGTGCGGCTGGCATGGTGTCCTCCTTTGCTTGGCGCTTCTATTGTCTCGCGTCTCGCGCATGGGCGCGAGAGCGTACCCTGGCGTCATGGCTTCTCGTCGTCATCCGCAAACCCGCGCGTGTCTTGTTTTGGATTCGGCGCGGGTCGCTTACGTCCCTTATGTTTACGATCATTCTCCTCGCGCGGGTTCGTTTGGCAGGGAAGCTGCCGCGCGTATCGGCGGCGAGGCGGGGCGTATCGCGAAGACGCTCATTGTGCGGTGCGGGGAGGAGTTTGTCTGTGCTGTCGTCCCCGTCACCGGCGAGCTTTCGCTCAAGGAGTTGGCGGCGAGTGTGGGAGCGAAGAACGCCGTTATGGCTGATCCGCATGATGCTCAGCGGCTCACGGGCTATGTGGTTGGGGGGATTTCGCCTGTGGGTCAGGCGAGGCAGCTGCGGACGGTTATCGACGAGACGCTGCTCGATCACGACGAGGTTGTCGTTTCGGGTGGTAGGCGGGGGTTTTCTGTCGGTCTTTCGCCGATTGACTTAGTGAGGCTGACGTCGGCGGTGGTCGCGCCTATTGGGAGTCGGTGAGTCCCACCGCGCGCTGGTGGGGCTGGCGGACGTGTAGGCGTGGGGTCGTCCTGCACGCGGCGGTGGGGCGCGCCGGCTGGCCCGGAGGGGGCCGGCGCGCCCCACGTGGTCACGTTAGGGCGTGCTAGGCGCCGCGGGTGAGGACGCGCTTGTTCATGTCGAGCTTGTCGATGGGGCCGGGCTCGGAACCGATACCGCCGATGACCATCTGCGACACGAGGGTCCATTCGGCGGGGATGTCGAAGGCCTCGTGGACGGCGTTGTCGATGACAGGGTTGTAGTGCTGGATAGACGCGCCGATGCCCGCTTCGGCGAGGGCGGTCCACACGGCGTACTGGGCCATGCCGATGGACTCGCGGGCCCAACCGGGGAAGTTGTGGGCGTAGTCGGGCACCTGCTCTTGCATACCCTTGATCGTTTCCTCGTCGGTGAAGAAGAGGATGGAGGCCGCGCCGGCCGAGAACATGGCGATCTTGTCGGCCGGAATTTTACCTTCGAAGACCTCGTCGACGGTGGCCCACAGTTTGCGGTGCTCGTCTCCATAGAGGATGACGGCCCGCTGGGACTGCATATTGAAGGCATCCGGGACCTCGCGGAGGACGTCACGGACGAGAGTGGTGATCTCCTCGCCACCCAGCGGCGTGTTGTCGTTGAGGTCGTAGCGGGTGCGACGCTTTTTGAGCTGGTCGAGTAGAGCCATTGGGGCCTCCTTGGGTGGTCGTATGTGCGCTCCCATCCTAGGAAGGGTCGGGTGAGGGCGCGCGGCGAAGTCAGGGACAGCAATGGCGTACTGGCGGATATTTCACGTGATTCCTCCGGGGTGCCTGCGGCCTCCCCGCGAGGGCGCAGAGAGACCGCCGTCGTAGACAGAGGCCACTGTCTGCGACTGCCGCAACGCCACATTGCTAAACGCCGCGGCAGGTCTCCTCAAATGAGGAGGTCACCACCATATCACGCCTATATATGCAGGTCAGCGCAGTTTTCGGGTGAATCGTGTCCACTTTGTGGCTATCGTGTGAGAGGTGATGTGCGCCATGCGCTCCCTGGTGGCATGGCCCTCGTGAGTGAGTAGGGCGGCGCGCGGACCTGCATGCAGCGGCCGTATGAGTAGTCGGAGCGGGGCCGCGATTCTCTGGTCTCGCAAGGGGTGGTCTGTGTTACGCTCTTCCTGTCGATATCCCTGTCTCAGGAAAGAAGATCAACAATGAAGTCGATCGGCAAAGCAGTCGTAGCTGGCGTCATCGTTGTCAGAGAAAAGGCGACTCCGGGTTTCGGAACTGGTCAAAGAATAATTGGTTCCGCTGCAAGTCGCATTGGGATGTCTCCCGCTAGAGGGGTTAACGTGGTGTCTTGCAGAATTTTGAGACGTCCGCTGTCGTTGTGTCTTGCGGGTGTGCTGGCTTGTGGGCTGAGCGCGTGCGGGAATAGCGGCAGCGACACCCCCTCGGCTAAACCAAGCAAGTCGAAGACACCCAAGATTGCTGTCGATACCTCGTGGGAGCCACCACGCTCGGCCGCGAACCCCCACATCTACGTGTCAGAACTCGACCAGATCCAATACCCACCCCAAGCAGAAACCGACATCATAAGAAGTGCCGTCAAAGCCCGAGTCATCCAATGCATGTCCGAAAAAGGATACAACGTCCCCCCTTCATATTCGAATGAAGGGTTGTCAGACGAAATGGATGAAGCCGCAATCGAAGGAGTCTACTCCTATTCCTCACCAGAAAACGCGGCACTCTACGGGGCTTCAACACCTGCTTTCACACTGTCAATCAAAAAAACGCAAGCAGAACAATCTCTGCCCGACGACTATCTAGAGACCCTTTACGGAAAAGACGAAAAAGACACCGGCTGCGTAGGTAAAGGTTTCGAGATCTTTAGTAAGGTATCTGAGAAGAAGCAGAAACTGGCGCAGTCGGTTGCTGATATGCAGCTTAAAGTCAGTGATCAGGCTGAGCCACTACGCCTCAAGCTGGAAAAGAAATGGGCTGCCTGCATGGCAGACGCAGGGCTTTCCCAATACACCACCATAGAGAAAGTGGCGATGGAAAATGGTGGGGAAGAACCCTGGCCGCAAGGCGCTCCTAGTGCTGAGCAGGTCAAGGTGGCTAAAACCTCGGGTGAGTGCATGATCTCTACAGGCTATTTGGAAGAGTATTCAAAACATCAAGCCCAGATCGGTCACGCGTATGCGCAGAAGAATCCTGGGGTTATCACTGAGTGGAAGAAGGTCCACCAAGCCGAGATCGAAGCTGCCACGGCCTCTCTCAACGGCAAAGAGGTGAGATGATGAGGCGGCTACGCGGTATCTCCGGGCAATCTGTTGCCATGTTGTATCTGCTCAAGCCGCCCCGCCTTCCTTTCTGAGCTCCTAAACAAAGAGGGTATGGCGTTATTTAGCCTTTGCGTATGGTTCTAGTTTCGTTTATTGAACTTATCGCAGTCTAGCAGAAAGGGTCTAGTCGAAATGGCTAGCAATAGTTGGCGTGCTGATATTCGCCTGCTTCTGAACATTCTGTGTGCGCCTAAACTGCGTATGCAGTTCGCGCAGGCAATCACAGATGCGGTTGTCACCGGACCTATCTCACGGCTTTCTTTCATTGGGGAGGAAGGCGTGATTGAAACAGCGGCTTTATCTCTGCGTAATCGTTTCAACGCTTCAACTGGCCCTCTCGGAATACTCCAGTTCTCGACTATCGAGCTCCCTACGAACTCCTGTAAGCGTGTCCCTCTATCGCAGGAAGCGTGCAAAGTTGCTTTTGAACGTGCAGGCTGGTCTACGTGCACTGAAGCCGAATTGAATGCAGCTCTTGCACAGCTTGTCGATGACGTAGCGTTGGCGCGCCGAGATTGCGTAGACTCTGGATTCTTGATCCGGGATCTTGCCGGCGTGCGATATCACCTCGCCTAGCGTGATCGCTCAAAGTGCAGGCACGCCAGCTAACGGGTCAATTCTGGGAAGCGGCTTGTGATGAGGTTCTTCATCGTGTCAAAGCGGGCTACTCGGGCCTCGTCGAGTAGCCGTTTAGCTATCTGCGGGGCACGGGTACGCAGATCGGCTGAGTAAGCGGCACGCGTGTGGGACACACCTGCGAGGTCACTTCATCCGTTGTGAAATCGCGTTGCAGCTGTCGCAGTCCTACTTGGTCGCGGCGGAAACGAAGCCGAGGGCCCTCTACAGCCAGCCGTAGATTGCGGGAAAGATGATCGACACTCAAGGCTAAGATGGCCAGGGTGTCATCTCGGGTGGAGCAGATGACGTGCAATCAGCTACACGGTAGGCGACGGGCAAGACGAGCCACTTGCCTGCAGCTTATAGCGTGTGTTACCATCCTCTCGTAAGTTCCCTCTTAAAAAGAAAGAAGATCAACGATGAAGTCGATCGTCAAAGCAGTCACAGCTGGCGCCATCGTCGCAGCCGCCTGCTTCCCGTTTACAGACGCTACTCCCGCACAAGCCGCGCCCGCGTGCCAGAAGGGTTGGGTGTGCATGTGGGAAGGCACGAATGCCTCCAGCAGGTCTCACATCTACTCCAGCTCGGCAAACCATTCCCACCCCATCGGCTCGGTCTACTTCAATTACGCCCGCATGGGCACCAAGTTCTGGACAAACATTAATGGTTCGGGCGAAGTTATTGTCTACTATAGGAAGGGCGAAACGGGGTTTAGGAACTGGTCAAAGAATAATTGGTTCCGCTGCAAGTCGCATTGGGATGTCTCCCGCTAGAGGGGTAGAAGTGGTGTCTTCCAGAATTTTGAGGCGTTCACTGTCGTTGTGTCTTGCGGGTGTGCTGGCTTGTGGGCTGAGCGCGTGCGGGGGGAGCGACAGTGGCAAGCGCTCGGCTAAGCCAAGTGAATCGAAGACGCCTAATATCGCTTTTGATAGTTCGTGGGAGCCGCCGCGCTCGGCTGCGAACCCCCACATCTACGTGTCAGAACTCGACCAGATTATGTATCCTCCTCAGGCCGAGACCGACACCATTAGGGGCGCGGTCAAAGCCCGAGTCATCCAATGCATGTCTGAGAAGGGTTACACCTACACCGACCCGCTCAACTATGACGAGGGCTTTGCAGACGACATGGATGAAGCCGCAATCGAGGGCGTCTACTCCTATAACTCACCAGAAAACGCGGCACTCTACGGCGTATCCACTCCCAGCTTCGCGCTATCCATCAAAAAATCAAAAGCAGACCCTTCACTTCCTGAAGGCTATCTAGATACGCTTGTCGGGAAGGATGAAAAAGATCTCGGGTGTATGGGTAAGGGTTTTGAGATCTTCGGCAACACGGATGAGAGAAAACGTCAACTTACCCAGTCGGTCGCCGAGATACGACTTAAGGTGCTCGACCAGGCTGAGCCGTTACGCCTCAAACTGGAGAAGAAATGGGCTGCCTGCATGGCGGATGCGGGGCTTTCCCAATACACCACCATCGAGAAAATAGCGACGAAAGATGGTGGTGAGGAGCTTTGGCCTGATGGAGACCCTAGTGCTGAGCAGGTCAAGGTAGCTAAAACCTCGGGTGAGTGCATGATCTCTACAGGCTATTTGGAAGAGTATTCAAAACATCAAGCCCAGATCGGTCACGCGTATGCGCAGAAGAATCCTGGGGTTATCACTGAGTGGAAGAAGGTCCACCAAGCCGAGATCGAAGCTGCCACGGCCTCTCTCAAGGGCAAATAGGTGAGATGATGAGGCGACTACGCGGTATCTCCGGGCAATCTGTTGCCCTTGTTGTCTTGGCGCTACTACTGGCCTTGGCAGTGGGGCTGCTGGTGGTGGCCTACGTGACCCCCTCGAAGGCCAGGCCAATCTCTCACGCACGCCCCCACCCCACCGCGGTTGTTGAGGAAGGAAAGATCGCTGCCACACTCGTGGCCTCTGGCAGCCTCAAGGCTGCTGATACCCAAAAGGTAGCCATCCCAACCAGCGCAGACACGTCGGTTGTTACGCACGTGGCAACCCAGCCTGGTTCTGGGGTGCCCTATTGCGGGGTAGTCATGGAGGTCTCTGGGCGGCCCGTATTCGCTTTGTCTGGCCAGTTCCCGGCCTACCGCGATATCCACGTAGGCGATAGTGGCACAGATGTACGCCAGCTCCAGCAGGCGTTGCGTGCGTGTGGGTATGGGATCGCGGTAGACGGCAAGGCCGGACCTGCTACCGCCCGCGCGGTCGCGGCGATGTATAAACGCGCCGGCTACACCCTCACTCCCTCGAATACACCAGCCCCGTCACCAACGCCCAGTGAGGATCCCGCGGCGGGTGAGGCCTCCTCACCTGCGAGCCCAGCCACCGTCGCTGCGCCGGTATTGGTGATTCCTCGTGGCGAAACCGTGTTCGTTAACGCTGGCGCTTCTATCGTTTCACTGCCTGGGGTAGGGGCAAGCATTAGCGCTGACACCAACTTGGAGGTTGCCTCAGGGCAGCGTCACGTCGTCTTGGCGTTGACGACCCAACAGCTTTTAAGGGTTAAGGCCGGTATGCCTGTCCACATGAGTGCAGGCGGGTGGCAGGCAGACGCTACCCTTCCCGAGTTACCGACTACCCCTGATCCTCAGCCTGAGGGGCAAGGATCAACCGAGCCGACCTACACGGTGATGCTTCCGGCCGAGGGCGCGCCTGGAGGGGAAGTATCGGGGGTGCAGTGCGAGATCGCTCTAGGCGACCAGACGACCTATCCCAAGGTTGTGCCTGCCCAAGCTGTCCACTACGAGGGCGAGTCGACCGTGGTGTATATCCCCGATGCTAAGGCTGAGCAGGGGAGACGCCGGGTGGTGGTCAAGGTTGTTGCCACGGGTGATGCGCTAGTCGCGATCGAGGGAAAAATCGAGACTGGGCAGAAGGTCTTCACCGATGCTCCTACCGACTAGCCCCCCGCCGCCCCCAGCATCGCCGACCCTCAACCCCACCCAGCCCACACCCGCACCCGCACCTCGGCCTGAGACTGCGTCTGGTGCTGCGTTGCTGAGTTTGCGGGGAGTCAGCCGCACCTTCGGTAGTGGCGAGGCGACTGTGAAAGCTCTACGGCAGGTCTCACTCGATATTGCTGCTGGCCAGTCGTGGGTGATTTCTGGGCCGTCTGGGTCTGGTAAATCGACCCTGCTCAACATTTTGGGTCTGCTTGACCCAGGCTATGAGGGTGAACTCGTACTCGATGGGCACCACCTAGAGGCCATGCCGCCGCGGGAACGTGACGCGTGGAGAGCCCGCTTGATCGGGTTTGTCTTCCAAGACTTCCAGCTGGTGCCCTACCTTGATGTGACCCAAAACGTCGAGTTCGGTCTGACCTACGACAAGATCCCAGCAGGAGAGCGCGCCCAGCGTGTGGCAGACATCCTTGACGCGGTGGGGCTGTCCCACAGAGCACACGCGGCAACATCGACTTTGTCTGGTGGGGAGAAGCAGCGTCTTGCTATCGCGCGTACCCTCATTCGTCGCCCCGCGCTGCTGCTTGCTGATGAGCCCACAGGAAACCTCGACCAAAAGACCTCAGCCCGGATCATGGAACTGTTGTTTAGCATGCAAAACGACTACGGGTACGCCCTGGTGGTTGTCACCCATGACGCGGGTATCGTCTCTCAGTTCACTAACCGCATCAGTGTCCTTGACGGCGTTGTCACCACGAGTACTGCAGGCGGCGAGGCGGCATGAAGAAACCTGCATGGCTCGCCCACCTCGCCCGCTGTAGTGGCACTTCCGCGGCCCCGCGCACGCGTGTGTATGCGGATAAACGTCTGCTCGCTACCCAGATCATCGCTTCCATCCTGGGGCGTAAAGGCCGGGCCGCGTTGACTGCGTCTGGCATCGCGGTTGGCGTGGTCGTGTTCATCATGACCTACGGGTGGACTCTTGCTGGTGGGGCCATCATCAACGCGACCTTCGATGAGACCGTAGCCACGTTGATCAGTGTCAAGGCGCGTGAGAACACCGAGGCCAGCCTTGGTGCTGATTTCACTCAGCATGTCGAAGACTTAGACGGGGTTGTTGCTGCAGGCCGGTGGGCGAATTCGAGTCAACTTGCGTGTTCAGGACACCCGGGCCAGCAGGTGACTCTACCTAGCGTGATCGCTGACGCGGGCTATTTCACTGCTGCAGGCGCTCAGCTTGCTTCAGGGCGTTTCTATGACGCCACCACTCCCACTAGTGGCCCGGTAGCTGTTCTAGGGCCGGGTGCTGCGAGTCAACTCGGTATCAGCGAGGTTAGTGGGGGGAGCGTGGTGGTGTGTCAGGGGGTGACGATCCCGGTCTATGGGGTCCTTGCTGACGCTGGTGAAGCCATTGCTTTGGGCCCCACGATTGTTCTATCTAGCGGTCTTGATGGGACGAGTCTCGATGAGAACGTGCCTGGTCAAGAAGTTACTGGGGCGGTGCGTACCGACCTGGGTGCCACCCAGGTAGTCGCGAAGGTTCTACCGCTCCACATCGACCCGGCTCACGCTGGCGATATCGCGGTGACGATCCCACCGAGCCCAGAGCAACTACGCGCCGATGTCACCGGGTCGCTTAATACCCTCGCGATCGGAGTGTCGGTGCTTTCCCTGGTCGTTGGGGGGATCGGGATCATGACCACGATGTTGACCTCGGTGATGGAACGTACCAGAGAGATCGGGCTGAGGCGCGCGCTTGGGGCCCGCCCCCACCATATTGCTAGCCAGTTTGTTATCGAGGGCGTGGTCTATGGGCTTGTTGGCGCCACGAGCGGGCTGGCTGTGGGGCTGGTGGGGTTGTTGATCATGGTCAGTGTCAAAGGATGGACACCAGTGATGGAACCCGTGGTGGCTTTAGGGGTGTTACCGGCTGGGTGTGTGGTTGGTGGCCTGGCGGCACTTATCCCGGGGATACGCGCAGCGCGTATCCCCCCAGCCACCGCACTGAGAGCGAACTAATACCCCTCGTTCGCCATCACGAAATGAGGTGCCAGATACATCCCTGGGGAGGGGCCTACCTCCTAAAGGCAGCATACGATCCGTAGCGGATCAGGCAGCTCGCATCTCTGCGTCAAGTATGATGGGCAAAGTGATACGGGCGTTAGCGTCCCTCGTGGAAGAGAAGGAGGCTCAACGATGATGTCGATCCTCAAGGCGGCCATGGTTGGTGGCATCGTCGCCGTAGTGTTCTGGCCGCTCACGGACGCCACTTCTGGCGCAAGCCGCGGCATATGTGATTAGGAGTCAAGATGGACCTTCTTCCCGCCCTACTGTTTATCTTATCTCTCGTGGGCAGTATCTTCGTTGCTGCGACTGCGCGGAAGCGACGACCTCGAGGGAGGTATGCGGCCAATAGGTGGGCTCTGTGTGCCGCTCTTTTAGTGCTCTCCGCCTCTCCTTTTATTGCATATGCGCTCATTCCTGTCGATCCCGATGTTCGTTATTTCTATAAGACGTGCATTCCCGTTGGGGTGACGCTAATATTGGGGTGCGTGTCTGTCGCTGTTATTCAGCTCTTCAGGCCAGCCGCTCCTACTGCTCGCTTTTCGTAACCGAATAGCAGGGCGTTCTAAGATGGTGTGGATAAAACGTGAGTGAAGGCTGGGGAGCTGCTGGGGCGCGTGAGTGGGGGCCGTGCGGGGGCCTCTTTGATCGCCTGCTCATCTGGGGGGGGTGGCGAAGTTGGATGAGTGGTCCACTCTCTAGGAAGAGGGCGATAGGGGCGTTAGTTTTATGCTAAAATCTTCTGGTCGAGTCAGGAAACAGGTGTGGGTGATAGCGTGTATTTCTCTCACGCTAGTAACTGTGGGGGTAGTTCTGGGGATGCCCCTGTGGCTGCATCCTCTGTCTGTGGCGATTACTATAGTCGCTACACTTGTTTGGGATAAAGTCCTATATCGAGGCGAGGGGTATGGTGATGCGGCCTCGAAAAATGTCGCTATTACTTATGTGGTTGTCTTCGGGATTCTGCTTATTCTCGCCCTGGTTTTGATGATCTGGTGATTACGCCTCAACATGAGAGCCGGCATAATCCCATACAGGACGTTCGTAAAGTTGACGCGGTGTGCTGTGCCTGATGCTCTCTGGGCGCGAACCGCTGGATGGTTCAGGGTCTGCGGGTCGTCGGTGTCCCTCTCCAGGTACTTCAACTCCAGACTCTCCGGCCACAGTTCCTCGTTGAAGGTCTTGGGCCAGCGCTCCCTCGCCTCCACCACCGGGTCGTATTCGAGCATCTGCGGAACGAGTTCGTCGATGACGTAGCTGTGGATCCTCTCCACCATGTCGGTCACTGTCGAGGAGTCCGGGTTTGAAAAGAGTTCCTCGGCTTCTGACGGGTCCATCCAGTAGTCCTCCCAAAACCCCAGCCCCTGATTCGGACCCAGATCGAGAAGGTCTGTCAGCTCCCATTCCCGATATTTCCCCGATACGTAGGTCTGCCAGTTCGCCACCATTTTGGTTGCCACCGGGTCGATGTTGGGGTACCTGGTGAAGAACTCCTCCCACACTTGCAGAGCTTCCCTGGGTTCTTCGATCTCCCTGGCCGCGTTGTAGTCCGCGATCATTTCCTCTCTGGCTATCGACAGCTGTGTGTGGGTGTGTTGGAGTGCTTGAAGCGGGGTCGCGTCCTTGGGTGGGGCTGGGATCGCCCCGGTCATCTCGGCCTCGCGTGCGGCCAACTCCTCCAATAGGTCCCCCGATGCGTAAGGTCTTCCTGCCGAGACGGAGGTGACGAGCTGGTTGCGGTCATCGTCATTTGTGTACATGGCCTCAACCCTAGATACGACCACCCACACAAATTGAGTGCCCTCGTGGTGAGTGCCCTCGTGGTGACGAGGCGGCTGCAGGCCGAGATGCGAATGCCGAGCGTATGCCGCTGCCTAGTTGGTGCTCACTCTCTCTTAAGCTACTATGGCAATGCGCCTATAGCTCAGTTGGTAGAGCAGCGGACTTTTAATCCGCGGGTCCAGGGTTCGATCCCCTGTGGGCGCACAGAGTCAGAACATCTG
>JAUNAP010000013.1 GCA_030527545.1 Actinomycetaceae bacterium
ATGCAAATGCTTAACCGGTGGACTCCCGCTACAGAAGAAAAGTTCAGGAAGGGCGCGGCGTGACGAATAATCTCAACCTTAATCAGCAGCATCGGGCCTTTAGCGAGCTACGTGACCACTTGCCCGCCCGGATATTCAAAATGGCAGAGGAATATCAGGGCGACGGGGGTATCGATGACGCCGTTCCTCTCCTCGCCGCCGGCGGGAAACTTCAGCGGGCCCTCACCGAACTCATTGAAGTGATCGAGTACAAGCTCGACCGGTAGAAACGCGCTTTACGGGAAGGAGACCAACCATGATGCGCACGTTTGACGGCGGCCTCAAGATATCCGAAGAGGCGCTCACCATGTGCCAAGACACCTGGTACATCTGGCGCCACCGCGACGCCCCACACGTGAGACTCACGCCAACAGAGGATTACCTCGGGTTCGTCCTGTTGCTGTGGACGGGCTGGCATGGCGCGGTCTCCGCCCGGAAGGTCCTCGCTACCGCCGGGCGCGGCGATGACGTCCTCTTTTACCGCATGGTGAGGAAGCTCGAAGCCGCGGGCGTCCTTTACGCGACCCGCAGGCATAGTAGGGCCACGCTCTACACGTGGACGTTCCCGCACTACGAGCGGTTCCTCGAAGATCTCGACGGGGATCTCGACGACGAGTGGGACTACCTCGTGAACGAGCTCGAGGACGCGGATGCGTGGGGCGAGGAAGGCGTAGACAATGGCCGGTAAAGCCCTCGAAGCACTCGCCGCGTGGCAAGCCGATAGCCAACCACTCACGCCCCACGAGTTTGTTATCGCCGCGATGTTAGCGCACCACATCAACCCCCAGAAACGGGGCGCCACCGTGCGCGTGAAGGCGCTAATGAGCGAAGCCAAAGTGTCACGGCGCGATATCGCTTTCAAGGCGTTAGCGAAGCTAGAAGCCGCCGGCTTCATTACCCGCCGCTCCTCGATCGGACGGACCACAACGTACACGTGGATGCGATGGAAAACGCCCGCTGACCCGTCCACCGAGCGTGACCAAGTCACCGAGGGGAACACGACCCGGTCACCGAGGGGAACACGACTAGGTCACCGAGGGGAACACAGAACAAGTAATAGAAACAAGAAAAAGGAACAAGCCCCCCTTAAGGCCCCCCAAGGGGCCAGCGCCGCTGACGCGACGCAAGACACGCTCATCCCCGCCGACGCCTTCGACACCGAAACGAGCTCGAACGAGCCGACGGGACCGAGCAAGCCAACGAAGGCAGCGAAGACGAAGTGGCCTGATCGCTACAGCGACTGCCCCGAGTTCCTCGAGTGGTACCACGTCTACCCGCTCAAGAAAGACCCCAAGCGGGCCTACACGGCCTGGAAGAACGCTCTCAAGGACGGAGCCACACGCGAGGAACTCCTCGCCGCCATCGGCCCCTACCGCGAAGAATGCGAACGCCTCGGCCGCCCGTTCAAATACCCGGCGACATGGCTCAACGCCGGGTCATGGGCAGACGAACCAACGACCGGGCCAGCGCCCGGGCAGTCGCCACAGCGGAGCCCCGGCCTAGGCGACGTCTGGGACACCCTCGCCGCCTTCGCCGCCGGAGACGCCGACCAGCCCACGCACAGCCCACACATGAGACTCATCGAAGGAGGCTTCCATGATCAGCCAGACGGACGCGGCGACACTCCTCGCTGGCCTATGTGCGGCCCGTAAACTCCCCCGCGACTACGCCGCCGACCCGACCGTCGCCGCCTACTGGCACGAGCAGATCAACCGGGCCACGCCGGCCGCAACAAGCCACGAGCTCGCGGCCGTGCGAGACGAGATCTCGACCGGACACGACGGGTTCGTCGACCTCGCCCTCATCGTCACGGCCCTCCGCCGGGCCGTAGCCGCACGGGCAGACTCCGCGATCCCTCACGCCCCGGGCCAGTTGACGCCGGCACAGGCTAGGGAATGGCGCCGCATCTACGCCTCGACCCTCAAAGGCCGCGGCGGGACACGCGAGAAGGCGCTCGCGGCGGCGAACGAGCTCGCGGCATTCACGGCCGGTCTCACGGCCGTCAGTAACCCCGACCGACTCCCCGCGGGGTCACGTTAACCCCCCACACCCCCGCCAGAGACACGCAGAGGCCGCTAGAAGGCACGAACACCCCCGGCCCCTACCCCGAGGTAGGGTGACCCGAAAAAAGTCCCGCAAAACGCGATACGTCAACCCTGACGTGAACGGAAGGAAACGAAACCGACATGTTTGACCTCAACCAGACCCTCATCGAGGGCCGACTCGGCGCCGACCCCGAGATCCGACAGACACGAGACGGCGGCACCTGGGCGCGCTTCCGGATCGCTCAGACGCCGCAGCGATTCAACCGCGACACCGGCCAGTACGAGCAAGCCGGCGCGACACTCTGGCTCAACGTCGTCGCCTTCAAATACGCCGCCCGCGTAGCCGCGACACTCCACAAGGGCGAGGCCGTCATCATCGCCGGGCGCCTCCAAGGCGAAGAGTGGGAGAAAGACGGCCAGAAACGCCAGTCGATCAGTCTCGTCGCGAACGACATCATGACGCGGCCCCGCCCCGAGGACGGGCCTAGCAACGGCGGCCGCGGACACCAGGGGCAAGCCCAGGGCGGGTACCAGGGGCAGCCGCAGGGCCAGCAGGGGCAAGCCGGCGGGTGGGGAGCCCCCCAGGGCGGAAGCCAGGGTGACCCGTGGGCTACCGCCCCCTCGGATATCCCGCCGTTCTAACCCCCACAGAATTTCAATGTCTGCATATGTGGACTAGAATTATTTAGAGGCGGGACGGCCACATAATCGCCTTGGGATTTCGTTCTCTGACCCAAGGCAGCGTTCAGGGGGAGCCGTCCCGCCCCCACCCTATTCTTTAGCGAGGAAGTAATGACGGGAAACACTCTTAAATTCCAGATCCATAAAGACCGGATCGTCACCTCGAACCAACGGCTCCATTGGGCACGTAAAGCCAGACTGGTCGCGTATTTAAGAAACCGCTCGCGGTTACAGGCCCGCTCAGGCATCAACGACGGCACCCTCACCCCATACACGAACGAGGAGAAGGCGGTCGCGTGGGCGACCATCGCCTACCCCACCCGCCGCCGCGCCGACCC
>JAUNAP010000014.1 GCA_030527545.1 Actinomycetaceae bacterium
AGGGTGTGCCTGCTGGTGCGGTGTGTGCGGTTGCTGAGGCTGATGCGGCTATTGACAGCACCACGCTTGCGACCTCGTGGACCGTCGACGGCAACTCTGCCCGGGCGGCCGACCTGACCTGGGGTGGTGTTGAGCTTAAGAACGCCGTCAAGACCACCGCTGTCAAGGAAGGTGCTCAGGTCTCCGTCAGCGCCACGAACACCTACACCGATGCGGGTAAGGCCGGTTTCTCGGTGACCAAGAAGCTCTCCGGTGCTGACGCCGTCGCGCTTGCTGGCACGAAGTTCTCCTTCGACTACACGTGCACCGCTGAGGGCTCCGATGACGTCAAGGGCACGTTCGAGCTGGCTGCTGGTGAGACGTTCTCTTCGGTTGAGGCTGGTGTTGAGCTGGTTCGGGGTGCGTCTTGTGTGGTGAGTGAGCGTGAGCCTGGTGCGGTTGAGGGTTTGCGTTTTGATGGTGTGACGTTTGATCGTGTGTCTGGTGAGGGTGAGTTTGCTTCGGATAAGGCGGGCGCGAGGGTGTCCTTCACGCTTGGTGATGTGACGAAGCCGGTTGTCTACACGGCGACGAATACGTACGTCCCCGTCAATGACAAGCCCGTCAACCCGGAGATCGCCACGACGCTGACGAGCAATGGCCTCAAGGCCGTTGACCTCACGGACGCGAAGGACGACGACACGGTGACTTTCACCGACACGGTTGTCTACAAGAATCTGCGCGCCGGCGAGACTTACTACCTCGAGGGCTCGCTCGTGGACGGCTCCGGCCAGCAGTTGCCTGGCATGCGTGCTGTCTCCAGCCCCATCAAGGCGCAGGGGCGCGAAGGTGCCCTCGTCAACGGGACTGGCGAGATGACGTTCACCCTCCCGGTGGCGCTGCTCAAGGACGCTGACAAGGTCGTTGCCTTCGAGAAGATCTGGGCCTCCTCGCAGTTGGAGAAGCAGCCCGTCGAAGGCGAGAACGAGATTGCGCCCAAGACAGGCGAGACGCCCATCGCGACCCACGAGGACGTCAACGACGAGGGTCAGACGGTCACGCTTAAGCACCCGACGGCCCCGGCCGATCAGACGATCGAGCTGACGAAGGTTGTTGAGGGTGCTGAGGCTGGTGATCGTGAGTTCGCGTTCACGCTTGCGTGTGGTGAGCAGTCGCAGGATGTTGCGCTCAAGGCTGGTGCTAAGACGCAGTTGAAGGCGAAGGCTGGTGCTCAGTGCACGTTGAGTGAGAAGGATGCCGATATTGAGGGTTACAGCTCTCAGGTGTCGTTTGCGGGTAGGGGTCTTGAGGTGACGAGCAAGGATCGCACGGCGACCTTCACGGTCCCGGCTGCGGCGAGCGCTGCTCTCGAGGTCGTGGCGAAGAACACCTACGCCCCCGTCGAGGAGCCGACGCCCGAGATCGGGACCGTCGCCTCGAACGACAATGCCTCCGATGCCGATAACGGCAAGGAACTCGTCGCCGGTCAGGATGCACGCATCCGCGACGTCATGACCTGGCACGGTCTCAAGCCGGGCACCTACGTCATGGTCCCGAGCCTTATGAGCAACGCTAACGGTCAGGCCGAGAAGGTCGAGGGCACGCAGACTGCCCCTGTCGCCTTCGAGGTCAAGGAAGGCGAGACCTCCGGTGAGGTGACAGCAACGATTACGGTTCCGGCGGAGAAGGTTGTTCCGCACGCGACGTTCGTTGTCTTCGAGAAGGTTTACGCTGGCTCCGATGTCACCCCCGAGGGCGTTATCGAGGGTGCCACGCCGGTGGCGACCCACGAGGACATCAACGACGAGGGCCAGACGGTCACCGTTGGCAAGCCCTCCGCCGAACCCGCCTCGGTGACGCTGCACAAGGTCGTCACGAACGCCCCCGAGGGCGTCGATCGTGAGTTCTCCTTCGATCTCGTCTGCCGCTCCGGCAGCGATGTTGTCGAGAAGAAGGGGCTCACGCTCAAGGCCGGTGCGGCGACTGAGGCGATCGAGGTTCCCGCTGGTGCGCAGTGTGTTCTCACCGAGGACGCGGACGCCGCGACGATCGATGACGCCACCGCTACCCTGTCGGTGACGACTGACTCGAGCCTCGTCGAGGCCGTCGTTGAGGGCCTCACGGCCACGTTCACGATGCCCGCCGGTGACGGCGTCGCCATCAACGTGACCGCCGAGAACACCTACCCGACCCCGGAGGTTCCGACCACGCCTGCGACGCCGGATACCCCGGACACGCCTGCGACGCCGGATAACCCGTGTGAGGTCATTCCGCCGGCTCCGTCGCAGCCCGTCAACCCCGGCGAGCCCACCGAGCCGACGAATCCGACGCAGCCCGGTCAGCCGACCGAGCCGGCCACCCCGGATACGCCTGGCACGCCGGCCAGCCCCGAGCAGCCGACGCTGCCCGAGGAGTGCCAGCCGACGGTGAAGACGATCGCCTCGAACGGTCACGATGGGTCCAACAAGATCGGCACCGACACGATCGCGACGATCCTGGATGTCGTTGAGTGGTCGAATCTCGCCCCGGGTGAGTACGTTGTCAACGGCGTGCTTATGGATAAGACCGCGAAGACGATCGTTGCCGGCCAGCAGATGCAGGCCGCGGGCCGTATCACGGTTAGCGAATGGGGCCAATCCGGCAAGGTGCAGATGGTTGTCACCGTCCCGGCGAACGTCCTCAAGCCCGGCCACTCCTACGTGATGTTCGAGAAGGTCTACAGGGCCGATGATGCAGATGCCAACGGCATCGCGAAGAAGGACGCGACCCCGGTCGTCGAGCACGCTGACATCAACGATGCCGCGCAGACGGTCGTCGCCGACGAACCTGAGACGCCGGATGTTCCGGTCCCCTCTCAGCCCACGACGCCCGCGACGCCGGATACGCCTGGCACTCCGGCTACCCCGGACACGCCGATGACGCCTGGCACGCCCGCCA
>JAUNAP010000015.1 GCA_030527545.1 Actinomycetaceae bacterium
AGGGTGTGCCTGCTGGTGCGGTGTGTGCGGTTGCTGAGGCTGATGCGGCTATTGATGGTGCCACGCACGCGTTGACGTGGGAGGTTGCGGGTCGTCCGGCCCAGGCTTCTGACCTGACCTGGGGTGGTGTTGAGCTTAAGAACGCCGTCAAGACCGCGCCGGTCGAGAAGGGCGCCACGGTTGAGCTTGCCGCGACCAACACCTACGAGGACGCCGGTAAGGCCGGTTTCTCGGTGACCAAGAAGGTTTCTGGGGTCGATGCAGACGCGTTGAACGGCCAGAAGTTCTCCTTCGACTACACGTGCACGGCCGCCGATCGCGGCAACGTGACCGGTTCGTTCGAGCTGGCTGCTGGTGAGACGTTCTCTTCGGTTGAGGCTGGTGTTGAGCTGGTTCGGGGTGCGTCTTGTGTGGTGAGTGAGCGTGAGCCTGGTGCGGTTGAGGGTTTGCGTTTTGATGGTGTGACGTTTGATCGTGTGTCTGGTGAGGGTGAGTTTGCTTCGGATAAGGCGGGCGCGAGGGTGTCCTTCACGCTTGGTGATGTGACGAAGCCGGTTGTCTTCACGGCGACCAACGCCTACACGCCGGAGGAGAAGCCGGCGACGCCCGAGGCCAAGACGATCCTCGCCACCGTCAATGGCGGCAAGGAGATCAAGGCCGACGACGTGACCGAGACGGTCGAGCTTGTCGACACGATCCAGTACTCCAACCTCGTAGCCGGTACGACCTACGTCGCCGACGGTACGCTCGTGGCGGCCGATGGTTCCGCGACCCCGGTCCACGCACACGCGACCTTCACGCCGGAAGGCAAGGAGGGTGAGCGTGTCAACGGCACCGTCGAGGTGACCTTCCAGGTGCCCGCGAAGATCGTCGCCGGTACGACGACGCTCACGGCCTACGAGAAGATCTGGGAGGCCGACAAGGTCGATGTCCCGACGGAGGGCGACGGCAAGGTGACGCCGAAGAACCCCGAGGACAAGCCCGTCGCTTCTCACGAGGTTCCCGACGACAAAGACCAGACGGTGACCATTACGCCGCCGACGCCTGAGCCGGCCGATCAGACGATCGAGCTGACGAAGGTTGTTGAGGGTGCTGAGGCTGGTGATCGTGAGTTCGCGTTCACGCTTGCGTGTGGTGAGCAGTCGCAGGATGTTGCGCTCAAGGCTGGTGCTAAGACGCAGTTGAAGGCGAAGGCTGGTGCTCAGTGCACGTTGAGTGAGAAGGATGCCGATATTGAGGGTTACACCTCTCAGGTGTCGTTTGCGGGTAAGGGTCTTGAGGTGACGAGCAAGGATCGCACGGCGACCTTCACGGTCCCGGCGACGAGCGAGGCCACGGGCACGGTCGAAATCATGGCCTCGAACGTCTACACGCCTGAGGACAAGCCCGCGCCCGAGATCGGGACCGTCGCTTCGAACGCCAATGCCTCCGATGCCGATAACGGCAAGGTCATCGAGGTGGGCCGCGACGCGACGATCCGCGACACGATCGCGTGGAAGAACCTCCCCGCCGGTGAGTACACGATCGTCCCGACGCTCATGCGTAACGTCGATGGTCAGGCCGAGAAGGTTGAGGGGGCCCAGGCGGCTCCGGTTGCTCTGACCGTCGCCGAGGGCGAGACCGAGGGCACCGTGATCACGAAGATCTCGGTTCCCGCGGATGAGATCACCCCGAACGCCACGTTCGTTGTGTTCGAGAAGGTCTACGCGGCCTCCGACGTCACCACCCAGGGTGTCGTCGAGGGTGCCACGCCGGTGGCGACCCACGAGGACATCAACGACGAGGGCCAGACGCTGACCACGACGACGCCCGCTCCCGCGCCGACGACCCTCCAGCTGGAGAAGGTCGCCCTCAACGCGGCTGGCGAGCCGATCACCGACCGGGAGTTCCGCTTCACGCTCGCCTGCAGCGCGGGCGAGGAGAAGGTCGAGCGTGACCTGACCGTTAAGGCCGGTGCGGCGACTGAGGCGATCGAGGTTCCCGCTGGCGCGCAGTGTGTCCTCACCGAGGACGCGGACGCCGCGACGATCGACGGGACGGAGCCGGAGCTGACGTTCTCGGCGAATGATGCCGACGTTCACGTTGGCGTCGAGGGCCTCAAGGCGAGCTTCACGATGCCCACGGGTGACGCGGTGAGCGTCGTCCTCAAGGCGACGAACACCTACCCCGACACCGAGGTGCCGCCGACCCCGGCCACGCCGGACACGCCGGCAACCCCGGATACCCCGGACAC
>JAUNAP010000016.1 GCA_030527545.1 Actinomycetaceae bacterium
GCATGGCACCCGACCGATGTCAGTGCCCGGCGCTACGGTGAGGTTAACCCGCAACCATAACTTAAGACGCGCCCGAGGCGCAGGAGATGAACCAAATGGCACCGACCACCAAAGAAGGACAGCGCGCCGAACTGCACAAGACGATCTGGCGCATCGCGAACGACCTCCGCGGCTCCGTCGACGGCTGGGACTTCAAGTCCTACGTGCTCGGCATGCTGTTCTACCGGTTCATCTCCGAGAACCTCACCGCCTACATCAACAAGAGCGAACGCGAAGCAGGCGACCCGAGCTTCGACTACGCCCAGCTCGGAGACACACAAGCTGAGTTCGGCCGCAAGGAGACCGTGGAGGAGAAGGGCTTCTACATCCTCCCGTCTGAGCTGTTCCAGAACGTCCGTAAGAGTGCCGCGAACGACGCGAACCTCAACGAGACTCTTGCTCGCGTGTTTAAGAACATCGAAGGATCTGCCGTCGGCACCGACGCCGAAGACGACCTCAAAGGCCTGTTCGACGATCTCGATGTCAACAGCTCCAAGCTCGGTGGCACCGTGGCCAAGCGCAACGAGAAACTCGTGAAGCTGCTGGACGCGATCGGTGATCTGCCGCTTGGGAACTTCGAAGACAACTCGATCGACCTCTTCGGTGACGCCTACGAGTACCTCATGCAGATGTATGCTTCCAGCGCCGGGAAGTCTGGTGGCGAGTACTACACGCCGCAGGAGGTCTCTGAACTCCTCGCCCGCATCACCGTGGTCGGCAAGACGAGCGTGAACAAGGTCTACGACCCCGCTGTCGGATCCGGATCGCTGCTGCTGAAGTTCGCGAAAGTCCTCGGCAAAGACAACGTGCGACAGGGCTTTTACGGTCAGGAGATCAACCTGACCACCTACAACCTCGCCCGCATCAACATGTTCCTGCACGACGTGAACTACGAGAAGTTCAACATCGCCCACGGTGACACCCTCATCGACCCCGCGCACTGGGATGACGAACCGTTCGAGGCGATAGTCTCCAACCCGCCGTACTCGATCAAGTGGGACGGCGACGCCAACCCGCTCCTGATCAACGACCCCCGCTTCGCACCAGCCGGTGTACTCGCACCAAAGTCGAAGGCCGACCTCGCGTTCACCATGCACATCCTGTCGTGGCTCGCCGTCAACGGCACCGCAGCGATCGTCGAGTTCCCCGGCGTGCTCTACCGAGGAGGCGCGGAACGGAAGATCCGCAAGTACCTGATCGACAACAACTACGTCGACGCCGTCATCCAGCTGCCACCTGACATGTTCTTCGGCACCACGATCGCAACCTGCATCATCGTGCTCAAGAAATCCAAGACCGACAACTCCGTGCTCTTCATCGACGCATCCGCCGAGTTCAAACGCGTCGGCAATAAGAACAAGCTCACCGAAGCCAACCAGCAGCACATCCTCGACACCTTCACCACCCGCGAAAGCGTCGACCATGTCGCCGCACTCGTGTCGAACGAAGACATCGCCGCGAACGACTACAACATCGCCGTCTCCTCCTACGTCCAACAAGAAGACACCCGCGAAGTCATCGACATCACCGAACTGAACGCCGAGATCGCACGCATCGTCACCCGCCAACAAGAACTCCGCACCTCCATCGACGAGATCGTCGCCGACCTGGAGGGCACAAAGTGAGCCGCATCGACGACCTGATCGCAGAGCTCGCGCCAAAGGGCGTCGAGTTTAAGCCTGTCGGCGAAGTCACAGCAAAAAGCTCCAACATCAAATGGGCCAACGTGGGTGACGACGAGTTCCAATACATCGATCTAAGTTCCGTGGACCGCGTGACGCGCAGGATTGGTGAGACAGCATCCATCACCGCAGGCAACGCTCCAAGTCGCGCGCAACGGATTGTTCACACAGGCGATGTGATCTTCGCGACCACACGCCCCGCGCAAATGCGATGGGCAGTGATCCCGGCCGAGTATGACGGACAGATCGCCAGCACTGGTTACTGTGTGCTTCGACCAGACACCTCCGTCGTTCTCACGAACTTCTTAGCTCACGTTCTTGGCACCGCCGCCTTCCGTCAATACGTTGAGGCAAATCAGGTCGCGGGAAACTATCCCTCAATCCCTGACAATCGTGTCAGGGCTTATCGAATCCCGGTGCCGCCTCTCGAGGTGCAACGGGAGATCGTGCGAATATTGGATCAGTTCACTCAGCTGGAAGCGGAGCTGG
>JAUNAP010000008.1:0-56022 GCA_030527545.1 Actinomycetaceae bacterium
GAAGCCCAGCGAGGGGCCGAGCGAGAAGCCCAGCAAGGAGCCGGGAGCGACGCCGGGTGGGGAGTCGAGCAGTCAACCGGTGCAGAGCCCTCAGGCGGCACCGAAGTCGCCTGCGCCTACCCCCGCAAGCACATTGGCGACGACCGGTGTCGCCGCGTCCCTCGTTGTCATGACGAGCGTGGCGCTGCTCGGGAGCGGATTGATCTTGAGGAGGAAGCAGTCATGAAACTAGGCACGCGAATGCTGTCGGTGGCGGCGATCGCCATGCTCGCTTGTGTAGGCCAGCCCCTCGCCGCTCAGGCGGACCCGGGGACGCCAACCGGAGACCATCACGACCACGCCGACCACGACCACGGGCATATGCCTGATTGGACGGGGTGGAAACCGACGGCCCACGACACCTGCTCGCTCGAGGTACACGAGAAGGCTAACGTCATCGGGCCAGACGGCCTGCCCTACACGTCGTGGCACCCAGCCAAGGGTCCCGACGGCTGCACATTCGGGCACGAACACGGCGATGACCCGCGCACGTCAAAGATCTATGACTGGGTGCGCGACAAGCTTGCCGCAAACGGGCATGAATCCGAGGCCGGGCTGCCCTTTGGGTTCGTCTCGCACGCATCCGCGGTCTACGCCGAAGCCGGCGGCGGAGTTGCTCATCGGCACGAGGATCACCCCGGACACAAGGTCTTTGTCCTCAACGATGTCCGCCTCGTCCACGCTGACAGGTCGAAGGGCTACGTCCGCGACAGCTCGGGAAAGCCGGTCGTGTGCCACTACCTCATGAAGATGCATCAGGGGTCACACTCGCCCGATGCGACCCGCAATAACGCCCACGAGCTTATCTACGCGATGAGGTGCTCCGATGGGGCGGAAGCGGTCGTGTCTACCCTGACGAAACTCGGGAACCCCAACGAGTTCCACGCAAACTGTGACGAGCAGCCAGTGGCCACTGAAGGATCGGATCTGCCGGGAAATAAGGAGGGACGTCGCCTCATCCCCACGTCGCAGTGCGTGAAGGCGCACCACGACGTGTGGGGAACCTACGAGACGTGGGAAACCGATACTCGTATCGAGGCGCCTGACGGGCACACGCTCATCCACTTCGACCCCTGGTTTGGCGTGCGCAATCCCTCGCGCATCTGGGATTCGCAGGCGAAGGCCGCCATGGCGACGGTCGATATGGGCGAGCGCCTGGGCGAGAGCGCAGGCGACGGCGTGCCGTGGTACCGGCTGGGGACGGGGATCACGAAAGATGCGCCTACGTCGCCGTTCAACGGCGCCAAGCGCGACGTTTACGTCAAAGACACCCTCATCGACAATGCCGCCGGTCCCACGACCTGGTACACCGATCCCTACGGCGGGCACGCCTCGACGACGCCTTTCCCCGGTTCCGTGCGTCAGTATGTCTCCGCGGTGACGACGCCTCAACGCGACGTCGGGCGGGCCGTCTTCGGATGGAACACCGATTATGGGCCGGAGGGCTCCGGGGTGCATGCACCGAACTAATCGCTGAGGGGGCGGGCCGACAGGTCCGCCCCTTCGTGGCTGTCCGATGCCAGACCTTCACACCGCATGCGGGAATGGTTATCATGAAATTCGGAGGTATTATGAAGGCTCAACTTAGTGGAATCAGTGAAACCGCACTCATCACCCTAGCCGCGCACGCGCGCGACTTTGAGCGCGAGGATTCGGTGCTCAAAGACGACATATCCGCCGACATTGCTCGCCAACTCGGGCTCGACTGCGAGGCCTATGTCCCCAGCGTGACGTCCTATTTTGGGGTTGTCGCGCGCGCGAGCATGTTCGAAGACTACGTGCGCGCCTTCGCGGCTCACCACGCGAACCCGCTCGTTATCTCGATCGGTTCCGGCCTCGACTCGCTGTTTAATCGCGTTGACGATGGGCGGATGCGGTGGGTCAACCTCGACCTGCCCGAGGTCATCGAGCAGAGAAAGCGTTTCTACCCCGCCCACGAACGTGTGCGTGACGTCGCGCGCTCGCTCCTCGATCCCGCCTGGCCCGATGACATCGACTGGGAAGGCTACGACGTTGCCATCATCGCCGAGGGCGTTCTTATGTTCTTCAGCCCCGACGAGGTCGCCAAGTTCGTTCGCATCGCGGCCGAGGGAATCGACGCCTTCGACCTCGCCATCGACATGATCTCCCCGAAGCTCGTCGGCCAGGAGGGGCACCACGGCGCGGTCAAGCGTACGAGCGCGGGCTTCAGGTGGGGATCGAGCGATGGAAGCGACGTCGTCGATATGTGCCCGGCTCTTCAGCGCCTCGATTGCGTGAACTATACGAAGCGTTTTTGCGACATCTTGCCGATGCCTCACAGGCTCGCCTCGCCCTTCTACCGCCTCGCCTTGCCGCCGGTCAATAACCGCATGGGCATCTATCGCAAGAGCTAGTCCCGGCACACCCGCACAAGCGATACCAGACAAAAGAGGGCCCGACCGGTTAGCGGTCGGGCCCCTGTCGTGGCGTGAAGTCTAGGCCTTGGCGGGCTGGGTCTTCTTCGCCTTCTTCTGGGCGATGAGGACGACCGTGTCCGTGCCGACCTCACCCGAGGCGGCCTGGAACACCTCGTCCATCTTCTTCGTGTTCATGACGATGACCGGCGTGATCGCCGGGTATCCGGCGGCGGCGATCTTGTCGGGATCGAACGTCACCAGAGGCGCGCCCGCCTCGACGACGTCGCCACGCGAGACGTGGACGTCGAAGCCGTCGCCCTCCATCTTCACCGTGTCCAGACCAATGTGGATGAGCACCTCGACGCCCGTATCGAGCTTGAGAGCGACCGCGTGGCCGGTCTCGGCCGCCAAGACGACCTTGCCCGCACCCGGTGCCACCACCGTGTTGGAGGACGGCTCGATGGCCACGCCCTTACCCATCGTGCCCTCGGCGAAGACCGGATCGGGCACCTGCGCGAGCGGGACGACGCGCCCGGCCAGCGGCGAGGTCAGCTGGACCAGCTCGCGAGCCGCGGGGGTCTCCTCGCCGGCAACCTCGACGGGGGCCGCGATCGGCGCGACAGCCTCCACGTGGCTCTCGGCGGGAGCAGCCTCGACGGCCTCGGTCTTTGAGGCGGCAACCTCAGGGGCAGTGGCCGGTTCGGTGTCCTTGTAACCGCGGATCACGACGAGGGTGCACGCCGTAGCGAACGAGGCGAGCACCGCGATGCCGTAGAGGAACATCGAATCGAAGGCCGGGATCGTCAGCAGCGAGGTGAAGACGAAGGCATTCGTCTTCACGCCACCGCCCAGGCCGATGATGAGGCCGCCCACGAGACAGCCCGGCAGCATCGAGGAGTAGATCCTCTTGAAGCGCAGGTGGATGCCGTAGAGCGACGGCTCCGAGATACCACCGAGCAGGCCTGCCGCGAGGGCACCCGTCGCGGTCTGGCGCATCGCCTTGTCCTTGTCCTTCACCGACAGGATGAGGACGCCCGCGGTCGCACCGAAGCACGCGAAGTTCCACGCGCCCATGGGACCCTGGATGAAGTCGTAGCCGAGCTGCTGGATGTTGAGCAGCATGATCGCGTTGATCGGCCAGTGCAGGCCGAGGGGCACCATGAACGGGTAGGCCAGCGGGATGATGATCGCGAAAATAAACGGTGAGAAGTCGTTGATCGCCGACAGGCCCTGCGCGAGCGCGGCGCCCACGTAGACGCCGATCGGGCCAATGATGAAGGCCGTGACCGGGATCATGATGAGCATCGCGAAGAACGGCACGAAGATGAGCTGGATATTCGTTGGGACGATCCGCTTGAGGCCCTTCCACAAGGGGCCAAGCAGCGCGGCCATAAGCAGCGGCGGGAACACCTGCGAGGAGTAGTCGAAGATCGTCAAGGGCAGTCCGAAGATGTGGACGACGTTGATCGTCTGACCCATGAAGTGGATCTGCTCGGCGTTCTCGCCCAGCGCGGTGAAGCCCGGGAGCATGAGCACGGCCATGATGCCGAAGCCAACCCACGGGTCGGCACCCATCTTCTTCGAGGCGTTGTAGGCCACCAGCAGCGGCAGGAAGACAAAGATGCACTTCCAGCACAGGTTGACGAAGGCCCACGAATCGGGCAGCGCCACGCGGGAGTCTGCCCAGTTGCCAATGACGTTCATCGAGCCCATGAGGGCCATGAAGGTGATGAACAAGGAGGCGCCCAAGAGCGCGCCAATGATTGGCCTAAAGGAGTCGGACAGGTACTCGAAGACGTTGTCGAGCCAGGAGAACTTTCCGCGCGGACCCTTCGAACGGGCAGCGGCCTTGACTTCTGCGTCGGAGAGCTGACCCATCTGAGCCATCTCGGGAAGCGCCTGGATCTCGTTGAAGACCGTCTGTACGGCGCCGCCGATGATGACCTGATAGCGGTTGCCAGACTGGGGGACGACCCCCATGACCTCCGGCAGCGCGTCGATCGCGTCGCCATTGACCTTGCTCGCATCGCGGAGTTCGAAGCGCAGACGCGTCGCACAGTGCGTCATGTGGGTGATATTGCTCGGGCCGCCGAGATTAGCGACGATGCCCGAGGCGGTCGATGTGGCCATCGCGGTCCTTTCAGTCGTTGAGAGATCTCTCAATATCAACGGGGAAGACGCGACGGCTCCGGCCGCAGCGTCGTGCGAGGGAAGCCTAACATGGACGGGCGGGCGGTCTAGACAAGCGGAGCGCCCCGGAGTTTGTAGCATTCCGGGGGCACGCGCGCGAGCGCACCCCCGGGGCCTTTGGTCCTAATAGGACATGTTCATGGCTTGGCGAACGAGATCGAGCGTCTCCTCGCCGGTGGCATTCGCCCGTTCGTTACCTCGGGCAAGAACCGAAGCCAAGTAGGCGCGGTCGGCCACCAACTCGGCGCGGCGGGCACGAATCGGCTCGAGCATGGCGTTGAGCGCATCGGTGACCACCGCCTTGAGCGCACCCGCGCCCTTATCGCCGATGCCTTCGGCGATCTCGCTCGGATCACCGGCACCCGCCAGGGACGCCAGCGTCAAGAGGTTGGCGACCTCGGGGCGATTGTCGGGGTCGTAGGTGATGATGCGGTCGGAATCGGTCTTCGCCTTCTTGACGAGCTTCGCTGTCTCGTCCGCGCTCATGCCCAGCTCGATCGCGTTGCCGCGCGACTTCGACATCTTCTCCCCATCGAGGCCCAACACGTGCGAGGCGTTGGACAACAGCGCCTCGGGACGGGGAAAAACGCGGCGCGACAGCTTCGACTTGCGCCGGTAGCGCTTGTCGAAACGGTCCGCAATGACGCGGGTTTGTTCGAGGTGGGGCAGCTGATCCTGTCCGACAGGAACGAGATTGGCGCGGCAAAACAGGATGTCCGCGGCCTGATGCACCGGGTAGGTCAGCAGCAGCCCCGACATGACGCGGCCCGATGCGTCAAGCTCCGACTTCACCGTCGGGTTGCGGTGCAACTCGGATTCGGTAACGAGAGAGAGGAACGGCAGCATGAGCTGGTTGAGGGACGGCACCGCCGAATGGGTGAAGATCGTTGCTGCCTCCGGGTCGATACCACAGGCCAGATAATCGGCCAAGAGAGAAAAGACGCGCTCGGTGAGGGGGCCGGTGCCGTCGCGATCGGTGATCACCTGATAGTCGGCGATGACGATCCACGTGTCCACCCCCTTCGCCTGGATGTCCACGCGATTACGGAGGGTGCCGAAATAGTGGCCGAGGTGGAGGTTGCCGGTCGGGCGGTCGCCCGTGAGGACACGGAAGCGCCCCGGATTCTCCGCGATCTCGGCCTCGATCTCGGCTGACCTCGCTTTCGAACGGGCGAGGGAGGCGTCGGTCATGGACTCGGCTACGGACGTTTCTGCTGCTTCAACCACGCCGCCATTGTAGGTCACGCCAGCTAGAGCCCGCCCCTAGGCCTCCAGCAGGGAGGTGACATCGGGGGCCGTCAAGAGGATGACGACCGACAGCGGCTCCATAACGATCTCCTCTCCGCCGACGAGCCTAGCGTCGGTATCGGCATCATCGAGGGTGTCCCACGAGGTGTCCCATACGAGTGAATAGGCGTTACCGCGGCCCGCGTGCAGGCGCACCGGGACCTCCTGCGCTGTCGCGTTGATGACGAGGAGAAGATCCGAATCCGCTACAGCCTTGCCCGCCCGGTGCATCTGCAATACGCGGTTGCGCGGATCGTGCCAGGCTCCCTCGCGCAGTTCGCCTCCGTTGCGGTCGTACCACGAAACGTCGGGCAGGTCGCCCGGCCCCGCCTGGCCGGTGAGGAAACGCTGAGGCCGCATAACCGGGTGATCGCGGCGCAACCCGATGAGGTAGCGGATCGAGGCGTGCAGGTCGGCCTGCCACGTGTCCCAGTCCCAATCCACCCACGAGATCTCGGAGTCTTGGCAGTAGGCGTTATTGTTGCCAAACTGCGTGCGAGCGAACTCGTCACCGGCAACGAACATGGGGGTGCCCGCCGAAATCATGAGCATCGTGAAAAGGTTGCGGATCGAGCGCATACGTAGCGGCCTCAGGTCCGTCAGCGACTCGATAGCGCGAGGCAGATAGTCGTTCGTGCTCATGGGACCGGCGGCTCGGCCTTCGGCCCCGTGGTTCCACGACAGGTTGTGGTTGGTCCCGTCGCGGTTCTCCTCGAGGTTCGCCGAATTGTGCTTGTGGTCGTAGCAGGTCAGGTCGGCCATCGTGAAACCGTCGTGTGCGGTAATGAAGTTGATCGACCTGCGTGTCGTCGAGCTCGCCTCCTGGGCGATGTGGCCGAAAAGATCCTGCGATCCCGACAGCCGCGTGGCCAGATCGAAGGGGCCGGCCCCGCGGGCGATCCCACGCGACTGGGTGCCCGCATCGACGAGCCAAAACTGACGCATAGAGTCGCGATAGTGGTCGTTCCACGCCGAAAAGGCGCGCGGAAACTCGCCGGTGCGCCAACCGCCCATGCCCACGTCCCACGGCTCGGCGATCATCTTCTTCCCGCGCAACACCGGGTCGAGCTGGCACGCCTGCAAGAGCGGATGATCCCGCGTGAAGTCCTCGTTCAAACGGCCGTTCGTGACTGCCAGGTCGAATCGAAAACCGTCGACACCCATGTCGCCGGCCCAATACCGCAGCGAATCGAGGATCATTTCGTTGACACGGGGCTGGGACGAATCGAGCGAATTACCGCACCCCGTGAAGTCCCGTAAGGTGCCAGAGGCCTCGTCGATCCGGTAGTACAAGGCGTTGTCGATCGCCCTCCACGACACCGCCGGCCCCGGCATCCCGCCCTCGCACGTGTGGTTGTACACGACGTCGAGAATGAGTTCGAGCCCTGCCTCGTGCAGCAGCGACACCATTCCCCTGAACTCGTCGAGCACCGCCGAGGGGCCGGCGGCGCGCGCGGCAGCGGAGGCGTAGGAAGGCTCGGGTGCGAAATAGTTGAGTGTCGAATACCCCCAGTAGTTCGACAGGCCGCGGTCGGTGAGGAATGGCTCGTCGAGCTTGGCGTGGATCGGCAGCAGCTCGACGGCGGTGATCCCGAGATCCGTCAGATAGGAAATCGTCGCCGGGTGCGCCAGCCCCGCGTAGGTTCCCCGTAGGTTTTCTGGCACGCCCGGCAGATTGATCGTCAAGCCCTTGACGTGAGCCTCGTAAATGATCGTGTCGTTCCATGGTCTCTTCGGGCCCGAAACGACCGGGAACGACGGGCCCGCGATGATGCCGCGCACCGTGTGCGGCGCCGAATCGTGGCGATTCGGCGCCATCGGATAGGCCGGATAGAGGTCGTCTTCGGTGACGTGCGTGTAGACCTCCGGGCACGTTTCGACCTCGCCTACGATCGCGCGAGCGTAGGGGTCGAGCGCGAGTTTGGAGGGATTGAATACGTGCCCATGTTGGGGATCCCACGGTCCCCAGACGCGAAAACCGTACGGGGTACCCGTGTGGTAGCCAGCGACGTGCCCGTGCCACACACCCTCGAGAGGTCCCAGCAGCCGGAAACGCCGCTCTGCCGCGTCGGGGGCGTAGGAATCGAAGAAACACACCTCGACCGCGTGCGCGTGCGGCGCGACGACCGCTACGTCCACCCCGTCGGAGACGATGTGGGCACCCAGGCGCGTCGGATCGGCGGCGGGACGTGGAACATACGGGCTGACAGGCTCGCGGGTCGCAACAAAAGACTCTGGCACCCACTAAGGTTCTCACAGCTTCCGCCTGCTCGCCGCGAAACTCACACGTGTGGGGCGCGGCGTGGTACCCGCCACGTGTCTCGCTCCCAATGGCTCCTCCGCCAGCCAGTGTGGCACTCTAGGGGCATGCGAATCGTCGTATGCGTCAAACACGTGCCCGATGCCCAATCGAACAGGAGGCTCGAGGGCGGTGCGCTCGTGCGCGGAGAGGAAGATAGCCTCAACGACCTCGACGAAAACGCCATCGAGGCGGCCGTCGCGGCCAAGGAGAACCACGGTGGTGAGGTCATCGCGGTGACGATGGGGCCGGCCGGAGCCAAGGATGCGCTCATGCGTGCCCTCCAGATGGGGGCCGACCGGGCCGTCCACATCTGTGACGACCGGCTCGCCGGCAGTGACGTCGTCGGTACCGCGCAGGTGCTCGCCGCCACCATCCGTGAGCTCGGCCGAGAAGAGCCCATCGACCTCGTTCTTACCGGAGCGACCTCCCTCGACGGCATGACCTCCATGCTGCCCGGCGCGCTTGGCGCCACCTTAGACTGGCCTTCGCTCACGGCGGCTTCGACTTTTGCCATCGAGGAAGAGGAGGTGCGGATCTCGCGCTACCTCGACGACTTCGACGACTCCCTCGCCGCTCCCTTCCCGCTCGTGTGCTCGATCACCGATGAAGCCAATCAGCCGCGCACGCCCGGCTTCAAGCTCATGCTCGCGGCGAAGAAGAAGCCTATCGACCGGTGGAGCCTCGACGACCTCGATCTGCCCGATGCGCACGCGCGCTGGGGTGCGGATGGGGCCGGCACGCAGGTCCTCAAGGCCGACGAGCGCAACCAGGCCCGCGGTGAAGGCCGCATCGTGCCAGACTCGGGCAACGGCGGCGTCCAGCTTGCCGAGTTCCTCCTCACGACAGGGTTCGTCAGCAGCGAAAGGAGCCAGGCATGAGCGAGAAGCTGACCTCACCGATCCTCGTCATCACCGATCACACGGGTAGCGACTCCGAGGGTTACACGCTCACTGAACCGTCCAAGCGCCTGCTCACGATGGCGCGCGCGCTCACCAGCGGGGGAGTGTGGGCCATCGCCCTCAACCCCGCTCCCGATGTTGCGGCCCTCAGTACCTACGGCGCAACCCGCATCCTCAGCCCCAAGATGGGGCGGTTCTCTCCGCGCATCCCGGCCGTCGTCGCCGACTGCGTTGTCGCCGCCGTCAACCACGACGCCCCAGGCGCTATCCTCGGGGTTTCGAATGCTCGCGGTCGTGACGTCGCCGCCCAGGTTGCGGTACTGCTGGGTTCGGGTGCGTCAGTTGAGGTGTCACGCCTGGAGGTGTGCGATGGCGAACTTGTCTCGCACAAGTCCGTTCTGGGAGGCACGTGGGAGACGCAGTTCCATATGACGCGAGGTATCCCCGTGGTCGCTGCGCGCACCTCCGGCCTGGAGGCCACGCGGATCGAGGCCGCCGAGGTGGAGGTGGAAACCTATCCGGTTTCTTTCCGAGCTTCGACGAAGGCCATCACGGTCATGTCGTCTCGTGAAGTTGGTGGGACGGTCTCGCTGGCCGATGCACCGGTCGTCGTGTGCGGCGGCCGCGGTGTGGCGGGCGACTTCAGCCTCGTCAACGAGCTCGCTAACGAGCTCGGCGGAGCCGTCGGGGCCACCAGGGTGGCCACCGAGGAAGGCTGGATCGACAGGTCGGCACAGGTGGGGCAGTCGGGTGTGTCGATTGCTCCCAACCTCTATATCGGTCTGGGGATCTCGGGCGATATTCACCACGTCAGCGGTATCCGCGGGGCTAAAACGATCGTTGCGGTGTGTGACGATTCGGAGGCCCCGATCTTCGAGCTCGCTGATTTCGGCGTGGTCGGCGACCTGACCACGGTCGTCCCACAGGCGCTCAAGCATCTGCGCGAGCAGTGACTATCTATCTTGACCACGCCGCGGGCCAGCCACTGAGGCCCGCGGCGCGAGAGGCGATCCTAGCCGCCTGGGATGCGCTCGGCGGTCAGGGAGCTAACCCTTCGGCGGCCCACCGCGCCGGTCGCGCGGCCGCCGACCTGCTTTTTTCCGCGCGCGAACGCGTGGCCCATCTCGTCGGTGCCGCCACGGCGGAGATCGTGTTCACAGCCGGTGGGACGGAGGCCGACGCGATCGCCGTACGCGGCGCACTCGACGCCGATAGGGCCGCGGGCGGTGCGGCCCGCGCGGTTATCACCGGAGTCGAGCACCCGGCAGTGGCTGAGAACGCGGCCGCATGCGCGGGTGAGCTCGACGTCATCCCCGTCGATCCCAGCGGTGCCGTCGATATGGCCGCTGCCGAGACGATTCTTTCTTCCGGTGTGCGCCCCGCGCTCGTTTCCCTCGTTGCCGTCGCCTCGGAGACGGGCGCTCTCACACCGATCCGTGAGCTCACGGCGCTGGTACGTGAGCGCTGGGGTGGAGAGGTCGTCGTCCACGTTGACGCGGTCCAAGCCGCCGGGCGCATCGAGGTCGACGCCGGCAAGTGGGGGGTCGATTGCCTCTCGCTCGCCGGGCACAAGATCGGGGCACCGCCCGCGACCGGTGCGCTCTATGTGTCTCGTTCGTGCTCGCTTCTCGCCCCCATCCTCGGTGGCGGGCAGGAGCGTGGCTTACGTTCGGGCACCCAGGACGTCGCCCTCGCCCAGGGGTTCGCGGCAGCACTGTCCGAAGCGGAGACCTCGCGAGCGGAGACGATGGCCCGCCACGACGCCTTCCAGGAGCGTCTTTGTGAGGGGATCAGCACGCTCGAAGGCGTGTCGGTGGCGACGAATTGCCCGAGGGTCTCCTCGATCACGATGCTCACCTGCGAGGGAGCACCCGCCGAGCCGCTCGTTTTCGCTCTCGATGCTGCAGGCATAGCCGCCTCAGCCGGATCGGCTTGTCACACGGGCGTCACGCGGCCTTCGCCGGCGCTGCTGGCTCAGGGACTCAGCGAGGACGTCGCGTCCTCGTCGCTGCGGGTGTCCATGGGATGGTCCACGAGCGCCAGCGACATCGAGGGCTTCATTGATGCCCTTCCGGGGGCGCTTGAGACGGCTCGTAGGTTCGCACGAAGGAGGCCACGATGAGGGTGCTTGCTGCCCTGTCAGGAGGTGTGGATTCTGCCGTGGCCGCAGCCCGTGCCGTGGCCGCCGGTCACGATGTCACGGCGGTCCACATGGCACTGTCGTCGACGCAGGCGGCGACGCGATGCGGCTCGAGGGGTTGCTGCACGGTTGAGGATGCCGACGACGCGCGTCGCGCCGCGATGCTGCTGGGCATCCCCTTCTACATTTGGGATCTTGCCGAAGAGTTCGAGCAGACGGTCGTGTCGGACTTTCTGCGCGAATACGAGGCGGGACGCACCCCGAATCCGTGCATCCGCTGCAATGAGTTCGTTAAGTTTCGCGAGCTGTCGGCCCGCGCCGAGGCCCTCGGTTTCGATGCCGTGTGCACGGGCCATTACGCCTCTATCGTCGAGGGTCCCTCCGGCCTGGAACTCCATCGGGCCCGCTGTCTGGAGAAAGACCAGTCCTACGTGCTCGCGGTCATGGGGCGCGCCGAGTTGACGAGGGTGCTGTTCCCCCTGGGGGATGTCGCTTCGAAGGCCGAGGTGCGCGCCGAGGCAGAGCGGGCGGGGTTGCCGATGTCGGCGAAACCCGATTCCTACGACATCTGTTTTATTCCCGACGGTGATACGGCCGGCTTCTTGCGTCGTCACCTGGGGGAGCGGCCGGGCGATATCGTCGATACCGAAGGCAATGTCGTGGGCCAGCACCGGGGCGCCTACGCGTACACGGTGGGTCAACGTAAGGGATTGGGGCTGTCGCGACCGGCCCGCGACGGTCGCCCGCGCTATGTCGTACGCACCGATCAGCATCGCAACACGGTTGTCGTCGGAGCGGCGCAGTTGCTGTCCGTCGATGAGATACGGACGGGCCCGCTCACTCTGCTCGTTGACGAGTCCGATCCGGCACTGCAGGGCGAGAGCGAGATCACGGCGCAATACCGCGCGCACGGTAGCGTCGTGCATGGGCGGATGCATCTGGAGGGCTCGGCGGGTGCGGTAGTGACCTTGAGTGCACCGGCGAGAGCGGTTGCCGCGGGCCAGTCGATCGTCTTTTATTCGGGTACGCGCGTGCTTGCCCAAGCGACGATCACCGGTGCGGAGCGCCGAGGTGCGCCTGACAAGGAGTGACAGGTAGAATCGTGACCGCGCGCGAGTGGCGAAATCGGTAGACGCGCCAGATTTAGGTTCTGGTACCAGAAATGGTGTGAGAGTTCGAGTCTCTTCTCGCGCACAAGGATCCGTCGTCAGGGAGGAACCGTCATGGGACGTCTCAACGTGGGGGAAAAGGCACCGGCGTTGAGGCTGCCTGCCGTCCCCGAGGGCGAGGTCGACCTCGCAGAACGTGCGGCCGCAGCTGAACGCGGCGTCGTTGTTTACTTCTACCCCAAGGCTGGCACGCCCGGTTGCACCGGGCAGGCCTGCGATTTTCGTGACAGCCTGGCCAGCCTGCGTGCGGCCGGATACGACGTGATCGGGGTGAGTCCAGACTCACTTGAGGCTCTTGAGCGATTCGCCGATAAGCAGGATCTCACGTTTACGCTCGCTTCGGATCCCGACCACGCTGTCTTGGAAGCGTGGGGAGCGTGGGGCGAGAAGAAGAACTACGGCCGCGTGATAACGGGCGTCATCCGTTCCACGATCGTTGTTGACCGCCAGGGCCTTGTCACCCATGCCCTCTACAACGTGCGAGCGAAGGGGCATGTGGCCAGGCTAAGACGCGAGCTCGGTCTGGACTAGCCCGCTACGTCTAGATACGACAGGACCGGCCCTCGAGGGCCAGCCCTGATGTCATGTGTCTAGAGTGCTGAGCGGATGGCGTCGGCGGTGCGACGCGGAGACGTGTACACCCCAGGGGCGAACGTCTGATCGGCGTAGGCCGCCAGGGTCGCGTAGTCATGATCGTGCTGGATCCACGCAGCAGGGGACAGGCCGGTGAGCGCGGAGTCATCCGGGGAGGGCTTCCACGCCCAATAGGCGAGGGCGGCGAGGTGCAACGGGGACGGGTTGGCTGGTAGGACGTGCTTAAACAGACGCGTCGCAGCCGGCAGGATCTGATGGGAACCGATTTGCCACGTCGGGTAGTGCCAGGAACGTCCGATCTGGACGCCGAGGATCCGTCGCTCACGTACCCCCTTGTTGACTCCCTGACGCGAGATGCCAAGCCATTCGGCGAGCATGGGGGTCTGGCAGACGGGTCCGATAGAGGCTTCGGCAGGGCTGGCGGGTTTGGCGGCCGACAAGATCATGGCGATGAGCGACTGCGCCTCGGTCTGGCTGAAATCGAGCGGCTTCGGGTGGCTTTGGAGCTCCTCGCGCAGCGAGGTGAGGAAGTGCTGTTCGTCCTCGGTGAGGGTGCGCTGTGTCATGTGGATACCTGCCGTTTCTCGATGAGTGGGAAGCAACCGAATGCTGACCTGTTTCTCAGTATACGACGAAAACTGACACCATGCTAAGGAAGAGTGAAGAGTGTGGCATATCTTTCTGTCCGGGCGGCGCAAATCCCTGTGATGGGGCGCCAAATCGATCCTCTTGGCTCAAGACTACCGCGCGGTAGGAAATCGTCGAGAAAACCGTAGGAAACCGCGCGAACGCGCGGAAAAGTGTCGTTTGCCTAGGGCGTCGACAGTTGACTGAAGGGAGAGGGCGCAGGGTATAAGAAAACCCTGGCGTTACCGCCAGGGTGATTCGTGGAGCTAGGGGGATTCGAACCCCCGACCTCTTCCATGCCATGGAAGCGCGCTACCAACTGCGCCATAGCCCCGAGTGTGGACCTCGGTGAGGAGTGGAGCTAGGGGGATTCGAACCCCCGACCTTCTCATTGCGAACGAGACGCGCTACCAACTGCGCCATAGCCCCTTGACGAGGAACCACTATAGGCGCGCGGTTTGGCGTGACGCAAATCGATGACCCCGCCAAACGGGGTGTCGTGCGTCACGCCGTGCGGCCTTCTAGATCCACGAGTTCAACCACATGCGCCACTGCCAGTGTTCGCGCGGGATTTGCCAGGCCGCTGTCACGGGCAGGAAGAAGACGCCGCACGCCACGATGAGGGCCCCCAGGGCGATGGCGATGCCTTGGGACGCCTTCGTCACTCTCGCTCGCGGTGGATTCATCGCCTCGGCCCACGCAGCCAGAGGCCAGCGGGTCGGCTGGACGTGGCCGGCGAACGTGCCGATGAGGAAGACGACGGAGAGCACGACGAAAGGCACGAGAACGATCGTGTAGAACATGAAGATCGTACGGTCCCAGTAAATGAGCCAGGGCGCCCACAGGCCCGCGTATCCCATGACGAGGTAACCGGCGCGCCAGTCGCGAAGCCACACGAGAACGACGAGGACGAAGAGGAGGGCCGCCACGCCCAGCCACCACAGGAAGGGGTTGCCGATCGTCGTCGAGGCGCGCACGAGCTCGCTGCCGGAGGAGGAGTCCGTTAGCCACATCATCGAGGTCGGACGCAGGTCCAGGATCCACTGGAGAGCATTGGCCTGGTAGCGGTGTTCTGAGGTGACCGACGTGTGGAAGGCGAGCGTGTCGCGCTGGTACTTCCACCAGTCCGCGAGACCGGAGAACCACCCGTCCACCCCGGATCGGCCGTGCCCGTAGGCGCCTGGATTGACGAACCACGAGGTCCATGTCACCAGGTAGATGAACAGCGCCAGAGGAACGAGCTGCACAAAGGCGGGAAGTCCTCCGCGCACGATAGCGCGGGCGAGGAGGGACCCACCTCGCAGACCCGCGGCGTAGCGGGCTGTCAGCTCGCGGATGAAAAGGAAGATGCCGGCGACCGCGATGACGTAAAGGGCGTTCCATTTCACCCCTAGCGCGCAGCCCCACAGTATCGCTGTGGCGACGAGCCAGGGGCGGACGCGCGTGAACGTTTCTTTAGCGCTGAGGTCGTCGCGGTGTTCGCGTGCCCAGCCGGCGAGACGGGAATGCCAGTCCTGCTGGTCGAGCAGGAACGTGTAGAAGCCCGCGGCCAGGAACGCGGCCGCGAACACGTCGAGCAGAGCGATACGCGAGACCGATACGGCCACTCCGTCGGTGGCTATGAAGAGGCCGGCCATGAGGGTGAGGAGAGGGGAGCGGAAGAGGCGTGCGGCTATGAGACAGGTGAAAGCCACGAGGACCGTGCCAGCGAGTGCCGGCATGAGCCGCCACGCCCACGGATGGGTCCACCCGAATATTTCCGGACCGATGCCGAGCAGCCACTTGCCTAGTTGCGGGTGGACAACGAAGGCCGGTTCGTTGAGCATTCCCGAGTAGTCGCCGTGAAGGAACGCCTCGTTCGTTTTGTCCGCCCAGCGCGCCTCGTAGCCGAGCTTCCACAGCGAATAGGAGTCCTTGACGTAGTAGGTCTCGTCGAAGGCGATGCGGTCTACCCCGCCCAAATCCCACAGGCGGATGAGGCCGGCGATGACGACGCTGAGGAGGATCGCGATCTTGGTGAGGGTCTCTTCACGGATTCCTCGCCACGTGCGCACGAGGGTGTGGCGTGTGAACCCGCGTGCGAGGGCCTGCTCGGTCGAGAACGTATCGGCAGGTTCGGGCTGTTGTTCGTGCGAGCTTGCCTCGTTACCGACCTCCTCGGTGGGGGCGGTTTCTTGGAGGCGCGGATCTTCGTGGCGGGCCTCGTCGGTCGCGGGCCGGTCCGCTTCGTCGTTTTGGTCGGTGTCGGCGAAGTGCTGAGGAAGGCCCGGTTCCTCTTGGACCTCGGTGGGGGTGTCGTCGTCGGGCTTGGCGGGGGCCTTGGACGTTGCCGGGGCGGGCATGTCGGGGAGATCGTCGTCAAGCGGGGGCATCGTCCCCAGCGAGGCCGGGAGCATGGCGGTGTGTGCTTCAACCTCGGGCAGCGCCTGAGTGCGGGGGGCTGCCTCCTCGGTGGTTCGCATGTCATGATCGGTGGCCTTGGGCGTAGGCGGGCGCGTGGCTGTGGCCGTCACCTCGTCACCTTCGGCCAGCGCGGGGATGGCGACCGTCTCGGCTTCGCCGGGACGATACACGTCGCTGGCGCCCAGCGGGATGCCCGTCACGACGGTCGGATCGTCTGGGCCTCGATCTTCCAGGGAGGCTGCGATATCGGCAAGACGCTGGACCTGCGGGACCTCCGGCATGTAGAGACCCTCGTCGTCGCGGTTGCGCGGCGAGAGCAAAGGGATCTGCTCAACCGGTTGAGAGCGTTCCTTCTCCCGCTTCGACACGGGCCGGTTGGGCCGCTCATGAGGCTTGGGCGCGTTGTCATTCACGGCTCAAAGTTTAGCGATGTGCCCGACGTTTCCCGACCGACTTGTGACCCAAACCGTGACAGGATGGGTTAGATGAGCGTAACTCCTTCGACATGGAGCCTTCCGGCAGGCACGATCACGTTGGCCGCCACGCCGATCGGTAACCCCCTCGACGCTTCCCCGCGGCTGCGTCTCGCCCTCACCCAGGCCGACGTCATCGCCGCCGAAGATACTCGCCGCTTGGCCGGTTTGGCGTCTCGGCTCGGTGTCGACATTGAGGCCCGGATCGTGTCTTCTCACGAACACAACGAGGCCGCGAGGATCCCCCAGCTCCTTGAGGCCGCTCGTGCGGGCCAGCGGGTTGTCGTCGTTTCGGACGCGGGCATGCCCACCGTGTCGGATCCCGGGTTCCCGCTTGTCGAGGCAGCCGCCGAAGCCGGTGTTCCCGTGAGTGTTATCCCGGGCCCTTCCGCGCCGCTAGTGGCCCTGGCCTGTTCGGGACTGCCAACGGCGCGCTTCAGCTTCGAAGGGTTTCTTCCGCGCAAGTCCGGGGAGCGTCGCGAGACTTTCGCCGCGCTCAAGGATGCGAGGCGCACCCTCATCTTTTTTGATTCGCCGAGGCGCCTGGCCGATTCTCTCGCAGACGCGAGTGCGGTGTTTGGCCCCGATAGGCCCGCCGCCGTGTGTAGGGAGTTGACGAAGCAGCACGAGGACGTGTGGCGGGGCACGCTTGCGCAGCTGGCCGAGCGCGCCGGGGAGGGTGTGCTCGGTGAGATTGTCGTTCTTATTGGGCCAGCTCCCCAGGAGGCATCCGCCGATGTTGATGCCTTGGTGCAGAAGGCACTCGAGCTTGCCGCGGGAGGCATGCGCTTGAAGGCGGCGACCAAATTCGTTGCCAAGGAGGCGGGCGCTTCGGCACGCGACGTCTACGAGGCGGCCCTCCAAGCCCGCGACTGAAGAGGCTCGAGGTCGGTGAAGCAGTCGCGGCGGGGCGGGCTGCGGAGCGGCTAGTATGGCCCTATGAGCCGTATTCTTTCCGCAGTTGCCTGGCCGTACGCCAACGGCCCCCGCCATATTGGTCACGTCGCCGGGTTCGGTGTTCCTTCGGACGTTTTTTCCCGCTACATGCGCATGGCCGGCCACGACGTTCTCATGGTTTCGGGCACCGATGAACACGGCACCCCCATCCTCGTGCAGGCTGATGCGGATGGCATCACGCCGCGTGAGTTGGCTGACAAGAATAACCGCCTCATCGTTGAGGATCTCACTCAGCTGGGCTTGTCTTACGACCTGTTTACGCGCACGACGACCGGCAACCATTATGACGTTGTGCGGCGAATGTTTGCGCGAGTGCGAGACAACGGTTACATGATTACGCGCACCCAGATGTCGGCCATTTCGCCCTCGACTGGGAGGACGCTGCCGGATCGCTACATTGAGGGCACGTGCCCTATCTGTGGCGCCGGTGGGGCGCGCGGGGACCAGTGCGACGCCTGCGGTAATCAGCTCGATCCCATCGACCTCATCAACCCGGTGTCGCGCATCAACGGCGAGACTCCGAAGTTTGTCGAGTCGACTCACTATTTCCTGGATCTTCCGGCGCTTGCCGAGGCCTTGGGGGAGTGGTTGGACGAACGCGAGAAGTCGGGTACGTGGCGGCCGAATGTCATTCGTTTTTCGCAAAACATCCTCGAGGAGATTAAGCCGCGTGCGATGACGCGCGACATCGACTGGGGAATCCCGGTGCCGGGGTGGGAGGACCAGCCGAATAAGCGCCTCTACGTGTGGTTTGACGCCGTCGTGGGTTATCTGTCGGCGTCGATCGAGTGGGCGAGGCGCAGCGGTGATCCGGATGCGTGGCGGAAGTGGTGGAATGACCCCGACGCCCTGTCGTATTACTTCATGGGTAAGGACAATATCGTTTTCCATTCCCAGATTTGGCCGGCGGAGCTGCTGGGGTATAACGGCGGCGGCGCGAGGGGTGGCGAACCCGGGGACATGGGTGAGCTCAACCTGCCGACGGAAGTGGTGTCGAGCGAGTTCCTCACGATGGAGGGCAAGAAGTTCTCGACGTCGAAGTCGGTAGTGATTTACGTGCGTGACATGTTGGCGCGTTATCAGGCTGACGCTTTGCGGTATTTTATTTCGGCGGCTGGGCCAGAGAATCAGGATGCTGATTTCACGTGGGCGGAGTTTGTGCGTCGCACGAATGACGAGCTTGTGGCCGCGTGGGGGAATCTGGTCAACCGGTCGGCGTCGATGATTAGCAAGAGGTTCGGTGAGATCCCGACTCCGGGTGAACTCGAGGATGTGGATCGCGAGCTGCTTGATGCGATCGCTGCTGGCTTTGGCGAGGTAGGCGACAACATCGCGGCACACCGGCAGAAGGCTGCGTTGGCTGCGGCGATGCGCCTGGTTGGTAAGGCAAACCAGTACGTGGCGGTGACGGAGCCGTTTAGGCTCAAGAGCGAGGAGGAGCGCCCGCGCCTGGCGACGGTGCTGTGGACGCTGGCGCAGGCGGTCGCTGATCTCAATCTCGTGCTCAGCCCGTTCCTGCCGCATTCTGCGAATGCGGTCGACCGGATTTTCGGTGGCGAGGGGCGGATCGCGCCGCTGCCGAGGATCGAGGAGGTCACGGACCTGGACGAGACGGATCGCGCCTACCCGATCATTACGGGTGACTACACCGATGTTCCGACGTGGGGCCGCCACGACGTGGTCCCGGGAACGCCGGTGGCGAAGCCGAAGCCGATTTTCGTCAAACTCGATCCGAGCGTCGTCGACGAGGAGCTCGCTCGCCTCGCGGGAGAGTAGGTGGCTGGCGCGATCAACCTGCCCCGCGAAATCTCGCTGCTGCGGATCTGTGCGCAGGGTCTTGCCCCTGCCGCAGACTCGGCGGATGTCGTTGGGGTGGTTGAGCGCCTGTGTGCCGTGCAGGGCCAGCAGGTCTCGGCGCTGCCTCACGCGCTCATCGCGCGGGCTCGGTGTGCGATGAGGTCGGATGTGGTGTAGGCGAGCAGTGTCGCCGCGGTAGCGTCGGGTCGACACGAGGAGTTGTCCGGCTCACCGGCTTCACTTGTGGGACACGCAAGCGCGGGGGTGTCTCCTGTGGGGAGACACCCCCGCGGTGAGCACTAGTGGTGTTCGAGGGCCGCGTTGATACGGGCGATCTGGCGGCGCGCCACAAGATACTGGATGGTCCACACGGCGGCGTAGATGAGCAAGAAGCTGACAAGCGCCGACAGGAGAGGAAGTCCCATGTCGAACCAGCGCAGGTAGAGGCCGCAGAGGGAAAAGCCAACGGAGATGAGGACTACGTGGGCGAGTGTCGCTCGGGCGAGACCCCGGGGCTTGTCGCCGACGAGGTCGAACACGACGGAGGTGACGGAACCGTAGACGCCCAACAGGGCGTAGGCGATCCTCTCGTAAACGACGGCTATTAGTTCGGAATCGTGCTGGGCCAAGAATTCGGGAACCCCGGGGGTGTAGGTGCCTGGCGACAAGACGGCAGAGAAAACGAGTTCGCAGATCGAACCGATAGTGATGCCGGCGAGGGCGCCGATGAGCGCGGATTTCGCGATCTTGTGGATGGCGGTCATGGTGTGCTCCTAAAGGTCGAGTGCGTGCCTCACGGCCGGCAGGCTGCGGCGAGACACAAAGCAGGTGGTGCCGTCGTCGAGGCGCATGCCGATCGTGCCGCTGAACGACAGGTCGAGGGTGAGAACGTGACGAAGGTTGACGATCTCCCCTTGGGATATTTGCAAAAACGGCGGGGAGGGCAGGGTTGTGGCGAGTTCGCCGATGCGCTGCTTGAGCCTCCAAGTTCCCGTGGCCGTGTGGGCTTCGAGGGTCCGCCCGTTCGTTGCGATCCGCGTGATGGCAGACAACTGCAGCAGCGTGGCGTCGTGACCGCGATAGCCGATGAGGAAGGGGGGACGGTCGTGACCCTCCAAGGCGGCACACGCCTTGGCGAGACGGTTAGCCTCTTCTGGGTCGGCGGCGCGCACGACGATCTCCGCTTCTGTCATCTCTGGATCGATGTCGACAGTGATCTTCATGGCTCCTCCCTTGCTGATGACACTTTCACTATGCCCTATCGGGGAGCCCGCGCCGCGGCCCGGGGGCTAAACGGTCGTGTTCCGTGCCTAAGCGGTGAGGCCGCCAGCTAAGCGGTGCCGCATGTGTGGATGTCCGCCTCGCCGCAAAGGCATCTGGGAGGGGCTGATGCTTGTAATCGGGGTCTATCGGTGCGGGAACAGTCGTGAGGCTTCCGCGGGGTTCGTGTCAGAGAGATCGGCCTTCACCGTTTCCAGCCAGTCGCGTGACTCTGCTTCGATCTGGTCACGGGTTGCGGGAGGAAGCATCGCGCGCCGCAGCCAGGCAAGGGGTAGATCCCGTCGCCGGCGCGCCGCAACCCACACGGTGCCACTGAACCCGCTGGGAACGTGCTCGCTGGGACAGTCGACCCACTCGACGTTGACGCTTCGGGGGCCTACGCGTGCGCGGAAATGGTATCCGTCAAGAATGAAGGCGTGGGTGTATCCGACAAGCCGCTCCCGCAATCGGGAGAGGCGACTGTGAGGATCCGTACTCATAGGGGTCTCCTAGCCTGCCGTGCCTGCGCGCGCCTCCAGGCGCATGACCATAAGAAGAGTAGCCGCCACGCCCAGGAGGATGGACACGGCGCCCACGATCAGTACGGTGGTCGCTGGTAGGTAGAGCGAGGCCGCACCGACAATCAGGTATCCGACAGGCGTGAAGCCAAAGCTGATCGAATAATCGAGTGAAGAGACTTTACCGAGGATCGAGTCCGGGATACTTCTCTGCATGTAGGCGCCCCACCAGACGCCCGAAACCTCCAGGGCAAAACCGGAGACGAAAGCCGCTGCACACAAGAGGGGGAGGCGAGTTGAGAAAACGGGAGCGAGCATTTCGCACGCGACGACGCCGCTGGCGGCGACGGACAACAGGAGGAGACGAGAACGGGCCGGCCGCACGATCTGGCTGATTGACCCCGCCAGATAGCCACAGGCCGATGAGGAAAGCATCCATCCCCACACTGTTGGGCCCGTAGCTGCAACCACGTGTACGGGCAGGGTAGTAGAGAGCACCCCAGAACTGAAAGCAATGAAAAATGCCCAGTAGGGAAGCACATAAGAGATGCCGGGATAGTCTCGCAGAAGCGAACGTGCAGCCTTGAGATCGGTGAGAAGCGGAGATTTCGAGACACGTTTGTGCCGCCTCGGTTGCAGCAGCATGGCCAAGGCGGCGGCGATACCAAGGGGGTCACCGTCCTGGGCGCCAGTGATGCCAAAGACGAAGAACACGAGTGACTGGGAAAGCGCGTAGACAAAGTGCAGGGCAACGAGAATCCACACTGCGCTGCAAAGCCGCACGCGTGAGGTGTCTCTGCTCCTGTATTCCATAGCGGGAGAATAGCCGATGACGGCGCGATATTGCGGGACGCGGTGGCGCCAGGGCTCGCTGAGGAAATGTTGTCGGCTATAGGAGGCCACCTGGCCGACGGTCCACTGACGCCAGGATCCAACCTGCCGCTCGTCACCCAGCGGTGACGAGAAAGCGGGCGTGCCCGGTGAACAGCGCGTTCGTGAACAGGCGCCTAGGGGTTGGTGCGTGCCACAGCAGCCAAGGCGCGCGACAAGGTGCCGTCTGCAGATGAGGCTATCGGTCTCGAGACCGAGGTGACCGAAAAGGGTTCGTAGGAGACGCAGCTTCGACCTGGTCGCGGGTGAGAACAGGAAGCGTCCCGCGTCGCAGCCACGCGGCGGGAAGATCTCGCGGACGGCGCGTCATAACCGACACGGTTCCACTGAAACCGCTGGGCACATACTCGCTGGGATAGTCGACCCAGTCGACCCTTATCCCCGATGCGTGTACGTGTGCGCGGAAACGATACTCGTCGATGGTGAAGACGTGGGTGTAACCGACGAGCCTCGCGCGCAACCGATCCAACAGGGATTGGAGACGTGTGGACATAGGGTCTCCTAGTGTGCGGCGCCTGATTGCGTGCGCGTGTCGAGACGCAAGACCATGAGAAGCGTAGCTGGCAGGGTAAAGAGAATGAGCAGGCTGCCTACGTGCGCACTAGCGTAGTACGCCGAGGTTCCCACATGCTGCTCGAAGCAGCGGGGAAACGGCCCGCGCTAGTCGGTCGCAGCGTTAGACTTGAGAAAAACTAGCAGCAGGGAGTGGCGCGGTATCCACGTCACGAAGTGAGCAGAGGGGCTAGCGAATGTCACAGGAGCCGGGGACGGGAAGCGGCGGGAGATCACGCGAAGACGAGCGTAACGATCGGGCCTTCTTGTGGATACCCGCAGGGATGATAATCGGCTGGCTGTTGGCGACTGTCACCGACGCAGCCGTCTCGACGGGCATGTCACTCGGCCTTCTCGCCGGCACAGTCGCCTATGCCTTCACACGAACTGACCATAGTGGCGATGATACGCGTGATAACTAGTCCTGTCCGTTGTGTTTCACATAGGTGCACGGGATACGTTGAATTCCATGAGACCTTCGAGGGTAGCTCGAGCGTAGGAGCTGTGTGATCAGGCTTGGTGTGTCAAGCAAGCGGGAAACGGGAGTAGAAACAACGTGAAGACGCGAACAAACGAGATGCCGACGATCGATCAGTTTCGGCCCGTCGTACTGCGCGTACTTAGCGATGGGAAAGAGCATGCTGTCCGGGATATCGTCGAGCAGGTCGCCAGCGAGCTTGCGCTTTCTGACCACGTACGGTCTCAACGGATTGCCTCTGGACAGCTTCGGTACGCCAACCGGATCAATTGGGCCTGTTCTGGATTAACTCAAGCAGGTCTCATTGAGCGTTCGCGCAGGGGCTACTATCGTATAACCGCGAATGGGGCCGAGGTTGAGGGCCGCGGATTGGGTGTGTATACCGAAAAGGACATGCTGGAATGGCCGGCGTGGCAAGACTACCAGGATGAGATCGCAAGCCGTTGAAAGTCTGAGAAAGTTGCGACACCTGCTCGCTTGATGGAAGAGGACCCCGTAGATCCGGTGGATATATTGGCCTCAGCGGAGCGTGCTTTCAATGCGCAAACCGAAACGAGGCTGCGTAAGCGGCTTCAAGGGGCGTCAGCAGAGTTTTTTGAGCGCGCAGTTATTGACCTTCTGTGGGCAATGGGTTACGGCGGTGAGCACGGGGAGAAAAAGCATGTAGGGCGCAGCGGAGATGGAGGCATTGACGGTATTATCCGTCAAGATGCGCTTGGTCTTACCTCTGTCTATGTGCAGGCGAAGCGTTATTGTGAGACGAATAAAGTTGGTTCGTCCGAGATGCGCAACTTTATTGGCGCCCTCGATTCGCGAGGTGCCACCCAAGGTGTTTTTATTACAACATCATCATTTTTGCCGAGCGCGATAAAAACCGCGGAAGGGTACAGGCATGGCGCTATTGTCCTCGTTGACGGCATCAAGCTTACGGCTCTCATGCTTGCTTATGGGGTGGCGGTACGCAAGGTCTGTGAATTTATGCTGTACGAGATCGATGACGATTTTTTTGAAGAAGATGAACTGGTCTAGTTGATCTTCTGTTGCTGTAGTGAGTCTCATGGAAACAATTTGGGAAAAATTATTCTTGGTCGCCGTTGTCGTCGCACTTCCTGGGGCTTTGTGGCTGCCGTTCGACGTGCTTGGCCGCGATGAGGGCGTCGTTCTTATTCCCATGGTTGTGCTCCTTGCGGTCCTCACCGTGCGAGTAACGATGGCGTCACGTCTGAGCCACAAGTGGCCCTGGCTGCTCGTGCCCATGGTCGTGACAGCGATTCTGCTGCGTCTCCTTGCCGGTCTCCCGGGGTGAGCGGGGCAGCGGAATCGGACGCGACAATGTGCTGGGGCCGCCCCTCGATCGAGGGGCGGCCCCAGGTTAGGTGAGGATGCGGCCTACCTGGTGGCGAGCGCTTTGAGGGCGACGTTCCCCTTCGGAGCGATTTCGGTAAAGTCTCGCCAGTTCGTGCCGTCGGTCGAGATGAACGATTGCCCCGGCTCGGCGCTTGCGCGTGAGGAATAACCAGAGATCGGGAGCTCAGCGGGCACGAGATGATCCGAGGAGTTCGAGCGCACGTGAACAATAACGCTAAAGGCTTGCCCCGCAGTGACATCCATGCCAGACGTCTCGATGGTGTGGTATCCGGCGTAGGGGAGCGCCCCCGACGCCGCCAACTGAGCCTTCGACACGTCGGGACGTCCCCCCGTGACGGGGGCTAGGTACACCTCGTAGTCGACGCCTGCCGTCAGCGACCACAGCCCCACCGCACCGATATGCTCGGTTCCTCGTGCTGTGAAAACATTGGCATACCATGCGTCGCCAACCGGTCCTCGTCGATCCGTCGCACCGAGAGGATCGTGTTGATAAATACGCTTATAGGTTCCCGTAGGTGACCCCAGATATACGGCATTGGCTGTACCGATTTGGCGATCATAATAGGAGACATAATAGTATCCCTGTTCGCCCTTTTTGGTTCCCCAAGAGTTTCGGATAATCCACGCCCCATCTCCCTCGGGGCGCTGAAGGAAGTTGCTCGCCGAATAATTGTCGTCCCAGCCGACGATCGCCACCGCGTGATTTGTTGGGTGCGACGTGGGAGCAAAATAGTTTACCTTCCGATTGAGGTAGTAGGCCTCTTGGAAAAAGAGAGTAAAAACGGCGCCCTCGTTCATGATTGCGCGCTTGAGGACTGGGTTATCCGGTCCGAGCTTGTTCTTTGGCAGGTAGTGGATGTTGAGGACATCGACGACACGTTGGCCGCCGCGTTCTGAAACCGGGCCCGCACCGGAGGCAAGATAGGCGGCGGCCATCTGCCGTGTCCCGCCCCCATACGGTCCCCTATCAAATCCGGAGCGGTTCACCATGTCGTTTTCTGACAGGTCGAGAGGCATGCCGGGCATGAGGCTCGATTCGACAGATGCCAGCGCCGCGAACGCCCAGCATGGCCCGTTGGTGCGCTGTGTGCGCACCGGGGTTAAGCGGCCCTGCTCGCGCAGGTCAAAGCGGGCCAGCAACGTTTGGGCAGCACGTCCTTGCGTGTCGCTGTAGGTGACTTCAATAGGTTCCTCGATGGGAAGCGGCGAGACAGGGCCGATAGCGTCAGCAGCCTGAGAGCCTGACGAGGGAACCGACTGAGTCGATGACGACGTGGTGCTCGGGCGAGCAACCTCCATGCCCGGAATGTCGTGGACCGAACATGAGGGGGGAAGGCCGAGGAGTGAGGCGAGGGCAACAACAGTGCCGACGCGGCGCCGAAGCGACGAAGACGTGAGCGACACGCGGTGACTCCTTCATGAGAGGTGCAGGCTTGATGGGGTAGCTCCACACGCCAAACTTTCCAAGTGGTTAGCGTACGGCATCCCCGCGGAGATGAAGGCTTTATGAGACGAGTGTCGCATCTGTCGTTGGTGGCCGCTCGTGCTGTGAGGGGCGTGGCCGCGCGGCTACAGTGGAGACGATGACTGATGCACTCTTCGCCGCCTTTGCCGCCCGGAGTCTCACTCCAGCCTCGCAGCTGCCCGCCGCTCCCGTGGGGTTTCACGAACCCGAGGCCCCGATGGGCTACACCGACCCAGCCGACATTCTCGAGGGTCTCAACGAACCGCAACACCAAGCGGTCACCCACACGGGCGCTCCCCTCCTTGTCACGGCCGGCGCCGGTTCTGGTAAAACGCGGGTGCTCACCCGCCGTATCGCCTACCTCCTCGCCACGGGTCAGGCACGCCCCTCCCAGATCCTTGCGATCACCTTCACGAACAAGGCGGCGGCTGAGATGCGTGAACGAGTCTCAACGCTTGTGGGCCCCGAGGCAGCCAGGATGCAGGTGTCGACCTTCCATTCGCTGTGCGTGAGGATTCTGCGTCGCCACCACGACGCCGCTGGGCTGCGTTCGACGTTTTCCATCTACGATGCCGCCGACTCGCAGCGACTCATCAAAATGATCGCCGAGGAAACGAACATCGACACCAAACGCACGAGCGTCCGAGTTCTCGCCAACCGTATCTCCGACCTCAAAAACGAGCTCGTTACGGCGGCGAACTACGCCGAGATACCCCACGCCGACCCCATCGACAAGCAGGTAGCGGCCATCTATCCGCTCTACCAGCAGCGCCTCCACGCTGCCAACGCTTGCGATTTCGACGACCTCATCATGGCCAGCGTCGAACTTCTCGCCCACAACCCGGCCATTGCAGAGCACTACCACAGGCGTTTTCGACACGTGCTCGTCGACGAGTACCAAGACACCAACCACGCCCAATACATCCTTGTCAAACATCTCGTCGGAGACGGGCGAGACGGTGTCGAACCCGCCCAGCTGACCGTTGTCGGTGACTCCGATCAGTCAATCTATGCCTTCCGCGGTGCCACGATCCGAAACATCCGCGAATTCGGTGACGACTTCCCCGGCGCCCGCGAGATCGTCCTCGACCAAAACTACCGCTCAACCCAAAACATCCTCTCCGCGGCGAACGCCGTTATCTCGGCCTCGCCCGGGCGAGCCTCCAAGCATTTGTGGACCGACGCCGGTGAGGGCGACAAGATCGTCATCAACGCTTCCGCCTCAGACCGAGGCGAAGCAACCTGGATCATCGGTGAAATCGACGACCTCCACGACAATGGGCGCCCCTTCGGAGACATCGCTATCTTTTTTCGCACCAACGCGCAATCACGTGTCCTCGAAGAAGTTCTCATGCGCGCCGGCATCCCCTACCGGGTCGTCGGCGGCACCAAGTTCTACGAGCGCAAAGAAATCAAAGACGCCATTGCCTACCTGCGGGCCGTCTCCAACCCCGACGACACCGTCAACCTGCGTCGCATCATCAACGAGCCGCGTCGCGGAATGGGGAAAGGGGCGATCGCCGCGCTCCTCAACCACGCCGACGCACACGCCGTGTCCTTCGGTCAGGCGGTCGCCCACGCATGGTGGCACGGCATGAAAGCCCAGGGTATGGACCCCGCCGCGGTTCCTGCCGCCTACGCGGGATTCGACACCGCTACCCAGCCCCCTGCCGTCGCTGCGCTCGCCCCGGCGGCGAGCAAGTCGTGCACGACCTTCTGGCAACTCCTTGTCGACCTGCGTCAATCCGCAGACAACGGCCGCACCCCAGCGGAACTGCTCGACGCCGTGCTCGATCATTCTGGTTACCTTGCCAGCCTCCACGCCTCCAAGGATCCCCAGGACGCCGTGCGCGTCGAAAACCTTGCTGAATTCCATGCCGTCGCTGAGGAATTTTCTATTTCCACCCCCGAGGGCACACTCGCGGACTTCCTTGAACGAGTCGCCCTCGTCGCCGACGCCGACCAGCTCCCCGAGGCCGGCGACGACGGACAGGTCACCCTCATGACCGTCCACACGGCCAAAGGCCTCGAATTTCCCGTCGTCTTCGTCACCGGCATGGAAGACGGCACCTTCCCGCACGCACGATCCCTCGGATCAAGCAGCGAGCTCGACGAGGAACGCCGCCTCGCCTACGTTGCCATCACGCGAGCGAGAGAACGTCTCTACCTCACGCGCGCAGGTTCGCGCACCCAATGGGGCTGTCCTCAAGAGATGCCGGCCTCGCGCTTCCTCGACGCTATCCCGCCCGAGGTCGCCGACGTGCGCTCCGCCTACACCCCAACCGAAACGATTCGCCGCGACACCCCTTCCGCGAGCGTGTACGGGTCCGGGACCGGGTGGGGGGCGCGTTCGAAGGCAGCCTCGACTCGGCGTATCGACCGCGGTGTGGGGGCGACGCGTTCTCGGGTGAGAAACGGCGGGCAGGTCGCTTATGCGGTTGGTGATCGTGTCAACCATGACTCCTTCGGGCTTGGCCGTGTCGTTGAGGTCGGTGGGCGAGACTCCTCGGCGTGGGCGCGCGTGGACTTTGGGGACGGGTCTGTCAAGCGTCTTGTTTTGCGCTATGCGCCGATGGAAAAGCTGTGAGGCACACCGCCGCGGGGTGGGTCGGTGGTAGGGTAGTCCCTGTCTAGACCACCGCGGTGGTCAAGATGAGCAGGCTGCGTGGCCTGGCTCACTGTTCTCACGTTGATGGAGGCACCACTGATGGTTCCTAGTCTCGCGGGGCCGCTCCCCGCGGCCACCCTCATCGACCCCATGTGGTTCGATTACTTCCCGATTGTCGTCTACTTCGGCTTCGTTCTCGCCGTCGGCTTCATCATGAAGCGTAAGGCCGCGACATCCGATGAGTTCCTTACCTCTGGGCGTTCTCTTCCGGCCTGGGTGACTGGCATTGCGTTCGTCTCGGCCAACCTCGGTGCTGTCGAGATCATGGGTATGAGCGCTAACGGTGCTCAATACGGCATGCCGACCTTCCACTACTTTTGGATCGGCGCCATCCCGGCGATGATCTTCCTTGGCATCGTTATGATGCCCTTCTACTACGGCTCGAAAGTTCGTTCGGTGCCGGAGTTCATGTACATGCGTTTCGGCACCGCCGCTCACCTCATCAATGCGTTGTCGTTCGCCCTCGCCCAGTTGCTCATTGGTGGCGTCAACCTTTACCTGCTGGGCAAGATCGTCAACGGGATGCTTGGCATCCCCCTGTGGGTTTCGCTCGTTGTTGCCGCCGTCATCGTTCTCGTCTACATCACCTCCGGTGGCCTCTCGGCTGCCATCTACAACGAGGTTTTGCAGTTCTTCGTGATCGTTGCCGCGCTGTTGCCGGTCACCCTTATCGGTATGTACCGAGTCGGTGGCTGGAGCGGGCTCAAGCAAAAGATCGTCGACTATGCCGCCCAGGCGGGTGAGGGATCGATCTATTCGCGCGACGCCATGGATCAGCTCCACTCGTGGCCGGGTACGCTCATCTCTGGTTTCGATTCCCCGGCGCTGTCCGTCGTCGGTCTTGTCCTCGGTCTTGGCTTCGTGCTCTCCTTCGGCTACTGGACGACCAACTTCGTTGAGGTCCAGCGTGCGATGGCTTCTGACTCCATCGCGGCCGCCCAGAAGTCGCCGATCATCGGTACGTTCTTCAAGATGTTCGTGCCCTTCATCGTCATCATCCCCGGTATGGTCGCCGGTGTTCTTATTCCCGAGATCCAGCATCTCAAGGGCGGGGAGAAGTTCCTCAACGTGTCGGCCGATACTCTGGCCCAGCTCGAAACCCAGTTTGGGCCTACGCCCAGCGGGTATGCGATCAGCTACAACGACGCGATGATTCTCATGATGCGCGACTTGCTTCCCAACGGTCTTCTTGGTTTGGCGATCACCGGTCTGCTCGCGTCCTTCATGGCCGGCATGGCTGCGAACGTCTCGGCGTTCAACACAGTGTTCACCGTTGACATTTATGAGCGCTACATCAAGGCCGACGCTTCCGACGAGACCTACCTCAAGGTCGGACGTAACGCTACGGTGGTTGCCTGTATTGTCGCCGTGTTTACGGCCCTGCTTGCGGCTGCCTACTCCAACATCATGGATTATCTCCAGCAGCTATTCTCGATGTTTAACGCTCCGCTCTTTGCGACGTTCATCATCGGTATGCTGTGGAAGCGTGCGACTGCCCACGGTGGTTGGGCTGGCCTCGCGTTTGGTACGCTCGCGGCCTTCGGGGTCAACTGTCTGGGTTGGTTCAATATCATCCAGTTCCCGGGCCAGGGGCAAGGCTACCTTGCCGCTATTTCGGCGTTCGTTGTCGACCTGGTCGTCACCGTTGTGGTGTCGCTGGTCACCAAGCCGAAGCCCGACAAGGAGCTCGAGGGCTTCGTGTGGTCGTTGACGCCCAAGGCGCTGCGAACCGACCCGGCCCTCGATCAGCTGCCCGTGTGGCGTCGTCCCGTGCCGTTGGCCATTATCGCCGGCGTGTGCGTGATCGTCCTCAACTCCGTGTTCCACTGACCCGAAAGGATGGATTGAATAATGAAACGTCTGTCTATTGGCGACATCCGGGTCATCATCGGCTCGGTCTTGGGCATCATCGGTATTTTCTTGCTCGCGTGCTCCCTTTTCACGACAACCGAGGCGGAGCTGGCGAAGTCCGGTGGTATCCATGCCAACCTCTGGTCGGGTCTCGCGCTCGTCGTCGTCGCGGCGATCATGTGGGTGTGGGCCCTGGTTTCGCCTGAGGGCGGGAAGAGCCCCGATGCCCTTGACGATCCTGAGGTAGTTGCGGCCCGACACGAACGCATGGAAGGTGACGCCGGCTAGCGTAGCGGCGTTACCCACTCGGCCCCGGGGTCATCCTCGGGGCCGAGACGTATCCCCGCCCCCCGACCTGAGTGTGCGTCCTAAAAGCGACTTTTTGGCTTAACCGTGCGGAAGTGCGAAAAAGTGCCCTCGACACGATTCGAACGTGCGACACCCGCTTTAGGAGAGCGGTGCTCTATCCCCTGAGCTACGAGGGCAAAGACCAAACGTCGTCCCATCCTACCAGCATGGAGATCCGGTGCAACTTCGTGTGGCCACGGAGGGTCGCCATGACGACGTTAAATCGGCTCGATATTCTGGACCGGTGAGCGCTCTACGTACCTTCCGATTCGGCCGCCGCAAGGGCGGGGACGATACCCCCGGTGGCGAGCAGCCCGCCCCTACCTCGCCTTCATCCGAAGCAGAGACCACACCGGGAGGGCCCGCTCCTGCGCCGGATGAACCGGCTCCCACGCCACTGGAAGGTACCCCTGTGGCTGCTCCCCAAGAGCCCGATCCCGCCCCCGCCGCCCCTGCACCCGAAGCAGCGCCCGAAGCCGAGATCACCGACCGCGTCGGAGAAATGCTTGAGACCTGGCGTGCCGAACTCGTCGACATGAGCGCAGACGGTCCGGCCAGGGTCTTCATGGAACTCTCGGCAGCCCACCCCACCGGGATCGCCCAGATGTATGCCGGGCGGCCCACGCGACTGTCCTCCCTGGTACGCGAACCCAGCGCCCTCGCTCACTGTCAAGCGCGGGCACGCGATGTCCTCGCAGCCCAACACGCCATGATCGAAGCCCACGGGGTCGGCCCCGTCTACGTGGCCATGGGTACAGTGTCGTGGACGGAAGGCTCACGTGCCGATAATCTGCGCACGGGCGCCGCCGCCCACACCGCCCCCGGCGCCATGCCTATGCCTACCCGCATCACCGGGCCAGCGCTGCTTAGCCCCGTCAAACTCACCCCCACCGACGACGGCGACGTCATCATTGAACGCGAACCTGCCGTCACACTCTGGAGCCAACTCGACCAGGCGCTACGTCGACGCGGATTCGGTGACAAGATCGAAGAAATCCTCGAGGCCACCGCGCGTTCCCAGCGCTTCAGCGCCTCCGATGCCTTCCGGGTCCTCCACGAGGTAGGCAAGTCCGCTCTCGTCGGATTCGACGGGTACGAGTCCCTTACTATCGGCCAGTATCAGCATCCCGTACGCGACGCCATTGATGTCCTCGATACCGCCGCGCCCACGATCGTCACCTCGCCGTTCCTCGCTGCCCTCACCGGCGACGAGCAGGCCCGAGCCTCACTCGCTCAACGCCTACCCGCTCACCACGGTGCCGACCGCGAACCGCGTGCCGAACACGGTGTCGGCGACCTCGACCCGCTCCAACACGACGCCCTCGACGCCGTCGCCTCCGGCAGCCACCTTTTCCTCGCCACCCCAGCCGGTGCAGAATCAGCCCCCACCGTGCTTGCGATCCTTATCGACCAGATCCTCGCCGGGCGCACCGTCACCTACGTTCCCGGCAACACACGGCTTGCTCGCGCCCTCGTCCACGAGGCCACCGAGTGGGGGCTCGGTGACCTTGTCGCCGACTTCACCCAGCCCGACTGGACGAGACGAATCTCCAGGCGAATCCTTAACGCCCTCACGCTCGCCGCTCAAGAACCCCAGCCAGAACCGAAGTCCGTAGCGACCATGCGCGCCGAGTTGTCGCGCGTACGCGCCGACCTCGGGGGCTACATGGACCGTCTCCACGTGCGTATGGCCCCGTGGGGGGTCTCCGCCTACGACTGCCTCCAGGTGCTCACCGACCTCACCGCCGGACCCAACATCCCGCGCACCCGGGTGCGATTCGACGTCGAGACCCTCACCAAGATCGCCGACGATGGCGCCCAAAAGGCCCGTGAACTTATCACCTCTGCAGACCGGCTGGGGATCATTCGCGATGGTGCTGCCGCCTCGCCGTGGCACCGCGTCGTGCTGCGTTCCTCCTCGGAGGTCGGCCCCGCCGTCGAGGCCGTACGTCACGTGTCTGGTCACCTCCTGCCGCGCGTGAGCTCCGACATTGCCCGCACTGAACGCGAATGCGGTCTCAAACGGGCAACAACGCTAGGCCAATGGCACGACCAGCTGTCCATGCTCGCCGACGTGCGCGACATCCTCGACGTTTTCTCTCCCGAGATTTTCGAAAGCTCCGCCGCCGACATGGTCATCGCGACCTCGTCGAAGAAATGGCGGCAAGAGCGTTCCATCCACATGAAAGCCGGAATGCGCCGCCGCCTCGTTAAGCAGGCACGCGACCTCGTTCGCCCCGGCCGCGACGTCGACGACCTCCACGCCGAGCTCATCAGGGTCCAGGAGCAGCGTCAGATATGGCGCCAGCACTCCACCGATGGGGGATACCCCGTCCTGCCTGCCGGCCTGGCGGACATGTCGCGCCACCTCAAGGAACTTCACGACGGGCTGCGTGATCTCGAACGCCGTCTCGGACCCTCCTTTGACCGCATGCGCACGTGGCCTCTCGATGCCATCGGCCGCACCCTCAACGGGCTGGCAGAAGACAACGACGTGCTCGAACGTCTGCCTGAACGCGTCGACACGATCCACGACCTCCACGAGCTCGGACTCGACCGTCTCGTCGAAGACCTGCGCGAACGCGGGGTTCCTGCCGAACGTGCCGTCGGCGAACTCGATCTCGCCTGGTGGGCCTCGGCCCTGTCGCACATCCTGCGATCCGACAGGCGCCTGGCGACCTTCGACGGCGACATGCTCGCCGAACTCACTCATCGGCTGCGCGAACTCGATGAGGCTCAGGTGCGTTCTCTCGCTCCGCAAGCTCTACGCAGTTTCCGTGAGGCGTGTGCGAAGAAGGTCTCGCGCCAGATCGGCGACGCCGAGGCGCTGCGCGAAACGATCGAGGACGCCTCGGGTGCAGGGCTCATCGACGCCTTGTGCTCATCGCCACTGGGACGCGCACTCGTACCGCTCCATATCGTCCCGCCCGCACTATCGGCCCGCATGAGTGCCGCCGCCGACACCGTCGACCTCGTTATCTTCGACGGCGTCGAGGACACTCCGCTCGGCGAGCTCGCCGTTGCACTCGGCCTCGCCTCCCAGATCGTCGTCGTCGGCGATACCCGTCGCAATGGCGATGGGCTACCCGCACAAGCCGCGGCGATCCTTCCCCAACTCACCCTCCCGGTCGCCTCCGCGAGGCTCAACGGCGTCGCGGCCGCCTTCCTGGCTGCCCACGGTTACGCCTCCGACATCGTTGAGGTCGCCGCCCCCTCCCACCCGGCCGGGATCGATCTCGTCCTCGTCGACGGGCGCGGAATGCCGGCGCCAGGGGCGAACGCGGTCGAATCGACCTCCGCGGAAGTCGCGAAAGTCATCGACCTTGTTATTGCGCACGCACTGGAAGACCCCGACCGGTCCCTCGGCGTCGTCGCCTTCAACGAGCGACACGCCCAACGACTCCAAGAGGCCATCCTCTCCGCGGTTGCCAACCAGCCCGCTATCGACGCATACTTCACGACCAACAAGCCCGAGCCGTTCGTCGTCGTTCCGCTAGGCAAATGCCAAGGGCTCACGCGCGACCGCATGATCTTCACCCTCGGATACGGGATGACCCCGCACGGGCGTGTCATCCACGACTTTGGGCCCGCTGCCGGTGAAGACGGCCCGGCCCTGCTCGCCGACGCACTGTTGACTACGCGCGAGGAACTCACGATCGTCACCGCCCTCGACCCAGACGAGGTCGACATTGCAAGGGTGCGTTCGGTCGGGGCCCGCATGCTCCACGACCTCCTCGTCCAGGCCAAACATTCGCCCAAGGACCGCTCGCCACTGGAAGTCGCCCAACACATGAGCGAAGAAGAGGCCGCGCCCGATCGGCTCCTCGTCGACCTCGCGGAGCGCCTGTATTCGCTTGGACTAACCGTCGTGCCCAACGTAGGTCCCAGCCAGGGCCTGCGGATCCCCCTGGCCATTGGCCACCCGGACCTGCCCGATGAGCTCCTCGTCGCCGTCATGACCGACAACGAGGCCTACGTGTCCGAACGCTCTCTCAGGCGTCGCGACCGGCACTGGCACGAGCGGCTTGCCGACTACGGGTGGGTCACTCACATGGTCTACTCCACGGCAGTCTTCATGGATCCTCAGGGCGAGGCCGAACGGATCCTAGCCAAGGTCCTTGACGTGGTAGAGGCGCGCACCCTACCTATCGCCGACCACCCTGTCGTCCCCGACGTGACCGACGCTGATTTTGGGATCGACGACGAGCCGCAGCCCGCCCCGCAGGCGGGGCGGTCCCGCTCGCCGCGACCGCGCATCGCCCCCGGCCTGCCCCTGGCGGCCTACTCCGACGACCAGCTCGACGACCTTATCGAGTGGATCCGCTCGGATCGGCGGATGCGCAGCGTCGAGGAAGAAATGGATGAGCTTGCGCGGGCCCTCGAGCTCGAGCGCAGGGGCATCCAGGTCGACCAGATCCTGCGTAACGTCGTGACGAGATCGCGTAACGATGTCTGACAACGGGCAGCGACAGCGACCCGCCGCGATCTACCTGTCGCGGCGCGACCAAGAAGCCCTCGAGGAGGGATATACGCCCTCGTGGGAAGAAACCGCGGACGTGTCGGAGACGACGGCTAGTGCTCAGGGGCCACAAGACCACAGGCTGTTGAGGGACAAACCGCCGCACTGGTAATAGCGGCCATGAGAGGTGGGCGATCCCGGCGGCCGCGCCTTTGCGGCCGCGTCTGGCTCACGCGCGCGGCGTGCGCTCGGCGAGGAGATCGCGGATCTGCGTGAGCAACTCGATATTCGGATCGACCGGGCTCGCTTCCGCCTCGGCTTCGGTCTTCTTGCGCGCCGCGGCCATGTCGTTGAGCTTGTTCATGGGAACGATGACGACAAAGTAGATGGCCGCCGCAACCAGCAGGAAGTTCACCAGGGCGGTAATGACGGCACCCGGTTGGACGGTTGCTGTTCCTAGATGAAACTCCAAGACATTATCGAAATTTGGTTTCCCAACGACCCCGGCGATGAGGGGGTTGATGACCTTCTCGACGATCGCGTTGACGACGCTGGTAAACGCAGCACCGATGACGATGCCGACTGCCATCTCGATGGCGTTACCCCGAGCGATAAACTGGCGGAACCCCGCAATAACCCCTGATTGTTGTGCTGCCATGGGCGTTTCCCTTCTGTGATTAAGAACGAGGGGGAGATAGGTGCGTCGAGGCGACGAGGGGAGTGGCCGCCGCGTGAGCGAGAACCACGCTAGCAACTTCTGCGGGGATCGCGATATCGCACAGGGCGTGCTGCTCACCCCCGGGTCCGGCCTTTTCTTTGCGTAGCGCCAAGACCACCGCCTCGCGTGTGAGTAGTGTCGCCTCGGTGTTGCCGGGAGTCGCGGTAGAGCTCACGGGAGCGTAGAGGGCAAGACGCGCACCCTGGCGAGCCAGGGGCACCGACAGCTCCGAGAGCATGATCGTCACGGCGACCCTCCCATCGGAAACGGCATCGAGAACGTCGGGGCCGCGCAGAAGGCCGACACTGAGGACCGTGCCCGCAGGAAGTGGGCCTAGCGTGAGCCGACTCGTGGCTTGGGCAGCGGTGAGGGTGCCCTCGGGCACGGCGGCACGAGGTAGTTCGACGGTTTCGATATCGGCGTTGGCAAGGACGTGACCGGCCTCGACGCCGTGGCGCAAGCGCGCAGCGGAAACCGTGGAATAGTGCGGGGCGGCTTCGGCGACGATAACAGCGATCGCCAGGGCGAAGCAGGCGGCGGCAATGGCGTAGCGGGCCCGCCACAAGACGTAGCGCAGACTCATAGCCTCATCGTGACCGAGACTGAGACCCCAAGCGTGGAAGAGGTTGAAGCGAAGGTGAGGACTCGGCGTTATCGGTCGGTGAGGATGATCCCGCGCTCAGGGGTGCACACGGCGTCCATGGCGACATCGTGCGCCTGGGTTGGCAGATGCTCAACGAGGGTCGCATCCCAGCTCAACCCGATCTTCCATGCCTGCGGAAGAGCAGACAGGGCACGGTCGTACCAGCCGCCGCCCTGACCCAAGCGCCCCCCGTCGGTGGCGAAGGCGATGCCGGGAACGACGACGACGCCGATCGAAGCGAGCTCGCCGCCCCTGAGCGCCGCACCGGCCTCTCCCCGTCGGGCCGCCACGTGCGCAGGCTGAGGCGCCACCGAGTCGAGCCACGTCCACGTGAGGTCGCATCCGCGTGGGCCGGGGGCCGGTACGACGACGCGTTGCGTCCCTAGCGCCGCATGGAGGGCGGCCGTAGGAACCTCGTCGCCGTAGGAGATGTAGGAGGCAACGATCACAGCCGAGGCCAAGCGCTCGTGAGCAAGCAGAGCCGAGACAACGCCCGGGACAGCAGGGACGTAAGCAGAGCTCCTCATACGACGCAGGCGGGACCTCGCCTCGGTTTTGTCCCACGCAGTAGCCATGCAGGCAGTATGACACGCGTGTGCCACGGCGCGCGTGAGGCGATAGTGTTGGGGGCACGCTGCTTAGGAAGGAGACAGTATGCGCACCGTTGCGGACCACCTCAATCTGTGCCTGGAACAGGTGGCGCCCCTCGACCCCCTCGACGTTCTTCTTCCCGACACTGTCGGGTGCGTCCTAGCCGAGACAGTGTGCGCACCCTTTGACAGACCAGTGAGCGACCAAGCGAGCCTCGACGGCTACGCGGTAAGGACGGCCGACATCGTTGGCGCCAGCCGCGACGAACCAGCGTTTCTTGAGGTACTGGGGGAGCTGCGTGCCGGCGATACCCAAGCGGCCTCCCTCATTCCCGGGGCTGCGATGCGTATCGCCTCGGGAGCCCCGCTTCCCGCCGGTGCCGACACCGTCGTCCCCCTCGAAGCAACAGATCAGGGCGCACGCACCGTGCGCGTCTTCGTTGAGACGTCCCCCTCGGCCTACATCGCCCGCCGCGCCCACGACGTCGCCCAGGGCACACCGATCCTCACCGAAGGCACCAGGATCGGCGCGCGCCAGGTTGCGCTCCTAGCCGGAGTCGGCCGAGCCCGCGTTCGGGTTCGCCCCAAGCCACGCGTGGTCATCGTCTCCATCGGCGACGAACTCGTCGAGCCAGGCCAGCCCGCCTCGATCGGGGCGGTGTTCGATGCCAACGGTCACGCTCTCGCCTCGGCGGTCGCCGACGCGGGCGCCACGACATTCCGCGTCGCGGCGGTCCCCGACGAACACGACACGCTGCGCCAAACGTTAGAAGACCAACTTGTTCGAGCCGACGTCATCGTGACCACCGGTGGACTGTCCTACGGGTCGGCCGACACCGTTAAAGAAGTGCTTTCCCCCCTGGGGACCGTGCGTTTCGACAATGTCGCCATGACCCCGGGCAAACAGTACGGGGCCGGGACCCTCCAGGGAGTCCCCATCTTCTGCCTACCCGGCGATCCCGTAGCGGCCCAGGTCGGCTACGAAATCTTCATCCGCCCGGCCTTAAGGAAGATGGCCGGCTGGGACGACTACTATCGCCCCGCCCTCAAGGCCACGCTCGACCGCGGATGGTCCTCCCCGCGCGGGCGCCGCGAGTTTGTACGCGTCAACGTCAGCGGCGACCCGACCCACGGCTACACCGCACAGGTCACGGGCGACCCCCACGAGCTGCTGCTGTCGGGCTTGGCCGCAGCCAACGCGCTCGCGGTGGTCCCCGAGGCTATGACGAAGGTCGAAGCAGGTACTCAGCTGTATTGCATGGTGCTCGACTAGATGAGCGTGGGGGACTGGTGGTGGGATCTTACCCACGCTCCACTCGTCGTTCGTGAGGAACGCGCGAGCGAGAGGGGTCTCGTGAGCGGCGGCGAACCCATCGAGGTCATCGAGCTGCGCGAGGCACGCGCCGACGACCTCGCCTCCGCCGAGAGGCTGCGGAGCCGACACCGCGACTGGCTGGCGCCGTGGGAAGCGACCGCTCCCGCCGGATACGACACGCAGATACCGGGACTGGCCGCCTACACCCGCCTTATACGTCGGCAGCGTCGCGAGGGGCGCTGCATGCCCTTCGCCCTGCGAGTCGATGACGTCCACATCGGGCAGGTAACGGTCGCCGAGATCACGCGGGCGGCCTCGCACTGCGGAACCGTCGGGTACTGGATTGTGCCGGGATATGCACGCCGCGGAATTATGACCGCCGCTGTCGCCATGGCCCTCGATGCCTGCTTCGCCGACCTGTGCCTACACCGGGTTGAAATCAACATTCGTCCCGAAAACGCTCCCTCTCTCGCCATCGCGCGGCGCTTGGGGCTGCGCTATGAGGGCGTGCGGGTGGGCTATCTTCACATCGGTGAGGCATGGGCCGACCACGTCGCCTACGCCGCGGTTGTCGATGACGTGCCTCCCGGGGGATTCGTCACCGACCTGGTGGCGCAGCGGCGAAAACTGGGCTGCTAAATCTCACACGTGAAATACGCCCGCGTGGGCGTTTTGGCTCGGGTCTAAGACAATCATCCCGTAGCGTTAGGTGAGTGAACATTTTGGGCCTGTCGATCGCCGCGTGCGCCCTGCTCATCGGAGGAGTGGTCCTTCCTCGCGTCGTCAGCGAGAGGGACCGCGGGGCCTACGAGCGATCGGCGGACCGCTACTCGTCACGCCAGCGGGTCATCGATACCGAGCGGGCGTGGCGTCAGGGTAGTCATCAAACGGGGGGTGGACCCATCCATCCCAGGCGAAAAGGACAAGTGGTCGTGCACGTACACACTCCCAACGGGCCGGTCGCCCAGCTCGCACACGAAAGGGCGCGCTACGCGGCATCGACGTCGCGGCGCGCCGCTGCGGCCAAGCGGCGCACCTTCACGTTGCTCATCCTGCTCGCAGCGCTGGTGGCCGTTGCGGTCGCCGCTGCGACGGGCGCGTGCTCGCCGTGGTGGTGCACGCTCCCAGGTGGGCTCGGACTCGTGACACTAGGGCTTGGTGCTCGCGCCGTGAAGGTAGGGCGGGAAAATGACGCCGTCATGACCGAACGGATCGCCAAGCTTAAGGCCGAGGTCGCCCGCCGGCCCCGACGCGGTGACGTGGCCCCTAAGGCCGGCGAATCCGCGGCCGCTGCCGAGCCTGCCGTCCAGCCTGCCGAACCCATGGAGGCATCCTCGAGCGAGCCTGCTCGTATTCACTCGCTACGTCTGGCGCCCATGGATGCCGTCGATTCCGCTCCGCGTGCCCGCGTCGTCTCCGTCAGCGACGGCGACGACGAGGTCGAATCCGTCCACGTCGCTGTCGCGTCCACTGAGGCCCGCGAGGCGCCCTCCGACCCGTTCGCGCGCCCGTGGACGCCCATGCCGGTGCCTAAGCCCACCTATGCGATGAAGCCGCTTATTCAGCGTCGCGACGTCGACACCAAGGCGCTCATTGCTCAGCAGCGCAGCGAAGTCGAACACTCGAGGGTTCCGTTTCGCCCGACGCGTCCGACGACGCCGGCCGGTGTTCCCATGACCTCCGCTGAGGTCGCCGCGGGGGCGCGTGTGCAGTTCAACGTCGATGACATCTTGGAATCTAGGAGAGCATCGGGCGATTAGGAAAGCACAGATACCGCACAGGCGGGGTCGGGTTAGCGCCCACCCCGCCTTATCTGTGCCGCAACGGCCGCATAACGCAAAAAACCCGCCGTTTCCGGCGGGACCGTACGCCACCGGGGACTCGAACCCCGAACCCGCTGATTAAGAGTCAGCTGCTCTGCCAGTTGAGCTAGTGGCGCTTCGCTGTGCGAACGATCATTAACCCTAGACGATGCGCGAGACGATACGCAAATTAGCGTGCGAGGTGGGGGGTAAGTCACATAAGGGGTCCGGGTGGAGGCGCGCTTTCGGGTGACCTAGTCTAAAGGGGAAACCAAGTGAGGAGGGCACATGGTGGAAGAAGCTGTCGAGTGGGCAGACCCGCTCGCCCCGACCAAACATGAGCAACAAGGCGGTGCGAAGCCCACAACTGCTGGTGCCATGAGCGTGCTCTCGGCGATCGGGGCGATCGCCTCGGCCATGCTCATCCGCTCCGAATACATCCACGCCACGCAACCCGATGCCTCGCTCGCCTGCGACCTCAATCCACTTCTAGGCTGCTCGTCCTCGCTGACGTCCGTGCAGGCCCACCTGTTCGGGGTGCCAAACGCGCTACTGGGTCTCCTCGCCTTCTGTGGCCTCGTCGGCATCGGAATCGCGCTCATGGCTCGTGTTCGCCTGCCCCGCTGGTTGTGGTGGGCGCTCGCGGCAGGATGCGGCGCTGCCCTCGTGTGGGTCGCCTGGTTCCTCAACCAGTCGGTGACGATTTTCAGGTCCCTGTGCCCCTACTGCCTGACCGTGTGGGCGGTCACGATTCCACTGACCTGTCTCGTGTGGACGCACCTGCTGCGTACCTCCAGGCCGGGGGAGACGCTGTCGGGACCCCGGCGTCTCCTCGTCCAATCGCGATGGTTCCTCGTCGTGCTCGTCTACGTCGCGATCGTTGCCATCATCGTCGTTGGTCTGGCCGACAAGGTGGCGCGGGTCCTGTGAGCGCCGGTGGCGCGGGGCGGAGCGAGCGCCTTGATTCGGTGGTCGCGCAGGACTATGTGAAAACGATCTACGCCTCCACGGAGTGGGGGGGTACCCCGATTTCCGTCACAGGCTTAGCCCAGCGCCTCGGTGTCGCTCCGTCGACGGCGTCGGAAACCATCAAGCGGCTTGCCCAGGCCGGGCTCGTTGAACACGCTCCCTATCGCGGGGTGCGCTTATCTGAGGAAGGCCGCCGCGAGGCCCTCACCATCATTCGGCGTCACAGGATCCTCGAGACCTATCTGCACGACAGGTTGGGGTTTGACTGGGACGAGGTCCACCAGGAGGCCGAGGCGCTTGAGCATGCCGTGTCGGATCGGCTCATCGACCGCATGGACGCCGAGCTGGGCAGGCCCCGCCACGATCCCCACGGCGATCCCATCCCCGAAGCCGATGGAACGATCACCTACGCGGACACGAAGCCCCTGGCTGATCTGGGTGAGGGAGAAACCTCCTATGTCGTGCGGATTAGCGACCGAGACGGAGAGCTGCTGCGATTCCTGAGAGCGCGCGATCTTAATCCCGGGCAGCGGGTGCGGCTGAGGACCCGCCGCGACTATGCCGGCACGATTGCCGTCGACGTGGGGGCTGAAGGGCGCGAGGAACAGATGGAACTCGGTGTCCCCGCCGCCCTCGCCGTGTGGGTGCGCGCCTAGGCGCCCGGCGCCGCCTCGCAAACCTGCGGGTATCCCGCTTTGCTCAAAGCGGCTCGGATCTTCGCAGCCGCCTCTTCTAGCTCGCTCGGTTCGGCAGCCTTCGCCTTCGACAGTGCCATGTCTGCTTCGCTGTCAACGGGGATCAAGTGGATGTGAAGGTGGGGGACGTCGAAGCCGGCGACCGCCTGCGCGACGCGTGCGGTAGAAAACGCCTCGAGCTGGGCGCGCGAGAGAATCTGGGCTACGCGGGCCATGTGGGCCACGACCTCGGGGGAAGCATCCCAATAGGATTCGGCCTCCTGTCGCGGAACGAGGAGGAGGTGGCCGGGGGTGACGGGCTCGATCGTCATGAAGGCGACGCATTCCTCGTCCGCCCACACGAAGGTTCCGGGGATCTCGCCGTTGATGATGCGCGTGAACAAAGTAGCCATGCGACCAGCCTAGGCGAGGTGGGCGCGAGCCTCACGCCAATGGCACCGCGAGCAAGGCTTCGCTTCACTAGCATGGGGTGTGGGTGTCATCGTCCACCGCGCCGCTAAACTGGGTGATCTCTAAAAACTTGAACTCCTCCAGGAAAGCGGTTAGGCTGGATACCAACGCGCGATACTCGCGCACCTTCGAGAAAGGACATCATCATGGCAGAAGCAGTTGTTGAGCAGGCCCTTCAGCAGGCAGTCGTCGACCTTGTTGAGCTGTCGCTTCGCGGCAAGCAGATGCACTGGAACATTCAGGGCGAGAACTTCCGTTCGCTCCACCTGTTCCTCGACGAGATCATCGATCAGGTCCGCGAGGATGGCGACGAGGCTGCCGAGCGCCTCATCACGATCGGCACCGCTCCCGACGGGCGCGCCGAGACGATCGCTAAGACCACGTCGCTGGAGCCGGTCGAGTCGGGCATCCTCTCCACCGACAAGGTCTACCAGCAGATGGAGGCCGATCTCATGGCAGTGTCGGCGAAGATCCAGTCGACCCTCGACGACGTCGATGACGCGGATCCGCTCACGGGCGACCTCCTCATCGGCATTTGCCGCAACCTTGAGAAGAACGCCTGGATGCTGCGCGCCCAGGGCAAGTAGTCTCCGACGCAGCGTTTGAACGAGGGGCGGGGTGGCGCATTGCCACCCCGCCCCTCGTGTGTTCGTCGGTCGGGGTGAGAGACGTTTTCTTGCCGGTGTGCGCTAGGCTCGTTCCATCGGTAACTACACAGTGGAGGATCACTCGATGAGCCACGCCAAGGACGAGAAGACACTGCACCGCTACACCGCCGAGTTGGCGGGGCGGATCGAGGCCAGTTGGCAGGAACGCTGGCTAAGCGAGGCGTCTTTCGCCGCAGACAATCCCGCCGGTTCATTGGCGGGGCCGCTGGCTGGGCACACCCCATTTTTCCTGCTCGATATGTTCCCCTACCCGTCGGGTAAGGGGCTGCACGTTGGTCATCCCCTGGGCTACATCGCGACGGACGTTGTCGCGCGCTATCAGAGGATGAAGGGCAAGAATGTCCTCTACACGATGGGGTTTGACGCCTTCGGCCTGCCGGCAGAGCAGTACGCGGTCGCCACGGGCCAACACCCGGCGATCACCACGCGCGACAACATTGCCAACATCAAGTCGCAGCTGGCAAGGCTCGGGCTCTCACACGATCTTCGTCGCTCCTTTGCCACGACGGACTGGGACTACGTCAAGTGGACCCAGTGGATCTTCCTCCAAATCTTCAATTCCTGGTATGACCCGCAGGCTCCTCACCGCGACGGTTCGCGGGGCACGGCGCGGCCGATCAGCGAGCTCGTCGAGGAATTCGAATCGGGCAAGCGGGACGTTCCTGGTGGGCGCTCGTGGGCCGAGCTGGACGAGGTTGAACGGGCCAAGGTGCTCGATTCGTATCGTCTCGCCTACGTCTCGGAAGCCCCGGTCAACTGGTGTCCGGGGCTGGGTACCGTCCTGGCGGACGAGGAGGTGACGAACGAGGGGCGTTCCGAGCGAGGAAACTACCCGGTCTTTTCGTCGAAGCTTCGCCAATGGATGATGCGGATGACGGCCTACGCCGATCGTCTCACCTCCGATCTCGACCTCGTCGAGTGGCCGGAGAAGGTCCGCACGATGCAGCGCAACTGGATCGGGAAATCTCACGGGGCGACGGTGCGTTTCGAAGTGCTCGGCGGCAACGGGCGCGAGGCCCAGCTGCTCGAGGTCTACACGACCCGCCCCGATACGCTCTTCGGTGCGACGTTCATGGTCATTTCTCCCGAGCATCCTCTCGTCGGCGACGTCGACGCCGACGCCTCGCAACTGCTCGTGCCAGCGGCCTGGCCCGAGGGCACTCGCGAAGCATGGACGGGCGGTGCCGCCACTCCGGCGGAGGCTGTCGCCGCCTATCGGGCGCAGGCTCGTGCCAAGACCGACAAGGAACGCACCGAGGATTCGACCGAAAAAACGGGCGTGTTCACGGGTATCTATGCGACCAATCCCGTCAACGGGCGTGAAACCCCGATCTTCGTCGCCGATTACGTGCTCATGGGGTACGGCACGGGTGCGATCATGGCGGTCCCGGCTCACGACGAACGCGACTACGACTTCGCTAAGAACTTCGACATCGACATCATTCAAACGATCACGCCCGGGCCGGAGTGGGATGGCGAATCCGCCTGGACGGGCGACGGCGTCATCTGCCATTCACACAACGAGGAGATCAGTCTCGACGGGCTGTCGAAGGATGAGGCAATCGCGCGGATGACGGCGTGGCTCGACGAGCGTGGTCTCGGGCGGGCGACGACGACGTATCGGCTGCGCGATTGGCTGTTTTCTCGCCAGCGTTTCTGGGGTGAGCCTTTCCCGGTCGTCCACGGTGCTGACGGGCGAGTCCACGCCCTGCCCGAGGAGATGCTGCCGGTGACGCTGCCCGATCTCGATGACTTCACCCCGCAAACCTTCGACCCCGATGACGCGAGTTCCTCGCCGGCCTCGCCGCTCACGCGCGCGGGCGAATGGGTTGAGGTGCGTCTCGATCTGGGCGAGGGCGAGCAGACCTACTACCGTGACACGAACACGATGCCGAACTGGGCTGGGTCGTGCTACTACGAGATCCGCTATCTCGATCCGACGAACGACGCCGAGCTAATCGATGGCCAGACCGAACGCTATTGGATGGGGCCGAACGAGGAAAAGCCCGGCGGCGGCGCCGACTTGTATGTGGGCGGGGTCGAACATGCGGTATTGCACCTGCTGTATGCGCGCTTTTGGCAAAAGGTTCTTTACGACCTTGGCATCGTCTCTGCGAAGGAACCGTTCCATCACCTGTTCAATCAGGGCATGATCGAGGCCTATGCCTACACCGATTCGCGCGGCCAATACGTCCCCGCTGACGAGGTTGAAGGCGATGAGACGTCCGGTTTCACCTGGCAGGGGCAAACTGTTGAGCGCCAGTACGGCAAGATGGGTAAGTCATTGAAGAACATCGTGACTCCCGACGAGATGTGTGCGACCTACGGCGCTGACACCTTCCGTCTCTACGAGATGTCGATGGGTCCGCTCGACATGTCCCGCCCCTGGGAGACTCGTGCCGTCATCGGTTCCCACAGGTTCCTTCAGCGCCTGTGGCGCAATGTCGTCGACGAAAGCAGCGGCGAAGTGACCGTCACCGACGATGCGCCCGAACGCGAAACCGCCAAGCTCGTGGCGCGCACGATCGACGAGGTCACCACAGAGTACGACCATCTGCGCATGAACACGGCGATCTCGAAGATGATCGTCCTCAACAACCACCTCGTTGGCCTCAAGAGGGTCCCGCGTGCCGCGATAGAGCCGCTCGTGCTCATGCTCGCGCCGATTGCCCCTCACATCGCCGAGGAACTGTGGGCCAAGCTCGGCCACGAGGGCACCCTCGTGCGTGCGCCCTTCCCCGAGGTCACCGATCCGACGTTGTTGGAAGAAGACGCCGTCACGTGCGTCGTCCAGGTCAACGGTAAGGTGCGCTATCGCCTCGAGGTCTCGCCGACGATTGATCCGGGCGAGCTCGAGTCGCAGGCTCTCGCCTGCCCGCCTGTCGTTCGCGCCCTCGATGGAGCCGAACCGGCGAAGACGATCGTGCGTGCGCCTAAGCTGGTGAACGTGGTCGTGCCCAAGCGCAAGTAGGCCGAGAAGGGAGCAAGGATGCTGCAGGGATGGACACTGAGGTCGGGGGAGGACTCCGTCGATATCGCGGCGCGCGGCGCGCTTGTCACCGCCTGGCGTGTCACCGACAGCTCGGGTACCCGACGCGACCTCATCGACGGTTACCGTAACGATGAGGAGGCGCAGCGGCTGTCCGGTTACCGTTCGGCGGTGCTGGCGCCGTGGTCGAACCGCATCCGCGACGCGCGTTTCGTTTTCGATGAGGCGGCTTCGGATTTGGGGCCCGACGAGAACGGGGTCCGTGAGGCCCTCCACGGCCTAGTCGCCGACGCGACGTTCGTCGAGCTCGAGCGGGGCGAGGACTTCGTCCAGGCTGCCTGCCAGATCGCTGCCACCGACGCCTACCCCTATCCGCTGCAGGTTCACGTTTTGTACAGACTGTGGGGCACGCAGGGGCGCCATCGCCTCGAGCTTGTCCTCAAGGTCGCCAACACGGGCCAAAGTGACGCGCCGGTTACGCTGGGCTGGCACCCCTATCTGCGCTACCAGGGCCCGCGGGAACTGGCGAGCATCGTCCTTCCCGCGGTCACGGCCATACGCACCGACCCGGCAAATATTCCGCTGCCGGGGCAGGATGCGTTCGTCGATCTTTCCGAGAACATCGGTGGAGCTTTCACTCCCGATCAGAGGGTGAGCTGCCTGGGGCAGACAGTGGTCATTCAGGCGCCGGCCGGTCTCGATCACGCTTTCACTGATGTGCATCGCGACAACGACGAATGGGTGCGTGCCTATCTGCGTCACGGCGACGGGACCGAGGTTGCCGTCGAGTTCCAGCCCGACGAGATAGCGCGTGGTGTCGGCGTTTTCCAGGTCTTTACCGGGGAGCCGCTCGAGGAGCGCTCAGGTGAGGCTGTCGCCATCGAGCCGTGCCTGGCGATGACCGATGCCTTCAATCGCAGCGAGTGTGCCTCTGCCATTCGGTTGGCCCCGGGGCAGATACGCAGCCTACGCGCGGGACTGTCCTTCAGCGAGTCCGCTAGCAGTTCGCTCAGCAACGACCGATAACGTAACCGGCCCGATCGACCTGTCTGTGTGATCGGGCCGGCACGACTCACTCGGCCCTAGCGTGGGTGTCATGGGGAAACACACCATGCGATCTGGTCAGGGCCTCAGGCTCGCCATTGGCGATGACTCGCCCGGCTCGGGCGTTCGCATACGCTGGCAACCCCATCCCCGCGCGGTCGCGATCCTCCTCGTCGTCGTCGTAGCTGTCGCCGTGGCTTCAGGGCTCGCCCACTCGGTGCAGCCGCGTCAGTCGACCTCGCCCTCGCCTGCGGCGACGGATGTTGCGCCCTCGCGAGCAGCCACGACGCCGGCATCGTCGGCACCTACGCCAGCTGGCGTCGTTGTACACGTTGTCGGATCCGTCGCGCGACCCGGCATCGTGAAACTGCCGGGTGGGGCCCGCGTGCTCGAGGCCATCGAGGCGGCCGGCGGAGTCGACGCCGATGCCGACGTTGCCGCGGTCAATCTCGCCCGCGTCGTCGAAGACGGCGAACAGTTAGTCGTTCCGCGGCAGGGCGAGACGCTCCGGGAAACGGAGGCGTCGGCGGCCAGTGCCGCATCCGGCTCTGCGGATGGCGCCGGGCGGGTGAAGGTCAACAGCGCCAACGAATCGCAGCTCACCGAACTGCCGGGAATTGGTCCGGCACTCGCTGCGCGCATCGTCGATTACCGCCGCGAGCACGGGCCGTTTTCCCGTATCGAAGACCTCGCCGACGTGCCCGGTATCGGGGTGAAGACCCTCGAAAAGTTCCGCGATAAGGTCGCGCTGCGGTGAACTTGCGAGAGCGTCATGGCGTGCTCGATCTGCGCCTGCTTCCCGTGGCTGCCGGGGCGTGGATAGGCAGCGCGCTCGGGTGGGCAGGCACGGGTTGGGCAGTCGCCGCCTCGTGCGCATGTGCGCTTATCGCGCTTAGCGTGGGCATCGTGCGTGCCCTCGGGCCCCTCCAGCTTTTCGGGGCCGTCTTGCTCATAGCCTTGGCTTGGGCGAGCGTGGCGGGTGCGCGCGCCGCCGAGGCGCCCTTGGCGATGTGGACGCGCACAGCCGGAGCGGTCCAGGTTACGCTCACCGGGACCGTCCGCGGCGTCACCCCGCTGAGGGAGGGCCGCTACCTGTGTAACCTGCAGGTTGACGCAGCTGCACTCACGGGCAACCCGTTGGTGAGGACGCGTGAGAAGGCCAGCATTACCGTCTCTGCAGCCCCGCCCGGCCGCGGAGCTCGCGTGAGGATCGATGCGCGCGTTAGCGGCGAGAACGGGCGCGTGAGCGGGCGTGCCTACGGTGCCCCCAAGCTCGTCTCGATGAGCACGGGCGGGCAAGTGCGAGGAGCGCTTTCTCATCGCCTCTCCGCTATGGGCGAGCGGGCCGGCAGCTTGGCCGCAGGCATGCTCCTGGGGGACCGATCGAGAATGAGCCCAGACCTTCTCGCCGATATGCGAGCATCCTCGCTCACCCACCTCACGGCGGTTTCTGGGCTACACATGGGACACGTTCTCGCCTTCGCCCTCCTCGTGGCGGCGCCGGCCGGACGGCGAGGCAGCGTCGTCGCCGCTCTCGCCCTCATGGGCGCCTACGTGTTGCTGGTGGGACCATCTGGATCCGTCATTCGGGCGGCTACGATGGCCACGGCCTCGCTGTGTGGACATTTTCTCGCCCGTCCGCACGCCTCGGTGGCCTGCTGGTCGATCGCCATCACCCTCGCTACGCTCATCACCCCGCAGATCAGTCTCGATCTCGGTTTCGTGCTATCGGCGAGCGTCACCCTTGCCCTTAGTCTCTTTGTCGATCCGACTGGGCGGGCACTCGAAGACATTGGGGTGCCGCGCCTTGTCGCTACGCCTCTTGCCGTGGCCGTGGTCGCTCAGGCGGCATCCACGCCCCTGGTCGTCCTCGTCACCTCGGGCATCCCGCCGCTGGGGATCCTCGCCAACCTCCTTGCGGCCCCACTCGTGGCCCCGGCGATGCTCGGCGGGGTGATTGTTGCCGTATCTCCCGCGCTACCAGACCTCTTCACCGCCGCAGCGGCGCTCCCTTTCGAAGCCATTGCCGCCATCGCCTCTCTTACGGCGGTGCCCCACTGGCGAATACCCTGGCCTCAGGGCACTGCCGGCGCGGTCCTTGCGGCCCTCGCACTTCTCGCTTGGGGCTATCTCGTGGCCTACCAGCGTCCCGTCCTCACGCTCCAAGCGGCGATCAGGCGAGCGCGTCTGGCAGGCTACACCCGAGCGAGCGAAAAGGGTGGTGGCGGGTAGGCTTGTGGGCATGGCCAAGAAAACAGGCGTGAGCGGGGTGAGCTGGGATCGCATTGACCTGGCACCGATCGTTGCCGTTCGCGGGAAAGAGAGCCTGCTGGCAGACCGGGCGCTCACACGCCTGCGCGAGCTCGCGCGGGCCGAGGATCCCCAGGTGGAAATCACGCGGGTGGAGGCGCCTCACTATAGTGCGGGCGAGCTGGCCACCTACACGTCTCCGTCGCTATTTGGCGAGCGTCGACTCATCGAGATCCGACAGGTCGAATCCGCCTCAGAGGCGCTCGTGAGCGACCTGTTGGCCTATCTTCGCCAGCCCCAACCCGACGCGTGGGTCATCATTTGTCATGCCGGCGGGCAGCGGGCGAAGAAGCTGCTCGATGCGCTGACGAAGGCCAAAATCCCCACCGTGGCCTGTAACGAATTGACCTACCCCCGCGACAAGATCGCCTTTGTCAACGCCGACGTTAGGCGTGCACGCCGGCGCATCGATCCCGACGCCGCGCAGGCACTCGTCGACGCCCAAGGATCGTCGCTGGCCGAACTCGCCGCGACTTTATCCCAGTTGCTCAGCGATACCACCGGCACGCTGACGCGCGCCGACGTCGACCGCTACCTTGGCGGAAGGATAGAAGCCACCGGATTCGCCGTGGCCGACGCCGCCGTTGCCGGACACGTGAGCGAGGCCCTCACGCTCGCCCGTCACGCCCTCATGGCAGGCGCCCCCGCACAATTCATCATCTCGGCTCTTGCCATGAAGTTGCGGACCCTGGCGAAGGTCTCCCAGGGCGGCAGGAGCGCGGGTATCGACGGTTGGCGAGCGAAGAAGGCACGCGAACAGTTGAGAGGATGGAACGAAGCAGGATTGGCAGCGGCCATCATCGCGGTAGCCGCCGCGGACGAAGAAAGTAAGGGAGGCGGGCGCGATCGTGAGTTCGCCGTCGAGCGAGCGGTCAGGCGCGTCGCGCAGGCCCGCCACCAGCGATAGGAGAGACATGGCACGCTCAACCTGGGCCCAGATCGGACGGGCCCTCCTCGGATTGGCCAGGCGCGGCGCCACGGAGGCACTCAAAGACGAGCTCGATAAGGCGACACGCCAGCAGTCGAGACACGCCGGCACACGCGAGCGGACCAGTGCGAGTGGCGGGAGCCACCGGCCGGCTCAGGCGGCGCACACGCGTGTACTCGACCTGTCGTCGGGCCTGCCTGCCCTCACCTATGACCCTCATCCCGACGGCGACCCCGACCCAGGCGAGGTGTGCTGGGCGTGGGTGCCCTACGAGGAGGATCCCTCGCGCGGGAAAGACCGCCCCGTCCTCGTCGTCGGACGAATGGGGAATCGTTTCGTTTTGGCCCAGATGACGTCGAAAGATCACGACCACGACGCGGCCTATCAACACAGCCAAGGGCGCGAGTGGATGGACGTGGGCACCGGAGCGTGGGATTCGCGGCGACGGCCCTCCGAAGTGCGCCTCGACCGTCTCCTCCTCGCCGATGCCCAAGGAATCCGTAGAGAGGGAGCGACGCTGGCTAAGGATCGTTTCGATGCCGTCGTTGCCAGGCTGCGTCAGCTTCATGGGTGATCGCTCACGTTGCTACGCTCGACCGCGACCGTCCTGGTAGGCTAGGCGGGCACGGGCTGGCCGGTCGGGTCACGCCCGGGCAGCCGCGGCCAACCACGGGGTGCCCCACGCCCTAGTCCCGGTTGCGGCGACTCCCTCTACCGACCATATTTCTACGCACAGAGAGTCTGACTAGTGGCAAACATTAAGTCTCAGAAGAAGCGCATCATCACCAACGAGAAGCGCCGCCAGCGCAACCGTTCGGTGAAGTCCGAGCTGCACACGTTCGTCCGCAAGACGCGCGAAGCCATTGAGGGTGGCGACAAGCAGCAGGCGGAAGATGCTCTCAAGGTCGTCAGCCGCAAGCTGGATAAGGCCGCCTCGAAGGGCATCATCCACCGCAACCAGGCCGCCAATCGCAAGTCGAAGCTGGCGCACCAGGTCAACAAGATGGACTAGCGCATCTCGCGTTGGCAACGGCCGTCCCGGTTGAGGCTGGGGCGGCCGTTGCTGTGATTGGGGAGGACACTATGGGCGAGAGCGTACGCGTCGACCGCTGGGTGTGGGCGGTGCGTCAGTACAAGACACGGTCAGCGGCAACGACGGCCTGCAGAGCCGGGCACGTCGCCATCAACGGCGCTACCGCCAAAGCCGCCGCACCCGTGCGCGTCGGCGATCGTGTGCGCGTGCGCATCGGCGGTTTCGATAAAACCCTGGAGGTTGTCACGCTCCTCGATAAGCGCGTGAGTGCGCCGCTGGCACAGGCAGCCTATATCGACCACACCCCGCCAAGACTCGAGCGCGTCGCCGTGCCGGCTCCGGTCCTTCGCGATCCGGGAGCGGGCAGGCCGACGAAGAAGGAACGCCGCGAACTCGACCGCCTCATGGGACGCAATCCCAACGCCGGGCGACGCAGCTAGCCGCTCGCCGGCTCAGCCGCGAACATGAGACAATAGCGGGACTGAACGAAAGGGTGAACACGCAGTGAGCGACCACTTGAGCGGCACCATCACGCCGGCACGCACAGCCCCCGAGGTTATCCGTAACTTCTGTATTATCGCGCACATCGACCACGGCAAGTCGACGCTCGCGGACCGGATGCTTCAGCGCACGGGGATCGTTTCGGAGCGTGACATGCGCGCCCAGTATCTCGATCGTCTCGACATCGAACGCGAACGCGGAATTACCATCAAGTCCCAGGCTGTGCGCATGCCGTGGAACGTTGATGGTACTTCCTACGCCCTTAACATGATCGACACTCCCGGCCACGTCGACTTTTCCTATGAAGTCTCGCGCTCGCTTGCGGCGTGCGAGGGCGCTCTGTTGCTTGTTGATTCATCCCAGGGGATCGAGGCGCAGACTCTCGCCAACCTCTACATGGCGATGGAGCACGACCTTGCGATCATTCCGGTCCTTAACAAGATTGACCTGCCTGCCGCGCAGCCCGAACGCTGTGCCGATGAGCTCGCTGGCCTGCTGGGGATCGATCCCGGCGATTGCCTCTTGACGTCGGCAAAGACGGGGGAGGGGGTCGAGGATATCCTCAACCGAATCGTCTCGGATGTGCCTCCACCGTCGGGGGACCCGCAAGCACCGGCACGGGCCATGATTTTTGACTCCGTCTACGACACCTATCGCGGCGTGGTTACCTACGTGAGGGTTGTCGATGGGATCCTCGAGCCGCGCCGAGACATCGTCATGATGTCGACGGGGGCGCGGCACGAGCTTCAAGAGATTGGTGTCATCAGCCCCGAGCCCGTGCCCACCCAGGGATTGGGTGTCGGTGAGGTCGGTTACCTCATCACGGGCGTCAAGGACGTGCGTATGTCGCGGGTTGGCGATACGGTCACGCGCGCCGACGCGCCCGCGCAGGAGTCGGTCTCGGGATACGAGGATCCCCAACCGATGGTGTATTCGGGGATCTACCCGGTGGATGGGGCCGATTTCCCGGACCTGCGTGAGGCACTGGACAAACTGCGTCTTAATGATGCGGCGATCTCCTACGAACCCGAGACCTCGGTGGCTCTTGGATTCGGTTTCCGCTGCGGTTTCCTTGGTCTGCTCCACTTGGAGATCACAAAGGAGCGGTTGGACCGCGAGTTTGGCCTCAACATTATCGCGACTGCCCCGTCGGTGGTTTACGAGGTCACCCGTGAAGACGGCACGACCGTGACGGTGACGAATCCCTCGGAGTTCCCCGATGGCAAAATCGCACAGATCCGTGAGCCCGTAGTTGCCGCGACCGTGTTGACCCCCTCGGACTACGTGGGTGCCGTTATGGAGCTATGCCAGTCGCGTCGCGGCAGCCTCAAAGGCATGGATTATCTGTCTCCCGAGCGCGTCGAGATGCGCTACACGCTGCCACTAGCTGAAATCGTTTTCGACTTCTTCGATCATCTCAAGTCACGCACCCGCGGTTACGCCTCCCTGGACTATCACGAGGACGGCGACGCGTCGGCGGATCTGGTCAAGGTCGATATTTTGCTCAACGGCGACCAGGTCGACGCGTTTTCCGCGATCGTTCACAAGGACGCTGCCTACGCCTACGGGGTGCGCATGTGCAAACGACTGAAGGAGCTTATCCCGCGCCAGCAGTTCGAGATACCCGTTCAGGCGGCGATTGGTTCGCGGGTCATTGCCCGTCAAACGATCAAGGCATTGCGCAAAGATATGCTCGCCAAGTGTTACGGCGGGGATATCTCGCGTAAGCGCAAACTGCTGGAGAAGCAGAAAGAAGGCAAGAAGCGGATGAAGGCGATCGGGTCGGTTGACGTTCCCCAAGAGGCCTTCATTGCCGCCTTGACCTCGGACGCACCGGAGGGGAAGAAAAAGTGAACGACGACGCTGTCTTCATGGCCCGCACGAAGTCCTTCACGAGGAGGGCTCGTCGGCTCAACGAGTCGATGCAGCGCACGTGGGACACTTTCGGCCCTCGCTATGTCGTTGACGTAGCGCGTGGGGTGGGGGAGACGACCGTCGACCCGTCCGTCAAGCCTCTGTCGTTTCGTAAGCTGTTTGGGCGAGAATCGCTTGTCCGCTGTGAGATTGGTGCCGGCAATGGCGACCAGATTGTCTCTGCCGCCGCCGCCCATCCCGACCGCGATTTTCTCGCGTTCGAGGTCTATCGACCGGGTGTCGTTAAGACGATCGCAAAGGCGCACAAGGCGGGCGTGACTAACCTCAAGATTCTCGAGGTTGACGCTCAACAGGCCATGCCGATTCTCTTCCCGGATGCTTGCCTCGACGAGTTGTGGGTCTTTTTCCCCGATCCGTGGCGCAAGGCACGCCATCATAAGCGCAGGCTTGTGCAACCGGCATTCGCCAAGGAGGTAGTGCGCGTGTTGCGGCCGGGCGGAAAGTGGCTTTTGGCCACAGATTGGGAAGACTACGCCTTCCAGATGCGAGACGTTGTCGAGGACTGTCCGGGACTGACGAATCCGTACGCGGGGATGAACCCGGATCCGCATGATCCCGATGGCGAGCGGGGAGGATTTGCGCCGCGCTGGCCTGGTAGGCTCATGACTCACTTCGAGCGTCGAGGACTCGACGCAGGGCGCGTCGTGCGCGACATCGTCGGGCAGAAGATCGCGTGACGCGCGGATTTTCTGTCTACATACACGTCCCGTTTTGCGCGGTGCGATGTGGGTACTGCGATTTCAACACGTACACGGTCGGTTTTGGTCGAGGTGCGGAACCCACGACCTACGCGGTGAGTGTTGAACGCGAGCTGACCCAGGCGCGCGAGCGGGGCCTTCTTCGTGAGGCTCAGAGCGTCTACCTGGGGGGTGGAACGCCCTCGCTGCTGCCCGACGACGAGATAGCGGCTCTCCTCATGGCCGTGCGTCGCCTCGGCGGTATTGCCGAGGGCGCGGAAGTATCCCTGGAGGCTAACCCCGACACCGTCACTCCGGCCCGCACAGCCGCTTGGTCGAAGGCGGGGATCACGCGCGTGTCCATGGGCATGCAGTCTGCCGTCCCGCACGTACTGGCGACCCTCGAGCGCACGCACTCTCCGCTGGCGGTACCCCGTGCCGTCGAGGCAGTCAAGGCCGCCGGCATGGACGTATCCGTCGATCTCATCTATGGCACGCCACGGGAGAGCCTGAGTGATTGGGAGGCAAGCCTCAAGGCCGCCATCGCGCTCGAGCCCGACCACGTGTCGGCCTACGGGCTCGTCGTCGAAAAGGGCACGAAGATGGGGCGACTGGTTGCCAGGGGTGAGCTTCCGGCACCTAGCTCGGATGACGAGGCCGAGAAGTACATGCTTGCCGACGAGCTTTTGGCCCGGGCCGGATACGCCTGGTACGAGATCTCGAATTGGGCCCGCCGCGGGCCGGCTGAGGATCGCGTAGGCGATGCGACGAAGCTGGCCCACGCATCGCGACACAACCTCGCCTATTGGAGTGACGACGAGTGGTGGGGGGCCGGCCCCGGTGCCCACTCCTTCGTGCGGGGACGACGCTGGTGGAACGTCAAGCACCCCGGCGTCTATGCGGCGAGTCTGGCGGCCGGGCGCCCCGTAGAGGACGACGGGGAGGTACCCACCGCCGATGAGCGCCGCCTCGAACACGTCATGGTCGCCATCCGACTTGCGCGCGGGCTCAGCCTGAGCGATGCGAGCGAGGACGGAAATCGCGACGGAGTCGTGGCTGGTCTTCTTCGTGACGGTCTCGCCTGCGTTTTCCGCCCGCAACCGGATGGCACGTGGGAGCCAGTGGAAGGGCCGGTAGAAGAGCGCCTAAGCAGCGATCGTCTCGTTCTCACCCTCAAGGGGCGGCTCCTTGCCGACGAGGTCACTCGCCGTCTCGTCTTCTCATGACACCGGTCGGACTATCCGCGCGACCTCGTTGAGGCCGAGCGCGAGGAGCAAGAAGTAGATAGAAGAGGGCCCCGACCAGATCCTGGTCGGGGCCCTGTTTCAGCTAGCCGAGGCTAGCGGATGCCTCGCATCAATTAGGCGTTGCGGCGAGCAAGCACAACACCCGTGCCGGCGGTCGCGAGACCAGCGGCCATGAGGAGAACGAGCATCGAGGAAGCACCGGTCTTGGCGAGCGGAGCCTTCTGAGCCGTCACCGGGGCGGCAGGAGCCGGAGCCGGAGCAACGGTCTTCTCGACGGTAACGGTCTTCGTGGGCTGCGGGTCGGCCGGCTTCTGGGTCGGGGCGACGGTGTTGTCGTCCTTCTCCTCGTCGGTCTGCGTGCCCTTGTCGTTGTCCTCGTCGGTCTGCGTGCCCTC
>JAUNAP010000008.1:56032-94481 GCA_030527545.1 Actinomycetaceae bacterium
GTCCTTGGGCTCCTCGTCCTTGGGCTCATCCGGGAGGTCGCCCGGGTTACCACCGATGGGTTCAACGACCGGAGAATCGGTCTTGTCCTCAGCGTTGTCGGCGTCGGCACCGAGCTCAATGTGGCCGGTCACCTTTGCGCTAACGCCAGACTCAACAACCATCGAGGTTCCGTTGAGCGACGTGCGGTTAAGGAACGCACCGGGCGTGTCAACCTCGGAGGAGGCGAAGGTCAGGACGGCCTTCTTGCCCTCAGGAACGACGATGTCGATGCCCGCGTTGAGCTCGGCGAGGGTGTAGGTCTTGGCCTCGTCACCCTCGGCGAAGACGACGGAACGCGAGCCCGCGTCCTCAGCGCCCTCTTCGGGAGCCGTCGACTCTACAGCCTTGGGAGCCGTCGACTCTTCAGCCTCGGGAGCCTCCGACTCAGCCGGCGTCTCCTTGTCCTTGGGCTCTTCCTTGACCTCTTCCTTCTTCTCGTCAGCCTTGGCAACGTCGACGAACTTCAGTTCGGCCTTGCCGTCGGTAATGGGGAAGAACTGGTTACCCAGCTTGGAGAGGGTGAGGTGGTACTTCGTCCCCTCGTCCGTCTTCTCCTGCTCGACAGCAGTGAACTTGCCCTCGAGGGCCTCGCCCGGCGTGACGTAGCCTTCGTTGTAAAGCAGCGCGAAAGACTTGTCGATGGCAGCGGCGTACTTCTTCTTGTAGACAAGCACCTTCTCGGCCGCCGAAGCGAGGTCAGAACCCATGGCGAGCTGGAGAATCGCGTCACCGCGACGCTCTGCATTCTTCATCACCCAGTTGTTGACCTCGTTGTACTTATCGGCGTTGCCGAACATGTACGCGAGGGCCGAAACGAGGCGCTGGCGCTCCTTCGAATCGGCAAGCGAGGGGAAGTTGCCCTCGTAGTCGCCCGAAACCTTCGCAGCGAAGGAAGGAGCCGGCTCGCGGAAGGCCTCAACCTTGTAGCCGGTCACACCCTGCGGGGCCTTCATGTAGTCAACACGGAAGTGAGACTGGTTGACCCACTTAACGCCGTCCCAGTAGATGAGGCGGCCGACGCCGATCTCGGCGGTCGACTTGCCGGCGACGCCCCAGGCGCCGTAGCGGTGATCGATGTTACCGTCGGCGTCAACGGGGGCCCAGAAGCCAGCGTTGTGGTGCTTGGACGGGCGAACGATCTCGTCAACCTTGTACAGCGTTTCCTGCGTCGTGTAGACGAAGTTACGCCCGTGAGCGGTTGCCTTGTCGCCGTGTCGAGCGTCCTTCTTGTTAAGGAAGTGCCACTCTTTGTCGCGCAGATGGATGTTGAGCATGTCGAGGTCGATGCGCGTGACGTTACCATCGTAGTCGTAGGCGTACGTCTGCTCACCCGACAGTTCGGCCGGGGTGTACTCGACGTTCGTCTTGACGGTGGTGATGTCGCCGGCAGCGGCGGTAGCCGAGTTGCCAGCGAGGCTCAGGCCCGCGACACCAAGACCGGCAGCCAGAGCCATGGAAGCGCCGGTGGCGATCCACTTCGTGGCAGTGTTCTTCGTGTTCATTCTTCAATCTTTCGATGGAGGGGAGAATTCCTTCACGTTGATGTTCCTTCGCTCTGACGCTTCTCCCAGCCCCCCGCACGCAGATCCGTACGGAGCTACGTGACGATTCAAGGAGGTTCGTCGAGCTGCCGGAACAACAACGTCAAGCTATCACAGATCGCTCACAACAACGAGGGGCCGGAAAATGTGACGTGCGTCGGGGAGTTGTTTTGGTCAATGCCTGCGGTGACACCTATCAGCTCGGGGGAGGCGCTGAATCCGCGGAATGGTAACGATTCGGTTGCGAATCGTCACACGAGTCACGCCAGCAACGAGGTGGCGCGCCAGATGATAGAGCCATGAAATGTGCGTAAGGTAACAATCATGTGCTGGGGCTCCGAAGGGTCGCGTCGCGGGGCCGGATGTGCTGACGGCGTGTCTGGATCTTGCCAGGTGGGGAGTGGTGTGGGAGACTGTAAATGGAATCACTCAAGTTTATGGGGGTAGTCAATGATTGATCGTTCAGCCGACTGCAGTGACCGCACCGATGAGGGTGCATCGCAGCTTATGAACGGCGCTCCGGTTCGCTCGGAACGCCACTCGCTCACCGCCGGCGCTAACGGCCCGACGATGCTTCACGATATTTCCTTTGTTGAGACCATGGCTCACTTTGATCGTGAGCGCGTCCCCGAGCGTGTCGTTCACGCTAAGGGAGCCGGCGCATTCGGTGTTTTCGAGTGCACTGAGGACGTGTCCGCCTACACGAAGGCCGCCATTTTCACCAAGGGTGAGAAGACCCCGATGCTGGCGCGTTTCTCGACAGTCGCGGGCGAGCAGGGCTCTCCCGACACGTGGCGTGATCCGCGCGGGTTTGCTTTGAAGTTCTACACGCGCGAGGGCAACTACGACCTCGTCGGCAACAACACGCCGATCTTCTTCATCCGCGACGCTATGCAGTTCCCCCACTTCATTCACTCCCAGAAGCGCCGAGGGGCGACGGGTCTGCGCGATAACAACATGCAGTGGGACTTCTGGACATCGGCGCCCGAGTCGGCGCACCAGGTGACCTACCTCATGGGTATGCGTGGGATCCCGCGCGACTATCGGCATATGAACGGCTACGGGTCGCACACGTACATGTGGGTTAACGAGGCCGGCGAGCGCTTCTGGGTGAAGTATCACTTCATCTCGGATCAGGGTGTCGAGGGGCTCACCGACGCTGAGGCCCAAAAGATTGCCGGCGAAGAACCGGACGCGCACCGCAAGGACCTCTACGAGGCGATCGAGCGTGGGGACTTCCCCTCGTGGACCCTCAAGGTCCAGGTCATCCCGTATGAGGATGCGAAGAACTACCGCATCAACATCTTCGATGTGACGAAGACGGTGCCGATGGAGGACTACCCGCGGATCACGGTGGGCAAGATGACCCTTAACAAGATCCCGGAGAATTTCTTCGCCGAGATCGAGCAGGCGGCCTTCTCGCCGTCGAACCTGGTTCCCGGTATCGGTCTGAGCCCCGACAAGATGCTGCTGGGTCGTGTCTTCTCTTACGCCGACACGCAGCGCCACCGTATCGGAGCGAACTACCAGCAGCTGCCGGTTAACGAGGCGCGCGTCGCTATTAATACGTATCAGCAGGACGGGCCGATGGCGTACACGCACAACGGTGATGCCACCCCGTACGCCCCCAACGGTATGGGCCGCGGCTACGCGGATGCGGGCCAGGGGCTGGAGGAATCGTGGGGGCTCGACGATACGGAGCTTGTCCGCGCCGCTCAGCCGCTGCAGTCGGAGGAAGACGACGATTTCACCCAGGCCGGGATCCTCGTGCGCAAGGTGTTTTCTGATTCCGAACGTGATGCATTCGTCACGGCGGTGAAGAACCACCTGCTTAATGGCGTGTCCGAGCCGGTTTTGTCGCGCGCCTTCGAGTACTGGAAGAAGGTCGACGCCGAGATCGGCCAGCGAATCGAAGAAGCGGTTTGCGCAGAGCGCTAAGTGTGCTATCCTAGTCCACGTCCTTGCTGCTTCTTTGGGGGATATTGCACAGCAAGGACTCGTGCGGGCGGGTGAGTCCGCACGATACTTGGGGGAATCGGGCCTCGGCCGCAATTGCGCGGCCGAGGCCCTTCCCCTATGTAGTGAGCCAGGGAGCGCCCCTCTTCGAGGCCACGGTTAGACAGTGGCGGGGTCAGTGCGCGTTCGGTGCGGTGACGAAGTCGATGAGCTCCTCGACTCTGCCGATGAGGGCGGGCGAGAGGTCGCGCCAGTCGCGCACCCGGCGAAGCAGACGCATCCACCCCGCGGCGACGTCCCCGGCGGTCTCGTGCGGCCATCCCAGATGGGCGAGAGTGCCGCGTTTGATGTCAGTGCCGATCGGAACATGGGGCCACGCGTTGAGGCCGACGCGTTGAGGCTTAATCGCCTGCCAGATGTCGACGAAGGGGTGACCGGTGACGAGAAGGGCATCTTCGCTCCAGGTCGCGGTCACTTCCGCGGCGAGGCGCGTTTCTTTCGATCCGGTGACGGTGTGGTCGAGGAGGACACCCGCGCGACGCGCGGGAGTGGGGCGGAAGTCGGCGAGGACGTCTGGCAGATGGTCGGCGCCGTCGAGAAGCTCGACAACGATGCCTTCCCCGCGCAGATCATCGCCCCACACATGTTCGATGAGCTCGGCGTCGTGGCGGCCTTCGACCCATATGCGCGACGCCTTCGCAACGCGTGCGCGCTGGGCGGGCAGGGGACGCGAACCGGAGTTGGTGACGGGCTTGCCGGTGAGCGAACGGGTCTGCTTGCCGACAGCAGGCAAGGGGCGGATTAGTTCGACGGGCTCGCCGTCGATCCAAAACCCGGCGCCTAACGGAAAGGCCCGGACTTTGCCGCGGCGATCCTCGAGCTCGACGACAACCATGCCCGCGGCGGTGTAGCAGCGTTGAACGGCGCCCACGAACCCTGTCGTGGGGTCTTCGACGACGGTTCCGGGCCGAGCCTCGACGGTGCGAATGGGGCGCAGCTTTGGGCGGTGCGGGTCGTTGGCGAGAACGTCGTGTCCGTAGCGTCTACTCACGCGCCTACAGTAACGACAGGCCTTTCAAGCTCGCCACCTCGCTGGCAAGGTGGCATAATGGCGTGAAGGAAACGCGTTTCGGGGTCGGTGAAAGTCCGAACCGGCGGTGAAAGTCCGCGACCCGCACGCCCGTGCGGCTGAGCCGGTGAAACTCCGGCACCGACGGTGAGAGTCCGGATGGGAGAAGCGCGAGAGGGAGGGAAACGTGAGCGTGCCACGTCAGGCACTCACGCGCGCACTGCGGCGCGCATCCGCAGCTGCTTTAGGCGGTCCCCTCACCGGAGGGAACCCGCGAGTCGGTTGTGCGATCGTCGACGACGAGGGCCGTGTCCTCGCACTCGGATACCACCGTGGGGCCGGTACGCCGCATGCAGAGGTCGATGCGCTCGCCCAGGTTGACGCCTCAGCGGTGAGGGGAGCAACGGCGGTTGTCACGCTAGAGCCGTGCAATCATGTGGGTCGCACGGGCCCGTGCGCCCTCGCGTTGGCCCAAGCCGGTCTCGCGCGCGTCATTTACGCCGTTTCTGATCCGAACGGCCAGGCCAGTGGGGGTGCCCGCGCTCTTGGCGAGCGTGGGATCCGTGTCGAGACCGCCGCTGAGGCGGGTATTGACGCCCCAGCAATCGAAGAGGCGCAAGAGCTTAGCCGCCAGTGGCGTCGGGCGGTGACGCGACAGCGCCCATGGACGATCGGCAAGAGCGCGATGAGTGCGGACGGTTACGTCGCGGCTGTGGACGGGACCTCCCAGTGGATCACGAGCCGAGACTCGCGTGAACACGCGCATACCGTCCGCGCCCAGGTCGACGCCATCATTGTGGGCACGGGGACGGTATTTGCGGATAATCCCACGCTGTCGGCGCGCACCCCGACGGGCGAGGACCTGCCCTATCAGCCGCGCGTCTACGTCGTTGGGCTACGCGAGATTCCCTCCACCTACACGCTTGCGCTCTCGGGTGCGACCCTTTTGCGTACCCGCGACCTCGAGGCGGTCCTCGCGCGCTGCTACGCGGACGGGGCCCGGCGCATTCTTCTCGAGGGTGGCCCCACGCTTCTCGGCGCCGCACTCGCAAGGAACCTCGTCGACGAGTGGCACTGTTATCGCGCCCCCACCCTCCTCGGTGAGGGCACCCCCGCATGTGTAGGCCTTGGCGTGCACAGCCTCAGCGAGGCCGTGCAGCTCAAGAGCATCGAGGAGGCTCACCTCGGCCCCGACACCTTCACCCGCTATGAGATAAGGACGTGACCGCCATGTTCACCGGACTCATCGAAGCGTTAGGCGTGCTGACCCGTCGCGAAGAGGCTGACGGCGGGTTTGCACTCACGATCGGCGCGCCGTTTTCCAGCGAGCTTGTTGTCGGCGAATCCGTTGCCTGCTCGGGAGTGTGCCTCACGGTTACCTCCTGCGACCAAGACGGTTTTAGCGCCGATGTCATGCCCGAAACCGTCGCCATGACGACCTTGGGTGAGATACCCGTGGGGGCCACCGTCAACCTCGAGCGAGCCGTGCGTGCCGATTCGCGGCTTGGAGGCCACATCGTCCAGGGCCACGTCGACGGTGTCGGCAGGATCACCGCGCGCCGGCCGGGGCAGCGCTGGGACGAGGTCGACATAGAGGTTGACGCCGCCCTCGCCCCCTTCATCGCCTACAAGGGATCGATTGCCGTGGACGGGATATCGTTGACGGTCAGCGCGACGATGCCCACGGGCTTCACCGTCTCGCTCATCCCCGAGACACTTTCCTCGACGACCCTGGGCTCGACGCCCGTGGGAGGGCGGGTCAATATCGAAACGGATGTTCTCGCCCGCTACGTCGCGCGAGCGAGGGAATTCATCGCGGAGGAGGCGCACGCGTGAGCAAGACTGTCGAAAAGCTACTCTCGGCCGCTTACCGCGATCTCGCCGCGGGAAAGCCGGTGCTCGTCGCCGACGACCGCCGGCGAGAAAATGAGGTCGATGCGGTTGCCGCCGCACAGACGATCACGACGGAATGGGCCGCCTGGATGATCCGACACACGTCGGGTTACCTGTGTGCGCCCATGACGAACGAGCGTGCCGACGCCCTCGACCTGCCCGTCATGGTGCCCCACAACGAGGATCCCAAACGCACGTGCTACACGATCACCTGTGACGCCGCGAGCGGGGTGACGACCGGGATCTCTGCGGCCGATCGCGCGGTGACTCTCAACGTGCTCGGTGACCCCCAGGCGGGTCCGGGCGACCTCATCCGCCCCGGTCACGTTGTTCCTCTGCGCGCCAGGCCCGGAGGGGTCCTCGAGAGGGCTGGCCACACGGAAGCGGCCGTCGATCTTACGCGGCTGGCCGGCCTCGAGCCCGTGGGTGCCATCGGGGAGCTCGTCGCCGACGATGGGACGATGATGCGCTACGAGGAGGCTAGTCGGCTTGCCGATGACTGCGGGCTCGTTCTCCTCACGGTTGCCGAAATCATCGAATGGAGAAGCGAACACGACCCCGCTGCGCCCCATCGGGCCGCCACCCACCATGCCCCCGACAGGCCCTCGGCGAGTCCGCGGCCTCGGGTCGCCCACGTCGCCAGCGCCAACTTGCCGACCTCCTACGGTGACTTCCTCATTCACTCTTTCCGCGATCTCTTCACAGGCGCGGAGCACGTCGCTCTCGTCCCTGCCAGGGCGAGCGATCCGGCAGCGACTCCTCTCGTGCGTATCCATTCGGAATGCCTGACCGGCGAGGCTTTCGGGTCGCTGCGATGCGACTGTGGCCCCCAGTTGCACGAGGCCCTGCGTACCATCGCTATCGAAGGAGGCGCCCTCATCTATCTGCGTGGTCATGAGGGGCGTGGGATCGGGTTGGCCGAAAAGGTGCGTGCCTACCATCTACAAGACGAGGGTCTCGACACCGCCCAGGCAAACGTGGAGCTCGGTTGGCCGGTCGACATGCGCGAATACGGTGCCGCTGCTGCGGTGCTGTCGGCGCTGGGCATGTCGTGCATCCGCCTGCTGACGAACAACCCGGATAAGACGCGCCTTGATCCGGGCCTCGTCACCGTCGAGCAGACCGTTCCTCTGGAGGTGGGTATCGATCCTCACAACATCTCCTACCTGCGCACGAAGGCCGCTCTTGGCCACACCTTCCACCACCACGACATTGTCGATCACTAAGGAGTAGCCATGTCTGGATCCGGAGCCCCCACCCTTGTTCCCGAGGCCCTCACGGGTGACGTGACCGTCACGATCGTCGCATCGTCGTGGCACGATACGGTCATGGACGGGCTTATCGCGGGCGCACGTCGCGCGCTCGGTGAGGCCGGCGTGAGCGTTGAGCTCGTGCGCGTACCCGGTTCCTTCGAGCTGCCGCTCGGATGCGCGCGGGCTTTCGACCGAGGCGCCGATGCTGTCGTCGCATTGGGCGTGGTTATCCGTGGCGGCACGCCCCACTTTGACTACGTGTGCGAGGGCGCGACCGCGGGCATCATGGAGCTTATGGTCCGCGAGCGTAAGCCCATTGGTTACGGTCTGCTCACGTGCGACAACGAAGCTCAGGCGCTGGATCGGTGCGGGGTGAACGGTTCGCACGAGGACAAGGGCTACGAGGCCGCGTGCGCGGCGTTGGCGATGGTGGGTGCATCCGCCTGATATGCCGTCGGCCTCAATCGCATCGCTGAACTTAGCAGTCTGATGCGGTGAGTGCTACCGTCGAGAGGGTAGCGGGGCGAAGGAGGACAATGGCACGCTCGACACGAGAACGACGCGACACGGTGTTGCGTGCCATCGTCGCCGATTACGTCCACTCTGGTGAGCCGGTTGGATCGAAAGCGCTCGTCGACAAGCACGATCTTGGGGTGTCGCCGGCGACGGTACGCAATGACATGTCGGCTCTGGAGGAGGAGGGCTACATCTACCAGCCCCATACCTCGGCTGGGCGCATCCCCACGGAGAAGGGGTATCGGGCGTTTGTCGACCAGATCGCGCAGCTCAAGCCTTTGTCGGCGCCCGAAAGGCATGCGATCGAGACGTTTTTGACGGGTGCTGTTGATGTCGACGATCTCGTTGACCGCACGGTGAGGTTGCTCGCTCAGCTCACCCACCAGTTGGCGGTCGTACAGTATCCGCGTTTTTCGCGTTCGTGCGTGCGTCATCTTGAGCTTGTTCCACTCGCGCGTACGCGGATCCTGCTTGTTATCATCACGAATTCGGGTTCGGTTGAGCAGCGTAGCGTCGATGTCGAGGAGGAGCTCGACGACAGGGATATCGAAACTCTGCGGGTCCTCCTCAACGCCCTGGTCGCCGGCTTGGAACTGGGGGAGCTCGCGACGGTTAGTCTCGCCGCGTGTGGCGTGTCCGCCCAACTGAGGGGCGTGGCCTCCCAGGTGTTGCGGATTGTTGCTGAGACCCTCGGTGAGGAGACCGATTCGCGTGTCGTCATCGCTGGGACGGCAAACCTGGTGAGAGCGGGGGAGGATTTCTCGGGCTCTTTGGGGCCGGTCCTAGATGCTTTGGAGGAGCAGGTGGCGCTGTTGCGCCTGTTCGCCGAAGCCGAGGCCCAACCGGACTCGGGGGTGTCGGTGACGATCGGGACGGAGAACCACCATGCGGCCTTCCTCGAGACGGCTCTCGTCTCGGGCACCTATGACAGCGCGGGTGGTAGCCTTGCCCATTTGGGGGTCATCGGGCCCACGCGCATGGACTACGCATCCACGATGACGACGGTGGGGGCTGTCGCCCGCTACCTGTCGCATTTTTTGACCCGCTGAGGAACGAGAGTGGAGTAACTATTCGTGAGTGACTATTACGAGGTCCTCGGCGTTAGCCGGGACGCCAGCCAAGACGACATTAAGAAGGCCTACCGCAAGCTTGCGCGTAAACTTCACCCCGATGTCGCCGGCCCCGGTTCGGAGGAGGCTTTCAAGGAGGTCTCGGTCGCCTATCAGACGCTGTCCGATCCCGCCAAGCGTCAGCGCTATGACCTGGGCGGGGCGTCGGGTCCGTCGGCGAGCGCCGGGTTTGAGACTTTCTCCGATATTTTTGAGACGTTCTTCGGTGGCGCTGCCGCTGGTCCGTCTGGCCCGGTACCGCGCGGGCGGCCGGGTCAAGACATCATCACCTCGGTCCAGATCACGCTTCCCGACGTGGTTCACGGCACGACGACTACCGTTTCGGTGCCTACGGCCGTCGTGTGTCCGACGTGTCACGGGTCTTGTTGTGCGCCAGGGACGTCCCCGCGCACCTGTGACGCGTGTGGGGGACGCGGCTCGATTCAGCGCATGACGCGGTCCTTCCTCGGGCAGGTCATGACGACGGTGCCGTGTAACGCGTGCGCCGGGCACGGGACGATCATTCCGACCCCGTGTTCGGAATGTGGCGGCGAGGGCCGCGTGCGTACCCACGTGACGAAGGATGTGCGGATCCCCGCGGGCGTGGAGGAAGGGACGCGGCTGCGTATGAGCGGGGAGGGCGAAGTCGGACCTGGTGGTGGGCCGGCGGGCGACCTCTACATCGAGTTGCACATTAAGCCGCACCGGACTTTCGAGCGTGCAGGCAACGACCTCGTGACGACGATCTCGGTGCCGATGACTGCCGCGGTGCTGGGCACGACTCACACGCTGGAGACCTTCGATGGGCCGCGCGACATTACGATCAGGCCTGGAACTCAACCGGGCGACGTGATCACGCTGCGACACCTGGGCGTTGGCGTGCTTCAGCGTGCCGAGCGTGGGGACCTGCGTGTCGTTATTGAAGTCGCTATCCCCAGTGCCCTCGACGCCGAGCAGAGAGCGCTCATGGAGCAGTTCGCGCAGTTGCGTGGGGAGGAACGTGTGGAGGCTAAACGAACCGACGACGGTCCGGGGGTCTTCTCGCGGTTGCGCGACAAGTTCTCGGGGTGGGCATGACGCTGCCGGTCTATCGCGCCGATGAGGTTGGTTGCTGCGATCTAGGCGACCTTCTCGAGCTTGTGGGCAGCGAGGGTGCCCATGCCGCCCGGGTCAAACGCCACCGTGTTGGCGAGCGTGTTGACCTCGTCGATGGGCGGGGCACGCGTGCGACGTGCGAGGTCGTCGCCGCGGGGCCAAGCGATCTCCAACTGCGGGTCCTCTCGCGCCGCGTCGATGCCGTCACGACGCCGCGGCTCGTCCTCGTGCAGGCTTTGGCGAAGGGCGGGCGTGACCTTCAGGCCGTCGAGTCTGCCTGCGAGCTGGGGGTCGATCGCATCATTCCCTGGCAGGCCGAGCGCTCGATCGCCCGCTGGCCGCAGAAGAAAAGCAACAAGTCGCACGCCAAATGGGTTGATCAGGCCTCGGCTGCATCCAAGCAGTCGCGGCGAGCCCGCTGGCCGGTGGTTGACGACCTCGTGGGGACGCCGGATCTGTGCGAGGCCGTTCGCGAGGCGGGGAGCGCCGGCGCGCTCGTTATCCTCGCCCACGAAGAATCCAGCGCCCCCTTGCGTGTCCTCCTGGAGGATACCGTTGAAGAGGTGTGGGTCATCGTCGGCCCCGAGGGCGGCATCGCCCCAGCGGAGGTCGAGGCACTCACCGGCAGTGGCGCTCGCCCCGCTCGTTTGGGCCCCCACATCATGCGTACCTCGAGTGCGGGCCCTGCGGCCCTAGCGGCGATAGCCGCGATGACTGGACATTGGGATGAGGAAGGACAAGCGACGCTATGAGTGCACCCGGACACCGCGTCATTGACATCCCCGAGGGGCTCGACCCCACCGAGGTGTGTGGCGTCGATGACGCGTGCCTGCGGGCCCTCGAAGACGTCTTTACCGACATCGAGATCTGGGCCCGCTCGGGCCGGATCACGATCGATGGAGCACCCGTGGGCGTGGGGATCGCCGCCGACATCGTCTCGGAGATGATCGCCGAGGCCCGTAAGGGTGCGCCCCTGTCGGCTCAAGCGGTGCGGGAGGCCGCGGAAATCCTCAACCCCACAGCGAAGGCCGCTGAGGCGGTCGCGGGCTTGGGACAGTGGGAGGTCTTGCGGGCGCGAGGCAACGTCATTCGTGCCAAGACGGCTGGCCAGAAGGCCTATTGCGACGCCATCGACGCCAATTCCGTCATTTTCGGGATAGGTCCGGCAGGAACCGGCAAAACCTACATGGCGATGGCGAAGGCCGTTGGGGCCCTCATGAGCGGGCAGGTCACGCGCATCATCCTCACCCGGCCCGCCGTTGAGGCAGGGGAGTCCCTGGGGTTTCTTCCCGGCTCGCTCACCGACAAGATCGACCCCTATCTTCGCCCTCTCTACGACGCGTTGCGTGACATGGTCGACCCCGCCGATCTCGCCAATCTTATGGAGTCTGGGGCCATCGAGGTCGCCCCGCTGGCCTATATGCGCGGACGCACGCTCAACGACGCTTTCATCGTGTTAGACGAGGCGCAAAACACGACAATCCAGCAGATGAAGATGTTCCTTACGCGCCTGGGGTTCCGTTCGACGATGGTCGTCACGGGCGATATTTCGCAAATCGATTTGCCGGGGTCTCAGACCTCGGGCCTCAATCACGTGCGCCGGGTTCTCGATGGCGTCGAGGGCATCGCGATGTGCTATCTCACCTCGGCTGACGTCGTGCGTAACGAACTGGTCGGGCGCATCATCGACGCGTACGAGAACTACGAGGCTCGCCGCGAACGCGTGAACGCCTACCAGCGCCGATCGGCACGGCCGCGGCGGATCCGATAGGAGGAGCACCATGTCCATCGAAGTGCGTAACGAAACCGAAACGCCGATCGACGAACACGAGTTCGTTCGCCTGGGGGCCTTCGTCTTGCAGGCGATGTACGTCTCCCCCGGTGCGGACGTGAGTCTACGCTTCGTCGACGAGGCGGCCATGGAGGCCCTTCACGTTCGCTGGCTCGATCTGCCCGGTCCCACGGACGTCATGAGCTTCCCCATGGACGAGCTCGTGCCGGGAACGCCCTCGCAGCCGACACCCGAGGGGATCCTCGGGGACGTCGTCATCTGCCCGAGCGTCGCCGCCGCCCAGGCGCAGGCCGCCGGGCACACGGCTGCGGAGGAAATGCTCTTGCTGTTCGTCCACGGCATGCTTCATCTGCTCGGCTACGACCACGCCGAGGTCGAAGAGGAAAAGGAGATGTTTGCGCTCCAACGTCACCTTCTGTTGACCTTCCTTGCGCAAAGCTAACCCATGGACGCCCAGACTTTTGCCGCACCCGCGTGGGGGCTTCTCGTCCTCGCGGTCGTTCTCGTCATCATTGCCGGGGTATTCGTTGCTCTCTCCACGGCGCTGACCAATCTTTCTCACGCCCGCGCCCAGGACCTGGTGGAGGAGGGGCGCCGCCACGGCGAGGACGTCGTGTTCCTCTTGCGCCACCCGCGTCGCGCCGTGCTCACCGCCCGCGCCGTTCAGTTTGGCTGCCAGTCGCTGGCGGTTGCCTCTCTCACGCTCGCGGCGGCTTCGATGTGGCACGTATGGTGGGTTGTTTTGCTTGCGGTCTTTGCCGCAGCGGCCGTCCTTACCCTCTTTATCGACGGGATGGTCGCTCCTCAGCTGGGACGGACCCGACCCGAGGCGTGTGCCCTATGGCTCGCGCCGGCGCTGCGTTTGCCGCTCAAACTTGCCGGCCTCGGCCGCCCGCTCATGCGGCTGCTTGCCGCGCTTGTGCCGCCTCCGGCGGTCACCGACGCCGAGGCGCGCCAGGAAATGGTGCTTGACCTGCGTGAGATGGTCGACGATCTCGGCGAGGAGGAGCAGCTGGAGATTGCCGAAACCGAGCGCGACATGCTGCGCAGCGTCTTCGAGATGGGCACGACCCTCATTCGCGAGATTATTGTTCCGCGCACCGACATGGTGACGATCGACCGCAATGCTAACGGGCACGCGGCTTTGGCCCTCGCCTCGCACTCGGGGTATTCGCGGATTCCGGTCACGGGTGTAGACGCCGACGACGTGCGTGGGGTCGTCTATCTCAAGGACCTCGTCCACCGCCTTCTTAACCGGCCCGATCTCATGGACCGGCCCGTATCCGACCTCATGCGTGAGGCGACGTTTGTCCCCGAGACGATGCGCGTCGACGATTTGTTGGCCTCGATGCAAAACGGCGCCCCCCACCTGGCGGTTGTCTTCGACGAGTGGGGAGGCACCGTCGGATTGGTCACGATTGAGGACGCGTTGGAGGAGCTCGTGGGCGAGGTCACCGACGAGCACGACAAACGCGAGATCGACATCGAGGAGATTGGTGCTCGCACATGGCGGGTACCGGCGCGTCTGCCTCTCGACGATCTGGAGGATCTCACGGGCGTGGAGATCGACGAGGACGACGTCGACACCGTTGGCGGCCTGCTGCAAAAGGCTCTTGGGAAGGTGCCTCTCGTCGGTGATGAAGCCCGGGCGTGGGGGATCGACCTGAAGGCGGAAGCTGCCGACGGAAGACGCCACCAGGTGTGCGCTATTGTTGCCTCGATAAGCAGCGACGATGAAGGCGAGGATCAGTGATCGAGTTTCCGAGCGACGAGGCGCTCACGGCCGGTGAGGCCGCGCCGATCATTCCCAACGATCTTCCCGACGATTACCGCGCCGGCTTCGTCGCCATCGTCGGCCGACCCAACGTCGGTAAATCGACGCTGACGAACGCCTTGGTCGGACGCAAGATTGCCATCACGTCCATGCGGCCGGAGACGACCCGACACAATGCGCGTGGGGTCATCACGCGCCCGGGTGGTCAAGTTGTCCTCGTCGATACGCCGGGGCTGCATCGCCCCCGCACGCTGTTGGGAAAACGCCTCAATGACATGGCCCGCGAGACGCTCGTCGACGTCGACGCCGTCATTTTCTGTCTTCCCGCCGACCAGAAGATCGGCCCGGGGGATCGCTACATCGCTCGCGAGCTCTCGGGTGTGTCGGCGCCCGTGTTCGCCGTCGTGACGAAGGCCGATCTCGTCGGGCCCGAACGGATGGCCGAAGCGCTCATCGAGGCCTCCCAGCTGGCAGATTTCGCCGAGATTATACCTGTCTCGGCGCGCCTCGACGACACGAACGATCTCGTCGACGTCCTCTTCGCGGCTATGCCTCCCTCCCCGCCGCTGTTCCCCCTCGATCAGATCTCTGACCAGTCCGACGAGACGATGATCGCTGAATACGTGCGTGAGGCAGCGTTGCATGGGGCACGCGAGGAGCTTCCGCACTCGATCGCCGTCACCGTTGAAGAGATGATCGAAGAGCCCGGCGCCAGTGCAGATGACCCCGGACGCCTGAGAGTGATCGTCAACATATTCGTCGAACGCGATTCCCAAAAGGGCATTGTCATCGGCAAGGGCGGGCGTGGCATCGCCCAGATTCGTCAGCGCGCCCAGCGGGCCGCTCGCCACCTCCTGGGGCGCCCCGTCACCCTCGATGTTCACGTGCGCACAGCGAAAAATTGGCAGCGCGACCCCAAGCTGCTCGGCAAGCTCGGGTTCTAGCTCACTACCCGGACATCCACCCCAGGGCATGTTATCGCTGGTACGGTGAGGGCATGGGTACGCGGACGCTGCTGCTAGGCGGCCGCGGCGGGGTGCATCGATAGGCCGGCCCCCGCCGCGGGGAATACGCCTACCCGGCCGCTCCTACCACAAAAGGTCATCATCGCCCATGCGTACCACCGGCTGCGGCCCCACACCCACTCCTTCGAAAATGCCCTTTGGCAAGTACCGGCCCTACTGGCAGACCACAGACTTTGCCTATCCCGAACGCACCTGGCCCGACGTCAATGTTGAGCGCGCACCCAGGTGGCTATCGACCGATCTGCGCGACGGCAACCAGGCGCTCATCGAGCCGATGGACCCCACACGTAAGCGCGCCATGTTCGACCTCCTCGTTGATATCGGTGTCAAGGAGATCGAGATCGGATTCCCGGCGGCCTCGCAGGCCGACTATGACTTCGTTCGCTCTCTCGTCGAGGAGGAGGCCGTACCCGAGGGGGTGTGCCTATCCGTTCTCACCCAGGCCCGACCCGACCTCATCGAACGCACGGTCCTAGCGATCAAGGGCCTGCCGTGGGCCAACGTCCACATCTACAACGCGACCTCGCCAACCTTCAGGCGCGTCGTTTTCCATAACGACAAGGCCGCGACGGTCGAGCTTGCGCGTGCCGGGGTCACCGAGGTTATCTCTCAGGCCGAAAAGCACCTGGGTGACGACCAGGTCTTCGGGCTGGAGTACTCCCCGGAGATCTTCACCGACACCGAGCGAGACTTTGCCCTGGAAGTGTGCGAGAACGTCATCGACGTGTGGCAACCCGACGCCGGGCGCGAGATCATCCTCAACCTTCCCGCGACGGTAGAGCGCTATACGCCAAACTCCTACGCCGATCTCATGGAGTGGATGAGCGTGCACCTGAGCCATAGGGAGAGCGTGTGCTTGTCGGCGCACCCCCATAACGATAGGGGCACGGGGATCGCTGCGGCCGAGCTCGCCATGAAAGCGGGTGCTGACCGGGTCGAGGGGTGCCTGCTGGGTCAGGGCGAAAGGACCGGCAACGTCGATCTCATCGTGTTGGCGATGAACCTGTATTCCCAGGGGGTCGACCCCATGCTGCGCCTGGGCGATATCGATCGGGTGAAAGAGGTCGTCGAGACGTGTACGCGCATGGATACGCCCGTTCGTCACCCCTACGTGGGAGACCTTGTCTACACGTCCTTTTCGGGTTCCCATCAAGACGCCATCAAGAAGGGTTTCGCCGAGCGTCAGCGTTTGGTCGAGCAGGCCGGCGGTGACGAGGAGGCCGTCGCCTGGGACGTGCCCTACCTCGCGATCGATCCGCACGATATCGGTCGCTCCTACGAGGCCGTCGTACGCGTCAACTCTCAGTCGGGTAAGGGCGGGATCGCCTACCTCATGCACCGCGATCACCAGTTCGATCTTCCCCGGCGCCTGCAGGCGGAGTTCTCGCGGATCGTTCAGCGCCACACGGACACGTATGGCGGCGAGGTCGACTCGCAGGCCCTCATGAAGATCTTCACCGACGAATACTTGCCTGCGCCTGAGGGCGCGGACCTCGAGGCGTGGGGTCGGTTCCGTCTGCGTGACACCGAGGCGCAAACCGACTCGCAGGCTGGACGCGTGAGCGTCGCCGTCGATCTCATCGACGGCGAGGAGAACGTGACCTTGAGGGCCAGTGGCAATGGCCCCATTGACGCGTTCGTCAACTCGCTCACTCAAGTCGGCATCGACGCCCACGTGTTGCACTACGCCGAACACGCGATGGAGTCTGGCCGCGACGCGCGGGCCGCCGCCTACGTCGAGGTGGAGGTCGCCGATCAGGTGCTGTGGGGAGTGGGAGTCGATCCCTCGATCACGCGAGCGACCTACAAGGCCGTTATCTCCGCGGTTAACCGGGCGCTTCGCTAGAGAGACGACAAGCCGGGGGCGGACCGATCGGCCCGCCCCCGGCTCGTCGAAACTTGCGGCTACTACGCCTGCTCGGCAGCGAAGCCCTCGTTAATCTTGCGGTTGATCCACGGGATCAGCGTGATGAGGACGAGCGTGAAGACGCCGGAGATGGCGGCGAACAGGAGGAACTCGTTGGCCTGCGACATCTTCGGGGCGTGAGCGAAGATGAGCGAGGCGATTGACTGGCCAAACGCCGATCCGAGCAGCCACAGGGCCATGCCCTGGGACTTGAAGGCGTTGGGGGCCAGCAGCGACGTTGCTGCCAGGCCCACGGGAGACAGGCACAGCTCGCCGACCGTTTGGATGACGAACGTGAGTGCGAGAATCCACGCGGGAGCGAGTCCACCCTCGTAGGCCTTCGCCATGACACCGAGGAAGACAAAGGAAGCCGACGCCAGTGCCAAGCCCATCGCGAACTTCGTTGGCGTGGACGGGCGGCCCCCCAGCTTCTGCCACAGCGCCGCGAAGACACCAGACAAGATGATGATGCCTAGCGGGTTGACCGACTGGAACCACTCGGGGTCGATACGCATGGAACCGACGTTGAGATCGGTCGAGGTCTCGGCGAAGGCCGCCATCGACGAGGCGGCCTGCTCGAAGACCATCCAAAACATCGCACCGGCAAGGAACAGCGGAATGAACGCTACGAGGCGCGACTTCTCAGCGGAGGTGACCTTCGGCGAACGGAACATCATCGCGAAATACCCGATCGGCATAGCGAGGGCGAGCAGGTTGAGGGTCGTCACCGTCGTCAGCAAGACGTCGGCGTGCGAAACGACCTTGACGATTGCCCAAAAGATGACGAGCGCGAGGACGACGAGGCCGAGTGAGCGCACGACCTTCGCCTTCTCCTGGCTCGAAATGGGGTTGGGGACCTCGTCGGCTGTGTGGTCGAGGTACTTGCGGCCCTGGATGTAGAACGCCAGGGCGATCGCCATGCCGATCGCGGCTACAGAGAAACCGGCGTGGTAGCCACCCCAGTTACGAGCCCACGCGACTGCCCACGGGGAGAAGAAGGAACCCAGGTTGATACCCAGGTAGAAGATCGAGAAGCCGGAATCGCGGCGCTTATCGGTCTTCGAATACAGCTCACCAAGCATGACCGTCGGATTCGGTTTGAACACGCCCGAGCCGACGGCAACGAAGATGATGCCGAGGTAGGCCGTGGCCGTGAGCGGCAGCGCCAGGCACAGGTGACCCAACACGATAATGATGCCGCCGTAGAGTGCGGCCTTGCGGGGGCCCAACAGACGGTCCGACAGCCACCCGCCGATGACCGAGGTGAGGAACACCGACGAGGAGTAGGTAGCCACGACGGCTTTACCCGTGGGTTCGTCAATGGCGAGACCGCCGTTGAGGATCGAGTCGGTGAGGAAGTACAGCAGGATCGCACGCATGCCGTAGTAGCTGAATCGCTCCCACAGCTCGGTGGTGAATAGCGTCATGAGGCCAACTGGGTGGCCAAAGAAAGCAGTATCGCTTGAGCGTCGTTGACGCGACATGGTCTTATCCCATCGCTATCGGGGCGCGGGGGCAACGCCGATGATTAAGGCTCTGCTTAGCCTACGCCCCGTTTTTCATAATCTCCATGTCGAGACACGGTCTCGCCTGTGAGCCCTGCCTCAGTGGTTGACGCCTCAGACTCGCCACGCCATGGATAGCGACCGATAATAGAGGGGTGCCCGTGACCTTCCGAGACCGCGCCGTCATCTTGCGCACCCACCCGATCGGCGAAGCCGACCGGGTCCTCACGCTCGTGACGATCGCCCACGGACAGGTCCGCGCAGTCGCCAAGGGCGTACGCCGAACGACCTCCAGTTTTGGGGCCCGCCTCGAGGCGCTCAACGTCATCGATTTCCAGGCGCACAGAGGCAGGTCCCTCGACACGCTTACGCAAGTCGAAACGATTGCGCCGCTTGGCATCGCCTTGGCCGCCTCCTACGACCATTACACGGCGGCTAGTGTCATGGCCGAAACCGCACTAAGACTCACCGCCGACGATCCCGACACGTCGGGTCACTACCGTCTGCTCTACGGCGCGCTCGCGGCACTGCGCAGGCGAGTGGCCGATCCGAGGCTCGTCTTGGCCTCCTACCTCTTACGCGCGCTCGGCTGTTCGGGGTGGGCTCCCGCGCTCGCGTCATGTGCCGGATGCGGTAGGGGCGACGCGCTTGATTTCTTCTCCTTTTCTGCCGGGGGGAGCCTGTGCGCGGGATGCGCGCGGCTGGGGGCAACGCGGGTGGGAGATGCCGTTACGGGCCTGCTCGCCGACGCGGCCTCGGGCAGATGGGAGCACGTGCGCTCGGCCGAAGAAACGACCGTTTCCCGCGCGGCTCAACTTGCCTCCGCCTACACACAGTTTCAGCTCGAGCAGCGCCTCAAATCGGTGCCCGTATGGGAACGAGGGGCGTGAAAGGACGCACGATGGACGAACATAGACGCGAGGTGGAGCCGCCGCGCTGCCGGGGCCAAGTCGGTGTGGAGGGGAACCCGCTCCACGTTGCCCTCATTATGGATGGCAACGGGCGATGGGCGAACGAGCGGGGGCTCCCGCGCACCGAAGGACACCGAGCCGGCGAGGTTGCCCTCATGGACACGATCGCGGGCGCCATTGAGGCTGGCGTGCGTTACTTGAGTGTCTACGCCTTCTCTACTGAGAACTGGCGCCGCTCGCCAACGGAGGTGCGTTTTCTCATGGGATATTCCAAAGACGTCTTACGTAGGCGTCGCGACGAACTTAACCGTTGGGGGGTGCGCGTGCGATGGAGTGGACGCTCTCCGCGCCTGTGGTCCTCAGTCATCAAGGAGCTGCGCGCCGCCGAGGAACTCACCGCCGACAACGACGTTCTCGACTTCATCATGTGCGTCAATTACGGCGGGCGTGCCGAGCTGGCGGATGCTGCCGCCGCCATCGCGCGTGAAGCCCGACAGGGCCGCCTCGATCCAGCGAAGGTGACGGAAAAGACGCTCGCCAGGCGACTTTATCTGCCCGACGTGCCCGATGTTGATCTAGTCATTCGCACCTCCGGGGAGCAGCGGATGTCGAACTTTTTGCCCTGGCAGGCCGCCTACGCCGAGTTGCTTTTTGTTTCGGATCCGTGGCCGACCTACGGTCGGGACAAACTGCGGCGCGACCTCGAGGCGTTTGGCGGCAGGCAGCGGCGTTTTGGCGGAGCGGTCGATGCGCTCGCCTCGTGCGAGACTGCGGCGGGCGCCGCAAGAGAGGGCTAGCCGCGCCGATCGGGCTGGGCGTAGGGGTGAATAGGGGAGGAGACTACTCGCCGTCGGCGCACGAGTCGCACAGCCCGAACAGGTCGGCCGAGTGTTCGGCCTCGGCGAAGCCGTTGGCGACGAAGATCTCCTTCATCTGCCGTTCCATGCGCTCATCTGCCACGTCTTTCGTCATCCCGCAGGAGCGGCAAATGAGATGGTAGTGGGGAACCGACTGGTTGAGGCAGCGCCTGTAGAGGGCCTCGCCGTCTTGATTGTGGATGACATCGACGAGGTGGGCATCGGCCAGGGCCGTGAGGTTGCGGTAGACGGTGGCCAGCCCAATCGAGGTGCCCTCGTGGATGAGGAGATGGTGGATTTGCTGGGCGGAGAGGAAGTCCTCGGATTCGTTGAGGAGGTGCTCGACAGCAGACCGTTGACGGGTTTTGCGCATTGCGGGCATGGGTTCTCCTCGAGTTCGACGATCGTAGCCCGATTATTGCACGTATCTAGCGCCGTGTCGCGGGCTGGTTCATTATATGCGTAGGTTGGCGCATACGGGCGATGGGGGCACGGACGAGGGCCGCGAGGGCGTAAAACGCGATGAGCGCGACGACGATCGTGGCCCCCGATGAGAGCGGGTAGGCGTAGGACACGACGAGCCCAAGAATGCAAAAGACAACCCCGATGACCTGCGCTGCCGCCATCGTTGCGCGGAAGGATCGCGCATACAGCTGCGCCACTGCCACCGGAACGATCATGAGAGCCGAGACGAGGAGCACACCGACCACCCGCATGGCTGTCGCCACCGTCAACGCGGAAGTGATGGCAATCAGTGTCGTCAACGCGCCTACCGGCAGCCCCTGGGCGCGAGCGAAGTCCTCGTCGTGAGTGAGGCTAAACAGCGCTGAACGCAAACCAATTCCCACAACCAGCAAGAAGGCGGCCAGAGCCACGGTCCACCACACGTCGCCCCAGGACACCGAGGCGATGGAGCCAAACAGATAGGAGTTGAGGTTGCCTGTGGACCCGCCGGCGAGGCTCATGAGCAACACGCCTCCGGCGATGCCCCCGTAGAAGAGGAGAGCGAGGGCGAGGTCTCCCGTCGCTGAGCCGCGCCGGCGCACGATTTCGATGAGGATTGCGCCGACCACCGCCGCGACGACCGCCCCTGGAATGGCGAGAACCTCTTGGTCGGCAAGACCGAGCGCGCCGCCTATGAGCCATCCCAGGGCAACGCCGGTGAGGGAGACGTGACCGATGCCGTCGCCGAGGAGAGCGAGTCGACGCTGGACGAGATAGGTGCCAATGATGGGGGCCGTCGCGCCGACGAGAACGGCGACGACGAAGGAACGAGCCATGAAGGGCGAGGTGAGCATGCGCGCCCACATGTCGGGGTCGAGGATCCCAGAAATTGCAAGCACCTGAGGACCGCCTAGAACAGTGATGGGCCGCCGGAGACATCGGCGTGCGGGTGGACGTGATCGTGATCGGGGGATTCGTGGCCCGGGGCCGGTGGCAGTGGCGAACCTTGGCGAATCACTCGCCCCTCTTCGAGCGTGATGGCCGTATCGAGAAGTGGAGCGAGTGTGCCGGTTTCGTGAAGGACGATGAGCATGGCGACCCCCGCCTTCTTCATATCTGCCACGGCCTCGGCCAAGGAATCGCGCGAGGCCGCGTCAATGCCCGCCAGCGGCTCGTCCATGATGAGGAGCCTCGGTGCACGCACGAGAGCGCGGGCGATGAGGACACGTTGGGCCTGGCCGCCGGAGAAGGTGGCGACGCGGTCGTTGGCACGATGAGCAAGGTTCACGCGCTCGAGCGCCTTTAGTGCACGTGCCGTATCGCCGGGGCGGGGGAGGAGCCTGCCCGGGCCTAGGAGGCCCGAGCGGACGACCTCAAGGGCCGTCGACGGGACACCGCCGTCGGCGCCGATGCGTTGGGGGACGTAACCGACACGGCGCAGCTGGGAGCGGAAGCGCCGGTCGCAGTGGGGGATGCCAAAGAAGGACACCGAGCCTGCTGCGATCGGGTTGATCCCGACGATGGCCTTGACGAGCGTGGATTTTCCGCAGCCGTTGGGGCCCATGAGGGCGACGGTACGTCCCGGCTCAAGGCGCATCGAGACGTTATCGAGGACGCGGGTCTGCCCGAAGGACACGCACAGGTCGGTGACTTCCAGGGGCGCTACTTCGCCTTGCACTGCATCGCCTCGGCTAGGCTCGACAGGTTGTCCTTCATGACGGCGAGGTAGTCCCTATTGTCGTCGACCTGCGTCTCGAGCGGGTCGAGGACCTTCGTGTCGATGCCGAGTTGTTGCGACAGCGTCTTGGAGTCCTTCTCGTTGAGCGCAGACTCGGAGAAAAGGATCTTCACGTTGTTGTCCTTTGCGACCTTCGCGACGGCCTCCAGGCGCTTGGCGGAGGTTTCTTGCTCCGGGTTGATGCCCGTGACACCCACCTGCTTGAAGCCGTAGCGGTCAGCCATGTAGCCGTAGGCCTCGTGGGCCACGATGATCGTCGGCGTCGCGCAGTTGCTCAGCTGGGTCTTGTAGTCGTTGTCGAGCTCGGTAAGGGAGGCGCGGAGCTTTTCGGCGTTGGCCTTGTAGGTATCTGCGTTGTCCTTGTCGATGCTGCTCAGCTGCTCGACGATGGGGTCGATCGCCTCTGCGTAGAGCGAAGGTGCGAGCCAAAAGTGCGGGTCGAAAGAACCATGGTGGTGATGGTGACCCTCGTGGTCGTGATCGTGCTCGGCCTCATGATCGTGGTCGTGCTCGGCCTCATGATCGTGGTCATCGGTGTCGATCGCCGATTCGTGCTGCTCGATCGGCACGAGGTCGACGTGACTTGCCACGTCGATGACGTGAGCAGGCTTTGTCTGCTCGATGGCCTTGTCGACCGAGGGCTGGAACTGCGATTCGTAGACGACGAGGTCGGCAGAGCCGATTTCGTCGACTTGGCTCGCGGCAAGCTCGGCCTCATGGGCTTCGCCAGAGGGCGTGAGGTTGGTGACGCTCACGTTCTCTCCGCCGATCTGTTGCGCCAGGTAGACGAGGGGATAGAAGGACGCGACGACCGTGATGCCGTCCTTGGCTTTCGTCGAAGGTGCCTCCTTCGCCTCTTTCGAGGCCGAAGAACACCCGGCCAGGGCCAGGGCCGCGGCGGCGCACGTGAGAGGAAGAATGGTAAAGGTGCGTTTCATACCTTATATTGTAACCATTTGCAATAAGGTGTCGACCCGGGATAATTCTGGCGCCATTCGTCCGTGCTCCCGTGCCCCGGGTGAGGCCACGCGCCGTCGTTGGCTAGACTGGGGCGAGCGCGCCAGCCAGGTGCGACCCAGACATCCCAGCCAAGGAGAACCGACGTGGCATCATCACCCAGCCGTCTCGACGCCGTCATAAACCTCGCGAAGCGCCGCGGATTTGTCTACCCGTGTGGCGAGATTTACGGCGGTACCCGCTCCGCTTGGGATTACGGACCGCTCGGAGTGGAGCTGAAGGAGAACATCAAGAGGCAGTGGTGGAACCGGGTCGTACGTCGCCGCGACGATGTCGTCGGCCTCGATTCCTCCGTCATCTTGCCGCCCAAGGTGTGGGAGGCCTCGGGGCACGTCAAGGCGTTCACCGATCCGCTTGTCGAGTCGCTGCACACCCACAAGCGTTACCGCGCCGACGAGCTCATGGAGGCCTACGAGGTCAAGCACGGCCACCCGCCGGTCAACGGCATGGCCGACATCAACGACCCCGAGACGGGCCAGCCGGGGGCCTGGACGGAGCCGAAGGCCTTTTCTGGGCTTTTGAAGACCTACCTTGGTCCCGTCGACGATGAGTCGGGACTGCACTATCTTCGCCCCGAGACCGCGCAGGGGATCTTCGTTAACTTTGCCAACGTCATGACCTCGGCGCGCATGAAGCCACCGTTCGGTATCGGCCAGATTGGCAAGTCCTTTAGAAACGAGATCACCCCCGGTAACTTCATCTTCCGTACCCGCGAGTTCGAGCAGATGGAACTGGAGTTCTTCTGCGAGCCCGGCACCGACGAAGAATGGCACCAGTACTGGATCGACGAGCGTCTCGCGTGGTATACCGACCTCGGCATCGACCCCGACCATCTGCGCCTGTATGAGCACCCGAAGGAGAAGCTCTCGCACTACTCCAAACGCACCGTCGACATCGAATACACGTTCGGGTTCGTCGGCTCGCAGTGGGGCGAGCTCGAGGGGATCGCCAATCGTACCGACTACGACCTGGGAGTCCACCAGGAAGCATCGGGACAAAAACTCGACTACTTCGACCAGGCGAGTGGCAAGCGGTGGACCCCCTACGTCATCGAACCCTCTGCGGGACTCACGCGTTCACTCATGGCGTTCCTCGTCGACGCCTACTGCGAAGACGAGGCCCCCAATACGAAGGGCGGGGTCGACAAGCGTACCGTCCTCAAGCTTGACCCTCGCCTGGCGCCCGTCAAGGTCGCCGTTTTGCCGCTGTCGCGCAAGGACGAGCTCACCGCTCCTGCGCGCGAACTCGCCCACACGCTCAGGGCTCACTGGAATGTCGACTACGACCAGGCCGGAGCGGTCGGGCGCCGCTACCGCCGTCAGGACGAGATCGGAACGCCCCTGTGCGTCACCTACGATTTCGACTCCCTAGAAGACAAGTGCGTGACGGTACGTAACCGCGACACGATGGCGCAAGAGCGCGTCGCCCTGGCAGAAATCGAGGCCTACCTGGCCGCCCAGTTGGTCGGCTGTTAAATGCACGTTCACGCGGAGGGGGGACGCGCCGCCGAACTTGACCCCCGCATGAGACGGCGCGTCCGCACCGTGCTCTCCATCGTCGTCATCCCGCTCTTCCTTGCCACCCTCGTCGGTCTCTACGTTCTCCACCCGGGCCAGGCTTCGAAGATCGGATCCTTGCCCGAGGTCGCCGAGGGGATGGAGCAGGCGAAAGTCGAGGTCGTGGCAACCCCCATCGACAAGTGCCGCCTGCCAAACGTGGAAGGTGAATCGGGCGAGGGCGGGCTGCTGGCCTCGGCGCGGTGCGCCAAGGTTCTCGAGGGCAAGGGCAAGGGGCTCGTCGTCCCCGTCCACGTTCCCCCCGAGTATGGCCAGGCCGTCGGCGTGGGCACGGTCATCAAAGTCATTTACGATCCGGCGCAGCTTAGCCAGGGCACGCCCTACCTGTTTTGGGATATCGAACGCGGCTGGCCGCTCGTCATGCTCGGGATCGTTTATGTGGTCCTCGTTGGGGCGGTGGCGGGCAGGCGCGGCCTGTTTGCCGTCGTCGGACTGTTAGCCTCCACGGTCGTCCTCGTCGGCTTCATCGTTCCCGCGCTCATGTCGGGATCGTCTCCGCTGCTCGTCACGCTCGTAGGGGCTTCGGCGATGCTGTTCGTGTCGGTCTACATGGCCCACGGCGTCACCATTCGCACGACGACCGCACTGCTGGGAACTTTCATCGGCCTGGCGATCACCGTCGGATTGGCCCTGTGGGGTGTGCGTGCGGCCACGCTGTCGGGTGCCACGAGTGAGGACGCCCTCACCGTGTTTTCCTATTTCCCCGACCTCTCCCTGTCGGCCCTGCTTACCTGCGGGATTGTTATCGCCGGGCTTGGGGCTCTCAACGACGTCACCATCACACAGGCGTCGGCGGTGTGGGAGCTGGCAGCGTCCAATCAGACGATGGGGCGCTGGCGATTGTTCTCGCGGGCGATGCGGATCGGAGCCGATCACATCGCTTCGACGGTCTACACGCTCGCCTTCGCCTACGCGGGTACAGCCTTGCCTACGCTGCTCCTAGCCATGATGGTCCATCGACCTGTCGGGTCGCTGCTGACCGCCGGTGACATTGCCGAGGAGATCGTGCGCACCCTCGTCGCTTCCATCGGTCTCATCCTCGCGATCCCCATCACATCAGCCGTCGGGACGCTCCTCGTTACCATCGTGGGCGTCGACGAAGATGGCACCTCGAAACTGAGGCGCAGGTTGAGCAGGAACAAGCGAATGCTGGGTCCTGGCGAGAACATATGGGAGGTCGACGCCGATGCCGCGCGCGGCTGAGGAACCACTCGCGATCGGGCCGATCACCCTGGGCGTCGCACAGGTACTCGCCCCCATGGCCGACGTGACGAACGCACCCTTTCGATCGCTGTGCCGAGACGCCGCACTGAGGGCCGTTGCCGAACGTGGCGGTGAGGTGACCAGCACGGCTCGACACGCCGCGGGTGGGCTTTTTGTGTGCGAGATGATCACCGCGAGGGCACTCGTTGACGAGCGTCCCTCGACGTGGCGCCTCGTCGCCGCGGATCCGGGCGAAACCCCACGATCGGTGCAGCTGCACGGCGTCGACCCACACACGATGGGCCTGGCCGCGAGGAAGCTCGTATCTCGCGGCCTCGCCCACCACATCGACATCAACTTCGGCTGTCCGGTCCCCAAGATCACCCGCAAGGGCGGGGGGTCGGCGCTGCCGTGGAAAACGAGCCGCTACGTCGACATTATTCGCCATACCATCGCTGGCGCGCGGGCCGGCTCAAACGACGCCGGACTCGACTTTGTTGCTCCCGTGACGGTCAAAATCCGCTCGGGTATCGACGATGATCACCGGATCTTTCGCGATGCGGCGCTCGCAGCACAAGACGCCGGTGTCGCCGCGGTTTGCCTGCACGCGAGAACGACGGCGGAGTATTACTCCGGAAGCGCACACTGGGACGACATAGCCAGCCTCGTCGATGTGCTCGACGTGCCGGTACTGGGCAATGGCGATATCGGTAGTGGTGAGGACGCGCACGACATGATGGCCCACACCGGGTGTGCGGCTGTAGAGGTCGGACGTGGAGCGCAGGGCCGCCCGTGGATCTTCTACGACATCGCGCATGCCCTGGCGGGGGATCCGCGCCGGTGGGAGCCGACATCGGGGCAGGTGTGCGACCTCGTCCGCGAGCACGCGTCACGCCTGGTTTCTTGGGGCGGGGACGAGGAACACGCGCTTCGCGACATGCGCAAGCACATGGGCTGGTACCTGCGTGGTTTTCCCGTGGGCGGTGAGATCAAGCGGGGCCTGTCACGGGTGTCGAGCCTGGCCGAGTTGGACGAGCTACTCGAGGCGATCGATCCCGAGATCGCCTACCCGGTTGCGGCGAAAGGCCTGCACGGGCGCAAGGGTCGCACGCGTCCGCCCAAGCTTCCCCACGGCTGGTTGGCCACCCGCGATCTCGACGAGGCTGCTCACGCGGTCCTCGACCGGGCGGCCCTGGAGCACGATTTGTCCTATGAGTCTCGCGTCAACTAGCCGCGCGGGTGCTGCCTCTGGCTAGGCTTGGTCTATGACCGCGATTCCTGCAAGCGCAACTTATTCGGCCTCCGAGCGCGAACGCTACGTCGACGAAGACCGCAAGTCGGCGGCTCGCACGGACTTCGAGCGCGACCGCGCCAGAATCATGTATTCCTCGGCGATGCGCAGGCTGGGCGGCAAGACGCAGGTGCTGGGGCCGACGAGCGACGACTTTGTTCGTACGCGTCTCACCCACTCCATCGAGGTATCTCAGGTGGGACGGGCTCTTGGACGCGAGCTCGGCTGCGATCCCGACGCCGTCGATGCGGCCTGTCTCGCCCACGATCTCGGTCACCCTCCTTTCGGGCACAATGGCGAGCGGGCCCTTGACCAGGAGGCCGGCGAGTGCGGTGGATTCGAGGGTAATGCCCAAACCTTCCGGCTTCTCACCCGTTTGGAGCCGAAAAAGCTCGATGGGGCGGGAAGGCCGGTCGGCCTCAACCTGACGAGGACGAGCCTGGACGCGACTTGTAAGTATCCGTGGGTGCGCGGGGCAGGCCCGGATGCGCAGACCTCGACGCGCAAGTACTCGGTCTACCCCGACGATGAGAGGATCTTCTCGTGGGTGCGCGCTCACGCGCCCGAGGGCGCGCGAAGCCTCGAGGCTCAGATCATGGACATCTCCGACGACATCGCCTACTGTGTCCACGACGTCGAGGACGCGATCCAAACCCACAAGCTTGACCCCGCCCAGATGCGGCTCGATTCCACGCGCGAGCAGGTGTGGGAAACAACCGTGGACTGGTACGGAGACGCCTTCGGTGCCGATGAGCTCGACGCCGCGATCGACCGGCTCGTGCGTTCGGGTTTCCTGTTGAGCTCCTTCGGAGCCACCTATGCGGATCTGGCCGCGCTCAAGGACATGACATCGCGGATCATCGGGCGTTTGTGCGACGCCGTCGTCGAGGCGACGCGCGCCCGCTACGGGGATGGGCCCTTCCATCGTTACGATTGCGACCTCCAGTTACCGCGCGAAACCCTCGCCGAGATTCGCGCACTCAAGGGCATCGCCGTCCACTACGTTATGGCCCCGCGGGAGACGGAGCCGATGTACCTGCGCCAGCGCACCGTGATCTTCGATCTTCTCGACGCGCTATGGGAAAGCCGCGGTGAGCACCTCCAGGCTCCCTACCTCGAGCAGTGGCGGGAAGCCGCAGACGACGCGGGTCGCAAACGCGCCATCATTGACCAGATCGCATCCTTCACCGATGCGGCGGCCCACATGTGGCACGCTCGCCTGTGCGGGATGTTCTCCCAGCCGTGACCCGAGCCCCGGCCCTATGATGGGACCATGGCCGGCCTCATCAAGAACGAAGACATCGCGCGGGTGCGCGAGTCCGCTCGGATCGAGGACATAGTTTCCGAGCACGTCACCCTCAAGCCAGCCGGCGCCGATTCACTGTCGGGGCTGTGTCCCTTCCACGATGAGAAAACCCCTTCGTTCCACGTGCGCCCCTCGGTTGGTCTTTTCCACTGCTTCGGGTGCGGCGAGGGCGGCGACGTTATCACCTTCGTCGAAAAAACACTGCAGCTGACTTTCGTCGAGGCCGTTGAGTATCTCGCGCAGCGCTATGGTATCGAGCTGCACTATGACGAGGCCGAACGCGGCAAACGACGCGAGCGGATGTCGGCGCGGCAGACGATTGCGCGTGCCAACGACGTGGCCCAGGCATATTTCGCCCAGCAGCTCGGGACGAAGGCGGCCCAGCCGGCCCGCGACTTTCTCACCACGCGGGGCTTTGGGCCCGAGGTGGCGCGCGACTACGGGCTCGGCTATGCGCCCGCGGGGTGGGATAACCTCCTCAACCACCTGCGCAAGCGAGGGTTCACCGAGGACGAGCTGGCAATCACCGGGTTGTTTTCCCCGGGCCGCCGTGGCCCCTACGACCGCTTCCGTAACCGTCTCATCTGGCCTATTCGCGACCTTACCGGCGCTGTCATTGGTTTTGGGGCCCGTAAGCTCGACGAGGGGGAGGACGGTCCCAAATACCTCAACACCCCGGAAACCGAGCTGTACAAGAAATCGCAGGCTCTGTATGGCATCGACCGTGCACGCAAGGAGATTGCACGCACCCGTCGGGTCGTCATCGTCGAGGGCTACACAGACGTCATGGCGGCCCATCTCGCCGGGGTCACGGTGGCCGTGGCGACGTGCGGGACCGCTTTCGGGGCGGAGCATGCGCGGCTCGTCCGCCGGCTGCTTGGCGATCGCGACGATCCGGCCGCGGGAGTCGTCCTCTCGTCTGGAGCCGCACGGGGTGGCGAGGTCATCTTCACCTTCGACGGCGACGAGGCCGGCAAGGCGGCCGCGATGAAGGCCTTCAAGGAGGACCAGAGTTTCGCTGCCCAAACCTTCGTCGCCGTCGCCGAGGAGGGACGCGACCCGTGCGAGGTGCGCCTGCATGCGGGCGACGAGGCCGTACGTCAGCTCATCGCCTCTCGCGTGCCCCTGTTCGAGTTCGTGTTGCGCCGCATCATCGACGAGCATCGACTCGACACGGCTGAGGGTCGCGTCCAGGCGCTGCGTGCGGCCGTGCCCGTCGTCGCGGGGATCCGCGATCACGCGCTCAGGCGCGAATACGAACGCATGCTCGGCGGATGGCTGGGGATGCCCGAGGCGGAGGTAGGGCGCGCGATTCGGGCCGGAGTACGGCGAACAGGCGCGTCTGCGGCGCGATCGGCCGGACCCGCCCGCGAGGATGCCATCACCCGAATGGAGCGTCAGTGCCTGGAAGCCGTCATCCAGCGGCCCCACGACATCGAGGGCATGGGTTTCGATGACCTCGACGGGTCTGCCTTCGTCACTCCGGTCTACCGGGCAGTCCACGACGCCGTGCGCGCCAGCGGTGGCATCAGGCGCTACGGCGAACTACGGGCCTTCGCCGAGTCCAGGATAGGAATCGGACGAGCGTCAGCTCAGGCGGCCCAGCGCCGTTGGCTTGAAGAGATATCCGCGGCTGGGCAGGGGCTGGTCGACCAGCCCCTCCATGCGCTCGCGGTTGCCGTGCTGCCCCAGGATCGTCCCGAGAAGATTCCCGACTATGCGCGCGACATGGTTCGCGCCGTTATGCGCTTGAGCCTCACACGGCGTGAGGGCGACCTCAAAGGCCAGCTCGGCAGGCTTCGCCCCGGCAGCGAAGAATTCAATGCGATCTTTCGCGAGCTCGCCACCCTCGAGGCGCGAAAACGGGGCCTCATCACCACCGACACGTAAGTGCTCGTTTTCCTAGGAACTTCCCAGGAGAGAGGGAGCCGTGTTCAAGAATGCTGTCTTAGAGTGGAGTCATCACAACGACGGAAGCGATGAGCTTCATGACTTCGAGGGGAGACCAAATAGGGACAACGCCTTCTTTTGAGATGGGGAATGCAGTGGGGGTCCGCGCCAGCGCGGACCCCCACTGCATGCGTTCGTGCTAGAGTGGGGCCGCCCTCTTAGCTCAGTCGGTTAGAGCAGCGAACTCATAATTCGTCGGTCGTCGGTTCGAGCCCGACAGGGGGCACGCACGGCGCCGATACCGCCATCATCCTGGTAGAGACGCCCGGGCTGCGAGGCTAGTACCTGATGGCGTCGATGGGCTTGATGCGTACGGCAATGGTCGCCGGGATGATGCCGCACAGGGCCCCCACCGCCGCGGCGATCGACAGCCCGATGAGGGCCGCTGTCATCGGGTAGGGGAGTTCCGTGCTCGTCATCATCAATCGGTCAAGCAGGCCCGAGCGCACGGTGGCGACCGAGGCGACGATCCCCAAGAAGCCGGCGACCGTTGTGGCCACCACTGATTCGAGGAATACCGAGAAGAAGATGCGTTTCCCCGAGGCCCCCATGGCGCGCCTGATCCCGATTTCTCGCACGCGTTGTTTGATCGTCACGATCGAGACGGTGAGCAATCCCAGCGCACCGATGAGGATGACGATCCCGCCGGCGGCGGCAATGGCGAGTGTCCACTTGCGCATCATCGACGCGTCGGCTTGTTGGGAGGCGTCGTCGTAATACGATTCAGCCTGCCACTTGGGCCCCAGGCGCGCTTTGAGCGAGGCAACGACCGCATCCGAGGCCTCCTGGGCTTTCTCTAGCGGAGCGGTGACCGTGAAATACCTTGTCACCTCCGGGTCGGAGCTTGCACTCGGCAGCGCAGCAGCCATTGCCTCGTAGGAGGTCCAGGCGTCCATGTCGCGGCTAAAGGGGTTGTCAGCAACCACGCCGACGATCGTGAAGGCCGTGCGCGGGTGTTCTTGCATACTGAATTTAGGGAACCCGGCGAGGTCGGGGGTGCCGAGTGCCTCCCAGAGGGCACGTGTGATGACGGTCGGGTTCATCGCAAGCTGGGCGTCGCCCCTCGTGAGCAGCCTGCCCGCGATGAGGGAGTGAGGGTAGATGTCGAAGTAGCCGGCGTCGACGCCCCGCATGGTGGCGTTTGCTTGGCACACGTCGGTCGGGTCGAAGTTCTCGTCGCTGTCGCTGTTGTCACACGTCGGCAAGCCTGGAGCCTGTGGGATCATGGTCTTCGTCATACTGCGAGTCCACAGGTTCGCCTTCGTTTGGGTGACGACGGCGAGCGAGGCACGCGAGAAATCATCGATTGGCCTGCCTTCGGCGTCGACTTCGACGGAGGGGGCGGATGTTGCTTGCTCGGTGGGTTCTTCCACCGAGTACGCAGGATCGGCCTGCGCGTCTCCACCGTCATCGGAGGGAGAAACGAAGACTTCGATCGTGCCCGGAACACCTTGCATCTGCGCGCTGGCTGCTTGGGAGGACGCGCTCACGAGGCTACCGAGGGCGATGACGGTCGACATGGCCCATACCGCCGCGGCTACGCCGATGAGCGACAAGATCACGCGCGCTCGGTTGATACGGATTTCCTCCCAGGCCTCGATGATCGCCGAGTAGGCTGTCCACGGGTTCACGCCGCACCTCCCTTGGTCGTACGCGACAGTTCCGGCACCTGCAAGACGCCGTCGCGAATCTCCAAGACTCTGTCGGCCCGTGAGGCCAGCTCGAGGTCATGGGTGATGACAATGAGTGCGGCGTTCGTTTGCGCCGCCATTTCCTCCAGCAAAGACATGACCGCCTCGCCGGTGGCCACGTCGAGAGCCCCGGTCGGCTCGTCGGCAAGGATGACGCGAGGCTCGCGCACGAGGGCACGGGCGATAGCGACGCGCTGCTGCTCACCGCCCGAAAGATAGCCGGGCAGGGAATCGGCACGATCGGCCAGACCCACCCGTTCGAGCATGCCGAGGGCGCGTTGGCGACGCAGAAGGAGACCGCGTCCGCGCGTGCCGTAGAGAAGCGGGACTTCGACGTTGTTGACGGCGCTGCGTTGAGGAAAGAGATTGAACTGTTGGAAGACGAAACCGAAGGTTGACCCTCTCAAGTTTGCGCGCGCGCCCTCCGACAGCTTCGCCACATCCCGGCCCTCGAATTCGTAGGTCCCGCCGTCGGGCAGATCAAGCATGCCGATGATGTTGAGCAGCGTCGACTTGCCCGTGCCAGACTGGCCGACGATCGCGACGTGCTCGCCGGCATCGACCTCAAGATCGATGCCCTTGAGGATGGGAAGGGGGTCGCCGTTTTGGAGAGTCACCGTGCGGGTGACGCCGTCAAGACGCAGCATCACGACCCCTGAGGTTCTGGCTCGTCGTCGCTACGCGGGACGAATTCCAAGATCTCTTGACCCTCGTCGAGCCCGGCCTTCACCTCGATCATCTGGCCATCGCTGATGCCCAGCTCGACCGTGACAGGCTCGGGTTTCTTCTTTCCCTGAGCCGGAAGGTAGACGCGGCCCTCGCGATAGCGCCCCTCGACAGCGGTGACGGGGATGACGAGGACGTTGTCGGCATTTCCGCCGGGGATCCTCAACTTCGCCGAAATCCCATCGAAGACGCGTTGATCAGCCGGGATGTCGCAGCGCAACTGCGGGCCGCCGGCGTTCGCCTGGGTGTCCCCGCCGTCCTTAGGAGCAGCCGGGGCGGCGGTGACGGTCTTGAGGTTGACGCAGGCGAAGGGCGCGGGACCGTCCTTGATCGCCAGCTCCGCTTCGTTCGGTAACGATTGGAGCGAATAGAGCTGATCGGGGGTCACTTGAACCTGAGCGTGGAAAGAGTCGGGGCTCACCTGCCCAATAGCATCGCCGATGGCGACGTCTTGACCGACGATCACATCGAGGCTGAGGGTCCCCGCGGCAGGGGCGGCGACGTTGACCCATGTCACTTTGGGAGGGGTCTCCCCGTCGGCAGACTCCTGCGTCTGCTTGACCTGGATGATCGGGGCGCCCGCGTTGACCGTGGCCCCGTTGGTCGCCATGAGCTTGACGACCTGGCCGGCGACCGTCGACTTCACCGGCGACGTCTCGTTGCGCACGACGGTGGCGGGCAGGGACAGCTCGTGGGAGATGCTGCCCTTTTCGACCGTCGTCGTGGGGAGGGTGAAATCTCCTTGCGCATTCGGGGTGATGATCTTTTCCTGCGTGGGAAAGAACGCGAATTTGACGAGCGCGATCGCGATGACGGCCCCGATGATGAGCTTGAGGATACTGAAGATCAGAGTGCGGCGAGGGTGGCGGTCCATGATGCCCTCTCGGTTAGGCGTAACACAGTTGAGACCAACGTTAAGCCATGACGCCCCCGCGATATCACGCGACCGCGCCTCGTTACAAAATTGCAACCTTTAGCTGTCGAGCGGGACGAGGATCGCGCGCAGCAGCCTCGAGATCTGGCAGGCATCGTCGTCGCTGACGGGAGCCAGAAGCTCGCGTTCGACGGCGAGGAGCCGCTCGAGCGCGCCGTCGACGCGGGCGATCCCGTCGGCGGTCAAGGACACGTAGATGCCGCGGCGGTCACGCGGGGAGGGCGAACGCCGGACGAGACCCTTCGATTCGAGGCGGTCGATGCGATTGGTCATCGTCCCGGAGGACACGAGCAGTTCCGTCATGAGCTGGCCGGGAGTGAGCTGGAAGGGCTCCCCGGCCCGACGTAGGGACGACAAAACGTCGAACTCCCACGTATCGAGCCCCTGGGCCATGAATGCCTGCCGACGACGCAGATCGAGCTGGCGGGCGAGGCGTGACACACGGGAGAAGACCTCCATGGGGGAGGTGTCGACATCGGCGCGCACCTTACGCCACGCCTTCATGATGGCGTCGACCTCGTCGCGGGGTTGCTTGTCGTCAAGAGTCATGAACACAAGATACCCCTAACGGGGCTCGTCCGCCGGCGCGTCGTCGAGGGCGGCCACGAGAAGCCGCAACGCATCGACATCCCCTGCGCGTTCGCGGGCCGCCACAATCGTCGAGGCCGCAGCCGAGATCGCGCAGGCCGTGGCGAGAAACGCGATGGCACGCGCGTCGTCGATGAACCACACGAGGACGGCGGCACACGCCAGGGTCGCGATCATCGCGACGAAAAAGACCCGCCACCACCTCTCGCGACGCTGCAGCGCCGTCGCGTAGCGATGCGCGGCATCGTAGAGCACGCGCGCCCGCGCAGACTCCCCGGCCTCACGAGGGGCGAGCGCCGTCTCGACCGGGGGTGCGGGGGGAAGCTCGCGATCACCGTCGGGCTCGTGCGCGGTGGTCTTAGTCGGATCCCAGTTGGCAGCCTCGCTCGCCCCGGCGGTCCCCACCTGTCCACTCGAGTCGGGCACATCGTGGGTGTCCACCTCCACGCACTCGGGGGCGGCAGCGGGGTCGGGCAGCGAGAGCTGCGCCTGTGCGTCGGGCACGCCGGGCTCGCCCGCACGCTCGGCCTCGCGAGCAAGTACCTCATCGTCGGCATCCGCTCGTCGCTGAGGCGATGCCACGCGCGCGTCTTCACGCCCCGTATCGGCCTCGGGAAGCGCAGGCTCATCGGCGCTCGACTCGCCAGCATCCTCCACGCCTATCGCCGCGGCCTCTTCCCTCGCCTCCCCATTCTCGGAAAGCTCGGCCGGATCGACCGGGTCGCCCACGAACTCGAGAAGCCGGCGCTGGACGTCCCCGGGGGCTGCCGGAGCTCCCGGGGCACAGAATGCGGCCAGTTCACGCGGTGAGACGTGTAGGGCCAAAGCGAGTTCGTCGAGTCCGTATCGCTCGCGCGCGATGGTGAACGCGCGACGCGTACCCCAGTCCAGGTCGGCCGCGAGCAGCATGTGCACGCGCGTGGCGAAGAGCGCTTGCGCACTCGAGTGGGATTCGTTCATCGCTCGTCCTTACCCTTTTTGTTTGCGCGGGTCGCAGCGGACTTGTCTTCGGGCCTACTCAGCAGCGTGGGATTGGGGCTCAGGTGCCGCATCCCCAGCCAAGCCAGGTTCGCCAGGTGCGCGGCGACTTCGTACTTGTCGGGCTTTCGCACGTCAAGCCACCACTGCCCGACCTGGGAAACCATGCCGACGAGCATCTGTGCGTACATGGGGGCCCATTTCGGGTTGTACCCGGACGCCTTAAACTGCGTCGCGACGATGGCTTGGACCCGCTCGGCAACCTCGCCGATGACAGACCAGTACGTGCCAGACGCGTGGGACGCGGGGGCGTCGCGCATCATGATGCGGAACCCGTCGGTATCGGTCTCGATGAAGTCCAATAGCGCTAGCGCCGCGGCCTCGGCCATCTGCCGGGGGGAAGTCGAAGACAGCAGCGCATCCGTGATCACCTGAACAAGGTGACGAACCTCACGATCGACGACGACGGCGTAGATCGCGTCCTTGCCTCCGAAGTGCTCGTATACCACGGGCTTGGAGACGTCGGCGGCCTGGGCAATTTCCTCCATCGAGGCGCCCTCGAAGCCGTGCGAGGCAAACACCTGCCGAGCTACCTTGAGGAGTTGCTCTCGGCGCTGGAGCCCTGACATGCGGATTCTCTTGCTCATCTGTTCCTCCCTCACCGCAAAGATTAGGCCACGCGCGCGGTACTTTCGACAACAGATTGGTCAAACCCCGGCGGGCTGTGAGAAACTAACAGCGATCCGCCCTGGTGTAACGGCAGCACACGGGCTTTTGGTGCCTTGAGGTCCGGGTTCGAATCCTGGGGGCGGAGCGCCTGCACGATAGACGGCCAGCAGGAGCGCGTCCGGCCGCCGCGCTCGTGTGTGCCTCGAGCGGCCATGACAGGAGCGCATCCACGATGACCGGCATCCATACCTCTGGCGAAAAGCACCTCATGATCGTTCCGGGTCGGGCCTATCCCGAGCTCGCAGAGGGCATCGCCAACGAGCTTGGAACCCAGCTACTGCCGACGACCGCCTACGACTTTGCCAATGGCGAGATCTACGTGCGATTCGGTGAGTCGGTACGCGGTGCCGATTGTTTTGTCATCCAGTCGCACACCCAGCCGCTCAACAAGTGGGTGATGGAGCAGCTCATCATGGTTGATGCCCTCAAACGGGCCTCGGCCAAGCGTATTACCGTTGTCGCTCCCTGTTTCCCCTACGCCCGCCAAGACAAGAAGCATCAGGGACGCGAACCCATCTCGGCGCGCCTCATGGCGGACCTGTTCAAGCAGGCAGGCGCGGACCGCATCATGGCGGTCGATTTGCACGCGTCACAGTCGCAGGGCTTTTTTGATGGTCCCGTCGATCACCTGTTGGCCATGCCCGTGCTGCTCGACTACGTGCGCACCCGTCTGGGCGATAAGGACGTCGCTGTTGTCTCGCCCGACGCGGGTCGCATCCGGGTGGCCGAGAAGTGGGCCAACAAACTTGGTTCGACGGGGCTTGCTTTCGTCCACAAGACACGCGACACGACCCGCCCGAATGTGGCGGTTGCCAACCGCGTCGTCGGCGATGTCAAGGGGAAGGCGTGCGTGCTCGTTGACGACATGATCGACACGGGTGGCACGATCGCCGAGGCCGTCAAAGTGCTCCTGGGTGAGGGCGCGACCGAGGTTATCGTCGCGGCGACCCACGGTCTGCTCTCTGACCCCGCTGTCGAGCGACTTTCGACGTGCGGGGCCCGCGAGGTCGTCCTTACCGACACGCTGCCGATCCCGCAAGAAAAGAGGTTCGACAACCTCACCGTCCTTTCGATCGCCCCCCTCCTTGCAAAGGCGATTCGCGCGGTCTTCGACGACGGCTCAGTCACGGCGCTGTTCGACTGATCCGCCGGTGTGATGTCCTCCGCTCAAGTGGAACTGAGCGGGGGACGCGCGCTATTGTGGCGGGTGCGCCTCGGCGAGGGAGGAGATCCTCCGTTATCGACGCGGCCGTGGTGTGTCCACGTCCTTCCGGGGCCGAAAAGTTCAACCGATGAAGGAGGCCACCATGGCTGCTATTTCGCTGTCCGCCCAGCTGCGTGAGGAAACGGGTAAGGGCGCCGCTCGCCGTGCTCGCCGTGACGGCAAGCTGCCCGCCGTTATCTACTCCAAGGACACGGAGACCCGTTCGCTCTACCTGCCCGCCCACGAGACGTTCCTTATTGTTAAGGACAATGCGAACGCCCTCGTCTCGGTCGACATTGAGGGCGAAAAGCAGCTCGCTCTCGTCAAGGCTGTCCAGCGTCACCCGGTGCGTCGCGATATTCTCCACGTAGACCTCCTGGCCGTCTCGCGCACGGAGAAGGTCGACGTTGACGTTGCCATCGAGGTCGCCGGCGAGACCGCGCCGGGCACGATCCACAATCAGGAGATGTTCGAACTCGCGGTTTCCTGCCCCGCCGTTGAGATCCCCGAGTCGATCTCGGTGTCGATCGAGGGCCTGGAGGAGGGCGCGGTCGTGCGCGTTGCCGACCTCACCCTGCCCGAGGACGTCGAGACCGCGGTTGACGGCGAAGAGGTCGTCGTTTCCGTCATGATTCCGGAGGAAGAGCCCGAGCCTGAGACGGAGGAGACCGCCGAGGGCGAGGAGACCGCCGAGGCGGAGCCGGCCGAGGACGCCGAGTAGACGCGAAAGATCACGTGGTGGCGGGGGGGCGGGGGGGCGCCCCCCCCCCCGAGGGGTAGGTGGACACAAGGCGGCGGACGCGGGGGTTGTGGGGTTGGGGTGAACGGGGG
>JAUNAP010000017.1 GCA_030527545.1 Actinomycetaceae bacterium
GGCCGGACTCCCGCCGAGGTCGTTCACAACCTCACGGGACACTACAGCTAGGGGATCGGGGGCCGCGGCGACGGGTCCGAGATCCGTGCCCGCGGACAGGTCAATTTTCTTGCGCTCCAGGGCTTCGATGGCCGGCCGCTCGCGGCCGTGGATTCGCTTCAGGTCAACACCTTCGATGATTTCGGCGTCGTAGTCCTGCTGGGCCCGGTGGAGCTGGGCGCGGCGGTCGGAGATCTCCTGGTCGATGCGCGCGATCTCCGGTGCATCGGGAGCGGGGATCAGGTCGGCCAGGTCCGGCAGGGCCAGGCGCGCCCTGACGGTGGCCAGGATCACCGCGTCGATCTGCCGCTGGCTGCGCAGGACATGGGCGTCGGGGCAGCGGTAGCGCGCGCCGTGGGTGCGGACCGGCTTCCCGCACTCGGCGCACAGGTAGAGACCGGAGCCCAAGTGCTTGCGGGCGGTCGACGAGGTCCGATTGCTGGTGCGCTTCGGGTCGTCGAGGATGGCCTGGACGGCTTCCCACTGCTCGGGATCGATGATGGGCTTCCACTGGGCTTTGATGGGGGCGCCGTCGTCTTCGCGCACGAGGTGCCGACGCCAGTCGGCCCACTTGGCCTGCTCTTTTCCGGTAGACCGAGTAGCCCGCGTACCGGGGGTTGCGCAGGATCGACAGAAGCGTGGAGGGAATCCATGGATAGGGCGCGGTGACCGGCTTTTCAGCCTTGCCCTCAGCGCGGCGCCGGGCGTTGCACTCCAGGTCGAGGACGTGGGTGTGACGCGGAGTCTTCGGCACGGGCGGCAGCTCGCCGGCGCCGTGGCGTGCCGGCTGGTCGCCGTTGAGGGTACGGGTGATGTCGCGCAGGGACCATCCGGACCGGACGGCATCGTAAATGGCGCGGACGGCGACGGCTTCGTGCTCGATGATCGAGCCGTCGAGCTCGTATCCGATGGGGCGAACACCTTTCGGAGGCCGCCCCTGCTCGGCACGCTGCTGCTGGGCGCGCGACTGACGTGCGCTTTTGCGCTCTACTTCCGCACGGGCGACGGATGCCTTGATGCGGGCGAAGAGCCGGCCAGCATCGGTGCCGAGGTCGGCTTCGCCGCTGGCCGTGACGATGGTCAGGCGGGTCTCCTCGGCGCGGTCGATCCAGTCTTCGAGCTGACGGGGCTGGCGGGTCAGGCGATCGAGGTCCCAACAGCCGATGGCGTCGATGAGGCCCGCGTCGACGTCGCGGATCATTCGATCGTAGGCCGGTCGCGCGGTGGTTTTGTCGGAGGCGCTGATCGACTGGTCGACGTAGGTCTCGACGAGAGTCCAGCCGCGGTCGGTGACGATCGCCTCGCAGTCCTCCCGTTGGCGGTCGATGGCCAGTCCGTCACCGTCGCGGTCGAGTGAGATTCGTAGGTAGATCGCTGCCCGCCGTTGTGCATTCATGTCTTGAGAATAGGTTAAATAGAGACGAAATTGGGCGGAGTTCCGTTTCGCCGTATAACCTCTGGCGTATGTGACGGGTCGCGAGCAGGCCTATTGCTGCAGCCCTTTGACACTGCGCAGCGGCTAAGCTGATCGAGCGAACGGTTAGAGTGAGCGTGGGGGAATAGCCTCGAGATGAGTCTGAAAGATGAACTGGATGCGTACGTCCAGAAGACTGTCGACGAGCAGTGGGAACGTCGCGCAGGCCAGAAGGTGCCCGACGCCGGTGACCTTCCGCTGAAGAACCTTGCTGTCGATCTCGACGCAACTGTCCTCTACGCGGATCTTGCGTCTTCGACGAAGATGGTCAAGAGGCACAAGGACTGGTTCGCTGCGGAGGTCTACAAGAGCTATCTCTACTGTGCAGCGAAGATCATTCGAGCGGGGGGGGTGTCCCTATGTGGATTGTCAATAGTCAGGCGGGACGTTCACGTACA
>JAUNAP010000018.1 GCA_030527545.1 Actinomycetaceae bacterium
CTGCGCTTGCCGGCTATCGAGCTCGCTCGCGTAGATAACTGGGACGGTCTTGTGTCCGAGGAATTTCGCGGCGGCGAGACGCGTGTGACCCGCGATGAGGGTCCCGTCATCTTCTGCGACTAGGGGCTGCTGCCACCCGAATTCGCGGATCGACTCGGCGACTGCTTCGACCGCCTGTTGCGGGATCACCCGCGGGTTATCCGGCGCCGGTTTAAGATCATCTATCCGCGTTTTCACTATCTTCACGGCGTCGCCCCTCCGTTGGTTCTCTCGAGCTTCCCGCCCCTTGCCCCGCCCCCTACTCTCGGCGGGTAGGTCGTGCCACGTCGCTTGCGTGGGGGGTCCTACCTGCGAAAAAGAAGGGGCGGGGCCCACCTTCTCCCCGCATCACACGGGCCGCGGCGCTGTCCACGTATACGAACGCGCCACCTATCACAGGTTAGCGGAGACTTTCGGGTTCGGCAAGACGTTGGCGCTCGCGGGCGTTCTTCTTGAGGGTCGCGAGGTAGTCGCCTGCGTTCCATCTTCCGCGGTCGTCTCGGCGGACGCCCCAGTAGCCGGCGCGGTGTCGTAGGGCGCCGGCTGTCGGCCTGTGTCCTGTCGTGACCTCGAGGAAGTCTGCGAGCTGTGGGGTGGCGAGCCACAGTGCGTTTGCTTTGAGTCTCATGATTGCTGCGGTCGCCCCGGGGGTGAGGGTCTCGTGGCAGTGCGTGCACCGGCGTGTTTCACCCTGCTCGATCCTGGTGGGGTTTCCGCACAGTGGGCAGGTGCGACGAGACCGCGAGCGCGTGTCCGCGGTCGGGTCGACTGCGTTAGCGAGGCGTGCGAGCGCGTCCGTGATCTCGTCGATACACTGGGCGGCGTCCTCGTGGTCGGTCACGACAATCCCGGCGTAGACCCATAGCCAGGCGAGTGGGGATTCCACGGGGTGACCGGCGTAGTGGGTTGCCCACGCGGCGAGGACCTGATCGGTCTCGATGGTGAGGTCGATGAGTGCGGGGTTGGCGGCGTCGCGTGTACTCCCCGCCCCGCTGCTGGTGGCTTGTGTTTGTGGCCCGTGGTTGGCGAGTCCGGCGTGCTCGAACGGTAGACACTGGGCGAGGGTGTCGTAGTCACGGAGGCGCTCGCGTAACTCGTTCGCGTGGGCTACACATAGGGCAGTGTCGTCGCTGATGGTGGCTTGGCAGTGGGGACACTCATGCATCCTTGTTCTCCTCCTTGCGTGTGGGGTCGGTGATGACCGGGAGTGGTAGCGGCGCGGGGTTGACGTGTCGGGTGATGGTGTACCCGCAGGGGTGGGTGTAGGCGTCGCCTCCGGCGTCTTCGCGGGTCCAGCCGGTGGGGATAGCCGGGGCGTAGGTGACGGCGTGCTCGTCACTGACGGGTGTGCGCTGGTTGAGGGTGGTGACGATGGCGTCGGTGCAGTAGGGGAGAAGTAGGTCGAGGATTTGGCGGCCGCCGATCACGTAGGCGCCTTCTGGGTGGAGTTTGAGGCAGGTCGCGGCGAGTGCGAGGGGGTCGTTGCTGATGGCGGCGAAGGCCTTGGCGGCTGCTTTGCGGAACTCCCGGTGGTCGGCCCTGGTGGCGACGTAGGCAGGGCGGCGGTCGAGTTCGGGTGTGGCGTCCCACGTGGCGCGGCCCATGATGATCGGGTGGTCGAGCGTGGTTGCACGGAAGTG
>JAUNAP010000009.1 GCA_030527545.1 Actinomycetaceae bacterium
AGAAGACCACCGCGAAGAAGACCACGGCGGCGAAAGCTAGCGAGTCCGAGGCCGCTGCCGCGGCTGAGGAAACTCCTGCTAAGAAGGCGCCGGCAAAGAAGACGCCTGCGAAGAAGACCGCGGCCTCTAAGGCCTCGCAGGCGCGGCGCGCCAAGGCTAAGGCCGAGGCCGAACAGGCACAGGCAGAGGCTGCAGGGCAGGCTCAGGCCAGCGTCGCCGAGGAACTTGCGAGCCTCGCCGAGGAGCGGCCCGCCCGAGTGAGGTCGCCGCGGAAAAAGCGGACGATGGTCAAGCGTCGCCGCACGGCGGCGAAAGACCAAAAGGTGCGCAAGAGTGGCGGGTTCACCCTGTCTGAAAAGGACGATACGGACGAACCGGCGCAGCAGGTCACGGTTGCCGGCGCGACCGCCGACCCCGTCAAGGACTATCTCAAGCAGATCGGCAAGGTGCCGCTGCTCAATGCCGCCGAAGAGGTCGACCTCGCGCGCCGCATTGAGGCGGGCCTTTTCGCCGAACACAAGATTCACACTGAATCCGATGACATGTCGTCGAAGGAACGTCGAGAGCTCAACCAGCTCGCCGTCGACGGACAACACGCGAAGAACCACCTCCTGGAGGCCAACCTGAGGCTCGTGGTCTCATTGGCCAAGCGCTACACAGGACGTGGCATGCTCTTCCTCGACCTCATTCAAGAGGGCAATCTCGGCCTCATTCGCGCAGTCGAAAAATTCGACTACACCAAGGGGTATAAGTTCTCGACTTACGCTACCTGGTGGATCCGACAGGCCATCACGCGAGCGATGGCTGACCAGGCACGTACTATCCGCATCCCCGTGCACATGGTTGAGGTCATCAACAAGCTCGCCCGGGTCCAGCGGCAGATGCTGCAAGATCTCGGGCGCGAGCCCACGCCCGAGGAGCTCGCTAAGGAGCTCGACATGACGCCCGAAAAGGTCGTAGAGGTCCAAAAGTACGGCAGGGAGCCGATCTCGCTGCACACCCCTCTGGGTGAAGACGGTGATTCTGAGTTCGGTGATCTCATCGAGGACTCCGAAGCAGTTGTACCCGCCGATGCCGTGTCCTTCACGCTCTTGCAGGAGCAGCTGCGACGGGTGCTCGATACACTATCGGAACGCGAGGCCGGCGTTGTCGCCATGCGGTTCGGTCTTGGTGATGGGCAAGCGAAGACGCTCGATGAGATCGGCAAAGTCTACGGTGTCACTCGCGAGCGCATCCGCCAGATCGAATCCAAGACGATGTCGAAGCTGCGCCATCCCTCGCGTTCACAGGTGTTGCGCGACTATCTCGACTAAACGAAACGGGCGAGCGGGACAAACCCGCTCGCCCGTGATGACGTCCTAGCCGCTAGGCGATTGCGAAACCATCGCTTCTGCCGTCGTCGACGCGCTCTGCGGCCTCGAGGGCACCAGAGTGCTCGCGAGCATGATGGGCGCAAAAGAGCAGGATGCCGCTGGAAAAGAAGGCGCGCACCCAGGCCTGGGCGCCACAGACATCACAGCGGTCGGCCGCCGTAAACTCGTTACTCGCCTGTGTCTTCTCGTCGGTCAATGTGGGTGTCATGGTTCCATTGTCCCCGCCTTGGCTTCAGGAGCGAAGTCGAGCGGCGGGCTTTCGCCACGGGCAAAACGACGACAAGGGGAACGGAGAAAAGAGGAGAGGGTGACCCTACGATGGGAGCCGTGATAAACGAGAAGGTAGCCGCCTACGATGCGACCCATCTGCAGGTGCTCGAGGGGCTTCAGGCTGTTCGAGTGCGACCGGGCATGTACATCGGCTCGACCGACATGCGCGGTCTCATGCATTGCCTGTGGGAGATTATCGACAACTCCGTAGACGAAGCTCTCGTCGGGGCGTGCCGAACGATCGAAATTACGCTCGCTTCTGACGGGTCGGCTCTCGTCGCCGATGACGGGCGTGGCATCCCGGTCGATGACGTTCCGGGCACCGGTATGAGCGGTGTCGAAGTAGTCTTCTCGAAGCTACACGCGGGCGGGAAATTCGGTGGCGGAAACTACGGCGCCGTGGGCGGTCTGCACGGTGTGGGTGCCTCGGTCGTCAACGCGCTGTCGCAGCGTCTCGACGTCGAGGTTAAGCGCGGTGGTCGAGTCTATCACATGTCGTTTCGCCGCGGACATGTAGGGACGTTCGAATCGGATGGCCCCGATGCGCCTTTCGTTGAAGGTAAACCCGGGCATACTCTCGTCTCCTTGCGTCGCTGTGCGAAAAAGACGACAGGTACTCAAGTCCGTTTCTGGCCCGATCCCGACATCTTTCTCGAGGCAGCGGCCAGTGGTTTCGATCGCGATCGAATCCTCGAGCGCGCCCGTCAGACGGCTTTTCTCGTTCCGGGGCTCACGTTCGTCATCCGCGACGAGCGCGGCGAGGAGACATGGAGCGAAACCATTCGTTACGACGGTGGCATTTCAGACTATGTTGACTATCTTGCCGCCGACGCGCCCGTAACCGACACGTGGCGTCTGCGCGATGAGGTCACCTACACAGAGACGGTTCAGGCGGTCGACGACGACACTCACGACGTCGTCACGCGCGAGGTCGAGCGGACGTGCGTTGTCGACGTCGCACTGCGCTGGGGGGTCGGGTACGACACGACTGAACGGTCGTTCGTCAACATCGTTTCGACTCCCATGGGCGGAACCCACGTTCAGGGGTTCGACAACGCCGTTGCCAAGGTCGTCCGTCAAGCGATTAACCGTAACCGTAAATCGAAGCGGCTCAAGCTTGGTGCGAAAGAGGTCAAGATCGAGAAGGATGACGTGCTCGCGGGTTTAACCGCGGTCATCACTGTTTCCTTGCCGGAGCCGCAGTTCGAGGGGCAGACGAAAGAAATCCTGGGGACACCGCAGGCGCGTAGTGCGGTTACTAGCGTTGTCACCCGCCAGCTTGGCGATATTTTTGCCTCGACTAAGCGCGACGACAAGCAGCAGACCTTTGCCGTCATGGAGAAGGTCGTCGGCGAAATGCGGGCGCGCGTATCGGCACGCATGCACAAAGAGATTTCGCGGCGCAAAAATGCCCTCGAGACCTCCTCGTTGCCCGCTAAACTCGCCGACTGTCGCTCCAACGACATCGCCAGTTCGGAGCTGTTTATCGTCGAGGGCGACTCGGCTCTAGGCACCGCCAAGCAGGCCCGATCATCGGATTTTCAGGCGCTGCTGCCGATCCGAGGAAAGATCCTCAACGTACAGAAGTCATCAACCTCGGACATGCTTCACAACGCCGAGTGCGCTTCGATTATCCAGGTGATCGGGGCGGGATCGGGACGTTCTTTCGACATCGAGCAAGCACGCTACGGCAAGATCATCATGATGACCGACGCCGACGTGGACGGCGCCCATATCCGTACGCTTTTGCTCACGCTTTTCTTCCGCTACATGCGGCCGCTCATCGAGGCAGGACGCGTGTTCGCGGCGGTGCCCCCGCTGCATCGTATCGAGGTCAACGCGAAGGGGCGACGCAAGAAAGAATACGTCTACACCTATTCCGAGGACGAACTCCATCGCAAGCTCGCCGAGTTAAAAAAGGCCGGTAGAACGTGGAAAGAGCCCATCCAGCGCTATAAGGGCCTGGGGGAGATGGACGCGGACCAGCTGGCGGAGACGACCATGGATCCTGCTCACCGTACGCTACGTCGGGTGACGTTGGCGGATGAGGCAGTGGCGGCGCATGCCGAGGAAATCTTCGAGCTGCTCATGGGCTCGACCGTGGCACCGCGGCGCGACTTCATTGTCTCGGGTGCCGACGCACTTTCGCGCGAGCAGATCGACGCATGAGGAACGTGCAATATCACGGTCGCCTGGGACTTAAGTATGATGGGGGCATGCTAGCGAGTCTCGAGGAGCGGTTGCACCCGCCTGCCCACGCCCTCACGCCTGCCTCACACCTAGGGCTAACGTGGCGCCGTGCGAGCGTGGGTGACCTGGCGGCCCTCGATTCCCTCGTTCGTATCACGGAAGACGATAACGCCGTTGTCAGGCGCACGCCGACGGACCAGCTGAAGTCGCTGCTGGGGGAGGCGGAAGAAGCCAGATACGCCGACGGGATCGTTGGTATCGACGCACGCGGCATCATTCAGGCCTTCGGCGCGGTGCGGCTCTATCGGGAGGACCGCGAGGTCGCGCGTGCCGAGCTTTTCGCGGCCACGATGCCAAAGTGGCGCGGGCGTGGCATCGGCCGTGCGCTCCTGACGTGGCAAGACGCTCGGGCACGACAGTTGCTTATCGACCATTGGGGAGCGGATTCGCGTCTACCGGCTCGGATTTCCAACGTTGTTGAAGCCCATCAACGTGATCGTCGTCAGCTCTACGCCGCGGCCGGCTTCACCCCTTCCTCGCTCATCGGTGTCTACAGACATCAGCTCGATCATTTTTCGCAGTGTTCCTGCGAGGGGATACGGCCGATCGCCGACGTCGACCTCAGCGTTGTCGAACAGCTTCACGCCCGTGCTTCGCGCGACGTGGGAGCCTCGGCTGCGCAAGCGGCACGCTGGTGGAGGCGCGTCGCCGAATCCCTCGACCCCGATCTTTCGCTCGTTCACGATGGGGACGGAGGTATCGACGCCTACGCTCTCGTATGCCGCCATTCGACGACGTGGCTTGCCGGCGTCGACGCTGATGCCTCCATCGAATCCTACGGACCGGGCCTGAGCGCCCCGGTGATGGCATTGCTCACGTGCGTCATGCACGCAGCTCATTCGGCTGGTCTCGCCGGCTTGTCGACGGAAGCACCGGTCGCTACCCTCACGGACCGTTCGCCGGAACTTCAAAAGCTCGGCTTCAGTGCGATCGGGGTGCGGATGGTTTACACCATCGACCTGTAAAATGGGCCTCGGTCGATGGGAAAGGGGCTCACGTGAGCGAAGGCCAACTGGTATGCGAGACACTGTCGCACCGTGACCTCGCCGATTTAGCCGGGCTGGTCGAGACCATTGAGAATTTCGATAACCCGCCGTTTCGCACCTCGGCGCGCGAGCTCGAACGCTGGCTCACCGGAAGCGGTCAGCAAGATTCCGTGGGTTGGCGCGACGGCGACGGCAGACTTCTCGCCTATGGGCACGTGCGCTTGCGTCTCCTCGCCACAACCGTCGCTATCTGTTGCGGGGGCGTTCATCCTTCTCACCGGGGCAGGGGGCTAGGCGAGGCTTCTACGTCGTGGCAGACCCAGCGTGCCCGGGGTCTCCTCGCCGAGGCGGGAGTAAACGAGGGGCGCATCATCACCCACGTCGAGGCCGCTGACGATTCGTTCGAACGCCACCTCATCAACCAGGGATATACGTGGGCGACATCGTATTTTGAGATGACCCGCCCCACGCGGCCGGCGCCCGAACCAGTTGAACTCGATCACTCGATCGCGATCGTGCCCTGGGATCCCGCACTCGACGACGAGGTACGGCGGGCGCTCAACCGCATGAGCCGCGACTATGGGGCGGCACCGCTCTCGCACGATCAGTGGCTCGACACGACGTCGCATTTGCTGACGGAGGCCTCTTTCCTGGCCCTCGACCGCTCGACAGACCGCTCGCCCGTGGCCGGATTCGTACTCACGTCGATCTATTCCCAAGATTGGCAGGCGCTGGGAGTGCGTCAAGGCGCCATCGACATGTATGGCCTTGACGGGGCCTATACGCAAGCCAACATCGTGGAGGCGCTTATCGTCGCTGCCGTGCGTAGCTTCGGTGAGCTCGGCCTCGATTCGGTAGGGATTTCGGCAGCGGCCGAGGACCGCGCCGGGCGAGCTATGCTCGCTCGACTCGGATTCGAGGTCGCTTCGGAATCACGCGAATACGTCCTCGACGTTACTGCGAGCAGGCGAGGCGACGCCTAACCCAGCGCAAAGATCTGGTGGTGAAGCTTTTCCCCGGAGCCGTCTCGCCGCTCATCGGGCGCGGGAAGATCGAGGGGAGCGCCGTCCTCGGCGATAGCTCGCGTAACACCGGGGGTGATCGCGGCGAGCACGAGTCCGTCCTCGCCTCTCAGCAGCCGGTGAGCACGCACCCCCTGCCCGGACCGACCCTTGATTGGATACAGCTCCAGCGGTGTCACCTTCACAGAGGTCTGACCGGTTCCCGGTAGGGCTTGGTCACAACCGGCAACGGTCACCACGTACGCGCCCGTCAGCTTTTCTGCCGCTATTGCGTTCGCCGCGATGACACGGGCCTCGCCGATGAGTTTCATTCCCGCCATTCCCGAGGCGGACAATCCCTGTGGACGGACTTTGTCCGCGCTCATGCGTAAGAGCTGTCCGGAGGAGGCAATCGAGACGATCGTTGCGTCGTCGCCGGCATGTCCGCAGGCGACGATGCGGTCGTTCGAATCTAGCGCCATCATCGTCCATTGGTCCTTATTGGTGGGGTGCTCGGCGCGCACGCGCTTGACGACTCCACGCTCAGTCATAGCCCATACCGGTGCGGCGTCCTCGGCGAGCGAAATGAGTCCCACAACCTGACTCGGGTCTTCGAGGTTAACAAGCTGGAGGGCGGGCACACCGCCGCTGAGGCTGGGCGCGCATTCCGTTCGCGGTACCTGCGGGATGTCGACGACATCGAGGCGAGCAACCTCACCGGTATCGAGAACGACGCCGCAAGTAGAGCGGGCCGTCGTCGCGAGGTCGGTGCGGATCGCATCGTCAACTTGACGTGGCCCCTCGCGAGAGGCCGGTTCGGCCCCGCTAATCCGAACAAGTTGGCCCCGGGCCGAAAGCACGACGCGGCACGGATCGTCGCTGATCTCTAGAGGAACATCGCTGTCGGGGAGCGAACCCGTTGAATCCAGCAGCCTCGTTCTCCTGGGCGTTCCCAGCCGTCCGGCGACCTCTTCCAACTCCTTCCTCACAACCGTGCGTCTTGCGGTGGCGTCACTGACAAGGACACGCAGCTGCTCGACGGTCGCAGACAAATCGTCTCGCTCGGCTTCGAGCTCGATACGCGAGAACTTTGTTAACCGGCGCAGGCGCAGCTCGAGAATGTGATCGGCCTGCGCCATGTCGAGTCCGAACTCGTCCATGAGAGCCTGCCGCGCCTCACCAACCGATTCAGCCGCTCGAATAAGCCGGATGACTCTGTCAATATCGACGATGGCGGTGAGGAGACCTTCGACGAGATGCAGGCGCTCGAGGGCGCGTGTCAGGCGAGAATGCGACCGCCGCAGCACGATCGACAGGCGGTGGTCAAGAAAGACCTCGAGAATCTCCTTGAGGTTCATCGTGCGCGGCTGGCCGTCGACGAGGGCAACCGCGTTGATACCGAACGAGTCTTCCAGGGGCGTGTGTTTATACAGCTGGGCAAGAACGGCCTCGGGATTGAACCCATTCTTGACCTCAATGACCAAACGCAGCTCATTTGCGCGATCCGTCAGATTGGTCACCGCCGACACGCCCTGGACTCGTCCCTTTGTCACGGCTTCCTTGAGCTTTTCGATGACCCGTTCGGGCCCAACCATGTAGGGAAGCTCCGTGACAACGATCCCGCGTTTGCGGGCAGACACGCGTTCGATACTCACGGCCGCGCGGGTGCGGAAAATACCACGGCCGCTGCGATAGGCCTCCTCGATTCCTGTGCGATCGACGATGACGCCGCCCGAGGGGAAGTCGGGGCCCGGAACTCTCAGCATGAGATCGTCGATGGTCGCATCGGGATTGTCGAGGAGATACATCGCGGCACGCGAAACCTCGCCGAGATTGTGGGGAGGAATATTCGTAGCCATGCCGACCGCGATTCCCGAAGCCCCGTTGACGAGAAGGTTGGGAAAAGCCGCTGGAAGCACCTCTGGCTGGGTTGTCTGGTTGTCGTAGTTAGGCACGAAGTCGACGACATCCTCATCGAGGCTTTCGACCATGTCCAGCGCCGCTGCAGCCATCCGCGCTTCCGTGTAACGCGGCGCCGCAGGCCCGTCGTCGAGCGAACCGAAATTGCCGTGGCCGTCAACGAGGGGGACCCGCATGGCAAAAGGCTGCGCCAACCGCACGAGCGCGTCGTAGATCGCGGCATCGCCGTGGGGATGAAGATGAGCCATAACATCGCCGACGACGCGTGAGGACTTGACATGGCCACGATCGGGCCTCAGGCCCATGACGGACATCTGATAGACAATGCGGCGCTGAACAGGCTTAAGACCGTCGCGCGCGTCCGGTAACGCGCGGGCGTATATGACGGAATAGGCGTATTCAAGAAATGACGAGCGCATCTCGTCGGTCACGTCGATATCGACGATCGATTCACCCGCAGATTCCACATCACGTGCCATGTCGCCATTGTCTAACGAAAACGACCCGACGTGCACATGCGCGGTTGGGCACATGCCCGGGAGGTGAGACCATGGGTGACATGCGAACTTGCCAGCGCGTTCTCGACCACATCGAGGCTGCCGACGGACGCCTCACCGACGTCATGCCTTCCCTCGCCGCGGCGTTGGGGCATGCCCGGGAAACTCAGGTTCGCCTTGGCGGCCTCGAGAGGGCCTCCCACGTCGTGCTCGTCGTTGTCGACGGCCTCGGGTGGCACCAGCTTCGTGCACGCAGTGCACACGCTCGCTTGGCTCTCAAACCCGCGCTCGAGACGGGCCTCAGGCTTGTCACATGCGTGCCCTCGACCACGGCGGCCGCGCTATCGTCGCTGACGTGCGCGGCGCTTCCAGGACGCACCGGGATGCTCGGTTACGAGGTAGCCCAACCGGAATACGACCGTGTCGTCCAGCTGCTTGCCATGAAGGAGCGGGGCACGGGACGGGTGATCGAACCGAGCGGATGGAACCGCGTGCCGACGATTTTCGAAACACTTGCCCGCAAAGACAGCTCCACATGCGCTATCGTTCCGGGGCGTTTTGTCGGTTCCGGATTGACAAGCTGCGCTCTCAAAGGAGCCACGCTGCTTACCGCCGAGACGCTTCGCGACCGCGTCGAAGCGGCCATCAAAGCGGCACGCTCCTACGACCTCACCTATTTGTATTTTGAGTTTCTCGACCACTGCGGGCACGCTCACGGATGGGATTCCCCCCAATGGCTCGACACTCTTGAGGCGATCGACCGCGCCGTCGATGAGGTGCGAAGGAAGGTCGGAGACGACACTCTCGTCGCTCTCACCGCCGATCACGGCATGGTTAACCCCGATTCCTCCAAGATCCTCGACCTTGCCGACTGCCCCGAGCTGACCTATCGCTATCTCGCCGGTGAGCCGCGAGCCCTCCACGTCCACCTGCGCGCTGGAGCCGATGTTGAGGAGGAATCACGCCGCTGGGCGCACGTCGTCGGTGATCGAGCCGATGTCGTCGCAGGAGCGGACCTCGTGCGGCTGCTCGGTGAGGTGGCCGACGACCGGCGTGGCTGGGTTGGCGACCTGTGGGTGTTCTCACGCGAACGCGCCCTCGTTGTCGACCGTCGTGTCCACACGGCGGGTGCGCGCAGCCTCAAGGGCGTCCACGGGTCGTTGACGCCAGAGGAGCTCGACGTCCCCTTCCTTGTCGTGTCCTAGGCTACTGGGGCTCGCGTGGCGGATGATTGCGCGGCTGAGAGCCGAACATAATCTCCTCCCACGTGGGAACCGGACGCCGGTGCTTGACCCTCGGCTCGTCCGCCGGTGGCCGTTGCTCCTGCGAGTCGATCTCGTCGAGTCCGGGCAGTGTGCCCGTCGTCGGTTCGGGTTCGTCCTCGACATGCGGGGGCGGCGGGGGAGTTGAACGAGAGCGGGAATCGAACGAGAGTACCCGTGTCGTCGTCGTGGCGGGGGAGTCGGTGTCCGTCTCGTCGTCGAATTCGCTCATGTCGACCTCTTGGCGGATCCCCCGTTGGGCGTTGACGTCGTTGAGCAGAGCTTCGGTGACGTCGGACGCATGCGCCTGCCTGGAGGGCATCGGCGAGGCTGATCCGCGCGAGCGACCTGCGGGAGCGCTGCGTTCTGTCAGCCACGCAGCTTCTTCGTCGATCGCCGAGACCGAGGCGCCCGACGAGTCGAGCGACCAGTGGGCCTCCCTCTCTTGGGCGTCTTGGATGAAACGGACGATGATCTCCCACGGTTGCGTGTGGCCCGCGCGGACCGCGTCCCACGACAGGGTGTGCGGCTCGACACCGCGCGCAGCCAGGCGGTCGACAACGAGATCCCCCAGATTGGGTGAGTCAGCTTCGGTCCCGATGCGCGCATGCTGCGCTAAACGGGCGGCGTGAGCACGCTCGGCAATGATCGGACCAGCGTAGCGGGAAACCTTGTCGGTAGGGAGGTCGAAATCGCGCGAGATTTCCTCTGGTGTCGCACCGGCGCGGATACGTTCTTGGATCTCGCGTGGACCCAAACCATGGCCAGAACGTCGGGGCGGAACCGAGCGCAGACTCGTGCGGACCTTACAGGCATCGCGGAGATGATCGGTGATCTGAAGGGAATAACGAGCGCCCTCATCGTCGGAAAGAATGATCTGATTGCCGTCGGGATGAACTCCCAACACGTGCACGTCTTTCATCGAAGGCGACCATCCTTTCAGTTACTGCCTCTTTGGCGCGTCGTGGTGCCAGTTTAGGACACGTGTCGAACTGACGTGGCAATCCCGCGGGCCGAGGTGCTACTATCGCGCAACGGCGATGCATACGCGTGCACGTATCTGTTGAGGAAGTACAGCGCAGAAAGGCGGGCGAGATGGCCACCGATTACGACGCCCCTCGCAAGAAAGACGACGACGTCGAGTCCGACTCCCTCGAGGAGCTGCAGGCACGACGCGCTGAGGCCTCGGGATCGCCCGAGGTCGACGGTGACGAAGAAAACACCGCAGCTGAAGAGTTTGAGCTGCCTGGAGCTGACCTGTCGAACGAGGAGCTTTCCGTCGACGTTGTTCCCCGCCAGGACGACGAGTTCACGTGCTCGGTGTGCTTCCTTGTTCATCATCGCTCACAGCTCGCTGAAGACAACGACGGCGAACTCGTGTGCACCGATTGCGCGGAGTAGGCTGCCGTCATGGCGTGGTTTAAGCGTAAGAGCAACAAGAATACCGACGAGACGACCGGTGTCGTCGAGACGGAGGCGCCCCGAGAAGAGCTCGCGGGCGGCACTGACGACACACGTGGCGTTCGAGGCCCGTGGGACCGCGACGACGAGGCCGCAGCGACCATGCCGCGAGTGTCTTTTGGGGCCCTCGAGATCCCCGTCATTCAGGGGATGCAGGTCGCCCCGGTTCCCAATCCGCACGATCCCTCGCAGATTCTCGCCCTCGAGGTCATCATCGGGGCCGCCCAGATGCAGGTGGCGGCCGTCGCAACGCGCCGCTCGGGCGGCGGATGGGAACAGATTCTCGAGGAATTCCCGCCGCTTTTCGAAGGCGAGGGATGCAGCGTCGAACGCGTCGAAGGCGAGCGCGAGCAGCTGCTCATCACCCCGCCCGAAGGCGTCGAAGGGGCGATGCCCATCCTCGTCGACGGTCACCAGGGATCCGGCTGGTTCTTGCGCGTTCTCTATCGAGGCGCCGCCGCGACAGACCCCTACGCTCGCGCGAGCCTTGAGGAACTCGTGTCCGGCTGCCTGGTCAGCCGAGGCGAGGAGCTGCTCACGCCGGGGGAGCCGATTCCGCTCACACTGCCCCAGGTCGAGCCCCAAGAACCCACTTCTACCCATGAGGCATGACTCATGCGTGAGTGGCTCGCCCGATTGGGCCGCACCCTTTCTCCCGCCTCGCGCGAGGACAGCGCGGGCGCGGAGGAGCAGCGCCTGTCGGCTGCCCGCGGGGCTACCCCCGTGCGCGACATCAAGCCGCGCGACGAGGTACGCGTGTGCGGGGTCATTCGTTCGATCACCTATCCCGCCCCAGGCTCTGGCGGGTCGTTTAAGGCTCGCCTGTGGGATGGCACAGGCACCATCGAGATCGTCTGGTTGGGTAGGAAGGTCGTCGACGGCATGACAGCCGGCGTCCATCTTGTCGCCCACGGGGTCGCTGCTCGCCGCGCGGATGGCCTGTGCCTGTACAACCCCTCCTACGACATCATCGCCTCATGAGTCTCACTTCCGGTACGGATCAGATCGACTCCTCCTCGTTCTCCTTCTCCCAGGCCGTGGGGGGATGGCGTGGCGTGTGTGAGTCTGCCGGGCCGATTGCTCTCTTCCTCGGCGTCTACATCGCGACGGGACGGATGGCGCCCGCATTGGTTGCTGCGCTCGGTTTTGCCGGGGTCGCCGCCCTCGCGCGCCTGTGGGCTCGGGCAGATCTCAAGCAGGTCGCCGTCGGATTCCTCGGAGTCGCCATCGGCGCTGCCTGGGCGGCAAAGACAGGCAACGCCGCCGATTTCTTCGCCCTGGGACTCGTTATTAACATCGTCTACGCTTCGGTGCTGGCCGTATCGGTCCTCGTGCGCCAACCCGTCGCGGGATGGGTACTCGCACTCACGCTCGGGTGGGGGAAGGGGTGGCGTGCCGATGCATCACGCATGCGCCCGTGCCTCCTCGTTACTGCGGGATGGGCTGGGTTATTCGCCGCGCGCGTCGCTGTACAGGGGCCGCTCTACCTGTCTGGGGCCGTCGAGATCCTGGGGATCGCCCGGCTCACGATGGGGCTGCCCCTCGTCGCTGTGGCCGCGTGGGCCACCTGGGCCTACCTGCGCCCGCGCGTGCGGCGCGACGCGTAATTAATCCTCTTGTGCAAAGTCCTCCGGATCGGCCGCTGGCGCCTCGAAGATACGCTGGAGCGCCTCGATCTCGGCCTTTTCGCGCACCGGGATGAGGAACAAGAGTTCGTCACCGACTTCGACCGTCGAATCCACCGCCGGCGTAAAGGGGTGTGTGTCGCGCAAAATCGCGACGACGACCGCGGTGGCGGGCAACTTGAGGTCGATGAGGCGTCGCCCCACAGCCGGTGAATTCTTTGGCACGGTCACAGAGAATAGCGACGTCGCAGATCCGTGGAAGCGGAAAAGGTGGACGGGCGTTCCCTCAGCCACGACCTCCTCGACAAGCGAGGTCATGATGCGCGGTGTCGATACGGGAATGTCGACACCCCACGTCTCGTCGAACATCCACTCGTTCGTCGGGTTGTTGACACGCGCGACTGTCCGCGGCACACCGAACTCGGTTTTGGCGAGCAGGGAAACGACGAGGTTGACCTTGTCGTCGCCCGTTGCCGCGACGACGACATCGGCGCGTTCGGCCTCCGCCTGACGAAGAGTCAACGGGTCGCAGGCATCGGCGAGAATCCAGTCCGCGTCCGCGAGCTTGGCGACCTGGAGCTTATGCGCCGCGTTGTCGATGAGCGTCACGTCGTGGCTATAAGACAGCAACTCGCGCGCGATCGAGCGACCAACCGAACCGGCGCCAATAATAAGGATGTACACGAGCCTTACTCCTTCGTGTCCGGGACGCGGGTGAGGGCGTAACGAACGTCAGCCAACCGATCCTTGTGGGTGAGGACGAAGAGGACATCGTCGGGTTGGATCGCCAGCGCATCGAGGTCGAGCAGGGCGCGCCCCTGCCGGTCGATGTAGGCAACTTCACAGCCAAGACGTTCGCGCAAGTGGTGCACGGCGGTGCCGATCCAGGCGTTGTGCGGCCGAATCCGTGCCAGACACACTCCCAGTTGCGAATCCGTGTACACGGCCTCAGAACGATCGGGCAAAATCCGCTCGAGAATCTGAACGGAAGACCACGTCGCCGTGCCGATCGTTTGGATCCCCAGTCGCTCGTAGACCTCGGCACGACGTGGATCGAGGATGCGTGCGACGACGTGCTTGACCCCGAACGTTTCGCGCGCCACGCGGGCCGCGATGATGTTCGTATTGTCGCCATTCGATACGGCGGCGAAGCCGTAAGCCTCGTCGATCCCGGCCTTCTTCAGCACCGTTCTATCGAAACCGATGCCCTTGATACGCTGGCCGGAAAACCCCTCGGGAAGCTTGCGGAACGCCTGCGAATTGATGTCGATGACAGCGACGGAGTGCCCGCGCTCATCGAGCGCAGCGGCAACCATCGAACCGACGCGGCCGGAACCCATTACTACGAAATGCACGCCCCCAACCTAGACCCACCCCACTAGGTTGGGCTAGTCGCAAGTGGCATGATGGGCCCGTGCTTAGTTTCATTCACGGCTTCAAGAGGATCCTCCTCGGTCGCCCCATGCCTACTCGGGCCATGGGGAACACCCTGTTGCCTAAGCGGATTGCTCTGCCCGTTTTTGCCTCCGACGCGCTGTCGTCGGTGGCGTACGCGCCAGACGAGATTATTTTGACGCTGGGCCTCGCCGGCCTTGTAGCCTCGACGGCGTCGCTGTGGATCGGCCTGGCGGTGGTGGCGGTCCTCGTTGTCGTCGTAGCGTCCTATCGTCAAACGGTGCACGCTTACCCGTCGGGTGGGGGCGACTACGAGGTCGCCAAGCACAACCTCGGCTCTCACGCCGGCTTGGGGGTGGCCTCGGCTCTCCTCATGGATTACATCCTCACCGTCGCCGTGTCGGTGTCTTCGGGCGCTCACTATCTGACGACGGCCATGCCCGAGCTCACGGGGTATGAAACTCCCATCGCCCTCCTCGTCGTCACGATTCTCGCCGTGCTCAACCTGCGCGGAATGCGCGAGTCAGGAACGGCCTTCGCGATCCCCACCTATCTCTACATGGCCGCCATCGGCCTGCTCGCCGTTTGTGGCCTCGCCCAAGAACTGATGGGAACACTGGGCCAGGCGCCTAGCGCTGCCTACGAGTTGACCCCGGCCGCCGGCTACGACGCAGGGATCACGGGCGTGGCAGGTTTCTTCCTCCTCTTGCGCGCCTTCTCTTCGGGATGCGCGGCGCTAACCGGCGTGGAGGCCATTTCGAATGGTGTTCCGGCGTTTCGCAAACCCAAGTCGCGTAACGCCGCGGCGACGCTCGCGCTCCTGGGGATCATCTCGGCCAGTATGCTCGTCGCCATCTTGCACCTTGCCCGAGTCACGGGTGTCAAAGTCGTGGAGACGGGGTCGAAGCAGCTCCTCAAGGACGGCGTGCCCGTGGATGCGAGCACCGATCCTGTCATCGGTCAGCTCGCCCACACGATCTTCTCCTTCTCGACGCCGCTGTTCCTCTTCGTCACCGTCGTCACGGGACTCATCTTGGTACTCGCCGCCAACACGGCATTCAACGGTTTCCCACAGCTAGCCTCCGTCCTCTCGCGCGACCACTTCTTGCCCGTCCAGCTCTATAAGCGAGGGGACCGCCTGTGCTACTCGAACGGGATCGTCGTCCTCGCCGTCGCCGCGGGCGTGCTCATCATCGTCTTCAACGCCGAGGTAACGCGGCTCATCCAGATGTACATCGTCGGTGTCTTCTTGTCCTTTACGACCTCCCAGCTGGGCATGATTCGACACTGGAACCGAGCATTGCGGGTGACGGTCGGGGTAGCCGAGCGAAACAGGATACGACGTTCGCGCGTGGTCAACATGATCGGTCTCGTCTTCACCTCCGTCATCCTCGTCATCGTCACGATCACGAAGTTCGTCCACGGTGCTTGGCTCACGCTCCTCCTCATGGCGATCGTCTTCATCCTCATGCTCGGCATTAACCGGCACTATCGCCAGTCCGCTCACCACACTGACGTTGAGGACTGGGATTCGGCGCATACGCTTCCTTCGCGCGTGCACGCCCTCGTTCTCGTGTCCAAGCTCGATCTCCCCGCTATGAGGGCGATCTCCTATGCGCGCGCAACGAACCCCTCGAGCCTCACCCTCGTCACCGTCGACATCGACCCCGGCGACGCCGTGAAATTGCGTGAGCAGTGGCAAGAATCGGGCACCGACGTCTCGCTGACCGTGCTCGATTCGCCCTTCCGTGACATCACCGGGCCGGTCGTTACCTACGTCCGTTCCCTTCACAAGCGCTCGCCCCGAGATATGACGGTCGTCTACATCCCGTACTTCCTGCTTAAGCACTCGTGGGAGCACCTTTTGCACAATCATTCCGCGGCTCGTTTGCGCCGCGAGCTCCAGCACGTGCCCGGCGTTATCGTCGTTCTCGTTCCCTACCGCCTCCACGCGACCAGTCCCATCGAGGCGCCTGCCCCGGCAGAAAAGACCGAACCGCTGTGGTCTGGTGAAGACATGAATCGACCGAATTTCCGGCCCCTTCAGGCACGAGTTCCCGTCGTGCGTGATCAGCCCGAGGAGACGTCATGACTGAGCGAGTTCACCTCGTCAAGCCTGTCCACGGCGGCTACTGCCTGGGCTTCGGTGAGGGCGTGACCTACTTCGTGCGCCATGGCATTCCCGGAGAGGTCGTCGACATTGAGCCGACGCGTCGCCGGCGGCGCATGGTGTGGGCCGACGCTGTCGACATCGTCGAGCCGTCCGCATCGAGGAGACCGAGCGTGTGGCCGGAAGCGGGGCCGGGAGGCGTCGGCGGGGGAGAGCTCGTCCACGTTTGTCTGGAGGCTCAGCGCCGCTGGAAGGCCGATGTCGTCGCGGAGACACTGGTGCGATTAGGGCACCGCGACTTTGCCGCTGCGACTGACGGGCTCACGTGCGATGCCTGCCCAGGGGAGGACGAGCGTGGAGGGCTGGGGTGGCGAAGTCGCCTCGAGCTCACTGTCACGCCCGATGGACTCGCCGGCATGCATCGGTGGCGAGATCAATCGGTGCAAGCCTTGGAGATGATGCCGCTCGCGCTCGGGGAGATTATCGACATGGGTCTCCTGGGGCCGGACAGCCCCTGGCGTGCGCTGTGGACACCGGGCGAGCGCATTCGGGCCGTGCGCGGAGCGGTACGCATCGGGCAGCGATGGTACGACCGCGAGCAGCGCGCGATGGAAACGCCCCCGCGGCTGTCCTATGAGGCAGCGGGCCTGACCTACGACGTGTCGGGGGAGGACTTTTGGCAAGCGCACGTCGAGGGCGCCGGGGTACTCGTTCGGCGCGTTCTTGCCGCCTGTGCGGATTGCGAGGGCCCGGTCCTCGAGCTGTATTGCGGCTCGGGCTTGTTTACGAGGCTGCTCGGCGAGAGGCTGGAGACGACCTCGCTGCTTGCGGTAGAAGGATCGCCGAGTGCGGCTCGCAGTGCCGGTCGGATCGTCGAGGATATCGGGGTAGGGGAGGTACTCGCAGCACGCATCGACGCGGCGGCGATCAAGGAATGGTGTCTCGGGTGCTCCCCTGCGCTCATCGTGACGGACCCGCCACGCGCCGGCATGGGCACGCAGGCCGCACAAGCTTTGGCGGCAAGCGGCGCGCGCAGGATCGTCTACATTGCCTGCGATCCCGCCTCCCTCGCGCGTGACGGCAAGGTCCTCCTCGAAGCGGGCTACCGTATTTTGCAACTCACGTGTGACGATTTATATCCCCACACGGCTCACGTCGAGACGGTGGCGGTCTTCGATCGCAGCGAAAAAGTGGCGTAATCGCGGTCGAAAGCATCATTGTCGCCGCCTAGGCGTCAAAGTCGTGCACGCACATGGCGCATCAAGTATCTTGATGTCGAGAGAGCGCGGAAGCGCAACGATGCCACGTGAGGAGTGCACATGAGTCTCAACTCGCTCGGGGCGAAGAAGACCCTGACGGTCAACGGTGAGGACTACGAAATTTACGACCTACACGCCGTGGAGGGGCTCGACAAGCTTCCCTACGCGCTCAAGGTCCTGGCAGAAAACCTGCTGCGCAACGAGGATGGCGCCAACATCACGGCCGACCACGTACGTGCGCTCGCCAAGTGGGATCCGCAGGCAGAACCCGACACCGAGATCCAGTTCACGCCCGCTCGAGTCATCATGCAGGACTTTACGGGCGTGCCGTGTGTCGTTGACCTTGCGACCATGCGTGAGGCCGTAGCCGATGCCGGCGGGGATCCGGCCTCGATCAATCCACAGGTGCCCGCAGAGATGGTCATCGACCACTCGGTACAGATCGACGAATTCGGAACGTCGGCGGCACTCGAACGCAACATGGACATCGAGTACGAACGTAACCGCGAGCGCTACCAGTTCCTGCGTTGGGGCCAGGGCGCTTTTGCCAACTTCCGGGTTGTACCGCCGGGCACGGGTATCGTCCACCAGGTCAACATCGAGTATTTGGCGCGCACCGTTTTCGTTGAGCGCGACGGCGAGGTCGCCAAGGCTTATCCCGACACGTGCGTGGGCACGGATTCACATACGACGATGGTTAATGGCCTTGGTGTGCTCGGTTGGGGAGTTGGCGGCATTGAAGCCGAGGCAGCCATGCTCGGCCAGCCGGTCTCGATGCTCATCCCGAAGGTGGTTGGGTTCAAGCTGACGGGTGAGATCCCCGCGGGAGCGACGGCTACAGACGTTGTGTTGACGATTACGCAGATGCTGCGCGAGCACGGGGTTGTCGGCAAGTTCGTCGAATTCTACGGTTCCGGTGTCGCGGCGGTGCCGCTGGCCAATCGCGCGACGATCGGCAACATGTCGCCCGAGTTTGGCTCGACGGCGGCGATTTTCCCCATCGACGACGTCACGCTGGAGTATCTGCGGCTCACCGGTCGCTCCGAAGACAGCGTCGCTATCGTCGAGGCCTATGCGAAGGAGCAGGGCCTGTGGCACGATCCTGCGCGGGAGGCCGCGTATTCGGAGTACCTTGAGTTGGATCTTTCGACCGTCGTGCCCTCGATCGCCGGCCCCAAACGCCCCCAGGACCGCATCGAGCTTGCGCGGGCAAAGGAGGCCTTCCTTGCCGCGGTCGGCGATTACGTCGCGGGCGAGAAGGAGAAGGATCCGCAGCTCGGTCGGCCGCGCCGCGAGGTGGAGGTCGAGATTGAGGGAGAGAAGGTGACGCTCGATCACGGCCGCGTCGTCATTGCTTCGATCACCTCGTGCACCAATACGTCCAATCCCTCGGTCATGGTGGCGGCGGGTTTGCTGGCGAAGAAAGCCGTCGAGAAGGGCCTGCGTCGCAAGCCGTGGGTGAAGACCTCCCTCGCACCGGGATCCCAGGTCGTTACCGACTACTACGGCGAAGCCAAACTCACGCCCTACCTGTCCAAGCTCGGCTTCGATCTTGTCGGATACGGCTGTACGACGTGCATCGGCAACTCCGGGCCGCTCATCGAGGAGGTCCACGAGGCCGTCAATGACGCCGATCTCACCGTCGTGTCGGTGCTGTCGGGTAACCGCAACTTCGAAGGGCGCATCAATCCCGACGTCAAGATGAACTACCTGGCGTCTCCGCCCCTCGTCATCGCCTACGCCCTCGCCGGGCGTATGGATATCGACTTCGACAAGGAGCCCCTCGGCCGCGACGAGGAGGGCAACGACGTGTTCCTCGCCGACATTTGGCCCGATGCTAGCGAAGTCGATGATCTCGTCAACGCCGCGATTACCCGCGAGATGTATGTCTCCGACTACGCTGACGTCTTTGCAGGCGATGAGCGGTGGCAATCGCTTGATGCCCCCGAAGGAGACACCTTCGAGTGGGACGCCGAGTCGACCTACGTGCGCAAGGCGCCCTTCTTCGAGGGCATGCCGGCCGAGCCGGAGCCGGTGAGCGACATCGCCGATGCTCGAGTCCTGCTTAAGCTCGGTGATTCGGTGACGACGGACCACATTTCTCCGGCGGGCGCGTTCGCTTCTTCGACGCCGGCCGGGCGCTACCTGCAAGAGCACGGGGTCGCGCGACGCGACTTTAATTCCTACGGGTCGCGGCGTGGCAATCACGAGGTCATGATGCGGGGGACATTCGCGAACATCCGTATCAAGAATCAGCTCCTCGACGGGGTCGAAGGCGGCTTCACTCGTGACTTCACGAAGCCGGATGGGCCCCAGGCGAGCGTGTACGACGCGGCGCAGGCTTACGCGGAAGCTGGGGTTCCCCTCGTCGTCCTCGGCGGTAAGGAGTACGGCTCGGGTTCCTCGCGCGACTGGGCTGCGAAGGGCACCCTCCTGTTGGGCGTCAGGGCGGTCATTGCCGAGTCATTCGAGAGGATTCACCGTTCGAATCTCATTGGCATGGGGGTGCTGCCACTGCAGTTCCCCGAGGGCCAATCGGCTGACACTCTTGGGCTGGACGGCACTGAAGTCTTCTCGATTTGCGGCATCGAAGCGCTCAACGCCGGTACGACGCCGCGAGAGGTGAGAGTAGTCGCGAAGCGAGACGACGGCGAGAGCGTGGAGTTTGATGCGCGCGTGCGCATCGACACGCCCGGTGAGGCGGACTACTACCGCCACGGCGGCATCCTCCACTACGTGCTGCGTCAACTCGCTCGCTCTTAGTCGACGCGATAGGGTGAGCCCTCGGGGCACCGCGCTCCGCGGGCTCACCCGTTTGTCCACGGTCGGAGGAAACATGGCACGCATCATCGCAGGCGATATCGATCCTGACGAGAATCGGTTCTTTGATGCGTGGCAGCGTGATCACCGGCAGTGGCAGATCGAGAGGCACCCTGGGCACCTCACTCGGGCCGACCTCGACATTGAGGGGGACTACGAATGCGTGTCGGTTCTCGGGTCCCCGCTCGATCGTGAGCTCATTGAAACCGCTGCCTCTCACGGATGCCGCGTCATCACGAACCGTTCGATCGGCTACGACAACGTTGACCTCGAGGCAGCGAGACGCTGTGGGATCACGGTGACGAACGTCGACTACTCGCCGGGATCGGTCGCGGAGTTCACGCTCATGCTCATGCTCATGCTCCTGCGTAAGATCGAGCCGATGCGCGCGCACTACCGCATCCAGGATTTCCGCACCGATGGTCTCGACGGGCGCGAGCTGTCTAATCTCACCGTGGGCATCGTCGGGGCGGGACGTATCGGCGGCAGGCTCGCCGAACTGCTGTCGGGATTCGGGACGCGGGTGCTCGCCTACGATCCAATCCAGCGCAAGGAGCTCGCCGGACTCGTCGACTATCGGCCGCTGCCGGAGGTTCTCGCTGCCAGCGACATCATCACGCTCCATAGCCTTCTCGATGACTCGAACGTGCACCTCATCGATGCCGATGCGTTGAGCCAGATGAAGGAGGGGGCGCTCCTCGTCAATTGCGCACGTGGCCCCCTGCTCGACACGGGTGCGCTCGTGGCCGCCCTCCAATCCGGCCACCTCGCCGGCGCCGCCCTCGACGTCTTCGAGGGCGAGGTCGACTACTACTTCCAGGACTGTCGTACACGCACGATCTGCCATCCGTACTGGTCCCAGCTCGCGGCTATGCGCCAGGTCATCCTCACCCCCCACCTTGCCTATTTCACCCTCGACGCGGTCGAGGACATGGTGTGCGGGTCGCTGCGTCACATGAGTAACGTTCTCGCAGGCGAGCCGTGCGACCACATCGTCTCCGACTGACCTGCTCATTCGCCAAAGACAAAGTTCCCCTGCTGCACATTAGTGCACGATGGTGACGGGGTGCCCCAGTGAACCGCGTGTCCACGCGGTAGCGTTGCGCCGGGCTCATGGCCGCTCGTAGAGAACCCTTCTGGCTCCGATCGATAGCGAGTACCATCAGCCCCGGAACTAACGTCCTACCTGCTTTGAATGAGGAAGCCAATGTCGACACCCTCGAGGGAACAGCCATCGTCCCAGATCACTTCGAGTGACCACGCAACCGACCGTTCGTGGGCCGTCAGCCTTTTCGGTACCGCCGTCGGGGCGGGCATCTTATTCCTGCCCATCAACGCGGGAGCCCACGGCCTGTGGCCCCTGCTTATCGTCACCATCCTCATCGCCCCCATGACCTACTTCGCCCACCGGGGACTCGCTCGGTTCGTGTGTGCTTCACCGTGGAAAGGCGACGACATCACGAAGGTAGCAGCGGGCTACTTCGGCGGCGGATGGGGAAGGGCACTGACCGTGCTGTACTTCCTCGCGATCTATCCCATCGTGCTTATCTACGGCGTCGGGATCACGAACACGATCGACTCGCTCATCGTCAACCAGCTCGGCGGACCCCAGATTCCCCGTTTCCTTCTAGCGGGCGTCCTCGTTGCCATCATGATGGCGGTCATGATTGCCGGGCAAAAGATCATGCTCGTCGTCACGCAGGCCCTCGTCTACCCGCTCATTGTTCTTCTATTTGCGATCTCGCTCTATCTCATCCCCTCGTGGCACATCGATGCCGGCTTCACGGCGATGCCCGGCTTTGGGGAGCTGGTGACCTCCGTGTGGATCATCATCCCAGTTCTCGTTTTTGCCTTTAACCACTCGCCGGCAATCTCCCAGTTTTCTCTTGCCATGCAGCGAGCCCACGGGGAAGAGGCTGCGCAGCGGGCCTCGAAAGTTCTTGCGTGGACGACGGGTATGCTCGTCGTCTTCACGATGACGTTCGTGTGGTCGTGCGTACTCGCCCTCGGTGCGGACGGGCTCGCCGCCGCGCGAGAAGCTAACCTGCCCGTGCTGTCGCACCTGGCCAACGTCCACCATGCGCCGGTCATCGCGTACATGGGACCGCTCATCGCCATCGCCGCCATCGGCTCATCCTTCTTCGGCCACTATCTCGGGGCCGCCGAGGGCGCGTGCGGCATCGTGCGCGACTGCGCGCCGAGCTTCGTCGAACGCGTGGGAGAGAAGAAAGTACGCGGCGGCGTCGCGATCTTCATGTTCCTCACCACATGGCTCGTGGCCGTCGTTAATCCGTCGATCCTTTCTCTCATCGAGTCACTGTCCGGCCCCGTCATCGCTGCGATCCTCTACCTCATGCCCATGTATGCCATCTACAAGGTCGACGCTCTCAAGCGCTTCCGCGGACGGGTATCCAACATTTTCGTCATCATCATGGGGATCGTAGCGATCAGCGCTATCCTGTACACCCTCGTCGTCTAAGTAGGAGAACAACGTGACTGTTTCTGTCTTCGATCTCTTCTCCGTCGGGGTGGGACCTTCGTCGTCGCACACGGTCGGCCCGATGACCGCCGGCGCCGACTTCGCCGACCTCGTGCGCACTCACGGCAAGCTCGATGACGTAGCCTCGCTGGTTGTTGATCTCTACGGCTCCCTTGCCGCGACTGGACGGGGCCACGGGACGTTCCCTGCCGTGCTGCTGGGACTCGAGGGACATCGGCCCGAAACGATTACTCCCCAAACAATCGATACGCGTAGTGCTGAGATCGAGCAGGGAAATCCCCTGCGTTTCGGCGGGGATGGCCCGCAGGTGCATCTGCGCGTCGCCGATCTCGTTTTGCATCCGCTCACGTTCTTGCCCCGCCACTCCAACGGCATGCGTTTTCGCGCGCTCGATAAGAATGGCAACGTTCTCGTGGAGCGGTATTCCTACTCGATTGGTGGGGGATTCGTCGTCCACGATGACGAAGACACCTCGGCGATCACCCTCGATGAGTGCGAGGTACCCTACGACTATTCAACGGCGGCCGAGCTCATGGACCACTGTGAACGCTCCGGCCTATCGGTGGCCGAGATCGCCTGGGCCAACGAGTGCGCCTCGCGCAGCGAGGAGGAGGTGCGCGAGGGGCTGCTCCACCTCGCCGCCGTCATGCAAGAATGCAAGGACAACTCCCTGACTCGCACGGGCGTCCTGCCAGGCGGATTGGGGACACGCCGCCGGGCACCGCAGTGGTACGAGCGCCTGTGCACGATCGACCCCCACCGCGACATTCGCTACTGGGTCGAATGGGTCAATCTCGTCGCGCTGGCCGTTAACGAGGAGAATGCCTCGGGCGGGCGGGTTGTCACGGCGCCGACGAACGGCGCCGCAGGCATCATTCCCGCCGTGCTGTTCTATGCGACGCACTATTCCGACCGGGCTGCGACACTCATGAACGATCACGGCTATTCATTCTCGGATCGACGCGAGGGGATGGACGACGTCGTGTGCGAATTCCTCCTTGCTGCGGGTGCCATCGGCTCCGTCATCAAGGAGCAGTCTTCGATCTCGGGTGCGGAGGTCGGTTGCCAGGGGGAGGTCGGCTCTGCCTCTTCGATGGCTGCCGCCGGTCTCACCCAGGTGATGGGAGGCTCGCCGAAACAGGTGATGACCGCAGCCGAGATCGCGATGGAACATCATTTGGGACTCACCTGCGACCCTGTGGGCGGTCTCGTCCAGGTGCCGTGCATCGAACGCAACGCCATCGCGGCAGTCAAGGCAGTCAACGCCTCACGCATGGCTCTCATCGACGGCGACGGTGCCTCGATCGTGTCTTTGGACAACGTCGTGAAGACGATGAAAAAGACCGGCGCTGACATGTCCGAAAAGTACAAGGAAACCGCACTCGGGGGGCTTGCCGTCACCATCGTTGAGTGCTAGATGTTCCCTACCTAAGCCTTGCGGCGGAGACCGAGATAAGGTCTCCGCCGCAAGGCTTAGGCGTGCGTTAAGCGCGGTCCGGCTGCGGGATTGCCCACACGCGGCGGTAGAACGCAAGTTCGCTCAACAGAGCCTTCTTCTTGGCCTCCCACGTCCGGAAGCCGTGAGACTCGCCGGGGAAGGTGTGAACTTCCACGTCGACACCACGCGAGCGCAGCGCATCGGCGATCGCACGCGTTTGCGAGGGGGGAACGATCGGATCGTCCTCGCCTTGGAGGAGAAGCACAGGCACGTCGATGGTCTCGACCAGCTCGAGCGGGGAACGCTCACGGAAAACGGGGTCGGCCGGGGAGTCAGCCCCCAAGAGCCGGTAGACGTAGCGGGATTCGAACTTGTGGGTGTCGCCGGCGATCCGGGCGAGATCAGCGACGCCATAGTGCGATACACAGCAGCTGAAAGTATCTGTGCGCGCCGCGGCCGACAGTGCCGTGAATCCGCCGGCGGAGGCCCCCCGGATGGCCATGCGAGTCCCATCGACGTAGCCCGCCTCGGCGAGATAGCGGGCACCACTTGCGCAGTCGGCAACGTCGCGGATGCCCCAGTAGCCATCGAGCGCATCCCGATAGGCGCGACCGTAGCCCGTCGACCCGCGGTAGTTGACATCGAGGACGGCGAATCCGCGCGTCGTCCAATATTGGATCGCGGGGCGAAGTCCCGTGCGCGCCGCCGATGTCGGCCCACCGTGTGCGATGGTGATGAGCGGTGGTAGCTCTCCGTCCATGCCGCAGTGGCGACGCGACATGGGTGCGTAGAAGAACCCGTTGATTTCTGCGCCGTCCTCGCTGGTCCAACGCATCGGCTCGGCTACCGAGACATCGTGGCCTGCCACATCGAGATCGGCGCACGAACGCAGCACCCGGGTGCGTCCTTCCTTGATTTCGACGACGGACTCAAAGGCGCGCGGGTGATCCGCGAGCATGACAGTACGCCCGCCACTGGAAGCGACGTTGCCCGATGGCGCCCATCCCGATGGCCACTCCTCGAGTTGGCCGTTATCGAGCCGGATCGTGCCGAGATGCCACTGGCCCTGTAGGCACCAGGCGGCAACCAGATGATCGGCGTCGAGAACGTCGAAGGAGTGAAGACCGAGCTGCCAGGCGGGGGAGGAAAAAGCGCGTTGGGAGGGGTGGAGTGCCCTGGTGCGCAGCCCTTCCCACCAGCGATCTTTCTCAAACCCCTCGGTTCGATAGAGGTTGGCCCACCCGTTGGAGTCGTCGACGTGGATGAGGTCGTCGGCGTCACTCCAACGCGGCTGCTGTGCGGCGACGCCCTCGGCATCGACGAGCACGTGGACGCGCTCGACACGCCCGGCCTCGTCAAGGCGCGCCACCCTCAGCTCGGCTTTCTGCCAGGGCATGTGTGGGTGGGACCAGGTGACGAAGGCAAGATAGCGACCGTCATGGGAGAGGGCGGGGGCCGCGACGAAGTCCGAATCCGCCCACAACTCAGCGATCGCCTCGACCTCGCGGGCCCCCGATGCATCCAGGGGAACGGCCACGAGGGAGTTTCGAGGCTCGCCGTCTGCGTCGTGATCCTCCCGGATGCAATAGACCAGGCCCCGGGCCGTGTCGATCGTCATGTCGGAGTAGCGATCGTTGATCTGGGGTGTCAACCGCGTGAGCCCACCGGTGGGGGCATCGACGTCGAAACGGTAGAGGCAGTTGTCTCCGCCGTGAGAAACGACGATCACCCCTTCGGCAAGTCCGTAGGCCTTACCTCCGTACTCGTGGACCCTCGAACGTACGTCGACGAGCTCGGCATCAGCCGTCATCGGTAGAACCTCGTTTGTCTGCCCGTCGCCGCTCATGCGCAACAAGACGTTGCGGCCACCGTCGAGCGAGCGCGATTCAACCCAATAGGTGTCCGTGCCGTGGACACGCACCTGCGAGAGCACGAGCGTCTTATGGGTGAGAACGTCGGCGGTCAGTTCAGCCTCCCAGGCACCAAAAGGAGCGGGCTGGCGTTGAGGCGTCGAAGTCGATGTCATAGGCCTATCGTACGCGCCGACACCAAGAGAAGGGCAAGCGAAGCCCAAAAGCGAAACACGAGGGGGATGAAGCGTGAGAGGAAAGATGTCGCGAGCCCGTCGAGGACGTAGGCTTGGATACGAGTACTGGACGTAAGGAGGACAAGGGGCATGAGCGGACTCATGGAGAGGGTGAGGAACCCCCGCGACCTGCGGCGATTGACCGCCCTCGAGCTCGATGCCTTGGCGGAGGAAATTCGACGTTTCCTCATCGTCAACGTTGCACGCACCGGTGGGCACATGGGGCCCAACCTTGGGGTTGTGGAACTGACGATCGCCCTTCATCGCGTCTTCGACTCCCCTCGAGACACCATCATCTTCGATACTGGTCATCAGGCCTACGTTCACAAGATCCTCACGGGGCGTCAGGTTTTTTCGCACCTGCGATCCGAAGGCGGCCTTTCGGGCTACCCCTCGCGCGCCGAATCCCCTCACGACGTCGTCGAAAACTCCCACGCGTCGGCGTCTTTATCGTGGGCGCTGGGAGTGGCGAAGGCGAAAAAACTCGCCGGCGATGATTCGTGGACAGTCGCCGTTATCGGCGATGGTGCCCTCACCGGCGGGATGGCTTGGGAAGGGCTCAACACCATCGCCGACGACCCGAACCTGCGCCTCGTCATCGTCGTTAACGACAACGCGCGCTCCTACGCGCCGACCATAGGCGGGCTCGCCCACCACATGGACGCGTTGCGCACCAATCCCGCCTACGAAAAGGCCCTCGAATGGGGCAAAAGGAAGCTGCGTTCTTCCGGGAAACCCGGAAATATCGCCTACGACGCCCTCCACGGTCTCAAACGCGGCATGCATGATGCGATTGCGCCCCAGGCCATGTTCGCCGACATCGGTATCAAATACACGGGGCCGGTCGATGGGCACGACATTATCGCTGCCGAGTTCCAGCTCACGCGTGCGCGCGAATTTGCTCGTCCTGTCATCGTCCACGCGATCACCGTCAAGGGGCGCGGCTACAATTTCGCCGAGGAACACGTCGCGGATCGTTTCCACGCCATCGGTCCCATCCACCCTGAGACGGGCCTTCCCGTCGAGCAGTCGCGCTTCGGATGGGGCAACGTCGTTGCCGAGGAGCTCCTCGAAGCGGCCCGGTCAGATGCCGATCTCGTTGGCATCACCGCCGCGATGCTTGATCCGGTGGGGTTGGGCCCGTTCGCACAGGAGTTTCCCGACCGGGTTCTCGACGTTGGCATCGCCGAGCAAAATGCCCTTGCAGTCGCCGCTGGGCTCGCCTTTGCCGGTAAGCATCCGGTTGTTGCCCTGTATGCGACCTTCCTCAACCGCGCCTTCGACCAGCTCCTCATGGATGCTGCGCTTCACGACGCAGGCGTGACGATCCTGTTGGATCGGGCTGGTATCACCGGTACGGACGGAGCCTCGCACAATGGCATGTGGGATATTGCGATAGGCGGCATCATTCCGGGACTCGCTCTCGCGGCTCCCCGGGACGAAGCAACCTTGAGACGCTACGTCCGCGAGGCGCTGGCCGTCCACGATCATCCCACGCTCGTTCGCTACCCCAAGGGCGATCTACCGAGCGACCTCGCTGTTATCGGCAGTCTCGGTGGGGCAGACCTCCTCTATGGCAACACCGAGGCAAGAGTAGCTCTTGTGGGAGTTGGACCTCTCGCTCACCGTTGCGTAGAAGCAGCTACGAGGCTCAAGGACGCCGGAACGGACGCCGCCGTCATCGATCCTGGATGGATCTTCCCCGTAAAGGAATCCTTCGTCCGTGCCCTGGCGAACTTCGACGTCGTCGTGACCTGCGAGGACGGCCTCGAGACCTCCGGGTACGGGATACAGCTGGGGGAGAGGCTCGAACGGGCTGGTTTCTCGGGGCGGCACCGCGCCTTCGGTATCCCGAGGGAGTTCATTCACCAGGCGAGCCGCGACTCCATCTTGTCGCGTCTGGGGCTTGACGCCGACGGGATCGCTTCGAGGGTGCTCGAACTCGTCTAATCCTCCACGAGTGGGCGCAGAATCGGCAAGACGATCTGGCACTGCCACGGGCGGGCTCCCCACTCCGTCAGCGTCGCCTCGATATCCATCGGCCACTCCCACGCCAGGCGTTGCTGCACGCGCGCGCCGAGCAGGATATCGGCGCGGATGCCGAGGTCGTGCGCGGCGGCTGCGATGACGTCCTTGACGAGGCGCAGACGGGCGGCCGCCTCTGGATTGACACGTCGCCATTCGCGCGGGGCAGGGAGCTCCCCCTCTTCGAGAGGACGATGCAAAGCGGGGAGCTCTTCTTGCGGGAGGGCCTTCGCCTGCGCGATGGCCGCGCGCCATTGAGGCAGGTAGCGCCGCGAGCGCCGGTAGGACAGCTCTCGCACGTGAGTAAGACGACGAGGATCGTCGACAAGGCTGTCGGCAATGGAGAGGAGGGCAGACTTCGAAAGCAGCCGCGATGGAGAGATGTTTTCGGCCCGGCCGATCTCCTCGCGCGCGAGCCAGAGCTGGCGAAGGACGGCGAGCTTACGTCGCGAAGCGAGCCTGCCCGCCCCTTTGATTCGCCACGGATCGGGCTTGGGGCGACGCGGTGGTGCCGCCAGGACGTGCGCGTTCTCCTGCAGCGCCCACTCGTAGCGATTGGCAGCCTGGAGCTTATCGGACAAGATGGCAGCCAACTCGAGGAGGTAGTCGACGTCGAGTGCGGCGTAGGCACACCATTCTTCAGGGAGCGGGCGGCGCGACCAGTTGGCGGCCTGATGCTCCTTCGCCAGCTTGATCCCGAGGAGCGATTCCGTCAACGCGGCGAGACCGACGTGGTCGTAGCCGAGGACGAGGGCAGCAATCTCTGTATCGAACAGGCTCGCCGGTTCGATGCCCTCCCCGCGCAAGGATTCGAGGTCCTGGTCGGCGGCGTGCAGCACGTAATCGGCGCCAGATAGACAGTGCGCGATTTTCGCCATACCCGCGGTCGACACGGTGGGGTCGATGAGCCCAATGCCCACGCCCTCCCTCTTGATCTGGATGAGGTAGGCGCGGGTCGAATAGGTGAAGCCGTGGCCACGTTCGACATCGCACGCGATGGGGCCGCGACCGGCCCGTATCCGCTGCGCCAGGCGGGTCAGTTCTTCGTGCGAGGCCAGCGGCTTGGGTGTGCCTTCGCGCGGGACGGTTACCAGTTTCACTGTCGTCATCATCATCCTCAGGAACCGACGAAACCCCCGGTCGTTTCTGTCAAACCGGCAATGAAGGCGAGCAGGTGTGCGACGGCGTGCGCGTGGGGAAGAAGATCGGCGGTGACGGGAGACCACGAGGCGCGCACTTCGAGTTCGCTTCGGCTCCCGCGAACGGCGAGATCCCCGAACGATTGCGACTGAACGCGCGTGGCTGTCCCCGCAACCGCGCGGTAGCCGGCACCCGCATCGAATAGCGCCGAGTGCAGCCAGGACCAGGCGACCTGCCCCGCCAGCGGGTCGGTGACCAGATCCTCTTCAACCGCACCGTGGATATGGGCGACGAGGCGAAAGGGGCCCTGCCAGCCCGGCTGCGAGGCCGGGTCGTACAAAACGACGAGGAACGCGGAGGCCGGATTAGCGAACTCGGCGGCGATGCTAAAACGCATGGCGGCTGAAAAAGGGGCGATGTTTGCGGGGGCTTCCACCTCGTCGACGTTGATCGAGGAGGGGAGACGGAGAGGGCGAAGCGACTCGAGAGCCTCGAGAAAGGCGGCGGGTGCAGTCGCAACGGTCACCCCACCAGGTTACGGATGACGCCGGCCTTTAGTGCGCGCCACGCCGCGTGTCACTGAGCGAGCATCTCCTGTGTGCGAACATAACGCACGATATAGTGGAGAGAGGCGACAGTGAGGACTCTCCAATGACCAGTAGTCACATCCAACGCTCGACCTGGCCCGCCTACATGCGCTATCTGTCCGCGAGGCGTCGGCGCCGCGGGATCCAGGCACGCCCCGTGCGCCCTGACTTCATCCCCGTCGTCGTAGGTGAAGATATTGGCGCCTACGCGATGGCACGATGCCTTCACCAGTCCTACGGTTCGGGCGTGGCGGTCATTGCATCGAATCCCGTCCCCTCCATCACACAGTCACGTTTCATCGATCTCAAGCTCGTGGCTGATCTGGCCAACGACGATGTCATGCGGGCGGCCCTAGGCGGGATCGTCGAGAACTATCCGTCGACGCGCCGCCTGCTCGTCGGCACCTATCCGGGGCTTGGAGCATTCCTGGCGCGCCATCGCACAGAGATGGAGGAGCACTTTATCTTCGTCCTGCCTAGCGACGAGGCGCTGTGGGCCCTCAACGACCGGGCGGCATTCGCGCACCTGTGTGAGCGCCTGGATATAACCGGCCCGTATCGGCAGGTCGTGGACCTGTCGGTCGAAACCCCGGTCAGCTTCGACATCCCCTTTCCGGTGATTGCGGCACCAGCGGTCACGCAAGACGTCCCTCAGCAGGGGCTCACCCCCAACGGGCACGAGCGCTTACTCACCTCCGCGGCGGAGGTTCAGCGTCTGTGGCGCGAGCTGGAAGAGATCAACTATCGCGGTGAGTATGTGGTGTGGCCGAAGCCCAACGGCGATGAGACCCACCGGTCTTACCTCCTCGTCTACGTCAACCAGCACGGGCACATGACGATGGCCGCCACTACGCGCGTCCTACTGGCCATCACCGGACAGCACACCGACATCGAACCGGTGGCCGTCATCTCGCAAATCCCCGATCCGAGGGTCTTGGACGAGGCCCGAAAGATCCTGGCAGACATCGGGCTTACGGGTTTCGCGACGTTCCATCTTCATGAGGATCCCTCGAGCGGGAAGACGACCATCATCAAAGCCCACGCCGGCATCACGTATTTTTCCCACGTCATCGAGGCCGGGGGAGTCAACCCGATGCGCCATCTCGTTGCCGATCGCATCGACGGGCTGGATCTGGGCTTTCGGCAGACGAACCGCGAGGTCGTGTCGACCCCGCTGCCACTGAGCTTCGTCACGAGAAAGATCGCAAATCCGCACTTGCGCGAGCGCGTGGCGTCGCTGGCGAGCTGTGGGGCGCACGTCAATCCGCTTAACTACCCCGTCGACCTCACCTTGGAGCAGCTACCCAGCCTGGCGATGCTCGCACGCATCATGCGCGAGGTCCACAAGACCCACTAGCGCTCGACGACGACGCATCCGCCCGCCACCAGGCTCGAGGACTCGGGCGGCCACGTGGCAAGGACTCGCCCCTCGGGAAGCGGGCGGTCTTCGCTCAGACGCGAAACAACAACAGTGAGGTCGCCGCGCGATAGTGACAGCCCCTCCTCGCATCGCTTCAGCTCGTGCATCGTGCACGGGTAGGCTCGCCGAAGCTCGATGAGTCGGCGATACCACGCGAGCATGTCGGCGTGGGGTCCGTCGCAGCGCTCTTCCCACGTGAGTACGCTTGCTTCGCGTGTCGAGTGGTCTTGCGGGTCGGGCACGGTAACGGAACCGGAATAGATCTCCTCCCAGCCGTGACCAGAGAACTCACGCAGGCGTCCTTCCGATACTGCCTGTGCCAGGTCGGCATCGGAAAAGTCAGTGAAGAACTGGAACGGGGTGGAGGTCGCCCACTCTTCGCCCATGAAAAGCATGGGGGTAAAGGGCCCTAGGAGGCACAAGGCGGCCTGAGATCCCGCCTCGATGAGCGAGAGCTTCTCATGTGGGCGGTCACCGATCGCCCGATTGCCCACTTGATCGTGGTTTTGGGTGAAAACGACAAAGCGATCGAGCTTCGTATGAGGCGACAGGGGTTTGCCCCAGTCGCGGCCACGGAAACTCGAATAGGTCCCGTTGTGGAAAAACGCCTCTCCGTAGACCTTCTCCAACGCGCCAGCATCGGCAAAGTCACTATAGTAACCGTGGGTCTCGCCGGTAAAGGCAACGTGGAGGGCGTGGTGGACGTCATCGTCCCACTGTCCGTCCATGCCCATTCCGCCGCGTTCTACAGGAGTGATCATCTGGTCGTCGTTGAGGTCCGACTCCGCAATGAGCGTGAGATCGCGTCCGAGACGCGCCGTCCACTCGTGCCTGCGTTGGGACAGCTCGGCAAGCAGGTGAAGCGGAGAATCGTCGGCGATGGCGTGGACGGCGTCGAGGCGCAGGGCGTCGACGCCCAGGCATGCGTAGAGGTAGTGGGCGGCCCCAATGAGATAGTCGCGTACCGCAGCGCAATCGTCTCCGTCGAGATTGAATCCCTCACCCCAGGGGGTGGGGTGACGAGACGTGAAGTAGGGCCCGAACTGGGCCAGATAGTTGCCCTGCGGCCCCAAGTGGTTAAGAACGAGATCCTGACACACGCCCAGGCCCCTGTCGTGGGCGGCTTCGACGAACCTGCGGTAGGCGTCGGGGCCACCGTAGGCTGCGTGCACGCTGTAGAGCGCCACCCCGTCGTAGCCCCACCCGTTACGGCCGGGAAAGGAAGCTACGGGCATGAGCTCGACGGTATCGACCCCGAGGTCGCGCACGTGATCGAGCCGGGCGGCGGCCGCATCGAGAGTGCCCTCGGGGGTGAACGTACCGACGTGAAGCTCGTAGAGCACTCCGCCAAGCACCCGGGGGGTCGGTGTTGCCGGGGGCGGGCACACGGCCTCGACCGTCATCGACCAGCTCGAGACCCCCTCAGGTTGGAAGGGCGAGCGGGGATCTGGAAACGGTCCGGCACCATCGAGGACGAAAGCGTAACGCGATCCAGCTGGGAGTTCCTGTGGGGCAAGCCACCACCCGTCGTCGGCTCGCACCATCGGTTCCCTACCTTCGGGACGGGCGAGCTCAACGCGTTCGGCGTGGGGCGCCCACACGGGAACACGCCCACATCCGGGCAGCAGCGATGCTGTCTCACTCATCATCGACCCTTTCCAAAACCGCGACCGGATAGTGCGCGAGGACAGTGGCGAGTGGGCACGAGCCTGCGGTCCACCGCTGGCCCGTGAAAACGTCGCGCCACACGCCCTCGGGGAGCACAACCGTGTGGGTACCCCACCCGCCTGCCTCCTCAAGCCCGTGAGCGAGACGGGTAGCGACTGTCACGACCTGCGGGACGCGGCCGCGGGCGAACGCGCACGCGTGCCCAGACGAGACGGGCAGGGGAGCATAGGCTGCGTCGGGTCCGACAAAGACGCGAGGGTGTCGGCGCCGTAACCGTGCGAGCGCGCTCGTGACGAAGAGCTTTTGTGCGTCGAGATCGCGCGGATGCTCCCCTCCATCCAGATCGCTCAGCATTGCAGCGAGCGCCTCAAAATCGACCGGACGGCGATTATCGGGATCGACGAGCCTCGTATCGGTGACCTCCGAGCCCTGATAGACATCGGCAACACCCGGGAGGGTCATCTGGATGGCCTTCGTCGTGAGGATCGTCGAGCGCACGCACGCGCCCGTTCGTTCAACCCACTCACCCATGAGCGCCCTTACCTCGTCGTTGGCGAGCGAGGTCTTCGCGAATTCGAAGAAGGCGTCCTCTCTCAACTCATCGGGCGCAGTCCACGTCGTCCACGTCTTTTGCTCACGCACGGCTTTGCGCAGATACTCGACGAGACGATCGGCTTCGATGGGCCCGGCCGCTGTCCACGTTCCAGCGAGCGTGAGCCACAGAAGGTATTCGGCTCGCCCGTCGAGATCGCTGGGCCTCGTGGCGTCGGTGGCGGCCCGCAGGCGCGCCAGCGTTGACGCCCACGCCTCGGGATACTGGCTGAGAACAGCGAGGCGGGCGCGTACGTCTTCGCCGCGCTTCGTGTCGTGAGTTGTTCCGGCGGTCATCGTTGCGGGCCAGGATTGCTGGAGCTCGAGGGCGAACGCGTGCAGCTCGTCGGGGGTGACCCCGAAGTGCTGAGGGTCTCCTCCCACCTCGAGCAGCGCAGGCAGGTGCGTCCAGCGGTAGAAGACCGTGTCCTCCACGCCTTTTGCCTGAACGGCGCCGCAAACCTGCTGGAAGCGCACGGCAACTTCGGCCCGCCGCTCGTCGGAGGCATCCAGCCCGGCGGAACCGACCTCGTCACCGAGAATCATCGCGCTCACGAGATCCATCGTGTCGGAGTGATCCGCCTCGAGGTCCCCGCGCGCGCGGGCAGCCGCTTCCTCGACGAGGTGACGGGCTAGCGCGCTGGCCGGCTCGCCCGGGACGACATAGGCCCGGTAGACGGGCATGGCGATGACGAGGGCCCGCAGACACTCGATGATGGAACGGTAGGTGTAGTCACGCAGACGGACATCGTCTTGACAGATGTTCCACACGAGCTGCCCCATCCGCCTGACCTCCGCGGCCAAGGACGTGTCGATAATCTGGCCCTTCGCTTCCGCGACGAGTGCGTCGTAGGAGGCGGGAGAATCGCCCGTCATCGTCTGCATGAGGGCCCCCAGGGGCAGCGACGACGCGGGATCGACGTTGAGGGAGGTCACCCGCCACGCCGTGTCGTATCCGGTCGTCCCGGCGACGTTCCAGTCCCCGGGCAACGTTTCCGCTCCCTCGAGGATTTTTTCGGCCGCTACCCAGGCGCCTCCGGTCGCCTCGGACAGGTGCCGGAAGTAATCGCGTGGGTTAGCCAGTCCGTCCGGGTGGTCGACCCGGAACGCATCGATGACCCCTTCATCGAAGAGCCTGAGCAATGTCTCATGGGTCGCGGCGAAGACATCGGGATCTTCTACGCGGACGGCTGCGAGCGTGCCCACGTCGAAGAACCGGCGATAGTTGAGCTCTTCGTCGGCGACCTTCCAGTGAGCTAGGCGATAGTGCTGGCGTTCGACGAGGACACCGAGGGGCAGGTCTTGAGTGCCTTCGGCAAGCGGAAACACGTGATCGAAGTAGGTGAGCACCCACTGCTCGCCACGCTCGGGTTCGGTGGGGATGACCCGCTTGGTCACGTGCAGATCCTGATCCGCGAGGACCTGTCCGATTCTCTTACCGAGGACGGGCATGAGGATCGGCTGGGTGACGTCGACGTCGAACCACGATGCGTAGGGTGAATCGATGCCGCGTTTGAGGACCGACCACATAGCCCGGTTGTGCCACACGGGCGTGGGGACGGCCATGTGGTTGGGCACGAGGTCGACGACGACACCGAGTCCGGCTTCGTGCGCCCGTGAGGCCAAACGCTTGAGTGCTTCTTCGCCGCCGAGATCAGCCGATACTCGCGTGTGGTCGACGACGTCGTAGCCGTGGGTGGAACCGGGGGCCGCCTGCAGGATAGGGGAGAGGTAGAGATCGGTCACGCCCATAGAGGTTAGGTAGGGCACCTGCTGGGCCGCGTCGTCGAACGTGAACGTCGGGGTGATCTGCAGCCGATAGGTCGTCACAGGGACGCGAGCGCCTTCGGCTGGCATGTGTGGATGATCGCTCACAGCAGCTCCTCCTTAGGGTTGCGCAGCACGAGCGTTGAACGGCCCTCAAGCCGGACCGTGTCCCCACCCACGTGAGAGACAGGTTCGGCGGCGGTGACAGCGGGCGAGTAGGTGTTGACGACCTCGAACCATTCCTTGCCGTAGGCGCCGCCGGGGATCGTAAAGTCGACGGGATCGGGCGAGGCGTTGAACATGAGCACGAAATCGTCGTCAACGATGCGTCTACCGCGATCGTCGGGCTCGCGGATCGCATTGCCGTTGAGGAAGATCATGACTGAACGGGCGGACGCCTCATTCCAGTCCGTTTCGCTCATATGGTTGCCTTCGGGGGTGAACCATTCGATCTCGCCCAGGTCGGATTCGCCGCCGCGCTCGGCCCGTCCTGCGAAGAAACGCCTGCGGTGGAAGACGGGGTGTTCGTTGCGTACCGAGACCAGGCTCTTCGTAAACTCCAGCATGTCGGTTTCGGCTTCGCCGAGGTTCCAGTGGATCCACGACAGCTCGTTGTCTTGGCAGTAGGTGTTGTTATTGCCCTCCTGAGTGCGCGCGACCTCGTCGCCATGGGAGATCATCGGGATGCCCTGGGAGAGGAGCAGCGTCGTCAAGAAGTTGCGGTGCTGGCGGGCCCGCAGCTCTTTCACGGCAGGATCGTCGGTGGGACCCTCAACTCCGCAGTTCCACGACCGGTTGTTGCTGTCGCCGTCGGCTCCACCTTCCCCATTAGCCTCATTGTGCTTGTCGTTGTACGACACGAGGTCGGCCATGGTGAACCCGTCGTGCGCCGTGACGAAATTGATCGAGGCCATGGGTCGGCGACCCGTCTGTTCGTAGAGGTCGGCCGAGCCGACGAGACGCGAAGCAAATTCTCCGAGCCGGGAGTATTCACCGCGCCAGAAGTCCCTCACGGTGTCGCGGTACTTTCCGTTCCATTCCGACCACTTCGGCGGGAAGCCCCCCACCTGATAACCACCGTCGCCGACGTCCCACGGCTCGGCGATGAGCTTCGTCTGAGACAAGACGGGATCTTGGTGAATGATGTCGAAAAACGCGGAGAGCTTGTCGACCTCGTGGAACTGGCGGGCGAGCGTGGAGGCGAGATCGAATCGGAACCCGTCGACGTGCATCTCTACGACCCAGTAGCGCAGAGAATCCATGATGAGTTGCAACACGGCGGGAGAGCGCATGAGGAGGGAGTTTCCTGTCCCGGTCGTGTCGAAGTAGTGGAACTTGTCGTTGTCGACGAGCCGGTAGTACGCGGCGTTGTCGATACCCCTAAACGACAGCGTGGGACCTAGGTGGTTTCCCTCGGCCGTGTGGTTGTAGACGACGTCGAGGATGACCTCGATGTCGGCGTCGTGGAGGGTCTTGACCATCTGCTTGAACTCTTGGACTCCGCCGGCCGGGGTGGGCGAGGAGGCGTAGCCATTGTGGGGAGCAAAGAAGCCGATCGTGTTGTAGCCCCAATAGTTCGACAAGCCTCGCTCTTGCAGATGGGCGTCGTTGACGAACTGGTGGACGGGCATGAGTTCAAGGGCGGTCACGCCAAGTTCTTTCAGGTGCGTGATCGTCGCCGGGTGCGCGACGCCCGCATAGGTGCCGCGCAGGTTCTCGGGGATCTCCTCGTTGAGCTGGGTAAGACCCTTGACGTGGGCTTCATAGATGACGAGATCGTGGACGGGGTGGCCCGGGGGTCGGTCGTGGCCCCAGTCGAAGTAGGGGGTCGTCACGACCGACATCATCGTGTGGTCCTTGGAATCGGCCTCGCAGCGGGCATCGTGGTCGTTCCAGTCGTAGGAATACAACGACTGGTCGGTGCCGACTTGACCGTAGAACGATTTTGCGTAGGGGTCGAGGAGCAGTTTGGACGGATCGCAGCGGTGACCGTTGGCGGGATCGTAAGGCCCCTCGACGCGATAACCGTAAAACTGTCCGGGCTGGATGTGGGGGATGTAGGCGTGCCATACGTAGTTGTCGACTTCAGTGAGCTCGATGCGCTCCTCGTTGCGGTCCTCGTCGAGCAGGCACAGCCACACGCGCGTCGCCACCTCCGAGAAGAGAGCGAAGTTCGTGCCAGTGCCGTCGTAGGTTGCGCCCAACGGGTAGGGCATTCCAGGCCATTTCTCCATACCCCCTAGGTAATCACGTTCGGCCCGCCACGTCTTCCGGTCGGCGTTCGCGTGGTGGCCGCGGGGTCGGCGCGCACACCCGTTAGCAGATGAGTGCTCGAGTCCAGAAGAGAACATGGTGTGAGGGAGGGCACATATTGTGAGAAGGGTTTGTGGGCGCTTATATTAGATATGTCTCATGTTGACTGACGAGGCGGTGATCATCATGAGATGGCACCTTGGAAGAGTGATCGGCATATTTGCCGCAAGCGTGTGCGCGATTTGCTGCACTTTGCCTAGGTATGCCAGCGCTCAACCGAGTGAGGCGGCCTGTGCCGCGGGTTGCTCGACCCGCCATAGGGTCCCGGCGAGAAAAGGGTGATGTCATGTTCTTGGGATACGTAGAGGCACTGTGCCGTGGCGACCGGTCTATCTGGGGAGCCGTGGCGTCGTTCGTTGTAAGTGCGGCTTTCGCTATCTACCTGATTGTCTGCATGCTTGCTGAGACTCCGATGCGATGGCTTACCGCCGCCGGTGCCATCTTCTTCGCCGCATCTTTCGTGGTCTTCGCCGGCGCGTTAGCCGCCATCGCAAGCCATCACAACACGTGGGGGAGACGACTGTGGCTGATCTCAAACCTGCTCATGGTCGTCTACTGTGTCTTCATCGCCACTGCCGGGTACTGTGTCACCGCTCTCACGGCAGTACCGCTGACGCAGCTGGCTCACGACTATTGGCGCGAGATCACCGCGCCGTTCACGCTAGCGCTCGTCGTCACCGTCAGTCTGGTCGTCAGCCTCGCTTGTCAAGGATGGCGCCCGCGACACCACACATCGTGACGGCGACGCGGTGAAAGACAACTCGGGCCCGGCTTTGTGCCGGGCCCGAGATGTGTCGCTTGCTCTAGCTCGTACTAGCTAGTTGCGAGGGCTGCCCTCTTGTTTCTGGGCAACAGCGAGGCCGGATGAGACCAGCGAGTTACGCAGCTCGGTCATGGCGTCGGCGACGCCGCCTGGGTTCGACGGCAGCATGAGTGTTTGAGTGCTCGAGTGCTTTGCGATCTCTTGTAGCGTGTCGAAATACTGTGTGAGAAGAAGCATTTCTTGAGCCTCTGACCCGATTCCGGCGTCGCGGAGCGCCTCGTACTGGTTGACGAGACCGTCGACAATCGCCTTGCGCTGATTCGCAATGCCCTCACCCTGCAGCTTCTTCGATTCCGCGTCGGCCTCGGCCTGCTTGACGACCTTGATCTTCTCGGCCTCGGCCAGCGAGATCGCAGCCTCTCGTTCGCGTTGAGCGGCATTGATCGAGTTCATCGAGGCGCGCACGGTCGGGTCCGGATTGATGTCGGTGACGAGGGTGTTGACGATCCTGAACCCATACCCGTCCATTTCTTGCGACAACGTCTGTTCGATCTCGCGCGCGATCCGGTCCTTCGAAGAGAAGGCATCGTCGAGGTCGAGCTGGGACAGCGATGAACGAACACGGTCGAAAACGTAGGCAGTGATTTGCTGATTGGGCGAGGCGAGTCGGTAGTAGGAGTCGTACGCGTTGGAGACCTGGAACTGTACAGAGACCGGGATCGTCACGAAGACGTTGTCGTGTGTCTTCGTTTCGACAGTGAGATCGAGTTGGCGCACGCGTAGCTCGACCCGCTTGGCGATCCTCTCGATGATGGGGATCTTGAAGTTAAGGCCGGGGTTTGCCACCCGCGCGAATTTCCCGAGCCTCTCTACGATGACGGCCGTTTGCTGTCGGACGATGAAAACCGAGGAGGCGAGTACTCCGAGAACGAGGAAGAGGAGAATTCCAACGATGATTGGGGCAGCCATATGAACGAAGATCCTTCCCTGGTAAGTGGCACCTTGCCTCATTGTTTCACACGGCGAACGCCATCGCAGGGAAAAAGTGGTGGGCGGTGCGGGGATCGAACCCGCGACCTCTTCGGTGTGAACGAAGCGCTCTACCACTGAGCCAACCGCCCGAGCGCAAACAACCATAGCCGATGGCGTCGCGCGAACCAAATCGAGCGTGTCGACACCGGAGTGTGACGTAACCAGAGTGGAGGTAGCCCATCTCTTGGGGGCCGGGACGTCCCATCTCGGGCAAGAGCGAGGGGGCATCCGGTACCCCCTCTACGCCGATAGTGTGGGGCCTCACATGCGCGGCCATTTTTTCGCGCCCTTTCGCCGCAGCTTGTCGCCGGTAGGGGGTCTGTAGGTCCTACCCGATTTGTGTGGGCGCCGCTGTCTTGCTACTGTCTTATCTCGCTTGGCCGGAAACGGCAAAGACGTGCGGATGTAGCTCAGTTGGTAGAGCATCACCTTGCCAAGGTGAGGGTCGCGGGTTCGAGTCTCGTCATCCGCTCGGGCGATTGGCGCAGTTTGGTTAGCGCGTTTCCTTGACACGGAAGAGGTCGCTGGTTCGAGTCCAGTATCGCCCACGATAGTGAAGAGGAGGGCGGCCCGCCGGGCCGCCCTCCTCTGTATCTCGCGTCTTATCTGACGTAATCCTCGCCTACACCCCGATCAACTCTGCCTCTTTGGGGGAGGCCTCGTCGTGGCGCTGCAAGAAGTCGATGTGTGAGGTCTCGGGGATCGTCACGCACGCGGTAAAGGTCAAGAGTGCCATCGTCGCCAGATAGATGCCGACGGTACCCACACCGAAGGACGATGCGAGCCAGGTGGCGACGAACGGGGCGATGGAGGCACCAAGGATGGAAGCCGTGTTGTAGGCGACCGCCGAGCCGGTGTAGCGAACGTTAGTGGGGAAGAGCTCGGGCAACAGAGCCGACTGGATCCCAAACGTCAATCCCATGAGCGCCATGCCGATGAGCATGAAGGCAACGAGCAGGCCCAGGTTCGCGTCGCGACCCGTCCCAACCAGTTCGGGCGAGAGGAATAGCGTGAAGGTCGCGCCAAACAGCCCGATCGCTGCAGTGACGCTCAAGAGGAGCCGCTTTCGGCCCCACCTATCGCCGAGATAACCGGACACGGGTGTCATCGCGGCAAAGGCAAGGATCGTGATGAGCTGGACGACGAGGAACTCGTGGTAGGGGATGCCGAGGAATCCCTCCTCAACCGGACCGATCGCGTAGGAGAGGATCCACGTCGTCATCAGGTAGAACAGCGTGTAGGTCGCCACCATGATGAAGGTGCCTTGGATCATCTGGCGCCACGAGGTCGTAAAGGCCGTCTTCAAGGGCGCAGAGACGATTTCACCGCGACGCTGAGCCTGCGCAAACGCCGGAGTCTCCTCCAGCTTGAAGCGCACGTAAAGGCCGAGCGCAACGATGACGGCTGAGAAAAGGAACGGCAGGCGCCATCCCCACACGAGGAACGGATCGGACGGGTCGGCAACGGAGGAGTCGTAGCCCATCGTCACGGTAAGCACCAGGAAAAACCCGTTGGCCAAGAGGAACCCGAACGGGGCACCCAGCTGGGGCCACATGGCATCGAAGCCGCGCTTTCCGGGTCTGGAGTTTTCTCCGGCGAGAAGGCTGGCTCCCGACCATTCGCCACCCAGCCCAAGGCCTTGGCAAAAACGCATGACAGCGAGCAGAGCCGGAGCCCACACTCCGATCTGGGTGTAGGTGGGCAGCATCCCGATGATGACCGTGGCGATGCCCATGGTGAGCAGCGAGGCAACGAGCGTGGCTTTGCGTCCGATGCGATCGCCGTAGTGGCCAAACACGATAGAGCCGATGGGGCGGGCCACGAAGGCGACGCCGAAGGTCGCGAGCGAGGCCAACACGGCACCGGTTTGGGACGAGGAATGGAAAAACAGGAGCGGAAAAACGGAGATCGCCGCCGTCGCGTAGGCGTAGAAGTCGTAGAACTCGATCGTGGTGCCCACGAGCGAGGAAGCGATGATACGGGCCTTCATTCGTCCTGTCGCTGGTGTCGCTGGAGCAGCGTCAATGTGGTCTCTAGGCATGCTGGAAGGCTATGGAGGCACACACGATGGCCGCGAAGGGTCTCAGATTGTGGACGCGTCCTCAATTCTCCACATGTGCGGCATGTCACTTTCGATCGATTTGCTTGCGCCTCCGTCGCGCTGCTAACTTAGATCTCGCTTCGCCGGAGACGGCAAAGACATGCGGATGTAGCTCAGTTGGTAGAGCATCACCTTGCCAAGGTGAGGGTCGCGGGTTCGAGTCTCGTCATCCGCTCGGAATGTGGGGGCTGGGTGCCCCTTCTTTCTTTGGTGGGTTGGCCGAGTGGTGAGGCAGCGGCCTGCAAAGCCGTATACACCGGTTCGAATCCGGTACCCACCTCGGGCGATTGGCGCAGTTTGGTTAGCGCGTTTCCTTGACACGGAAGAGGTCGCTGGTTCGAGTCCAGTATCGCCCACCACTGTATGCGGATTCCCACCCCGCATTCGCGTCCCCTCCTTCAGCGGCCTCGCGCCGCATTGCTGTCGTTTTTCTCTGTGCGCTTCGCCACGCCTAGCCCCCCGTCTTTGCCTGTGGCGAGGTCCTGGCGGGGGACGATCGCACCGACGTTGCAGTCGCGTCATGCGACACGCCTGTACACGATGAGACGAAAATGACCGAAGGGCGAGGGGAGCCGGCGCTACATTGAGGTACAAGGAACAGCACCGGAAGCAAAGGAGCAGCCATCGTGATCCCCGCCCGCCCGCCCGTGCCCACACGCGACATCGCATCTGTCCTGGCCGCCCTCACGCGCGAGGAGAAGGTCGCCATGGTACAGGGATCGGACTTCTGGCATCTTGCCGGTGTCGAACGCCTTGGTATCCCCTCGGTCATGGTCTCCGACGGGCCGCACGGCCTGCGCCAGCAGAGTCAAGAGGCCGACCACCTCGGGGTTAACGACGCGCGCGAGGCCGTGTGCTTTCCCACCGGGGCTGCTTCGGCATCGAGCTTCGACCCAGAACTCATGCGTCGATTGGGGGAGACCATTGGTCGCGAGGCGCAAGCCCGAGACCTGGCCGTCGTCTTGGGCCCCGCGATCAACATCAAACGCTCACCCCTGTGCGGACGCAATTTTGAGTATCTCTCCGAGGACCCCTATCTCTCCTCGACGTTGGCAGCCGCCTACATCGAAGGTGTACAAAAGCACAACGTTGGCACGTCCCCTAAGCACTTTGTCGCCAACAACCAGGAGACCCGGAGAATGACCTCGTCGTCGAACATCGACGAGCGAGCCCTCAGAGAGATCTACCTGGCATCGTTCGAACGGGCTGTCGAGCAGGCTGCGCCGTGGACCATCATGTCGTCGTACAACAGGGTCAATGGCACCTACGTCGGGGAGTCACGTGAGCTGCTCACCGGCATTTTGCGCGACGTGTGGGGCTTTAGTGGCGTCGTCGTCTCGGACTGGGGGGCGGTATCCGAACGTGTCGCCTCCCTCAAGGCGGGCCTCGATCTGGAGATGCCTGCTTCCGGGGAGGCAACCAACGAGCGCCTCTTGGCGGCGATGGAGAGTGGAGAGCTCGACGAGCGCGATCTCGATACAGCGTGCCGAAGAATCCTCGAGCTCATATTCCGATACGTAGACAATCGCGAGACGGACGCAGTTTTCGATCCTCAAGCGGACCACGTGCTCGCACGACAATTCGCTGCTGAAAGCATCGTACTCCTGGATAACCCTGACAACGTGCTGCCCCTTGAGCCCGACAGCGCCATCGCTTTCATCGGTGAATTCGCCACATCTCCGCGGTTCCAGGGCGGAGGCTCGTCGCACATATCCACGAGCAACGTCACTTCTGCGGTCGCGGCCGCCGCCGAGGCGGGCCTGAACGTGACGTACGCCCGCGGCTATGACCTGGAAGCAGATGAGCCGATAGCCTCGCTCGTGGAGGAGGCCGTTGCCACGGCTCGCGCGGCCGACGTCGCCGTCGTCTTCGCCGGCCTTCCCGACTCCTACGAATCCGAAGGATACGATCGCAGGCACCTCGACCTGCCGCGAGCCCACAACGAGCTCATCGCAGCGGTCGCGGCCGTGCAGCCGCGTACAGTTGTTGTCCTCCACAACGGTTCGCCGGTGAGTATGCCGTGGAGAAACGACGTGGCCGGGATCGTCGAAGCCTACCTGGGAGGAGAAGCGATCGGCGGTGCCGTCGTCGACATCCTCACGGGGGCCGTCAACCCGTCGGGCCGTCTCGCCGAGACGTTTCCCCTGCGCATCGAGGACACCCCCGCCTACCTGACTTTCGGCCGTGCCAGCGACGATGTCTCCTACAACGAAGGGGTATTCGTCGGCTATCGCTACTACGCCTCCATCGGCCGTGACGTTCTTTTTCCCTTCGGCCACGGCCTGTCCTACACAACCTTTGAGGTCGACGACCTCACGGTGAGTGCTCGGGAAATGGGTGAAGACGACGAGATTGAGGTCAGCGTGAGGGTGACAAACACGGGTGAGCGAGCCGGCAAGGAGGTCGTCCAGCTCTACGTAGCTTCCGCACCGTCGTCCCTTCCGCGTCCCGTTCGCGAACTGCGAGGCTTCGATAAGGTCGAGCTCGCTGCAGGTGCATCTGCGCGGGTGCATTTCCGTCTTAGCCGGCGTGCCTTTGCCCACTGGGACACGGCAACTCACGACTGGGCGGTCGAGGGCGGAACGTACGGTATCGAGATTTGCGCGAATGCCCACACGCCGTTGCTGCGGACAGACGTCGCCGTCACCGCCAGCGGGGGAGCGCCGCTTGCCATCGACCGTCACACGCGTCTCGGTGATCTTCTCGAAATCCCCTCTTATCGCCTTGAAATCGACGCCTTCTTTGCGGACAAGAAGCGAGGCCTCTTCGGCAACGCCGCCATAGAATCGGAAGCGATCAGCCACGAGATGATAGAAGCAATGATGCTCGACATGCCGCTGCGTCAGCTTGCGAGCTTTAACGACGAGGTTGGCTGCGACGAGATTGACACCCTCATCGCGCGGCTGCGTGCCATTTAGGTTCGACTCGCGCCCTGCCGGGTTTGCTGGGCGTCACGCGAACCCGGCGCGGGCGTGAGTAGGGACATCTCTGCTGCGGGCGGGGAGCAACGGTAGGCGGTGGGTAAAGGTCGTTCGACGATGTAGTTGTGCGCGCGAAAAGCCGACTGCGCGGGCCACGTCGTCGACACCGACGGGTTCGTGAATGTGGTCGCAGATGAACCTGAATGCGCGAGCGACCGCAGTGTCCGAGGACACCGGCGCGCGGCACGCCCTAACCGCGGATTACAAGTTCCTTGATTTGGTTGTGCCGCACATGACAGCACGCCAGTTGGTGGCAGTAGTTATGTCACTGACGGTGGTGCGGTCAAAGTATTCAGTGACACGAATGACCGCACATGATGCAGCGAGAGTACTTTATTGCAGTGACTGCAATGAAGGCACATGGATAAGTTCCTCTCTTGGCGGTGGTTTGTTTTCCAATGGTTGCGTGATTACCCGTGAGATGTATGAGTGGGAAACAGCCATGGCTGCGCAAGGTCTGCTTGAGCGAACTATCCGTGAGCGGATTCGACTTCTGAGCTGGGCCTCTGATCGGCTCGGTGTTGATCCGATGTTCTTCACCACCGATCAGGTCGCGCGTTTGCTTGCCGGTGTGGAGCAGCCTTGGACTCGTTATGACTATGGGTCGATTCTTCGGGTGTGGTTTGACTGGCTGGTGTTGACTGAGCGGATTGCTTCCACCCCGATGAGTCGTATGCGCGGGCCGAAACTGCCGCCCGATAATCCGCGTCCGGCTTCGCTTGAGCATTGGCATGAGGTGCTTGATTCGCCGCTGTACCACATGACGCGTACACGCATCATGTTTGCTGCGTTTGCGGGGCTGCGGGTGAGCGAGATTGCGCAGCTACATAGCCGTGAATTTGATCGTGAGGCAGGCACGATGCTTGTCCACTCCAAGGGCGGTAGGCGTCATGTGATCCCGGTACATCCGCTGCTTGTGGCTCGTGCGGCTCGCTATCGTGCTGGCTACTTGGTTCCTGGTGCTCATCGAAAAGGACACGTGTCGGGCAAGTCGGTCTCGGCGTCGATATCGGATGCGTTTCGCAGGCACGGCTACTCAGATACGGCGCATCAGCTGCGTCATTTGTTCGCGACTCAACTGCTGCGTGGAGGGGTGGACTCGCGTGTGGTTCACACGCTCATGCGTCACCGCTCACTAGCGACAACGGCTCGGTATCTGGAGGTCAATGTGGGACAGCAGCGTGAGGCTTTGAGTCTTTTGCCTTGCACACTTATCCCGCCATACATGCAGTGACAGGTGTGCTGGCGGTGAAGGTAGTCGCCGCAATACAGGCAGTGACAGCAGGACATGCAATGACAGGGCTACATGCGGTGACAGCGGTGATGTCGTGGCATGTGTTGAAAGCGGGAGGAACCAAATGATGACAACTAAACGTGTACCCGTGATTGCCTTGTGCAACCAAAAGGGTGGGGTTGGAAAGACGACGACGTATCATCTCGCGCGTGCCGCGTGCCAGGCGGGGGTGCGGGTGCTGGTGGTTGACATGGATCCGCAAGGAAACGTCACTGCGGCTTTGGCGCCAGAACTTGGCGAGGATATTGAAGGTGTGGCTCACGCACTGAGTAGTGAGTGTATCGATGAGTTTGATCTGGTGCTGATTGATTGTCCTCCTAGCTTGGATCAGCTGACGGTGACTGCTCTGACAGCAGCGAGTGGCGTGGTAGTGGTGACAGCAGCGCGGTTGTGGTCTGCGTCAGGGTGGGTGCGTTTGTCGGAAACGGTTGCTCAAGTGAAGGCGGCTTATAACCGGGGGCTGGAGCATTTGGGGATCATCGTCAATGCGATGGAGGCTACGACGCGTACGAGGCGGCATTGGCATGAGGAATTGCGTGAGGCTGCCGAGAGCGCGGGTATGAGGTTGTTTGCGCCTGCTATCCCAAAGCGGACGCTGATCGGTGATACGGCGGAGGCGTCGTTGGGGCTCGATGAGCAAGGCGCGGTAGGGCGTGAGTTGGCCGAGATCTATACCGGCTATCTCGAAGAACTGCTTGCCGCGCGTGAGGAAGGAGAAGGTCGATGAGTAGTTGACGGTAGCTAGGGTTGAGGCCTTGCCGGTGCGAGTGGCATGCTGAGGCCATCACTCGACTGGTGGGGATGAGGGTGGGATAGATATATCCATGATGGGAGACTGGACGCCATGATATCGGTGTGCCATAGATACGCTTTCATCTCAGAATGTGGAACTCTCTGTACTGCTCTGTCATTGTCTCGTAGCGTTGGGTCTAGTAGAGAACGAGCTCTACGTTGAGATTGGAGAGATGTATGGGAGCGCAGCCGCAACCTAAGGGAAGCAAACCGAACGAGTCGGACTTCGTCTTGGAAGAGATCGACGATGACGTCCCTGCACTTATTCAGCAGGGGAACACATTCAAACCCTGATGTTTGAGGCCCTGGCTCCTTGGTGCGCAATCGTCGCGTCAAGGAGCCGGAGATTAGTAGGAGGCGAAGAGTGAATTACAGGCTAACTAGCGAGCTAGAGCTTGTCGTGCAGTCGCCCGAGAATCACTGTCTCATTATTGGGCCCGATAGAAAGAAGACTCGTTGCGATCCGATGACCGCAGCTGTACTTCTTGCGTTGAGCTCGGGTAGCCAGTCGTTAGAATCGTTGTCTAATGTACTTTCTGGGGTATCTCGCGAAGATCTGGAAGTAAGGATATCCGGACTGCGCAAATCGGGGTTCGTAGACGAGGAAGTGGTTCCGGATGCCGATCTTGACAAGCGTGAGTCGGTCTCTCCTGACTTCGTAGGTTGGCGCGAGGCGCTGCATTATGTTAATGCGACGTGGGACTATCCCTTTGTTGACTATTCACGCGGCGGTCAGCGAGTGGACCGTAAGAGAATGAAAGCCTACGAAGGCGAGGCCGACGACGTTGTACGAAGTCTCCCGGTGAGAGGTGAGTGGACCTGCGATCTGCCGTCCGTTGAACAAGCGCTTAAGGAACTCGGTGAGCCAACCGCTAAGTTGTCACTTCTACAGCTGCTCAAGAACGTTACAGCAGCAGCTACGCGCCCACTAGAGTACATGCCTTCGCGAACTAATGGTGCACCACACCTGCATCGGCTTGCGCCATCAGGGGGAGCTCGGCATCCGATCGAACTTTATCTTCTAGTCATTGACGTAGAGGGGATTGCACCTGGCGTGTATCACTCGAATATTTCGAGCGGTGATTTGAGGAGGATATGCAAGTTGCCTCCAGTCGAAGAACTAGAGAGGAATCTCTATGGGGCATGGCGTTTAGGATGCAAACCGCGTGCAATATTTTTGTTGACGGCGCACGTTATGCGCAATATGTATCGTTATCGGGAGCCGCGGACATTCCGGACACTTTTCTATGATGCCGGCCATATGGGCGGACTGATCGAGGCACTGGCAAATGATTCTGCCATTGTTGCCCATGGGCATCACGGCTTCGTGGATAGTTATGCGGCGACACTCACGCAGTCGCAATCGCTTGCGAAAGAGGTGCCAACCTATCTGGTTTCCGTCGGGATCCGGGCGGAATTGGAACCCGGAACGAAGATGATTGGAAGGTCAAGACTCAAGCTATGAAACGTCTACGCGTGCATATAGGACCTTCAAGCCCAGACTCGCTTCCGCTTGCAGTTGATCTTTCGTGCGGTAAAGTGTTCCGTATTGACTCAAGAAAGCTCGCTGACCACCTTGTGGAATCTGGTGTCAACGAGGTCATGGATACGAAAGACTTCGGTGAAATCGACGATGAATACGCCAGTTGGGAAGCGAATGGATGGGGAGAGGGGCTCTATTATTATCTCGCGTCGCAGCAGTGTTCATTCGTTGACGGAGACCCGCATACCTTTAGGCGGGCTCAGGGTGAGATTTTGCGAGAGTATGCGCGAGATGGGGGCGTGCCGCGGGAGACGCGTGAGCGCAAGAAAGGGATTCGTCTTAGGGAGAGTCAAACTACAGTTGACGGGGGCCTGCTAGACTGCCTACTTAAGAGGCGCACGACGCTCGTGCCTAAGCAAAATCATCTGGATTTCGAGCATTGCTCAGATATCCTAGTAGAAGGGTTAGCGAAACTTGCCGAATTTCGTGCGTGGGATGCAACAGTACCGCCTGAGAACGCCCTGGTAAATTTCGGACCATCGCTTGACGTCTATGTCATTGTATATGATGAAGCGATTTGTGATCCCGGCGTTTATCGCGTATCGCTTACAGAAAAGAGCCTAATCAAGGTGAAGGCAGGCTTGTACCGTCTGGAGATGCGTACCGCGCTCGTTGGCCAACCAGCGCCCATGACCGCCGCAGTGACTGTCGTCTATGTGAGTGATATCAAACGACACTGGTGGCGATATAGACATGAGCGTGCACTTAGAGGACTGTGGATTGATACAGCCAAGGTTGTCAACGAGCTGCTTTGGGCGCTAGCACGCCTCGGGGTAGTGCCGCACATTACTCCTGCCTTCCATGAGACATCGCTATGTGGACTCCTGGGACTCGACCGCGGGTACCTCCCGATGTACGCGATATCTTTTGGTTAGTTGGTGACGCTTATGGCCACAGAGGATGCGGGAGGAACGTCCCTAGGATCTAAGGTTGGTCTTGCCAGAGATGTCACAGGCTACGCGTGGCGTCTGGCATTGGGGTCGCTTCTAGGCCTCGTGTTGGGTTTTACTGACACGCTCGTCGTTGCGAAGCACTCGACCGAGGCACTGGGCGCCGTGGCATTCGGTGCAGCGATATACGAGCTTCCAGCAAACGTCTTGATGGGGGCTCTGATAGCGCACAGGATCCTAGCGCCGGCGACATACCGTGATAAACACGGAGACGGGCTCCTCAATATAACGCTACCCCTGCTTGGGGGTGGCATGTGCTTCATTGCGATCGTAACAGCTGTCGGGGAATGGTTCCCTAATATCAGCGGTTGGATCGGGAGTGAAGCGATTCGATATCTGGCATATCGCTCCCCTGCGTTGTTGTTCGAAGTAGCCATGGCGGCATTGACCATCAGTCTCCTGGTTCGTGGAGTCAAACGTGCGCCAGTGGTATGTTCGGCAGTGGTCGTTATCGTAAATGTTCTCCTCGACATAGTCTTCGTTAATGGGTATATGGGATTCGGCCCAAATGGGGCAGCTGGAGCGGGCTTGGCCAGCAGTGTGAGCTCTGTGCTTGGGGCTGCCCTGCTCGCAGTCTGGCTGGTTCGTGTTGCTGGCTGGTCCATCACTAACTTTCATAGGAGTGATGGAACATATGCCGGCTGGTTACGATTGAGTTGGCCTGCTTGCCTATCCGCGGTACTTGATTATGGTGGGGCGCTATTGTTTGTCGAGCTCGTCCGCTTAGTTGGCGACGACAGCCTAGCTGGCTTACGTCTAGGTCTTCAGTTTCATATGATGCTGTTTATAGTCATCTCGTCGTTGTCAAACGCGTCTCTAAATGTATTGGGAAGCAAGCGGTCTAATGACGCACGCGATCTTGCTGTATTGATAGCTGAGGTTAAGCCACTCTTCCGCGCATGTGTTCTCGTCTGTGCGGTTGCTGCTGTCCCGATCATATTCGCTATCCAAGGAATATTTCGTCTCGATAGTGCTGTGTTCGAGTCTGCCGTGCTGATGGTCGTCGCTGTGGCTATCTCCGCGCCTTTCGCTGGTTATGCTTATCTTGCTGTTACTGAGCTCCGACTGTTGCGTAATACGAAGATTGAGATGTTCGGCAATGTGCTAGCGACATGGTGTATCCAATTGCCCTTTGCTTATATGATGGCTAAATTAGGGTGGGGTAATATGGTTTTCTTTGGCCTCGTAGGTTACTGGATCTTCAGGATGGCGTACTATCGTGTTGCGCTCCAAAGATACTATCGGTTGTGACAGGAGCGGTATGATGCAGGATGTTGGGGGACACTTAGTCTTCGGAGAGTGGTGGGGGTTTCCTCGGCATCCATTCGGATTGGGAGCTGTTTCGGATAGTAGTGAAATGCTCTATATCGAACTTCTTTATGCACTCAAAGGTCCCTCCGTAGAACCGCTACTCCCGTTCAGTAGTGGATTAGGTGCGCGTTGCAAAGATGGCGATGACATTTGTGAGCGAATTATCTGTATGTATGAAAGCCTCCTAGGCGACTTGAAGAGTGTGGCGTCAGTGATCGGTGACGATCCAGAGAAATATTTTGCAGCATTCGATTCGCGGTGGGCTGTCAGTGGTATGGATGTCGCAACGCTCGTCGATTATGTGTGTGATCGGCTCAAAGAGCATGCGGTGCCGCAAACCCGTCGACTACTCGCTGCTGTGTGTGGCGTGCCTTATCCAGTCTCTTTGAGAGAGTGGATAGATCTGGCTATGTACCCTGCTTTGCCTGCACATATTGCGCCGCAGATCTGGGTGCGGCCTCCGACGGGCGCTGCGGAGTTGCCCTGTGATTGGTCTGTTAGGTCCGTTGTCGCGGTGTGCCATGAGGTTGTTGGACACTTATTTCAACACAGGTTACTTCAAGGTAATATTTCACGCCACGCATCACTCGATCGCGAGTTGATGGAAGGCTGGGCAATCTACGCGGAGGGTGTTCTTCGCGGGCTTGGTGAGCTTGAAATGGCTGCGGTCACGTTATGGGAGGCCAAGAGGCTATGCCCTCTTGCGGCAGAGGTATTGGGCGCTGAGCTCGCAGAGGACTTTTTTCGAAGGATGCGGTTGGCACTCCCGACGTATTGTTCGGCACCAGAACTTACGTTCTTCCGTCGAACGACACGTAGGCACGCAAGAGGTTACTTGCGGCTTGTTACTGAATTTGAGATTGATCGATCAGTAAATTTGCTCCAAAATTACTTGTACTTCAACCCCTGGCGATAAATAGCGTTCCAATGAGTTTCCGGTGGAGCTGATGGGTATCGGTCGCAGCATCTGGGGTTGCAGGATGCGCAGTGCAGTGAGAAGTTGTAGGCGTTGTCACTCCGCTATCGCTGGCCGAGACGTACGGTGGGGGACATCTCGACGTGTTCGTCTTCAAGCCTACCCGGCGGGGTGATGTTCTAGGTAGCGTTAGCGAGCTGATCGAGATTTTCAGTGCTGTATGCAGCCGTCCGTGAGGCGCTGTCTGGCGAGATGCCCTTAGTGAAGTTGTGAGGGCAGTTCTGTGTCCTCGTGTACATCCTTGGAATTACCTACCTCTGGGAGACACTATGTCGATTGGGAGGACACGGCGTAGAGCCGTGGCAAAGGTGACTGCTGGCGTGGCTGTCGTAGGGGTTATTGCCTCAGGAATGGTCGGGGTGGGAGCTACCCCGGCTGAGGCTGTGACGATTTATCGGGCCGCTGACCCGGGCTACGCCCTGCCCTGGAATGGCCACTACACGTGGCTTGGTGCCTACAACAACCCGGCAGGCTCGGGCTTGTCGTGGCGTACCGAGATTGACGCTAGCGCGCCTGGCCCAAACAACGTGGTCTCTACCTACGAGATCACCGGCAACTCCAACATGATGCAACTGGGTGGAGAAGATGTCATGATCCACTCCTCTGCGCAGATGCGGTGGATCCTCGACACCTATCAGAAGACTGCCACGGCAGACTCTAGGGCCACTATCGCTGTGATCGTCCACCTCAACTACGACGCGACGAGTGCCGACTCGTGGGGCAAGTACTGGGGGTATGGTCCGGTCGCGCTACCCGGCCGTTGCCAAGCTTGTGCGTGATTACGTCTACCAGGCCAAGGGGAATGCGCCATGGCAGGGTGCTGCGCCTAAGGCCAAGACGGAGAACAAGCGCATTGGCGATGTTCACAACATCGGTGTTCAGAATCAGGGCGGCGGGTGGATCGCTGGTAGCCCGGCCACGGTCATGGTCACGCTCGATGATCCTGCGATGTTCGATGAGACCGGCAACATCACGTGGTCGGGTAACACGCAGAACCAACCGCTTAGTCTCAAGTGGCATTCCACGGGTAACGGCAAGGATACGTTCACGATGCGTTTCAACCAGGCCTATTGGGTGAACAAGATCCAGTCCAGCCCTTGTAAGCAGGACTTGATCTACCGGTGGGTGACCCGCGTGAGGTCACGGTGCCGGGTAACCCGGTCGATGTGGTCATGGATTTCCAGCCCCAAGCGGTGTCGAACGTGGGCACGGCGAAGGTCGTGGACAAGACCGTGAAGGTTCTCAATGACACGATCAGCGTGTCTGCTGATAGCGGTACGCAGTGGATCGATGGGGTCAAGGTGAAGTTCACCGGTATCGCGTATTATGCGGGTACGAAGCTTCCTGCCGAGTCCAAGGACGTGCCGAAGGATGCTGTGAAGGTTGGGACGGTTGAGATTACAGCGGATACGCCGGGTGATTACCCGGCAACGCTGAAGCTGGACAAGCCGGTGAAGCCCGGGTTTGTGACCTGGGTGTGGAAGATGGATAAGGCCGCCCAAGATGCTTCCGTGAAGGAATACATCAAGGGTGACTGGTCGGATTCTTATGGTCTTGCCGCTGAAACAACGTCGGTGCGTGAGCAAGCCAAGATCACCGCGAACGCTAGCGTGTCTGAGGATGCTAAGGCGGGCAGCTGGAAGTTATTGGATGCGGTAACGGCCAAGCGAGCGAGCATCTGTTCGGCATGGGCCCTGGTAAAACCGCCCTGGCAGGCCGGGCCGACGACGACGAGCGGTTCGGTTGGGGTGACCTCGACGAGAGCGCCGTCCCCCAGCGAGCGGAGCAGCTCTCCTTCGGGAAGCGCTGCGGCAACATAGCGCGCGAGGACTGAGGGTGCGCCAATAGTTGCCTCACTGGTGATGACAGTGACTGGCAGCGACAACGCATCGCGCGCATTGGTCGCCAGGGCCTGCCAGTCCTCGCGTGTCATTCTCACCCCCACGCTTACCTCCTCATCTGACCGGCTAGAGTGAGCACATGTCTGTCACCACCCACACTATGGAATCATTTCGCAGCCGCTACGACGCAGATCCTGTCCGCCGGGCGTTAGAAGGACCGATCGGCGTCGTCGGCTTGGCAAAGGCCTCGCGTCGGGCCGACGTCGTTCGGCGCCACACTTTCGAATTCAGTGTCACGGTTCCCGCCGGCGAGATTACGAATCAGAAGAAATCTGGGCGCTGCTGGATCTTTGCCTCGTGTACATCGCTTCGCGCGGCACTCATGGAACGTTACGAGACGAAAGACTTCCGGCTGGCTCCGAGCTACGTGTTCTTCTACGACAAGATCGAGAAGGCTAACACGTTCCTCGACCACATCGAGGACACCCTCGACGCTGCCGACGACGACCGGGTGGTGCGTGCCGCGCTGGACAGCGTCGTATCGGACGGGGGCGACTGGGACTACTTCGTCTCGCTCGTGAAAAAGTGGGGAATCGTGCCCTATCAGGCGATGCCTGACACGGAGAATTCCACCGATTCTCACCGGATGGTCGAGCAGATGAACAGCCACCTGCGCCACGCGGCCGCGCTCATGCGGCGCGCTCATCGCGAAGGTCGAGTGGCACAGATTCCCGCCATTCGTGAAGAAGCACTCTATGCCGTGTATGGCATCGCTCGCGCGTGTCTGGGGACCCCGCCTAGCGAGTTCACCTACGGATACCGTGACAAGGACGACACCTATCACCGCATCGGGCCGATGACGCCGCGTGCGTTCGTCACGGACGTGTTGGGCGAAGACGTCCTCGACTCGCGCGTGGTCATCGGATACGATCCGAGGCCCGCCCATCCCGTCCACCGCCTGCTTCGTGTCCCGCACAACAAGTCTGTTGCCGAGGGACGTGCGCTGTCGGCCCTCACGGTCACACTCGAGGAGATGAAGGCCGCCGTTATTGCCCAGCTTCGTTCAGGGCAGGCCGTCTACTTCGGCTGCGACGTCGATCGCGACACGGACCGCGAACTCGGAATTATGGACCCGCAGCTCTTTGACTGGCAAACGATGCTGCCCGCCCTAGCGTCTATCTCTGACGCCGAGCGGGTTGCCGTCGGCGAGGTCGTGCCGACGCACGCGATGGCTTTTACCGGCGTCGACCTTGATGAGCAGGAGCGGCCCGTCAACTGGCGAGTCGAGAACTCCTGGGGCGAAGACAGCGGCCGTAAAGGTGTGTATTCGATGTCGGACGGATGGTTCGACCGGCACATGGTGACCTGTGTGGTCGACAAGCGGCACCTGTCCGAAGAAATCCTCGCCGGGCTGGCAGCCGAACCCATTGACCTCGAACCCTGGGACGCTCTCTTCGGCGCCGTGTGAGGTGGCCTACCCGGGTTCGGGTCGTGTTCCGGGCCCGGGTAGGATGGTGGTGATTTCACTGGGAGTCTTTGACAGAAGGAGCCGCGCATGAGTGTGCGCACAGTATCGATCGATGGCAGCCCCCGCGAGATTGAGGCGGGCACCACCGGCGCGCAACTGTTCGCCGAGATGGACGGCGTCTGTGCGATGAGCATCAACGGGGAGGCATGGGATCTGTGCCGCGAGATTCCCGACGGCGCGAACGTCTCTGCGATCCTCCTCGACTCGCCCGAGGGACTGCAGATCCTGCGTCACTCGTGCACGCACGTGATGGCGCAGGCTGTCCAGCAGCTGTATCCGGACGTCAATCTCGGGATCGGCCCCTTCATCGAGGACGGCTTCTACTACGATTTCGGCAACATCGAGGCGATCACGCCGCAGATCCTTAAGCAGATCGAAAAGAGGATGAAGCGGATCGTCAAGGAAGGCCAGGCATTCCGCCGTCGGACGGTCACGGCGGAGGAAGCGCGCGCCGAACTCGCTGATCAGCCTTACAAACTCGAGCTCATCGATACGAAGGGGGCCGGCGCCGATGGGGCCTCGGTCGAGGTTGGCGCAGGCGAACTCACGATCTACGACAATGTCACCCGTTCCGGTGACGTTGCCTGGAAGGACCTATGCCGCGGCCCCCACCTGCCGACGACGAAATGGATCGGAAAGGGATTCGCGCTGACGAAGTCGTCGGCCGCCTACTGGAAGGGCGACCAGAATAACGACAATATGCAGCGTATCTACGGCACGGCCTGGGCGAGCAAGGAGGATCTCGAGGCCTATCAGACGAGGATGCGCGAGGCCGAGCGCCGTGACCACCGTAAGCTCGGGACCCAGCTCGATCTGTTCTCCTTCCCCGACGAGATCGGTTCGGGGCTGCCGGTGTTCCACCCCAAGGGTGCGATCGTGCGCCAGGAGATGGAAAACTACTCGCGCACCCGCCATATCGAGGCCGGCTATCAGTTTGTCTATACCCCCCACATCACCAAGGGCGACCTGTTTTCGACCTCGGGTCACCTCGACTGGTATCGCGATGGAATGTTCCCGGCGATGCACGTTGACGAGGAGCGAGGCGAGGACGGCGATGTAGTCAAGCCTGGTCAGGACTACTACCTCAAGCCGATGAACTGCCCCATGCACAACCTCGTTTTTTCCTCGCGCGGACGTTCCTACCGGGAACTGCCGCTGAGGCTGTTCGAGTTCGGGACCGTGTATCGCTACGAGAAGTCAGGAGTCATTCACGGACTGACGCGTGCGCGCGGGTTCACGCAAGATGATTCCCACATCTATTGCACTCGCGAGCAAATGCGTGACGAACTCGCGAGCCTGCTCACCTTCGTTCTCGACCTTTTGCGCGACTACGGGCTCGACGATTTCTACCTCGAACTGTCGACAAAGAATCCGAAGAAGTTCGTCGGCGACGACGACGTGTGGGAGGAAGCGACCCGCACCCTCGCCGAGGTTGCCGACGCCTCAGGTCTCGAACTCGTTCCCGACCCCGAGGGTGCGGCTTTCTATGGACCCAAGATTTCGGTCCAGGCCCGCGACGCCATCGGGCGCACCTGGCAGATGTCGACAATTCAGCTCGATTTCAACCTGCCTGAGCGTTTCGATCTCGAATACACGGCCGAGGACGGGTCCCGTCAGCGTCCCGTCATGATCCACCGTGCGCTCTTTGGCTCGATCGAGCGGTTCTTCGGCGTCCTCACCGAGCATTACGCGGGCGCCTTCCCCGCGTGGCTGGCGCCCGTTCAGGTGCGCTGCATTCCCGTGGCCGACGCCTTCAACGGCTACCTAGAAGACATCGCCGCCAAGTTGGGCGCCGAAGGGATCCGAGTGGAGGTTGATCGCTCCGCGGACCGTTTCGGCAAGAAGATCCGCAACGCTGCCACCGAGAAGATCCCGTTCGTTCTCATCGCCGGCGGCGAGGATGCCGAGGCCAACGCCGTATCCTTCCGCTACCGCGACGGACGCCAGGACAACGGCGTCGCTATCGACGAGGCAATCTCGCGCATCGTCGAGGCGGTGAGGAGCCGCTCGAATGATTTCTGAGACGCTCCCCACCCCCCGGGAGGGCAGCGATTTCGCCGGCGAACCCGACGGTTTCGAGAGGCTGTGGACCCCCCACCGCTGGGCCTACATCTCCGGGGAGGAGAAGCCGGCGGATCACTCCAGCAAGGAGTGTCCCTTCTGCGTGGCTCCCTCACGTAGCGATGAGGAGGGACTCATCGTCTATCGGGGTGAACGCGTCTTCGCCCTCATGAACCTCTTTCCCTACAATTCGGGGCACCTCCTCGTGTGCCCCTACCGGCATGTCCCCGGTTACGTCGATCTCACGCCCGAAGAGCGCGAGGAGTTCGGCGAGGTAACGGCTCAAGCTCTGCGGGTGTTAGGGGCCTCCTCCCAGCCCCAGGGCTTTAACCTGGGCATGAATCAGGGCGAGGTCGCGGGTGCCGGCATTGCCGCGCACCTGCACCAGCACATCATTCCGCGTTGGCGTGGGGACGCGAATTTCTTCCCTCTCATCGCGCGCACAAAGGCAGTGCCCGAGCTCATCGGGCAGGCACGTGAAAGGCTCGCTATGGCCTGGAGGGAGGCTGCGGGCTCATGCTCGGACAACACGGACGGCAGGTAACGAAGGCTCTGTGTGAGGCGCCGGCCAAGGCCCTCGCTCGCGTCGGCGTCACCGCGAACATGGTGACGGTGTGTGGAACGGTCCTCACGATCGCGTGCTCTGCGGGCTTCCTCGGTACCGGTCGTTTTGCACTCGGCGCTGTGGTCTTGGGAGTCGTTCTTTTGGCTGATTCCCTCGACGGCGTGCTCGCCAGGGTGACGGGGACGTCGTCGCGCTTCGGAGCGTTCCTTGACTCGACGCTCGATCGTATCGGTGATGGGGCCGTTTTCGCCTCGCTCGTTGCCGGTCTCATGTGGTGCTATCCCGAGGATGTCTGGCGCACGATCGGCATCGTGAGTGGACTCATCGCGATGGTCGGTGCGGCGACAGTTCCCTACGCGCGTGCACGTGGGGAATCGATCGGGGTCACGCCCAGCGTGGGGATTGCGGAGCGGACAGACCGGCTCCTCGTCGCGCTCGTTGCCGCATTCGGCACGGGAGTGTGGGGGGCGACCTGGATTCTCGCACTCGGCCTGGTCTGGGTTGCTTTCGCCTCGATTGTCACCGTGTGGCAAAGAATCTCCTACGTGCGGCGCCACCTCGAAAGCGGGCGGTGAGGATGAGTGTGACGGCACGAGTGGCCCGGCTCATCGGGCACGGACCCGTCGGAGTGTGGGAGCGAGCTGCTGGCGTGTGCGGGTCTGTGCTGGCGGTGGTGCCCACACGCGGTGTCCGCCAGCTCGAGGCCAACCTTTCGCGCCTCGGTCCCGTCGACCCCGGTCTTATCAGGCGGAACATGGCAGCCTACATGCGCTCGTTTGCCGCTTCATTCGCGCTCGAGAGCCTCGAGGGACATCGTCTTGATTACGGATGTTGCGCAGTCGGGGAGTGGGAGCGGCTACGCGCCGATGTTAGTCGCGGTCCCGTCGTCGTGGCCCTCACGCATTCGGGACAGTGGGATCTCGCCGCCGCGTGGGTGGCGCGAAACCTCGCCGGCGTCGTCACCGTCGCCGAGGACCTGCCCGACCCCGATCTGGCTGAAGCCTTTACGACGTTACGGCGCCGGCTCGGTGTTGACGTTGTCCTCGCCCGCCCCGGTGAACATCCTTTCGAAGCGCTCCTCGAACGCGTCCGCGATCGCGAAGCGATCCTTGCTCTCCTCGCAGACCGAGACATCACCGGACGCGGGGTGGAGGTCACGTTAGGGGGGCATCGCCTACTCGTAGCCGCGGGTCCCGCCGCGGCAGCCCAGAGACTGTCTGCGCCGTTGTATCCCGTGCATCTGAGATCTAGGCGCTTGGGAAAGGCAGGGCGATCGCTTCTCAAGCGCCGCTATGGCCTCACCGTTGACGTGTGCGCCCCCGTCGATGCGCCGAGGATGGGGGTCGAGGCGGCGACGCAGGCGTGGGTTGCCGCCCTCGCCCCCAAGCTGCATACGTACCCCAGCGAGTGGCACATGCTACAGCGCGTCTTCGTTGATGATCTTGACCCCGAGCGTCTTGCGCGAGCGCGGGAGCGAGCAGGTAGGGCGGCAACGTGAAGGTCGGTATCGTCTCTCCCTACAGCTTCGACGTGCCCGGGGGCGTTCAGTGGCATATTCGCGATCTCGCTGTCGAACTTCGCAACCGCGGTGTCGAGGTCGAGATCTTTGCTCCCGGTGAGCCCGCCGATCCGATCGAGGGTTTCGTGAGTGCTGGGCGCGCCCTCGCGGTCCCCTATAACGGCTCGGTCGCCCGCCTCTGCTTCGGCCCGGCAGCGAGAATGAGGACCCGGTCGTGGCTGGCTCATGCCGATCTGGATGTGCTCCATGTGCACGAACCACTTATTCCCTCGGTGTCGCTGCTCGCACTCTCGTCGGCCACATGCCCCATTGTTGCGACTTTTCACATGGCTACGGTGCGCTCGCTGGCCTACCAGGCTTCGATGCCATTTCTCGCGCGGGCTTCGGAAAAGATCTCTGCGCGCATCGCGGTGTCCCAAGAGGCACGCAAGACCCTCATTCATCACCATGGCGGCGACGCCGTCATCATCCCCAACGGCGTCGACACGCGGGCTTTCGCCGTGGAGCCGGAACCGCAGTGGCAGGCTCGCCCCGGCTCTCCAGTGTTCGTTTTCCTCGGCCGCGTCGATGAGCCGCGCAAAGGTCTTAACGTATTTGCCGGGGCCATTCCCGCCGTTCGCGCGGTCCTGCCTCAGGCCCGTTTCCTTGTCGCCGGTCGCGGCGACGCCACCAAGCTGCTCGGTGAGGCTGTCGACGACGTCGAGATCCTCGGGGAAATCAGTGATGCCGATAAGGCGCGTCTCCTCGCGGGAGCTAGTGCCTACGTGGCCCCGCAAACGGGTGGCGAATCCTTCGGTATCGTCCTTGTCGAGGCGATGGCCGCAGGCTGCCCGGTCATCGCTTCCAACATTCCAGCCTTTGATGCCGTGTGTGAGGGCGGGCGTTCGGGAAGGCTATTTGCGGTCGGGGATTCTCAGGCCCTAGCGCACGAGCTCATCGACCTTGGCTCCGACAATGATGAGGCAGGGCAGCTGAGGATGCGCGGCCGCGAGAGGGCGGCACGTTTCGACTGGAGTGTCGTCACCAACGACGTCATGTCCGTCTATGAGACAGTGTGCAGATCGAACGATGTCGAGGTCGATACGGGCTCGCGGCTGGCGGCACTCGGGATCATCCGGGAGGTAGCCGATGAGTGAGCTAGCGTCGTGGCTCGTCCTCGCCGGCATCGTCGTTGCCATTGTGCTCTTGCTCGCGTGGCGCTTGGCAACCAGACTCGACGGGTTGCACCGCCAGGTTCTCCAGGCGCGGGCCTCCCTCGACACGTTGCTCGTCAGACGCGCACACGAGGCCATGCAGCTGGCAACGAGCGATCTGCTCGATCCGGCCTCCGCCCTGTTGCTGGCCCAGGCTGCCAGCGAGGCACTCGATGCATCGGGAACGCTGGCAGACGACGGCTTCTCACCCCGCGAGCGCTACACCCTCACACGGCCAGATCCCACGCATACGTCGACGCCGCGCGCCGCCGCCGAGTCGCGTCTCACCCAGGTCTTACGGGTGATTCTCAGCGCTGACGTGCGTGAAGAGATCGAAGCTCACGAGTCGGGGCGGACCCTGTTTTTTCAGCTCATGCGTGCGAATCAGCAGGTGGCTTATGCCCGTCGCTTTCACAATGATCACGTGTCGCGCTGCCGTCAGTTGCGTTCGCAGATCATCGTGCGTGCGCTTCATCTGGCGGGCCGGGCCGCCATGCCCGACACTGTGGATATCGACGACGTCCTCAACGTATAGGACACTGACGTGACCGTTGCACTCGAGCAGTTCCGGCTTTCCTCGCACCGCCAGGCCGATCCATTCGTTGCACCGAGAGGGGAGGCAGCGAGGCCGGTAGCAACGGCGCCACGTGTGTCCAGACGGGTTGGTGGGATCGCGATCGGGGCGATAGGTGGGCTTGGACTCGCCGCCATCGTCGTCCTCATCGCGCTTCGGGGCAATGCAGTGGCCACGAGCCTGGCCTTTATTGCGGCTGTGGTTCCCCTCGTCGTCGTCGCGGCGACGCTGTGTCACCTGGATCGGTGGGAGCCCGAACCCCCAGGTCTGCTCGTTTTGGCCGTGGCTTGGGGTAGTGGCGTGGCCACCTCCCTCGCACTTGTTGCCTCTTACACGGGCCAGGCGGCACTGGTGTCCTTTATTCCGAAGGCCTCGCAAGCCGAGGAACTTATGGTGACGATCCAGGCGCCGCTGGTGGAGGAGGCACTCAAGGGACTCGGAGTCGTCGTCCTCGTGGTGGGGGCTCGCGAGAAGGTGAGCGCACCGCTAGACGGTATTGTCATCGCCGGCCTCGTGGGCGCTGGGTTCGCGTTTACGGAAAACATCTTGTACTTCGTCCAGGCTGGCGAGTCGGTCGTCGTCGTGTTCGTTCTACGTGCCATTGCCTCGCCGTTTTGCCATTCGATGTTCACTTCGTTCACGGGACTCGCAGTGGCGATGGGGCTGACGCGTATGAGTCGGCGCCGGGATAGGGCGGGCGTGGCGGCTGTGGGCTTGGCAACGGCGGTGGTCCTTCATGCTGCTTGGAATGGTCTTGCCACGTACATTGGGGCGGGCTTCCTGGTCGCCTACCTGGCCGTTTGGGTACCGTTCTTTTGCGGGTGGTTTGTTGTGCTGTGGCGGGTCTCGCGTCAAGAACAGCGTGCCATCGCCGTTGGGCTCGTACCCTTCGTTGAGGGCGGGTGGATCACGAGCGGTGAGGCGGCGCTCGTGGGTGACCTGCGTGCACGTCGCATCGCCATTGGGCGGGCCCGCAGACGCTCGCGCGCACTGGGACGCGACATGCGCCGGTTCGTAGAGACGGCTGCTCGTCTCGCGCTCACACGTTCGCTGTGCGCACCCCACATGGAGGAGCGGGCGAAGACTCTCATCGCCGAAGATCTTCAACGCCTCGAGCACGTACGGGACAGGCTCGTGCGAGGTAACGCATGAGCGCCTTCGACACGGGGTGGAGCCGGAGTAGCGATGGTGTGCCCTATAGACGAGCCGCTAGGGTCCTTCCCTTGCGCCGGGACGCCGTTTTGCTCGTGCGCGGACGCGACTTCACGAACCGGCAGCGTTCGTGGTGGTTCACCATCGGTGGCGGTATCGAGCCAGGGGAGACGCCGCTGCAGGCTGCCGTACGTGAACTGCGTGAAGAAACCGGTTTTGTTGCGGACCCGGCGGACCTTGTCGGCCCGGTCGCCCACCGATTGACGACCCTACGTTTCACCCATTCCGTTGCCCGACAGGAGGAGGACTACTTCCTGTGGAGGTGCCCGAGCGCCCAAGGGCAAGCCCCGTTATCGCTCACTGATTTCGAGCGCGAGGTCCTTTCTGGGACCGCGTGGATGACCCCGGATAACATCGCCGAAGCCCGGCGTGAGGGGGCGGAAGTTTTTCCTCCCAACCTCGCCGAGCTTGTACGCGGATGGCTAGCCGGGTGGGACGGACGAGTGGTCAGGCTAGTCGACGAGGGCTGATGCAGATCGCGCCAACCTGAGATCGAGTACGGCGCACACCGTCTCGTGGAAGGCAACGTCGATTCCCAGCGCGTGAGCGCGTTCGACGAGACGCCCGTTGAGGCCGTCGAGTTCCCCGCGTTTGCCCTGGGCGATGTCGCGCTGCAGGGAGGTAGTCGAGTCGGGATCCATCGCCATAAGCGCCGACACGATGCCCTCAATGTCGTCCTCACTGAGATTTACTCCCGCGGCGGTGGCTACGCTCCTCGCTTCGGCGAGGCTGCGATCGATGAGGGCCCTCGTGCCGGGGTTTTCCCGCACCGCGCCGATAGGAGCGTCGGCAAGCGCACATACGCCTCCGAAGGTCGTGATGAGCGCGAATTTGCGCCACAGGAGGTGATCAATATCCGACGTGGCGAAGGCGCGGATGAGTGAGGAATCGAAGGAATCGACGAGGCGCGCGATCTGTTCGCTTCCGGTCCCATCGAGGGCGTGGTCTGCCAGCTGTAATCCCGGGACTGGTCCGAGTGAGCGTGCCCGTCCAGGTTCGATGAGCGTCGAGACCATCGTCGTGATTCCGGGCACAACGTGCGCGCTGGGATAGGCCTCGGCGAGTCGACTCGGCGCCTCGATACCGTTGAGGAGCGAGACGATGAGGGTCTCGGGCGTGAGAAGTGGCGACAGGGAGGCGATGACGTCGTCGAGCTGGTAGAGCTTGACGGCGACGATGACGGCATTAACGGGACCGATATCGTGAGCGTTCGCCGTCGCGATCTTGACAGGCGCCTCGTAATCGCCCTGCCCGGTCTCGATAACGAGCCCATTGGCGGTGAGTGGCTCGACGTGGCGCGGTGTCGTCAGGCAGGCTACATCAGCTCCACCCCGCGACAGCGCGGCGGCGCATAGAGCACCGACGCCGCCTGTTCCAACTACTGCATAGGTCATGAGACCATGCTAGCGCTGAGACGCGGGCCCCGGGCTCCGCTACACTAGTCCAGTCACGGCGCGCTGCGCCCCACATCAGGTCCAACGCAAGGAGCACGTACATGTCGGGTCACTCCAAATGGGCAACGACGAAGCACAAGAAGGCCGCGATCGATGCCAAGCGCGGCAAGCTCTTCGCTCGCCTCATCAAGAATATTGAGGTCGCGGCTCGCACCGGTGGTGGCGATCCCGCCGGAAACCCGACTCTCTACGACGCCATTCAAAAGGCCAAGAAGAACTCGGTCCCCGCCGATAACATCGATCGAGCCGTCAAGCGGGGCTCGGGCGCTGAGGCTGGCGGTGCCGATTGGGAAACGATCATGTACGAGGGGTACGGTCCCGCCGGTGTCGCCTTCCTCGTCGAATGCCTCACCGACAACCGTAACCGCGCTGCCTCGGACGTGCGCACGGCCTTCAACCGCCACGGCGGTTCGCTCGCTGATCCCGGTTCGGTGTCCTATCTCTTCACCCGTCGTGGGCTCGTCACGGTGCCCGCCGCCGACGGTGTTGACGAGGACGCCGTGACCATGGCCGTGCTCGAGGCTGGTGCCGATGAGGTGGAGGCGACCGAGGACGGCTTCGAAATCATGTGTGAGCCCAACGATGTCGTCGCCGTGCGCACGGCTCTCCAAGATGCCGGCATCGACTACGATGCCGCAGAGACGAAGTGGATCCCTTCGACGAGCGTCGAGGTCGATGCGGACAAGTACAAGGCCGTTATGCGCCTCTACGATGCGCTCGAAGATTCCGATGACGTTCAAGAGATTTCGACGTCTATGTCGGTATCGGATGAGGTTCTCGCCGCCGTCGAGCAGGAGGGCTAGCACGCCGTGACCTCGCTGACACTGCTGTGTCTCGCGGTCACACTCGGTTTTGGTGCAATCTCGCAGCGGGTGTGCGGGATGGGAATGGGCCTCGTGGCCGTGCCCTTTTTCGTACTCGCAACAGGGCCCGTACTGGGCGTCTTTACCGTCAACCTGGCCGCAACGGTGACGGGCCTTGCCGTGTGCTACTCGCTGCGCAACGATATCTTATGGGACCGATGGCGCACGATCGCCTGGTGGTCCATCGTCGGTACGCTCCCGGGTGTCCTCATCGTCGCCTGGCTGCCTAGCGCCCTACTCCAAATCGTTATCGGCTCTTTCCTCGTCTTAGCGCTCATCACCTCGGTGTGGCTCGTCCGCTACAGGTTCCCCATACCGCGGCAGGCGCTGGGGGCAACAGGATTCGTCGGCGGCCTCCTCAACTGCACGGTCGGGCAGGCCGCGCCCGCGATGGTTCTCTATCAGCGGGCTACGCGGTGGGATCAACGCACCTTTCAAGCGACTCTGCAGCCCTCGTTTCTCGTCATGAATATTGCTTCTCTCGTCGCCAAGGGGGTGGGTGTCGACTTGCCCCCGATACCGATGGGTGCGCTCGTTTTTTTCGCCACGGTGACTGGGGCGACATGCCTGGGTATCGTTGCTGGCGAGATCCTCGCTCGCCACGTCTCGAGTGAGCTGGCCCGCAAGTTCGCTTTCGCCGTTGCTCTCGCCGGCGCAGCGGCGACGCTGTTTCGTGGCATCTTGGCGGCGATGCAAGGATGAGGATTCTCGGTATCGACCCGGGATTGACCCGGTGCGGATTGGGTGTTATCGACGTCGACGAGACGAGACGGCTCAGCCTCGTTCACGTTGAGTGTGCGCGATCGCAGGCGAAGATGGGCGCCCAGTTTCGCCTGCGCGATATCGGTCAGGCGATCGAGCGCGTCATCGATACTTACGATCCCGACATTGCAGCTATTGAGCGCGTCTTCGCTCAGGACAATCTCCAGTCGGTGACGACGACAATGCAGGTCATGGGCGTGGCGATGTATTGCTGTGGTGTGCGCGGCAAACCGATGGCTGTACACACCCCCTCCCAGGTTAAGGCCGCCGTAACGGGATCGGGCACCGCGGGTAAGGCCCAGGTCCAGCACATGGTCTCGCGAATCCTCGCTTTGAAGACGGTTGTGCGCCCGGCCGATGCGGCCGATGCGCTCGCCATCGCGATATGCCAGGCGTGGCGCGGGGACAACATCGAGGGAACGCGCTCGGATTCGCGCGTGAGTGTGTCGCTCTCGGGCGGAGTGAGCGCCCACGCCGAGCTCACGCCGGCACAGCGAGTGTGGGCTGATGCGCAAGCAGCGGCGCGCCGCTCGGGTGCGGTAGATCCCAGACGGCGAACCCACTAATATCAAACATATGTTCGACAAGAAGGTCTCGGGATGATCGCGCACATTCGCGGAAACGTCGTGGACAGGGGCGCCGCGCACGTCGTCATCGACGTCGGCGGCGTGGGCTATCGACTCGAAACGACGCCCGAAGCTGCCTCGCGTCTGCACGTGGGGGAGGAGGCACGCCTGTTCACCCACCTGGCGGTGCGCGAAGACGCTCTCACCCTCTACGGTTTTGCTACCGCCGATGAGCGCGACTGCTTCATCCAGCTCATCGCGGTGCCGAGGATCGGGCCCAAACTTGCGGTAGCGACGCTCGCGATCTTTACTCCCGACGATCTGCGCGCGCTACTGGCGGCCGGTGACGCCGCCGGTTTGACGAGGATTCCGGGGGTTGGCAAGAAGTCGGCGCAACGGATGATTATCGATATTGGCGACAAACTGGGCCCCGCCGGCGCTACGGCCGCGGTCGTGTCGCCAATGAGAGCGGATCTCGTCTCGGCGCTGACGAATCTGGGGTGGAATGATGCTCAGGCCGAGAAGGCGCTCGCAGCGGCAACTCAGGTAGCGGCGGAAGCAGACGATGCGACCGTCTTACGTGAGGCTCTCAAGTACTTAGGAGCGCGCCGTGGATGAAGCCTACGTCAGCCCCATGACGGCCCAGGCAGGAGCCGAGGAGCGCGCTGCCGAATCCGCGCTGAGACCCAAGCTGCTCAATGAGTTCGTTGGACAACCCCACGTGCGCCGTCAGCTCGATCTCGTCCTCACTTCGGCGCGCCATCGTGGCGTGAGCGCCGATCACGTGCTGTTGTCCGGGCCTCCGGGTCTCGGAAAGACCACCCTCGCCATGATCGTGGCCCAAGAGATGGGTTCGGCTCTGAGACTAACGTCTGGCCCCGCTATTCAACACGCCGGGGACCTCGCCTCGATTCTTTCGGCTCTCAATGAGGGCGACGTGTTGTTTATCGACGAGATCCATCGACTCTCCCGGGCCGCTGAGGAGATGCTCTACCTCGCGATGGAGGATTTTCGGGTCGATGTTGTCGTGGGCAAGGGCCCGGGCGCGACCTCGATTCCGCTGACGCTACCGCCATTCACCGTTGTGGGTGCTACGACGCGGGCCGGTCTCCTCCCCGCCCCGCTTCGGGACCGCTTTGGCTTCACCGCTCATTTGGACTACTACACCGCCGAGGAGCTCTCGGCGGTGCTGGCGCGCTCGGCCGGCTTGTTGTGCTTCACGCTCGACGAGGACGCCTCGGCCGAGATCGCCAGGCGTTCGCGTGGTACTCCGCGCATCGCGAATCGGCTCTTGCGGCGCGTCATCGACTATGCCCACGTCCACTCCGATGGTTCTCGTGCGACGATGAGTGACGCCCTTGCTGCCCTGGAGCTTTTCGACGTTGATCCGGCCGGCTTGGACCGGCTGGACCGTGCCGTTCTCGATGCGCTGTGCCGTCGTTTTGGCGGCGGACCGGTCGGTTTGACGACACTAGCTCAAACGGTAGGGGAGGAAACGGAGACGGTAGAGACGGTAGCCGAGCCCTATCTTGTGCGTGAGGGCTACATTCTGCGCTCGCCGCGCGGACGGATCGCTACCGAGGCAGCCTGGCGCCATCTTGGGCTGAAGCCGAACAGCAGGTGAGGTCAGGCGCCTCACAAAAAATAACAATTCCTAGGCGAGTCCCGTAGAATACGGGACGTTTGTGGTGAACCAACCGAGGAGCAATCGTGGAGTCAATGCTCATCATGTTCGTCGTCTTGGCGGCCGTCATGTTTGTGACGTCGCGGGCGACCCGTAAGCGTCAGATGGCCCAGAAACAGCAGACTGAAGAGCGTCTCGTTCCCGGGGCATGGGTGATGACGAGCTCGGGATTCTACGGTCGTTTTGTCGAGCGCGATGGTGACGTTGTTGTGTTGGAGACGAACGACGGCACCGAGACGTTTTGGACCCACCTCGCCGTGCGTGAGGTTGTCGATGCCCCGCCGTTCGCCGTCGAACAGCCGGCACCTGCCGAGGAGGCGACCGATACGACGGTCGAGGAGGCACGTACCGAAGCTGCACAGATGAAATCTGACGTCGCGACCGGTGATGACGCTCCGGCCGAAGACGGTCCCCACACGCAGCACTCGTAAGAGCCATGTGCGGCGTGAGCCGCTCGGCTGAGAAGAAAAGGACTCACGAACCCGTGTCCAGTCGAACTAAGAAAGAACATCCTGGGCGCGCTCTCGTCGCGCTCGTCGTTCTCATTGCCGTCCTCGCCGGGACGCTCATCTTTGGCGTGGCGACGAAGAAGACTTCGCCGGCACCGGCCCTGGCGCTCGACCTCGAGGGGGGCACCCAGCTCATCCTCTCCCCGAAGGTCAATACAGAAGCCGGCGGGAAGGGAACGATCAGCGAAGATGACGTCGCGCAGGCGATCGACGTTATTCGTCAGCGTGTTGACGCTTCGGGCGTTGCTGAGGCAGAAATCACCTCACAGGGCGGCAATAACATCAACGTGTCGCTGCCAGGCAACCCCAGCGAGGAGACCCTCGATCTCGTTCGCCAGTCGGCCGAGCTGAACTTCCGCTCGGTCCTGGCGATCGGAGCGGCCCCGAGCCAGGCCGCACAGGCCGAGGCACAGGCCAAACAGTCCGATCCGAAGGCTGACGTTTCGGCCTTCGCCGATCCCAAGGCCTTCGCTGACAGTTTGGCTGACGCGAACCAGGATGGCAGCATCTCCGAGGAGCCGCAGGGCAAAACAGACACTCATTCAGCCGACGGTTGGCTGAGCGAAGCCGTCTTGCGTGATTTCTACGCTCTTGACTGCACGGACAAGAAGAATCGCGAGGGCGGGGATTCGGGGGATCCGAAGAAGCCGCTCGTTGCGTGCGATCAATCCGGCCAGGCGAAATACATTCTCTCGCCCGTTGACGTTCGCGGCGCGCAGGTGAGCAATGCGCAGGCGGGGATGGCCCAAAACGAGCAGGGCCAAACGACGGGCGGTTGGCAGGTCAACCTCGAGTTTGACCGCGCTGGAACAAAGGCGTTTGCCGATGTGACAAAGCGCCTCATGGAGTACCGCGGCTCGCAGGAGACGAACGCCGTGACCGGCTTGCCGGAATCGATCAAGAACCAGTTCGCGATCGTTCTCGACGGGGTCGTCATCTCGGCGCCCGGTGTTGAAAGTGTTATCTCTGGCGGCAACGCCCGCATCTCGGGCTCCTTTACCCGTTCCGAGGCGACGACACTGGCCAACAAGCTCCAATTTGGTTCGCTTCCGCTCAACTTCGAGGTCCAGCAGGAGCAGCAGATATCGGCGACACTGGGTGCCGACCAGTTGCGCTGGGGCCTTATCGCCGGCATCATCGGTTTGGCCCTCATCGTCGTCTACATGCTGTGGCAATATCGTGGGCTCGCGATTATCTCGGTTGGCTCACTCGCCGTTGCAGCGGGGCTGGCCTATCTCGTCATCGCGATACTGTCGTGGACGATGGGGTATCGACTCTCCCTGTCGGGTGTTGCCGGCATCATCATCTCGATCGGCACGACGGCCGACTCGTTCATCGTCTACTTCGAACGCATCCGCGACGAGGTGCGCGAGGGGCGTCCGCTTGCCAGCGCCGTGTCGGAAGGCTGGGTGCGAGCCCGCCGCACGATCGTCACGTCGGATGCGGTCAATCTGCTCGCGGCTCTCGTTTTGTACTTCCTTGCTGTATCGGGTGTTCAGGGTTTTGCCTTCACGCTCGGCGTTATGACGGTCATCGATCTCGTGGTCATCTTCTTGTTCACCCACCCGCTCATGGCTCTGCTCATCAAGTTGCCGTTCTTCGGGAAGGGACACAAGTTGTCGGGCCTCGATCCCGAGCACCTTGGTGCCTCGCGGCGAACCTACATGGGACGAGGTCAAGTCCGCACGCGCTCGGTGAAATCCGCCTATCAGTCTGCGCGCGTGGACGACAATGCCACGAATGACGCAGGTAACGGAAAGGAGATCAACGCATGATCTCGTTTGCAACCTGGGGAAACGAGCTCTACTCGGGTAAACGATCCTATGCGATCGTTCCCCACCGTAAGCGCTGGCTGATGGCCGGTTGCGTGCTCATCGTCCTCTCGATTGTTCTCCTCATCTATCCCGGGCTCCAAAAGTCGATTGAGTTCAAAGGCGGAACGGAGTTCACGGTCTCGCAGGTGGCCGGTGCCGACCAGGCACCCGCGCGCGAGGTTGTTCGGAGCATGGATCAGCTCAATAATGCGTCGGTGACGTCTTTGGGGCAGTCGTCCGTACGTGTCCAGGCGGAGACGATGTCGACGAAGGATGCTCGCTCGGTGAGCGCTGCACTCGCGAAGGCCTACAAGGTCGATCCCGGCGACGTGGCCTCCACCGGCATCGGCCCGTCCTGGGGTAGCGACGTCACTGAGAAGGCGGCTTTGTCGCTTGCCGTGTTCTTTGTCCTCGTAGGGCTCATGCTGGCGGCCTACTTCAAGACGATTACGATGGCGGCCGCGGCGCTCTTTGCGCTGTGTCACGATGTTTTGTTGACGGCGGCGGTTTTCGCACTGACCCGGGTCGAGGTCTCCCCGGCGACTGTCATTGGTGTTCTCACCATTCTCGCCTTCTCCCTCTACGACACGGTCGTCGTCTTCGATAAGGTGCGTGAGCTTACGCAAGATTACGAGAGCCAATCCCGGTCTACCTATGCCGAACTCGTTAATCTCGCTATCAACCAGACCATGGTTCGTTCGATCAACACCTCGGTCGTGGCCCTCCTGCCCATCGGAGCCATTCTGTTCGTCTCCACGATCATCCTCGGCGGCGGAACCTTGCGCGACATCTCGATGGCGCTGTTCGTCGGCACGATCGTCGGTACGTGGTCGTCGATCTTTATTGCCTCTCCGGCGCTTGTCGTTATGCGTCAGCGCAATAAGAAGATCGCTGCACATACACGCCAGGTTCTCCAGCGCCGCGCCGGGGTGTCGAATCGCGCCCTCAAGGACGGCACGGCCTCGCAGTCCGACATCACCGACCAGCCCGAGTCTGTGGCACATCCGTTGAGCGCTGGTCACCACAAGGGCCGGGCCGCACAGCCCACCCGCAAGCCGAGGAGTAAGCGATGACAGCGCCTCTTCCAAAGAGCCTGGCTCACCTCGTTGAGGAGAACCTACGCGAAGTACCTGATTTTCCCGAAGCGGGCGTCCTCTTTCGCGACATGACACCGATGCTCGCAAATGGGCCCGCCTTCAAAGAGTTCATCGACACGCTTGCCGATCACTACCGCGGCCATATTGATGCCGTTGCGGGTCTGGAATCGCGTGGATTCCCGTTGGCGGCTCCGCTGGCGGTGGCTCTCGAGATCCCCATGATCATGATCCGCAAAGCCGGCAAGCTTCCCGGTCCAGTTTTGCGTGAGGACTACACGCTTGAGTACGCGACCGCATCGATGGAGCTTCAGCCGTTTACCGTTGAGGATGGCCAGCGGATTCTCGTCATCGACGACGTGCTTGCGACGGGCGGCACCGCCAACGCCTCGGTTCGTCTCATCGAACGTGCCGGCGGGCAGGTCGAGGAGATCTTGTGCCTCATGGAACTTCGTGAACTTGACGGGCGGGCGAAGCTAGGCGACGTTTCCTTCCAATCCGTCATTGTCGTTTAGCCCCGTGTGGCAACGATAGGTGAAGGGCGCGGAACTAAGTTCCGCGCCCTTTTCTGTGCGCTCGTGTGCGCGCAGAGATGAAAGACGCTCACCCGCAGCGAGAACGCCGCTCACTCCGTGTACGCGGCGATAGAATATCGACATGAGCGACAAACCGGCGAAGGGCACACAACCGGCAGCGATGCCGTCATCTCGAGTACGTTCGTCTCTCGCCTGGTTTGGTGGGCTTGCTAAAGGCGTCGACCCCCAGATTCAAGCGCTTGTCAGGGCGTTGCGCGCAAATCACCCGAAGGCGGACATAGAGCTCATCAAGCGCGCCTATGCGACCGCCGACAAGTGGCACCAGGGGCAGATGCGTAAGTCCGGGGAGCCCTACATCACCCACCCGGTTGCTGTGGCAACGATCCTCGCCGAACTGGGTATGACGGACACGACGCTGGCGGGCGCGCTCCTTCACGACACGGTCGAAGATACGGACTACAGTCTCGAGGAGCTTCGCGCTGACTTCGGTGACGACATTGCCCTCCTCGTCGACGGAGTTACCAAGCTCGATAAAGTGACCTACGGCGATGCGGCACAGGCCGAGACGGTGCGCAAGATGATCATCGCCATGTCTCGTGACATTCGGGTGCTCCTCATCAAGCTTGGCGACAGGCTCCATAACGCTCGCACGTGGAAGTACGTCAAGCCCGAATCTGCGCGGCGCAAGGCACGCGAAACCCTTGAGATCTACGCGCCCTTGGCGCATAGGCTCGGCATGAACTCGATCAAATGGGAGCTAGAAGACCGCTCTTTCCGTCAGCTCTATCCCGACATTTACGACGAGATCGATCACCTCGTTGCTGAACGTGCTCCCGAGCGAGATCGCTACCTTGCAGAGGTCGTCCACCAAATCGAAGATGATCTCAGGCGTTCACACATACGCGGCACCGTGTCGGGACGCCCGAAGCATCACTACTCGATTTATCAAAAGATGATCGTGCGCGGGCGCCAGTTCGACGACATTTACGACCTCGTGGGTGTGCGGGTGCTCGTCGACACGGTCCGCGACTGCTACGCGGTTTTGGGATCGCTGCACGCGCGATGGAATCCGATTCCCGGGCGTTTCAAGGACTATATTGCGATGCCCAAGTTCAACCTCTACCAGTCACTGCACACGACTGTACTGGGGCCCTCGGGTAAACCGGTAGAGATCCAGATCCGCACCCATGAAATGCACGAGCGTGCCGAGTACGGCGTCGCGGCCCACTGGAAGTACAAGGAGAATCCCAACGCCAAGGGCGACATCGCCGAGAAATCGACGGTCGTCGACGACGCGGAGAATCTCGGGTGGCTCAGGCAGCTCGTCGATTGGCAGCGCGACACACAAGATCCAGGCGAGTTCCTCGACCAACTGCGTTATGAGATGTCGGGCACCCAGGTGTACGTGTTCACGCCAGCCGGCGAGGTCAAGTCCCTGCCCATGGGGTCGACCCCCGTCGATTTTGCCTATGCCGTCCACACCCAGGTTGGGGCGAAGACGGTTGGCGCTCGGGTCAACGGAAACCTCGTCCCACTGAACACGACCCTCGAAAATGGCGATACCGTCGAGGTTTTGACGACGAAGTCCGACGCCGCAGGTCCGTCGCGTGACTGGTTGACGTTCGTCGCTTCGGCGAGGGCACGCAATAAGATCAAGGCCTGGTTCTCCAAAGAGCGCAGAGAGGAAGCGGCCGAGAGAGGTCAGAACGAGATCGCACAGACCCTGCGTAAGGCCCATATGCCGCTGCATCGGCTCATGTCGCGCGAGGGCATGATCGCCTTGGCCGCGGACTTCGGTTACACCGATGTGGCAGGGCTCTACCAGGCGGTCGGCGAGCACCATATTGCTGCAAAGACCGTGGTAGACCGCCTCGTCGAAGTCCACGGTGGTGAATCGGGGGCGGAAGAAACTCTCGCGGAGGCGGTCACGCCAACCTCGATGAAGACCCATCACGGCGGGGATGTCGGCTCGCCCTCGGACACGGGCATCGTCGTGGAAGGAATGAGTGACAGCGACATTTGGACGAAACTCGCCAAGTGTTGCAATCCGATCCCTGGCGACAAAATCATCGGTTTCGTTACCCGCGGGCAGGGCGTATCGGTTCACCGTGCGGACTGTACGAACGCAAAGCAGCTGCAAGCCCATCCCGAGCGGCTCATCCACGTTGCGTGGGCAGCGCACACGGCCGCACGATTCCGCGTCGAGGTCGAGGTCCGTTCGCTCGACCGGGAGGGTCTCCTTAACGACATCACGAGAGTCCTGTCGGACTACCACGTCAACATCTTGTCGGGCTCGATGGGTACCTCACGTGACCGTGTCGCCGTCACGCGATTTAGCTTCGACATGGCTGACGCCCGCTACCTGTCGTCGCTCCTCAATGCCATTCGCAGGGTCGATGGTGTCTTCTCGGCAGAACGATCACTTTCGCACTGAGCCAACCCTCGGAGTCGTCTTCTCGCCCTCACGTTTCCGTGGCGTCCGACCTGGTCGTGGAGCAGCTCGAGCGCACGGGTGGCTCGGGCACCATTCGCGGTGAGCCTTGACGCGGTGTCGTCGAAGTGCGTCGGCGATATGTCGAGCCTTGACACATCGAGGAGTGTCTGTGAGGGAGACGTCGACCACACCGGCGCACACAAGGAGATCTCACTGGCCTCAGGTAGGAGTTGGGTGACGCGCATGGGGCGGGGCAGCCCTGGCCGTGCTCCGAACGTAAGGGTGAACGGCGCCGGTCCTCCGGCCCACAGCCACGCGGCGGTGAGTCCCGTCGCCGCCACGTTTGGAGGCAAGATCGCATTGAGTGCTTCTGCCCGGCCGGTGGGTGTATGAGCCCACGAGGAGGCGACGAACACATCGGGCAGTAGTTCACAGAGAAAACCCTGGGCACGAGCGCCCACAAGCGCGGCGTTGTCGATTACCGAGCGCCAGCGGCGGTCACCAGGATGGAGAATGATTCGGGGGTTCACACCTGCCATTGTCGCCGAATGAACCCTGGAGACTCATCCGTCATCTTGAGGATGTGGAAAGCGGCGAGCAGCCAATGGCCGCCCGCCGCTTCAAACGTCGCGCTGTCTACCTATTCGGTGACCTGGCGCACCTGATCGAGCCATTGTTCGCGGGCCTTGAGATCCTCCTGCAAGGAGGCGACGCGCGCGTCGTCACCTGCGGCCTTCGCCTCTTCGATGTCCGACTTCAGCGAGGCGATAAGCGCTTCGAGTTGTCCGGCCATCCCTGCGGCGCGAGCCTGCGTCTCGGGATTAGTGCGACGCCACTCGGCCTCCTCGGCCTCACGCAGGGCATCTTCTACCGCGCGCATGCGGCCCTCGATGGCCGACATCGCGTGGCGTGGAACCATACCTGCAGCATCCCACGCCTCCTGGATAGGAGCGAGTTCCTTGCGGGCGCGCGCAATATCCGTGATCGGCAAGAGGGCTTCTGCCTGAGCAGCGAGCTCCTCCTTGACCTTGAGGTTGGCTTCGAATTCGGCTTCGAGTGCCGCATTGTTGGCCTTGCGCGCATCGAAGAAGCGCTGCTGTGCGGAGTTGAAACGTTCCCACAGCGCATCGTCGTCTCGACGCGATGCCCTCCCGGCGCGCTTCCACTCTCCCATAAGGTCACGGAAGGCGCGGGCCGTTGCCCCCCAATCGGTTGAAGGGGCCAGACGCTCAGCTTCGGCGATGAGACGCTCCTTCGTGCGCTTCGCCTCGGCCTGGGTCGCATCGAGTTTCGTGAAATACTCGCGACGGTGGCGGTCAAAGATCGTACGTGAGGACGAGAACGTCTTCCACAGTTCATCCTCGGTCGCACGGTCGAGACGCGGCCCCTGGCGCTGTTCCTTCTTCCACTCTTCGAGCAGATCGCGGAACCGTTGCCCCGATTGTTTCCACTGGGTGCGCTGCGGATCCTGCTGCGACAGGGCACGCGCCTCTTCGACAATCTTCTTACGGCGCTCGAGGGCCTCCTCCTTGGCCTTCGCACGCTCAATGCCGATCTGCTGCTTACGTTCTTCACCGAGCTTGTGCAGCTCCTCGACCCTGGTACGCAGCGCCTCAAGATCGCCAACGGCTGCGGGCTGGGCCACCTGCTCGCGCAGGTGAGTGAGCGTTTGGTCGATGTCACGCCCGGGAAGGTTGGGAAGACGCTCGGCAAACAGCTCGACCTGCGCCGCGAGATCGAGATAACGCCGCGCGTACATCTCGAGCGGGTTGGGAGGAACGGTATCGGGGAACTGTCCGACTTCCCGCTCGCCCTCGGTGTCTTTCACCCATACTCGGCCTTCGTCATCGACGCGACCAAACGCCTGAGCGGCAAGGATATCGGCCTGGTCGGGAGCAGACGGTCGCGTGTCCTGCGCGACGGGCTGGGCCGCGGGGCCACGCTGCGGGATCGGGCGCGGCTTCGGGGTTGCTTCACCAGTTTCAGTCACTGCTGGTCCTTACACGTATGGCGACCGCGGTGGCGGTCGCGAAGAGAGCGCGTTCGCTGCCATTCTAGGCGTTTTTTTATCGGGGTGCGACAACCTCGAGCGACTGGCGAGCCATGTCTGAGTAGGGTAGTGACCATGATTGTTGACGCATGCCTCTCCACCGTGCTCGATGCCAATTGTTACGTCGTCGCGCGAGGAGAGGGCGACCCAGCCCTCGTCATCGACCCCGGTGTCGGAACTGCCGATGCCGTCGCGGCGATAGTCAAGAAATGGAACCTCACGATCGGTGCGGTGCTGTGCACCCACGGCCACCTCGACCACGTTTGGGACGCAGCCGAGGTCGCAGGTCGGGCTCCTGTCTATGTCCCCGGTCCGGACCTGTATCGGATGGACGATCCCGGATCGGTTGATGTCATGGGACCTCAGTTCGCTCCGCTCGTCGAGCACCTGCCCCACCCGTGGGTTAAGCCTGCGAATCTTCACGCGGTCCCGGATGAAGCCGTCAGCGGCGGCGTTGAGCTCGTCGAGGGCGTGCCGGTGCGGATGCTTCCAGCTCCTGGGCATTCCGAAGGCTCATCGCTGTTTTTCGTTGCGGGTCCGGTAACGGCGGGTAATCGCGCGGGAGTCGGGGCCAGCCCGATCCTGTGCTTCGACGGTGACGTCATCTTCGCCGGATCGGTGGGGCGTACCGATCTGCCCGGCGGAGACCAGCGCCTCATGTTGCAAAGCCTCAGGACGCTCCTCAACGTCGTCGATCCACAAACCGTCCTTTTCCCTGGTCACGGGCCGGCAACCACGATGGAGCGTCAGGCACAATCCAATCCCTATCTCAACGAAGCCCGCCACGTCGGTTAGGAGAAGCACCCATGGAAAATCTCGTGTCACTGTCAGGTTTCCCCGAGGGAGACCTCGAGGCGACGATTGTCGAACGCGCAGTGTGCGACATACTGCGTGAGGTTTTCGAGCTTCACGGATTCGCCGGAATCTCCACCCGCGCGGTCGAGCCTGTCAAGGAACTACTTAAGAAGGGCGAAACATCCAAGGAGATCTACCTGCTACGTCGCCTCCAGGAAGATCCACTGCGAGCAGCGAGCTCGAAGAAACAGCTCGGCCTGCACTTTGACCTCACCGTCCCCTTCGCTCGCTACGTGCGCGAAAACGCCGGTAGGCTGGCTTTTCCCTTCAAGCGTTATCAGATTCAAAAGGTGTGGCGGGGGGAGAGGCCGCAGGACGGGCGTTTCCGCGAGTTCATCCAGGCCGACATTGATGTGGTCGGCGACGGCGAACTGCCAGTCTTTTTCGATACAGAGGTTGCCCTCGTCATGGTCGATGCCCTCGAACGACTTCCTCTGCCCGGCGTCACGCTGCTCGTCAACAACCGCAAGGTTGTTGAGGGAGTATGCGAATCCCTCGGCGTTAACGACGTCGAAGCGGCCCTGCGATGCCTCGATAAGCTCGACAAGATCGGCGCCCAAGGGGTTTCCGAGGAGATGGTGGAAGCTGGCATTGCCCAAGAAGCCATAGACGTGCTCATTAGCATGGCACAAATCGAGGGAAACGCCGAGGACGTGCGGGCCGGCCTCGGCGCGCTCAACGTGTCGTCGGCGCTGCTCGACGAGGGCTTGGAGGAGCTCACCCAGCTTCTCAACGAATGCGCCGAACGAGCGAGCGGCAAGGTGCGGGCGGCGCTGCGCATTGCACGTGGCCTCGACTATTACACGGGCACGGTCTACGAGACCGTCGTTGAGGGCCACGAAGATCTCGGCTCGATCTGCTCCGGCGGCCGCTACGACTCGCTCGTCACCGTAGGTAAGCGTTGCTTCCCCGGCGTGGGCCTGTCGATCGGCGTCTCGAGGCTGGTCTCACGGCTCCTTTCGGCCAATCTTGTCTCGGTGACGCGTCCTGTTCCGACCGCCGTGCTTGTTGCGGTGACGAGCGAAGAGGAGCGTTCGCTGTCCAACTCCATCGCCGCGGCGCTGCGTGAGCGCGGCATCTCGACGGACGTCTCGCCCGAGGCAGCGAAGTTCGGCAAGCAGATCAAGTACGCCGATAAGCGCGGGATCCCTTACGTGTGGTTCCCCTCTAGCGGCGAGGTGAAGGATATCCGTACGGGCGAGCAGGTTAAAGCTGACGCGAACGAGTGGACGCCGCCGGTCGAGGACGCGCGCCCACAGGTGCGGCCAGCCTAGCGGTTACGCCGTTTCTTCGGTCCGCGGTCCTCACGCAGTTTGAGTGCGCGCCCGCCAATGCGGGCGCGCGCGATCTTTGCCTGCTGTGCCTCGTTGAGATTGGCGATCTCGACGAGGGAAAAGGACGGGAAAATATCGATGTGGCCAAGTGCCTTACCAGGGAGGCCGCCCTCGTTGGTGATGGCTCCAACGATCGCGCCCGGGCCGATCCCGTCGCGCTTGCCAACCTCGATGCGGTAGCGCTTGCCAGCCCGCATCGACGGGGGCCGCGAGGCCTGGCGATGGGCGGGTTTGCGACCCTTCGAGGGGGCTTTGTCGCGGCCGTCCTCGAATGATGCGGAGATAAAGCGGCCGAACTCGTCGACGCGCTCTTCGCGGCGAATGCGGCCCGAACCGCGCTTGAGCTGTGTGGGGCCGCGATCTCCGCTAGCGAGAGCGAGGAGTGCCGCAGCGATATCGCCAATGTCGAGGTGACGGGTGCGCTGGGCGTCCTGGAGAGCGTGGTAATACACGTCCATCTCCTCGGCGTCGAGACGGGCCTCAACCTGGTCGAGCAGCTTAGCGGCCGCGTCGGCGTGAACCTGTGCAGGCGAGGGGACATGGACCTCGCGCATGGGCGTGCCGGTGAGCTTTTCGATCTTGGTCAGGCGGTAACGCTCACGCGGGGTGAAGAACGTCAGCGACGTGCCCGTGCGTCCGGCACGGCCAGTCCGCCCGATCCTATGGACATAGGCTTCAGCCTCACGGGGGACGTCATAGTTGACGACCAATCCAAGTCGCGCCACGTCGAGGCCTCGCGCGGCAACGTCGGTGGCCACGAGCACGTCGAGTTTGCCAGAGCGCAGACGAGCGATAATGCGTTCGCGTTCGTCTTGGGCGACGTCACCAGAGAGAGCCGCTGCCTTGAATCCCGCGGCAAGTAGGTCGGTGGCGATCTCCTCGGCATCTGAGCGGGTGCGTACGAAGACAATCGCCGCCTCCGCGTCTCGCGTGGCGAGGACACGCGTGAGGGCATCCATCTTGAATTTGAAAGGCACGACTGCATAGGTTTGGTCGACCGTGTCTACGGTGGAGGACTGGGGTGCAACCTCGACGCGGACCGGGTCGTGTAGCAACTCTTCGGCGACCTTCGTGATCTGGGCCGGCATGGTCGCGGAGAACAGCGCGGTCTGTGCGCCGTCGGGAATGTCGGCCCCGATTCGCTCGACGTCCTCGGCGAAGCCCATCCGCAGCATTTCGTCTGCCTCGTCGAGAACGAAATAGGACACGCCGGACAGATCGAGCTCGCCACGCTCGAGCAGATCGATGATGCGCCCCGGCGTGCCCACAACAATGTTCGCCCCTTTGCGTAGGGCTCCGATCTGGGGGCCGTAGGCGGAGCCGCCGTAGACACACACCGCCGTGATAGCCGAGTCCGAGGGCGCGAACGATGTGAGCGCGCGAGCAGACTGCTGAGCGAGTTCACGGGTAGGCGCAAGGATAAGCGCTTTGACACCGGGTGTGGGTTCCATTCTTGCTAGGAGCGGTAGGCCGAATGCGGCCGTTTTGCCGGTCCCGGTCTGTGCGACACCTACGAGGTCGCGCCCGGCAAGCAAAGGCGGAATGGCTGCTGCTTGGATGTCTGTGGGCTCTACGAAGCCGAGGTCACTAATGGTGTTGAGCAGTGCTTCGGGCAGATCAAGGTCGGCAAAGGACACGGATTTCCTCGTCTTTTCATCGGTGGAGGTGCGCGTTCAAGGCTACCTGGTATTTCGGGCTAAGCCCCCGTGCGCCTGTGTGTCTTCGACCACCGCGCGTTTCGCGCCCGGCGGGGCCAAACACTACGATGAGGACAGCGCCCACGTGACGGCATAAGAGAAAGGAAGGCGTCGTGCAACGTACTCACGAAGTCGGAAGCTTGAGGAAGGACCATGTCGGCGACACCGTGACCCTTGAAGGGTGGGTCGATCGTCGCCGCGATCACGGCGGTGTTGCCTTCATCGATCTGCGCGACGCCTCGGGCATCGCTCAGGTCGTTATCCATGACGAGGCCGTCGCCTCCCAGCTTCGCAGCGAGTTTGTTGTTCGCGTGACCGGCACGGTCGAGGCGCGCCCCGAAGGCAACGAGAACGACGCGCTCGCAACGGGCGCGATCGAGGTTTTTGCTAGCGAGGTTGAGGTCGTCAACGAGGCTGCTGCTCTTCCCTTCCAGGTTTCTCAGCACGCTGAGGAATCGGGGCAGGTCGGAGAGGAGACGCGCCTGCGTTACCGCTATCTCGATCTGCGACGCAAGCCCCTCCATGACGCTCTCGTCTTGCGCTCGAAGGTTTCGAAGGCTGCTCGTGACACGCTCGACGAACTCGGCTTCATCGAGGTAGAAACCCCGACGCTCACGCGTTCGACACCCGAGGGGGCACGCGATTTTCTCGTTCCCGCCCGTTTGTCTCCGGGCTCGTGGTACGCGCTTCCTCAGTCGCCGCAACTATTTAAGCAGCTGCTCATGGTTGCAGGCATGGAACGCTACTACCAGATCGCCCGCTGCTACCGCGACGAAGACTTTCGGGCGGACCGCCAGCCCGAGTTCACCCAGCTCGATATCGAAATGTCGTTTGTCGATCAGGAAGACGTCATCTCGGTCGCTGAGCAGGTTCTGCGCAATGTCTTTGCCCTCATCGACGTCGAGATCGCGACGCCGATTCGACGGATGACGTACGCCGATGCGATGGCGCGCTATGGCACCGACAAGCCGGATCTGCGCTTCGACCTTGAGCTCACCGACCTGTCGGAGTACTTTGCGAACACGCCATTCCGCGTCTTCCAGCAAGATTACGTGGGAGCGGTTGTCATGCCTGGGGGAGCGAGCCAGCCGCGACGCACCTTCGATAAGTGGCAGGACTGGGCCCGCTCGCGCGGCGCCAAGGGTTTGGCCTACGTGACGATCGCGGAGGACGGAACGATCGGCGGTCCTGTCGCGAAGAACATCTCCGACGCCGAGCGCGAAGGCCTCGCCGAGGCGACGGGTGCCCAGCCCGGCGACTGTATTTTCTTCGCTGCCGGCCAGATCGACGCCTCACGCGCCCTCCTGGGTGCGGCGCGCCTCGAAATCGGCAACCGCCTTGGGCTTGCCGATCCGAACAGGTGGGAGTTCGTGTGGGTCGTCGACGCGCCCCTGTTCAAGCCATCTGCGGCGGCGAAGGCCGACGGCGACGTGTCTCTGGGCGCCTCGGCGTGGACGGCGGTGCATCACGCGTTCACCTCGCCCAAGCCCGAATGGCTCGACCGCTTCGAGGAAGATCCGGGGCGTGCCCTCGCCTACGCCTACGACATCGTGCTCAATGGCAACGAGATCGGCGGCGGTTCCATCCGTATCCACCGGCGTGACGTGCAAGAAAGGGTCTTCAACGTCATGGGCATCACGCCCGAGCAGGCACAGGAGAAGTTCGGCTTCCTCCTCGAGGCCTTCAAGTTCGGTGCTCCGCCGCACGGCGGTATCGCCTTCGGCTGGGACCGCATCGTCGGCTTGATGACGCACGCCGATTCGATCCGCGATGTCATTGCCTTCCCGAAGTCGGGTGGCGGCTACGACCCGCTCACCGATGCTCCGGCGCCCATCACGCCCGAACAGCGTGCCGAGGCTGGCGTCGATTACACGCCAGAAGACGACTAGCTCGTGAACGACTAAGAGGCGGGGGCGGCCACATGGGCGCCCCCGCCGCGGCCGGTGGGGGGGTGTGGGGGTGTTGCAGCCAGCGCCGATCCTCTAGGCCGTGGGTGGCGTACGCAGCATGACTGCGCCACCGGCGAGAAGCGTGGAGGCCATGAGTGCAAGGAGCGCGGTCGAGGCGCCCGTTCGGGCGAGCTTCTCGGGCGCTTGTGCCGCGTTCGCCGGCGCGGACACGGGCGCGTTTCCACGGTCCTTCTCCGCGATCTCGTTCGGCGCGGCGGGGGCCTGCGTCGTTGCGCCGGTGGCGGGCACCTGCGAGGGCTGCGTCGTCGGTGCCGGCTGCGATGGGGAGCTCGTCGGCGTTTCGGACGTCGGGCTCTCGCCGGGGTCAGTGCCAGGGTGGCCCGGCTCGTTCTGGGTGTCCTTATCGCCCGCTGGTTCCTTGGGATCGGTCTCGTTACCCTCCTCCTTCGGATCCGTCGGGTCGGTTTGGGTGCCCTCGTCGTTCGTGTCGGCCGGGTCGGTTTGGGTGCCCTCGTCTGGGGTGTCACTCTTGTCGGATTGTGTGCCCTCGTCATTGGTGTC
>JAUNAP010000019.1 GCA_030527545.1 Actinomycetaceae bacterium
CGCATCTGGGCCATCGTCGCCCCCACCGCCGCCGAATGGACCCGACTCGCAGGGGCCACCCGATGAGCGTCATCACCCGCCCGTGTGCCGGATGCGGGGCCTCGATCTGCCTCACTGACACGCCCTCCCTCTACCGAGACGACGGCACGTTCTGGCCCATCTGGCACGCCGACTGCCACCAGGAGGCACACCCATGACCCCCGTCAACTACCCCGCCCGCGTATGTTTGGCCGCCGCCCGGCTCCTCGACCCCGAAGGGACCGCCGGGATGCGCGCCGAGTTCACCCCCGCCGAGACCCGCCACGCCCTAGAACTCATCCACCGCGAAGGCTGGGACACGCCCCGCAAATACGCCCCGCCCCGACTCGTCTTCCAAGCACCACCACAGCAAAGGGACACGCCATGACCATCTCCCACAAGGACCGCCCATCAAAATACCGGTGGATCTACGACTCCGACACAGTAGACGCGCCATCATCGGCCGGACCCCCGCTCGACCTTAGAGAAAAGCTCGATGACGTCCCGCCCGTAACTACCCGGCAGGCCCCACCCGACGATCTCCGGAAGTTCCGTCGAGCACGCGCAAAAGACCGCCTCCCTACCCCGTGGGCGAGCACGGGCACTGACAGGACGGACACGCCATGACCGACCCAACATGGGCACTCATCCTCGCCTGGGCACTAGCCCTCACCCTCGCCGCATGGTGGATCGACCACGACCAGAAAGGACCACGGCCATGAACAACGCCTCCATATATGTCCTGTGCTTCCTAGGTGGCGTCCTGCTTTACCTCGCCACCTACCACGCCCGCATCGTCTGGGACGACTATAAGCAAGACAAAGTACGCAGAAACGCCGAAGTTCAAGCCGAACAGCAGAAAGTCGAAGAACTGAAACATCTTGAAGAACTCCTAGGAGGAAAATAGTAAATGTTTGAACTATCCCCTCACCAGATCTGGACAATCCTCTTCTACCTCTTCGTTGTGATCCCCTTCGGCGGGGGATTCATCGGCCTTGCCGTCGTGGCAGCGTGGGAAGGCGTCAAGACCGTCATGACGTGGAAAGATACCCGCGCCGCGCGACGCTCCACCATCAAGACCCTCGAAGCCGCCTACGCCCACCCCTGGCCCGAAGAGGAGAAGGAAGCATGCCGATGAATCAGCCGCTTCACGCTATCTGGTGCCAAGACCTCGACCGTGTGATCGCCGTAGACGGTGAAATCCCCTGGCGCCACCCCGAAGACCTCGCCCACTTCCGTGCAACCACGCTCGACCACCCGATCATCATGGGCCGCGCCACGTGGG
>JAUNAP010000020.1 GCA_030527545.1 Actinomycetaceae bacterium
CCCACGTGGCGCGGCCCATGATGATCGGGTGGTCGAGCGTGGTTGCACGGAAGTGAGCGAGGTCTTCGGGGTGGCGCCAGGGGATTTCGCTATCGACGGCGATGATGTGGTCGAGGTCTTGGCACCAGATGGCGTGGAGGGGCTGGGTCATTTTGTGGTGTCCTTGTCGTGTTCGGGTGTGGGCCAGGTTTGGCGTTTGATGAGGTCGAGGGCGAGGGTTTGGTCGTGGTTGGTGGCGGGGTCGATCTCTGCGAGGGTCGGGTGGGGGTGGAGGATGCGTGCGGCGGTGACGAGGACGCGGGCGCGCCAGTTTTGGGTGAGGTGGTCTTTGAGATCGCGGATGGTGTCTTCGATTCCGTCGATGTGTCCGGCTTGGTAGCCTTCGTCGAAGCCGTCGTTGAAGTCCATTAGCGTGGTCCTTTCTGGTCGTGGTCGGTCCACCATGCGGTGAGGGTGAGGGCTAGTGCCCAGGTGAGGATGAGTGCCCAGGTGGGGTCGGTCATGGCGTGTCCGTCCTGTCAGTGCCCGTGTTCGCCCACGGGGTAGGGAGGCGGTCTTTTGCGCGTGTTCGACGGAACTTCCGGAGGTCGTCGGGTGTGGCCTGCCGGGTAGTTACGGGCGGGACGTCATCAAGCTTGTATCTAAGGTCGCGCGGGGGTCCGGCCGATGATGGCGCGTCTACTGTGTCGGAGTCGTAGATCCATCGGTATTTTGATGGGCGGTCCTTGTGGGAGATGGTCATGGCGTGGCTCCTCGTAGTGGTGGTGGTGCTTGGAAGACGAGTCGGGGCGGCTTGTAGGCTTTGCGGGTGTCCCAGCCTTCGCGATGGATGAGTTCTAGGGCGTGGCGGGTTTCGGCGGGGGTGAACTCGGCGCGCATCCCGGCGGTCCCTTCGGGGTCGAGTAGTCGTGCGGCGGCCAGGCACACCCTGGCGGGGTAGGTGACTGGGCTCATGGGTGGGTCTCCTGATAGCAGTCGCGGTGGTAGATCGGCCACATGCTCCCGTCGTCTCGGTAGAGGGAGGGCGTGTCGGTGAGGCGGATCGGGGCCCCGCATCCGGCGCACGGGCGGGTGATGACGCTCATCGGGTGTCCCCTGCGAGTCGGGTCCATTCGGCGGCGGTGGGGGCGACGATGGCCCAGATGCG
>JAUNAP010000001.1 GCA_030527545.1 Actinomycetaceae bacterium
GTGGAAACTACGCGCGGTCGGCACAAACCCTGGGGGGGACCCCGGGAGGCCCCGGGGGGGGGGGGGCATAACCCCCCCCCCCCGCCTCGCTATCGCCAAGATGCTGCGCACCCGAGGCAGCCGTAGGGTGGGGAAAGAAGGAGGAGACCAGCGCCCATGTCTAAGACGTTCCAGTCGCTCAGCTACCACAACTACCGCTTGTGGTTTACCTCCAATCTCGTCTCCTCGACGGGACAGTGGATGCAACGGGTGGCCCAAGACTGGCTCGTCCTAGCGGTTCTCACCGACAATTCCGGCCTCGCCGTCGGCATCACCACGGCACTACAGTTCCTTCCCCAACTCCTGTTTTCCATGCACTCGGGTCTCCTCGCCGATCGCTTCAACCGGCGGCGCATGCTCCAGGTCACGCAGGTCTTTACCGCACTCAATTCCGTCGTCATGGGGATACTCGTGCTCAGCGGCACAGCCCAGCTGTGGCACGTCTACGTGATCGCATTCCTCGCGGGCACGGCCAATACTCTTGGCACGCCCGTGCGGCAAACGTTCGTCTCCGAGCTTGTCCCCACAAAAGACCTACCCAACGCCGTCGGCCTCAACTCGACGGCCTTCAACGGGGCCCGCATGATCGGTCCCGCCATTGCCGGGGGCGCGATCGCGTGGGTCGGTACAGGGTGGGTGTTCATCCTCAACGCGCTGCTTTTTGTTGTCCCCATCGTCACCCTCGCGATTATGCGCGTTGACGAGCTCCGCGAGGTTGCGACCGCTCCCCGCCACAAGGGCATGATCCGCGAGGGCCTCGCCTACGTCACCCGTCGCACAGATATCGTTCTCATCACCGTCGTCGCCACCGTGCTATCCATGCTCGGCTTCAACCACCAGCTCACTCAAGGCGTCATGGCGACAACCGTTTTCGGCAAGGGCGCCGGCGAATACGGGCTCTTGGGGTCAGTCATGGCCATAGGTTCCCTCGGCGGAGCGCTGTTGGCGGCCCGCCGCTCCCGCCCACGTGTTGCCCTCGTCTTCGGTTCGGCATTGGCCTACGGAATTGCCCAGTGCGTCCTCGCTCTCGCACCGAGCTACACCTGGTATGCGATCCTCCTTGTGCCCACCGGATTCCTCATGCTCACATTCATCACCGCGGCCAACGCCTCCATCCAGGTCTCGACCCCGCCTGAGATGCGCGGACGCGTCATGTCCATCTACTTTCTCTTCTACCTCGGCGTGACCCCGCTCGGATCCCCCCTCATCGGGTGGGTCGCCGAGAACCTCGGGGCACGCTGGAGTGTGGGCGTGGGCGGAATCGGGTCGGCACTCGTCGCTGTCGTTGCCATCGTCATCGCGTGGCGCCGCTGGGACATGCAGATCGTTGCTCGCCCCACCTTCCCCTATATTCACGTGTGGGGGCCGCGCGAACGCTCCTGGGACGATGCCGCCTCCCAGTTGAGTATCGGTGATGCCCTCGATCAGGCGTTCGGAGGAGGCGGGCAACCCGGCCCGGCCGGACGTCTCCTCTTCGGCGCCCAGGCGGCCAGATACGCCGCCCACGAAGTCGGGGAGCGCATGACCCACCCCTACTACTGGAAGCGGCGGATCCGCCACGAGATTAACCGGCGTCGCCGCAAATAGGTGCCCTCTGTCGCGAGACGCCCGCGCCCGCGAGGGTGCTTGTCGTCTAGGCTGAAGGCGGCGCAACTGGCGAGGGCGAATGCCACCCGCAAGCGCGCACCGCAGTTCGCCCGCACGCCAGGGACGAACCGCTCGACGCCACAACCCCAGGAGACACAGTGACGACGATCCACACAGCCCACAACCAGTCCCTTGACGTGTTCGATCCCGAGATCGCTGACGTGTGCCGGCTCGAGCTCGAACGCCAACGCTCGACCCTGGAAATGATCGCGTCGGAAAACTTCGTGCCACGAGCCGTCTTGCAGGCCCAGGGATCCGTCCTCACCAACAAGTACGCCGAGGGCTACCCCGGGCGGCGCTACTACGGAGGATGCGAGGCGGTCGATCGGGCCGAGAACCTGGCGATCGAACGCGCTAAAGCTGTCTTCGATGCCGCCTACGTCAACGCCCAACCGCATTCGGGAGCTCAAGCCAATGCGGCGGTGCTCCAGGCGCTCGCCAAGCCGGGCGAGACGATCCTCGGTCTCGCGCTCGATCACGGCGGGCACCTGACCCACGGGATGCGGATCAACTTCTCGGGTCGCCTCTACAATGCGGTCACCTACGGCGTCGATGACGAGACGATGCGTATCGACATGGACGCTGTGCGCGATGCGGCCCTCGCCCACAAGCCCCGCGTCATCATCGCCGGCTGGTCCGCGTACACGCGTCACCTCGACTTCGAGGCGTTTCGTCAGATCGCCGACGAGGTCGGCGCCTACCTGTGGACCGACATGGCTCACTTCGCGGGACTCGTCGCAGCGGGCCTGCACCCCTCTCCGGTGCCCTATTCCGATGTCGTGTCGACCACCGTGCACAAGACCCTCGGCGGCCCGCGTTCTGGCATGATTCTCTCGCGAGACACCGAGTTAGCGAAGAAACTGAACTCGGCGGTATTCCCCGGTCAACAGGGTGGCCCTCTCATGCACGTCATCGCAGCGAAGGCCGTTGCCATGAAATACGCTCAGAGCGAGGAGTTTACCGACAGGCAGCGACGCACCGTCGACGGGGCGCGCCTCATCGCCGAGCGTCTTACCCAAGCGGACGTCGAACGCGAGGGGATTAGGCTGCTCACCGGCGGTACCGACGTTCACCTCGTCATGGTCGATCTTCGTCAATCCCCCCTCGATGGCCGTGCCGGTGAAGATCTCCTCCACGAGTGCGGCATCACTATTAATCGCAACACGGTGCCGTTCGACCCGCGCCCGCCGGCCGTCGGGTCGGGCCTGCGCATTGGCACGCCGGCGCTGGCAACCCGAGGGTTTGGTGAGGCTGAATTCGCCGAGGTCGGCGATATCATCGCGGCCGCGCTCATCGGGGCGTGTCGCGGTGAGGCCGATGCCCCCGCCTTGCGTGAGCGCGTCGCCGCACTGACCCAGGCGTTCCCGCTCTACCCCGATCTCGAGCAAACGAGGTAGCCATGCGACGTGGATGGAAGGGGCCCGCGCGTGTCCTCGACGGGACTGCCTGCGCGGCCCAGATCAAGAGTGAGCTTGCCACTCGCGTGGCCGAGCTCGCCCGGCAGGGCAAACGACCAGGACTCGGCACGATCCTCGTCGGCGACGACCCCGGCTCGCGCACTTACGTCGCCGGCAAGCACCGCGATTGTGAGGAAGTGGGGATCGATTCGATCCGCTGTGACCTTCCCGCTGACGCGAGCCCGAGCGACATTGAGCGCGCCATCGCGCAGCTCAACGACCATGACGCCTGCACGGGATACATCGTCCAGCTTCCCCTCCCCGAGGGCATCGACGAACTTGAGCTCCTCGAAGGCATCGACCCGGCCAAGGACGTTGACGGGCTTCACCCCGTCAACCTCGGACGGCTTGCCCTTACCGTGTCGGGGCCCATCGACACGCCCCTGCCGTGCACACCGAGAGCCTGCATTGAGCTCATCGACCGCCACGGAATCGATCTCGCCGGCGCGCATGTCGTCGTCCTCGGTCGTGGCACCACCGTCGGCCGTTCCATCGGGCTGTTGCTTACGCGACGCGACGTCAATGCGACCGTGACACTGTGCCATACCGGGACGCGTGATCTTGCCTCCCACACGCGGCGCGCCGACGTCATCGTTGCCGCGACGGGACAGGCGGGCCTCGTCACGCCCGACATGGTGGCACCGGGGGCGGTCGTTCTCGACGTCGGTGTTAGCCGCATCGAGGACCCCGAGACCGGCAAGTCACGTCTCGCCGGCGATGTTGCGGACGGTGTCGATGAGGTAGCGGGCTGGCTGTCGCCCAACCCTGGGGGAGTGGGCCCCATGACGCGAGCTCTCCTCCTCGTCAACGTCGTCGAAGCGGCCGAACGGGCCGCGCGCCGAATCTGAGAGGCAACCCGCGTATCAGGTACCGTTGACCGTGACGACACGACTCAAGGAAGGGGCAGGTAGACACATGCGCCAACGACGAGGGGCCGCCGCGGTTGCCGCGGCAGCGTGCCTGACGGCAACGATCGCGGGGTGCTCAACATCCGCGAAGGAAACGGCCACGGCGGACCCCACCCCGCGTAACGCGACCGTGTGTGTAGCCGCGTCGGCTTCGGCGTCGCGTCCCCTCGCGGAGTCCTACCTCGAGGCGCTCAAGGAGCACGCGAAATCGGGCGCGACGGTCGAACAGCTCGTCACGGCCGAGACCCCCCAGGAGGCGGTGAAACACGCGGTTGCTAAAGGGTGTGGCGTCATCGCCACTCTGGCACCCTCGATGGCCGCGGCTGCACGCGAGGCCGCCGCCGCCAACCCCGATATCGTCTTCGAGGTGGCAGGCTTCCAGCCCTCGAAACGACTACCGAAGAATCTTGTTCCTCTCAATCCCGGTTTCGACGAGGCAGCGTTCCTTGCCGGCTATGCGGCCGCGGCAACCACACGCTCGGGAATCCTCGGCGTCATGACGGCTTCGACGGGCGACTCGGCCGTGGCTCAAGGCTTCGCCCAAGGCGTCGACTTCTACAATCAGGCGAAAGGGACGGGGATCGTGGTCCAGGGATGGAACGCCGCTTCCCGCAAGGCGACAGCCGTCACCAGCGAGGCCGAGGTAACCTCCCACGTTGGCACCTATCTAGCCCAGGGGGCGGACATCGTCCTCGTCGCCGCTGAGGCCTACTCGCCCGCGGCTATTGCCGCTGTCAAAGAAGCCGAATCCGATGCCTCCCTTATCTTTGTTGGCTCAGACGCGTGGGAGACGATCCCCGACTCTCACGAGGTCGTCATGACGTCTCTGCTCAGCGACCCGACACCCGTGGCCGCGACGATGTTGACGTACGCGACCGACAATGCCCTCCACGATCACGCCGACATCGGCTTCACCCAACGGATTGAGGGCGCGCATCTTGCTGATTTCCGGGACTACGGTGTGCGTTTGTCCGACGAAGTCAAGGAGGAACTCGAGCGGTTGCGCGACCAAATCGACAAGCGCGAGATCCCCATCGGGAAGGAACGCAAATGAGCCTGCGTGTAGCCAGTGTCAACGTCAACGGAATCCGGGCGGCTTTCCGTAAAGGCATGGATCGTTGGGTCGCCGGTACGACCGCCGACGTCATCCTCGCCCAAGAGGTGCGCGCACCTGCCGACGTCGCAGCTGCCCTATTCGGTGAGGAATGGCAGGTCGAGGTGCTGCCCTCCCAGCTCAAAGGACGCGCCGGTGTCGCCGTAGCCTGGCGAAAGGACGTCCTCAGCGCCGGCGAGGTCAACGGCATGGCGGTCGCTGAGGTAGATCCCTCCGATTCGGGTCGATGGCTCGAGGTCGCCTTGACGACGGGAGGTGGCACCACGGTGAGAGCTATTTCCGCCTACTTGCACTCGGGGCAGGTCGACACGCCTAAGCTCGATGCCAAACTGTCCCATCTGCAGCGAGTAACCGAGAGGCTCGACCAGCTCGCGTCAGATCCCATCCCCACCCTCGTGTGCGGGGACTTCAACGTCGTGCGCACGCACAAAGACATCAAGAACTGGAAGGGCAACCACAACAAGACCTCGGGTGTCCTCGACATCGAGATCGCCTATCTTGACCGGTGGATGAACGGGGAGTGGGTCGACGTATCGCGGCACCTCAACGGCGACGCCCAGGGCCCCTACACGTGGTGGTCGTGGCGCGGCAAGGCATTCGATAACGACGCCGGGTGGCGCATCGACTACCACATGGCCTCCCCTGTCCTCGCTGAACTCGCCCGCGACGTGACGGTGGACAGGGCCGCTTCCTACGACGAGCGCTTCTCCGATCACGCGCCACTCCTTGCCACCTACGACATTGCCTAAAGACGTGGGCGAATCACAGCGATGACGGGGCTCGGCTGGGCCGTCTTGAGACGGACCCGGTTGCTGCGCTACCTCGTGCTCGGTGTCGTCATGTCGATGTCCGCTCTCTTGGCCTATCAGCAGTGGGCCTGATCAGCGCTTGTTGAGGACTTCACGCAAACGCGCGGCACGCTCCTCATGATGCTCAATGCGGCGGGCGATCCAGCGTTTGAAAGGCCCGTGGGCCTCGTAGCGTTCTTCGGTCTCGTCTTCGATACGGTTGGGGTCTTGCTCGGGATCGAGATCGACAGAACCCGTGAGCGAGAGGTGAGGCCACGTGAGCGTCTCGGGGTCAGACTCGGTGATGTAGTTCGGTGTGTCGTTCGCGTGTAGATGATCGGCATCCAGGGGTTTCTCCGGCTGCGGCGGGTTGGCGATGAAGGCCGACGTCAACAAGACGACGCGGGCGAGCAGGTTAACCCACAGCATGATCGTGATGATCGCAGCGAAGGGCGCCAGGAGTGGGGAGTCCACAGCCTTGACTGCGGAGGTACCAAGGAGGCGCAGAACGCCCGAGCCCACGACGAACACTCCGGCGCCGGCCAGCATGTCCCGCCTCGGCGGGCGGACCCTCGAGACCATGCGCACCATAAGGGTGAGAACAACGGCATCGACAAGGGCGGCCAGGGCAAGCGAGGTGAGGGCGATGATGCGCGCGGCAAGCGGCCCCCCGATCCCGATCGTTTCTAGAAGCGTCGGCCCGATCGCCGAGTTCGCTGTCGACATGATCGCGGTGACGACGACGCCCAGCAGGAGCATGAGGAACCCGGCGAAGTCACGCAGCTTGTCAAGGACAGGATTATCCGGGACCGTGTGGATACCAAACATAAGGCGGATCGAGTTCTTGATCGCCGTCATCACCGCGGCCGCCGAGAGCAGCAGCGTGACGATCGCGACGACACCTGCCACCGACAAGATATTCGTGTGCCGGACCATCGAGTGGGGGTCAACGAGACCCTCTTGACCGTTCCACGTCAGCAGCGAAGGAATCGCATCGTTGACGGCATTGAAGGTCGCGTCCATGAGCTGCGGATTCGATCCCAGCACTGCGAATGCGATCGTAATTCCGATGGTCAACGCGGAGGCCAAGGAGAAGAGGGCCGTGTAGGAAATACCGCCAGCCAATAGATTGCCACGATTACCTGAATATCGGGTGAACGCCCGCATGATTCGCAACGACTGCACCCAGGCAATCAGTGCGTTCATCTTGGCGGAAAAACCGTCAAATTCGCGGATGGACGACAGGGTCGGGGTCGCCTCGGGGTAGGTGGCTCCAACGGGATCGGGCACCTGCTTGGCAGATGAAGAACTCATGGGAATAACCTATCAGGCATCGATTCGGCGGCCTCGTCGTAGACTAGAAAGGACTAACCGACATGTTAGGAGGGCACACACCCATGACCGCCGAAGTTCATTGGAATACCGCGTGGAGCATCGAGGAGGGTGTGACGCGGGTGACGAGGCTGTACGAGACGACGTTCGGCGAGGCACCCGCCGGGGTGTGGCAGGCCCCCGGACGTGTCAACCTCATCGGCGAGCACACGGACTACAACGGCGGCGTCGCCATGCCCATTGCATTGCCGCACCGCACTTTTGCTGCGATGAGTCCGCGAGGGGACATGATCGTGCGGCTCGTGTCCGCCCAAGAACCCGGTGTCCGCGAGGTCGATCTCACCCAGGTCGGACCTCACGACAGTGACAAGGCCGTTGAAGGATGGCCGGCCTACGTCGTTGGCGTCGCCTGGGCGCTGCGTGAGGCAGGCTACGACGCGGTACGTGGCTTCGACGTCGCCATTGACTCGTGCGTGCCCTTCGGGGCGGGCCTGTCGTCGTCGGCCGCCCTCGAGTGCGCGGTTGCCGTCGGCATCAACGACCTGTTCAGACTCGACCTTGCTGGCAGCGCCGAAGAACCGAATGATACCGGCCGCAAGACCCTCGTCGAAGCATGTATCCGAGCCGAAAACGATGTTGCCGGAGCCAATACAGGTGGGCTTGATCAGGCGGCGTCCCTGCGCTGCCTCGAGGGCCACGCCCTGTTCCTTAACTGCCGAAACGGCGAGGTCGAAAAGGTGCCCTTCGACCTGGCTTCGCAGGGCCTGGCGCTCCTCGTCACCGACACGCGCGCCCCCCACTCACTGTCTGACGGGCAATACAACGAGCGTCGCTCGTGTTGCGAGTCGGCGGCGCGCAACATCGGCGTCGAGTTCCTCGCCGACGTCGAGGACGGCGACGCGGCGCTCCGGGCACTCTCCGACCCGACCGAGGTCAAGAGAGCCCGACACGTCATTGGCGAGATCGCGCGCACCTACGATGCGGTCCGTGCCATGCGTCGGGGCGCCCTTCGCGCAGACGTCCTCGACGAGATTGCGACGCTCTTCGATGCCTCCCACGATTCGCTACGCGACGACTATGAAGTGACGTGTCGCGAGCTCGATCTTGCTGTTGATGTTGCTCGCTCCGAGGGTGCGCATGGCGCCCGCATGACGGGCGGGGGCTTTGGTGGATCCTGCATTGCGATCGTCGACGCCGACGCCGTCGACCGTGTCGCAGAGGCTATCGCCGACGCCTATGAGCGTGAGGGCCTCGCTCAACCGCACTTCCTCATGGCCGTGCCCGCGATGCCGGCGGGACGCGTCCAGTGACGGACCGCCTCCACGCCATCATCCCGGCCGGGGGAGCGGGCACACGCCTATGGCCGCTCTCGCGTCCGGAGTGTCCGAAATATCTTCTCCCGCTCGACGGGACGACCCTGCTCGCGGACACGCTCGAGCGCCTCAACCCGTTGTCGTCCTCGCGTACCGTCGTTACCTCGGCGGTCATGGAAGCGAAGGTCGCCTCGAGTGTCCCCGAGGGCGTGCGCGTCCTCGGGGAGCCAACGGCACGCAACTCGATGCCCGCCATCGGCTTGGCCGCGGCCATAGTCGAGGTCAGGCATGGCAAGGACGCGATCGTCGGATCGTTCGCCGCCGACCATGTTGTCACTAACCAGGCCGTTTTCGCTGACGTCGTGTCCCGGGCGATCGCGCAGGCGAGAGCCGGCGACATCGTGACCATCGGAATCACCCCCACCCATCCGGCCACAGGTTACGGCTACATCCGGGCAGGCAGGATCCTCGGGGAAGGTGAGACAAGAACCGGGGCGCGTCGCGTCGAAGAATTCGTTGAGAAACCCGACCGCGCCACCGCCGAGCGCTACCTCGCAGACGGCGGTTACCTGTGGAACGCCGGCATGTTCGTCGCCTCATGCTCCCGGCTCCTTGACGAGCTTGCCTGTGCTCACCCGCAGATGGCGCGAGACCTGCGCCATCTCGCGCACGTGTGGGGAACACCCCAGGCCGCCTCGGCCTGGTCGCTCTTGCCCTCCATCGCCATTGACCACGCGATTGCCGAGCCCGCAGCTGCGGCGGGGCGAGTTGCCGTCGTCGAAGCTCCCGACATGGGATGGTCCGATGTCGGCGATTTCGACTCGCTCGCGGAATTCTTGCCCGTCAAGGAAGGCGCCGCGATCACCGGTCCCGTCGAACCGGGAGTCATCGACTCTCCCGACGCCGTATGTGTAACGACGGATGAGGACACCGAAGAAATCTACGTGCTCGGTATTCCCGGGGCGGTTGTCGTTCGCGACGGACGCCGCACGATTGTGACGACGCGTCAACAGGCGCAGCGCGTCACCGAGCTGAGCGCCCTCGCCAACAAACAGGAAGGCCACCAGTGAAGACACTCCCCACGCCCCAACCCGAGGCCTACCGTCGTGGCCCCGTCGAGTTGCGGGGGCATCATCGGCCTTCCGAGACCGCGGACACGAGGCTGCTCGCCGAGCAGCCGGACACCTCCTGGCTGCACACGGACACGTGGCGGGTGCTGCGCATCCAGTCTGAGTTCGTCGAGGGCTTCGGGGCGCTCGCCGAACTTGGGCCGGCGGTGTCGGTGTTCGGCTCGGCCCGCACACCAGCTGATTCTGCCGACTATGCGATCGGCGTTGAGGTCGGGCGGGGTCTGGCGAAGCGTGGACTCGCCGCTATCACCGGGGGAGGACCCGGGCAGATGGAAGCGGTGTGTCGCGGCGCCAACGAGGCCGGTGGGATCGCTTGCGGGCTGGGCATCGAGCTGCCCCACGAGCAGGCGATGAATCCCTGGGTCAACCTCGGGATTTACTTTCGCTACTTCTTCGTACGCAAGACGATGTTCATCAAGTATGCGCAGGCCTTCATCGTGCTGCCGGGCGGATTCGGCACGCTCGACGAACTTTTCGAGGCGGTTACTCTCGTCCAGACCCATAAGATCAGGTCCTTCCCGATCGTCCTTATCGGCCGCGACTACTGGGGCGGCCTCGTCGAGTGGATCCGTGGGCGTATGGTCGACGACGGGATGATCGCAGCAAATGACCCGGATCTTTTGTATCTCGTCGATAGCGCCGAGGAGGCGTTGACCTGGGTTGAGGAGCGGTGGGCAGCCTCGGTGACGACCCGTTAACGTCCACATAGTGGCGCAACTGTGGGCTTTTGCCCGCGAGAATGCCTGCGAGGGCGGGATGGTGCACGCTATCCTAAGAGTGTTCGACGCGTGTGCCGTCACGCTTTGTCCCAACAGAAGGGGTCATAAATGGCAGCCATGAAACCGCGTACTGGTGAAGGGCCTTTGGAGGCCGTGAAGGAGGGCCGCGGGATCATCGTGCGGGTTCCTCTCGAAGGCGGGGGTCGACTCGTCGTTGAGATGACGCCTGAGGAGGCTCAGGAACTCAAGGAGGCGCTCACGTCCCTATAGGGCCTTCTGGAGCCAAAGTCGGGCGGGACACACTCACGTGTCCCGCCCTTTTTGTGTCGGGCCGAAGGTTCGCTCTCGGTCACGAGCACGTGATGGCCACGGTGATTCCGTCGCCGCAGGTGAGTGTCGCCGTGACGAGTTCGGGATCGTCACTCATCTCGGTGATGCAGTGTCGCATGGTGACGGTTGCTTCCTCGCGTCGTGCCGGATCGGAGACGCGGTCGTCGAGCAGGGAGTGGCACACGGCAATGACCCCGCCGGGACGCACAACACGGCGCGCGTGCGAGAGGTAGGAAGGAAGCTGGCGAATATCCGCGTCGATGACGACCATGTCGTAGCCGGCGGCGCGCATCCTCGGCATGACGTCAAGCGCCCGACCGTTGATGAGGCGTGCGCGTGAGGAGGGAATCCCCGCCTCACGGAGGGCATAGCGAGCCGCCTCAATGAATTCAGCCTCGATGTCGATCGAGGTGAGGACACCGTCGGCGGTCATGCCCTCCAGCAGCCACAGCCCCGAAACGCCCGCGCCCGTGCCGATTTCGATGACGGTCCTCGCGCCGCAGGCGGCCGCGAGCATCCGCAGGGTCGCCCCCATCGCGGGTGTGACAGGTGCGGCACCGAGCTCACGCGCGCGCATCCGGGCATCTTGGATGACGCTGTCCTCATGGGCCTGCTCCTCCGCCCACGCCCAGCTCAGACTCTTCGTGTCGTTAATCGTCGTGCCTTTCTAGATCGGCTTGACTCCAAGGGAGCGCCCGGCGAGCGAGCGTTTCCTTTCAGCCAGCGATGCAGCCACTCGGTCGAGGGCCGAAGCAGCCTCGGATTCGCCTTCGAACGCGGCGATCGGATTACCGGAATCGGACCCTTCGCGCAAGGTAATGTCGAGAGGAATCTGGGCCAGCAGGGGCACACCGTAGCCGAGCTGATCCGTGAGACGGTCGGCGACCATGCTGCCACCACCGGATCCAAACAACTCGAGCCGCGAACCGTCGGGCTGGGGCAGGTAGGACATGTTCTCGATGACGCCAATGACCTTTTGATCGGTCTGAGAGGCGATCGAGCCGGCGCGCTCCGCCACCTCCGCTGCGGCGATTTGTGGGGTCGTCACGACGATGATTTCCGAATTCGGGAGGAGCTGCGCAATCGAGATAGCTACGTCACCCGTTCCCGGAGGCAGGTCGAGCAGAAGGGCATCCAGGTCCCCCCAATACACGTCGGCAAGGAACTGCTGCAGTGCCCGGTGCAGCATGGGACCCCGCCACACGACCGCCTGCCCGTCGGGCACAAACATGCCGATCGAGATGACCTTGACCCCGTGTGCCTCCGGGGGAATGATCATGTGATCGATGACGGTCGCCTGCTCGCTCACCCCGAGCATACGCGGGATCGAGAAACCATAGATGTCGGCGTCGACGACCCCGACCTTGAGCCCCCGCCTGGCCAGGGCCACGGCAAGGTTCGCCGTCATCGATGACTTGCCGACCCCACCTTTGCCCGAGGTGATCGCGTAGACCTTCGTCAGTGAATCAGGCTGAGCGAAGGGGACCTGGCGTTGCGCCCCCTGTAGCTTCTCGGTGAGCGCCTGACGCTGCTCGGCCGACATCACGCCGAGCTCGACGTCGACGGATTCCACGCCAGGCACCTGCGAAACCTTTGCGATGACGTCGGCCTTAATCGAGCCTTGAAGCGGACACCCGGCCACGGTCAGGTCGACGGCAACGGCCACGCGTCCGCCGTCGATGCGTATCTCACGCACCATGTCGAGGTCGGTGATCGCGCGGTTAAGTTCGGGATCGATGACGTGGGAGAGAGCCTCGCGCACGTCGGCTTCGGAAACACTCGTCATAGCGTCCAGTTTAGCGACGCGAGCCGCGATCGTCGTCTCCGCGCGACGCAGTGTCATTTTCGATGGCCTCTGCTGCCTCACGCACGGTGGCACGTCGCGTCGAGGAGTCCTGGTCGACAATCTCTTCGAGGAGGTCACGAAGCTCCGAACGCACGAAGTCCCTCGTGGCTACGTCGGCCATCGCGGCCCGCAGCGACGCGATCTCACGCAAGAGATACTCGGTATCGGACAGGTTACGTTCGGCGCGGCGGCGATCTTGTTCCGCCGTCACGCGGTCGCGGTCGTCTTGACGATTCTGGGCAAGAAGGATGAGAGGGGCCGCATAGGAGGCCTGCAGGGACAGCATGAGCGTAAGCGCCGTGAACCCCAATTCTGGCTTATCGAAGTGCGGAAGCCCCGGGAGGGAGTTCCATCCGATCCACACGACGATGAAGACCGTGAGGTAGACGAGAAACTTTGGTGTGCCGGAGAAACGCGCGATCGCTTCGGCGGCCTTGCCCACCCCTTCGCCCTCAAGGTTGATGTGGGGCATTCGCAGCCGACGCCGCTCCCGAGGAGTGTCGAGTGAATCAGCCATCGAAGCTCCTGTTCATAGTCTGGTCGGTGATGCCCTCATCGGCGTCGCGCCAATCGTCGGGCAAGAGGTGATCGAGAAGGTCGTCGACCGATACTGCGCCGAGGACGTGCCTGGATGAATCCACCACTGGGATCGCGGTGAGGTTGTAGGTTGCGAGCAAACGGGTGACGGTCCCCAGCTGCGTGTGCGGGTCGATGCCTTCGACTGCGTCGTCAAGAATCGTGCCGAGTGCCGTTTGCGGGGGCTCCCGCAGCGCACGTTGGAGATGAACGACCCCCAGGTAGCGGCCTGTGGGAACCTCCAGCGGCGGGCGGACGATGAGAGCGAGAGCCGCGAGAGCAGGAGGGATGTCCTCGCGACGCACGTGAGCGAGCATTGTTGCCACGTTCGCATCGGGGGGCAAGATCACCGGCGAGGACGTCATAAGGCCGCCCGCTGTGTGCTCGCCGTAGGCCATGAGGCGACGTACGTCTGCAGCCTCCTCGGGCTCCATCTCGGCCAAGAGAATCCGCGCTTGATCCGGGGGCATCTCGGCGACGAGGTCGGCGGCGTCGTCCGGCTGCATGGCGTCGAGCACGTCGCCCGCGCGGCGTACGTCAAGGGAGGACAAAATGTCGACCCGGTCATCCTCGCCCAGCTCCTCGAGGACATCCGCGAGACGCTCGTCTGGGAGCTGATGCGCCACCTCGATGCGCCGATGGCGCGGTAGGTCGGCGAGTAGGTCGGCAAGGTCGGGGGCCTTGAGATCCTCGGTCATCGCGAGAAGCGTCGTCGCCTCCTGAGAGAGAGCTGACTGCTTGGCCAGCCCGGATACCTCGGTAGGGGCGACGAGGAACGTCTCGCCGCGACGCAGCGACAGACCCTGGCCCTGGCGGCGCACGTAGAGCTTCGTGACCACCCAGTCGCGGTCGTCGTCTTGCTCCATCGCCATGTCGACGACCTTGACTGAGCCGCTTCCGTCATTGAGCGTCACCACCCGATCGAGTAGTTCGCCATAAACGGTGGCTTCGCCAGGCCGCTGCGAGAACTGACGAATGTTGATGACCCCCGTCGTGATAACCGCACCCGGTTTGATCGCGGTGACCCGGGTGATCGGCAAGAATACGCGGCGGTGGGTCGCCACCTCGATGACGAACCCGATCACGCGGGGGCTGTCGGTAAAACGTACGAGAACGACGGCATCGCTCACCCGCCCGACCGCGTCACCGATCGGATCGAACACGGTTGTGCCCGCGAGCTTGCCGATAAAGACACGCTGGCGGATCGGTCGAATGGAATGGGTCCTGGCCTTCACGTCTTAAGCCTAGCCGTCTCGCCTACGATCGCGCCGGTGGAGAAGGCCACTGAATAATGGCACCCTGTTGGTATGCCGATGCCACTACCCGCCGAAGGTATCCCGAGGGGGATCGAAGTTGGTCGCTATGCCAGCGAGCGTGCGGCCCTCGATGCTGTCGCCTATCTGGCCGAGCACGACTATCCGACCGAGAACCTTTCCATCGTTGGCGAGGGCGTCCTCGTCGTCCACGATTCCCAGGGGCGACCCGGCCTGGGGCGCGCCTTCATTTCTGGTGCCTCCTCGGGAGTGTGGCTGGGTCTGCTCACCGGCCTCATTTTGGGCATGATCAACCCGAACCTGCCGCTGTCGACGATCCTCACGCTGTCGATCATTGTCCTTGCCCTCATGGTGGGGATCGTGCGCACGGCCACCTATGCGCTGGGTAAGTCACGTTCGGGTGGTGTCGTTTATGCACGAAGGATCGTCGCCCAAACCTACGTCCTCGTCGCAAAGTCACATTCGCAGCAGGCAATCGCCCTATTGGCTCGGCGTGCAGGACGCGCCCCCGAACCAGCCGCTCCTACTCGGCCTGTCAGAGCGCTCGAGGATGCGAACGGCCAGCCGAAGTACGGGCGTCGTTCGGGCGATAGTCGGCCCGGCACGACTGAGGAGCGGGTCTCGGAGTAGGCTTAGCGCTTGCGTCCACGCACGCCACCGGCGTGCCGCAAGGGGAGGATCACCGCCTCATGGCCATCCGCGACAGCCTTCGTAACATCGCCATCATCGCGCACGTCGATCACGGCAAGACGACGCTCGTCGACCAGATGCTCTGGGCGGCCGGGGCGTTTGGCGATCACCCGACGAAGGACGAGCAGGCCGAACGCGTGATGGATTCGGGCGACCTCGAACGCGAAAAGGGCATTACGATCCTGGCGAAGAACACCGCCATCACCTACCGCGGAGAACTCACCCAGGCGCGAGGCCTCGATGACGGCGTCACTATCAATGTCATCGACACCCCCGGCCACGCCGATTTTGGCGGCGAGGTTGAGCGCGGCCTGTCGATGGTTGACGGCGTCGTCCTCCTCGTCGACGCCGCCGAAGGACCGCTTCCGCAAACGCGTTTCGTGTTGCGTAAGGCGCTTGCCGCGCGCTTGCCGGTCATCATCGTCATCAACAAGGTCGACCGCGCAGACGCCCGAATCAAGGAGGTTGAGGCAGAAACCATTGATCTGCTCTTGGCGCTCGCCGACGACCTGACGGGGGAGGGCGCAGACATTGATGTCGATGCCCTCTTGGAGGTGCCCGTGCTCTACTGTTCGGCCAAGGCCGGGCGCTGCTCGCTCACCGCGCCGGCCGACGGTGAGCTGCCTGCCGGGGACCTCACGGACCTGTTTGCAACGATCCTCGAGTCGATCCCAGGGCCCGCCGGCGATCCCGAGGCGCCCCTGCAGGCCCACGTCACCAACCTTGATGCCTCGCCGTTCCTCGGACGCCTGGCTCTGCTGCGGATCCACAACGGGACGATCCGCAAGGGCCAGACCGTCGCCTGGGCGCGTCACGACGGCACGCTGAGCAGCGTGAAGATCACGGAACTGCTCATGACCGAGGCGCTCGATCGCCTACCGGCCTCCAGTGCTCAGGCGGGTGACATCGTCGCGGTCGCCGGGATTCCCGATATCACGATCGGGGAGTCACTGGTCGACCTCGATGATCCCAAGCCGCTGCCGCTCATCACCGTCGACGAACCGGCTATTTCGATGACGATCGGCATCAACACCTCCCCACTGGCGGGGCGTGTCAAGGGGGCGAAGGTGACGGCCCGACAGGTCAAAGATCGTCTTGACCGCGAACTCGTCGGCAACGTGTCTCTGCGTGTCCTGCCCACGGCGAGGCCCGACGCCTGGGAAGTTCAGGGGCGAGGCGAGCTCGCCCTCGCGATCCTTATCGAGCAGATGCGCCGAGAGGGGTTCGAACTGACCGCGGGCAAACCGCAGGTCGTTACGAAAACAATCGATGGTCGGCTGCACGAGCCAATGGAGCGTTTGACGGTCGATGTGCCAGAGGATTACCTCGGCACGGTCACCCAGCTGCTCGCCGATCGCAAGGGCCGCATGGAGACGATGGCCAATCACGGTACGGGGTGGGTGCGCCTGGAATTCCTTGTCCCGGCCCGGGGGCTCATCGGCTTCCGCACGCAGTTCCTCACGGAAACGAGGGGTACCGGCATCGCGACCTCGATTGCGGCGGGCTACGAGCCGTGGGCTGGCGACATCGTTCGGCGTAAGACGGGCTCGCTCGTTGCCGATCGCGCCGGCAAGGCGACGCCCTACGCGATGATTCAGCTCCAAGAGCGTGGATCCTTCATCATCCAACCCGCCTCGGAGGTCTACGAGGGCCAGGTTGTTGGGGAGAACCCCCGCGGGGAGGACATGGACGTCAACATCACGCGTGAAAAGAAACAGACGAACATGCGCTCCTCTACGGCGGAAACTTGGGAGGGACTCATCCCGCCTCGCCGGCTCACACTCGAGGAGTCCCTCGAGTTCGCTGCTGAGGACGAGTGCGTAGAGGTCACACCCGAAGACATCCGGATCCGGAAGGTGTTGCTGGGCCAGCAGGAGCGTTTCAAGGAGGCCGCGCGGGTGCGCCGCGAGAACAAAGCCCGCGCCCAGCAGTCTTAGGCGATTCCCGCTAGCGTCAACCAGATGAGCGCGCCGTTGAGGGCGACGATGAGTGCCGCAATTGCGCCCATCGTCACCTTCATCGCGACGGAGTCGACCCATTGCCCCATGATGTCGCGTCGTGACGTGTAACGGGCGAGAGGGATGAGCGCGAAGGGAATGCCGAACGATAACGCCACCTGACTGAGCACGAGTGCCCAGGTGGGGTTCGGGTAGAGGGCGATGACGATGAGGGCCGGGATGAGGGTGATGGCGCGGCGGGCGAGGAGGGGCACCCGCACGTGCAGGAGGCCCTGCATGATCTCCGAACCTGCGTAGGCGCCCACGGAAGTTGAGGCCAGGCCCGAAGCGAGCAGGCCGACGGCGAAGATCGCGCCGATAATCGGCCCGAGCGCGTGGGTGATGGCGGCGTGGGCGCCCTCGATCGTATCGGTGCCCTCGACGCCGCCGAGAGTGGAGGCCGCTAGGAGGAGCAGGCCGATGTTGACGGCACCGGCAACGATGAGCGCGGCGACGACGTCGCGTCGAGTGACATGCAAAAGAAAGGCGACGTCGCGGCCGTGGTGGGCGAAACGATCGTTGACGAGGGAGGAGTGTAGGTAGATCGCGTGCGGCATGACCGTCGCGCCGAGCATCGAGGCGGCGAGGAGCACGGAGTGCGTGTCGCTTAAGCGGGGGATCAGCCCTGAGGCGATGCCGCTGGCCGAGGGTGGGGCGAGGACGAGGCCGGAGAGGAAGCCGAGCGTGATGATCGCCAGCAGGCCGCAGATGACGTATTCGAATCGGCGTTGCTGGCGCTTGTTTTGCACGGCGAGCAAGAGCATCGACGTGGCGCCTACGATGATCCCCCCTAAGAGAAGGGGCGTGTCGAAAAGGAGTTGGAGGGCGATGGCGCCCCCTACGACTTCGGCGAGGTCGGTCGCAGCAGCAACGAGTTCGGCCTGGGCCCAAAATGCGAGTCGGGCAGACCTCGAAAGCCGAGTCCCAAGGAGTTGGGGGAGTGAGGAACCGGTAACGATGCCGAGCTTGGCGCTTTCGTATTGGATGAGCACAGCCATTGCGTTGGCGAGGACGAGCACCCACACAAGGAGATAGCCGTAGGTGGCACCGGCAGAGATGTTGGCGGCCACGTTGCCAGGGTCGACGTAGGCTACCGCCGCGACGAAGGCGGGGCCGAGTGCGGCGAAGACGCGTCGACGTGAATGGAGTGCGGACATGCCCCCAGAGTAGCCCGAGTTTGTGGGTGCCCCCAAATCAAAGTTCGCCTATGCGAAATTACCCGCTCTCTTCTCAGAGGTTTCGAGGTGACTAGAATGGATGAAGCGGGTTTTTGCCGCGCGTTCTCTGTCCGAGGAGTCGATCATGCTCTCACCAGCCACACGCCGTTTGACGACGCTCGCCGCGTCGTCGCTTGCCCTCCTCGCTTGTGCGTGCCCGCCGGCGCTCGCTGAGCCCGCAGACCCGGAAGCAGGAACGTCGACCGCCCCGGTGATGACGCAGTCATCCCCGTCAAGCCGGCCCTTAGCATCTGCAACCCCGCTCGAGGTGGCGACGCCGCAGGCAAAGCGAACGGTGAAGCCCTCATCTGCTGTTCTTCCCTACACGGGGGCGACGGCGCTGCCCTCCGATCCCCGTCCGGGCAAGCTCACGGTCGGATGGAACGAGCGCTTGAGTTTCGGAGCGCGCGTGAAGGTCGGCTGGAGTTGGCCCGCCGAAGGTGTTCTCATGATGAACGACTTCACGGGCAACCGGCGCGCCGACCTGCTCACCTTCTTCATTGAGGATGACAACGTTAAGATCCGTCTCTACGAGGGCGCTTCTGGTGGGAGCGTGCGTACCGTGGGGGTCATCGGCCACGGCTGGAACGAATTTGATTACGTGACCGCCGGCGATGTTAACGCCGACGGTTATTCAGACCTCATCGGGCGCAAGGCCAATGGTGAACTGTGGCTCTACACGGCCCGGGGTAACTCGTGGTTCAACCCCGGTTACAAGATCGGCCACGGTTGGCAGGGAATGCGCACCTTGACATTCTCGCCGGCGCCTCCGGGCGGGCAGGCCTCCGTCTTGGCGACGAGCGAAGAGGGGCGACTCTACCGCTACCCGTTCGTCGATCGAAACGGCACCTTCGGCCGTTCCGTCGTCTACGGCAAGGGCTGGCGTAGTGTTTCGCGTATCCTTCCTGCGGGCGACTTGGATGGGAATGGGCAGTCCGACTTTTACGCGACCGATGTCGAGGGCAGGCTCTTGTCGTATGAGGCCAGCGCCAAAGGAGACAGCTACCGGGTCAAGCAAATCGGCAATGGCTGGAACTCGATGACGCAGATGCTCGCCGTTCCTGCGGGCTTGGGTGCCGGGATCTACGGCATCGATGCTCGTGGAGACCTCTACTTCTATCCAGTCCGTTACGTGCGTCCCGAACCGCCGAAGCCGCCATCGCCGTGGCTGCAGCCGGTGACTTCCATCACTCCGCCGGGGTGGACAGTGACTCCGCAGATGGGGTGGAACGGCACGAAGGTTCGCCAGGTGCGGCTTTCCCTCGGACAAGGTGCGCCTCTTAACGCCTCAATGACTTTTGATCGCGGTACCTATGCGGCGGTCCAACGCTTTCAGCGTCGCGCGGGCCTACGGGCGACGGGAGTTGTCGATCAAGGCACGTGGTCGCGGATGACGTCGCGTCCGTGGACCATGGACAACTGGCGGATGCCCCCGCGGGTCGGTCTCGATGCGACTCGCAGTCAACGTGTGGAGGCCATGATTTCTTTTGCTCGCCTCGCACTCGGTTCGCCCTACACGTGGGGCGGTGCGGGACCGTGGGAGGACGGCTTCGACTGCTCCGGTATGGCGTTGCAGGCGATCTACGCAGCCGGTTACGATCCGCAGCCCATCAACGTGGTTGCTCACGCTGGTCCGACCTATCGCACGTCGAAGGAGCTTTACTCGCACGCGAAGCTCGAATCGGTTCCCTTCGGCCAGCGTCAGCGCGGCGACCTTGTTTTCTGGCAGGGGCGCTACGGGATCTACCACGTCGCCGTCTATCTTGGCGATAACCAGATCATCGAGTCCTACTACGGCCACACTCGACAGAGGGCGCTCTACGATTGGGGTCGGATCGCGCCCTACGTCAAGCGCGTCGCCCACTGATGATGCGTTCGTCTCGCGCAAAGACTCTCGCGTTTGTCGGTGCGGCGCTCGCCTGCGTTGCTGCCCTAGCGGTTGGGGTGTGGTGGGCGCTGGGCACTCCTGGTCGCGTTGATTCCGCGCCCTCGCCGCTACCGTCAGCGAGCGGACCGACCGTCGAGGCAACGGTGGGTCCGAACGCCTCCTTGCCGCCGGTTGCGGCGGGAAGTTCGGGGTGCGCACGCATGGATGAGGTCCTTAGCTCTCTCATGGGCAATCTCCCGCAGGCGCGTGCGCTCTTTGGCGCGGATGGGCGTTCGGCTTCCCGCGAGGAGCCCGATCTCTCTGCGTGGGCAGATTTTCTGGGCGCGCTCAGGGAGCACCGAGCCGAGTTCGAACAGGCGGCCGAAGGGGATCGCGAGGCCGAGCGGAGTCTCGAGGCTCTCGATACGGTGACGCGTCTACAACCCCAGCTCATTGACGGCACGATCCCCATGTACGACGACCCCCAAGATGCTCGCGAACAGCTTGCGGCCGGGCGAACGCCTTCTCAGAGTGAGGCCTACACGCGTGCCACGCAGGATGTGAGTGTGGCTTTGGACCGGCTCGTGTGGTGCCTGCCGACGTGGCCCGTAAGCATGTAGCCAGCGGCAGCGTGGGTGGCGTGTGGCATACTGGAGTGACATCTGCGTGTCGAAGGAGTTGAGACGGTGAGTGAACCATTGATCCCTGCGGCTCATCCGCTTGTTGGCGAGGACGAGGTCGAAGCCGTTTCTAGAGTGATTCGCTCCGGGATGCTCGCTCAGGGGCCCGAAGTGGCAGCTTTTGAGTCCGAGTTCGGTGAACAGATGGTGGACGGATGCTGTTGTGTGGCCGTCAATTCCGGCACCGCGGCGTTGCATGTGGGTCTTCTCGCTGCTGGAATCGGACCCGGCGATGAGGTTATCGTCCCATCGTTTACGTTTGCGGCGACAGGCAATTCCGTCGCTCTGACCGGTGCGACACCGGTCTTCGCCGATATCGAGGGAGAGTATTTCTCGCTTGACCCCGATGCGGTTGAGGCGGCGATCACGCCTAGGACAAAGGCCATCATGCCGGTACACCTCTATGGACACCCGGCCAATATGACGAGGCTGGTCGAGATTGCCAGCCGCCACAATCTCCTACTCGCCGAGGATGCGGCGCAGGCACACGGCGCAACCTGGCAGTCCCGCCCCGTCGGCACCTTTGGATGTTTCGGCGCATTTTCGTTTTACCCGACCAAAAACATGACGTCGGGCGAGGGCGGAATGATTACGACGGCAGACGAGGATCTCGCCCAGGCGGCTGCGATGCTGCGTAATCAAGGGATGGCGAAGCGCTACGCCAATGAGGTCGTCGGCCTCAACAATCGTATGACGGACATTCACGCCGCCATCGGCCGTGTCCAGCTGAAAAAGGTTGCCCACTGGACCGCCAAGCGTCAGGAAAATGCCGCGTTTCTCACGGCGAATCTTGAAGGCGTGACGGTGCCTCAGGTCGCGCCGGAGGCCACGCACGTCTACCACCAGTACACGATTCGCGTCGAGGACGACCGCGACGGTTTCGTCTCGGCCCTCAGGGATGAACATGGGATTGGTTCTGGCGTGTACTACCCGATCCCGAACCACCGGCTCCCCTCGCTCTCGCCCTACGCCCCAGGTCTGGATCTGCCTGAAACGGAGGCGGCGGCGCGCACCGTTGTGTCCCTGCCGGTCTACCCCTCTCTCACCGCGGGTGAGTTGGAACGCATCGCCGACGCCGTCAACGCAGTCGCCAGGGCGGGTGCCTGATGGCTGCGCTGCGTTATGGCGTTATCGGGATCGGCTCGATGGGGCGTCACCACGTGCGTAACGTGAGGGAAACACCGGGCATTGAGCTCGTTGCGCTCGCCGATCCCAGCGGGGATCGTTTCGATGTCGCCGGTGGCCTCTCGGTTGGCGAAGGGGTAGATGACCTTATCCGAGCCGGCATCGATGCGGCAGTCGTTGCTGTGCCGACGGTGTATCACGAGGAGACGGCGTGCGCTCTGGCCGAGGCCGGGGTTCACTGCCTCATCGAGAAGCCCCTGGCGGGCGACGTCGCCTCCGGAATGAGGATTCGCGATACGTTCGAGCATGCGGGTCTAGTCGGAGCTGTCGGCTACGTCGAGCGTTGTAACCCCGCCCTGCGAGAAATGCGCCGGCGCATCGCCGAGGGCCAGCTCGGCGAGGTGTATCAAATCGTTACGCGCCGCCAATCGCCTTTTCCCGCACGCATTTCAGACGTAGGGGTCGTCAAGGATCTCGCGACGCACGATGTTGATCTCACCGCGTGGGTTGCCGGTTCCCCCTATGAGAGGCTATCGGCGGAGGTCACACATAGGTCGGGACGTGCCAACGAGGACATGGTCTCGGTGACGGGGCGTCTCGCCAACGGAGTTCTTGTGTCGAATCTCGTCAATTGGCTCACCCCCTTTAAAGAGCGTACGACGATCGTCACGGGTGAGAAGGGCGCCCTCGTTGCCGACACCCTCATGGGGGATCTCACCTACTACCGCAACGGCTCGATCCCAGTGGAATGGACGACGATCGCGAACTTCCGTGGCGTGTCCGAGGGTGAGGTGACGCGTTACGAAATCGATAAACGTGAGCCTCTACGCGTGGAGCACGAGAACTTCCGTGACGCGGTGCTCGGCGTGGGCGCTGAGCACGTGTCCATGGAGGAGGGGCTTCAGGCATTGAAGGTTGTCGAAGCCATTTTGGAATCCGCTGGGACGGGACGCACGGTCACGCTTGAGGCTCCTTGCTCGTAACATCCGGCTCGTCGGGACGCGTGGCCTGCATGAGGGCTAGTTCGCGCGCGAGCATGGTGATCTTTCGATCGAGGATCGCTCGGCGCTTCGCGGCGGTGACGAGGGACGCAAGGAAGCCGACGGTGACGAGATAAAACAGCAGGTCGGTGCCGCGTCCCACACCCACAAGGTGGGCGATCTGCGAGGCCAGTTCGGGCCAGAGGATGAAGAAGACCGCGATGATGGACAGAAGGGCAATCGCTACTCGTCGCAAGGCGATGTTTCGGTCGGAGACCCGCGATTTCATGAGCCCGGCGGCGACGAGACAGACGGCCAGAAGAAGAAAAATCTTGATGAGCACGATGCCACCTAATCGAGAATGAGGTCGGTGAGGATGTTCACTGAGTTGAGGAGACTCTGACCCTTTTGCCGAGAATAGTCCGTGTAACGAATGTGGACGGGATGCTCTGCCCACGTGAGGTTCGCTCGGGCGAGCTGGACAACGATTTCACTAGCGTGGGCCATGCCGTTGTGTTTGAGCTGGATGCTGCGAAGCGCACGGCGGGACAGAACCCGCAGTCCGTTGTGGGCGTCGGTGAGCTTGAGGCCGGTTCGCCACGTCGTCACGTGCGCGGCCGTTTTGAGCACGACGCGTTTGGCGAGGCCGGTTTCTGCTTTGCCCTGCAAGAATCGCGAACCGAAGACGATGTCGAGTTCTTCACTGCGGGCACGCTCGACCATTGCGGCGGCGTCTTCGACGCGATGCTGACCGTCGGCATCGAAGGTGACGACCCAGCGACAGGCGGTTTCTCGTAGCACGTAGGTGAAGCCGGTCTGCAGTGCGGCGCCCTGGCCGAGATTGATGGGGTGGGGTACGAGCGTGGCTCCCGCGCGGCGTGCAATGGCAGCGGAGTTGTCCGCCGATCCGTCGTCGACGCACACGATGTGAGGGAACGTAGGTAGTGCAGCGCGAATGACGTCGCCGATGACCGCCGATTCGTTGTACAGGGGGATGACGAGGCAGGCGTCGGAGACGGTGGGCACAATCATGCTCCCATTATGACAGGCTGGCTAAGCGGGGAGATGGTGGAAGGCAATAGACTAGCGCGGAGACAGCGATGGTGGAGGGACCCATGGATACGATCATTGCAGATTCGGCGGACGTGTCGGACGAGGCCGAGATTGGCTCGGGGACGCGTGTATGGCATCTGGCTCAGGTGCGAGAAAACGCACGCGTTGGGCGCTCCTGCATTGTCGGGCGCGGAGCCTACATCGGGGAGGGAGTGGTCGTTGGTGACCGCTGCAAGATCCAAAATTACGCACTGGTCTACGAGCCAGCTGTCCTCGAAGACGGTGTGTTCATTGGCCCCGCGGTCACGCTGACGAACGATCATTTTCCGCGCGCGATCAACGCCGATGGGTCGCTCAAGGACGCCAGCGACTGGGAGCCGGTGGGGGTCCGGGTGTGCACGGGTGCCTCTGTGGGAGCCCGCAGCGTATGTGTCGCTCCGGTGACGATCGGGCGGTGGGCGACGGTGGCGGCAGGTGCCGTTGTCACGAAGGATGTTCCGGATTACGCACTCGTTGCCGGTGTACCTGCCCGCCGCATCGGCTGGGTGGGACCTGCGGGTGTGCCCCTCGTGAAAGATGACGTCGACGAGTCGACCTTCGTGTGTCCGCTCACCGGTGAGCGATTCGTTGAGGAATCTGGACAGACGCTGAGGCCCGTCCGATGAGGCGACCGTTTGTGCGCGTGGTCTCGCGGATTTTTCCGCCGGAGGCCGGTGCGGCATCGTTGCGTTTGGGAGCGGTTGTCGACGAACTCGCCCGCCAGCGGGTTGCAACGGAGGTCGTAACGACGACGGTTCCGCTAAGTGACGGCGATTCGGTGACAGGGAGGGCCACGATCAGACGGCTGCCCGTGCTGCGAGATGCAAAAGGGTACGTGCGGGGGTATGCGGCCTACGTGAGCTTCGATGTGCAAGCTCTTTTTGCACAGATCTTTTCCTCGTCTCGCCCTGCTGTCTCCCTCATTGAACCGCCACCGACGACACTTGTCGCCGCGAGGCTGGCCTCGTGGGTCAATGGAGTTCCCTACGTCGTCTATCTGCCCGATGTGTGGTCTCGTGCCGCGCGAGCGTGTTCACCCAGGTGGGTCGCGACAGCGCTCGAACTCATGGAGACCTGGGCTCTCAAGGGCGCGGAGGCGACGATCGCAATCAATGAGGAGGTCGCGCTCTTCGCCAAGAAACACGGGGCGCGCCGGGTCCACGTCGTTCCCAACGGTATCGATACTGATCTCTTCACCCGCTGCGGGCCGCGACTCACGTCATCGCAGCGCCACCGTGTCGGCCTCTCGGAGGCGCCCTACGTCCTCTATATGGGGACGGCCAATTCGTGGCACGGCGCCGACGTTTTTATTCGCGCCCTCGCCAGGGTACGTGACCATATTGCCGATCATCTCGTTTACCTGGGGCGAGGCGACCAGTGGGCACAGCTGAGGGGGCTTGCGCGAGAGTACGGTCTGAGCGATCGAGTTCATTTCATCGACGCGGTGCCCGCTGAGGAGGCTGCTTGCTACATGCGCGGGGCCAGCGCGGCGGCGGTGTCTCTCAAACCGGGAAGCGGCTACGAGTTCGCCTACCCTACGAAGTTGTTCGCGGCGACTTCAGCGGGTGTGCCCGTCCTGTACGCAGGCGTGGGCGAGGCGTACACGGATGTTCGGGACGAACGCCTAGGCGTCGCCGCCGCTCACGATCCGCGAGCTGTTGCCGAGGCGTGGTGCCGTCTTGGGGACGGAGTATGGGAGGGGGAACGGCTGCGTGCGTGGACTCAACGCCACCGATCTGCCTCGGCGTGCGCGGCGTCCGTGTGTGAGATTTTGCGTGAGGTCGCCGCCGAGGCGAGGACCCACTAGGAGGTCAATCCCGTGAAACCCCGAATTCTCGTTGTGTCCTATTCGGATATCGCCTCCGATGCTCGTGTGCTCAGGCAGGTCAACAAGTTGGCAGCTCGAGCCGAGGTTACAACGTTGAGCTACGGCAGCCGCGTCGAGGCGGCTGCCGACCACATTGCCATCCCTCGAGGCGCAGCCTCGCTTCCGCAGAGCCTGCGCGGGGTCTGTCTTCTTGCGCTTCACGCGCACCGAGCCGCCGAGCGTCGGGTTCCCGGGTTCGCGGCGGTTGCCGATTCTCTTGCCGGCCGACGCTGGGACATGGTGGTCGCAAACGATGCGCGCGCGCTTCCGCTCGCGTTCGCGGCAGCGGCGGGGGCACCCGTGTGGGTCGACCTGCACGAGTGGGCTCCCGAGGAACGTTCGCACGTGTTCGTGTGGCGGCTTCTCGTCCGCCCCTACATCGTGAGCCTGTGCCGGCGGTATCTCCCGCAAGTCTCTGCCGCGACGACCGTCGGCCCGCGTATCGCCGCACTCTACGACAAGACCTTCGGGATCCGTCCGCAGGTGCTTCGTAACATGCCTGCGTATGCGGATCTGCGTCCGGGCGACGTGGATGCTCAACGGATTCGCTGGGTACATTCGGGCGGGGCAATTCCGGGTCGCAACCTGGAGGCCATGATCGAGGCGGCCCGGCGGCTCGAGGAGGATGTCGAGCTGCATCTCTACCTTGTCCCCGCCCAGGATGGCGGCGAGTACATGAGGACGCTGCGGAAGGCCGCGGGTGAGGCGACGAACGTGTTCTTCCACCGTCCGGTTGCCCCTCGCGATTTGCCGGCGACCCTCAATCGCTACGATGTTGGCACGTTTTGGATTCCCCCTTTCAACACGAATGCAGAGCTGACGTTGCCCAACAAGATCTTCGATTTCATTCAGGCGCGGCTGGCCCTCGCGATTGGTCCCTCTGTTGAAATGGTCGATCTCGTTCACGAGTGGGCAAACGGCGTGGTCGCTCCCTCGTGCGAGGTTGATGCCATCGTCGAGAAGATGCGGACGGTGACTCGCGAAGACGTTGCGGCGATGAAAGCGGCGTCGCACGAGGCGGCGCGCGTACTCAACTTCGATCGTGAATCGAAGGTCATCGACGACATCGTCGACCGTTTGACGGGGGGCGCCGATGCCTAGAGTGGCGAGCGACCCCTCGGTCCTTCACATCAACGACGTCGCCCGCATCGGCACGCACCTGTGCGCGCAGGCGCGACGCGAGGGGCTCGACTGGTCGCTTGTCCGACTTGCCCGCACGGATCCACGCTGGCGCGGCTGGAAGAAGACGCTGGGCCGGGCGTGGCGGGGCGCGGCGTGGGAAGCGCGTCTGGGGCGGGCCGCCTGGGGTGTCGATCTCATTAATCTGCACGGAGGTAATATCAGGCGCCATACCGGATGGCTGCCTCACCCCTACGTTCTCCACCTGCACGGCTCGGACGTGAGGACGGTGCGCGTGGAGTCTGAGGCGCAGCGGCGGGTTATTGACGGCGCAATCGAGCGGGCACGCGAGGTCTACTACACGACTCCCGACCTGCGTGAGCCCACGTGCCGGCTGCGGCCCGATGCCTTGTTGCAACCGGTCGTCGTTGACGTGAACGAGCTGCCCACGTGCAGCAGTGGCGGTGTACCGACCGTCGTTTTTCCTTCGCGATGGGACCGGGCCAAGGGCGGGGATCTTCAGCTGGAGGTCGCCCGGCAGCTACGTAGAGCGTTGGGGCAACACGTGCGCTTTGAGGGCCTCGATTGGGGGGAAGGCGCCGCGCTGGCGGCCAGACAGGCCGGCGTCACGCTGGTCCCGCGGATGAGCCATGCCCGCTATATCGAGTGGCTTTCTCGCGGCACGGTTGCGGTGGGGCAGGTCGCCGGTATCCTCAGCGTGTCCGAGCTCGAGGTGATGGGCATGGATATCCCCTTGGTCGCGCCCTTGAATCCGCGTTGGTACGACGGATCGCACGAGAGTCTCACGGACGTGCCTGTCGGCTGTGGTCCTGTCGAGGCGCGTCACGCCGTCGATGCCGTGGTTGCCGCGACGCGCGAGCTGTTGGAGAATCCGATCCTCCCCGCACGCGGGTGGGTCGAGAAGATCCATGGGCCACGCGCTGCGGTGTCGCGGCTGCGCGGGCGCTACCGTGCGGTTATGGGCGGGTGAGCATGTCGCGTCTCAGGCTGCTGCTCAAGCGCTTTCCGACTCTCGCCGATATCGGTGTTCTCGTCAGTGGGACCGTGGGTGCTCAGATGCTCGTTCTCGTGCTCACCCCCGTGTCAGCACGTCTCTACACGCCGGAGGAAAACGGCGCGTTTGCGCTTCTTCTGGCCGCGGCCACGATGATCGCGACCATCGCGGGCTTGCGGTACGAGCTTGCTCTCGTCGTCGAGAAGAATGCGGCCGCCGCGCGTACCCTGCTTCGCTTTGTGCTCACGTTCATTGGTGGAGTGGGGGTGTGCCTGACGCTGGGCGCCTACTTCGCGAGAGAATGGCTTGCACGGGTTTTCGATCATCCGGAGCTGGCCCCCTGGTGCCTGGCGATCGGTCCGATCATGGTCGGGTTGGCGTGTGTCAACGTGTTCAACCAGTGGTTCACTCGTGAGAGGCATTTTCGTGCGCTGGCTTGGAATCGCCTCCAGTTGCGCGGGGGTATTGAGGGAGCGCAGATCCTTAGCGCCCTCGCTTCCTTTGGCGGTGTCGGGGGTCTCATCGTCGGTCAGCTCATCGGTGTCGGTTTATCGGCGTCGACTCTTGCATGGCGGGCACGCGAGGCGCTTCGGCCTGGGCGGGGGAAGCCTCTGCACCCGATTCTTCGCGAGCACAAGAACATGCCGCTGCTCAACGGGCCTAACGCGCTCATCGATCAGGTGAGAATGCAGGGCATCCTGTTTCTCATCGGCTATTTCTTCTCCGTCGCCTCGGTGGGGCAGTTCTCGAAAGCCTGGCTCCTCATGCAAGCCCCCGTCGCGCTCGTGACTGGCGCGATTTCTCAGGTGCTTTTTCAGCGTTTTTCTACGATTGAGCGCGGCGGGATGTATGCGGCGGTGCGCCGCTGCGTGCTCGGCTCAGCGGCCGCTGCCGCGCTGCCGTTCCTCGTTCTCCTCGTCGTCGCACCGGCGCTGTTTCCGTGGTATCTCGGCGCTCGATGGGAAGTTGCGGGCTACATGGCACAGGCGCTGGTGCCGTGGCTGTTCATGAACGTCTTGAGCTCGCCGATATCGACGGTCTACGTCGTCGTGAGACGTCAGGGGCTCATGCTCGCCTTCGCCAGCGCCTATCTCGCGGTCGGGTGTGCCTGCCTGGTGGTGGGCGCCCAGCTGGGGCTCTCCCTTTTGGCGACCGTGTGGGTGCTGTCGCTGGCGATGGCCGCGTGCCTGGGTGGCCTCATCGCAGTCACGTTCCGCGTGGCGCGTAGTTACGATGCCGCCGCATGGGTGGCATAATTTTCCTCGTATGTGACTAGCTGAGGGAGAATCATGCGGATCGCTGTAGTCGCCATGGGAAAGATCGGCCTGCCTTTGGCCGTGCAGTTCGCCGATGCCGGGCACGAGGTGACCGGTGTGGACATCAACGAGTCGACAGTCGCCGCGATCAACGAGGCACGCGAGCCTTTCCCGGGTGAGGCTCACCTGGCTGAAAAGCTGGCGGAACTTGTTCCGGCGGGCCGGCTGCATGCGACGACCTCCTACGCCGAGGCGATTCCGCGAGCCGACGCGGTCGTCGTCGTCGTTCCACTTTTCGTTAACGACGAGACGTGGGAACCGGATTTTGCCTGGATGGACGAGGCGACTCGCAGTCTGGCGACTCATCTGAGTGCCGGTACGCTCGTTTCCTACGAGACAACACTGCCGGTCGGGACGACGCGAGGCCGTTGGAAGCCTCTTATCGAGGAAATCTCGGGACTGCGCGAGGGCACCGACTTTCATCTCGTCTTTAGCCCGGAGCGCGTTCTCACCGGGAGGGTGTTCGCCGATTTGCGGCGCTACCCGAAGCTGGTTGGGGGACTGAGCCCAGAGGGTACCGCGCGGGCCGTGGAGTTCTACAACAGCGTGCTCACCTTTGACGAACGTTCCGATCTGGCGCGCCCCAACGGGGTGTGGGACATGGGTTCTGCGGAAGCGGCCGAGTTGGCGAAGCTTGCCGAGACGACCTATCGCGACGTCAACATTGGTTTGGCGAATCAGTTTGCGATCTTTGCGGACAAGGCGGGGATCGATGTTGAGCGCGTCATCGATGCGTGTAACTCCCAACCGTATTCGCATATTCACCGGCCGGGGATTGCGGTTGGTGGACATTGCATCCCCGTGTATCCGCGGCTGTACCTATCCACCGATCCCGACGCGACGGTCGTGCGTACGGCGCGCCAGGCCAATATGAAAATGCCAGCCTATGCGGTTGAGCGTGCCGAAGAGATCATGGGCGAGCTGCGCGGTCGGCGCGTAGTTGTGTTGGGGGCGTCATATCGCGGCGGCGTCAAGGAGACGGCTTTCTCGGGGGTGTTCGCCACCGTCGAGGAGCTTCGCTCGCGCGGCGCGGAGGTCCTCGTGCACGATCCCATGTTTAGCGACGAGGAGCTGCGTGCCTTTGGGTGGGAGCCCTTTGCGATGGGCGATCCGGCCGAGGTGGGGATCATCCAGGCCGACCATCCGGAGTACCGGTCACTGTCGCCTCGCGATGTGGCAGGCATTGCACTGCTGGTCGACGGCCGGCGAGTGAGCGACGCGGACACCTGGGCGGGGACGCCGCGTATCGTCATCGGTGGTGGGCACGCCGACAATACGTAAACGCGGCGTCGTCAAACTGCGGGGTGCGGCGGGGGAGGGACCCGCTTGCCCGTCACCATTTTGTGGGCGGGCACGGTGACGATCCCACGTCGGGTTTCCAGCGTGACGGAATCAACCGAAACGTCTGTGAGTACGCCGACGGCGTCGTAGAGGCCGTCGGCTTCTCGGCGCCGGACGACGACCCGCTCGCCGACCTTCCATGCGAGCCAAGGCAGGGGGAGGGGGGTCGCGTCGTGCATTGTCGTCATGGTGCGTCATACTAATAGCAACGACCAATCGAGAGAACCGGTGGGAGGCATCATGACGTACGTCATCGCGCAACCCTGTGTCGATGTCAAGGATCGAGCATGCGTTGACGAGTGTCCCGTTGACTGCATCTACGAGGGCAAACGCACGCTATATATTCACCCCGAAGAGTGCGTTGACTGCGGGGCGTGTGAGCCCGTGTGCCCGACTGAAGCGATCTTTTACGAGGACGACCTGCCGCCGGAGTGGTCGGACTACCTGCGGGCAAACGAGGACTTCTTTGCCAAGCTCGGTTCGCCCGGTGGAGCCTCGCAGGTGGGACCGCAGGACTACGACGATGCGATGATCGCGGGGCTTCCTCCGCAAAATGAGGACTGAGGCCGACCCATGACTCTTTCTCCCACCCCCCTGCCGACGTTCCCGTGGGACACGCTCGCCCGCGCGCACGAGACCGCCGCCGCCCATCCGGGCGGGATTATCGACTTGTCGATCGGTACGCCGGTCGACTCGGTGCCGATGATTGCTCGCAAGGCGCTCGAGGCCGCTTCCGATGCTCCGGGATACCCTCCCGTGGTGGGCAGCGCCGATTTGCGCGAGGCGATCGCCGGGTGGGTGCGCAGGCGCAGGGGAGCGGGAGAGCTCACCCCGGCCGGGGTGCTTCCGACCGTAGGATCGAAGGAGGCCGTCGCCTCGCTCCCCGCTCAGCTGGGGGTGCCCGCGGGTGGTCGGGTCCTTTTCCCAGACGTTGCCTACCCGACCTACGACGTGGGTGCCCGCCTTGCCGGAGCGGAGCCGGTGGCCGTGGGATCGGATCCGCGCGAGTGGCCGGCGGCGGATCTCGTGTGGCTTAACTCGCCGGGCAACCCCGACGGGCACGTCCTTAGCATCGAGGAGCTGCGCCGTATACGCGAGTGGGCTCGCCGCGCGGGTGCCGTGGTGGTTTCGGACGAGTGCTATGCGGAACTGTCGTGGGAAGGGCGCTACGCGATCGACGAAGAGGGGCGCTGCCCTAACACGGATGCGCGGAGCCTGGGGGCTCCCTCGCTGCTCGACGACGCTGTGACCGATGGCGATCACGAGGGGCTCCTTGTCGTGTATTCGGCGTCGAAGCAATCGAATCTTGCCGGATATCGGGCGTCCTTTGTCTACGGTGATAGCGGGCTTATTGCCCGGCTGACTCTCGTTCGCAAGCATGCCGGTCTTATGATGCCTGCCCCTACGCAGGCCGCGCTCACGCAGGTGCTCAACGATGACGCCCATGTGGCTCAGCAGCGCGAGCGTTATCGAGCTCGCCGAAACAACCTGCTTGCCGGGGCCAGTGTCGGCGGTCTGGCGAACGACCCGGACTCAGTTGCGGGACTGTATTTGTGGCTGGGGCACGAAGACGCTGACAACGATTGGGAACTCGTCGACGCCCTCGCGCGCCTCGGTATCCTCGTGGCCCCCGCGTCGTTCTACGGCGAGAGGGTGCGCGACAGGGTGCGGATGTCACTGACGGCTTCGGACGAGCAGATTGCCGAGGCGGCGCAGCGGCTCGCGCATTTTTCGCTAACCCGCGCGCGGTAGCTCGACATCGAGTAAACTTTTCCTATATCCGCCCTTCGGGGTTGCTAGAGCCAATGACGGCCAGACAGCAGGAAGGAAAGGTGCGCTCATGAGCGAGAAGGAAGCGACGACGTGGCCGAGGGATGATGAGGGGAACGATCTTCCTGGAGTCCTTGAGGTCAACGGACACACGATTGAGTTCCCGCACGTGCCGGCCACGGACGGCGACCAGGGTATCGACGTGTCGAAGTTGCGGGCGAAGACGGGGCTCGTGGCGCTGGACCCGGGCTTCACAACGACGGCTTCGTGTACGTCCCAGGTGACGTTCATCGACGGCGGGGCGGGTATTTTGCGCTATCGGGGCTACCCGATCGAGCAGTTGGCGAAACATTCGTCGTTCCTCGAGGTCGCTTACCTGCTCATCAAGGGTGAGCTTCCGGATCCGCATCAGTTGGAACGATGGGTGGCCCGAATCAAGCGGCACCGGCTTTTGCACGAGAACTTCAAAGCGTTTTTCACGGCCTTCCCGCATCGCGGTCACCCGATGGCGATCCTCCAGGGCGGGGTGGCGGGCATGGCTACCTACTATGAGGAGACGACTCAGCGAGTGCGAGACCCGGAGCAGCAGGAGCTGCAGGCCGTGCACTTGTTGGGGAAGATCCCGACGATGATCAGTTATATCGCCAAGCGTTCGGCCGGTCTGCCCCTGCTGTATCCGGATTCTGATCAGGGCTATGTCGAGGATTTCATCCGGATGACCTTCGGTCTGCCCTATCAGCATTACGACATTGACCCGGTGATTGTGCGGGCCCTGGAGACGCTTTTGATTCTGCATGCGGATCACGAGCAGAACTGTTCGACATCGACGGTTCGCCTGGTGGGCTCAGCGGAGGCGAACATGTATGCCTCGGTGGCCTCGGGGATCGGCGCATTGTCGGGGCCGCTGCACGGGGGTGCGAATGAGGCCGTGCTGCGTATGCTTACTCAGATTCGCGACTCGGATCTCACGATTTCTGATTTCGTCGAGAAGGTGAAGAACAAAGAGGACGGGGTCAGGCTCATGGGGTTTGGCCACCGGGTGTACAAGAATTACGACCCGCGTGCTGCCATTGTCCGCGAGACCGCCCACGACGTCCTCGACCGGTTGGGAACAAATTCGGATCTGTTGGGTTTGGCGATGGAGTTGGAGGAGATCGCGCTGAGCGACGATTACTTCATCGAACGCAAGTTGTATCCGAATGTCGACTTCTATACGGGCCTCATCTATTCGGCGATGGGCTTTACGACGAAGATGTTCACCCCGCTGTTTGCGCTCGGGCGCCTGCCGGGCTGGATTGCTCAGTACGTCGAGATGATCAACGACCCGGTCAACAAGATCGGTCGGCCGCGTCAGGTCTATCAGGGGCACACGATGCGCGACTACGTGTCGCTGAGGGCACGCAAGGCCACGGCGGAGAACTAGTCGCAAAAGCGCACGAAGGGGGCCTCCGGTGTGGAGGCCCCCTTCGAGGCTGGAGAGGCTAAGGAGCCTGCTGCGGGGTTAGGCGCGCAGGGGACGTCCGTTGGCGTCGTAGGCCCACTTCGTCCCGGGGGCTGCCGTGAGGATGAGGACGGCCTCAACGAGCGCCCAGATCGACGAGATCCAAAACAGCGTCCCAAACGACAGGAGCGTGATGAGGAGCTGGGCGACGGCTTTCCCCATGTGCCCGAGGTAGAAGTTGTGCACGCCGAAGGTGCCTAGGAAGATGCCGAACAGTCCTGCGGCGAGCTTCGACTTCGCGTACGGATCGACCTCGGGCAAGGGCTGCTGGTAACCCGGCTGCCCGTGATACTGCGGGGCGGGGCCTGCGGTCATTCCCGGCCGGTCGTCGTAGCGTTCCTGCCCGCTCGGTGGGGGAAACTCCGTTGACATCGTGGCTCCTTTCGTAGACGCGTGATCCCTCCCAGTCTACGGGGAGTCGCCGGGCGCGTCGATGCGCCGTGACGCGCCCGGCGGCAGCTAGCTATGCCCACCGGCCCTTAACGTCCTCATCGGGGCCAGTAGCGGACGGCCCAGCTGGCACAACCGGTCTTGAGATCCTTGGCGTCCAGCTCGGCGTCACGTGTCTCGAATAGGTCGGAGGGAAGTGAATTGTGCTCGTCTTTCGAGTTACCGTTGCTCAGCACATCGGCTGGGAAACCGTGTTCCTCTAGGGAACGGATGCAGTCCGCGCAGGTGGAGTCATAGCCTCTATCCTTCCTGGGTCGTCGCAGGCGCTTCACTGCGACCGCGTCCGTGCGGCGGCGCCTGACGGGTCGATCCTACCAGACAAGCGGTCTATCGGGTCGGTGGGACTAGACAGCGCACTAGATGAAGGACCACCACAGCAGGGGTCTGCCGGGCCCCGAACGCAGCCAGCGGCCCGCGAGGCGAGACGGCCATTCGCCCTCGGGGCGGCGAAGCGTGAAGGCGTAGACGTGATTGCCGTCTGGGTCGGCCTCAATCTCTTGAGCCTCCTCGAACCCGCTCACCTCGCTGCAGCCGACGATGAGACCGCCCACCGATATGATCGTCGCAATGCCCTCGCCGCGTAGGCGTGCCCGCTCGACGACGCGGCGCCACGACGGCGAAACCGCCCACCACATGCGCGTCGCGTCGGCTTGCAAGAGGCGGTCCACAGCGTCGGGGCTCGCCGCGCGTGCCAGATCGAAGCCGTGATAGGTGCGAGTGGGAAACTGCCGCTCCCAAAACTCCCGATCGGGGTGATCCTCCACCATGTGTGGATTCACCTGCCGGATAACGAGAACCTCATCGCCCGCGATGAGGCCGCTGCGTCCCATGCCGATGACATCGCGCTTCGTCAGCACGGGTCTGCCCGCCAAATCTTCGATGATGCTGCGGCTATGAAAAACTGCGGAATCCGTGCGGAAAGCCGGCCCCAACAGGTTCGCCGCACTCAACAGCTGCACCTGCGCGAGAGGCCGATCGAGCAACGAAGCAGCCACCCGCAGCGACACGAGGTCGACGGGTGGCTGTGGCGCCGGCAAACCCAGGCCAGAAGACACGTCGATAGGGGTCGCGAACAGATCACTCACCCCGCCAGTGTCCCACGCGTGCCAACCGACACGCTACGACAGAGCAACCGTCGCCGGATCCAACTCGATCTGCTCGTTCGAACGCGGCAACACCTCGACACGTCCCGTTTGAGAGTTACGCCGGAACAAGACATTTGAGATCCCCGCCAGGTCCTTGGCGGAGACCACCCGCGGATCTGCGAAATGCCCATCCGCCCCCGGGGCCACGCCCGCGTTGGGCAGCACCGTCACCTTCGTGCCCGGCGTGATGTAGAGACCCGCTTCGACGATGCAGTCGTCGCCCAGCGGAATGCCCAGACCCGAGTTTGCTCCCATGAGGCACCGCTGCCCCAGTGTGACCGGAACCTGTCCCGACGTGGCGAGCGCTCCTAGCGTCGACGCGCCACCGCCAATGTCGGAGCCTTCGCCGACCGTCACTCCGCGTGAGATGCGGCCCTCGATCATTGCCGGGCCCAACGATCCGGCGTTGTAGTCGACGAACGCCGAAGGAGCCACCGTCGTCCCTTCCGCAAGATACGCGCCCAAACGCACCTTTGTTGCCTCGGCGATGCGAACTCCCGAGGGCGCGACGTAGTTGACCATCGGCGGGAAACGGTCGACTGCGAGCACATGGATCGGGTAGCCGCGGTCAATCCTCAAGCGTCGGCGCGTCAGCTCGAAATCGTCGGGGGATGCCGGCCCCTCCGTCGTCCACACGACGTTAGGCATGCGCGAGTGGAGCGAATCAAGATTGATCGTGTTGGGCTTGACGAGGCGGTGCGAGAGCAGATGCAAGCGCAGGTAGGCATCTGCCGTCGACTGTGGCGCCGTATCGAGATCGATGCTCACCTGGACGACGCTGCGGCGCACGCCGCGCATGGGATCGGGCCCTTCCACCCGCGACAATTCCTCAAGAATATCTTGCTGGCCGTCCTCGGGGCGTTCGCCCAGCACGGGCTCGGGATACCACACGTCGAGTGTCTGGCCGTCCTCGGTGATAGTCGCGAGGCCGAGGCCCCAAGCGGTACGTGTCGTCATGGCTAGTTCCTCCTCGAAGTAGCGGCGGGTCCGTATCACCCCAGATTAGTCGATGTCGAGCAATCTTGCCTGGCGTCCCACAAGTCAGGCCAAAAGATGCCCAACTCGGCAGCAAGGGAACGGACGAGGGGCAAAGATAAGCCGATGACGTTGTGGTAGTCGCCCTCGATACCACTAACGAAGGGACCGCCGTAGCCGTCGAGCGTACACGCGCCCGCAACCTCCAGAGGTTCCCCGGTCGCGATGTAGGCGTCGATCTCGGCTTCGCTCGGCGATGCGAAATGAATGAGCGTCGAGGCGCACGCGCACGTCTCGCGAACGACCGGATCGGCCGACGCGTCATAGAAAATGAGCGCGTGACCGGTCACGAGGCGCGCAGTCGTTCCACGCATGTCCAGCCACCGCCGCCTAGCGACCTCGGGAGAGTGAGGCTTGCCTTCGAGTGATCCGTCGCGCAGCAGCATCGAGTCGCACCCGATGATGAGTGCCCGTCCTCGCGTTTCCTCGAGCTCGCCACGTGCCTTGGCGAGGCTGGCGCGGGCCTTCTCCGTCGCCAACAGGCACACCGTCGCCTCCGCGGCATCGTCCGGGTCGAGCGCGTTCACATGCTCGGCGTTACGGACGATCGCGTCTTCGTCAACGCCGGAGACGACGATGCGCGGAGTGATCCCAGCTCCCCTGAGGACGGCAAGGCGCGCTGGCGAATGTGAGGCAAGAATGCACGTGAGACTCATAGCGTCATCCTAGGGTGTTCGCCCCGTGCGCTTGTTGACGTGACCGTCGCCACAAACGAGGTTAGGATAGTGGCGTGTCACACGCTCGCCAGTCCGCACGCCTGCCAGAAAACGCGACGATCCGCCGCCCCCTCACCCATCTCCTCGGAGGTGCCGGCCACCTCACCCTTACCGACATGGCCACACGCGTGGGTTGTAGCGAGGAATTCGCCGCCTCCTTCTGGCTCGCCATGGGCTTCCCCCACCCTGCGCCCGACGCCACCTGCTTCACTGACGCAGACGTAGACGCACTCAAAGTGTGGTGGGGGCTTGCCCAAAGCGAACAGATCAGCCCACTCACGCTGGCATCCCTCCTGCGGGCTCAGTCGCATACGACCGATCGCCTCGTGCTGTGGCAGGTCGAAGCCCTCGTCGATGAGAACGCCCGCCGCTTCGACCTCGACGACACGTCAGCCCGCCTGCTCACCTTGGCGAAGATCGACGATCTTCTTGACACGCTGCAGGGTCAGGTTCTCTACGCGTGGCGTCGCCAGATGGCCAACCTTCTCGTCAACACGAACGCCGAGGTCGCCTGGCGAGGCAGGGACGGCGATGCGGGCGATGCCTATCCGCTCACGCGCACGATGGGTTTCGTCGACATGGTTGCCTACACGAGGCGCGCGGCCGTGCTGTCCTCGCGCCAGCTCGCCGACCTCGTTCAGCGTTTCGAGCTCACGGCGCGCGACGTCATTTCAGCCAGGGGCGGACGGGTCGTCAAAACGATCGGCGACGCGATTTTGTGGATCGTCCATGACCTCGACACGGGCGCCGACATCGTGTGCGACCTCATCGAGGCCCTCGAGGCGGAACCGGACATGTTGGCGGTGCGTGCCTCGCTTGTGTGCGGGCGGGTCGTCTCTCGTTCGGGCGACATCTTCGGTCCCTCCGTCAATCTCGCCTCTAGGCTTGTCGACATAGTTCCGGGCGGGCAGATCTTTATGGATGCCGCGACCGCGCGAGCGATCGCGGCAATGGAAGACGCCCACAGGTTTACCTGCACCCAGGCTAGACTTGCCGATCTTAAAGGAATGGGAGAGGTTGAGGCCTGGAGACTCGAGCGCACCTCGCGAAGGTGAGCCGAAAACGGGCGATCCCGATATCCGGGCTCGACTGTCTCTTCACCGATCTTTTGCCATAATGAGGCTATGACGACTGTTTTACTTGTTGAAGACGACCCGGCGATCTCCGAACCGCTGTCTCGCGCATTGGGGCGCGAAGGCTACGAGGTGCACGCGCACGGCACCGGCAAGGGTGCGCTCGCCGACTATGCGGACGCCAGCATCATCATCTTGGACCTGGGGCTGCCCGACATGGATGGGCTCGATGTCGCCCGCGACATTCGCAAGAGCGGCTCGACGGTCCCCATTCTCATCCTCACCGCTCGCACCGACGAGGTCGACATGGTCGTCGGGCTCGATGCTGGAGCAGACGACTACGTTACCAAGCCCTTCCGTCTGGCCGAGCTGCTCGCGAGGGTCAGGGCCCTCCTGCGTCGGGCGGGTAGTGAAGACGAGGCCAACGAGGTTAGCGCCAAGGACGTGCGTGTTGACGTCGAGGCGCATCGCGCCTTCCACGGTTCTACCGAGCTGCAGCTCACTGCGAAGGAATTCGACCTCCTTCGCCTCCTCGTCTCCCAAGCCGGTAGCGTCGTCCCCCGAGACGTCATCATGCGCGAGGTATGGGGGTCGGATCCGACTAGCTCAACCAAGACGCTCGACATGCATGTTTCCTGGCTGCGCCGCAAGCTCGGTGACGACGCGCAACAGCCGACATACATTACGACCGTGCGGGGGATGGGCTTCCGGTTCGAGGCGGGCGAAGGACGCTAGCGGATGCGCCGCCGTGCGCTCGACATGGTCATCACCGCCCTCGTGGCGGCCGTCGCCCTGCTCGGGCTCCCGCTTGCCATTTTGTGGCCGTCCTACATCTGGAAATCGCAGCAGTCGATGCTCGACGAGCAGGCGGAATCTCTCACGAGAATCATCGCGAGTGCAGACCGCATCGATGGCCTCGACTACTCTGCCCTGGGCACGTGGACGGGACGCAGCGGCAATGAGGGCACGATGGTCGAGGCCCGGCGAGGCGACGAGGTCCTCTACCGCTCCGGTCCCCTCCAGGGTGAGTGGGTGCACGTGGCGACAGCCGAGACACCCAATGGCGTCGTCGTCACGCTCACCCGTTCGGCCACACCCACGATCGGCAATATGGCGGCCGCCCTGGGGGTCGTCGCCCTGTGCTGCACGGTTGCCTTCGGCGTCGGCGTTCTCATCGCCATGCGGGGGTCACGTAAGATCGCGGCTCCCCTCATCTACCTGGCGGCCCAGGCCGAGCAGGTCGGGGCGGGACAGGTCCAGGTGCGCACGAGCCCGTCAGGCATCGAGGAGATCGACCTCGTCCAAGAAGAGCTCGCCCGCTCATCCGAACGCATGGCAGGACGCATCGCCGCCGAACGGCAATTGGCATCCGACATCGCCCACCAGCTGCGCACGCCCCTAACGGCACTGTCGATGCGCCTGGAAGAAATCGGGTTCCTCAGCGACGACGAACAGGTGCGCACCGAAGCGGAAGCCTGCCTCGACCAGGTCGAACGCATGACCCGCGTCATGGAGGATCTGCGTCGCAACGCCTCGCGCAAGAAGGCCGGCACGCGCGCCCTGCACACCGACGAGATTCTCGCGCAGCAAGAAGAAGAGTGGGGAGCGGACTTTCGGGAAGCGAACCGCCAGCTGTGCTTGCTCAACGACGCGGGCGACCGTCTTCCCGTGGCCACCCCCGGGTCGCTGTCACAGGCCTTGGCGACACTCATCGAGAACTCTTTGCGCTACGGGGCCGGCACGGTCACCGTCCGGGCTCGCAAGGCAGCTTCCTCACGCTCCATCGTCTTCGAAGTCAGCGACGAGGGCGCCGGTGTCGACGACGAGATCGCGCCCGACATCTTCACGAGGGGAGTCTCCGGGCACGGGTCGACGGGCATCGGGCTTGCCCTGGCGAAGGACCTCGTCGAGGCCGACGGAGGCAGGATCGAACTCACTCAGCGTCGTCCACCCGTCTTCACGATTTCGCTGCCCGCTCTGCCCGACGCTCTCGACCCCGACAGGGTCATGCCGAAGGGAGCGGTCGTCGCGCTGGGTAGGCGAGGACGCAGGATCTAGCTGCCGTCCTTGCCTCCGGTGAAGACGAAGTAGCGGTAGCACAGGTAGCGCACAATAGTGCCGATGATGAGGCCGATGACGTTGCCCGAGATATTGTCGGCCAGCAGCGAATCGAACCCGAGGATGTGGTGAGAAATCCACAGGCACACGAAGGCCGGCAGAGCACCCAGACCGTTGACGACGACGAAACCGAAGATCTCGCGTACGGGAGTGTCGGTCGCGCGGCCCTTGAACGTCCAATTGCGATTGATGACCCACGAGAACAACGTCGCTATCCCCACCGAGATGATCTTCGCGGTGACCGGACGAGTGGCGAGGACCGTGGAGCGCAGTGCATTGAAGATACCGACGTCGACGACGTAGTTCATGCCGCCGACGATGCAGAATTTCGCCACCTCTTCGAGCCAGGCGGCGAGACCGGGCCGCGAGGACAGGTAGGGAAGTTTCTCAAGCATAGATTGACGCACCTGATCGACAATGAGGACTGCCTCATACTAGCCGACACGGGGGGCCGCGCTAGACTTGAGGCGTGAGTGCACCTGTTGTAGCGGTAATTGGCGGCGGCCAGCTCGCACGCATGATGGCCGAGCCCGCCGGGGCCCTTGGTATCCATCTGAGGGCCCTCATCGAAGACGACGACGGAGCCACCGGGCAGGTCGTGCCCGACGTGCGGGTCGGTGACCCGGCCGATCGCGACGCCGTGTCCTGGCTTGTCGATGGCGCCGACGTCGTTACCTTCGAACACGAACACATCCCGGCTGCCACCCTCGAATTCCTGTCCTCGCGCCTCCCGGTTGAACCCTCCGGTGAGGCGCTTCTTTTTGCCCAAGACAAGATCGAGATGCGCAAGCGACTGACCAGTGAGGCGATCGCTTGTCCCAGGTGGATGACCGTCGCAGATGAGGCATCGGCGCGCCAGGCGTTCGAGCAACTGGGAACCCCGATGATCCTCAAGGTTGCGCGCGGGGGCTACGACGGCCGCGGAGTCGGCCTCGTCGACAGCCTCGAGGAGGTTCTCGAGTGGCTCGAACGCGTCGATGGTGCTCCCGTGTTGGCGGAGGAAGCGATCAACTTCGACCGCGAGATCTCGGTCCTGCAGGCGCGCTCGCGCGATGGCGAGATCGTCCAGTGGGAGGTCACGGAGACGATCCAGGCCCACGGCATGTGCGACACGTGCCTTGTTCCCGCGCGCGAACTCAGCGAGACACTGAGAGCGAAAGCGCTCGCGGTGGGGCGTGAGATCGCTACCCGCCTTGATGTGACGGGGGTGCTTGCGGTGGAGATGTTCGTCGTTGGCGATCGGGTGCTCGTCAACGAGCTCGCGATGCGTCCCCACAATTCCGGGCATTGGACCATCGAAGGAGCCGTGACGAGCCAGTTTGAAAACCACTTGCGTGCGGTGCTCAACCTGCCCCTCGGAGAGACGACCCTCCGCCAGCCGGCGGTCGTCATGGCCAATGTCGTCGGGGCAGACGCACCCGAGCCGCGCGAGGCCTACGCGCACGTCATGCGGGCCGACCCGGGGGCGAAAATCCACTACTACGGGAAGGGCTTTCGGCCGGGACGCAAACTGGGGCACGTCACCGTGTGTTCCCATGACGTCGAAAATGCCCTGGAGCGAGCCAGGGCCGCCAGAGACAAGCTTGTCGCCGACGAAAGGACGAAGCAATGACGGCGCGTGTAGCAATCGTGATGGGATCGGACTCGGATTGGCCGACGATGTCGGCGGCGGCCGAGGCGCTCGACGAGATGGGAATCGACTACGACGCGCGTGTCGTCAGCGCCCACAGGATGCCCGACGACATGATCGCCTTCGGGCGCTCGGCTGCACAGGAGGGCTACAGCGTCATCATCGCCGGTGCCGGGGGAGCGGCCCACCTGCCCGGCATGCTGGCGTCGGTCACGCCCCTGCCCGTCATCGGGGTACCCGTGCCCCTAGCCCACCTCGACGGCATGGATTCGCTGCTCTCCATCGTCCAGATGCCCAAGGGCGTCCCGGTTGCGACGGTGAGCATCGGCGGTGCAGCCAACGCGGGTCTGCTTGCTGCGCGTATCCTCGCCGTCAGCGATGAGCAGATCTTCGAACGAATGAGGGCCTATCAAGACGAACTGCGCGAGGTTGCCTACGCGAAGGGGCGTGCCCTTAGCGAACGGTGCCGTCAGGGCGCGAAGTGACTCGGCCTCGCCTGAGAACTGAAAGAATAGGAGAGCGCACCCACGGTGGGTGCGAGGAAGGCGGATCATGAGCATTCTCGTTGCAGGCGGCGCCGGCTATATTGGCGCCCACGTTGTTCGACTCCTGGAAGAACGCGGGGAGCGTGTGGTTGTCGTCGACGACCTGTCCTACGGCAGCGCCGATCGGATCGGCAACGCCACGCTCGTCGAGCTCGACATCGCCTCAGCGAACGCGCGTCGGCGCCTCGTCAACACGATGATCGACGAGGACGTCACAGCGGTCATCCACTTTGCCGCCCGCAAGCAAGTGGGCGAATCTGTGGATAAGCCGATGTGGTATTACCAGCAAAACATCGGCGGCCTGGCCAACATGCTCGAGGCCATGCGTGACGCAGGTGTGAGGCGGATGATCTTCTCCTCCTCGGCTGCCGTCTACGGGATGCCGCCGGTTGAGGTCGTCCCCGAGGACTGCGTGAAGAGCCCGATCAACCCTTATGGAGAGACCAAGCTCATCGGCGAGTGGATGATGGCGGATTGTGAACGCGCCTGGGGACTGAGGTGGATCGGTCTGCGCTACTTCAATGTTGCGGGCGCAGGCTGGGACGACCTCGGCGATCCGGCGTGCCTCAACCTCATCCCCATGGTGTTGGAGAAGCTGGCCGCGGGGCAGTCACCCAAGATTTTTGGCACGGACTACGAGACCCCGGATGGCACGTGCATCCGCGACTATATCCACGTCGGTGATCTCGCCGAGGCTCATCTTGCCGCCCTCGATTACATCGACGGCGAGAACGAGGTTGACGAGCACGTATTCAACGTGGGAACGGGCACAGGCACCTCGGTACGCGAGATCGTCGATGGCCTCGCCGAGGTGACCGGAATCGATTTTGAGGCCGAGGAGGAGGACCGCCGCGCCGGGGATCCGCCAAAGCTCATCGGCGACGCCACGAAAATCACATCGGTGCTCGGCTGGCATGCGCGCTACGGAGTCAAGGAGATCCTCGAATCTGCCTGGTCCGGCTGGCAGGCGGGTCCACGCAGGATTGACCTGTAACGCTTCGGGGTGCGCATGACGTCGGCGTGCGCACCCCGGTGACGGTACTGCTCTTGACGTGAACCGAAGGTAGGGCGGCGATGAGACGAGGAAAACCCGAGACGGCGGCGGTCATCATTCCGGCGTGGAACGAGGAAGAAACGATTGGCGCCGTCATCGGCGAGGTCTATGCGCAGCCCTATCCCGTGGACGTTCTCGTCGTATCCGATGGGTCGCGCGACCGCACCGCCCGCCTGGCCCGGGAGGCGGGCGCCCACGTCGTCGAGCTGCCTCTTAATCTTGGGGTGGGCGGGGCGATGCGCGCTGGATACCGCTGGGCCGTCTCGCACGGATACCGTTTGACGGTCCAGGTCGACGCGGACGGGCAGCACAACCCGGCAGACATCGACAAGCTTGTGCGTGCCCTCGACGGCGCCGATATCGTCATCGGCGCGCGTTTTTCTGGCGCGGGTGACTATCGGGTGAAGGGGCCGCGGGCCTGGGCAATGAAGCTCTTGTCGTGGACGCTCAAGGTGATCTCGAAGAAGGAGCTGCGGGATACGACCTCGGGGTTTCGCGCGGCGGGCCCGCGAGGCACCGCGTTCATGGCCGCGAACTATCCGGCCGAGTACCTCGGCGACACCGTCGAGACCCTCGTCATGGCGGCTCGCGCTGGGCTCGTCATTGATCAGGTTCCCGTCGCCATGCGTTCGCGCCAGGCCGGGGTCGCCTCGCAGTCGCCCCTCAAGCTCGTCACCTCCATGCTTCGGCTCATGGTTGCCGTGGGGCTGTCTCTCATCCGCAAGCCCTACCCGCTGAGCGAGGCGCGGTGGGACCCGATGAACAGGTAAAGGAAAACCATGCCCGTAAACCTCTTGGCCGTCGGCTGCGTCCTCCTGTGTTGCGCCTTCATCGTGGGGCTCATGCGGGCTCGTAAACTTCGTGAGCGCTACGCGATCATGTGGTTCGTGCTCGGCCTCGTCCTCTTCTTCCTGGCTCTCTTTCCTCGTGTTCTTGTCTATCTCGCAGAGGCGACGGGCTTCGAGCTGCCCTCCAATTTCGTTTTCTTTTGCGCGATCGTCGTCCTTATCGGGGTGAGTTTGCAGCTGAGCAGCGCTCTCGGACACGCTGAGGAGCGGATGCGCACACTCGCTGAGGCGACCGCCCTCGTCGAAGAACGCGTTCGCGAGCTAGAGACGATGCTTCGCCAGAAGGAGTCTGACGATGCCTAAACGCCGCAACGACCTTCAGGGCCTGAGGGCACTGTGCATCATCGAGATTCTCATTTTCCACGCGTGGGGTCTGGGAACCCCGGTCGGGGTTGACGTTTTCGTCATGCTCTCGGCCTACCTGCTTGCGGCCAGTTATCGCCGCGGCGTCGACCGTGGAACGCCCCAACGACTCCTCGATCGGTGGTTGCACAGCTTCAAGCGGCTCCTCCCACCACTCGTGATCACCGTCGTCGTCACGCTCGGCCTGTGCGCCCTCTACCTGCCGCCGACGCGGTGGCGCGAATCGGTCAATCAGGCGCTCGCCTCGGTCGGTTTTGTCCAAAACATCTATCTGGGGCGGGCGGCGGTCGACTACTACGCCGACGCGGGGGCCACGACGTCGCCCTTCATGCACCTGTGGTACATCGCCATGCAGGGGCAGGTCCTTCTACTTCTGCCCCTGGCGCTCGCCGTGGCGGCGTGGCTGACGCGCACTAGGCGAGCGGCCTTCCCCTACGTCGCCGCGGCTATTCTGGGCGTCGTCGCGATTGCTTCGTTCGCGTGGACGCTCACAAAGGTCAGTGAGGTCGGCGCCTCAGGGATCTACTTCGACCCGCGAGCCCGGGCCTGGGAGTTCGCCATCGGAGCGATGGTCGGGCTCGTCGGGCACCGGTTGCGCATGCCAGCGCCGCTAGAGGCTGTCGCCGGCTGGGTGGCCCTCCTTACCCTCACCGTCTTTGCCGCCGTGACCGTGCGCGACTATCCGGGACCGCTGGCCCTCATCACCGTCGCTGCATCGCTGGGGGTCCTCGTGTGGTCTCCCACGCTCGCCTGGGCACCGACACGAGTGCTGTCGTTAAGGCCGCTCGTGTGGATCGGCGATATCTCCTACTGTCTCTACCTCGTTCACTGGCCGGTGCTTGCCATCTACCAGTCAGCCCGCGGAATCGAACACCCGGGTTGGGTGGAGGGCCTCCTCCTCCTTGGAGTTTCGGTGGCTCTCGCTCACACGCTCACGGATCTCGTCGACACCCCACTCAGAGCGTGGCCCTGGACGAACCGCTCCCTGGCGACGAAGGCCGTCGTCGTAGCCGCCTGCTTTGCCCTCGGCTTCGGGGTGTGCGGGTCTGGGCTCTATCTGCTCGATCGTCGGCAGGCCGCGCAGGCCGCCAACGAGCGGAATCTGGACGAGCACCCCGGCGCGCTCGCAGCGCAGGCGACCTGGCAGACCCGCTCCTACACGACGCCGGCCATACCCCAGCCGGAACGCCTCGACGGCGAGTGGGGAACGCTCCCGCACACGTGCTCAGGGAGATTCGCCACGCACCACGACACGTCGAAGGCGACCGCTGCACAGTGCGTCCAGCTGCCGTGGCGCGACGACGCGACCCGCACCGTCGTCGCGCTTGGCGATTCCCACATGGAGCAATACATCGAGACCATCGAACCCCTCGCGCGTTCGAAACGGTGGAACCTCGCTTTACAGATGTATGGCGCCTGCCAATACAACCTTCCCGAGCATTCGCCGCAAACACCCGGGTGCGCCGAACACAACGCCTACCTAGAATCGTGGGTGCTCAACGACGTCAAGCCGGACGTCGTCATCCTCGTGTCCACGCGTGCGCGGGTCGGCGGGGTAGACGAGGAGTTCACCGGACTCGACGAGGCCGTCGCGCGCTTTACCGACGCGGGGATCCGGGTCGTCGGTTTGCGCGACAATCCCCAATACGAGGACTCCATGTACGACTGCGCGCTGGCGCAGGGTGTCTCATCAGGGGATCGTGCGGGCTGCGAACGGCCCGCCGCTGACGTCTTGAGTCCGCACATGCCCGACGATTCGCTTCGGACAAACTCCCTCTACCGCGGTATCGACACGGGAGCGGTCATCTGCCCAGATGGCACGTGCTGGTCGATCGTGGGCAATGTTTTCGTTTGGCGCGATCACGATCATCTCACGACGAGCTACGCCACCTCGCTCGCGAAGGTCCTCGGCGGCGAGATCGTCGCGGCCGTGGAGGGACACTGAGACCTCGATGGGTTCGGCCTAACGCTGATCGCACAGGGTGAGTTTGACGAGTCTGGCCTCGCCGACCCTGTCGACGACTCTCGCCTGACCTGACTCGACGAGACGATGCAGGGACGGGACCGTATCGGGGTGATTCCACACGTTTGTCTTGTTGTCGAAGACGAGGGCCCACCGCGTGCGCGTGCGCGCGAGGAAGGGGCATAGGTCGCGTCCCTTGGGGGTGCCCAGGTCTGTCGCGATAGCCGGGGCCTCGGCGAAGTCGTAGCGTTCGAAATGCGGGAAAAGCGTCTCGCGGCCGCTGACGGACCATACGAAGGAGCTGCCGGTATAGGGCGAGGTGATGATCCTGTCTCCTGCAGGGACGTGACGGGCGACGCGATGGAGGAGGCCGCGTTCGGAGGCAGACAGCACGTCGTCGCCGACCATGTTGGCCTCAAACTCGGCATATTGGGCGCCGAAGGCGGGATTGAGCTGGGCCAGCAGGGCAAGGCCCGCGCAGGTCGCGATAATGGCGGATCCGTGTTGGCGGGCCCTGGGAAGTCGCTCGAGTAGCGCCGCGATCCCAGACGCGAGCGCGAGGAGGCCGCACAGTCCGAGCCCGGCGAGGAGGCGTTGCCCGTCGCAATAGAAATAACCGACGATATAGCCGCGCAAGGGATGGCCCACTCCGACGTACAAAACGTAGCCGAACACGAGGAAGAGGTGTGCCGCAACGAGCCACCTGAGATCGCGGTGGACGAGGGCTGCCAGGAGACCGACGCCGATGACGAGGCCGACCGCGGCGAGGGCTACCGGCGTCGTCTGGTGCGCCAGTTGAGAGAAAGTGAAGGCGGAAACAAAGCCCTCCACTGGCGACATCGTCGGAGGCCAAATCGCGGTGAAAAAACGCATGGAGGAGATGGAATGCGCTCGGTTGATGAGCCAGTAGGCGGCTACGAGGCCAAGCGTCGTCCCCGCTACCCCTGCGATCAGTCCGAACCAGCGGCGGCGCTTCCAACACGCTCGGGCGACGACATCGTAGATGAGGGGCACGGCGAAGAAACCGAGCAGAAAAATGGCGTTGGGATGGGCCAAAGCGACGCCGACGACAGCGACGACACCGAGGGCTGCGAGACCGGGCGTGAGCGGCAGTCGTCCCCGCAACCAGGCATAGGCAACGCCGAGTACCCCGGTCGCGGCGGCGTAGCCGAGCAGGTTGGGGTAGAGGATCCCCCAGATAAGAAAGAAATGGTAGGGAAAGAGGGGACACGCGAGGGCGAGGGCTGCGGCAAGAGGCATGGCGTAGCGGGCGCGCGGGGCGAAGAGGCGACAGCAAGCGACGAACGTGACGGGCCACGCGAGAAGTACGAGGCCCAAACAAAGCGCCGACGTGGCTCCGCCGATCGACCAGCCTCCGGCTATAGCGACGAGGTCATGCCATGCGAGAGGGTAAAACTCCCAGGCGTGCGGGTCGATGATACTGCCGTGGAGCGAGGAGGCCTCACCGTAGGTGAGGATCCTGGCAACCATGTTTTGGTGGAAGAGATTGTCGTAGAGCGTGAGATAGTTCCCGGGTTTGCCCGTCGCCGCCAGGATACGCGCGGCGACGACGAGGCCAACGAGGGCTGCGATGACCACCGATGCGCGGCGCACCCGCTTGTCCACCGAGACTGCGTGGGCGTCGGTGAGCGGGCGGCGCGACACGAGGCGCAGGCCCGCGCTAAAGGCGAGTGCGAGCGCGACGCAGGCCGCCACGGTCACCGGAGAGTAGCGCACCCCGACCACGCTCGTAACGATTGCTCCACCGGCGATAATCCCGATGCTTACGGGCAGAGCGAGAGCCCAGGCGATGAGGCGATCGCAGCGCAGAATTCTCGCGCACGCGTAGCCTGGACCAAGAAGGAGCACCCCAAAGAGAAAAGCACAAGCGACGAGAAGACCCATGTTTACTCCTGTCGTCCCGACGCGTAGACCCACCGCTGCATGAGAGGAAAGTTCCACGCGGTTGTCATCACAGTCGCGACGACCTTACCGAGAAGATAAAGCCCCCACACGTCGTCGAAAATCTGAACAATGAACGCCGTGACGCAGGTGTTGGCAGCGAGGAGGACGAGGTAGCGCACGATCGAGCTGGCGAATCTGCCGGAGTGGGAGAACGTCACGTACTTTTGCCCGAGGTAGGACAGCGCCGTCGAGACGATGAAGGCGACGGCCGCCGCCAGCCACGCGGGCGCCCCCACGAGGGTTTTCAACGCGGCGAGGAGACCGAAGTCGACCGCGAAGGCGGCGATCCCGCATGCCAGGTAGCGCGCGATGCGGCTGAGCGGCAGTCTGGAGAGCCTGGACGTCGACACGACCTAGCCCGCTGGGTGGTAGTAGAGCGAGGGATCGAGGGTTCCGTCGCGGAAGGCCTGCCAAAAGCCGGGTGCCTTGGCAGGGTCGATCTGCACCATGGAACCGTGGACTCCGTCGCGATAGTTGAGTGACGACAGCGGGGGCGCGCCCGTGAGACCCGCAGACTGTGCCTTGCGATAATTCCAGGCGAGGAGTCCCAAAGACGTCACCCCGGTGTCGGGGTCGGTGAGCAGCGATGTGGCCACCGCTTTGCCGAGGGAGCGCTGAGTCACCGGATTGAGCGCCGAGGAGGGGCTCAGTGCCGTATTGACGACCTTGTCGATGACCTGACGCTGTCGCTCGGCTCGCCCGATGTCGCCTTTGGGATCCTGGTAGCGCATGCGCGAGAAGGCGAGTGCCGTCTGCCCGTCGACCGTGTGACACCCGGGGGACCACGTGAGGCCCGACTTGGGGTCGTCGACGGTGAGATCTGAGCACAGTTCGACTCCGCCGACGGCGTCGACGATTTTCGTGACCGCACCCATGGACACCTCGACGTAGTGGTCGACCTTCGTGCCGGTCAACTGCTCGACTGTCGCCACGAGCAGTTGGGGTCCGCCTAGGGAATAGGCGGCATTGAGTTTGTTGAGTCCCTTACCTGGGATCGTGACGGCGGAGTCACGCGGCAAAGACACGATTGAGGCTTGACCGTTGACCCGGCGTACGAGCAGGAGCGAGTCGGTCCTCGCGCCCTCGGTGGTCGGGTCGACGATACCGCCGTCCGAGCCGTCTGAACGCCGGTCTGAGCCCGCGATCAGCCACGTGGTTCCGCTTGTGGAGGGAGCACCGGAGAGGGCATCGACGTGGCTGATCTGGCCGTTTGCCCACGACAGCAGGTAGGCCGGCCAGGCGAGGAGGACGAGCAGGAGCACGACGGGAAGGATAAGGGGCCAGCGTCTTCCACGTCGCTTATTCCGTGTCGGAGGGGTCCGTGGCGCCACGGGCGGACGCGACGTGCGATGCTCGGGCGGTACAGGCGTGGGGCGGGGTGAGCGCGGAGCGAAGGCCGGCGGTGCGGAACGTGGCGCACTCGAGTGGGAAGCGGCACCCTGGCTCGCCGAAGGTGATCGCGCGGGCCGCGGCGAGGGAGGAAAAGATGGCGGCATTGCCGCCGCGGCGGAGTCGTCGTGGCGCTCTCGCTTGCGCCGAGGGGGGATGGAAGGGGGAGCCTCGTCTCGATTGTGCGCCGGGGTGGGACGAAGATTGTCCGACTCGCGGCGGGATGGGCGTTGGCGTGGAGTCGACGGTGGGATCGACGGCGGCAATTGTTGAGGCATGGACCCTCCTAGCCCTTCGGCTCGCACTCGAGGCGGGCTTTTTCAACCGGGTCGACGCTGGGCGCGGTAGCGGACGGCGTGGGCGTCGAGTGCGAGGGTGCCTGGGAATCGTGCGAGGCGGACTCGGGAGCTCGGGTGGTCTCCTTCGCTTCGGCAGTGGAATCCGGGCCGCTGGTCGTGAACTCATTCCCCGCAAGGTCCTTCACATCGAGGCCCGCGGGAAGGTCTCGATCATTCTTGAGCGCCTGCCAAAGAGCGGGAGCACGTTCATCGAGGACGACCCGATTGAGGTCGGCCGGATCCTGCCCGATCGGGGCGGATAGGAAAAGCATCTTGTGCGGATCGATCCCCTGAAGGGAATACGCCAGTCCCGTCAGCGTCGAGAGGTTCGACAGCGACGACGAGGTTGTCAGGGACGACAGGCCCGCGCGGGCGAACTTATAGAGCTCGGGTACAGACGTGAGAAGGTTCTTGGACAGGGCCTCGCGCACCATGACAGAAACGACGTGCTGCTGACGCTTCATGCGCTGGGTGTCGGAGCCGTCTCCGCCCTTCACGCCGTGGCGAACGCGCGCGTATTTCAGCGCCATCTGCCCGTCCATCGTGTAGCAGCCCGCGTCGATGTCGAGGTCGACGTGCCAGTCGTTGATGGGGCTGTCGACGTAGACGCGGATCCCGCCGAGGGCGTCAACCATGGAACGGAAACCGTTGAAGTCGACGAGAACGTAGTCGTCGATGTGCAGGCCCGTCATCTTCTCGACGGTCATGATCGTGCACGCGATCGCGGCGTCGCGGTTGCCAGCGGATCCGCCATAGGCAAAGGCCCAGTTGAATTGGCCCCGCTGGGCCTGGGTGTGTTTGCCGTTGCCGAGCGGACACGAGGGAATGTTGACCATGGTGTCGCGTGCGAGCGAGACGACATTGACGTGTTTTCGATCGCGCGAGATGTGGGCGATCATCGTCGTGTCCGAGCGATCCGTCTCATCGTCGGTCTGGTCGATGGCGTTACCTTCGCCTTTACGAGTGTCGGTACCCAAAACGAGGATGTTGAGGGCGCGTCCTTCGTAGGAGTCCACCGGCTTGCGTTCGAGGAGGGCATCGGCGTTCGAGATGTTGACCGATCCTTGCAGGTCGTGAAACGCCAGACCCGCACCCGTGCCGAGGAAGAGGACGACACCGACGATCGCCGCGCCGAGGCGCCAGGGCCACATCTTGCGCGGAGGGGCGGAGAGGTAGTGCTGTGGCGCCATGCGCGGCCGTTTCGATGAGTGCGCTCGTGCCATCGATCCTCTTTCCTAACGACAATGCTTCCCCTAGCCTACGCTGTGGGCCGGCCCCACGCCCCGGACTAACGGCAGTGTTGGCGTGGACGCGACCGCCGATCCCTGGAGGACCTATGCTTGAGGGCGTGAGTGTGACATCCGCCCGCCCGCGTATCGCCGCCGTCGTCGTGTGCTGGAACCGCTGCGATCTGCTGCCCGACGTCCTTGACGCGCTGGCGTGCCAGACCCGCCCGCTCGATGCCATCGTCGCCGTCGACAATGCTTCGAGCGACGACACGCCTCGGGTCCTCGCGCAGCATCCGGCTCCTACGTGCATCGTGACGACACCGCGCAACCTGGGTGGCGCCGGAGGCTTCGCTGCGGGCATCGCCGCGGCGCTCGAAGACGGCGCCGATCTGGTGTGGATCATGGACGACGATACGGTTCCAGCCCCGGATGCTCTCGCCGCTTTGGAGGCGGCGCGGGAGAGCTACCGCGGGCAACCGGCGCTCCTTGCCGCGCGGGCTGACTGGATCGATGGCCGCGAGCACCCCATGAACCGGCCGCGCTATCGGCCCTGGCTCAATCGCGGATCGCGGATCGCGGCGGCGAGAATCGGGGCGAGACCCGTTCGCACGGCCTCCTTCGTGGCCGTCCTTATCGATGCCCGTGCCATTCGCGAAGAAGGCCTGCCCGAGGCCGCCTATTTCTTGTGGAACGACGATTTCGAATACACGGGCCGCTTGCTGCGTCGCCGCGTTGGGCTCTACGTTCCCCGCGCCCGCGTTGAGCATCGGACGCGCACTTTCGGTAATTCGACGGCAGATCCGGGGCCGCGCTTCGTCAACGAGGTGCGAAACAAGATGTGGACGTTCACCCGCTCGCCGGCTTTCGGTCCGCTCGATCGCGTCGCCTTCGCGGGAGCGACCGCGCTGAGGTGGATGCGTCTCCTCGCGCGTTCGCCTCAGCGTCGCCAGCACCTGTCTCGCCTGTACGAGGGCGTGTGCGAGGGGATGAGGGCCCCAGCCCCCACGGTGGACGTGCTTGCCGAAACCCCCGTAGCCGAAGCAGTGCGGAGCATCGAAGAAGGAGCGGGACGTGTGTGAGTTCAGCGTTGTCATGCCTGTCTACGCTCGCGACCGCGCCGACCACGTCCGTCGCGCGCTCGCATCGGTGACCACCGAACAGACCCTCAAGCCTGCGGAGGTGGTCGTAGTCAGCGACGGCCCAATCGGGGCGGACGTCGAGGCCGTCATCACTGGCCACGAGCTAGTGCGCCTCGTGCGTTTGGAAACAAACCAGGGACTCACCGCCGCCCTCAACGCCGGGCTGAGGGCATGTCGTCACGATATCGTGGCCCGCCAAGACGCCGATGACATTTCTTTGCCCGAACGCTTTGAGCGGCAGGTCCCTCTTGTCGCCGCCGGATACGACCTCGTGGGCAGCGACATCACCGAATTCACTTCGACACCCGATGAGCCGGGCGAACGCCGGTATATGCCACGAACAGCGAGCGAGATTCGGGCCGCCCTTCCCCTACGGGACCCGTTTAACCACCCTAGCGTCGTCTACAGGGCTGGCGCGGTTCGCGCGGTCGGCGGCTACGATGGCCCGGCACGCATGGAGGACTATTGGCTCTTTGCCCGGATGGTCGCTGCTGGATGCGCCTGCGTCAACGTGGCCGATTCGCTCGTGGCCTACCGCGTAGGCGACGGCGCGTATGCGCGGCGTGGGGGTCTCGACCTGTTACGCACGGAACTGGCCATGCAGGCGCGGCTGCGTCACCTCGGGGTGACGTCGTGGTCGCAGTGGCTACGCAACTGCTTGGTTCGCGGCGGCTACCGCCTCGTCCCCGCGCAACTTCGACGCGTCATTTATCGAACGATCGGGCTTCGACGGATCTTCCGTTAACGCTCGAACGGCGCGTGGGTGCTCGTCCGTTAGGATGGGGGCGAGCACAGGCGAAGGAAAGGAACATCCGTGGACGCTGATCTCGTCATCGTGGGCTCTGGTCTCTTCGGACTGACCATGGCCGAGCGGGCGGCGAACGACGCCGGCGCCAAGGTCATTGTCGTCGACAAGCGCGACCACATCGGCGGCAACGCCTACTCTCACACCGATCCCGAGACCGGGATCGAGGTCCACACCTATGGCGCCCATTTGTTCCACACGTCGAATAAGCGCGTATGGGACTACGTCAATCGCTTCACGTCCTTTACTTCCTACGTCCACCGCGTCTATACGACGGTCGACGGTGTCGTCTATCCCATGCCGGTCAACCTGGGGACGATCAATCAGTTCTTCCGCTCCGCCCTGAGCCCCGACGAGGCACGCGAGCTCATCGCCAAGCAGGCGAGCGATATCGATCCCGACCACGTCGACGACAATTTCCAGACCAAAGGGATCTCTCTGGTCGGAAAGCCGCTCTTCGAGGCTTTCTTCGAGGGGTACACGGCCAAGCAGTGGCAGACGGACCCGAATAAGCTCCCCGCCTCGATCGTCACGCGCCTACCCGTGCGCTACACCTACGACAATCGTTATTTCTCCGATACGTGGGAAGGCTTGCCAACAGACGGGTACGCCGCCTGGCTCGAGCGCATGGCGGATCACCCGAACATCACGGTGCTGACGAACACGGACTTTTTCGACACCTCGCAGCCCTACAATCGCGACGCGATCGTCGGGAAGGTACCCGTCGTCTACACGGGGCCGATCGATCGTTACTTCGACTATTCGGAGGGAGAGCTCGCGTGGCGCACGATCGACTTCGAGACAGAGGTCGTCGACGTCGGTGACTTCCAGGGGACCTCGGTCATGAACTACGGCGATCTCGACGTCCCCTATACGAGGATCCATGAGTTCCGCCACTTCCATCCGGAGCGCGACTATCCCGCCGACAAGACAGTCATCGCGCGCGAGTATTCGCGTTTCGCCTCCCGCGATGACGAGCCCTACTACCCGGTTAACGCCGAGGACGACCGCGCCCGAATCAAGGCGTACCGGGAGAAGGCAGGATCCGAGCCGTTGGTTCTCTTCGGCGGGCGCTTGGGAACCTACAAGTACCTCGACATGCACATGGCGATCGCCTCGGCCCTCAACCGTTACGACACGACCGTAGGGCCCTTCTTGCGAGGGGAATCGACCGCGTGGGAGGCCCATGCATGAGCCAGGCCGAAACTATGGAGGGCTTTCGCGCCCCAGGGCGCTCGCTCGGCCTCGTTGAGGTCTTCCGCAAGCGCTATCTCCTCAGACTCCTCGTTCACAAGGAGCTGAGGGTCCGCTATCGTGGCTCCATCCTCGGCATGCTGTGGAGTTACGCGAAACCGGCGACGCAGTTCCTCGTTTTCTACTTCGCAATCGGCGTGTTCATGCAGATGAACCGGTCGATCCCCAACTACGTCGTCTACATGTTCTCCGGCGTCGTCCTCATGAACTATTTTTCTGAGGCGTTTGGTAACTGCACGCGCTCCCTCATCGGCAACCAGGATCTCGTCAAGAAGATTTATCTGCCGCGCGAGCTCTTTCCCTGTTCGAGCGTGTGGGTCGCTTTCATCCATTTCTTCCCCCAGGTCGTCATCTTGCTCGTTGGCGCCTTCGTCTACGGGTGGCGTCCGGGGCTGGGGCACCTCGCAGCTATCATGCTGGGCTTTCTTATCCTCACGGTCCTTTCACTGGGTTTGGGGTTACTCGGTGCCGCCCTCAACGTTCTCTACCGCGACACGGAGAATTTCGTCGACCTCATCCTTATGGTGACGACGTGGACCTCCCCGGTGCTCTACAAGGTCCAGATGGTCGATGACGTGCTCGGTCACATACATGGGGGCTTGTGGATGATCGTGTACAACCTCAACCCGCTCACGCCAGCTGTCGAATTGTTCCACTACGGGTTTTGGTCGCCAACCGTGGGGGTGAACGAGGGGATGCCGCCGCACCTGTGGTTCTGGGGGTTCGTCGCGCTCGCGTGTTCGCTCGTACTCCTGTTTATTGGCGAATCGACGTTTAGACATTTTGACGGGCGCTTCGCCCAGGAGCTGTAACTATGGCTGAGAAAGCGAGTGACGTCGTCATCCGCGCCGACGACATCGTCAAGGACTTCACGCTGCGCAATACTCACACGCTCAAGGAGATGCTCGTGTGGCGGTTGAGCGGGCGTAGCGCGGACATGCACAACCGATTCCGTGCGATCGATCACGTGTCTTTCGATTTGTGTAAGGGCGAAACCGTGGGGCTCATCGGCTTCAACGGGTCGGGCAAGTCGACGATGCTCAAGATGCTCTCGGGAGTCATGCGACCGAGTTCGGGCAGCGTGTCGGTGCGAGGACGAGTAGCCGGCCTCATCGAGGTTGGCGCCGGTTTTCACCCCGACTTGACCGGCCGGGAGAACGTCTTCCTCAACGGCGCGATTCTGGGCATGAGTGAACGTCAGATCGAGGATGCCTTTGACTCGATTGTCGCATTTTCGGAGATTGAGAATTTCATCGACACCGAGGTCAAGTTTTACTCCTCGGGCATGTTCTTGCGGTTGGCTTTTTCCGTGGCCGTCCACACGGATCCAGATATCTTCCTCATCGACGAGATCCTCGCGGTCGGCGACGAGCCGTTCCAAAAGAAATGTCTCGCCAAGATCGACGAGCTGCGAGGCCAAGGCAAGTCGCTCGTCATCGTCAGCCACGACCTCGACATGATGGAACGCTTCTGCGACCGCGGGATTCTGCTCGAGAAGGGCAAGAAGATCGTCGACGGTGACATTGCGGACGCGATTGCTCGCCTGCGAGGCTGAATCGTGCAGATCCTCCAGTGGCTCCTCGCCGCATGTGCCCTAGCAATCATTCTCGTGGCACCCGGTTACGCCCTCGCCCGGTGGATGCGTGAGGGCCGAGACGTCGCGCTCGCTCTCGCCCCGGCCATCTCGGTTGCTCTCATCACCGGCGCGGGGATCGTCTTTTCTTTGGCCGGTATCTCGTGGTGGCCGCCGACGGTCGTTGGCGGCCTCGCGGCGGTGACTTGCTTCGCCGGATGGCGGGCGCGCCGGCGGGCGCGGGCCCGGGCGCGCTTGACGTGCCCGGCGTGGGCTGTTGGCGCCTGGGGAGGAGGCGCGCTCGCTAGCATCGTCATGCTCGCTGTCTATTGGCGCGGAACGGGAGGGTTCTCGCGTTTTCCGCAGACATACGATGCGCCTTTCCATTTCAACTCGATCGTGAGGATCGTGGAGACCGGGGACGCGTCGATTCTCCATATGGGACGCCTTGTTGGCGGTGGCTACTATCCCGGTGGGTGGCACGACGTCGTCAGCCTCGTCGCCTACTACCTTCCCGCTATGGAGGCAACCCACGTCGCCGTCGTCGTTGTTTTCGCTCTCACTGCCTGCGCGAGTGCGATTACGGCGCACAGGCTTGTTCCAGGCTCGATCGCCGCGCCTGCGTGTGCCGCGATCGCGTCGGCCTGCTTCGCTGCCTTTCCCTACCGCTTGGCCGCCTATGGGACGCTCTATCCGAATCTCTTCGCCTACGTCCTCATGGCTGGTGTCGTCGCCCATCTTGTGTCGCTGCCGCCGCGCGTACGCGCCGGAGACGCGGGGCTGCGAGCCTGGATCATGCTCGGCATGGGAGTGTGCGGAATCGCATGTGCCCATCCCAACGGTGTCTTCGGTTTTCTCTTCTTCCTCGTTCCGGCGCTGGTGGCTATCAGCTTGTCCTGGCTGGGAGCGCAGCGACCGCGCGGGTGGGACGCCGTTGTCTCGCTCGTGTGGCCCCTCGGCATGCTTGCGGCAGGATACCTCGTCAGCCAGTCGGTGATCGTGCGTTCGGTTGCGACGTGGGAGCCACGGTTCACGCTCAATGAGTTCTCGTGGGGAAAACTGCTGCTGTCGGTTCTCACCGATACTCAGTTCGCGTGGGAGAGGGGTTACGTTGACACAGGATGGTGGCTCGCCGGAGGTGCTGCCATTGGCCTGATTGTCCTCGCTGGGCGCTCGCGCCAGCGCTGGTTCCTTGCCTGTGCAGTCTGCGTTGTCGCTTTCTTTGCAGTGTCCATGCGCGACGTGCCGGTGCTTCATGCTTTCGCCAAATTGTGGTACTTCGATCAGATACGCATCGGTTCGCTCTCGCCCGTCGCCCTCGCCCCGCTCGTCGGGATCGGCGTGGGAGCCGTCGCCGACTGGGGGGCGACGCTGGCGGCGCGCCGGTGGACGAGGACGAAACCGATCCTCGCCGTCGCCCTTGCTGGCGTTATCTTTGCTCTCTTGATTCCGGTGACTGACAAACTACACGTGGGAACCGCCCGCCAAGACATCTTCTATTCCTACTGGATCAGCGATCGCATCGGCGAGAACGACAACAGCCTCTACGACACCCATGAGATCGACTTCCAGCGGCGACTCGACGACGTCCTCCCCGACGAATCGCTCGTCCTCGCCAACCCCTATACAGGGGCCGTGTCGCTTCCTGCCCTCAGCGACAACAAGGTCGTCTTCCCGCATTTCAACGGCAAGTGGTCCGCCGATGAGCAAACGCTTGGCGAAAGCTTCAACCGCATCGGCGAGGACCCGCAGGTATGTCAAGCACTCGAGCGTCTCGGTGTCGACTATTTCTACTGGGACCCCCAAATCTTCTGGGTCGAAAACGGGCTGTACCTGTCCTATCCGGGGCTCGTATACACTCGCGAACTCGAGCCCTATCTGACCCCCGTCGCATCATCGGGAAAGGTTAAAGTGTGGAGGATCACAGGGTGTCGGTAAGGCGCGTTTACATCGACTACATCAACGTCTTAGCGATGGTGTTCGTCATCTACCAACACACGAGAATCGCGTTTTACGATCCCGTTGCCACACAGACGTATTGGGCCGAAATCGTCGTGTCGTCCGTCGCGGTGTGCGCCGTCCCACTTTTCCTCATGAATTCGGGGGCCAACCTCTTCGACTACCTCGACCGCTACGATACGTGGACGTTCTTGCGCAAGCGCGCGCTCAAGATCGTCATTCCTTACCTCGTGTGGACGCAGGTGTATATCGCCGCCGAATCGTTGCGGGGCAACATCGACGGCCTCGGCGGATGGTTCGAGGCGACCATCAACCCGGCACGGGTGTGCCCGCCCCTGTGGTACCTCGAAGTGCTCGTAGGGCTCTACCTGTTCGTGCCTGTGCTCGCCTACGCGCTCCAGGCCCTCGGGGAGGCACGGCGCACCGGTGCGACCTACCTGCTCGTTATCCTCGTCGTCGGGACGATGCTCCTGCCGCTCGTGAGGGTCCACGACGGAGCGATCCTGGGGCAGCTCAACGTGCCCGCCAGCGGCTACCTCGTGTTCATGGTCGCGGGATACCTCCTATCGCGAAGTGAACCGAGCCTTGGCGTGCGCATTGGATCCTACGCGGCGGGCCTGGGCGGGATTGCCGCCTTCATCGTCCTCGGCAGCAAGTATTCGCTCGCACATTCACCACTCGGCCCCTTTTTCGTCGGATACCTCACGTTCGGCACGCTCGCTACGTCGGCCGCGATCTTCATCGCCGCACAGCGCGTTCCCGTCGAGAGGTGGACGCGCGCATCGCGGGTCATTCGTTACCTATCTGGACTTACCTTTGGGATCTATCTCGTCCACTACGGAATCCTCGCGATCTTCCAGGCGCTACGTCCCATCGGTGGCGCCCTTGACGAGGCCGCCTACACGGCGGCCTGCTGGTGCCTCTCGGCGCTGCTCGTCGCAGGGGCACGCACAATCGGGCCGGTGCGGCGTTGGATCCTGCCGTAGGTGAAACCGCCTGGGAACCGACGGCACTATGCTGGAGATACGACTACTGAAGGGGAGAAGATGAAGATCGCGGCAATCGTCGTCACCTACAACAGGCTCGAGCTGCTCAAAAAGGCGCTCGCGGCCGTCGAGGCGCAAGAGCGCACGCTCGATCTTCTCGTGATTGTCGACAACGCCTCCACCGACGGAACCGCGGACTACCTGGCGTCGCGGCCATACCGGCAGGCAACAAAAGTCCGCACGATGAAGGAGAACACTGGCGGCGCTGGCGGTTTCTTCGCCGGGATGAGCGCGGCCTACGAGGCGGGGGCCGACGCCATGTGGATCATGGACGATGACACTGCGCCGCGCCCCGATGCGCTGGGCGAGCTTGAAAACGCCCTTGTCGACGCGACCGACTTCTACGGCGCGATGCCGGCCTACGCGTCCTCGCTCGTCGTATGGGCTGGCGACGGCGAGGCCTGTCAGATGAACTTCCCGACCGCCAAGTGGGGGTGGGTCGCGCCCCTGGCTCGCGGTAAGTCCTACACGACCCTCGACTGCACGTCGTTTGTTTCCTGCCTCGTCACCCGTGAGGCCATCGAGGCTTGCGGTTTCCCCTACCCCGAGTACTTCATTTGGTTCGATGACGCCGAATACACCTATCGTTTGTCGAAGTGGAGGGCCGGTATCTTCGTGCCTAGTTCGGTCGCCGACCACATGATGCCGGCGAATTCCGCGGCCTTTTGGGGGGAGGTCAACGACTCATCGCTGTGGAAGTACGCCCACGGTGCCCGTAACCAGGTCTCGGCGGGGCTGTCGCTGCGACGCCTCGACATTCTCGCCTCCCTGGCGCAAAACCTCATCGCCCAGGTCGGGCTCAATCGCGACATGCCGCTCCACCTGAAGTTCGCGCTGCTCAAGGCCGCGTGTTCGGGACTGGTGTTCCAGCCGAAGCGTCGCTTCCCGGTGGAGGACTAGCGTGACAGCTGAGAAGGCTGCCTTCCCCGGCTACACTATTGCCGCCATCGTCCCCGCCTACAACGAAGAGGTCACGATCGCTCAGGTCGTGACCGACCTGCGCGAGGCAGTTCCGGGAATGCGTGTCTACGTGTTCGACAACGCCTCTAGTGACGAGACATCGGCGAGGGCATTACAGGCCGGGGCGATCGTTCGTCACGTCAAGCGTCCCGGCAAAGGCAACGTCGTGCGCGAGGCGTTCGCCGACATCGACGCCGACATTTACCTCATGATCGACGGTGACGACACGTACGACGCCTCGTGTGCCCGCGGCATGATCGCGCGCCTCATCGACCATAGGCTCGATCACGTGCTTGGTTGCCGCGTCGACAACCCCAACGCCTCCGCCTACCGTCCCGGTCACGCCCAGGGCAACCGCGCATTCAATGCGCTCGTTTCCCGGCTCTTCGGCGACTCCGTCACCGACATGCTCTCGGGGTACAGGGTTTTCTCTCGACGTTTCGTCAAGTCCTTTCCTGCGCTATCACGCGCATTCGAGATCGAAACGGAGCTCACGGTTCACTCGATGGGGCTGCGCGTGAGGCAGGAGGAGTATCCCGTCGGCTTCAAGGACCGCCCAGCGGGATCGGAGTCGAAGCTCAACACCTACAGGGACGGAATCGCCATACTTTCCCTCATCAGCAGACTGTTCATCCTCGAACGTCCCGCACTCTTCTACGGTGTCATCGGCGGCTTCTTGGGTGTCCTCGGCCTCCTCTTGGGGATTCCCGTCGTCGTAGAGTACGCGTATACGGGACTGGTGCCGCGGTTCCCAACAGCGATCCTCGCGGCCTCACTCGTCACGCTCGCCGTGATCGTGGGCACCTTGGGTACGATCATGGCCGGGCAGCTGCGAGCGCGGCGCGAAGCGACCCGGATTGCCTATCTTGCCCAACCGTCGCTGCCCGAGATGCTTGGGGTGTAAGTAACTGTGCGTCGGTGGATCTCCTGTGCGGTTTTCGCGTGCGTATTCGTCGTGGTCGACGTGCTCGCCCAAACGATTGGCGGGGGCGTATCGGGAGCACGGGTTGCTTTTGTCTCCGTCGGCGCTCTGCTCGCCGCCGTGATCGTGACGGCGAGTAAATCGGGCGACGCTCCTGTGCACTGGCCGGGCGGATCGCCTGTTCGTGAATTGGCGAAGGGGGGCGCGTCCGCTCTTGTTGCTCTTGGCGCATGGGTGATCTTTTGGGGCGCCCTCTTTCCTTACGTGTCGATGAACGACACCGTCTCGATCATGCATTCTCCGCTTCGGGTCTCCAATCAGCATCCGCTGGTCTACGGCGTCTTCTTGCGTGCGCTCGGCATCGGCGGAGACGAGGCATCCTACCTGCCCGGTGTCATTGCCTACGTTGGCGTGCAGATGCTCCTGTGGTTCGCCACGCTCGCATGCGCCCTCGCTTACGCGCGCTGGTGGGGGAGTCCGCGATGGGTTCGCCTCGTTGTCGTGGCCTGGTGGGCTCTCAATCCCATCGTCGCCAACTACACGTTCGCGGTCGTCAAGGACGCCCTGTGGGGACCGTTCGCCGTGCTCCTATCGCTCGCGTGCCACTACGTCTACGTTTGTTCGCGCGCGGGGGAGGCCCATCGGCTGCGGTTTGCCTTCTGGCTGCCTACGGGAGCGATCCTCATCGGATTCATGGTTTTGCGAAATAACGCGCTGGCGGTGGCGCTCGTGGCCGCGCTCATGCTCGCGTGGTGGGGGCGGCGCAGCTGGAAGATTGCCTGCCCGGTGCTCGCTGTGGCCCTCGCCATCGGTTTTGTCCCGGGCAAGATTTCTGAACACTATCTGGGCCCACACAAGAGCGTGGAGGCGATGGCGGTCCCCCTCCAGACGACGGCCTATGCTCTCAAGGTGGAACCGAGCTGCATCGGGCCTAAGTATCGGTCGGTGTTGAATCGTATCCTGCCGATCGAGCAGTGGGCGTCACTGTATTACCCGACCAACGTCGACGCGATCAAATACAATGCTCAGTTCCGCAGCGAACTTGCCGATCAGCATGCAGGCGAACTCATGGCCGGCTGGAGGATTGCGGCTGAAAAATGCCCCACCGTCATCGCCGAGGGCTTCGGACGTCACACGCAAGACGGATGGCGGATCGACTCGACGTTGCTGGGAAACGACGATCAATCCTTCTTTACGGCGCCGGTGTCTAACGCCTGCGGCTCACAGACATGCCAACGCGACCTGGCTGCCCCACTGATAGATCGAGGTCTCAGCCCACAGCCGTGGTGGCCTACGGGCTTTTCCAGCGAGCTCACGTCGGCGGGACGCGCGGTAGCATCTTCTCCGCTCGGAAAAATAGGCCCCTGGATGTGGGCCCTCGTCCTCCTCGGCGTCGGTTTTGCCGCGCGACGACGGACGGGGGAGGCCCTCGCACTGTTTGGGGTCGCCGCGTTGATCTGGGGGAGCCTGCTCGTCGCCGCCCCGACCTTCCATCCCTTGAGGTACTTCCAGTTCGTTGTCCCGCTGTCCGCCGTCGGGCTGGCGATCCTCACTGGCGGACGGGCGGGAAAGGCGCGAGAAGACGCTTAGCCGCGCCGCGTGAGCACGGCTTTGGCTCGGCGTAGAGTGCGCACGAGAGGCCGGGCGGGATCGAGAACCCGATTGGCTAGGGCGGCCAGCTGCGAGATGGACTCGCGGATCTGTTCAAGCTGCTCGCTCAATGCGTTTTCGGCATCATGGCGGCTGACTCGGCTCGCCTGCTCGTTCGCATCGATACGTGCTTCGAGCCGGTCGAGGCGTCGGACGAGATCCTCGTAGCGGCGGCGTTCGTCCCCGAAGCGGGCGCCGAGATAAAGCAGCAGCCCGAGGTTCGTCGCCTCGGCGTTCACCCACTCACGCAGGAGGCGGTCTCGATGGGCCGCATCAGTAGCGGCATGCATGCCGGCGAGGTCGAGGGTCGAATTGCCTTCATTCCCGGTGAGACCTGGGCGCTGATGCCAGTGGGCGAGGGCGTGGTCGGAATCGATGAACCCGATCTCGCCGGCCAGTGCGAGTCGAACGTGGAGATCCCAGTCCTCTACGACCGGCAGAGTCGGATCGATGCCACCGCACGTGGCAAGGGCCTCGCGGCGGTAGAGCACCGAGATGGGCACCCCCTGGTTCTCCTCGGCGAGCCTGGCGAGGGAAATACGGGTGATCTCCGGCCACGCGGGCACACGCGACGTCTCGACGATGCCCTCCCCGCGCAACTCCTCGTAGACGATGTCGGTTCTGACAAAGACCGCAGTGCACGTGGGATGGGCATCCGCGTAGGCGAGGGTGCGTTCGAGAAAGGTTGGATCCCACGTGTCGTCGTCATCGTGGACCGCAATGAACGGGGCTTCGCCCGCGTCGATACCGCAGGCGAGCGAGCCTGAGCGCTCGAGCGGGCTCCGATTCGTCACGAGCGTGACGCGTGCGCGATCAAGAGAGGACTTCGCCAGGCAGCCGTCGACCGTTGCCGCGTCCCCACCGTCATTGACGAGAATGACTCGATAGTCCTGTCGCGTTTGGGCGGCGATAGACGCGAGTGCACGCGAAAGGAAGAGGGGACGATCTTTCGTCCGCAGAATGATGTCGACGGTCGTGTCCATCGAAGTCACCGTCGATGCATGGCCCTGCTCACGCGCCGACCGATGCGCGTGAGCGTGTAGGCGAGGGGGGATTCCCCGGTCTGTGACATGATCTGGCGCTTCGAGCGGACGAAGTAGACGCCCTTGCGGGCCTGGCGCACGGCGAAGGAGAACGCCGTTTCGGGGGCGCCAAAGGTGCCGCCGCGCTTCGACATCGCCGCGATGAAGAGTAGGGCGCCAACGCCGTTCTTCTCGGCATATTCGCGCAGGTACTCGTCGCGGACCTTAAGGTCGAAATAGGCGTGCTTATCGGCCCCGGCGAACACCGAGTTGCCGAGAGCACCGCCCTGGCTGCGGCGCTGATGCCAAAACGCCAGCGGCTTGCCATCGACGAAGGCGACGTCGTGGGCGACCGCGAGGCGCAGATGGAACTCCCAGTCGCCGACGACGGGCAGATCCGAGCGGAAGCCCCCGAGCTCGTCGATAACGCTGCGGCGATACATGCAGCTGATGGGCACGGCGATGTTTTGGCTCATAAGCTCGGTGAGGGAGAAACGGTGGATCTCCGGCCACGCGGGTTCGCGGCCGATCTCCTCAACGGCTGTATCCGTCAGCTTCTCGAGCACGATTTCCGTCCGTACCGCCACCGCAGCGTAGGTGTCATCTTCTTCGAGGAGGCGCGAGGTTGTCTCGAGGAAGGTCGGGTGCCAGGTGTCGTCGTCGTCGTGGATGCACACGTAGGTGCCGGTGCTCGCCTCGATAGCCTGGTTCGAGGCGTGCTCCATGCCCTGGGAGGTCTCGTTGTGGATGACTCGAGCACGGCCCGCGAGACCGGTCGCGTAGTGGGCGAGAAGGTCGTCGACGGGCTGCGGCACACCGCCATCGTTGACGATGATGAGTTCCCAATCCGACATCGTCTGCGCGATGACATCGGCGATCGCCCGGCGCAAGAGGATCGTACGGTCCTTGGTGCGCATGACGATAGAGACAAGCGGGTGTGCCACAGTGGAATCCTTTCTCCGTGAGCCTGCTCGGTTATCCTAACGGACGAGCCTGAAAGTTAACCGGCAAAAATGCAGGTACGAGGAGACATCGTGGAAGTCGTCGTTGGAACCCTCCATCACTACCCCTGGGGGTCCACCACGCTATTGCCGCGCTTTCTCGGGCTAGATGACCAGGCCAAGCCGTGGGCCGAGTTGTGGTTTGGAGCCCACCCGCTCGGGCCCACGTTCTTTCCCGACGGCTCGTCGATCCTCACACGCATGGGTGCGGCCCCCGACAGGGTGCTCGGCAAGGAGGTTGTGGCGACGTTCGGTACGCGGCTGCCCTACCTCCTCAAACTCATTAGCCCCGACCGGCCGCTGTCCCTCCAGGTCCACCCGTCGAAGCGCGAAGCCGAGGAGGGCTACGCCCGTGAGGTCGCGGCGGGCGTCGATCTGGCTAGTCCACGACGGCAGTTCCGCGACGCCAACCACAAACCCGAACTCGTCTACGCTCTCACGCCATTCGAGGCCCTATCGGGATTTAGGGCGCCAAGGCGGGCGGGGGAGATTCTCTCCCAGCTGGCCTCCCCATTGGGCCGCGAGCTCGCCAAGCTCATCGAACGCTACCCCGGACACCGCGGTCTCGAACACGTGACGAGGCGACTCCTCGACCCGAGCCTGCGCCCGGATCCCGGCGATGTTGAGGCGACTGTCGCCGCGGCGGCGGAGCGGCTGCGTGCGGGAGTATCCCCGTCGGTGAGGGCCGATCGAACCGTTTTGGCCCTCGCCCGTAGCTATCCCGGGGACCCCGCGGCGATTCTCGCGCTCGTTCTCAACCCTGTCACGCTGCGTCCCGGGCAGACACTTTTCACCCCCGCAGGGTCTCCGCACTGCTATCTGCACGGACTAGGGGTGGAGATCATGGCCGATTCCGACAATGTCTTGCGGGCGGGGTTGACGACGAAATACGTCGACGCGCAGGCTGCGCTCGCCCACATGACGTTCGTGGGCGCACCGCCGGTGCGTATCGCTCCCGAAGAGATTCGCCCCCACACGAAGGTGTTCTACGCCCCCGTCGACGATTTCGAGCTGACTTTGACAACCGTGAACCGGCGGGGCGATTCCCTCGCTGTTCCCGGCAGGGGGCCGCGACTCATCCTCGTTATCGATGGCGAGGTCAAAGCCGAGTCCGGCGGGCGCACGTGCGCTCTCGCCCGCGGGGAGGCAGCCTTTGTCGAGGCCGAGGACGGTCCCTTGCGGGTGAGCGGGCGGGGCCGCCTCGTTCAAGCGGGTGTGCCCTAGTCGGCACCAGCGGGGTAGGCGACGGCGCGTTCGTCCGCGCTCACATTGGCGCAAGGATCGGTGGTGATGACGCAACTTCCCCCGCTGACCCACACGCCGATCGCGCGGGCCGCATCCTCCCACGGGCCCTTGGAGATCCACGAGAATCGTCCGTCGAGGTCGTCGCGGGGGGTGAGGACCCGCGCTAGTTCGCGTCCGCCGAGCGTCCAGCTCGGGTCGATGCCGTGGGGCACAGCGACAAGAGCGTCGGGTTGAGACATGACGGCTTGGGCGGCGTCCTCGGCCCCGGCGGGCAGAGCATCGGTCCAAGCGAGCGCCAACGACGCGAGCGGTTGGGCGTAGACATCTGGGATTCCGGCGGCGAGGGCGCGGTCGATGCCCTCTACCGTCGAACACACTGCGACGGAATAGTTTCCGCACGCAAAGTCGGGTTCGCAGGGCAGTGCTCCAGCACGCAAAGCCCCGAGGACCCACACGAGGTGCCGCCACGATGCGGGGATATCAATGGCGATGCGAGCCTGCTGGGTGATGAGGGCCTCGTCGAGGAGCAGTCCCGCGATCTTGTCGCACCAGCGCAGCAGGACCGGACCGGTAAGCTCGATACGGCCGTCTTCTCCGTAGTAGGTGAGACACGGACCACTAGCGTGAGTGATATTCCTCACGACGTCGTCAAATGTAGGCAAGTCACGACCTCCCAGCGGTTGTGTGCGGCCAATAGAACTGCCCCACCCCTATCACGTTGCGTCGAAGTTGATAGGATGACACGCGTGTCATTCGGGCTCACGCCCGGCGAGTAACCCAGGGAGCGGCTGTGTGGAACATCTTCGGTGAAGGCCCGATAGCGTTGGCCTCGACCGATGCGTCGCTCCTTGATGACGGGATGCTGTCGTGGCAGGAAGAAGCCCTGTGTGCCCAGACCGACCCCGAGGCGTTCTTCCCAGAAAAGGGCGGTTCCACACGCGAAGCCAAACACGTCTGTCGCATGTGCGGAGTGCGCGAGCAGTGCCTCCAATACGCCCTCGACAACGACGAGCGCTTCGGCATATGGGGTGGCTTGTCCGAACGCGAGCGCCGCAGGCTTAAACGACAGGCGGGCTAGTGCGAGCCGACGGCAGGCGAGCGGTCACGACGTGTGCCCTCGTCGTCACCAACGGGCACACGCCCTTCCTGCCCCACGCTCTTCACGCTCTCGACTCCTCGGCGCGCAGGCCTGAGCGGATCGTCGTCGCCGATCGTTCCGACCCGACAGACCCACGCCACCTCACGCCCGAGGCGCTCGCCGAACTCATCCGCGGGGTCTATCTCGTCGAGACCCCACAGCGTAGTTTCGTTGCCGCCGTCGCCACCGCGATGAGGACCGTGTCTCCCGATGACGACTACCTGTGGCTCCTGCACGACGACTGTGCTCCCGCGCCCGATTGCCTCGAAGAACTCGAGGCGGAACTCGACGATGACGGGGTCGGCATCGCGGGTCCTAAACAGTGCCTGTGGGGCGATGACACGCGCCTTTTGAGCGTCGGCATCCACGCGACGACGAGGGGGCATCGCGTCGAGACGGTCGTGCCGGGCGAACCCGACCAGGGGCAACACGATCGTCGACGGAGCGTGAGTGCAGTGGGCACGGCTGGGATGCTCATCAGGCGGCGGGTGTGGCAAGAGCTAGGCGGCACCGATCCCAGGCTCGGTCCCTACGGCGAAGGATGGGAGCTGTCGCGGCGCGCCCGCGCCGCCGGACACGACGTCGTCGTCGCCACGGGTGCGCACCTGCGTCACGCGCGCGCCCACGCGGCCGGCGTGCGCGGCCTCGAACACACGGTCGATATACCCGCCAGGAGTGACGTCGAGTCGCGGACAACCCGAGATCCCGCCCCAGTTTTCCCCGACGTTGCTAACGACGAGCCCTACGATCACGTCGAACGCGCCAGGCGGGCAACGAGGCTTGACGACGGCGACCCCACGATGCGCCTGCTGGGCCGCAGCGATCCGCACACCACCCTCGCGAATCGACGCCACGCCCACTACTACCTGTGGGCGCTCAGCGTCCCCTTTTTTCTCCTGCCCTTCGTCATCCTTCTCGTTGGCGTCGTTGCGCCGATGCGCGCCCTCGTTCGAGTCGCTAACAAGGACAAGCGGGCGGCGTGGGCCGAGGTGTGGGGAAGCCTGCTTTTTCTCGCACGCCTCGACGACGTCGTCGCCCAGCGTCACCGCACGGGTCGCTTGAGCTGGGCGGCCAGGCGGCGCCTCGGTGCCCTCGCCGCTTCATCCTTCGAGGTGTGGCACCATCGTTCGCTCGCGCGCAAGATCTCTCGGGAGGGACGCGACGACGTCGAAGCAGACGATATTGCGCGGGCTTCGCTGGCGGCATACCGGCGCCGCACGAGATGGGCTTGCCTGCTGTCGGGACTCCTCGTCGCGTGCGCGGTACTCGCGGCTGGGCACACGATGTGGGGCGGGATCGGCGGTGGCGCCTATGCGGGGCTTCCTGCGCGACTAGGCGATCTTTGGGACGCAGCCCTATCCGCGTGGGTGCCGGCGGGCGTGGGGTATCCGGGACCGCCCCGTCCGCTCCTCGTTCTCCTCGCTATTCTCGCTAGCCCGGCGGCGGCGTTGGGTGTTTCCCCGGCAGCCAGCGCCGATATTGCGTGGATTTGCGTCCCGCTGTTCGCGTGGGCAGCGAGCTGGTGGGCAACGTCCGCGTGGGGGCACTCGCCGGCGTGGAGGGGTGCCGCTGCTACCGCGTGGGCGATGATGCCCGGCCTGTGGGCGAGTTGGTGGAGCGGTGCCGCCGGGCCCGTCATCGTTCACCTGGGGGTGCCGATCGCTGTGTGGGCGAGCGCGTGCCTGCTCGGGCTCGACCGGCTTCCTCGCATCGCCGGTTCCACGGGACCGATCGCCGTGCCCTCGCCGAGAAGGCGCTCGTGTGCCTGGGGAGTGAGCGCCCTATCTCTTGCTCTCGTGGCCGCCGCTCAGCCACTGCCGGCCCTCCTCGTGGCAGGAGGAACGTTCACGGCGAGTGTCGTGATCGCCCTGCGTAGGCGCAGCGTGCTCGTGCCGATCCGGGCCTTGAGCGCCGCCGTGCCGGCAGCTATCCTCCTCACCCCGACAATCGCGGCATCGCAGCCGTGGCGTCAGCTGTGGCGCAGCGTGGGGCTTGGTGAGGTGTCGCCGAAGCGGACGGATGCGCTCGACGCGGTGGCGGGTTCAGACGTGTCGCTGGCGGCGTTGTGGCCCCATCTGCACGGATTCGCCTCCTATCTTCCTGTCTTGCCGATCGCGGCCGTCGCGGTGCTCGCCTGCATCGGTATCGCCTCGCGGCCGCGCCTGCTGCGCTGGGTCATGTTGGCCGCCGCCATTGGCTCGTGGGCCACGCTCGCCTTCATGCCGGCGGATCCGTACGCGTCACTCCACGGCCCCTGGGCGCTCGCTGTCTGGCTTCTCATCGCACTCGGTGCTCAGCCCGGATTAGTTGCGCCCGCGCGGCAGGCGGTTCGCCGCGCCCTGTGCGCCGGATTCCTGGCGGCCAGTATCACCGCGGGGGTGGCCGGCCTCGTCTCTTTGCCGACGCTCGGCATCCACCCCGACAGGAGGGATGCTCGAGTGACCCCGGCTCTGGCTCTCGCTCAAACCTCGTCTCGTAAGCCCCGACTGCTCGAGATCGAGCCCGGCGAGCAACTGCGCGTGCGCATCGGGCGAGGCTCTAGCCCTCTTCTCACAGACGACGTCGAGCGCCCGGCGCGTGGTCCCGGCGAGGCCGACAGGCACCTCGCCGCGACCGTCACTGACCTCGTATCCGCGGGGGAGACCGAGGTTGCCCACGAGCTCGCGCGCCAGGGGATCTCCGACGTCGTCGTAGCGGCGGGTCGCAATGCTGACGATCTTGCCGAAGGCATCGCCCGTACACCCGGACTCACCCGGATTTCCGAGGGACACTGGCGCGTGGAAGCAGCGTCTCTGACGCCCCCGCATGTTCCCGCCCGCCTCGTCCTTAAGGATCGCGAAACCGCCACCATCATCCCCTCGGGGATGACGCGCGCGAGCAGTGATCTCGGGGCCGCCCCGCGTGAACGCACCATCGAACTTGCAGAGAGTTACTCACCGCTTTGGCGAGCAAGCGTCGATGGACAAGCTCTCTCCCTACTCAACGACGACGGTCTTGTTGCCTGGAAGGTGCCCGCCGGGGTTTCGGGCCGCCTCGAGATCAGCTACGGCCCGCGCTGGTGGCCACTGTGGCAAGGCGGCATTCTCCTCGCCCTGGCGTGGGCCGCGCTGCGGTCACTGCCCTTCAAACGAAGGGAGCTTATCGCATGAAAAGACCACTCCTCGCGCTCGCAAGTGCCCTCATATCAGCGGCTGCGCTAACGAGTGCGGCCTACTTCGTTTCCGTTCCCGCACCGGCCACTCGCGCCATCCCACTCGTTGACGTACCAGACGAACCGCACGCCACCACGGCCACGTGCCCTCCACTGGGCAACCGGGGCCTCACGGAAGCCTTCGCGCTCGGGCAAAATGAGTCACCAGCGGCGGGTAGGCTCGTCGCCGACGCCGCAACCGACCTGGAATTAGGGGCCGAAGCCTCACGCGCGAGCGCGCAAACTGCCGCGGGTGCGAGCATCAGCGCTGAGCCGACACGCGCGGGAACCTCCCTCGCCACCGGGATCATCGCTGCACCAGCCCCCAGCGGATCCTTTGGCTACGCCGCTACGTGGTGCCAAGGGGCCCGTCGCGAGGCCTGGTTCATGGGCGGCGATTCCCGTTCTGACGTCGTCCTCACAGTGACGAACCCCTCTCGCGAGGCCCAGAGTGTCTCGGTGAGTGGATGGGGAAGCCAGGGCGAGGCGCCGTGGGCGAAAGCCAGTCTCAACGTCGAACCGCTCGGCACGGCGCGCCTGTCTTTGTCGAGCCTCAACGCCGGGGAAGACACGCCCGTGTGGAAGATCGTGACAACGGGTGTTGGCGTCGTCTCCTCCCTTACCGTCACGACCGCCGAGGGGCTCCACCAGCGTGGCTACTCGACACTACCGCCCCTCGACGAGGGCCGACGCCTTACGCTGCCCACCGGGCGCGTGAATGCGGGATCGAAGCTGCGGATCCTCAATCCGACCAGCGAATGGGTCACCGCCACCATCTCGGCGCGCCACGGCGCACGCCGAGACACCCTCCTTGCCGGAGACAACGGGCGCATCGGTCCCGGCAGCGTCGTCGAGATTCCCCTCGACGCCGCAGAATCGGACGAGACCACACTCGAGGTCGTTGCCACGGGCGCGGTCGTAGCAGCCGCACAGGTCATCGGCCCGACGGTACAGATCCCCCTCACCGAAGGCGCAGATGTCGCCGAAGAACTCGGCGCCGACGTCGACATCGACGCCAGCGATCAGACCTGGGTTGCACCGGTCGAGGCTGGCAGCGACGTCCTCCTTGCCGTTCCGCAAGGTACCTCGGGAAGGATCGTCGGCGCGCCGGCCGAGCGCATCCGCTTGACCAACGTCGTCACCGGGAACACACGCAGCTTCAACGGAGACGTGCCAGCGGGACTCTACCGCGCGCACGCCGCCGAGCCGTATGCCCTGGGCATCATCGCGCACACCGACAGCGGCGGCATCGAGTGGCTCTCAGCCCAGCCTCTACCGGCAGTCGCGGCGCTTACACGGGTGAGCGTGACCCCCTAAAACCGCAGCCCCCAATGGGGAGGAGCGACATCGTAGGGATCAGCGTGGAGCGCCATCGCGACGTTCTCAACGATAATGTGGGCGACCTCGTCGCCGAGCTCACGTCGGGTCTTGCAGCCGGTGAGAATGGGCAGACGGTAGAGGACAATCCTATCGGGGCGCGATCGATCCCCACGGAAGAGACGAGCCGTGATGATGCCGTCCTCCCAGGGTGCCGGATCCGAGGGAGGGACGTCCTCCACCGCGAATTCGATGTCGGTCACCTGTGGAAAATCGTGCGCCAGCTCGGTGACGAGCAGGGGGACGAGCGTGTCGATGGGGCGGCAGCGGCGAGCATAGGCCGGCTGGCCCGGCGCGGTGAGGACACCGCGCAGACCGCGTCCATGGACGTCGCGTTTGGTGTGGAGACGGCGTGAATACGACACGTGGGTCACCCTATATCGCGCCGGAGGTGAGTTCGCGTCCAACGGAGAAGACACATACTCTGAGACAGTGAGTTCCATGCGACCGTGTTCCCGCTCGGGCTGCTACGACCAGGCGGCCGCCACGCTCACCTACGTCTACGCCGATGCGACGGCCGTCATCGGCCCCCTGGCGGCACAGGCTCAGCCCCACGCCTACGACCTGTGCGCCCACCACGCCAACACGTTCACCGCCCCCCGCGGCTGGCAGGTCGTGCGCCTGTCCTCGGAATTCGTGCCGGCACCGCCCGGTGACGACGATCTCGACGCGCTCGCACAGGCTGTCCGCCGTGCATCCCGTAAAGGGCGGCGCGGAGGCGAGGGGAGCGAAGGCGTCGGGCGCCACGCCAAACCGCTCAGATAAGCACTGGTTGCGGAAGCGAGTGCATAGGATGGGAACCATGACGCGGATCCTTGTTGTTGATGACGATCAGCCGCTCGCGGAGATGATCGGAATCGTCCTCGAATCCGAGGGGTTCGAGGTCGTTTTCTGCTACGACGGCGCAGAAGCTGTGAAGACCTTCCATCAGACCAATCCCGATCTCATCCTCTTGGACCTCATGCTTCCGGGCATCGGGGGGATCGATATCTGCCGCACTATCCGCGAGGAATCCGGCGTGCCGATCGTCATGCTGACGGCCAAGTCGGACACCGCAGACATCGTCGCCGGCCTCGAGGCGGGCGCCGACGATTACGTGCCGAAACCGTTCAAGCCCAAGGAGCTGCTCGCCCGCATGCGGGCGCGCCTGCGCGGCAGGGAGGGGCGCGGCGACGACGTGCGACTCGGCGATGTCCACATCGATTTGCGTGCCCACGAGGTCAAGCGCGGCGATGAGGTGCTGCAGCTGACGCCTCTGGAGTACGACCTCCTCGTCATGCTCGCTTCCGATCTGGACAAGGCATTCTCGCGCGAGGAGCTCCTGTCGAAGATCTGGGGCCACAGGCACGGCTCTGACGCACGGCTGGTCAACGTTCACATCCAACGGCTGCGGGCCAAAGTCGAAGAGGATCCGGACCATCCCCAGATCATCCGGACGGTGCGTGGGGTCGGTTACCGCGCGTGCGCTCCCGAGCAGTGAGAGGCGAGCGCTGGGCGAGGCTGATCTCGTTTCTGCCTCTGCGTCTCATACGCCGCTCCCTGCCCGTGCGTATCACGGCGCTCATGCTCGTCATCGTCACCGCCCTCATGGGGATCCTTTCGATCTTCATCGCAACTCACGTGCGCGACGGCATGTTCGACGAGCGTTTGCGTCTCATCCTCTCCGATGCCTTCCAGCGCACCGATTCGGTCCAGGCGACTTTCAATCGCACGTCGCTCGAATCCGTCGATGAGGTCCAAGACCTCGCCTATCAGCTCATGAACGAGCAGCGCGACGAGGTCGTAGGGGCCGGCGGCATCGGCGTGATGCTCCAACGCAGCGCGGCGTCCGATCCCGATCACACGATCAACGCCGTCGTCGACGACAGGCTTGCCCCTGTCATTTCGGACGAGATGCGGCGCCAGGTCGCACGCACCTCCGGACACTACTGGCAGTCGGTCGAGATTCCCGGCCAGGCAGGCAGCGTTCCCGGTATCGTCGTGGGTACTGTCGTCGATCTGCCTCTCGTAGGCCCCTACGACATGTACATCGTCTATTCGCTGGGCACCGAGCAGCGCACGATTACGATGATGAATCAGATTCTCGCGGTGGGCACGATCGGGATGCTCGTCATCGTGGGGGTCCTCATGCTCATCATGTCCTACCGTGCCCTCTTGCCGGTGCGTAAGGCCGCCCAGGCGGCCTCGCGGGTCGCCGACGGTAACCTCACGGTGCGACTTCCGGCCAAGGGGGAGGACGAACTGGCAACGCTGGCGCACGCGTTCAACGATATGACGTCGTACCTGCAGCGTCAGATCACGGACTACCGCGAGCTGGCGCAGCTTCAACAGCGTTTCGTCTCCGACGTATCCCACGAGCTGCGCACGCCCCTGTCATCCATCCAGATCGGGGCCGACATGATCGTGGCGCGGCGGGCAGAGTTGCCCGAGAACCTACGACGCCCCGCCCAGCTCATGTCCGATCAGGTCGATCGGTTCGCCTCGATGCTTGCCGACCTGCTCGAGATCTCGCGCGTGGATGCCCGTACGGCGCGCGTCGAACACGAGACTGTCGATATCGTTGCGCTCGTTCGCGGAGTGTGCGACCTGACCGCGGACATCGCGGAGCGACTCGGTGTTGAGGTACGTATCCACGCTCCGCAGGAGGGGGCCAGCGCCGATGTTGACCGGGTGCGTATCGAACGCGTCGTTCGTAATCTGGTTCTCAACGCCATCGAGTTCGCCGAGGCTAAACCCGTCGACGTGACCGTGGCGGCGACGGTGACGTCGGTGGCCATCAAGGTGCGCGACCACGGGGTCGGCATGACCGACGAGGTCGCTCGCCACGTCTTCGATCGCTTCTACCGCGCGGATCCCTCGCGGCAGCGTACGACCGGGGGGACCGGTCTCGGTCTTGCAATCGCCGCTGAGGACGCTCATCTTCACGGCGGAATCCTCACGGTTTTGTCGTGTCCGCACGAGGGGTCATCTTTTGTCTTACTCGTGCCGCGCCTACGTGATAAGGACATCGAGGAGGTTCCCGCGGCCGTATACGACGAGGAGATCCTCGCGGCCCGACGCGCCTGGGGTAAGACCCATCCCGGCGATGTGGATACGACCATTGGCCTGGCGGGCGTCGCCCACGATACCCATTCGCTCGGGCACGTCGTCGATGCGGAGGATACTTGGGACGAAGACGACGACGACATGGAGGAGGACGCATGACCCGAGGCACCTGGCGTCTCCTTGCTGTAGCCGTCGCGGTCGCGGTGCCGCTCGGTGCGTGTGCCGCTCTGCCCTCCTCTGGGCCGGTCACCTCGGCGGTACCGCCCGCGGGCGTCCACGCCCCGCTTGCCCAGCATGCTGAGGGGCCGCGCGACGGTGCTGGGCCCCGCCAGATTATCGAGGGGTTCCAGCGCGCGTGCACCGCCGGGGTCTACGACAACTTCAAGGTGGCCCGCCAGTTCCTCACCAAGACGGCGCGCCAATCGTGGAATCCAGAGGAATCGACGACCGTCCTCGATGAGGACATCGGAGATAACCTGTCGGTCCAGGTCACCGACGATTCTCACACCGTCGAGGTCTCCGGACTGGTCCTCCTCGCCGTGGACGCCTACGGGCGCGAAACGCGTTCAGCGTCGATGTATCGGGAGTCTTTCGGCCTTGTCAAGGAGAACGGGCAGTGGCGTATCGACCGGCTGCGTGATGGCGTGACGATGACACGCTCGGCCTTCGCGAACGCCTACACGCGACGCAACGTCTATTTCTTGTCCGCCTCCGACGCGATGCCGGTGGCCGATCCGCGTTGGGTGGCGCGCCACGACCTCGTCGTCAACCTGGTCAAGGCCCTCTATCAAGGTCCCGTCGCCCAGATTGGTTCGGCGGCGACGACCGCCATTCCGGCGGGGGCCGCGCAGCAGGATCCCATCGTCGATGTTTCGGGTGCCATGGCGACGGTAACGGTACCTCGCCAGATCGGAGAGCTCAGTTCCGGGACACTCACGCAGGCTGCCTGGCAGATCGCCCTCACCCTCGAGGGGGTATCGGGCATCTCGCGCGTCGAACTTGTCTACAACCACCGACAGCTACCGCTCGCCGACCTGCCGCAACCACCCGACTACGACCTCGATTATTTCGTCGGCGTCAAGGACGGTGCCATTGTCCGCTTCACCGACGCGCGCCCGCAGACCCTCCTTCCCGCTTCCGCGCTCAAGGGACGCCACCCGCGGTGGCCGGCTGCCGGTCCCGTCGCTGATCAGCCCGTTGTCTTCATGGCCGACGATGGCAAGTCCCTCCTCCTATCGTCCAATCAGCAGGTGAGGACGCTGCTGACGGCGGAGAAACTCACTCGCCCCTCGATCGATCGCTACGGCTATGTGTGGACGTCGAATCCCGACGACGGCTCTATTCCGATCGTCGTCACCCCTGAGGGCGATGTGGCCGAGTTGACGGTGCCGTGGGGGCCTGAGGATCGCGTTGGACGGGTTGCGCTCAATTCGGACGGGACACGCGCGCTCGTGTGGCGATACACGGATTCGAGGGACTACGTCGCCGTCTACACGGTGCGGCGGGTCGATGGTGTACCCGTCGAGCTCGAACCCGGACAGGCCATCGCGGCGCCAATTACGTCGGTTGCCGACATCGGGTGGGTGGATGTGACGACCCCGATTGTTCTCGCCGGTGGGGCGGACCGTTCGGTCGTCGTTTCGCCCATCAACGGGATGGAGGACATTTATGCGGCGCCCCCGGACGCGGTGGCGCTCGTGGCTGGTGGCACCAACGCGGACGTGCAGGTCCTCAGCTCGGACTCGCACCGCTACCGCCGGGTTGGACGACAGTGGCGCGCCGTTGGATCGGGTATCGCAGATGTCGCGCACGCAGGTTAGGCGCGCCCACACGGTCGCATAACGTTACCGTTTGCAGGGGAATCTCACCGCTTGGGCCGGTGCGCCGGTGCCCGTGGGCGATAGTCGATGAGTGCTCTTCGACGATCTCGCGGCTATCTTGTGGCCCATCTCGTGCGCGGGCTGCCACGAACCCGATGTGAGCGTGTGCGCAGAGTGTCATGAGTTGCTCTCGGACCCGCCTCTTGCCGTGGCGCCGCCAGCGGCGATGGAGACGGCCCGCGTCGACACGTGGGTACTCGCCTCCTACGAGGGGCGCGTGCGCAACCTCGTCTTGTCGATGAAGCACGAGCGGCGACGCCAGTGGGGAACCCACGTACGCGCGTGGGGTTACCGGGCTGGACGCAGCCTAGCCGAGGAGGGGGTAACGCCTCGATGGGTGGTCCCTTGCCCGTCCTCCCATGTGCGCCGGCTGCGCGGCCCCGACGTCACGGGAGCCTTCGCCGACGGAATCACCCGTGGACTCGCCGAGGCGGGCATTCGCCCCGTCGGGTGTGTCGAAGCTTTGCGTTTGCGGGCGCGTGCTCGTTCACAATCGGGGCGTGACCGCAACCAGCGGCTGCGCGGGCGAGCAGGGACGATGGCTGCGAGAACGAGGCTCGAGGGCGACGTCGTCGTCGTCGACGATGTCATGACGACGGGTGCCACTCTCGCCGAGGCTGTGAGGGCCATCGAGGAGGCCGGTGCCGACGTCGTTGCGACGGTGTGCCTGGCGGGTGCGCGGGGATAGACGGTCACGTTCGCTCCGCCGTTCCCCTGTCGGCCACGTCACATTCCGATACCATAGAGACATGGTCGCCACCGAGGCGCACACAAGCCGACAAAGGAGGGGATAGCTCAATTCACGAGGTGAGCGATGTGCTTGCCTCCCACACGGGGACCACGTCCCCCTCGATCAGCCCGGAGGAAACAATGGACATCATCGTTGAAGGCCGTAACGCCGAGATCCACTCGAATTTCCGCGAATACGTGGAGGACAAGCTCGCCAAGGTCGAGCACTTTTACCCGAGGGCTCAGCGCATCGAAGTTGAGATCACTCACGAACCCAATCAACGGCAGGCCGACGTGTCGGAGCGCGTCGAGATCACCGTCATCGGTAAGGGGCCGATCATCCGCGCGGAAGCCGCATCTTCTGACCGCTACGCCTCCGTCGATATTGCTGCTGGGAAGCTCTATGAGCGCGTGCGCCGCGCTCGCGACCGTGCGAAGGAGCACCGTCGCCGCAAGGATCGGTCGCTGCGTGAAGCCCATGACATCGACATCGAGAAGCTCGATCTCACGGATGCCCGCCCGGCCGCTATTCCCACTGAGGCTCCAGGCGCCGATCCCGACGCCCCGCGCGAGCGTGAGGTTGGCGTCGCCGACGAGGTCCAGCTCGGTGACTCCCCGGTCCTCGTTCGCCAGAAGCTGCACGAGGCCCAGGCCATGACGGTGTCCGAGGCGCTCTACCAGATGGAGCTCGTTGGACACCCGTTCTTCCTCTTCATCGATTCCGAGACGAAGCAGCCGTGTGCGGTCTATCACCGTCACGGATGGACCTACGGTGTCATCAGGCTTGATACGACAGCCAACATCGACGACTGATCGGATGTGACCACAGCGTTCGGCCGTCCCTCATCGGGGCGGCCGAACGCCGTCATGCCTGTGCGCTAGGTTTCGTGGCGATCAAACCCCTAGGATGGGGAACAGCATTCGCGATTAAGGGAGTGACCGTGTCGATTTTTGACAAGATCTTGCGCATGGGCGAGGGCCGCACGCTGCGGCGTTTCGAGGCGCTGGCCAACGAGGTCGTCGCACTCGACGACGAATTCGGGCAGATGAGCGACGAGGCGCTGCAGGGGATGACCGACGAGTTGCGGGCGGCCCTTGACGAGGGGGCGACCCTCGACGACATCCTCGTGAGGGCCTTCGCAACCGTCCGCGAGGCGGCGTGGCGCGTCCTTGGGCAAAAGCCCTATCCCGTCCAGATCATCGGTGGGATTGCCCTCCACCGCGGCAACATCGCCGAGATGAAGACGGGTGAAGGAAAGACCCTCGTAGCGACGATGCCGTCCTACCTCAACGCGCTCACGGGACGTGGCGTTCACGTCGTCACGGTTAACGACTACCTCGCGTCGTATCAGAGCGAACTCATGGGTCGCGTCTACCGCTTCCTCGGAATGAGCGTGGGCTGCATCGTTAACGGCCAAGACCCCAAGACCCGGCGGGAACAATACGCCGCCGACATCACCTACGGGACGAATAACGAGTTCGGCTTCGACTACCTGCGCGACAACATGGTTCAGCGCACCGAGGATCTCGTCCAGCGCGAACACAACTTCGCCATCGTCGACGAGGTCGACTCGATCCTCATCGACGAGGCCCGCACCCCGCTTATCATCTCAGGCCCAGCCATGGGGGAGGCCGACGCGGCCTACGCCAAGTTTGCCCAGCTCGTTGCCATGATGGAGCGCGAGGTCGACTATGAGGTCGACGAGAAGAAGCGCACGGTCGGCATCTTGGAGCCTGGGATCGACAAGGTCGAAGACTACTTCAACATCGACAATCTCTACCGCGCCGAGCACACGCCGCGTATCGGCTTCCTCAACAATGCCATCAAGGCGAAGGAACTGTTCAAACGCGACCGCGACTACATCGTGCGCAACAACGAGATCATCATCGTCGACGAGCACACCGGCCGTACGATGGAGGGCCGCCGCTACTCCGAGGGTCTTCACCAGGCCATCGAGGCCAAGGAACACGTCCCGGTTAAACCCGAGAACCAGACACTGGCCACGATCACCCTGCAAAACTACTTCCGCCTCTACGACAAGCTCTCGGGCATGACCGGTACGGCCGAGACCGAGGCTGCGGAGTTCATGTCGACGTTCAAACTCGGCGTCATCCCGATTCCGACGAACAAGCCGGTCGTGCGCATCGACAAGACGGACCTCGTTTTCCCCACGCGCGAGGGGAAGCTGCGAGCGATCGTCGAAGACATTGCTCAGCGTCACGAGACCGGCCAGCCGGTCCTCGTGGGCACGACGGACGTGGCTAAGTCTGAGGAACTCTCGCGGATGCTGCGTGAGAGGAAGATCCCGCACAACGTGCTCAACGCCAAGGAGCACGCGCGCGAGGCCGAGATCGTTTTCGAGGCCGGGCGCTTGGGACAGGTGACCATCGCGACGAACATGGCGGGTCGTGGTACCGACATCATGCTGGGGGGTAACCCTGAGCACATCGCCGAGCAGGCCTTGAGAGGCCGCAAGGACAACCCGCTTGACCCCGAAGACAACCCCGAGGAGTGGCGTGAGGCTTATCCAAAGGCCCTCGAGGAGGCGAAGAATCAGGTAGCCGACGAGCACGAGCGGGTCAAGGAAGCCGGGGGCCTCTACGTGCTCGGCACCGAGCGGCACGATTCGCGACGCATTGACAATCAGCTGCGGGGTCGTTCCGGGCGTCAGGGAGATCCCGGAGAGTCGCGGTTCTACCTGTCGATGGAAGACCCGCTCATGCAGCGCTTCGCATCGGGTCTTGCCCAACGGATCATGTCGTCGGGCTCCTTCCCCCCTGACATGCCGTTGGAGAACAAAGTCGTCGCCAAGTCGATTCGCTCGGCCCAACAGCAGGTGGAGGCGCTCCACTTCGAGATGCGCAAGAACGTCCTCAAGTACGACGACGTCATGACCGACCAGCGCAACCTCATCTACACTCAGCGCCGCCAGGTGTTGGAGAAGAATATCGACCTCGACGAGCTCATTCCGGGCTACCTCGACCAGACCATTTCCGAGGCGGTCCACGCGACGTGCCAGGGCAGCGCCGAGGAGTGGAACCTCGAGTCCCTGTGGGCGTCGATGCGCGGTATCTACCCGGTGGGCGTCGACCGCCGCGAACTCGTCGAGTCGGTGGGGGGCCAGACCGGTCTCACCCTCGAGGACGTCGCGAACGCGTTGACGGACGACATCTACGCCGCTCACGACCGCATGGTCGACAGCATGAGCGCCAACCCCTTGGCTCACGCCCAGTTGGGGGACCAGCCCGTGGCTGAAATGGAGCGGCGCGTCCTTTTGGCGACCGTCGATCGGCTGTGGCAGGAACACCTCTACGAGATGGATTACCTGCGAGAGGGCATCGGTCTTCGCGCTATGGGACAGCGTGACCCGCTCGTGGAGTATTCCTCCGAGGGTGCCCACATGTTCCAGGGCATGATGGGCCGGGTGCGTGAGGAAACCGTCGCGGGAATCTTCTCCGCTGCCGGGCAGTTCGAGCAGGCTCTCGCCCAGCGTGTCGACGCCGAAGAACGAGAGGCCGCTGAGGCGGCTCAGCAGGCTCAGGAGGAGCAGGATGCGGCTGTCGACGAGAAGGTCGCCCAGGCCCTCGCCCAGGCACCGTCCGTCATGGGCGACACGGGCCGTGCTTCACGACAAAAGGTCTTGGGGCGCGCGGGCAACGGCGGCACAGGCCAGACCGGCGGTCTCAATAGGGAAGAGCGTCGCCGCCGTAAGCGCAATAAGCGCTGACGTTTCGTGAACACCACAGCGTCGACGCGCGAAAGGCACAGGCTGTGGCTTATGGCCAACGGCCTGCCTTTCGTGCTTCCCCTCAGGGATCGCGCGCGAGACCTGCCGGCAAGGCTCGCCCCCTTTGCCGCGGCGATCTGCGGCATGGCGTGCCTGGTTTGCGTGTGGGTGCACGTGCTCAGCAGGCTCGTTGCTACGGGATTCGCCGATGGCACGCACCCCGATGAGATCACGGTGACGGCCGAACAGGCCGCCCTGTGTCTCGTCGCGTTTATCGCTCCCTTTGCCGTCTTGGCCGGCGTGGGAGCGATAGGTGCCGCCGTGCGGGGGCGGACCCGGCAGACGCGTCGGATCGTGGCCGCCTCCTGCGGCGTCGTGGCGCTGCTTGTCGGACCCGCGACCTGGCCCTTCGCCGATTACTCCGAGGCGGCCACTCGCTTCGCGGCGTGGGTACGTCTCAGTTCCGGTACGGTAGCCGTGGCGCTCTTGGCGGCAGCTTTTCTCGTCGCCTCCGGTTTGGCATCCGTGGGGCGGTGGTCGCTACTGCGTGGGGCGCGCGAGTTGCGCACGATCCTTCCTCTCATCACGAGGGCCCTGCCGCTGCTGGTAGTCACGCTGCTCTTTTGCTTCTTCAATGCCGAGATTTGGCAGGTGGCGGCAAGCTTGACGTGGAAGGCGACGTGGACGATCGTCGCCGGGTTGCTCGTTTTGGCAATCGTGCTTGTATGGGTGATTAACGCCGAAAGGTGCGACGACCTGGCGAAGGCGCCCGTCGATAGGAGACGCGACGCCGAGCTACTCGCCGGAACAGGCATGACGGCGGGTACCGGTCAGGTGGCGCGTCTGCGGCGTGCGGAGCGGGTGAACCTTATCCTCATTCCGGCGTGTGCCCAGACGTTCCAAACGCTCTTCTTCGTGGCAATCGTGTGCGCCATGCTTCTTGCGTGTGGCCTCGTCTCCATCCCCACGACGCTGCTTCAACAGTGGTCCCCGGGGGCGCCCCATCCCCTGGCCTGGGCGGGTATTACCTTGCCGCTTGGGCGGGAATACCTCCAGGTTGCGCTCATTCTGGCTGCTTTTTCCGGGCTGTCCTTTGCCGCCTCGGCGGCCTACGACCAGACGTATCGGCGCGATTTCGTCGACCCCGTCATGCACGAGGTCGAGCGGTGCTTGGCGGCCCGGCGATCGTGGCTCACCCAATTTCCACGGCGGTGATCTTCCAGCGTCCCCGGTAAGACTCAATCCTCATGGCAAGGGGGCGGGAGAACCCGTCGACGTCGACAACGGCCGTCACTTCGATGGCCAGGTAGGTCGGAGTGCGCTTAGCCAGCGATAGGCTCACCGAGCGTGTGCGAATATGCGCTCCCCGCTGCGGCGTGGCGCAGCGTCGGGCTAGCCGGTGGCGTTCTCGCAGTGCGTCGAAGAGCGAGGGAGCGAGCCAGCGGGCGATGTCGTGCGGGTTGCGTGTTCCGTCGACGACCTCGACGAGGGTGCGTGCCATCGCGAAGCTCCAGGTTTTCGGGTTGACGCTGGGGATCATCGCGTGCGGCGTGCTCCACGCCTGCGCGGGGTTTCCGTCCTGTTTACGACCCAGCGGATCGTGAGGCGCAAGTCGCACGGGTGGGCGCCGGAGGGGCTCGGCGCGGCTGGTACGCGGAGGCCGGGCGAGGGGCACGACTGTTGCCGGGAGGCTGGGCAGTGCCCCGAAGGCGTGGGGACGGCGGCGACGCGGTGCTGGATCGGCGAGAGCAAGAGCGGACATGGTGGTCTCCTAGGTGGCGGGTACGACGAGGGTGTCGCCCGGGTGGATGAGGTTGGGATCTGCGCCGATGGTGTCGGCGTTAAGACGGTAGAGGGACCTCCACGCGGCGTCGACGCGTTGGGCAGAGGCATCCTCGCCCAGGTGGGCCTGAGCAATTGCCCACAGGGATTCGCCTGCGGCGACGACGTGCATCCGTCGCTCGGGTGCGGACTCGCTCGCGCGGGGCCGTTGCTCAGGCTCTTGCGCCCCGGTGGGTCCGGTGGGGATAGCAGGGCGCACGAGCGCGCCCCAGCCGACGTCGTCTCCCAGTCTCCACGAGCTGGTGGCTTCATCCTCGGGCGCCGCAGTGGACGGAGGGGGAGGGGCCTCGTGCAAGGCATCGTCCTCGGCGTGGGATTGCTCGCCGTGCGCGTCGGGGATCTCGGTGGGAGCCGGGCGCTCCTGAGCGGGGGTGGGCGCCCATCCCACGTCGTCGGGGACGACGGATGCAGCGACGTCGCTTCCGGTGCCCCCCTGGTTCGGATCGGTAGGGACCGCGAGTGCCGGGGCCCATCCCATAGGCACGAGGGCGAGCGTTGCCGATCCGAGGATTGCTTTTCGCACGACGGGGGCGCCAAAGCGCAGCAGATGAGCGAGAAGATGAGGTCGGCGCCCGAGGCGCAGCAGGTGTCGTGCGAGGCGGGCGAGCAGGGCGGTGAGAAGGAACCACGCGGCGAGGGTGCCGCCGATGAGCGAGACGGTCGAGCCCACGGCATCGGCCAGTTGCATCTCGAACGTAGCCCCGTCGTCGAACAGGGGATGGGGGCCTAGCAGGCAGGAGACGGCGAGGGCCATGACGAGGGGAGCGAGGAGCCACACCGTGGCTTCGACACGTCTATGAGCATCGGAACGTTTCGTCACTTGAGGGATCCAATCGATATCAATGATGGTCTTTGATGATGAAACCATCGTGCATGATGTCTCTGGTCGTGTCAAGGGTGTGTTAGTGTGCGGATCATGAGGTGGTCTTCGCTCTTTCTCGACCTCGAGTCCCGAATGGCGGCCGAGCTTGCCCTGCAGCGCCGCGGAGAGGCCTGGGATCTTGCGCAGGCCGAAATGACTCGCCTGGGACTAGGCGACCGTTTCCGTGCGGCTATTGGACGTCGCGTCATCATCGACACGCGCTCCGGGCGCGTCGCGGGGGAGGTCGCACACGTCGGCGTCGATCATCTTGTCGTTGAGGATGAGCGCGGAAGTGTTCTCGTGGCTATGGGCGGCGTCGTAGGAGTCAGTGGTTTGGGTGGGGCGAAAGAGGAGCCGAGTCGCGTCGTGGCGGGACTCAAGCTGGCAAGCGCCTGTCGTCGACTCGCCGAGGAGGGCGGGCTGGTGCGAGTCTATGCGTGCCGCCGTGAACCGTTCGTCGGCCGCCTCGTGCGGGTGGGCGCCGATCACCTCGACCTTGGCGGGCGCGAGAACGTGACGCTCGCCTACCGTTATATCGATTACCTGGCGTCTTACTGAGCTGCGGCGCCGGTGCGGGTCTGCTCGGCGACGGCATATTGGTGGGCGATGTAGTCCTCGAGCTTGGTGGTTTCGACGCGCCACTGACGGCGACCGCCGACCTGGATGGCAGGCAGCTCTCCAGACGTCACCATCGCCCGCACCCCTTGCACAGAAATATTGAGGATGTCGGCAACATCGGCCAGGGTGAGAAAGCGCTGCTCCATACCCCAAGTATGTCACAGATGTTCTTAGACTGTCGCTTGTTATTGATCGTGTGGATAAGTGTCCTTTCTCGCTCTATTCCGCGCTACAATGAAGCGATCCCTCTAGAAAGGCCCCCCATGTCTCGCCCTCGCCCCTATCTTGATCTCCGCTTCCTCGGTGGCGTCTTCCTCATCGTCCTCGCCGTCATTCTTGCCGTGGTGGCGCTCCAGCGCAGCAGCGCGACGGCGCCCCTTGCGGCGGCCTCACGCCCCATCGCCCCCGGGGAGACCGTGTCCGAAGACGACCTCGTCGCCGTCAGCGCCCGCGTCCCCGGTGACATCTATCTCGAGTCGGGCAAACTCCCGCACAAAGCGGTTGCCACGCGTCCCATTGCCGCGGGAGAGCTCGTTCCCCGCTCGGCACTGGCCGCTCAGGCCGCGGGCAGCGATCTCCTCGTTGTCACCCTCGCTCAACCGATGCCCACCGGAGTAGCGCGAGGCGAGACTCTCGTCTTGTGGGCTGCGCCGGCACGCAGCGGCGCAACCACTCCCGATCTCAAAGCCCACATCCTCACTCGAGAGGCTACCTACGTCGGGCCCGGTAGCTCCGCATCCGGCGCGGTGGCCAAGGGTTCCATCATCGACGTGCGCGTGCCCACGGCCGACGTAGAGGCGGTCGTCACCGCCCAGGGGCAGGGCATCCCCATCCTCGCCGTCCAGGGAGGGGGCGAGCAGTGAAAGCGCCGGACGTCGTCCTCGCCCTCGACGGCGACCTCGAAGTGGACGTCGTGAGGCTCCTGGCGGGGGTGGCCACCATTGCCAGACGCTGCCTCGATCTCACCGAAGCATTGGGAGCAGCCGCTGCCGGCATCGGGACGGTGGTCGTTTGCGAGCGGGCGTCCGGAGCCGACCCTCACGCCGTCGCCGAACTACATCGCTTAGGGGTTCGCGTCATCGTCGCCGATGACGAACCACGGGCGTGGCCGGGCGCCCAGGTCGTGGCCCGTGAGCCAGCCGCCATCGTCGCCGCCATCATGACGCCAACAGAACAGACAAGGCGCGACGGCGGCGAGGCACCCGCCCCCGACGCCGGGCGAGATATCTCCGCCCTCAGCGGCGCCGAGCTTGCGGCGCTCCTGCCTCCCGATCCCTTCGTCGAAGAAAATAAGCCCCCGCAGCCTTCCCACAAGCGCCGCTATCCGGCTCGCGCCGCCCGCCGAAACTCCGGTCCGGTCGAGCCGCGTGTTGACGGAAAGGAACACGGCGGGATCGACGCCTCAGCGTCGCGGAAAACACCGGCCCGGGGGACAAGCCGTGGAGATGAAGCCGACACCGGCGACAACGGGAGCACCGAGCGGGACCGGCGCGGGCGAATCCTCGCCGTCGTTGGTCCACCTGGTGCGCCCGGGCGAACGACGACGGCCGTCGCGGTCGCGGCCACGCTCGCACGCGCGAACTTGCGGGTCCTCCTCGTCGATGCCGATACCGCGGCGCCGAGCATTGTCTATCACCTCGGCCTGCCCGACGAATCCTCGGGCATAGCGGCCGCGTGCCATGAGGCCGCCCACGGGGCGCTCACGCCACTCGCGCTTGCCGACCTCGTCGTGGAGACCCCGTGGGCCTTTGACGTCGTGACCGGTCTCGACCACCCCTCACGGTGGCGCGAGCTCTCGCGAGCAGGGATAGAGGCTTTCTGTGAAGTAGCCCGCGGCGTCTACGACGTCGTCGTCGTCGATACCGCCCCAGCGCTTAACGACGACGAGGAAGCGATGTTCTTTGGTCCGTCCCGCGACGAGGTCGAGGAAACGATACGCGAGTGCAGCGACGACGTCGTGGCCGTCGGTGCCGCAGATCCGGTTGGGATGCGTCGACTCGTCGGTTACCTCAACGCTCAGAAGAGGACCGAGGAGATTCGCGTCGTCGTCACCCGCGTTGATGCCGCGGGCGCAGGGCCGGGCGCGCACCGCGCCGTCAAACACGTGCTCGCGCGCTACTGCGGGGTTGAGACGTGCCAGCTCGTCAGTAGAGACCCACTCGAGGCTGCCCGCGCCCTCCTCGAGGCGCGTCCGCTCGATCCGGCATCACCACCCGGGCGCGACATCGAGCAGCTGTGTCGAGCATGGTCCCCGCACCCCCCGGCGCCACCTCGGCGAACGTGGCGCGATCGGCTAAAGTGGGGCCATGCGCGTCTACATTCCACTGACCCCCAGCGACGTTAGCGCCGAGCAGATCTCGCGCCCCCGCGCGTGGGGCGACACGCCCTCGCTGCGCGCGAGCTTCGGAGAGGAAACGTGGGGCAGCGAGGAGTACGAGGCACAAGCGATGGAACTTGCCGCCGAGGCGTGCCTTGATCTCCTAGACGGCGACGACCTTACCTGCCGCATCGTTGCGGCCGCAGACGTCGACGGCGAGCTGAGGCCGGGCAGTGCTCCCGGCGAGGTCGCCCTCGACGCCCCGGTTTCATGGACGCAGGTCGTGTCCTTGCACCTGGATGAGGAAGAGACGTGGCCTAGCATCCGGGCTTTCGTCGAGGGTGAGACCGACGATATCGAAGACGCCTCCCTGCTGTGGTACGACGTCACGGAACTGCGCCTCGTCCGCGAGATCGTCGAGGGCGCTCAGCAGTAGGCGCGTGCCCGCGAGCCGTTGTCCCCACGCGTGATGACGACACGCTCGCGGACGTAGTCGCGCACGGAGGGCACGTGGGAAATGACGCCCACGCACCGTTCGCCTCGCGCCGGTGTGACGAGCTGGCGTAGGACCTCGGAGAGGGTCTCCTCATCGAGGGTGCCGAATCCCTCGTCGATGAACATGGTGCCGATATCGATTCCGCCAGCAGTCTGGGTGACCGATTCCGCGAGGGCGAGGGCGAGGGCGAGCGAGCAATAGAAGGATTCCCCGCCGGACAGGGTCGCTGAACGGCGTATCGGTTCGCCGGGGGCCTCGTGGTCGATGACGTCTATCGAGAGCGCCTGGTTACGTTTCTGTGAGCCGTCGGAAGTACCGCGCACGAGTTCGTAGCGGCCTCGCGCGATTTGGGCGAGTTTGGCGTTGGCGGCGGCGAGAACCTCGTCGAGGGCGGCGAGGAGGACCCATGTCGACAGCGGCGTGTGATTGGCCTGGTCCTGGCGGGCGTTGACGAGGGCATCGACGCGCAACAAGCAGCGTTCGCCAGCGCGCACCTGGTCGAGATGCTTCCTCGCGGTGTCGCATTCGGCGAGGGAGCGTTCGGCGGCGAGGACGAGCGAGTCGGTATCTCTGCGGCGTTCCCGCTCCTTTGTAAGGCGCTTCCTAGCGCGCGCGAGGGTGCCCTCGAGGAGCGTGCGGTGGGGCAGCGTGCGTCCCATGGCGTGGATGATCTCGGGATCGGACAAGGTGTGTGCCACTTTGGCCTGGTCGGCCTCGTGGGCTGCGATGCGCTCGAGGAGGGAGCTGCGGGCCCCCTCGGACAGCAGGGCCGCCTCGGCGTCGTCGCGTCCGGCGAATCCGGCCTCGCCGGTGGAGCGTCGAGCCGTCTCGAGCGCCTGGTCCGCCTGTCCGCTCGTGCGCGTGTGCTCGTGGATGACGTCGCGTAGGTGCCGCAGATCTCGCCTCGTTGCTTCGAGACCCCTCATGCGCTCCTCGACGCTGGAGGCGTGCGCCTTGGCCCCCTCGCGCACTCTCTCAAGCTCGCCCATGCGCTCCTTGAGGCCCGCTCGCTCGGCATCGAGGCGCTCGCGCTCCTCCTCGGCGTTCCGCGTGAGGTCTGTGAGGGCTTGTTCGCGCTCACTGAGCGCGGCGATCTCACCCACCGCTGCTGTCTCGCCTCGAGCACGTTTGAGGGCCTCGGTGCGCAAAGCGTTGAGATCTTCGAGCTTCACTCGCGCCTCACGGGGCATGAGGTTACCGAGCTGGCAGGCCTGCTTGGCAATCGCGTCGTCGACGGCACACAAATCGGTTTTCGTGCGCTCGAGGTCAGCACGCGCCCGTTCGACACGCCCGGCCGCGAGCTTGAGATCGGCCAACGTGACGTCTCCGTCGTGCCTGGGCGCGGGAGAAGGGTGGACGAGGGAACCACACACGGGGCAGGGTGCGTCCTTCGTCAACGTGGCGACGAGCTCGGAGGCCGCCTGGGCCCGCCACTGCCTATCGAGATGGTCGTAGTCGGCCTGGGCTCGCTCGCATTCGCGGGCGGCACGCTGGCGCTCCTCGGCGATACTCTTTTGGCGCTCGACAAGCTCTTCCCAACGAGTTGCGGCCTCAACGCGATGCTCCGCCTCGGCGATAGCTTGCGCGAGCTGCTCGGCCTGCTCAGCTGCCGCGCGGGCGATGCCATGTCTGATCTGCGCGTCCCTCTGTTTTTTCGGCAAACCCGCGATTTCCTCCTCGTAGGCAGCGAGTGAGGCATCGAGTTCGCGACCCCGCCGCTCGAGCTGATCGCAACGTTGAGCCCGCTCGGCGAGCTCTTTTTCCGCACGCAGCCCCTCGGCGAGCGAGGTGAGGGCCTCTCCCACGGCATCGTCTGCGGCCGATAGTGAGGAGGGGCTCGGCTTTTCCTCAGCCTCACATACTGCCGCGAGCTCGGCGATACCGTCGGGGTCACAGGAGCGAAGCTTCAAAGCGGCGTCTTCAACTTCGGCAGAGGCAGATTCCAAACAGGCACGTATCTTGTCAACCTCCGCCCACGTCGCGACGGCCCTGCGGGCGGCTTCGTCGCGGCGGCAATCCGTGCGTGCACGCTCGATTTCCTCGGCAACAGCCTCGAGGCGGGCGCTTTCGATGGCCGCCTCGGCTCCCTGCTGTGCCCTTCCCGCTAGCCCGCGCGTCTCCGATGACGTGAAGGAGAGTTCCTCGTGTGCGGCAGACGCCGCATCTTCGGCTTCTGCCGCCTCTAGGCGCTTGCGCTCGAGCCAGCCGGGCGCCGCCTGCCGATTCGCGTCGTCGTCGCCATCGAGGCCGCAGGCGGCCAGTGCGGCATGAGCGGCGTCCTCGCGGTCCTTCACGGCTGCTTGGGCCTGGCTGACGCGTGCGCGGGCCTGCCTGGCGCGCTCGTCGAGGATATCTTCGATGCGCGCGTAGAGGTGGGTGCCGAAGATTTGTTGGAGGATCTTCGCGCGATCGTCGGACTTCGCTTTGAGGAAGCGCGTGAACGCGCCCTGGGGCAAGATCACGGTCTGGCAAAACTGCTCGGAGGTTAAGGGCAGGATTCGGGAGAGCTCCTCGCCGACCTGCCTCGGTCCCGATGCTACGGGCTGACCGCTGGAATCGCCGGGATCTGCGAGCCTTTCGAGGACGGCGTCGGCCTTGCTTTCCGTGAACCCGTTTCCCCGCTTCTTGGGGCGCATGTAGGAGGGCGAGCGGCTCACCCGGTAGGTGCCTGCGGGCACGGTGAAGACGACCTGGACGCTCGAGGACTGGTCGGGATCTAGGTGGCGCGAGCGTAGCCGCTGAGGATCGGCGTCCTCACCACTGAGCTTCGCGTAGAGACCGAACATGAGGGCGTCTAGCAGCATCGTCTTTCCCGAGCCCGTCGGACCCGTAATAACGAAGATCCCAGAGGCACCGAGGGCGTCGATATCGAGCGACACCTCACCGGGGAAGGGCCCAATTCCGCAGAGCGTGAGCGAATGGATGCGCATGTCAGCTGGCCTCCTCGATGATGGAGCGAACGAGCTCGATCTCTTCTTGACTGGGCGCAACCCCACCGGCGTCGGTGAGGAATGAAACCGCGATGTCGAGCGGGCGGGCGTGGGCGTGCGCCAGCTCGGGCGCGTCGCGGACGGTGCGATCGTGAGGTTCGTGGCGGATGATGAGGGCGTGGGGGAGGACCGCGTGGACCCTCGCGACGAGATCGGTGGGTCTGGCCGTATCCGTCACGGTGACCTCGAGCCAGCATTGCGCGTAGTCCGCGAACATGCCCTCCTCGATCTGTGCGAGAGACGCCGAGACGCGACGGAGCGGCCGGTAAACGGGGGTGCGCAAGAGGCGGGGAGCGAGATCGGCCGCCGCCGTGTCAAGGAGGACGATCGACTTTGTGTCGCGGGCTTCAGAGAACGAAAATGCCATTGGCGAGCCGCTGTAGTAGCACGGCACGGGGGAGGCCACCTGCTGAGGACGATGGAGGTGCCCCGCGGCGACGTAGTCGATGAGTGCGTGCCCGTGTTCGTCGCGGATGTTGAAGATCGACGCCGGGGCGTCGCCGACGCCACCCACCTCGATCGGGCGTTCCGAGTCGCTTTCTTGGGCGCCGGTGATAAAAGCGTGGACCATGACGATGACGCGTTCGCCCCTCGGGGGGTCGCTGCGCAGGTGGTCGCCGATGCGTTCAAGCGCCGCGGAGAGGACGGCGTGGTGCGAACGAGGCAGGCGATCGCCCGTGCCCGCGGGAGCGAGAACATCGCGGGTCATGTCGGGATCGAGGTAGGGGACGGGGTAGATCCGGCAGACCTGCCCGCGTGATTCGATGCGCACGGGAGTCGCCACGTCCTCGACATCGCAGCGAATAACGATGCGCTCGTCGAGGAAGGGCGAAAGCCAGCCGAGTCGAAGGGCCGAATCGTGGTTGCCGGGGGTGATGACGATGCGCGCGTGTTGCGATAGGTCGGCAAGTGCGTTCCTCACGAGCTTGAGGGATTCCACCGAGGGGATCGACCGGTCGAAGAGATCACCGCTGATGAGGACCACATCGACCTCGTGTTCCACGACTGTTTGGTGGAGGAAGTCGATGTAGTTGGCCTGGGCATCGGCGAGGGAAGCCCCGTGCAGGGTGCGTCCGATGTGCCAGTCCGACGTGTGGAGGATCTTCATACCCACTACCCTAGGTGGAGGCGCCGCGTTTTTTGAGCGAGCTTGCGTAGGCGCCACGCGAGGCGGCATCGGTGAGCGGAAGGAGCCCCATGACAGCCATCGGCAATGTTCGTTTGTCGAGCGCCCTTCCTGCCATCATCGTCCCCGTCAACGCGCCGAGACTACGCGGACTTGTCGAACAGACTCGTGCCGCTTCCGCCAGCAGCGACGTCGACATCATCGAGTGGCGCGCCGACGCGTTGCTGTCCCACGCGTCCCTGACGCGGGCCCGCGACGCTCTGGCCGCGATCATCGCCGAGGCCGGCGACACCCCGGTGCTCGTCACGGTACGCACGAGTGCAGAAGGTGGCGATATCACTTGCGGCCCCGCCCGCTACCTCGACCTGTGTCTGAATCTGGTCCGTCAGCGACCGGCGGCCATCGACGTCGAGATTAGCCAGCCCCACGCCGACGAGGTCATCGCGGCTGCGCGAGAGAAGGGAGTCGTCGCCGTTGCTTCACGCCACGACTTTGCCGGCACCATGGCCAGCGCCGAGTGGGCTCGCGAGCTTGCTCTCATGCGCGAGTTGGGGGCCGACGTAGCCAAGCTCGCGGTCACTACGGCAACACCGAAGGCAGCCAGGCGATTCCTCGATACGATCGAGGACTACGTCGCCGATACGCAGTCCCTGCCGCTCATCGCGGCGGGCATGGGCAACGAGGGGCCTCTCGTGAGAGCCTGGGCGCCCAGCGCGGGGGCGCAGGCGACCTTTGCCTCCTTCGATGCCGTGACTGCGCCGGGACAGATCGACGCCCGCGTCCTGGCCGCCCTCTGGCGTGCCTGCGGGCGTCGCGCGAGCGCGTGAGGCAATAAGAAAGCGGACGGGCTGTGAAGTCCGTCCGCTCGATGCTCAGCAGTTGGGGCGCTTGCCGTGGTTGGCTGCGCTCCTGCGGCGCGTCTTACGCTTACGTCCACGCTTGCTCATCGCAGGTGCTCCTTCCGATAGTCACTGATTCCCTCAGATCCTACACAACTTCCACTCAAGGTCTCATCCGCGGGTGAGACGACGGGTTGTGATCGTGGTGACACGCAACGTCGCTCGCACCCTCGCGCGCAGATGATCGGGGGCCGCGGCGGCGGCGCTGGTGGCCGTCGCCGAACGTAGAGCCCGCTCGCGAGCGAGCCTGGCTTGACAGGAAGGGCACGATGCGACGTGGGCGGCGATCGCCTCGAGCCTGCCGCGATCGAGCTGGGCCCGCTGCTCGGGATCGAGCCCCTCGGCATGGCATCCGCATGCCGCGCCGTCGCGGTCATCGAGAAAGGCGAACATCTGCTCGGTGGAGTATCCGCACCCGCACGGGCACGAACGCTCGCAGCGGCACTGGGATGAGCTCCCGCATCCGCACGCACACGTGTGTTCAGGCATCGCGCGTCACCCCAATTCCCATCTGCGCGGCATAGTCGGCGAGGAGGTGGCGCAGCTTCTTCCTGCCGCGATACAGCCGAGACATGACGGTGCCCATGGGTATGTCCATGATCTTGGCGATCTCCTTATAGCTAAAGCCCTCGACGTCGGCGAGGTAGACGACCATGCGGAAGTCATCGTCGAGGGCGTCGAAGGCGTCGTGGATAGTCGCGTTGGGCAGGTTCTCCAGGGCGAGGGCCTCGGCGGAGGGCAGCCCGACGGGGTCGTGGTTGGCCGCGCGTGCCTCGTCCCAGTCCGCCGGCTCCTCCCCGCTGCGTTTGGGGCGGCGCTGGCGGCGCCGATAGTCGCTGATGAACGTGTTGGTGAGGATCCGATACAACCAGGCCTTGAGGTTCGTACCTGGGGTAAAGCTGTCGAAGCCCGCGAATGCCTTCGCGTAGGTGTCTTGAACGAGGTCCTCGGCGTCGTGGGGATCGCGGGTCATCCCCAGTGCGGCGCCGTAGAGTTGATCGAGGAGGGGGAGCGCCTCGGCCTCGAACCGCGCCCGCCTGGCCTCGACGTCGTCGATCGTCGTCTCACTCACTCCTCCCACATTAGCGTTTGCGCCCGAAGTCCGGCTCAACAAAGACGATAACGCCGCGGACGGGGGGCCTATTCCCGGCGATGGTGGCGAGGTGTCGTGCTTTGGGACACAATGGGCCTATGGCGATTGTGCGTAGTTTGTCCCGTGTTCTTCTTGCCGGAATCTTTGCCAATGATGGGCTCGATGCCGCTGTGCACCCTGATGCTCACGTGCGTCACCTGCAGGTGGCGCAGCAGACGTGGGAACGGTGGGGGATCCCGCCGCTGACGCCTGCCGATCAGCGTGCGTGGGTGCGTGGCACAGGCGTCGCGACGACGCTGCTCGCACTCGGCCTGGCCACCGGCAAGGCGCCGCGCACGTGCGCCCTGGCCCTCGCCGCCCTGTCGGTGCCGATTGCGCTCGTGCGCTACCCGCCCGAGGCCAAGCACACGGGCAAGCCCCTCGCACGCCGCCTGGCCATCACGGGATGGCTGGTTACCCACGCCGTGGCCGCCGAACGATGGACCTGCCCCCTGCCGGGCACCGCCGACGATGAGTGAGGCGCTGTGGGAGGCGCCGCGCGCCCGGGGTCCCCTTGACGCCGAGGTGTGGGTGCCAGGGTCGAAATCCGAGACCAACCGGGCCCTCGTCATGGCGCTCCTCGCCACCTCGCAGACCCGCATCCGCGGGGTGCTCTCGTGTCGCGACTGCGATCTTATGATCGCCGCCATCGAGAGCTTCGGGGCGACGGTGACGAGGCTGGCCGATGACACCCTCGAGGTCGTTCCTCCTCTCACGCTGCGCGCGGCTGAAAACGGCATCGAGTGTGGGCTCGCCGGTACGGTCATGCGTTTCCTCACCCCCATCGCGGCGCTGTGCGAGGGGGACACGCGTTTCGATGGAGACGAGGAAGCGCGCCTGCGCCCGATGGGCGGCCTCCTCGACGCCCTGTCCGCTCTCGGCGTGTCCGTGACCTACGAGGGAATCCCCGGTCACCTGCCCTACGTCATCCACGGGCGAGGGGGCCTGCCCGGCGGGCGTGTCAGCCTCGATGCCAGCGCTTCCTCGCAGTTCCTTTCCGCGCTTTTGCTGGTCGGCCCGCGCTGCGATGCCGACCTCGAGATCGTCACCGGACCTGAGGTGCCCTCGCGCCCCCACGTCGACATGACGGTGTCCGTTATGCGCGCGCGCGGCGGCCAGGTCGACCCCCTCGAGATGTCCGTCACCCCCTTCGGCGACGTCGTCACCGCGTGGCGGGTTCACTCCGGTGCCCTGCCGGGAGGGCAATGGCAGGTGGCGCCCGATTTGACGAACGCCGGCCCGTTCCTCGCCGCGCCCCTCATCGCCGGGGGGCAGGTGCGGATCCTCAACTGGCCTGCTGACACCACCCAACCGGGGGGAGCATGGCGCGGCCTGCTCACCCGCATGGGTGGGCGAGCCAACTGCGACGACGAGGGCGGTTTCCTCTCCCAATACATGGGGCCGATCTCGGGGCTCGACGAGAAACTGTCCGACTACGGCGAGCTCGTTCCGACCCTGTGTGCGCTGGCGGCTTTTGCGGTCACGCCTTCGCGAATGTCGGGCATCGGTCATCTGCGCGGACACGAGACCGATCGCCTCTCGGCGCTCAGCGATACCCTCACGGCGCTTGGCGCGCGTGTGCGTGAGGGCCGTTCGAGTCTGAGCATCGACCCGGCCCCCATGCGCGGGTGCGTCGTCGATAGCTACGCGGATCACCGCATGGCAATGACGGCGGCCCTGCTGGGCCTGGGGGTCGAGGGCGTGCGCGTGCGCGGTATGTCCGCCGTGACGAAGACCTTCCCAGCCTTTGTTGACGTGTGGACGCGCATGGTTCGCGGCGAGGATGACGCCTAGTGCGCGGCGACATCGGGACGGATGACCCGCGGGTGCGGGTTAGACGCGGCCGCAAAGGCAAGAAGACACGCAGGCGCTCGAAGGACAGAGTCGACTATTCGGCGGCCCCCATCGCCATGGTGACGGCCGTCGATCGGGGCCGCTACACGGTGCGCCTGGACGAGCACGACCTCAGGTGCGTCAAGGCCCGTGAACTGCCTCGAGGCTCGGTGATCGTCGGCGACCGGGTCAGATGCGTGGGCGACCTGTCGGGTCGGCCAGACACGCTCGGGCGCATCGTCGCCGTCGAACCTCGGCGCACTGAGCTCACCCGCTCCTCGGAGGACACGCCGCAGGCAGCCCGTGAAAGGCCGATGGTTGCCAACGTCGACCTCATGCTCATCGTATCCGCACTCGCCGCCCCCGAGCCCCGGCCGCGTATGATCGACCGCTGCCTGGTCGCCGCCTACGCGGCGGGAATTACCCCGGTGCTCGTGGCCACGAAAGCCGACCTTGCCCCGGCAGAACCGCTGCTGCGACACTTTGCCGGACTCGACCTCGAATGCCTATCGACGCGGCTGGGCGAGGACGGCTGCGAGGGGATTGATGCCCTCGCCGAGCGCATACGTGGACACACATCGGTGCTCGTCGGTCACTCGGGGGTCGGCAAATCGACGCTCACCAACGCCCTTATCCCCGATGCCGATCGGGCGACGGGAGCGGTCAATGCGGTGACGGGCCGTGGCAGGCACACATCCACAGGCGCGGTGGCCTTGCGTATGGACGAGTCGACCTGGCTCGTCGACACCCCCGGGATCCGCTCCTTCGGCCTGGCTCACATCGACACGGAGGCGCTTCTCGCAGGCTTTCCCGACCTCGCGCAGGCGGCCGAAAGCTGCCCCAGACGATGCAGCCACCTCTCCGACGCTCCCGATTGTCGGCTCGACGCGTGGGCTGCCACCGCTCGCGACCGTGCGCGCCTGGACTCGTTCCGGCGCCTTGCTCTTACAAAGTCGCTGGCGCTCGCGCCGTGGGAGATCCGCTAGCGCGTGGTAGCGTGCCAGCATGGCCTCCCCAACAGACCTTGACGTAGCCCTCGACCTCGCCGATCTTGCCGACGAGCTCACGCTCGGTCGGTTTGGCGCCGCGGACCTGCGGGTGAGCACGAAACCAGACCTCACCCCCGTTTCCGATGCCGACCGTGCCTGCGAGGCGGCTTTGCGCGCCCGACTCGCCGAACTGCGCCCCGACGACGGGATCCTCGGTGAGGAGGAGGGAGAGAAGACCGGCGGATCCACTCGGCGCTGGATCATCGATCCGATCGACGGGACGAAAAACTACGTGAGGGGGGTCCCCGTGTGGGCGAGCCTCATCGGCCTCGTCGATTCCACCGATATCATCCTCGGCGTCGTGTCGGCGCCGGCGCTTGGGAGGCGCTGGTGGGCGGTGAGCGGTGGTGGGGCCTGGTGTCGGTGGCGCGGCGAGGTGAGGCGTTTGCGGGTTTCCCATGTTGCCGATCTGTCCGATGCGTCACTGGCCTATTCGTCGCTGACGGGGTGGCGCGACCTCAAGATACGTGACCGTTGGCTCGATCTCATGGACCGCGTGTGGCGCACCCGTGCCCCCGGCGATTTTTGGTCCTACATGCTGCTCGCCGAAGGCGCGGTCGACATTGCGGCCGAACCGGAGCTCGCCCTCCACGATATGGCTGCCCTCGTCCCGATCGTCACCGAGGCCGGTGGCACCTTCACGTCGCTTGCCGGCACTCCGGGGCCCTGGGGTGGGCACGCCGTCGCAACGAACGGTCTGCTTCACGCGGCCGTCCTAGAGGCTCTAGGCCCGATCCCCCAGTAGCCACGACACCCACCCGCGGTGGAGGACAAGCCACGCGAGAAGGCCGTAGCCGGCCTGTCCCGGCAGCCGACCGTCCCCCGCTGCCATGTCCGTCAGCCACTGATCGTGCTCGACGAGCGGCGTGAACGCGTCGACGAAGGGAACCTTCCTGCGGGCACACACCTCCGAGCACGCACGCGCAAAACGCGATAGGTCGTGTGCGTCGATGCCGGGGATCGGCGGGGGACCGACGACGAATGTGGACGCTCCTGCGTGGTGGGCCTCGTCGAGGATATTGGCGAGATGGAGCCGTGAACGAGCAGCGGAAACTCCGGCGCCAGCGACGTCGTGGACGCCCAGGCCAACGACCACCCGGTTGTCGGCCTTACGGGCGAGGCGGGGGACGACCTCGCGCGAGAAGCGCTCGGACAGTCCCTTCGTGCCTTCCGCCGGCATCGCCAGGGTGAGTACGTGCTGGCGGCCTTCCATCGGGGTGCGGTTCATGACCCGCCCGACCCAGCCGAGCCGCTTGGGGTCGCCGGTGCCCGCGACGAGCTCGTCGCCGATGACGATAATCCGCTGTTCGCTCACGACTCCCCTTCCCGGCCTATGCGAAGGCCTCCTCAAGCAGCTTGGCGTTCTGCTTCTTGTGCATCTGCATATTACCTGCCGCGGGCGAGGCGGCTGCGGGTCGGGACACGACGCCGAGCGGTCTGCCGATGACACCGGGGAGGTTGATCGCCAAGAAGGGGTAGGCGCCCTGGTTGAGCGGTTCGTCTTGGACCCACACGACCTCGACATCGCCCCACCTGTCGAGTTCGCGTGCGAGGGCGTCGCCGGGCAGCGGATAGTACTGCTCGAGGCGAACGATCGCCACGTCCTCGATGCCGTCTTGCTCGCGTTTCTTCGCCAGATCGTAGTAGACGCGACCCGAAGTGAGGATGACTCGGCGAACCTTCCCGCTGACGGTCTCTTCGCCGATCACCGGCCGGAAGCTGCCCGAGGTGAACTCCGAGACGTGAGAGGTCGCCGCCGACAGGCGCAGCAGCTGCTTGGGAGTGAACGCGATAAGCGGGCGACGCGGCCTCGCGTAGGCCTGTTGGCGCAGGAGGTGGAAATGGTTTGCCGGCGTCGACGGCTGGCAGATGAGCATGTTGTTTTCCGCTGCGAGCGTGAGGTAGCGCTCGATGCGGGCGGAGGAGTGGTCGGGTCCTTGCCCCTCGTAACCGTGGGGGAGGAGCATGACGAGGTTCGACCGTTGTCCCCACTTTTGTTCGGCCGAGGACACGTATTCGTCGATGACCGCCTGCGCGGTGTTGGCGAAGTCACCGAACTGGCCTTCCCAGGCGACGAGGGTCTCCGGCGATTCGACCGAATAGCCGTACTCGAAGCCTAGGGGTGCGTATTCCGACAGTGGAGAGTCGAAGATTCTAAGCTGCGCCTGCCCCTCGGTGAGGAAGTTCAACGGAGTCCATTCCCGGCCCGTCACGTTGTCATGGAAAACTGCGTGACGCTGGACGAACGTTCCGCGGCGAGTGTCTTGGCCGCCGGCGCGGACGTTGACACCCTCCATGAGGAGGGAGCCGAAGGCAATGAGTTCGCCCATGCCCCAGTCGATCTTGCCTTCGCGCGTCATCTTTTGCCGGTTACGGGCGAGCTGAAGCATCTTCTTGTGGGGGGTGAATCCCTCGGGGATGGCCGCGTGGGCGTCGCCGATACGCTCGATGACCTGCTGCGAGATCGCCGAGGACCAGCCGATGACCTCGTCGTCGCCGATCGTTTGCGCCGATGGTTTGACCCAGCGGGTGGACACGCCGAGTTTCGTCTTCGTCGCGCCCTCGGCGTCGGGTGACCACCCCTCCTCGCGGGTTTGGGCGAAGATCGTGTCGAGTTCGTCCTTGTATCCGGAGAGCATTTCCTCGGCCTGCTCGGCGGTCATATCGCCGCGGCCGACGAGGTCGCGCGCGTAATGGCCGCGTGGGGTCGGCAGCTTGTCAATGACGTTGTACATGATCGGCTGGGTCATCGAGGGATCGTCGCCCTCATTGTGCCCGCGACGCCGGTAGCACACGAGGTCGATGATGGCGTCCTTGTGGAAGCGCTGGCGGTAGGCGAACGCCAGCGACGCTGCGCGCACGCAAGCCTCCGGATCGTTGCCGTTGACGTGAAAGATCGGCACCTGCATGCCTTTGGCCAGGTCCGTGCAATAGCGTGTCGACCGTCCCGAGGTCGGGCTCGTCGTGAAACCGATCTGGTTGTTGACAATGACGTGAATGGTGCCCCCGGTGCGGTAGCCGCGCAGCTGCGACATGTTGAGGGTCTCGTAGACGACGCCCTGGCCCACGAAGGCGGCGTCACCGTGGATGAGCAGCGGGACGATTTCGTCTTCGCCGTCAGTGAGGCGATCCTGCTTGGCCCGCGTGATCCCCTCGAGGACGCCGTTGACGGTTTCGAGGTGGGAGGGGTTGGCGGCGAGAGTTACCTTGAGCGCCGATCCTTCGTCGACGGAGAAAATCCCCTCCGTGCCGAGGTGATATTTGACGTCGCCGGAGCCCTGTTGTGCCCGCGGGTCCATGTAGCCTTCGAACTCGGAGAAGATCTGTGCATAGGTCTTGCCCGCGATGTTGGCCAAAACGTTGAGCCGGCCGCGGTGCGCCATGCCGATCGTAATCTCGGTGCACGAGGCGGCGAGAGCGTCGCGCAAGATTCGGTCGAGGAGCGGGATGAGGGCTTCCCCGCCCTCGAGAGAGAAACGCTTTTGCCCGACGTATTTCGTCTGCAAGAACGTCTCGAAGGCCTCGGCCCGGTTGAGGGTCGACAAGATGTGGCGGCGATCGTCGAGGGAGAGTGTCGGGGCTGGCTTTTCGATGTGGTCTTGCATCCACCGTCGCTGGACGGGGTCTTGGATGTGCATATATTCGATACCGATGGTGCGGTTGTAGGTATCTCGCAGTCGGTCGAGCAGTTCGCGCAGCATCATCGAGTGGCGTCCGCCGAAACCGCCGGTGGGGAAGATCCGGTCGAGGTCCCACATGGTGAGGCCGTAGGAGCCGAGGGACAGGTCGAGGTGGCGGCGCACGCGGTAGTCGAGCGGGTCGGTGTTGGCCGCGAGATGGCCGCGCGAGCGGTAGGCGTGGATGAGCTCGGCGATGCGTGCGGGCTTGCCCTTTTCTAGCTCGGGGTCGTATTCGACGTCGCGCGTCCACTCGTAGGGTTCAAAAGGCACGTGGAGCGTGTGGAAGACGCGCTTGTAGAAGCCGTCGCGGCCGGTGAGCTTTTCCTCGATAATTCGCAGGAATTCGCCCGAGGCGGCTCCCTGGATGACGCGGTGGTCGTAGGTGTTCGTCACCGTCATGACGGGGCCGATGCCGGCGCGGGCGAGGGAGGCCGGCGAGGCGCCGGACCAGGCGGCGGGAACGGAGGTGGAGCCCACGCCCATGATGAGTCCCTGCCCGGCCATGAGGCGCGGGACGGAATGCTTCGTGCCGATCATGCCGGGGTTGGTAAGGGTCACCGAGCCGCCTGCGAAGTCGCTGGGGCCCAGCGCGCCCTTACGCGCTTTGCCTACGAGCTCTTCGTAGGCGTCGAGGAATTGCGAGAAGGTGAGGAGGTCCGCGTCGGCGATGACGGGCACCATGAGCTGGCGCTGGCCGTCCTTCTTGGGCACGTCGATGGCGAGACCGAGACCGACGTGGGCGAACGAGCGGATACCGGGCTTGCCGTCGACCTCTTCGTAGCGGACGTTAATGTCGGGCATCTCGACGAGCGCCTCGACCATGGCGTAGGCGATGAGATGGGTGAAGGAGACCTTACCGCCGGAGGTAGCGCGCAAATGGTTGTTGATGAGCGCCCTGTTTTCGATCATGAGTTTCGCCGGGATTTCGCGTGCCGACGTCGCGGTGGGGATGGCCAGGGAGGCCTCCATGTTTTTGGCGACGGCACGGGAGGCGCCCTTGAGGCGCGAGACGTCGTCGCCGGCTTCGGCTTGACAGCCGGGGGCTTCGCCGGCAGCAAGAGAGGCGACGGCGTAGGGCGAGGTCGGTTCGGCCGTCGCGGCGCGCGGTGCCGGGGGCAGATCGGAGCGGGATACGTCGGTCGAGACGGACACCTGGGCGTTCGCCTGCTCATTCCTCTGGCGGGCCAACGCGGCGTCGCGTGCCTCTACGGCTCGGAAATAGTCCTGCCAATCCGAGGGGACCGAGAGCGGGTCTGCCCGATACTTCGCGTGCAGATCGTCGATGACCTTCTGGTTAACCTCGGGGGTTGATGACTGTGCGGCGTTCATTGCAGCATCCTCCACAAACTTGGTTTGGCCTCACTGCCTACCATAGGACCTTTTTCCTAGATGGTCGCGTCTTTGGGCGCCTGGAACGAGAAAGACGTCCTTGTCCCAGCCTACGCCTCGCTTCCGCGTAAGGACCTGCTTCGGTGGGATCTTCGCCGATCCCCTTATGATGGGAGGTGATGAGTACCGGCAGTACCAAGCCTCCGCGAGGAGGCCACCACGTAATCGGCGAGGCGCGCAGTGTTTAGCCTCGTCATGAACCTCATACTCGGCGTCGTCCTCACGGTGGGTACCGGGCTTTTTGTGGCCTCGGAATTTTCCCTCGTCGCGACGGACCCCGTTAAGGCCGAAAGACGTGCCGCTGAGGGCGATAAGCGTGCCGCAGGCGTCGTCGCCACGGTCGCGCACCTGTCGACCCACCTTTCAGGCGCCCAAGTGGGCATCACCGTGACAACGATTCTGCTGGGCTACACCACGCAGGTAGCCTTGACGTCTAGTTTCACGCAGCTGTTCGAAAACATCGGCCTAGCACAGGCGGCGGCCGCCAGCGTGGGTGTCATCGTCGCTCTCGTCCTCGTCAACGCGTTTTCGATGGTGTTCGGTGAGCTCATTCCCAAGAACATGGCGCTCGCCGACCCCCTTCCGGTCGCGGGCGTCATCTCGCCGTTTCAACGCGGCTTCACCTGGCTGTTCAAACCCGTCATCATCGTGCTCAACTCGACGGCAAACCGGATCGTACGAGCCATGGGTGTCGAGCCGGCGGAAGAGCTGTCATCGGCACGCTCGGCCTCCGAGGTTGCGGCGATCGTTCGTCATTCGGCCGAGGAGGGGATTCTCGACACCTCGACGGCTGCCCTCTTCACGCGGTCGGTGGCGATCAGTGAGCTAACCGCCGTCGACGTCATGCAGCCGCGCGGGGCCATGGAAGCGCTTCCGGCCTCCGCGAGCGCGGCCGACGTCATCGCGCTCGCGGCGCACACAGGGCATTCGCGCTTTCCCGTCTACGACTCCGACCCCGACGACATCGTCGGTCTCGTCCACGTGCGCCGCGCCGTAGCAGTGCCCTTCGAGCGTCGCGGAGAAGTACCTGTCGTGTCATCGTCGCTGCTCGCTCCCGCGCCGCGGGTGCCTGAGACGGCGCAGCTGGCGCCCCTCCTCGTCCAGTTGCGCGACGAGGGGCTCCAGATGGCTCTCGTCGTCGACGAATACGGGGGCACCTCCGGGCTGGTCACGCTCGAGGATGTTGTCGAGGAGATCGTGGGCGACGTCGCCGACGAGCACGATCCCAGGCGCCGGGGCGTGCGCATGAGCGACGAGGGGGGATGGGACGTCGAGGGTACGATCCGCCCCGACGAGCTCGCTCGCGCCGTTGGCGTCGTCCTCCCCGATGATGGTCCCTACGAGACGGTCGCCGGCCTCGTACTCACCGAGCTCTCTCGCCTGCCGCGCGTGGGCGATGCCGTCGAGATAGCCGGGCAGCGTCTTGAGGTGCGTCGGATCGAGGGGCGCCGGATCGCGCAGCTTCACATTGCTGCGATCGACAGTGGGGAGGGGACGTCTCATGAGTAGTGGCGCTGCACTTGTGCTCGCCCTCGTCCTGTTGGCGGTCAACGCGTTCTTCGTTGCCGGGGAGTTTTGTGTGACGTCCTCGCGCAAGGCTCAGATCGATCCCCTCGTTGAACAGGGCAGACGGGGCGCCGCGGCCGCCCAGTGGGCGCTGGAACACGTCTCTCTCATGCTTGCGGTCTCCCAGTTGGGAATCACGCTCGCTTCGACGGGCCTGGGCGCCGTCGCAGAACCCGCGTTGGCGCACCTGTTTACCGCGCCTTTGGAGGCCGTGGGGATGCCGGCCGGTGCCGCCCACGCCTTCGCTTTTGTTGCCGCACTCATCCTCGTCGTGTTTTTGCACATTCTCGCCGGTGAGATGGTGCCGAAGAACCTTACCGTTTCGGCACCGATCCCGGTTGTCCTCGTGCTCGCGCCGATCCTTGTGCGTATCGCCAAGCTTGTCCGTCCGGTCGTGACCGTCCTCAACGAGTTCGCCAACATTTTCGTCAGACTTGCGGGCCGCACGCCTCAAGACGAGGTGGCGGCGACGTTTACGGTCGAGGAGGTCGCCGCCATCGTCGAGCGCTCCCAGGAACAGGGCACCCTCGATGACGATCTGGGACTTTTGTCGGGGACGCTCGAGTTTTCGGAGGAGAATGTGTCCGACGCCATGGTTGCGCTCGACACGCTCGTCACCCTTCCGCTTGGATGCACGCCGGCCGACCTCGAGCAGGCGGTGGCGAAGACGGGATTCTCGCGCTTTCTCGTCGTCGATGAGCGGGGGGAGCTCGCTGGCTATCTTCATCTCAAGGACGTCCTCTACGCCGCAGATGGAACGGGGCGCGAGGAGGCGATCCCTCGCTGGCGCGTGCGCACACTTCCGATCGTTGAAGCGGATGCCGAGGTCGAAGACGCGCTCGCTGCCATGCAGAAATCGGGGGTTCACCTCGCAAAGGTGCGTGCTCACGGTGCCATCGTCGGGGTGATTTTCTTGGAGGACATCCTCGAGGAGCTCGTCGGTGAGGTACGCGACGCTATGCAACGGACGTGATCTTCACCATCCTGTATCCAAAGCGTTATGAATTTGTTATCTTTGATGACGGCTCCATCAGTGTGTCTTCCCAAGATTGAGGCGGTCATATGGTTAGCGATTCGTCGCGTGCAGGCGAGAGGTCCCGCGCTCCCCGGCGCAGAGTCGTATCTAAGCTCTCGGTGCTTTCGCTGCTAGGTGTCGCGACCGTCGCCCTCCCGCTTTCCGGCTTTGTCGGACCCGGGATGTCTGTGACGGTACCGACCAAGTCCGTGACTGTCGCGGCCCAATCTTCCTGGGTCGACGTGGAGCAGGCCCGCTCCGACGCTGAGGGCGATCCCCTCAAGGCCGAGCCCGCAGCGGTGACGAAGGCGCGCCTGCAGGAGGCCGTAGGCGCTTGTGCGAGTGAGGTGGGAGCTTCCGGCGAACGCCTGGCCGTCGCAAAGGACACGAAGGACCTCATCTACTTCCCGCTCAAGCGCGGCACCTTTTCGGTCTCGTCGCCGTTTGGCTACCGCGTCCACCCGATCTTCCACACGGTCCGCCTCCACGCCGGCGCGGATTTCCAGGCGGCTGCCGGCACGGACATTCACGCGGCTGCGCGCGGTGTCGTCGATTTCGTGGGCCGCCAAGGTGGATCCGGCAATATGGTCCGGATCAAGCACGAGGTCGGCGGCGAGAGTTTCTACACGGTCTACATGCACATCATCGACGGGGGAACTCTCGTGACTAAGGGGCAAACGGTCGATGCGGGCGAGGTCATCGCTCACGTTGGCTCGACCGGTAACTCGACCGGCCCGCACCTGCATTTCGAGGTCCACCCCACCTTGGACACGCCGATCGACCCCGTGCCCTGGCTTAAGCAGCACAATTCCGTGTATCTGGGCGAGGAATGCGGATAGACCGCACGAGGCGGCTCTACGCCCATCGGGGTGGTTCGTCTCGGTTCGTCGAAAACTCCGACCTTGCCCTCGAAGAGGCTCTAGCCGATCCGCTTCTTGACGTAGAGACCGACGTGCGCCTCAGTGCCGACGGCGTCGTTGTTTTGTCTCACGATCCCACGCTGGAGCGCGCCTGGGGCGTTGACCTCGAAGTGGCGCGCACCCCGTGGCGCGTGCTGGCTCGCGTACGTGGACCGCGTGGGGAGCGGATGATGAGACTCGAGGAACTCGTTGATGCCGCGCCCGCTCGCGCGCTCAACATCGATCCCAAAGACGACGCCGTGGTCGCGCCGCTACTGGGTGTGTTGTCGCGAAGGCGTGCCTTCGACCATACGATCCTCGCTTCCTTCTCGACTCGGCGCCTGTTGCGCATCCGGCAGATGCAGGCACAGGCCCGCACGGCGACGACGCCGGTGGAGATCGCCTCCTTGCGGGCCGCGGCTGCCGGTGGCCCGGCCCCTCGCGTCTCATCGAGAGCGTGCGCCATGCAGATTCCCGAGCGAGTGCGGGGGATGACGGTCCTTACCGACAGACTCGTGGCGCTTGCCCACGCCAGGGGCATCCGGGTTGACGTGTGGACGATTAACGACCACGACCGTGCGGCCCGGCTGCTGGCGCGCGGCGTCGACGGCATCATGACGGACCGCCCGGAGCGGATTCGCCCCATTTTCGCGCAGCTGTGACGAGTCGGGGTGCGCACATCGAGCCCGGGGGGTGACGCTTGTGCGTATCGAGGCGATACGATAGGCGCATGCGTATTTTTATCGCGTCGGATCATGCGGGATACGAGCTCAAAGAGGCGGCACGAGACCACCTGCGCCAAGCTGGCCACGAGGTGACCGACTGCGGGCCGACATCGTACGATCCTCTCGACGACTATCCGTCCTTTTGTCTTTCGTGCGGGGAGGCCGTCGTCGCCCATCCCGGTTCGCTTGGGATCGTTATCGGCGGGTCGGGCAATGGCGAGCAGATGGCGGCGAATCTCGTCGATGGCGTGCGCTGCGCGCTCGTATGGAACGAGGATACGGCCACTCTCGCCCGGCAACATAACGACGCGAACGTCGTCTCGGTGGGGGCGAGGATGCACGAGCGCGAGGAGGCGCTGGCGCTCATTGACGCCTTCATCGCTACGCCCTTTAGTGGCGACGAGCGCCACGCGCGCCGTATCGCTCAGATGGCGGCCTACGAGCGGGGGCGCTGCGGGTCCGTGTGACACCCGTTGCCCGCGATGCTAAACTTGCACGCGGTCAGCCCCGGTAGCTCAGTGGATAGAGCGTTTGCCTCCGGAGCAAAAGGTCGCAGGTTCGAATCCTGTCCGGGGCACCAGTTACGACAAGTTCATCATCACCGCGACAAGGGTGCACCCTGAGGGGTGCGCCCTTGTCGTCGATAAGGACGGCGCGCACGACGAGGGGGGAGTATGCGACACTACTGGGTTCTGTTGAGGCGCAATGGCGCCTGGAAATTCTCGCTGGCCGGGTTCGTCGCCCGCTATCCCATGGCGATGATGGCAATGGCGATCGCCTTGGCGATCCCCGTTCTCTACCCCAACAACTACACCCTCGCCGGCCAGGTCGCGGCGGTCAACGTCATGGCCTACGCGCTCGGCGCGCCCTTCATCTCCCGCCTCGTCGACCGCCACGGGCAGTGGCGGGTGCTATCGAAGACAATTCTTGTCTTTGGTGCCTCCCTCGGGGCTTTGGCCGCGGCAGCGTGGGCAGGCCTGCCCACTCCCGCGATCCTCGCGGCGGCCGCCATGGCCGGGTTCTTCTCCGGCTCGCTCGGATCGATGGTGCGTTCGCGCTGGGCGGCGCGCATCGAAAGGCCGGGGGAGCTCACGCAAGCCTTCGCCCTTGAGGCCGCTTTCGACGAGGTCGCCTTCACAACGGGACCGATGGTGGCGACCGTGCTTGTTACGGCCGTCCATCCGCTCGCCGGCCTCGTGGGTTCGGCGATCATCCAGGCTGTCGGCGGCTACTGCCTCATCGTGCAGAGATCGAGCGAGCCGCCGATCGCCCCGCGTCAGGCTGGGCGGTCGACCTCCATCATGCGATCGGGTGCGATCTGCGTCCTCGGGGTGACCTACGCGGGCGCGGGCTCGATCTTTGGGGCCCTCGACTTGGCTGTCGTTGCCTTTTGCTCTGAGGCTTCGGCCCGCTCGATGGCGGGAATCCTGCTCGGCATCTGTTCTGCGGGTTCGCTTCTCGGCGCCCTCCTCTATGGCTCGCGCATGTGGCCCCTCAGTCAAGGCAAGCTGTTCTTGCTTGGCATTGTCGTGCTCGCATGCGGGTCGACCGCGCTTCTCGCCGCCGATTCCCTCCTCTCGCTGGCCCTTATTCTCGCGGCGACGGGTGTGTGCATCGCGCCGACGATGACGAACGTGAACGCCATGGTCCAACGGATCGTTCACCCCTCGCGGCTCACTGAGGGGCTCACGTGGCTGTCGACCTTTATGAACATCGGCGTGGCCATTGGAGCGGCCCTCGCGGGGAGGCTCATCGACGCGAGCGGGGCAGTCGGGGGCTTCCAGGTTGTCGCTGCCTCCGCCCTCGCGATGGTGATCGTCGCGCTCGGGTGCGCCCCCATCCTGCGCTCCTCCCTCCACCGCGCCGACCGTCGACGCGCGATCGATGCGGATCTGCAAACCGAGCGGTCGCGGCGAGGCGAGAGCGGGTAGAAGCGAGGCAAAATCGCCATGTATCTTAGGAGCGTGACTCCGAACGAACTTGGTGAGCTTATCCGTCAGTCCCTCCTGAGTCTCGTCGAGGAGGGCGCTATTGCGCTCTCTCGTGACGACGTGCCCGAGGCCGTGATCGTCGAACGCCCCCGGCAGCGCGCCCACGGCGACTGGGCTTCGAACCTTGCCCTTCAGATGGGTAAGCGTGCGGGCATGGCCCCCCGCGACCTGGCGGCCGCCCTCGCTGAGCGCGTGGGTGCAGCCGACGGCATCGAATCGGTCGATGTCGCCGGCCCCGGTTTCCTCAACATCACCCTGTCGGCCGCGTCGGCCGGTGAACTCGCCCGCACCATCGTTGAGCAGGGCTCGCGCTACGGGCGCGGCGAGTCCCTCGCGGGGCAGAAGGCCAATCTCGAGTTTGTCTCTGCTAATCCAACCGGGCCGATTCACCTAGGTGGCGCCCGGTGGGCCGCAGTGGGCGACGCGCTTGCGCGCATCATGGAATCGCAGGGGATGGATGTCACCCGCGAGTACTATTTCAATGATCACGGACGCCAAATCGATCGGTTCTCCGCCTCCCTGCTTGCGGCTGCACGCGGGGAGGACACGCCCGAGGACGGCTACGGCGGGGCCTACATCGGCGAGATCGCCGAGGCCGTGCGCGCCGGAGAAGCGCAGGCACAGCGCCCGGACCCCGCGACTTTGCCCGATGAGGAGGCGCAGGAGGTCTTCCGTGCCCGCGGCGTCGACCTCATGTTCGCTCAGATTAAGCAGCGCCTTGTCGAGTTCGGCGTTCGTTTTGACGTCTTTTTCCACGAGGACACCCTCCACGCCTCGGGTGCGGTGGATCGAGCCATCGAGCGGTTGCGTGAAGCCGGTCATATCTACTCTGCCGAAGGCGCGCTGTGGCTGCGCACGACGACGTTTGGTGACGACAAGGACCGGGTCCTCGTCAAATCCAACGGCGACGCGGCCTACTTTGCCGGCGACGTCGCCTACTATCTCGACAAGCGCGAGCGTGGGGCAGACTGTTGTATCTATCTGCTTGGCGCGGACCATCACGGCTACATTGGCCGGATGATGGCGATGTGCGCAGCGTATGGCGACGAGCCCGGTCGCAACCTCCAGATCATCATCGGTCAGCTCGTCTATCTCATGAAGGACGGGGAGATCGTGCGCATGTCTAAGCGCGCTGGGACCGTTGTCACGCTCGATGATCTCGTCGATGCCGTTGGTGTCGACGCCGCTCGCTATGCGCTCACCCGCTCGTCGATGGACTCCTCTCTCGACATCGACTTGGATGTGTTGCGTTCACACACGAACGATAATCCCGTCTACTACGTTCAGTACGCCCACGCCCGCACGTGCAATGTCGCGAAGAACGCCGCAAGCCACGGGGTTGCGCGCGCGGCCGGTTTTGACCCGGCGGCCCTCGATACGGCCGCGGACTCCGAGCTGCTCGGTGTCCTCGCACGCTATCCGCAACTGCTGGCCCAGGCGGCGCAGCTGCGCGAGCCGCACCGCCTCGCCCACTACCTGGAGGAGGTCGCCGGCGCTTATCACACGTGGTACGGGGCATGCCGCGTCACCCCGCGCGCAGACGAGGCCGTTACCCCCGGCCACGTCGCGCGCCTGTGGCTCAACGACGCCGTCAAGCAGGTGCTCGCCAACGGCCTCGATCTGCTGGGCGTCTCAGCGCCCGAGCGCATGTAGGAGCGAGATATGCATATCGAAAGCGCCGCGATCGACCCTGCCCTTCGCTGCCCCGAGCCCGACGAGCGGCCAGACCTGTGGCCGCGGCAGACGACGCGTACGGACGAGGGAACGCTCGTTATCGGAGGCGTGGAGGCCAGTTCCCTTGCCGAGGACACGCCTGTCTACCTGTGGGACACCACCGACTTCGCCGGTCGTGCCCGTAAGTGGAAGGCCGCCATGGACGAGGCGTTCGGGTGCGGTTACGGCCTGTCGGGCGCACAGGTTCACTATGCGGCGAAGGCGTTCATGTGCGTGCGTGCGGCGCGCCTGGCAGCCGAGGCTGGGCTCGGCATCGACACGGCCTCCGAGGCGGAGCTTGTCGCGGCGCTTAGCGCCGGCGTGGAGCCGGGTCTCATCGGCCTGCACGGCAACAACAAGTCGGTAGGCGAGATCGACCGCGCCATCGAGGCGGGCATCGGGCGCATCATCGTCGATTCCCTGTCCGAGATCGACCTTGTCGCCGCGCGCGCACGTGAGTTGGGGGCGCGCGAAGTGCCGCTCATGGTGCGAGTGACCTCGGGTGTCCACGCGGGCGGGCACGACTACATTGCCACCGCCCACGAGGATCAAAAGTTCGGGCTCGCGCTGTCGGGACCGGCGCGCGATGCGGCCCAGGCGATCGCTGCCGATCCCCATCTGCGTCTCGTCGGTTTGCATTCCCACATTGGTTCTCAGATCTTTTCCCTCGATGGCTTCGCCGAGGCGGCGGCCCGGCTGCTCGATCTTCTCGCTGATCTCGCGGCGGAAGGGATTGCCGTGCCCGAGGTCGATCTTGGGGGCGGTTACGGAATCGCTTATACGGGGGCCGACCCGGTTCCACCGGGTCCAAACGAGATCGCCAACGAGCTTGCGCGAGCTGTCAAGGAGGCCGCGGACGCCCGCGGAATCGCGGTGCCGAGGATCTCTATCGAACCGGGGCGCTCGATCGCGGGCCCGAGCCAGGTCATGCTCTACACGGTTGGCACGATCAAGCGTCAGCCGATCGGCGAGGGGCTCACCCGCACCTATGTGTCGATCGATGGTGGCATGAGCGACAACATTCGCCCCGCCCTCTACGGGGCCGCCTACACCGCCACGCTGGCGAACCGTCGCCCGGCGGGGCCGTGGGAGCGCTGCCGTGTCGTGGGCAAGCACTGTGAATCGGGTGACATCGTCGTTCACGACGTTATCTTGCCCGCCGACATTCGCAGGGGCGACCTGCTGGCGGTCCCAGCCGTGGGAGCCTACGGGCACTCCATGGCGTCGAACTACAACATGGCGGCGCGACCTGGGGTTCTCGAGGTCGCCGCCGGCGAGTGGGGTTGGGTTGTGCGTCCCGAGACGATCGAGGATGTGCTCGCCCGCGACGTCGAGGCTCACGCCTAGGCGGAGCTTCCCGACGCGCACGATACTTGATCGCGTCAGCAGATGCCCATAAGGTGGTGCCGTTTCCTATCGTTTGAGAAAGGATTATCCATGAATAGCCGTGTATCGCGTCCTTCCCGGGTAGCCCGCGTGCTGGGAGCGGGGGCGGCCGGCGCGCTCGTGATCGGGGGCGTCATCGCTTGGACTGGAGTCGACAGCGCTCGCGCGCAAGAGGTGAAGGAGGGCGTGCGCACGTTCTCCGTGACGCCGACGACGCTGCAGCAAAAGGACACCGTTACCTTCGGCGCGAAGGGACTGGCCGTGGGGCAGACGGTCCACTTCTACCTCCGTGATTCGGAAACGGAGACGGAGATCGCCCACGTCACCCCGACCGCGCTCGTGTGGGAGCAAGTCACGGCCGAGGCCACCATCGGGTGCGATGTCGAACCGGGAACCTACACGATCGCACGCTCGATAGATAATGCCGCCATCGATTCTAAACGTCGCGTCCTCAAGGACGTCACTCTCACCGTCGAGGCCAATCCCGAGTGCCAGCCGCCGGCTCCGGTCGACCCCGAGCCTGGGGAGCCCGACAACGGGGGCGGCGAGGACGGCGGCGACGTGACCGAACCCGATCCGTCGACCGGAACCACGACGCCCGACCAGCCCGACGAGGGCGAAGACAAGCCGGTCAACGAGGAGACGACGCCGACGGATCCCGATACGGGAGACAAGGCGGACAAGGACACGACCACCCCGACCGATCCCGTCGAGCCCGGTGAGGGCGAGGATGGGAACAAGCCCGCTCCCGGCGGCGAAGAGACGACCGAAGAGGGCGGGGAGGACGCCGGCGAGACCGGCGGGACCGACACCGACAAGCCGGGTTCGGATGCGAACCCCGACACCGACAAGCCGGGCGAGAACACGGATTCTTCGGGTAACGACAACGTGAAGCCGGGCGAGCCGAACCATTGCGCGAACGAGGGGTCGAAGACGACGCCCAACTCGACGGAAGATAAGAAGCCCTCCGCCGAGGCCGAGTCCACGCCCGGCACGGCGACGGGCGAGACGGGGGGTACCCGCGAGGAGGCTGCCTCCAACGAAGGTAACGACGGGACCGGTAAGGGCAACGCCGGTGCGGGCCACTCCGAGACGAACGCGGCACCGGCCGGGGCGCAGACCCTGGCGCTGACGGGGGCCTCGGCCGGCATCGTGGGGATCCTCGGCGCCGTTTTGATGGCCGCCGGCGCCCTCACGCTGGCGACCCGCAAGAGCGCGCGCCGCTAAGCGCAAACGATGTCATCGTGTGGGGCCTTCGGGCCCCACACGCGTATGCGGGGTGGACACGGCGGACGTGTCGGTTGAGCCGTGCGTTAGTGTGGGTAGTGCGCGAACCGACCTACGGTGAGAGGAAACCATGACCCCAAAGCAGGTGAAGATTGCCGTCCTCGGATGCGGAACGGTCGGCAGTCAGGTCGTCCGGCTCCTGAGCGAGCGTGGCGAGGACTACGCCCAGCGTTGCGGCGCCGACCTCGATCTCATCGGTGTGGCCGTGCGTTCGCTCGAGGCTCCGCGCCCCCAGGGCGTGCCCCGGGAACTGTTGACGAGCGATGCCGAAGACCTCATCGATGCCGCCGATATTGTCGTCGAACTCATCGGCGGAATTGAACCGGCCCGAACCTTCGTGTTGCGAGCCCTGCGGCGTGGGGTCACCGTCGTTACGGGCAACAAGGCCCTGTTGGCCTCCTGCGGGCCCGAACTATTCGACGCTGCGCAGCACGCCAATGCGGACCTCTACTTTGAGGCAGCCGTCGCGGGGGCCGTTCCCGTCGTCTACGCGCTGCGCGAATCCCTCGCGGGCGATCACGTCACCGACGTTCTCGGCATCGTCAATGGCACGACGAACTACATTCTCGACGAGATGACGCGCTCGGGACGCAGCTATGAAGAGGCGCTCGCCCGGGCCCAGGAGCTCGGCTATGCCGAGGCCGACCCGTCGGCCGATGTCGACGGGTACGACGCTGCGGCGAAGTGCGCGATCCTCGCCTCGCTAGCGTTTCACACGCGCGTGGGCATCGATGATGTCGACGTGACGGGGATGAGCGACATCACCGCGGCCGACATCGAGCAGGCGCGTGCGGGCGGGTGCGTCATCAAGCTGCTCGCTCACGCCCACCGGGTGCGTGTCGGCGAACGGGAGGCGGTCAGCGTCCGCGTGGCCCCCACTCTCGTCGAGCGCGATAATCCGCTGGCCAGCATCACGGGCGCCTTCAACGCCGTCGTCGTCGACGCTGAAGCCGCAGGCCGTCTCATGTTCTACGGGCAGGGCGCCGGCGGGGTGCAGACGGCCTCGGCGGTACTGTCCGACGTCGTGGCCGCCGCGACCCACGTCGCCCACGGCGGGGCCGCCCCGCGCGAGCAAACCTACGAGTCGCTCGAGATCCTGCCGGCTGCGCAGGCTCGCTCCGCCTTCGAGGTTCGCCTCATCCTCGCTGACCGCACGGGCGTCCTCGCCGAGATCGCGCAGGTCTTCGCCTCCCACGACCTGTCCGTGGCCGCCCTCACCCAGACCGCGCGCGAAGAAACGGGATGCTCCGCGCTCACCTTGACGACACACGAAACCACCCTGGGAGCGCTCGAGGGAGCGCTCGCCGATCTGCGCGAGCTGGCGTGCGTCAAGCGCGTCGAGCGAGTCTTAAGCCGGGAAGGATAGACATGGCACACCAATGGCAGGGCCTCATCGCCGAATACGCGGAGCGCCTCCCACTGTCTGACAGCGACGTTCCCGTCACCTTGGGCGAGGGCGGAACGCCGCTCGTGTATTCGCAGCCCCTCAGCGAAGCGACGGGAGCGAAGGTCTTCATCAAGGTCGAGGGGATGAACCCGACGGGGTCGTTCAAGGACCGTGGGATGACGATGGCGATGACGAAGGTCGCATCTTCCGAAACCCGGATGGTCGCGTGCGCGTCGACGGGCAACACATCCGCGTCGGCGGCCGCCTACGCGACGCGCGCGGGCCTGGGATGCGCGGTGGTCTTGCCGGCGGGTAAGATCGCCGCCGGCAAGCTGGCTCAGGCGATCGTTCACGGGGCGCAGCTGGTTGCCATCGACGGGAACTTCGACGACTGTTTGCGTATCGTGCGCGAGCTGACCCAAACCTATCCGGTCGCTCTGGTCAACTCTGTCAATCCCTACCGGTTGCAGGGGCAAAAGACCGCGGCTTTCGAGGTAGTCGACGCCCTGGGCGACGCTCCCGATATTCACGTTCTTCCCGTCGGCAACGCGGGCAACATCTCGGCTTACTGGATGGGCTATTGCGAATACGCCGGTCGGATGAGCGCGGCGTCGATGGAGGAGACGGTCCGCAACCGCGAACCTCGGGCCACGCGGGTGCCCCAGATGTGGGGTATCCAGGCCGATGGTGCCGCCCCCTTCGTTAAGGGCGAACCGGTCGAGTTCCCCGAGACGGTGGCGACGGCGATCAGGATCGGTAACCCCGCGTCGTGGGATCTGGCCTGCGCGGCACGCGACGACTCGAACGGCCTCATCACGGCGGTGACGGACGCCCAGATTCTGCAGGCGCAGTCCCTCCTCGCCGCTGAGACCGGCGTGTTTTGTGAGCCGGCATCGGCGGCATCGGTGGCGGGCTTGCTCATGCTGGCCGAGGCCGGCAAGGTCCCGCCAGACGCGACCATCGTGTGCACGGTCACCGGCCACGGGCTCAAGGACACCGCGACGGCGCTGGGGGAGCGCAGGGTCGATCCCGACGTTATCGCGCCCAATCTTGACGCCGTCTCCTCGGCCTTGGGACTGTCGTGACCATCGCGGTAGAGCGGGTACGCGTCAGCGTGCCGGCGACCTCGGCAAACCTGGGGTCTGGATACGATACCCTCGGGCTCGCCCTCGACATCCACGACACCATTGAGGTCGCCGTCGTCGATGAGCCAACGCATGTCGAGGTCGTCGGCGAGGGCGCCGGAGAGGTTCCTACTGGCGAGGATCACCTCGTCGTGCGCTCGATACGTTTCGCGCTGGCAAAGCTCGGGGTTGATGTCCCCGGACTGTCTCTGACGTGCCGAAATGTCGTTCCGCACGCCCGCGGGCTTGGATCTTCGGCGGCGGCGATCGTTGGGGGTCTCGCGGCCGGCTACGCCTTAGCTCGCGGGGATGACGCCCTCGACGAGGGGGAGCTCGTGGCGTGGGCGAGCGAACTCGAGGGCCATCCCGATAACGTCGCCCCTGCCGTCCTCGGGGGGATGTGTGTGAGTTGGATGAGCGACGGGAGGGGCCACGCGCAGCGCGTCCCCTCGGGAGGCGTCGTCGCGCTCACGCTCGGCGTGCCTGCGACGCGGTTGGCTACGACGACGGCGCGAGGGGTCCTTCCCTCGCGGATCCCCCACGACACGGCAGCGCACGCGGCATCGCGGTGCGCACTGTTCGTCGCGTGTGTGGCAGCGGGTGGGGGCGATTGGATGGCGGCGACGAGCGATCGTCTCCACCAGCCCTATCGGCGCGATGTCATGCCCGCCACCTTCGGTCTCATCGATGCCTGGCGAAGCGAGGAAATCCCGGCGGTGCTCTCCGGGGCGGGACCGAGTGTCCTCGCCGTGGGTGAGGTGTCTGAGCGGGCCCGCGCGGACGCGGAACGCAGGGGCTTTCGCGTGTGGACTACGTCGTTGGCTGAAAGCGGAGTGGAGGCAACCTGCCTCGAGTGAGTGGTTAACGTCACTCCTACCGAGGGGGGCTCGCCGCTTGCGCGTTGGTACTGTTGAGAACGACGAAGGGATCTTGGACCGACGACCTTAAGGCCGCCCGATCCCCTTGCGAGAGCACGTCTTTTCCCTTTGTGCCGGGCCTGGGCGCTCGGCAATATTACCGACGCAGCGGCGTCATCTACCCTGAAGGAATACTTCGTGACGACACATCATCCATCGCAGCTCGCCGCCATGCGCGTGGGCGAGCTCAAGGCACTCGCCCAGCGAGAGGGCATCAAGGGCGCATCGCGGATGCGTAAGAGTGAACTTGTGGAGGCTTTAGGCAAGAGCGGCGATGGCGCCGATGCCGCGGCGCCGAAGCAGGAGAAAGTTCCCGCCCGTAAGCTCGACAAGAAGGGTAGCGAGAGCAGCGATTCTGCGGCCACGAAGGCCGCCGACACGGCCACTTCTGCCGCGATCATTATCGATCCCAAGAGCCGTCCTTCTCATGAAGGCAAGTCCCGCGCGGACGAGCGTCGAGACGATGCCCAAGAAGCGACGGCAAGCGAGACGGGTCATCACAGCGAACCCGTCCTTGACGTCAAGGCTGCTTTGCGTGAGGACAACGCCGGGCACAGCAGGTCTCATCAGGCGCAAACGCTCGACGAGATCGAGCTTCCCGAAGGCGAGGATCGGCCCCGACGCGAGCGCAAGCGCAACCGCGAAGATCGTGGACGCGGGCGGCGCGGGCGGCGCGGACGCGACCGTATCAACCAGGTCGAGGAGGATGCGAACGGGGATGCTCCGCGCGTTGAACAGCGGAGCGAGGATGTCCTTTTGCCGATCGCGGGTGTCCTCGACGTTGAGTCCAATCACGCGTTCGTGCGGACCTCGGGATTCCAGGCGAGCCCCAACGACGTCTACGTGACGCTCGGGCAGGTGCGCCGGTGGGGAATGCGTTCGGGTGATGCTATCCGTGGCTACGTGCGTCCTCAGACGCAGCAGCCGAATAATCGCAAGCAGAAGTACAACGCGCTCGTGCGTGTCGAGGCGATCAACGGGATGACGATCGACGAGGCGCGTGAGCGGCCACATTTCAAGGACCTTGTGCCGCTCTACCCCAACGAGCGGTTGCGTCTGGAGACTGGGCAGCGTGCCCTTGCGCCTCGTGTCATTGACCTCGTGGCCCCTATCGGTAAGGGACAGCGCGGGCTCATCGTCTCCCCGCCGAAGGCGGGCAAGACGATCATTTTGCAGCAGATCGCCCAGGCAATTAAGGCGAATAATCCGGACGTGGAGCTTATCGTCGTCCTCGTCGACGAGCGGCCCGAGGAAGTGACGGACATGGAGCGCACGGTCGACGGGCGCGTCATCTCCTCGACGTTCGATCGTCCGCCGTCGGAGCACACCGCCGTCGCTGAGCTGGCAATCGAGCACGCTAAGCGCCTCGTGGAATTGGGGCAAGACGTCGTCGTCCTCCTCGACTCCATCACCCGTTTGGGACGTGCCTACAACCTCGCGGCCCCCGCTTCGGGCAGGATCCTCTCCGGCGGTGTCGACGCATCGGCCCTCTACCCGCCGAAGCGCTTCTTCGGTGCGGCACGCAACATCGAGGGCGGGGGATCGTTGACGATCTTGGCAACCGCGCTCGTCGAGACCGGTTCGAAGATGGACGAGGTCATCTTCGAGGAGTTCAAGGGCACGGGCAACATGGAGCTTCGCCTGTCTCGCCAGCTTGCCGATAAGCGGCTCTTCCCGGCAGTTGACATGCAGGCGTCCTCGACGAGGCGCGAGGAATTGCTGTATGCGAAGGAAGAGCTCGCGGTCGTGTGGAAGCTTCGTCGCATGCTGGGCGCGCTCGAGTCCCAGCAGGCCGCGGAATTCGTCTTGTCTAAGCTCAAGGAGACGCCGTCTAATGCGGCTTTCCTCATGATGCTGTCGAAAATGACGCCGATGCGCGACTAGGTGCCGGCGGCATGTGCGGGGGTGGGCGAAAGCCCACCCCCGTTTTTCTCCTCTACCACGCGTGGCAGGGCTGGGGGCAAAGGTGATAGGTGTGGAGCGTGAGCAGACCCGTCACAGCATTCGATGAGATTGATCTTGCCTCCTCGCTCACGAGGCGCCAGCGCGGCCTCGTCTACCTGGCGATTGCGGCAAATATTGCCGAGTTTTTTGACATGTTTCTCATCGGCTTCGCCGTGTCCCTGCTGGCGGCTCCGTGGAGGCTGACCGGCTTTGAAACCGGCACGATTCTTGCGTGTTCGGGGCTTGGGACTGTGCTGGGAGCGATCGGTTGGGGGAGGGTCGCCGATCGATTCGGCCGTAAACGCGCGCACACGGCGTCAATCCTTATGTTTACGGTGTTCACAGCGGCGTGTGTGCTGGTACCCGAGCGCGGCTGGATTCTTCTCGCGCTCTTGCGCGCCCTCGTGGGCGCGGGCGTGGGCGGCCTCAACATCACGTCGATTCCCTACGTGCAAGAGTTCGTGCCGGCACGATCGCGGGGTTTCCTTTCTGGTTTGGCGTCGGTGTTCATCCCCATCGGTTTGTTTTTGGGGGCGATGGCCCAGCGTTTTCTCGGTGACCTCATCGGCTGGAGGGGGCTCGTCGCCCTCGGGATCATCCCTATTGTTTTGCTCTACTGGTGGCGCAAGGTGCCGGAATCTCCGCGCTACCTCATGGAGGCGGGCAGACACGACGAGGCACGTCGAGCTCTCGCGTGGGCGCTCGAGGTCGACGAGCGCGACCTCGCCCCGCTTCCCGAGATCGAGAAGAAAAAGGCGCCCAGTTACCGCGAAATCTTCCGAGCATACCCACGCTCGCTCATCGTCGTCGCCAGTGGGTCGTTTGCTTTCATCCTCGGCTCCTTTACCGTCCAATCGTGGGGGCAGACACTCCTCAAGGATGCCTACGGATTCTCGGCAGCCATGGTCGGTACGCTGTTTATGCTCGTGTCTGTGGCCGATCTTGCGGGGCGGCTGCTTTCGGCTTGGCTCGCCGATCGAATCGGACGCAGGCCGACGATGTTCGGATTCGGTCTCATCGGTGCTGGCGGGTGCCTCCTCGCAGCGGCTGCAACGTCGGGGGATGAGGGATGGGTGTTCTTCGCCGGCATCGTCGTTGTCATGACGTTTGGTGACGGGGCATTTGGCGTGCTCAATTCCTTTGGTGCGGAGCAGTTTCCAACGTCGGTGCGCACGAGCGGTCTGGGGCTGGGCTACGGGATCGGTTCCGTCGCGAAAATCATCGGTCCTGGGCTTATGGGCCTCATGATCGGCGGCGGATACGTCACTCAAGAGGTCTCGAAGGACGCCGTGCGCCCAGCCTTCATCCTCTTTGCGGTCCTTCTTGCTCTGGGCGGGCTTGTCTATCTGGGGGCCTGGGAGACCCGCGGGAGGCGATTGGAAAAGCTGTGAGTGCGGCTGAGCTAGGATGGCCGCATGACAACACCGACCGGGCCGCTGCTCGAGGCCGATTCACTCATCGTCCAGCAGACGACCGCCCTCGCGACAAACGATTTCGTTATCACTGATGAGCTTGGAAACGAGCGTGGCCGTGTGGATACGGGCGGCTCCTTTCTCAGGCGCCTCGCGTTGGGTTCGCGCTCGTTTACGTGCGTGGACTCCGAGGGGCAGTGCCTGTGGCGGCTTGAGGACACGGTGACCCTCGGGAGGGACCGTTGGGAGGTCGCTGACGCCGAGGGGGCTCCACTGGCCCATATCGTTCGCCAGATTTCGCTTCTGCGTCACAAGATTTCGGTCGATGTTGTCGACGGTGTTGACCTCAGCCTGCGAGGCAGCGTCATCGACTGGGATTTCACGGTCGCGCGGGGCGAGGAGACCATCGCGACGATCGGGCGTGCCTGGGCTGGTCTCGCTCGCGGCGCACTTGGCCATTCTCGCTACGAGGTAACCTTCACCTCCGCGACTCCCAGGGAGCGCTCGATCGTTCTCGCTCTTCTCGTCGCCTTGGATCGGATGCGCGCGAAGGATAAGAGCTAATTCGACTCCGAGTGCGTCACGCGTGCACGGCGGGTGGCGAAATCGGCCTCCAAGCGCGCCCACGCCTCCGAGTTTGTCCACACGATCTCCAGGCTCGTCCCGGTCGCTGAGACGGAGGTCTCGCCGTCGAAGGCGGGGTGGGTCTTGCGTAGCCGCACGAGATCGATGAGGCGGCGCACCTGAGGGTCTGCGAGCCGGGCGCGCACCTCCTCGGCGGTGTAATAGGGCCGGTTGATGTCGCGGCCGATCCCGGTGGTGGACAGCAGCTCTGTGTCGCAGCGCGCGTGGAGGAGCCCGGCGTAGTAGACCTGCATGGTCCCTGGGGTGAACGCCTGGATCGCGCGTGCGAGGAAGTAGGCGTTCGGATCGGCCCCGCAGGCGTCGTAGAACGTGCAGTTGACCTGATAGACGTCGACGTTGGAGGCGGCCCACCCGGTGGCCTGACGCGAGGCGCCGCCGCTGGCGGCGTGGATCCCCTCGACGAGAGCATCGAGTTCGGCCGAGGAGAGGAGGCCTGGCGCGCCGGTGGCAGGGTCGGGCCCGACGTCGACAATCCCGATCCCGTCGTGGGTATCAAGGACGGTGACGGCGTTGGTGGGGCGGATGTCTAGCCAGCGGCACAGGGGGCTCGGGTCGCCGGTGTAGAGGGCGTGGAGAACGAGCGGGGGAAGAGCAAAGTCGTAGACCCGGTCGACCCTGCTGGCCACGGCCACCTGATTGAGGTAGTGGGAGTGGATCTCGACGAGGACGCTCATCCCGCGCCTGCGCGCCTGGGCGGTCATGTCGTCGATGAAGGCGTAGGTGTCGTCCGTCATGAAACATGACGTCCCTGCACGCTTACGCGCGTAGCCGACCGCATCGAGACGTACCTGGGTGACGCCACCGGCGGCGAGGGCGTCAAGCACCTCGGTGAGGTAGGCGCGTCCGGGGGGTGTCGTCACGTCGACATCGATCTGTTGAGGGGTGAAGGTCGTCCACACCAGTCTCCTGCTGGGGTTCTCGCCCTCGCGTCCCCACGTGTAGGGGGTGAAGGGAAGGCCGGGGCGGGGGCGGTAGATGGCGGCGAGTTCCTCCTCGGTGGCGCCGTTGGGGAAGACGCTGGAGAAGGTGAGGAACATGCCCGAGTAGGGACTGTCGTTGCCGCGAGCGAGCACGTCGGCGAAGCGTGGGGACTCGAGGGAGACGTGGTTGACGATCATGTCTGCCATGACCCCGTGGTGGGAGGCGATCGCGCGCACGTCGGCCCAGCTACCCAGGCGCGGGTCGACGAGGGTGTGGTCGGCGGGATCGAAACCGGCGTCGGCGCCGTCGTAGGGAGTGTAGAAGGGTAGGAGATGGACGCCGTCGAACACCCCGTCGAGGCAGGTCGTCAAGAGCGAGTTGACGTCCCCGAGAGAGGAGCCGAAACGGTCGGCGTAGCAGATGAGTTCGGTTCGTTGAGCCATGGGGTCCTCCGGTCGCGCCACCCAATTATTTTCGCTACTAAAATAACATGGAGTGATCTGGGATGGAAGGGCGTTAGCATGGGGGAATGACACCGCCGAAGCCACTGTCCGAACTGCTCGATCCCGGCTGGGCGCGCGCCCTCGCCCCGGTCGAAGACGATATTCATGCTCTCGGCAATATGCTGCGCCGAGAGATTGAGGAGGGTAGGGGCTATTTGCCTGCGGGCAGTGACGTCCTCAAGGCCTTCACCTATCCCTTTGAGGGGGTCAAGGTGCTCATCGTGGGGCAAGATCCCTACCCCACCCCCGGACATCCGATGGGTCTGTCGTTTTCGGTTAATCCGGGCGTGCCGCTTCCGCGTTCTCTTGCCAATATCTATCGCGAGCTCAGTGACGATCTGCACGTTGCCCCGCCGACGAACGGTGACCTCACGCCGTGGTGTGAACAGGGCGTCATGCTGCTCAACAGGGTGCTCACGGTGACGCCGGGCAAGCCGGGGTCCCATCAGGGGAGGGGATGGGAGAAAGTGACCGAGCATGCCATTTCAGCGCTTGTGGCGCGCCGAGCCCCGCTCGTGGCGATTCTGTGGGGGCGGGCGGCCCGTTCGTTGAAGCCGCTACTACCGGGGGTGGCGATCATTGAGTCCGCCCATCCCTCGCCCCTGTCGGCGTCGCGAGGCTTCTTTGGCTCAAAGCCGTTCAGTCGTGCCAACGAGCTGCTTGCTCAAGCGGGCGCAACCCCTGTGGAATGGGCTTGATAACGGGGCGAGAGGTCCACCAGCGCAGCTCGTCGCGAGCTGCTTCGTCGGGATGATCCTCTGCCCAACAGGAGATATTGCCGGTGAGCAGCCCCAACTCGCCCGACTGCACACGCTGGAGGAAAGACTCGCCGGTGTGAGCCGAGGGAGTGATGACGACATCAAGCTGCTCGGAGTCTTCGACGGTGCGTTCGCTGCCGCAGATCGCGATGATCGTCCACGATAGGGAATCAAAGGAAGCGGGAGCCCATTTTTCCACGCCAACGAGGGGAGCGAGCTCCTGTGTGATGACGACGTCCTTCGTCGCTAATACGTCGACATCGGCGAGGCCCAGGTCGGCGTAGGGACGACCGACGAATTCCTGGGTGGGGTGGCCTGCCTGCCTAAGAGGGGAGGAAGCGACAAGGGACGCCAACGCCACCACTATGGCGAGGGATGTAAAAGAGGGGAGCAAATATCGGGACAGCACTAGCGTAATCCGCAGATAATGCTCGTGCTGTACGGGTTGAAGGCGGTGAGTGTCCCGCTAGTCTTGTTTTTAACGGGAAGACCCTCAGAGATGACAGTTTCCTTGATTCGATAGGTGTAGCGGGTACCTTTGGACCATGCTTTCCATGTTTGGCCTGCCTTGAGGGTTGAGGACTGGCATCCTACGGTAACGGTCGTGCTTTGCGACGATGAGATGCCGAGCTTGGCTGCAACCTGGCGTCTATCGAGTCCTAATCCGACCTGAATGGTGCGTTGCGCCGTCTTGCCGGAGGTGATGGTGCATGTCCCGGATCCCGAACTGATGCTGCACGTGCCGATAATGCTTCCGCGCTGATTAGGGGAGGATTTCTTGTTGATAACTTCCCGTGTGTGCTTGAGGTAGAAGTGGGGGGGGTGATCGAGGCAGTTTCAGTGCCTGAGAGGGTGGGAATCTCGGAGGTGGCTACAGGGACGCTGACCATGAGTGTGAGGCTAGCGAGTAGACCAAGGATGGGTAGTTTCATGGGGGCTCCTTGGGGTGGTGTTGGGTTAAACCTAAGGTGCACGATCTAGGCAGCGCAAGGTGGCCTTGATAATAAGGGATGCCTTACTTCTGTGTGTAGTCCTTGAGGAGGTAGACGACGACCCCGTCGGGCATCTGGAAGTTCTGAGGCTTCTCGGTCACGGCCGCGATGCCGAGGATCTTCGCAGCGTCTTCCGCTGCGGCCTTCATGGACGGCTGGGCGTAGTAGACCGTCGAGGACGTGATCCCTCGGGCGGCCGCGTTCGTCGGATTGACGTTCGTGAACCCCTCGGCCTTGAGCTTTTCCGCTGCGCGTCCGGCCAATCCCTGGACGCCAACCGCGTTGTAGACGGTGACCGGAGTCTTGCCGCGCTCGGCCGTCGGATCGGTCGTTGGGCTTTGCGTCTCCTGTGCTGTTTCGGTGGCCGTGGGTGAGGGGGCAGCTTCCTTAGCGGTCGAGTTACCGAAGAAGAGGGTGACGGCCCCCCAGGCGAGCAGGGGAGCCAGAATGACGGCCGCCAGGAACGGCCAAGCCAGCTTGAGGCGCGACACGGGCTGGCGGTGGGCGCCTGCCGGCTGGGTCGCGGCTGCGCGATCGAATTCGTCTTCTTCGTATTTGTCAGTGGCCACGCGCCTACGCTACCGCAGGTCGGCCCTGCCGTGGCGAGAAGACACACCGGGGCGGGAGCGAGTCGCCTTTTTCGTCCCTCGGTGAACGACGGCCCCTCGTCTTGCACTCTCGCACGAGGAGTGCCAAGATCGTTTCTAGCACTCCCATGGGGAGAGTGATAAGACCAGGGCTGGCGGTGAGGCTGCGTGCGTCCGTGACCGGAACGGGCGAGGCGCGGTCGTCCGTCGCGGGCACCCCAGCCGAGACCGCACTGCGGAGGAGTAATGGCAAAGATCATCAAGTTTGATGAGGAAGCACGTCGTGGGATGGAGGCCGGCCTCAACCTGCTGGCCGACACCGTGAAGAAGACGCTCGGCCCCCGTGGCCGCAACGTCGTCCTCGACAAGAAGTGGGGCGCGCCGACGATCACCAAGGACGGCGTCTCCGTTGCCAAGGAAATCGAGCTCGAAGACCCGTTTGAAAAGATCGGCGCCGAGCTCGTCAAGGAGGTCGCCAAGAAGACCGACGACGTCGCCGGTGACGGCACGACGACCGCTACGGTCCTCGCCCAGGCTATTGTTCGCGAAGGCCTGCGTAACGTCGTCGCGGGCGCGAACCCGATCGCGCTCAAGCGCGGTATCGACAAGGCCGTTGAGGCCGTCGTCGAGGGCCTCCACGCCGATGCCAAGCCCGTCGAGACGCGCGACCAGATCGCGGCGACCGCCTCGATCTCGGCTAACGATCCGGAGATCGGCGAGCTCATCGCCGAGGCCATGGAGGTCGTTAAGAACGAGGGCGTCATCACGGTCGAGGAGTCGAACACGTTCGGCACCCACCTGGAGACGGCCGAGGGCATGCGGTTCGACCGCGGCTACCTCTCGGGCTACTTCGTGACCGACACCGACACCCAGGAGGCGGTCCTCGAGGACGCCTACGTCCTCCTTGTCGACTCGAAGGTCTCGACGATCAAGGACTTCCTGCCGCTGCTGGAGAAGGTCATGCAGGCCGGCAAGCCGCTGCTCGTCATCGCCGAAGACGTCGAGTCCGAGGCCCTCACGACGCTTGTGCTCAACAAGATCCGCGGCACGTTCAAGTCCGTCGCCGTCAAGGCCCCGGGCTTCGGCGATCGCCGCAAGGCCATGCTGCAGGATATGGCGATCCTCACCGGCGGCCAGGTCATCTCCGAGACCGTCGGCCTGTCGCTGGAAAACGCCGAGCTCGACATGCTCGGCCAGGCGCGCAAGATCATCGTCACGAAGGACGAGACGACGATCGTTGACGGCGCGGGCGACAAGGCGGACATCGACGGGCGCGTCGCCCAGATCCGCCAGGAGATCGAGCACACGGACTCCGACTACGACCGCGAGAAGCTCGAGGAGCGCCTCGCCAAGCTGGCCGGTGGCGTTGCCGTCATCAAGTCGGGCGCGGCCACCGAGGTCGAGATGAAGGAGCGCAAGCACCGCATCGAAGACGCCGTGCGCAACGCCAAGGCCGCCGTCGAGGAGGGCATCGTCGCCGGTGGTGGCGTCGCCCTGCTTCAGTCGGGCACCAAGGCAATCGACGAGCTGTCGCTGAGCGACGATGAGGCGACGGGCGCCCAAATCGTGCGCGTTGCCCTGTCGGCTCCGCTCAAGCAGATCGTTGAGAACGCCGGCTACGAGGGTTCTGTCGTCGCGGAGAAGGTCGCCGACCTGCCCGCGGGCCAGGGCTTCAACGCCGCGACGCTGGAGTACGAGGATCTGCTGGGTGCCGGCATCGCCGACCCCGTCAAGGTGACGCGTTCGGCGCTGCAGAATGCTGCCTCGATCGCCGGCATGTTCCTCACCACTGAGGCTGTCGTCGCAGACAAGCCCGAGCCGCCGGCCGCCGAGGGCGCCGGTGCGGACGCGGGCATGGGCGGCATGTACTAGGCCGTCTGTCTCACAGATGGTCAGGGGGCGGGGGGGGGGGGCCCGCCGGGGGGCCCCCCCCCCCCCCGCGGGCGCGGGGCGCGGGGCGCCGCGGGGGGCGGGGGGGGGTGGGGGGCGTCTTCTACCGCCGCGTGGGCCCCAGTGTGGGGGGGGGGGGGGGGCCCCCCCCCGGGCCCCCCCCCCGCCCCCCTGCTGTATCCATGTCCTCCTTGCCGCTAGCGGGCGAAGAGGCTCGTCGCCTGTGCCTCGGCTTCCTCGTAGGTCGCCGACGCGGCCGCCAAAGCCCGAGAAATCTCATCGAGGGCCGATTCGACGTGGGATTGTGCACCCGCCCAGCGCTGCGCACAACCGGCAAAGGCCTGACTGGCCTGACCGCTCCAGGCAGATTCGAGGGTGTGCAGCTGGGCCATCATGGCTGCCACCTCCTCGCGCAGCCTGGTGGCTAGAGCGCTCGTGTGAGCACTCGCCTCGTGGACTTGCTGGGCATCGACGCTGAAAAAAGCCATGGTAACTCCCTGTTGGGGGTCGACAGTGGATGGACCACTTCAGCGTACGGCGAGGCCTTCCCCAGCCTTCGAGCTCTTCAGCGAGACAGCGCAGTGCGAAAGATTACGCGCCCTCGGGGAGAAGGAACAGCTTAGTCCTCGGGGAGTTCCTCCTTCGGCGCGCGGGGCGAATGCGCGCCGGCGAAGTCGTCGATGTCGTCGACGACAGATTCGAGGGAAGAGACATCATGAGCGCGGTGATCCTCCTCGGCGATATCCGCAGCCTCGGGCTCGCCGGAATCGATAGTCTCCTCGGCGGCGGGGTGATCGTCCTCCTCGTTAGCGATCGACGTCGCCTTGATGCCCTTGATAATGATTGTGCCCGACGGAGGACCCGAGTAGGTTTCTGCGGGGTTGTCGTCGGTGCCGTCATCGCCTAGTTCAGTGGCGATGCGAGCGAGCTCGGACTCGAGATTCGACCGTGCGATCTCCTCGTCCTGTCCCCCCAGGGGTGAGGAGAAAATCGAGTCGCGGCCCAGTAGGGCGGCAATTTGGCGGCGACGACCGAGAAGGTAAAGGCGCCGAGGAAGGTGTTCGTACTGCCCACTCATGCGCTCGCGATACTCCTTGTAGTCCTGCGGAGCCATCGTCAAAGTCGTCAAGAGCGCGTCGTGGAAGACCTGCTGATCGACATCCGCTGCGGCCCCGAATTCGCTCGCCGAGTCGATGAGCGTGCCGATTCGCTCGACCGCGTCGGTTGGCACCCCCAAGACAGGCAGGCGAGTGCGCGCCAGGGTAGCTCCCGCCGCGACGTTACGCCCGGCGTGGAGGAAATCCAAACGCTTGGGAACGTAGAAGACGCTGCCGTGGTAAAAGGCAGCCAATTGGAGCTCGTGGGGCGCGTGTGCACACCCGGCAAGTTCGTCGATTGCTTCGAGGACGCGGGCGAGATACTTCAGGTTGTGGCACGTCCGGCCCGATTCAGACCAGCGTGCCTCGAGATCTTCGGCTTCCGCGATGAGGCTGTCGGTGTCCGCGTCCGCGCCCGCTTGTTGAGCGGCGTGGGTGAAGACCGTCGTGAGCCAGCCAGCACCGTCGTGTGCCATGAGCTGTCCTTCCATTGGAGTCTTGCGACTGAGCCCATCATAGGAGCAGGAAGTGAGTTTATCGAGCTCTTCGCCGCCTTAGGTCGTCTCGCCCGCGTCGTGGCGCGGGAAAATGACCTCCATCGTTAGGCCGCCACCGGGTGTCTCCAACGCGCGCGCACACCCGCCGTGCACGTGCGCCGCCGTTGCGACGATCGACAATCCGAGACCCGTCCCGCCCGTGTCGCGCGAACGCGAATCGTCGACGCGATAGAAGCGCTCAAAAATACGGGATCGCTCTCGCTCATCGACTCCTGGACCGTGATCGATGACCCTCAGGCACACGGCCTCCCCGGTCGCCTCGGTCCCGACGACGTAGGGACTGCGGGGCCAGTCGATATCGGCGAGCGCGGGCGAGTCTATGGACATGGTGCCCACAGCGATGTCAACGGGCGTGCCCTTGGGGGTATAGCGCGTGACATTGCCCAGCAGATTCGTCAGGATCTGAGTGATGAGGCCGCGATCTGCCTTGCACACGAGTGACTCGGCGACGTCGCCACCGTTGAGATCGGTGAGGCTGACCTCGCGCGTGGGATCGAGGGCGGTGAGATCCAAGGCGGCTTCGCGGGCCGAGGCGACGAGATCGACCGGGCCCATCGAGATGCGCCTGCCCTCGTCGAGGCGCGCGAGCCGCAGCAGGTCCTCAACCATCCCGCCCATGCGGCTCGCCTCCGACTCGATGCGGGCCATGACTTCGTTGACGCGCTCGTGTGGCACTCCGCCAAGACGATAGAGCTCCCCATAGCCTCGCACCGCCGCCAGGGGAGTACGTAGCTCGTGCGAGGCGTCGGAGATGAATCGGCGCATCTTCTCCTCGCTTCGCTGTTTTTCGAGGAAGGACTGCTCGATGCGTGTGAGCATCTGGTTGAGCGAGCGCGTGAGCGAGCCGACCTCGGTCGTGTCGGGTTCGCGGGTGTGGATGCGCTCGGACATGTCTGAGGAGACGATCCGGCCGGCCACGACCTCGATGGTGCGAAGCTCCGACAGGGACAGGCGCACGAGGTAGTAGGCGGCGAGCCCCCCTCCGCCGATGAGGACCGTCGAGGCTACAAGCAGGTAGAACGCAGTATTGTTGAGGGTCTCTTGAACGTTGGTCAGGGGGAGGGCGACGACGACTGTGCCCACTTTGTTCGACGTTTCCCCGGAGGCAGTGAACACCGGGATCGCCTGGGCCCGCCAGGCCTCGCCGAGAGTCGTCGAGCGGATCGTCGTGGGTAGCGAGATCTGCAGTCCCGTCGCGGCCGAGAGACGGTCGATGGCGTCGGCTGAGGGGCGCCCGACGTGGGCGAGTCCGCCGGGTGGGAGGTATTCGGCGGGATCTTGCCCGGCGAGATCGACGCGCAGATAGTAGGAAGTGGGCAGGCCGGAGGAGTCGGCGGCCAACTGATTGTTGGCGGCGAGCTTGGCCATCTGACGCGCCGACGTAGCGAGCTGTGCGTCGACCTGCCCGACGAGGTGGGATTGCAAGATCCCGACGACCGTGGTGCCGGCGAGCGTCAGCCCCGAACACAGGAGGGCGACGATAATGAGCGTGAGCCGCGTGGAGAGGGGAAAGGCGAACCAGCGCTTACGGCAGGCGTTGCCGAGTGCGGGAGGATTGAAGGTAGCCCGGCGGGACACGGCGGCTCATTCGGAGCGAAGCAGATAGCCGACGCCTCGTCGCGTGTGAATGATCTCGCCTGAGGAGTCGGGAACGTCGAGCTTGCGGCGCAAGTAGGAGATGTAGGACTCGACGATGGCAGCGTCGCCGGCCCAATCGTATTCCCACACGTGGTCGAGGATCTGCATCTTCGACACGACCCGACCCTCGTTGAGCATGAGATAGCGCAAAAGCTTGAACTCGGTGGGCGACAGGTCGACCGGGTGCCCGGCCCGACGCACCTCGTAGGCGTCCTCGTCGAGCTCGATATCGCCGACGCGGATGATGCCGTCGTCGTCGGTGCTGCCCTTCGTGCGACGCAAGATCGCATTGATTCGAGCGACGACCTCCTCCAGGCCGAAGGGCTTGGTCACGTAGTCGTCGCCGCCCACGGTCAGCCCCTGGACCTTGTCGGCCATGTCGTCGCGGGCCGTGAGAAACAAGATCGGCATCTGCAGGCCGAGGCTGCGCAGCTTCCGGGTGACGGCGAAGCCGTCGAGATCGGGCATCATGACGTCTAAAACGATGAGGTCGGGCAGCACGTTCTTGGCCTCGTGCAGCGCCTGGCGGCCGTTTTCCGCGGTGACGACCTCGAAACCGGCAAAGCGCAGGGACGAGGCCAAGAGATCACGAATGTTGGGTTCGTCGTCGACGACGAGGAGGGTGGCCGTAGGCGTTGTCGCAATCATAGGGATCAGTATGGCACCGCTTCCTCCACGGTTCCTGATAGTTGCCTGTGGGCGCGCCTCGGGTGCTTTCTGCCTAGACTGGGGCCATGGCTTCATCTGGTCGCGTGCTCATGTCCGATGTTCCTTTTACACCGGTCGACCCCGCGCTCACGAAGGCGCGGCTGCTCGCCTGGCTGCCCCCGATTCTCGTGGGAGCCCTCGCGTGCGCCGTCGCCGCGTGGATGGTGAGCGCGTGGCTGTGGATCGGCGTTGTCGCTTTCGCCGCACTGGCCGCGTGGGCGGGCTGGCTCATTCCCCGTCAGGTGGCCAACACGGGCTACAGGCTCACCGAGACCGACCTCATTGTGCGTCGCGGCGTCATGTGGTGCACCGTCCACTCCGTGCCCTACGGGCGTCTCCAATACGTTGACGTCGAACAGGGCCCCCTCATGAAGCACTTCGCGATTGCCTCCGTCACGCTCAATACGGCCGCGCTCCACGATGCGAAGGTCCCCGGACTCGCCGAGGACCACGCGCGTGAGCTGCGCGACCACCTCATCGCGCGCGGCGACGCCGACCTCATGGGGATCTGAGCGATGAGCGCCGAAGCAGACAAGACCTTCCACCGCGTCCACTGGGTGACGCCGCTGGCACAGACCTGGAAGGTGCTCGCCGTCATCGCCGTGCTGCTGGGGCTGCGCGGCTCGGAGGTCGTCCAGACCCTCGCCGAGATCGCCGAAGGCACCTCCATCCTCATCACCTACGGGCTCTACATCGCCGGGGGAGTCCTCGGCGTGCTCGCCATCGCCGCCGCCTACTGTTGGCTGGCCTGGCGCAACATGGGCTATGCCCTCGACGAGGACTACGTCGAGTTCAAACAGGGGATCCTCTTTACCTCTCACCGCAAGGTCCCCTACGATCGCGTCCAAAGCTGCGACCTCGCTCAGCCCCTGTTTGCGCGAATCTTCGGGCTCGGCGTCGTTACCGTCGTCTCGGCCGGCAACTCGGACGCTCACGTGCGTATCGGTTATCTCTCGCGTAACGAACTCAACCCCTTGCGCGACCAGATCGAGGCGCGCGTAGCCCGGGCGCGCGGCCTGGAGTCGACCGAAGAGGGCGCGCCCCTCGCCGCACGAGAGCACAGCGCCCTCACCTGTGCGAAGGTAGCAACGAAGCTCATCGTTGGCTCGGAGCTACTCCACCTCGGCACGTGGATCCAGATGGGCTTCGCGCTGACCTACCTCGTTGCCGTGATCGTCGCCATCGTCATGTTGGACTTTGGAACCCTCACGCAGTCACTATCGCTGTTCGGACCCGCCCTTGTCCTCTTCTTGGCCGTGGTGGCCAGGACCCTCCATCTCATGACAGACCTCATCGGGTTCACCGTCGAGGCGACCCCGCAGGGTCTGCGCACGACCCGCGGGCTCCTCAATCGCGAGGTGACAACGCTGCCGGTCGAGCGCATTCACGGGATCGTCGTTAAGCAGGACCTCCTGTGGCGTTTCATGGGATGGTGGCGCGTCGAGATGATTGTCGCAGGCGGTAGGGCGGCGCAAGGGGACAACGAACGTAAATCCCTGAGGGGGATGACCCTGCTGCCGGTGGCGAGTGCCGAGACCATCGCCGACCTGCTCGGCAGCGTCGTGCCCCTGACAGCCCGCGAGGCCAGTGGGCCCGGTCTGCTCGCCAAGGTCCGCAGTCTCGCCTTCGAGCCAGTGGCGCCCCGCGCCCGTTTGCTCAACCCCTTCGAATACCGTTATCGCGGGGTAGCACTAACCTCCCACCTCCTGCTCATCCGCTCCGGGTGGCTCACGCGAACGTGGGCGATCATCGACCGCTCTCACATCCAGTCGGTGCGCCAGCGCCGCGGCCCCCTCCAGCGCTGGCGGCAAGCGGTGAGTGTCGAGCCGAGTCTCGTCCCCACGATCAGTCTGGGTCACGCCCTCGTCTGCGACGACCTGACCCCTGCCGCGGCGAGTGCGCTGGCCGACGAGCTGAGGGCGAGCACACGACGTCCCGGCCAGCACACGGATACAGCCGCGTGGTATCGGCGCGTCCGCGAGGAGCGAGGAGCCCCGCCCGAGGCGCGCGAGCCCGCTGAAGCGGAGGCCGAAGCGTGACACCCGCGCGGCTGACGATGGGCCTGCTCGGTGGCTCCGCCGCAGGTCTCGTCCTCACCGTTGCGACGGCCAAGGTGGGACACCGACTCGAGCGCGCCTGCGCTGGCGAGCCCTGGTGCGAACGAATCGAGGCAGCCCATCCTTACGCCGTGCTCACCGGCGCCGCCGATGCGGTCGCCCGCAGCGAACTCGTGTGGCTCGCCGGGCAGAGCGCACCCGCGCTCGCGACCGAGGCCGGCAGTGCCTGGAGGCCCGGTCAAGTCGCCATCGACTGCGAGCTCACGCGGCCGAGCGGGACCTGGCGAGACCTTGCAGACAGTGGCGTCGTCGTCTTGAGGCTTGCTCCCCTGGGCGCCTGGGAGGGCACGAGCCGCGAGGCCGACGCCCTCGCGGGCACCACCTGCCTTTTGGCCGGGCCGGCCCTTTATGTGCCCATCGCGCAGGCACTCGCCGCCGAGATCGACGCCCACACCCTCGCCGTCGCCGAGGATAACTGGCCTCTCGCAGCCGAGGCCGCCCTCTTGGCGACCACGCAGGTCGAGCGTATCGCGAGCGCGGCTACGCGCCTCTTCATGGCGGCAGGGGCCCCCGACGGGACCGCCTTGCATCGTGTTCTTAGGCGCAGCATCGAACGGGTCGAGGGCGGGGTGGCCTGTGGGGAAACACACCGTGTCGCCGACGGACTCACCGCCGCACTCGACCGCCATCGCCTCGCGGCGCTCGACGCCGACGATCCAGATCGGCCCGAGGACGACCTGGGCGACGTTGCCCAGCTCATCGCGTCTCTTGCCGATGCTACGACGGGGAGTCAAGAGCGTTAGACTAGGGCCGAAGTGACGTAGGACCGAGGAGACGACGTGGGCGCTACAACGATCCGGATCATGCACGAACGCGAGACCCTCCTCGCGGCCCGCGAGGACGCGCGGGGGCGCGTGGGCCTCATCGTCATCCAAGGGCCCCTCCACTACCGACACCTCGCCGCCTGTGACGACGCCGCGCGCGAGTGCGACTTGGTTATCGTCTGCGCCCTTACCAGCCGCGACGAGGACAACTATGTTGCCGCCCCGCAGGCACTCGACCGGCCCGTCGAGGCCGAGGCGCAGCATCTCGAGGCACACGGGGCAAACATCTATTTCGTCCCCAGCGTCGACGATATGTACCCCTTCGGGGCGCCGTCACTGACGATCTCGACGGCAGCGATGCCGCAGCTGACCGAGACGAGCCTCTACACCGAGGCCTATTTCAGCGGCATCGTTCACTTCTACGCCAAGCTCATCAATATCGTGCGCCCGAGCGACATCTACGTGTCGCAAAAGGACCTTCACGACCTGGCGGCCCTGCGCCAGTACGTACGCGATTTCGACGTGCCTGTCGATGTCCGCCCCGTCATGCTCGCTCGTGAGAACGACGGCCTCGCCTCCGACGTGGCAAACCACGAGCTTAGCGAGGAGGAACGGACCCGCGCGGTTGCACTCTCGCGCGCCCTCTATCGTGGCGTGCAGGTCGCTGCTTCGACCGGATCGGCCCAGGCGGTCCTCGAGGAGACACGGCGGGTTCTCGAGGAGAGCGAGGGCGTGGAGATCATGTCGGTCGACCTCCTCGATCCCTTCACGCTCTCACCGGCGAGCGTCGAACGCGGCACCGCGACGCTCCTCGTTCTCGCCCGCGTCGGTAATGTCGTCTTGTCCGACAACATGCTCGTTGTTCTTCGTCGCGGCTAAGTTGTCGGCACCGCGGCGGCCGCCGATAGGATAGCGGCATGACTGACACGCCGCAGACCCACTCGACCGAAGCGCCCGAACAGATCCGCGTTCGCGCGGACAAGCGACGCCACATCCTCGATGAGGGCAAACAGGCCTATCCCGTCTGCTTGCCTCTGACCGCCACGATCGCCGAGGTGCGCGAGCGCTACGGCGACCTCGCCCCCGGAGAAGAAACCGAGGACCGGGTTGGTGTCGCCGGTCGCGTCATGTTCGCCCGCAACACGGGCAAACTCTGCTTCGCGACGCTCCAGCAAGGCGACGGCACGCGCATCCAGGCGATGCTGTCGGCCAAGGAGGTCGGACAGGACTCCCTCGCCGAATACAAGAGCCTCGTCGACCTCGGCGATCACATCTTCGTCTACGGCCGCGTCATCTGTTCGCGACGCGGCGAACTGTCCGTCATGGCCTGCCCGGGTGAGGAGGGGCAGCCTGCCTGGGCCATGGCCTCGAAAGCCCTGCGCCCCCTGCCGAAGACTTTCACCGATGCCGAGGGCAACGAGGTCGCCTTGTCGGAGGAGATGCGGGTGCGTAACCGCCACCTCGACATGATTATGCGCCCTGCCGCCCGCGAGATGGTGCGCACCCGCTATGAGGTCGTCAAGTCGTTGCGGCGCTACCTCGACGAACACGGCTTCATCGAGGTCGAGACCCCCATGCTTCAAACGCTGCACGGCGGCGCGGCGGCCCGCCCGTTCGTCACCCACATGAACGCCTACGACACTGACCTCTACCTGCGCATCGCCCCGGAGCTCTTCCTTAAGCGCTGTGTCGTCGGGGGGATCGACAAGGTCTTCGAAATCAACAGGAACTTCCGCAACGAGGGCGCCGACTCGTCTCACTCGCCCGAGTTCACGATGCTCGAGGCCTACCAGACCTACGGCACCTACGACACGATCGCCGAACTCACGCGCGGTTTCATCCAGCAGGCCGCGCGCGACGCGTTGGGAACAGAGGTTGTCACCTTGGCCGACGGCTCCTCCTACGACCTGTCGGGAGAGTGGGCGCAGCTCGATCTGTACGGGTCACTCTCCGAAGCAGTCGGAGCCGAGGTGAGCCCGGCCACCGAGCGCAGCGTGCTGGAAAAGCTCGCGGACGAGCACGGGATCGATTACGACCCGAAGGTCATCGACGGCAAACTCGTCGAGATCATGTGGGAGGAGCTGGTTGGCGACAAGCTGTGGGAGCCGACCTTCGTGCGTAACTTCCCCCTCGATACCTCGCCGCTCGTGCGTGGCCACCGCTCCCGCGAGGGCGTCGTGGAAAAGTGGGATCTCTACGTGCGCGGCTTCGAGCTTGCCACGGGCTACTCCGAGCTCGTCGATCCGGTCATTCAGAGGGAACGCTTTACCCAGCAGTCCCTGCTGGCGGCCGGCGGCGACCCCGAGGCCATGCAGCTCGACGAAGACTTCCTCGAGGCCATGGAGGCCGGCATGCCTCCGACGGGGGGAATGGGGATGGGGCTCGATCGCCTCCTCATGGCGCTCACCGGCCAGGGGATCCGCGAGACGATTACCTTCCCGCTCGTCAAACGTGAGACCCGTTAGGGCGCTTGCCCGGGGCGGGCGTTCGTGATCTGTCTATGAGAAAGGCCCCCGACGCTTAGCGCGTCGGGGGCCTCATGTATGCGGCGGTTACTTGTCGCTGCTGAGGCCCTTGGCGAAGAACGTGGCGGCGAGCACGAGACCGGCGGTGGCAACGAGGAGGCCACCGGCAATGGCCAGTGCTGCCGAGGGGGCGGCGATGCCGCTCAGAGTGAGCAGGGTCCCGACGAAGGCGAAGCCGGCGGTGGCGACCCGCAGGGCGAGGAGGCGGTCGATGTCGGCGTGGGCGAGTTCCGCGGTGGCGAAGTAGGGGTACATGCGTTTTTCCTTCACAAGTGCGATGTCATGTGTACTCACTGAATGCCTCCACGCTAAGACGGGGGCGCGTCGGCGGTGAATGGCATGCCAACGCGTGGGCGAGTTGAAACGGCGTCAAACGGCCCTACCGCGCGGGGATGGCGTGCCTGCCGATGTTGGCGCGCGCCAAAAGGTGAAGTGAAACACGGGGTATGGGGAAGAGACGCCGGTTGGCGCTGGCCTCGGCGGCGTGGTGTTATAGAAACATGAGGAAAATGGCAACATTGACAGGTATCCTTCTTGCCGGCGCTCTCGCTGCCGGCGCGGCCGGCTGCGCTAACGGCGACGAGAAGGCAGATTCCACGCCCACGGCGACGGTGACCGAGACTGCCTCGGCGGCGCCCTTGGAGACGAAGACGCACGAGAGCGAGACCAAGCACGGCCACGCCTATGCGCCCTTCGCCTCGACCGATAAGGTTCTCGAGCTTGCCGAGAAGGTCAAGTCCGAGAAGGGGGGCGAGCTTATCGCTCTCGACACGGACAACCGTGAGAAGAGCCTCAAGGTCAAGACGTATGCCAACGGCGAGAAGGCGACGACGATCATCAGCGCCGACGGCAACAGCCTCGTCGACAAAGAGAAGGAGCGCAAGGACGTCGCCCTTGCAGGTCTTATCTCGCTGAGCGATGCCCTCGATAAAGCCGGCGTCGCGAAGGACGGTTCCACCTACCTCGACGAGGTCGAGCTCGACGAGGACGACGGCGTCTACTACTGGGAGATCGATCTCGACGATGCCGACGGGCACGACCTCAAGTCGATCAAGGTCGACGCCAAGACGGGCGAGGTCGTCAAGGAAAAGAACGAGCGTTAGTTTCGTACACGAAGCCCGAAATGTGTGGGGCGGTGGCTCAAGCCACCGCCCCACACGCGTCTATCGGACAGGCCCTAGCGGTCCTCGACGATGATGACGTTGAGGTTGCGTGGGCCGTGAACGCCGTCGACGCGCACGAGCTCGATATCCGAGGTCGCCGACGGTCCCGCGATCCACGTGATCGGTCGCGTCGGGTGCTCGCCGATGATGGCAAGCGCCTGGGGCGTCGTCGGCTGGACGACGGAGGCAAAGACCACGACGACGTGGGTGTCGGGGATGAGCGTGAGCGCGCGGCGCCCCTGATCTGGGGTGCCGTCGAGGAGGATCGAACCCGTCCCCGAGATCGCGACGCGAGAGCCGGTGACGACGGCGTCCGTGCCATCGAGCTCGTAGTGGCTCAGGACGGACTCGGGGGCATCGACCGCGACCTGGCGGCCGGAGCGTGAGGCGGCCTGGCGCCACTCGGCATCGAGCCCGGCTGGCACGACGGCACTGCCGCATCCCTCGAGGGCTTCGTCAATGGCGTCGGCGATACCACTCGCCTTCACCCGCCACACCTTCGCCTTGTAGTCGACGAGGGCGTCGGCGAACTCGTCGATCACCTCAGGGCTCCCAGGTTCGTACTCGCCCTCGAGCCGATAGTCGCGGTGGGGCTGCTCAGGGACGCTCTTTTGAGAGCAGGCGAGCGAGGCCCGCAGGTTCGCGAGGATGTCGTCTTTGGCGCTCATCGGGCGTCCTCCTCTTCATTGTCGGCCCACCAGGCTCGGAAGGTGCGTTGTGGGGGCGCGGGAATGTCGTGGTGTCCCGTCCACAACGAGCCGGGCCACGGTAGCTTCCTCAACCGCTTATCGGATCCGGCGAGGAGACGGGCCAGGGGCAGGGGCTTCGTGGCGGCCGCGAAGTGATCGCCGGTATCCATGACGCGAGAGGCGACGCCCATCGCGATGTCCCACACGCCCGGGATGCCGTGGCGCGACGCCTCGGTGATCTTGTGGCGCTGGTCGACGAGCAGCTCCGGCAGGTTGATGGCGACGGGGCATGCCTCGAAGCAGGCGTTACACAGCGTGCACGCGTAGGGCAGGGTCGTTGCGGGATCGTGGTGGTCGCACGTGTTGAGCAGCTGCGGCGTGAGCACGGACCCGATGGGGCCGGGGTAGACCGAACCGTAGGCGTGACCGCCCGTGTGTTCGTAGACCGGGCAGGCGTTCATGCAGGCGCCACAGCGGATGCAGTGGAGGGCCTGGCGTCCCGTCTCGTTGCCCAGCACCGTCGAGCGACCATTATCGAGGAGGATGAGGTGGAATTCCTGGGGGCCGTCCCCCTCGGTCACGCCCGTCCACAGCGACGTGTAGGGGTTCATCCGCTCGCCGGTGGCGGAGCGCGGCAGAAGCTGCGCGAACACTTCGGCGTCACGGAAGGTGGGCACGAGCTTTTCGATGCCGACAACCGAGATGAGGGTTTCCGGCAGAGTGAGGCACATGCGTCCGTTGCCCTCGGACTCGAAGACCGAACAGGTGCCGGTCTCCGCGATCATCATGTTCGATCCCGACACCGCGACCTTCGCCGAGAGGAACTTCTTGCGAAGGTGGGCGCGCGCGGCCATCGTCAGCTCACGCGGCTCGGTGCCCAGACCGGCCGGAGCGTCGCCCATGCGCGCTTTGAAGATGGCCTGGACCTCGGCTCGGTTGCGGTGGATCGCCGGGACGACGATGTGGGAGGGCATATCTTCGGAGAGCTGGACGATCATTTCGGCGAGGTCGGTCTCCCACGCCGCGATTCCGCGCTCTTCGAGATACTTGTTGAGGTTGATCTCTTGGGTCGCCATCGACTTGATCTTGACGACCTCGTCGACGCCCTTGTCCGTAATGAGCTTGTGGACGATCTGGCAGGCCTCGTTGGCGTTGCGGGCCCAGTGGACGATGCCGCCGCGCTTGACGACGTTGCGTTCGAGCTGCTCGAGCAGCTCCGGCAGGTGCGCCATCGTGTAGTTCTTGATGCGCGAGGCGTCTTGGCGCAGCTGCTCCCAGTCGGGGGTCTCGTCCACCCGCATGCCGCGCTTGTTGCGGATCGTCGTCGTCGCCTTGGCGAGATTGGCGCGCATCTGCGTGTTGCGCAGGGTCTTCGCCGCGGCGGTGGTGAAGCGATCACCCCAGCGCAACGGGTTGTCGGGCGTGGGGACGCCGGGTGTCCAATCGAGATGGACGTCGGCCTCGGCGTGAGTGTCGGTCACGGGCTGAGAGCTCATCGGGCACCTACTTTCGTTGTCCACGAGGGGGCTTGCCACTTCTCGTCCTTGGTGGGGGCGAGAACTTCGGCCAGATGGATGGCGCGGATGCCGGCGTTGATCTTCGACAGCCCACCACCGATGTGCATGAGGCAGGAGTAGTCACCGGCGATGACGACCTCGGCTCCAGTCGACTTGATGGCCGTCATCTTGTCGGTGAGCATCGCCTTGGAGGTCTCGATGTTCTTCATCGAGAACGTGCCGCCGAAGCCGCAGCACGAGGTGTTGTTGGGAAGATCGATGAGATCAAGCCCCTCCACGGCCCTGAGGAGGCGGTAGGGGCGCTCGCCCACCTTCGTGATCCGCATCGAGTGGCAGGTTGAGTGGTAGGTCGCTTTGTGGGGGAAATAGGAGCCCAGCTCGACGCTGCCATAGACGTCGCAGAGAAATTCGGACAGGTCGTAGGTCTTTTCCGCGATGGCCTCGACGTCTTGGGCGAGCTGCTCCTCCCCGCACTCGCGGGCGACGAGCGCCTGCTGGTCGCGGATAGACCCGGTGCACGAGGACGAGGGGACGACGATGGCGTCCCACTTGCCAGTGAGGAGCGGCCGGAAGGTCTCCACGTGGTTGCGAATGAGGGGGAGAGCTTCAGGATAGTAGCCCGTGTTGATGTGCATTTGCCCGCAGCAGGCTTGATCCTTTGGGAATTCGACCGCAATGCCCAGCCTGCGTAGCAGGTGGGTCGTCGCGAGTGCGGCCTGCGGGAACATGGCATCGTTGATGCAGGTCGCGAAGAGTGCAACGCGCATGGTTGTACCTCCTTAGGGTTCGAGTGCTGCCACTGTAAAGGAAGAAAGTCCCATGCGCGGAGAGGGCGAAAATCTGGCTAAATGGCGCCGAAAACGACGACCGGTCGGCGCCTGACGTCAGATGATTTAGTGAGGGGAATGTCACCAAATAGCTGGGTAGTAGAGTGGCGGTTCATTTCGTCACCGGGACGTCGCCTCTCCTCCACGCGTGCGGCAGCGGGCTCACGCCGGGCGCGCATCCGGGTCATATTTCAGTGCAGCCCAGTCAGGAGCGGGGCGAGGCGTTTCGTCCATTCCGGCAGGTCTGGACCGGAGACCTCCCGGTGCGTGTAGGCGTCCCACAGGGAGATATCGTCGGGAGTGACCCACTTGAGGCGTCCCTCGATCCCGACCTCGAAGTCGCTGGTGACGTGGGCGCGATAATAGAGGACAGACCCGGGCGGAGTTTCGAATGGCGGGATCTCGAGGACCCTCACCCACCCGCGCTCAAGCGGAATATGCCAGGCGTGAAGGACACTGCTGAAGCGTAGGGATGAAAAAACTTGCGCACGCGTTTCGCACGCGCAATCGCTTCTGTAGGGCGACATGCCGCGCAATTGCGTGAGCGCTTCGGCCAGAAAGATGATGATTTCAGCATCGGCGTCGGCGCGCGGAGGTTGTGGCCACGTGTGTCTTCCTTGGTCAGAGATGATGGCCTGCCCGAGACATATGTCAGAGTTTCCGGTGAGTGATTGTTCGAGGAAAGTGGCGACAAGGCCGTCCTTCGTGGGATCGCATTCGATGCGAAAACTTGGACGAGGCGAGTCGGGCCAAGCCACAATAGCCGGGACGGGAAGTGTGGTCACGTAGAACTGTGCCGGGCCGTCGTTGCCATGCACATGGATGGCGGCGGGCGGGATCTCTCGTTGTCCCGCCCCGGCACTCGTCGGCCATGGCGACAGGGTAAAGGTCACGAGTCCTCATCCTCTCCTCTTATGGGGATCCTGGCGGCGAGAAACCGTGAAGCATCGGCGCCGCTGCATTGTGTGTGGGGGAGTGGAGAGGGGGCGGGTCATGAATGCCTCCTATCTGTCTAGGCTGCCAGGCTATAGGAGGGGGCATCATGAGCAATGTTGTAACCGTTATGAGAGATGGTTGATGCTCCTTGCCTCTTCACTGCTTGAGAGCCACGCCGTCTTTCCCCTGTTTAGTGACGGGCGCGGTGGATCCGCTCAGGGAAGTGGCACCGCCACAGGGTGACCGTTGACCTCAACGATCCGAGTTTCGACGGAGAAAACATCTGACAGGGTCTCTTCTGTCATCACCTGCTCCGGGCTGCCCTCGGCCACGAGGGCGCCGTCGCGCATCGCCACGAGACGGTCTGCGTAGGCCGCCGCCGTGTTGACGTCGTGGAGGACAACGACGATCGCCGTGCCCTTGTCGTCAACGATGCGACGCAGGTGCCGCATGAGCTCGCGCCCGTGATAAAGATCGAGGGCAGCCAGGGGCTCGTCGAGAAGGAGATAGTCGGCGTCTTGAGCGAGCGTCATCGCGACGAACGCACGCTGGCGTTGACCGCCAGAAAGCTCATCAATGAAGCGGTCAGCCAGGTCGCTCATCGACACACAGGCAAGAGCCTCCTCGATCGCGCGTTCGTCAACGGACGTGAGGCTACCCCGGCTATAGGGGTGGCGCCCGAGCGCGACGAGCTCGGCGACGCTCAAGCGCACGCTGAGGTGATTGTCCTGCCTCAAGATGGCGAGCCTGCGGGCGAGGTCACGGGGGCGCCAGCTCTTAAGCGGCCTGCCCTCGAAGGTGATCTCTCCAGCCGAGCACGGCAAGAGACGACCGATTCCCGACAGCAGGGTGGATTTGCCTGCTCCATTTGCGCCGATGAGTGCCGTGAGCCCCGAGGGAGGCAGCTCCAGTGAAACGTCGCGAACGACGTCGTCGCCGTCGTAGCGCATGGACACGTGGGACAGCTTGATCATCGGCGCGACTCCTTGACAATCATGAGGAGAAGCACGAGACCCCCCACAAGCTCGAGAATGACGGGCAGGACGGTGGCCTGGTGGGCGACGTGCTCGAGCAGCCACTGCCCGCCCACGAGGACGGCGATCCCGATGGCGGGTGCCGCAAGGAACAGCGTCGACGTGCGCGTCGTCGACAGAGCAAAGATGGTGACGTTGGCGATGAGCAGACCAAAAAACATGAGGGGCCCCACGAGAGCGGTCGCGCACGCGACGAGGACGGCGCTCGCGGCGAGGCCCCACCGGGCGCATCGGGTGTAATCGAGTCCGAGCGACGTCGCGAGCTCGGGGCCGAGCGCCATGACGTCCCACGTGGCCGCGTGGCGGGAGAGGAGAAACAAAACGGGGAGCGACACGAGCACGGTAGCGGCGAGCGCGCCCTCATTGACGAGGGCAAACGAAGCGATCTGGCGGTCGGCGACGGCGAGAAACTCGTTGGGATCCATGATGAGAGAAAGCATCGCCGTCACCGATCGCAGGAGCGTGCCGATGACAATCCCCACGAGGACGAGCAGGTGGACGCTCGACCTCGTGCGTGCCAGCACGACGGTGAGTAACACGAGTGCACCCGCAGTTTGGACGCCGGCTTGAATCCCGAACATCGCGATCGCAGGAATGTGATTGACGATTGTCGACCCGAGAGAGAACACGAGCGCGGTCGCAACGAGAGAGTAGAGGGCGTCGAAACCCATGACGGAGGGAGAAAGGATCCGGTTGCGCGTGATCGCTTGGAACACGACGGTGGCGCACGAGAGACAGACGGCGACAACGACGAGGCCGACGAGGCGCGTGAGGCGCATGGGGAGGATGACCTCCCATCCCGCACCCACGCCCCACGCGACGAAGAGCACACAGGCCAAGAGTGCGGCAGCTGCCGCGGCGAGGATGCCCTTCCTATGGACGCTGCGGCGATCCCTCAGGACACGGCCCACGTCGATATGCGCGGCCGGACACGTGGGTGAGAGCGTAGCGGTCATTGCCGTCCCCCCTGCCGAAGCAAGAACACGAGGAAGAAAGTGCCACCGATGACGCCCATGACGGTACCCACGGGAATCTCGGCCGGGGCGATGACGCTGCGCGCAATGACGTCGCTGAGGAGAACGAAGAGCGCCCCGCCGAGGGCGACCAGTGGCAGGGAGCGGCGGACGAAGTCCCCGACTAGGAGGGATACGAGGTTGGGCACGACGAGACCGAGGAAGGGTAGTGATCCCGCCACGACCGTGACGACGCCTGCAATAACGGCAACGATTGCCAGGCCGACACCCGAAATCGTCGCCACCGATACGCCGAGATTACGGGCGACGTCCTCGCCCAGCCCGATCATGGTGAGGCCATCAGCGAGGAGGTAGGCCGCGATCGCGCAGCCACCAACAATCCACAACAGTTCGTAACGTCCCGCAATGATGCCGGAGAAGTCGCCAAGCGACCACGCCGCGACCGTACCTTGCAGCTGGTATTGCCATGCCAGCAAAGTCCCCGCCGCCCCGATGATGCCCGAAAGCAAGATGCCCAGTAGAGGGACAACGATGACGTCGCGGTGGGGGAGGAGACGAACAAGCCCGAGCAGGAGCCCCGTACCCGCGAGGGCGAAGCAGCAGGCGACGATCATCTTCGCGGGCAGGGGCAGAGCCGGGGCCACAATGGTGACGACGAGGATGCCGAGCGTCGCCGACTCGGTGACCCCGGTCGTGGAGGGCTCGACGAACCGGTTGCGTACGAGCATCTGCATGACGAGCCCGGCGACGGACATCGACGCTCCCGCCAGAATGATCGCGAGGGTGCGCGGCACGCGCGAGAGCGTGAAGACGAGGAGGTCGTCGGCGCTGGCTCGCCCCGTTACGACGTCGAGGAGCGACATGTTCGCTCCGCCCACGGCCATCGACACCCACGCGGCGAGGGCGAGCGCGAAGACTCCGAGCGCCAAGCGCCCCGCATCGCGACGAGACAATCGAGGCGATGCGGGGCTGGAGGCTAGTGCGGGTGAGCGCATGCCTAACGGATTGCGGCAGCGATCTCGTCGAGCTCGGCGGGATAGTTCGATGCGCCGGTCATGACGATGTACCAACGGACGGGATCGAGATAGACGATGTGGCCGTCCTTGGCGGCCTTCGTCGCGTTGACGAGGTCGTTGTTGAGAACCTCCTTGGCCGAAGCGCCCTGGGTGCCCTTGCCAACCGCGGCGTCGCGGTCGACGACAAAGATCCAGTCGGGGTTGAGATCGGCGAGGGTCTCGAAGGAAAGCTTCTTACCCTTGTGTCCCTGGTCGGCTCCCTGATCGTCGAGGGTCACCGGGGTAAACCCGAAGACATCAAAGATCGGGGCCCAGCGCGACTTTGGCCCGTGAAGGGATATTTCGCCGCCGTTGGTCATGATGACGGCTGCCTTACCCAGATTCGAGGCCGAGTCCTTGTACTTCTTGATCTTGTCGTCGATGGCCGCGGCGGCCTTGCTGGCTTCGTCGGCGTGCCCCGTCGCGTCACCCAGCAGCTTGATCGCGTCCGTCGCTTCCTTCGTGTAGTTCTCGCTGTCCCACGTCGCGGTCGCGTCGATGGTCGTCCACTTCTTCGACAGCTCGCCGTAGAGGGAGGCCGAGCGTGAGGCTACGACGACGAGGTCGGGATCGAGAGAGGCGATTGCCTCAACGTCGGGTTCTTTGAGACTGCCGACGTTGGTCACCTTCGAATAGTCGACGCCCTTGTTGTCTTTGAGCCACTCCGGCAGGGATTGGACCGTCGTGCCGACGACCTTCTCGCCAGCCCCGATCGCGTCGATGGTGTCGAGCGCGGCCATGTCGAGGACGACGATGCGTTCGGGGGCCTTGTCGATCGTGGTCTCGCCGCCGGGGTGCTTGAGGGTGACGGGGAAGGCGGTCGAGGAGGGGGTGGTGGGCGTGGCCGTCTGGGCGGGCTGAGCAGCGTCTGGGGCCTGGCAGCCGGTGGCGAGGGCCAGGGACGCGGCCGCGACGACGGAGGCGGTCACGAGAGTGCGCATGTCTACCTTCCTTAATACGGAGTGTGAAACAAAAGACAGTATGACCTTATAGAGGTTTGCCTCAGCAGTCAATCGGGTTGTGAGATGGCGAAAACGGGTGCATCTCGAGCCCGAGATGCACCCTTGAGGAGGAGCGAAGACGCCGAGTTATCGGCTGAGGTGGGGGAGGAGCGGGGTGAGCTGTGTCGTCCAGCCCGGCAGGTCCTTGCCTCTGTGTTCAGTGCGAGTGAAGGCATCCCAAAAGGCGAGGTCCGTGTCGTTCGTCCACGTCATATGACCACACACATCGGCGGGGCCGTCGCTGACGACGCTCGCCCTCAGCCGGGTTGGTGACGAGTCTGGCTCGGGGCAAAACGGTTCGGTCCTGAGAACGCGAATCCAACCGCCCTGCCAGGGGATATGCCAGGAGCGGGCCTCGGTGCGCCAATGGAGGTGGGCGAAGATGCGTACGGATCGCTCGCACGCCGTCGCTGTCGTATCGGTGGGCATCTGGGCGAGATTACGGATCCCATCGACTAGCGCCAAAAGCACTTCGGCATCAACGTTGGCGGCAGGGGACGTCGGCCACGTCAGCCGACCAGACGGTGTGAGTAGCGCTTCCCCCAGGCAGATATCGGAGTTACCCGTCAATGAGTTTGCAAGAATCGTGAGCACGAGGACGTCTTCGCTGTGGTCGATCTCGACTCTCACTGTGGGATTCGCGCTTTCAGGCCAAGGGAGAACCATAAGAGAGGGAGCGTAGCCGACGTAAAACCGCGCGATGCCGTCACAGGCGTGAACGTGAATGGCGCCGGGCTTGATCCCCGCCTCGGCGACCTCGCGGATCTGCTCTTCGTGCGAGTAAAGACCTGCTTGCGGCCACGGGATGACGGAAACGGACATGCTAGCGCTCCTCGTCGGCCCCGTAGGGGGTCATGCGGCCACGCGGATCGGTTTTCCACCGGATACCGCCGTTGGGGTACAGCGAGGCTCGCCGATTATTGGATGAATCATAGAGCTTCCATGCAGTACCCCCATGGTTGGAATAATCCTTGACGAGATAATAAGGATTCCCTTTACGGTTTTCGTATAGTCGGCCAGCACGTTTTCTAGTGAAGAGGTTGAGGTTGACGCGGTCGGTGTCTCTGATGAGTAGTCGTGCAGCGAGGAAACGCGTTGCCTGACCCCCACACTGGGGACGAAACTGTCGATGACTGGGGGTTAGATCCAGGGAGTGCCGTCCCGAGGAAGACTGGGATTCAACAGGTGAAGACAGTGGTGTACACGGTATGGCTGCGTGCGCCTTTCCAGATGGCGTGCAGGCAAGGGAAACGATGAGGGTACAGACACAGGCGCCTATCATGAGCGGTCGAGGGAGCTTCATCATGGTCTTTCTTGTGGGAAATCTCTGCCGAGGGATGAGGTATAGAGGATGACGCGGTGAGCATAGCACGCGTCTTGACGGCGCAGATAGCAAACGGGCGAGGCACCCGAAGGCGCCCCGCCCGCTGAGCAGCGATGAATCGCTAGTCTTGCTTGACGTCGTCGTCGACCCAGTCGAAGGTCCGCGTCACGGCCTTCTTCCACAGACGGTACTGGCGCTCGACCTCGTCCTTATCGCCGGCCGGCTCCCAGCGCTTGCCCTCGGCCCAGTTGGCGACGACATCCTCCTCGCCCTTCCAGAAGCCCACGGCGATGCCGGCAGCATACGCAGCACCCAGCGCCGTCGTCTCCATGACCTTCGGGCGCACGATCGGCACACCGACCTGGTCGGCCTGGAACTGCATGAGGAGCTCATCGTTCGTCATGCCGCCGTCGACGCGCAGCTCCTTGAGCTCAACGCCGGAATCGGCGACCATCGCATCGAAGACCTCGCGGGACTGGAACGCCGTCGACTCCTCAACAGCGCGAGCGATGTGGCCCTTGTTGTTGAAGCGCGTAAGACCAACGATCGCTCCGCGCGCATCGTCCTTCCAATACGGAGCAAAGAGGCCCGAGAAAGCGGGGACGAAGTAGACGCCACCGTTGTCTTCGACCGTCTTGGCCAGCGGCTCGATATCCTTCGAGTCCTTGATGAGGCCCAGGTTGTCGCGGATCCACTGCACGAGCGAACCGGCCACAGCGATCGAACCTTCGAGCGCGTAGACAGGCTTGTTATCGCCGATCTTGTAGCACACCGTCGTCAGCAGACCGTTTTCGGAAAAGACCGGCTCTTCGCCCGTGTTCATGATGACGAAGCAGCCCGTGCCGTAGGTGTTCTTGACCATGCCCTTGTCGAAGCAGGCCTGGCCGAACGTGGCCGCCTGCTGGTCGCCGAGGATACCGGAGATCGGCGTGTCGACGAGGAGGCCGTTCTTGCGGCCATAGCCGTAGACCTCCGAGGAGGAACAGATCTCGGGCAGCATCGACATGGGGATGCCGAAGTCCTCACAGATGTCCTCGCGCCACTCAAGCGTGCGGATATCCATGAGCATGGTGCGCGACGCGTTCGTCACGTCGGTCTTGTGGACGCCGCCGTTGACGCCGCCGGTGAGGTTCCACAGCACCCAGCAGTCCGTGTTGCCGAAGAGCAGATCGCCCGCCTCGGCCTTTTCACGTGCCCCCTCGACGTTGTCGAGGATCCATTTGATCTCCGGGCCCGAGTAGTAGACGGACAGGTCGAGACCGCAGATATCGCGGTACTTCGACAGGCCCTCATCCCCGGCGAGCTCGCGGATGATCTTCGAGGTGCGGGTGTCCTGCCACACGATGGCGTTGTAGACAGGCTCGCCCGTGTTCTTGTCCCACACGACAACGGTTTCACGCTGGTTCGTGATACCGACCGCGGCGATCTCGTGGCGGTTCGTCTCCGCCTGCTGGAGGGCATCGGCGACGCAGGAGCGAACGTTTTGCCAGATCTCGATCGGATCGTGCTCGACCCAACCGGCCTTCGGGAAGATCTGTTCGTGCTCCTTCTGCCCGACCGAGACGATCTCGCCCGAGTGGTTAAACAAGATGGCGCGCGACGACGTCGTGCCCTGATCGATGGCGAGGACGTACTTCTTTTCCGTCATGAGTGAACTCCTTTGTTACCTATGGTGATGACTAGACGGCCATGCCAACGCCGACGACAACGAAGACGGCGAGAACGGCGCCGATGATCGGACCAACGATCGGGACCCACGCGTAGCCCCACTGGGCCGAGCCCTTGCCGTTCTTCATCGGCAACAGGGCGTAGGCCAGACGCGGGGAGAGGTCACGAGCAGGGTTGATGGCGTAGCCCGTCGGGCCGCCCAGCGCGATACCGATGACGACGATGCACAGGGCAACGGCGAGCGGGCCGACCTCGGTCGGGGTGCCGCCGGAGACCATGACGAACGCGATGAGAGCGAACGTGCCGATGGCCTCGGTGACGATGTTCCAGGCACCGGAGGCGATCTCGGGGGCGGTGGCGAAGCAGTAGAGCTTCATGGACGGGTTGTCCATCTTCTCGTCAAACTGGAGCTTGTAGGCGAGGTAGGCGATGACGGCGCCCACAAACGCGCCGAGGAACTGGGCGATGCAGTAAATGACAATGTTGCCGGCCGTCACGGGGATGCCGCCGTCGGCAACCGAGGGGCCGTTGAGGGTGACCTCGGGATTGACGGCGTGCCACACGGCCTTGGCAATGGTCACGGCCGGGTTGAGGTGGCCACCGGTCTTCCAGGCGGCGTAAACGCCCATGTAGACGGCGAGACCCCAGCCAAAGTTGATCATGAGCCAGCCGCCGCCCATGCCCTTGGACTTGAGGAGGTTGTTCGTGCAGCAGGTGCCGACACCGAACATGATGAGGATGAGGGTTCCAAAGAACTCGGAGAAGAAAATATCCGATGCGCCTGGCGTAGCAGCTGCGGCCGCCAGGTGCGGAAGAGATGAGACGATCACGGTGGTCCTTCCAATCTCGGGCACAACGCAGTACCCACGATCCGCCGTGGCGTCGTAGCCGGGCGTGTCGTGATGCGATATGTGGAATCGTATCTTTCGCGACACAGTGCCGTGAAAGACAGGGACTCTCTTATCTTGTGTAGTCTTAAGGCAGCGTGCAACAAAGCTGAATAAACGTGCACAGGCGTCATAGGAAGCTGGGAGAATGCGTGACTCGATGATTCATAAGGCAGCGACGATGTATTACCTCCAGGGCCAGACAATGGAGGCCATCGCATCGCACCTCAACACGTCGCGCTCATCGGTCTCGCGTATGCTCGCACAGGCGCGCGACATGGGCATTGTGCGGATTTCTGTCACTCCGCTGGAGGAATCGGAGGGCCATCTCGCCCGACAGCTCCAAGAGGCCTTCGGGGTTTCGGCGTGGGTTGTTCCCGTTCGCCCAGGTGCCTCCCAGGTGCGTCGGCTCTCCCAGGTTGCTGCGGTCGCCGCTGAGGCGCTCATGCAACTGGTCGTTCCCGGCACGGTGCTCGGCTTCGCCTGGGGCAACACAACTTCGGAGGTCGTGCGCTACATTCCCCGCCAGCCCGTCGCCGACGTCACGCTCGTCCAGCTCAATGGTGCCGCTTCGCGCGAGACGACCGGCGTGCCCTACGTGGGGGCCATCATGGCCGAGGCGGCGCAGGCTCTGGGGGCACGTTCGGTGCATTTCCCAGTGCCGGCCTTCTTCGATTACCCCGAGACTAAAGAAGCGATGTGGCGCGAGGGATCCATCCGGCAGGTGCTTGATCTTCAACGCCGTTGCACGGTTGCGCTCTTTGGAGTTGGTGGACTCACGGCCGAGATTCCTTCTCACGTTTACGCATCCGGCTACCTATCGCGCGAAGATCTCGACAAGTTAACAGCTGAAAAAGTCGTAGGTGACGTTTGTACCGTTTTCATTCGCGAAAACGGCACATTCCGCGGTATTGAACTCAATCAGCGTGCGACGGGCCCAACACCGGAGGGACTTAAACGTATCGAGAGGCGCTTGTGCGTCGTCGCGGGCGTGTCGAAGGCCCGTGCGCTCCTGGGCGCGCTGCGCGCCCAGGTGGCGACGGATCTCGTCGTCGACGAGCAGACGGCCCGCCAGGTTTTGCGTCTGGCCCACGCGGGCTGACAACGCGATTGACCTAGAGGTAATCCTGCGGATCGAACTGTTCGATCGGGATGATTCGCAGGCGCGGTAGCGACACCTGGAAGGCACCAACCTCGTGCTCGAGGTCGACGATCTCGAGGCCCTCGTGGGCCAGCTGCGCAAGCTCGAGCGAGAGGAACTCCGGGAAGCACAAAACGCTTACGCGATGCCCGTTACGTAGCAGCTGTGCCACCTGCGGCTCGAAGTCGCCGTCGTGACTGCCGAGGATGACGTTGCCGCGTCCGCGCTGCGAGATTGCCTCGAGCATACGCTGGATACCCAGGTCGACGACCTTGTCCTCAGCGTGGGTCGAGGACAGGGGGATGGGCGTGTACTCCATCGCCATGAGGGCCTGGACGAATCCCATCGGCAGGTGCCCCGAGGAGGCGTTGAGAAAAAACAGACCCTTCGCGTCCTCGGTATAGGACTCGTCGGCGTAAGCGAGAACGCGGTCCCAACGGGGACGTTCCTCGGGCTCAGGACGATGCCCGAGGACGCTCATCCCCAAGGTTGCGTCAATGTTTTCACCATCAATAACGAGATATGTAGGCTCGGCCATGGCTCCACTCTAGCGAGACTGCGGCTGACGCTGGTGATAGAGCGACCCCAAGGCGAGGCGGTTCGCCTGCTCGGCCTGTTGCTCGGCCTGTTCGACGAGGCGGAGTGCCCTGCCAGGATCCTCGATGTGGTCCGCGCGCGTCAGCGTGCGGTTGGCGAGCATGAGCATGGTGCGCGCCGCCAGCGAGATCTCGCCGCGATGAAGACTGATGAAGTCCTCCAGCGCCGCCATGTAGCACACGACCGCCTCGGTCGTGTAGCGCAAACCGGTGTCGAGATCGGCGGCGGCATCGCGCGTGCGCTGAGCGTGGGCGTAGGCGTTCCAGTCCTCGATGCGGTGGGCTACGAGGACGGCGTCGAGCACACAGCGCTCGGCTTTCTCAGTCGCCTCCGCGGCCGCGCCCCGATCGCCCTCGGCGTCGGCGTCGCGGGCTTGATCGATGAGGTCGCGCGCCTGGGCGAGGAGCCCCTCGGCCCGATCGGCGTCCTCTTCGAGAGCATCGGCGTGGTCGGGCTGGGAGGATTCGATGAGCGCGACTACCTTGCGCAGCTGGGTGAGTCCGCGCTCGGCCTCGGCAAAGAACTCCTCAAGATCAGCAACCACGTCGTCGACCTCGGAATCGCTATGCCGCCAGCCGGCGAACCGCTCCGCCTGGTCACGCAGGTTGTCTACCGCATCGGCGAGGTGAGCGAGGTAGCCGTCGTCGGAGAGGGGACGCTTGTTGAGCTGGGCGTCGGCGAACATTTCCAGCCCCTCCGTGACGACGCGGCGAGCCTGAGCGAGAGCCTTGGCGTAGGCGGCGGTGTTGTCCTTGCCAAACTGCAGTTGGACGACCTCGAGGGCTCCTTCACGGGTCCTGCACAGCGTGTCGGCCTCCCGCAACGCGTGGGCGAAGCGCTGCGGTTGAGCGGGCGAGCGGCGCGGCGCGGGTGCGGCAGGCAACCCCCGCGACTCGGTATCCATACGCCGGCGGGCCTCACGCAGCTCCCGCTGCCGTTCGGCCTCTGCCTCCCGGCGGCGTCGCTGTTCGGCCGCTGCCTGCCGGGCCTCCTCCTCGGCACGTGAGCGGGCCTCGGCCTCGACGCGTGCGCGCTCTTCGGCTTCGCGGCGGGCCCGGTCGGCCTCGCGTGCGCGTGCGCGTTCTTCGGCTTCGCGGCGTTCACGCTCTGCGCGTGCACGTTCGGCGCGGCGTTGTTCGAGCTCAGCTTCCGCCTCGCGACGGGCTATGGTCTCGATATCGTCGTCCTCTTCGACCTTAGCGTAGGATTCCGCCTCACTCATCGCCATTTTCCGAGCAGCGTCGTCAAGCGATGACCGCATGAGCTCGACCTGCTGGGGGGTCATCCCCGTCGTGGCGGCCGCACGTGTCATCTGGTCGAGGTAGCGTTCGGTCGCGGCCTCAATGTCGAAGGAGTGCTCGGCCTCGTCGTGAGCCTTCGTGATCTCGCGCTCGCTTATGCGTGGAACCGACGATGTGGCCGGCGACAGGTAACGGCGACGGTTCGACTCTGCCGAGCCCATTCGGGGCGCTCGTGCCTCGCGGACGGAGGTGGGGCGAGCCGCGTCGAAGGTGTCCTCGCGCCTGTCACGTGCGTTCGGTCGCGGTCTCGATGCCGGCTGACGGCTGGCGGAGTCTGTGCGCGGGTGTTCGCGGCGCTCGTGCCCGTCATATCCCACCGGACGCGTACGCGCGTAGGGACGCTGGCGAGGCTGGGTCGACTCGTAGGAGTAACGATCGCGTTCCTCTTCGCCATAGCGGGCGCCGGGCTGGGGGCTACGATCGCGACCGTTGCGCATGTGGGTTTGCCACGCGTATTCCTCACGTGGATCGCGACGCTTAGGCGAGCGCGCCTCACGCCGGGGCGCCTCGTCATCGAGTTCGATGAGGCGCGCGCGGGTGTCAGCTCCCTGGCGGGGGGAACGCGGTTGGCGGGGGAGCGGGGGCTGGCGACGCTGCCCCGCAGCCTCGCGCGCCGCCGGGGAAGCCGGACGGCGGCGCGCCGATCCGGCGGCCGCGTCGACGCGCGCGAGCAGGTCGGGATCGGTGATACCGGCGTCGAGAAGGGCCTGGGTGAGGTCGTCGCGTGACTCTTGCGCACCGTTGGACCACATGTCGGCAGTCGCGGGCGCCTGGGGGGCGTCTATGCCGAACGCATCGTCGTCACGTCGGGCAAAGAAACGGCGCTTCTTCTTGGGTTTACGGGCGTCAGCCATGAGCGGGCGATCTTCCTCTTCGATTGGTCGTGGGGTGTGCGAAAGGGGTGGCATGACCTCGCCCTCAAGGGGCGGAGAAGTCGCGGGGGCGGGGGTGGAGGGCGCGGGGGCGCGGCGCCGGCGCCGGAGCAGATAGACCACTCCGAGGATGAGCGTTCCCAGGGCGATTCCCACGAGGATGAGCGCCCACAGGGGCCACCCTGCGGACTCGCTGGAAGCTTTTTGAACCGCGTCGTTAAAGGCGGTGACGGCCTGCGAGATGTTGCCAGAATTGAGGGCGGGAACGACGGTGTCGACGGCAAGGGATGAGAGGTCGGCGTAGGCGAGACGGGCGTTTGGGCCAGGCGTCGCCAGGTACCACATCTGCTTATCCGTCGGAATGATGAGAAGGAGATAGGACTCCGAGGGGGCGTCCGACTTCTTGAGCGTGTCGAGGCTCCACTGCTGGGCGGTGGAGGAGGCGGTGTCCTTGACGATGGCAACATATACGGACGCGCCGTCTTTGGCAGCCGAAGTGAGGGCGGCGTCGACGCGCTTGAGGTTCGCGCCGAGGATCTTGTTCGGATCATAGATGTGGCCGGGGATGGCGACGGGCGCCTCGGCGAGAGGGAGAGGAGCGGGGCGGGCGAAAGCGGGCGCTACCGCAATCGAGAGAGCGAAAGCGGCAGCGACAACCACGGCAAGCAGGCGGCCGATGCGCGCTCTCATGCTGCACTCCTTATCCTTGATCTCACAGGCCATGCCAGTGCGTCGGGTACGCGCCGGCAAAGAGTCACGTCGTTATCATATGAAATTCATGTGAGCTCGTGACAGGCTTAGGGGAAATATCAACGAGGGAGGGGCAATGCCAACCGGACGCGTCAAGTGGTTTTCGCAGCAGAAGGGCTACGGCTTCGTGACAGCCGACGACGGGCGTGAGTTTTACCTTCCCGCGCACGCGCTGCCCGCCGGGGTGACCACGCTCAAGACAGGTACGCGCGTCGACGTCGGGATCGCCGAGGGGCGCAAGGGCCCCCAGGTGACGTCGCTCACCGTTGTCCCGACGCGACCTTCGCTCGCTAAGCAACGCCGGCGTTCCCCGCGCGACATGGTCGGCGTCGTTGAGGACCTCATCAAGCTCCTCGATGCCTCCCAGGGCTCCCTGCGCAGGGGCCGTTACCCCGACAACTCGAAGAAGATCGCCCAGGTGATGCGCGCCCTGGCGGAGGACTTTGATGCCTAGGACCACCCACACGCCTCAGCGGCGCACGCAACTCAAGCCCGACCAGGTTCTGGCTGCCGCCATCGATCAGGCCCGCGAGGCCCTGGCGCCCATCGCCCACGAGCGAGAGATCGGCGAGCACCTGGAGGCCCGCGCCGACGGGCCCCGGCTCGTTACGCACTACTTCGAGTGTCTCAAGAAGGGTTATCGCGGCTGGCGGTGGGTCGCCACGCTAGCGCGCGTGCCTCGGGCCCGCAAGGGCACAGTGTGCGAGGTGGCGCTCGTGCCCGGAGACGACGCTCTCCTCGCCCCCGAGTGGGTGCCGTGGGCCGAACGGCTCGAACCGGGTGATATTTCTCGCTCCGATACGCTGCCATATCAGGCCGAAGATGCGCGCTTGGACAACGGTTATGAGGACGCCGCAAGCGAAGAATGGGATGAACGGACGATCGAGGAGATCGGCCTGGGACGTCCCCGGGTGCTGTCGGCGAGCGGTCGTGCGCAGGCCGCCAAGCGCTGGTACGACTCCGAACACGGCCCTCAGCGTACCGCCAACAATCGGCGCAAACTCCCTGATCACACGTGTTCGAACTGCGGATTCATGATGAAGATCGCCGGGTCGATGAGGCGGGCTTTCGGGGTATGCGCCAACGAGTGGTCCCCCGACGACGGCCACGTCGTCTCGCTCGATCACACGTGCGGGGCGCACTCCGAGACCGACGTCGAACATAGGCGTAGCCAGTGGGAACCCACACCTCCACGCGTGAACGAGCTCGACATCGAGGTCGTCTAGCAGATGTGACCCAGTGCGGCGCACCTTGCATAATTGAGGGGTCCTCATCGATCACGTGAACGGGAGCTTTGTATGCCCGCGTCAACCACTCGAACTCCCCACGCCGCTCCTTCGGCGCTCGACCGTTTCTTTCACATCTCTGAACGCGGCTCCAGTGTGGGCCAGGAGGTCCGCGGCGGCCTCGTTACCTTCTTCGCGATGGCCTACATTCTCGTGGTCAACGCGTCGATCCTTTCCGTAGCCGCGCCCGAGGGCGTCTCGCCCACCGCCATTGCCGCGGGAACGGCGCTCGTTGGCGGTCTCATGACGATACTCATGGGGCTTGTTGCCAACTTCCCGATGGGCCTGGCCGCCGGCATGGGCCTTAATGCCATCGTCGCCTTCACACTGGCCAACCCCGAGGCGATGGGGCTGACGTACGCGGAGGCGATGGGCCTCATCTTCTGGGAGGGCGTGGCCATCACGGTCCTCGTGCTCACGGGATTCCGCGCCGCCGTTTTCAAGGCGGTTCCCGCACAGTTGAAAACAGCGATCAGTGTGGGCATAGGCCTGTTTATCTGTTTCGTCGGCCTCATCAACGCCGGGATTATCCGCCCCGGCGGCACCTACGTCCAGCTTGGCATCAACGGTTCGCTTGCCGGGTGGCCCTCGCTCGTCTTCGTAGTTGGGCTCATCATCGTCATCATCTTGCACGTGCGTCGCGTCCAAGGCGCGATTCTTATCGCCATCGCCGCCTCCACCGTGCTCGCCGCCATCATCCAGGCTTTTGCCGGTCTCGGGATCCAGGGCAGCGATGAGGGGGGCAACCCGGTCAACGTGACGGGATGGGCGACGAATGCCCCCGCGCTCGAGGGGTCGCCTATTCAGCTTCCCGACTTCTCCACACTCGGACACATCGATATCTTCGGTGCCTTCTCGAAGCTCGGTCCGGTCGCAGTCGTGCTCATCGTCTTCTCGCTTATGCTTGCGGACTTCTTCGACACGATGGGCACGATGGTGGCCGTTGGCCAAGGCGCGAGGCTCCTCGACGAATCGGGCAATCCCCCGCGTACCCGTGAGGTCTTGCTCATCGACTCCCTCGCGGCTGTCGCTGGCGGCCTCGGAGGCGTGTCGTCGAACACCTCCTACGTTGAATCGACGTCGGGCGTGGCCGAGGGAGCGCGCACGGGCCTGGCCTCGCTCGTCACGGGCGGGATGTTCCTCCTGTCGATCTTCATCGCCCCGCTCGTTGAGCTGGTTCCGGCTGAGTCGGCCTCCATCTCGCTCGTGTTCGTCGGCTTCCTCATGATGATGAATGTCGCCGATATCGACTGGGTGAATCCGCGCTACGCGGTCCCGTGCTTCCTCACGATCGCGATGATGCCGTTTGCCTACTCGATTACCGCGGGCATTGGGTTCGGCTTCATCGCCTACGTCATCGTCACCCTCGCCGCAGGCAAGGCGCGCGAGATCAAGCCGCTCATGTGGATCGTCTCGCTACTCTTTGTCGTCTACTTCTGCTTGGGCCCGATCGAGGGGCTACTCACCTAGGCCTAACATGTGAGGTGTCGGCGTGCCCCCGCGCGAGAGTGATCGCGCGGGGGCACGCGCCTATCGGCTAGATCTTGCGCAGCATGATGGCGTGGATGTGGTGATCGGATGACTTGCGGATGAGCAGGTTCGCCCGCCCCCTCGTCGGCTCGATGTTTTCCTTGAGATTGGGCAGGTTAATCGAGGCCCAAATGTTGCGTGCAATGTCGATGGCGATCTCGTCGTCGATCCCGGCGTAGCGACGGAAGTAGGAGTCGGGGTTGGCGAAGGCGGTGTTCTTGAGCTTGAGGAACCGCTCCACGTACCAGGCTTCAATATCGCTCGCGGCAGCGTCGACGTAGATCGAGAAGTCGAAGAAGTCAGATACGGCGAGGGAGGGAGAGCCGTCGGGTTTGGGTTGGGCGGGTTGGAGGACGTTGATCCCCTCGACAATGACAACGTCTGGGTGGCGTAGGAGCAACTTCTCGTCTGTGACGTCGTAGGTGACGTGTGAATAGACGGGAGCTTCGACCTCGGGGTGGCCCGACTTGAGCAGGGAGAGGAAACGGAGGAGACCGCGACGATCGTAGGATTCGGGGAACCCCTTGCGATGGGCGATACCACGGTGTTCGAGTTCGGCGTTGGGGTAGAGGAAGCCGTCCGTCGTCACGAGTTCGACGCGGGGACTGCCCGGCCAGCGGCGAAGCAGCTCCTTGAGGAGACGCGACGTCGTCGATTTGCCGACGGCCACGGACCCGGCCACCCCGATGATGAAGGGGGTTAGCGGGTGGTCTTGGGGACGATGCACGAACTGCGAGCGGGCCCTGGCGAGCTCATCGTAGTGGCGAAAGTGCACGTGTAAGAGGGCTGCCAGCGGCTGGTAGATTTCATCCGCCTCGGTCGCGGAGATGGGGTCGCCGAGTGCGGCGAGCTGTGCGACGTCGGCGCGCGAGAGGAGGGAGGGGGTCACCTCCGCCAGTCGGGACCACTCGTCTCGGCTGAAGACGTCGTAGAAGGTCTGATGGTTCTTCTTATCGGGCATGTCCACCCCTCGTGTGACGGCCGGGTCCTCCCCAGTGTACGGCGGCGCGTACCCTCATAGAGCAGACGTATGATCTTGTCGACACGCGCCCGCGACGCCGGTAATCTTCACCGGCATGTGCGGAATTGCAGGATGCGTTCACACGCGCGAGGGCTCCATCGGCCTCGGTGCCGTTCTTCAAGGCCTCGGTCGTCTCGAGTATCGAGGCTACGATTCGGCGGGTGTCGCCGTGTGCGGAGCGAGCGGACTGACGGTGGCCAAGCGCGCGGGGAAGCTACGCCGTCTGCGCGATTGCCTTGAGGAACAGCCGTTGCCTGAGGGGACAGCCGCGATCGGGCACACCCGTTGGGCGACACACGGCGAACCGAGCGACGCCAACGCCCATCCACATATCGGTGGCGACGGGGAGCTGGCGATCGTCCACAACGGGATCATCGACAACGCTGACGCGCTACGGGCGGCTCATCTTGCCCACGGTGTCGAGCTGCGTTCGCGCACCGACACGGAGATCGTCGCGCATGTGCTGGCCGGCGTCGTCAACGAGGTTGAGCCCGATGCCGATGAGCCTCTCCCGCCCGGTGTGCCCGAGGACGAGCGCGCCGCAGCACGTCGGCTCGTCGCCGCGGTTCGTCGCGTCGTCGGCATGCTTGAGGGCACCTTCACGCTCCTCGTCGTCGACCCGCGTTGTCCCCACGTTATCGTCGCCACCCGACGCTCCTCCCCGCTGCTCGTGGGCACGGGAGAGAAGGGCACCTATCTTGCCTCGGACGCACTGGCTTTCGCCGAATCGGTGGAACGGTGGTTTGACGTTGGGCAAGACCACGTCGTCGTGGCGAGCGGATCGGGTCTGGTTATGACGGATCCCGCCGGAAGAGAGGTCGACCCGGTGGCCTACGACTTCTCGTGGGCGCAAACAGACGTCGACAAGGGCGATTTCGCTACCTTCATGGCCAAGGAGATGGCCGAGCAGCCCGAGGCTGTGGCCCAGACCTTGGCGGAGCGTCTCGACGCCAACGGCAGCCTCTGCCTCGACGAGGTGCGCATATCGGCCCATGAACTGCGTGAGATCGACAAGATCATCGTCATCGCGTGCGGTACCTCCGCCTACGCCGGCCAGGTTGCGAGATACGCGATCGAACACTGGTGTCGCATTCCCTGCGAGGTCGAGCTCGCCAGTGAGTTCCGCTACCGCGACCCGATCGTCACGGCCCGCACACTGGTTGTCGCGATCTCCCAATCGGGGGAGACCATGGACACGATCCAGGCGATCAGGCACGCGAGCGAGCAGGGCGCGAAGGTCCTCGCGATCGTCAATACGCCGGGTTCGCAGATAGCCCGCGCAGCCGACGCCGTCCTACTCACTCATGCCGGGCGTGAGATCGCCGTCGCCTCGACGAAGGCCTTCACCGCGCAGGTCGCGGCCTGCTACCTCCTCGGCCTGTACCTGGCGCAGGTTCGCGGCAATAAGTATCCCGACGAGGTCGCCGACTATCTGGCCAAGCTCGAGGCGATTCCGCACAAGATGGCTCAACTCCTCGATCGGCTCGAACCCGTTGCCGACCTGGCGAAGCGACTCGTGGAACGCGGCTGTCGTTCCTACCTCTTCCTCGGCCGTCACGTCGGTTATCCGGTCGCTTGTGAGGGAGCGCTCAAGCTCAAGGAAATCGCCTACGTTCACGCGGAGGGATTCGCTTCAGGCGAGCTCAAGCACGGCCCCATCGCCCTTGTCGAGGACGGCGTGCCGGTCGTCATCATCGTGCCTACGCCCCGCCGCCCCCACCTGCACGACAAGGCTGTCGCCTCCATCGCCGAGGTCAAAGCGCGCGGTGCGGTGGCCATCGTCGTCGGCGAGGAGGGGGACGCGGCCGCCGAGGCGGCAGCCGATCACTTCATCGCCATCCCTGCGGTTCCGACCCTCTATGCGCCATTGCTGAGCGTGCTGCCGCTGCAGCGGCTCGCACTCGAGGTGGCCAGCGCGCTTGGTCTCGATGTCGATCAGCCGAGGAACCTCGCGAAGTCGGTGACGGTGGAGTAGCTCGGGGAAAAGTGGCGCGCCCGCCTAAGATGGCTCCTATGGACTACGCCTACCCCACCGACTATCTGCGGGATCGTGAGCGTGCTGCCGTCGCGGCGAGCGCTCCCGACGCGCTCATGAAGCGCGCTGCAGCCGCGATCGTGGACGGGTGCCGCGAGCTGCTCGCCCTTCACGATCGCGCCCCTCAGGGACCCGTGGCCGCTCTCGTGGGTGGCGGCGACAACGGCGGGGACGCGCTCTATGCGCTCGCCGGCCTCGCTGAGCAGGGGGTGGACACGCTGGCGATCGTGTGCACCCCACACCCACACGAGCGAGCCCTGCGTGCCGCGGCCGCGGCCGGCGTCTCGCAGGTCGTCCCGGATCTGGCCTCTCATCCTCGCAAATCCTCGGTCGAAGTGGCGCGGGTGTGCTCGACGTGTGAGGTCATCATCGACGGACTCGTTGGCACGGGCGGCGACGGGCCGCTGCGCCAGCCCCTAGCTAGCCTCGTGGCGACGATCGCCAAAGCTCTGCGGGTCGATCAGCGTAGTGCCTCGCTGTCGGGGCGGCGCCGAAGCCCCCAGCACGCCACCGAGTCCAGGCGGCGGCGCCCCCTCGTGCTCGCCGTGGACCTGCCCTCCGGCATTGGCACGGACAACGCCAGGGTCGCCGGGGAGCACCTCGTGGCCGATCTCACGCTCACTATGGGGGCCCTCAAGCCGCAGGTGTGTGCGCCGCCTGCGGTCTATTCGTGCGGCCGGGTCGACACGTGCGACATCGGCCTCGATCTCGATCCTTCCCAGGCGGCCCTCGTGCGTGTGCGCGCTGAGGACGTCGGTGCGGCGTGGCCCGTGCCCGGCCCCACCGATCACAAATACACTCGCGGGGTTGCCTCGATCCTCGCCGGCTCGAGCGCCTACCCCTTCACGGGGGTGCTATGCGTCCAGGCGGCCCAGCGTGCCGGATGCGGGATGGTTCGCTACAACGGCCCCGACGAGGCGGCCCTCGCGGTCCTCACGCGCTGCCCCGAGGCCGTCTCGACTCCAGGGCGGTTCCAGGCGGCCCTCGTTGGCCCCGGGCTTTCGGGCGACGACTCTGCGCGTTTGCGCGACGCCGCAGAGGTTGTTCGGCGCTGCCGCGCCGCGCACCTGCCTCTGGTCATGGACGCCGGCGCGCTCAGCGAATGGGCGACGATGTGCGAATCGATGCCGGAGGGGCGGCCGGGTCCTCTCACCATCCTCACCCCCCACGCGGGTGAGGCAGCGGCGCTGCTCACGCGTCTGGGTTGTGGTCAAAGGAGCGGTGGCGTCACCCGCGCCGATGTCGACGAGGAGCCGCTCGCGTGGGCAGGCAGGCTCGCCGAGGCGACCGGATGCGTCGTCTTGCTCAAGGGCCAGGCGAGTATCGTCGCGGCACGCGGCATCGTTCCCCACGTCGTTCGCGAGGCGCCGGGATGGGCGGGCACCGCTGGATCTGGTGACGTTTTGGCGGGAATCGTCGTCGCCGCCGTTGCGGGCGCTCAGGCACGTAGCGAAGAACGCGGGCGGGAGCTGCGGGTCGAAGACGTCGCCCGCGCGGGCGCTCATGCGGCGTGGGTACATGCGCACGCCGCCGCGTTGGCGGCGGGCACGGCGCGCGGGATCGAGTCGGTGGGACACCCTATCGTCGCCACCGATATTGCCGATCATGTCCCCTACGCGATTGCGGCGGCGTTGTCGACGGATTCCAAGAGGTACAACGGATGACTTCTGCAGCTGTGGCATGGCCGAGCGCCGGACGCGACCTCGAGCCCCTGCGGGCGACCTTTCCGGCCCGCGTCGTCGTCGATCCGTCAGCGATCGCACAGAACTTTCGCGCTCTCGATGCGTCCATCGACGCCGCCTCTATTGCCGTTATCAAGGCCGACGCCTACGGTCATGGCCTGTTCGCCGTCGCGGATGCGCTGGAGGGGGCCGGCTGTTCGACCTTTGCGCTAGCACAGGGCGAGGAGGCGCTGAGGCTTGCAAAGCACCTGCGCAGCTGTGGGAGCGAGGCTCGCATCCTCACCTGGATTACCTGGCCGGGTGAGGTGAGCGATCTCGTTGAGAGAGGGATCGAGCTTGGCGTGTCAACTCCCGAACAGGTGCATGCGGGAGCGCGGGCGGCCCACGCCTGCGGGGTCAACGCTCGTCTCCATCTTGCGATCGACACGGGGATGTCTCGCGCAGGCGCGATGCCGGAGGATTTTTCGGCCCTATGCGCGACGGCAGCCGCGGCTCACGGCGTTGACGTCGTTGGCGTGTGGTCCCATCTGGCCCGGGCCGACGACCTTACTAGCGATGGACAAGAGGCTACGCGCCGCCAAATCGAGCGTTTCGAGCAGGCATGCGAGCAGGCGCGCGCGCATGGCCTGACCCCGAGTGTTCGCCACCTCGCCGCCTCGGCGGGCGGGCTCGCTCACGCTCGAGCACACGCCGACGCCGTGAGGTGGGGGATTAGCCTCTACGGCTACGCGCCCTCGGCACAACTCGAGGCCGTGCGTCTGATCGAAGCGAAAAGGCTCGAGGCCCTCCTCATCTCCCTCAAGCGCGTGCCAGCCGGTAGCGAGGTGTCCTACGGGGGCACCTGGGTGGCGCCGGGAGAGCGCTGGCTGGGTATCGTGCCGGTCGGATACGCCAATGGCATCCCCCGCACCGCGTCGGGCCGAGCCGAGGTCGCTATCGCGGGCCGGCGCTACCGCCAGGTCGGACGCATATGCATGGATCAGATGATCATCGACTTGGGGCCGGCCAGTGAACCCGCCCCAGCTGCGGTCGGTGATCTCGTCGAGGTGCTGGGCGGGCGCGGGCCCGACGCGCGCGAATGGGCGGGGTGGGCCGAGACCATCCCCTACGAGATTCTCACGAGCTTCGGTCAGCGAGTGCCCTACCGCCTCGCCAATTCCAGCAAAGGAGACGACAGTGACCGTTGAGATGACCCTCAACGATGTCGAGGCAACGCGTGCGTTCGGACGCGCCCTCGCATCCCAGCTTCGTGCCGGCGACCTTGTCATGTTGAGCGGCGAGCTCGGCGCCGGCAAGACGACGCTCACCCAGGGGATCGGCGAGGGGCTGGGCGTGCGCGGCGCCATCGCTTCGCCGACGTTCATCGTCGCGCGCTATCACGAACCCGGCCAGATGGGGGTGGGGCTCATTCACGCCGACGCCTATCGGATCACCTCACTCGAAGACCTTGCAACGCTCGACCTTGAAGCTTCGCTGGCCGAATGCGTCGTCGTCGTCGAGTGGGGACGCGGGCTCGTCGAGGACGTGAGCGCCTCACGCATCGAGATCGACATCGACCGCGCCAGCGGATCCGGCGTCGTGGTTGGCGATGATGGCGTTGTCGATCTGACGGGACTGGACGGGGGTATCCGGCGTGTGAGCGTGCGTGCCCTCGGCGAGCGCGCGAGGACGTTCGATGAGGGGCGCCTGCGCGAGGCGTTCGCGTCTAAGGACTAGACTGTGCCCGTGCGTTATCTCTGTCTCGACACGTCCGCCGGTGCCACGTGCGCGCTGTGGGATTGCGAGGAGGGAGTGCTCGCCCGCGGCGAGCTCGACTCCCCACGCGCCCACGCCGAACAGCTTTCCCCGCTTATCGCCAGGGTCATCCGTGAGGCCGGCTGGAAGGGGCTAGGCGAGGCGGGTATCACCGGCGTCGCCGTGGGAACTGGCCCCGCGCCCTTCACAGGTCTGCGCGCCGGGCTCGTGACGGCTCGCACGATCGCCTACACGCTCGGCGTGGATGTGTGGGGAATCTGTTCGCTCGATGCACTCGCACGCCAGGTTCTTGACGTGTTGGATCCAAGCGCGAAGATCGCGATCGTCACGGATGCGCGCCGGCGCGAGGTTTATGCGGCAACGTACGAGGCGCAGGGGCCGACGAATGTTGCGTGTTCGTGGGGCCCTGAGGTGATGACCGCCTCGGACCTGGCTCGCCGTCTACCTCCGCACGTGCAGGTGTTCGGAGCGGGGGCCCACCTTTACCGTGGCGAGCTGGAGGCCCTCGGTGAGGCTGATTTGCGCCTGGATGCCGCCCACCTCGGTCGCCTCGTGCACGCTCGTCGTGCGAGCGGGGCGAATGCGAGCGAGTTCCCCACCGAGCCGCTGTATCTGCGTCGACCCGACATACACGGCCAGAAATGATTCCACCGTGGCGGCTGTGCCCGGCGGCCGCGGGCGACGCGCAGGCCCTGGCGCGCCTGGATGCCGAGGTCTTTGGCTCGCAGGCGTGGAGTGAGTCTCTCTTGGCTCATGCGATCGCCGGATCGGGCCGCGCCGGAGACGGAGGACCGCTCACGAGTGTCGTCCTTGCTCGAGACGACTCGCAGATCCTTGGCTACATCGTCACGAGCGCGATCATCCCCGAGGGCAGCGTTGATTCTCTCGCCGTCGCGGCCCACGCGCGCCGGCGGGGCATTGGGGCCGCTCTTCTCGACCGCGGGCTCGCCGATGCGCGCGCCCGTGGGGTAAGCGAGGTCTACCTCGAGGTGCGGGCCGGAAACACCCCTGCCATTGGCCTGTATCGTTCGCGCGGTTTCACACGTTTCGCACTGAGGAGGAACTACTATTCTCACCCTCGTGAGGACGCCTGGTGCATGCGCACACGAGCGGGTGTCGGCGCGATCGGAGCGGAGACAATAGGCGAGGCACGGCCCACAATTTCATGATCGCGACGTTGCGAATTCGCTGAGCGAGCGCGGCGCGTCGCGGGGGATTGCGCGCCGGTTCCTGCTCTTGTCGGCACGGGCAAGAACACGCTAAAACGCCGACACGACGCGGGAAAGATCTCCTCGCGTGCCGCGGGGTTCGTGGGTCTCGCACTAAAGGCCCATATCTGTGCGGGTTGGCTGGTTAGCCTGGCGTCGTGGCCAAGAACAATGCAACACCAGCGAGGCGACACGCCTGGAACACCCAGGTGTTCATGAAACAGTGCATGGCTGTTTCTGGTGTCGTCTTCGTCCTATTCGTCCTCATGCACTCCTACGGCAACCTCAAGATCCTCGCGGGTCCTGAGGCCTACAACGGGTACGCGCACCACCTGCGGACGTTCCTCACGCCGATCCTTCCCTACGAGGGATTCTTGTGGCTGTTCCGCATCGTGCTCATCGTGCTCATCCTCATCCACATGGGCTCGGCGTTCCACCTGTGGATTCGCGGTCGCAAGGCGCGTGGTGCCTCCTACGATAAGAAGAAGAACGTCGTCCACAACTATGCCGCCCGCACCATGATGTTCGGCGGCATCTACCTGACCATTTTCATCGTCTTCCACATCTTCCACTTCACGACGAAGCACATCCAGATCGGTCACGCCACAAACTATGGCGCCCAGACCGTGGATGTCCACGGCGAGGCCGTTCCTGTCGCCCCGTGGAACATGATGGTGACGACGTTCAGCCCCGAGAACTGGTGGACGCTCATCATCTACCTGCTCGCCGTTGCCTGCGTGGGCCTTCACGTCTCGCACGGTGTGTGGTCGGCGCTGCAGACGCTCGGCTGGCTGCGTGGCAACACGCGTCGCTTCGTCGTCCCGATCTCGGGCTGCATCGGCGCGCTCATCTTCATCATGTTCGCGATCCCGCCGCTCTATCTTGTGTTCACCCAGCCGGCTCCGGTGGGAATCTAAGGGGGAGAGATCATGACCGATACGCTTATTCACGGCCTGTACCGCGAGGGCGAGAAGATCGCCGACACGAAGGCGCCTCTCGACGTTCCCCTGTCGCAGTGCTGGAGCCAGCGCAAGTTCAACACACCGCTCGTCAACCCCGCGAACCGCCGGCACATGAAGGTCATCGTCGTCGGCACCGGTCTCGCTGGCGGCGCGGCTGCTGCCTCGCTGGGCGAAATGGGCTACCACGTAGACGCGTTCTTCTACCAGGACTCGGCTCGGCGCGCCCACTCGATTGCAGCCCAGGGTGGTATTAACGCGGCAAAGAACTACCGCAACGACAACGACTCCGTCTACCGTCTCTTCTACGACACGGTCAAGGGCGGGGACTATCGGGCTCGCGAGACGAACGTCTACCGTCTCGCTGAAGTTTCGGCGAACATCATCGACCAGTGTGTCGCTCAGGGCGTTCCTTTTGCCCGCGAGTACGGCGGCCTGCTCGATAACCGTTCCTTCGGTGGCGTCCAGGTTTCGCGTACCTTCTACGCTCGCGGCCAGACGGGTCAGCAGCTCCTCATCGGCGCCTACCAGGCACTCGAGCGCCAGGTCGCGGCGGGGACTGTCCACGAGCACTCGCGTCACGAGATGATCGAGCTCATCGTCAAGGACGGCCGTGCCCGCGGCATCATCGCCCGCGACATGGCCACCGGCGAGCTCAAGGCGTTCACGGCCCACTGCGTCGTCCTCGCGACGGGCGGTTACGGCAACGTCTTCTTCTTGTCGACGAACGCCATGGGCTGCAACGGCACGGCCGCGTGGAGGGCCCACCGCAAGGGTGCCTACTTTGCCAACCCGTGCTACACGCAGATCCACCCGACCTGCATCCCGCAGCACGGCGACCAGCAGTCCAAGCTCACGCTCATGAGTGAGTCGCTGCGTAACGACGGGCGCATCTGGGTTCCGAAGAAGGCCGAGGACTGCAAGAAGGATCCGCGCGAGATCCCCGAGGAGGATCGCGACTACTACCTCGAGCGCATCTACCCCTCGTTCGGCAACCTCGTGCCCCGTGATATCGCTTCGCGCCAGGCGAAGAACATGTGCGATGAGGGTCGCGGCGTCGGCCCGGAGATCGACGGTGTCGCTCGTGGCGTCTACCTCGATTTTGCTGACGCGATCGAGCGTATGGGCCGCGACGCTGTTTCGGCCAAGTACGGCAACCTCTTCGACATGTACAAGCGCATCACGGATGACGATCCCTACGAGGTCCCCATGCGCATTTACCCGGCCGTCCACTACACGATGGGTGGCGTGTGGGTTGACTACGATCTCGAGACAACGATCCCCGGGCTCTACATGGCCGGCGAGTGTAATTTCTCCGACCATGGCGCCAATCGCCTGGGCGCCTCGGCGCTCATGCAGGGGCTGTCGGACGGCTACTGGGTCATCCCCAACACGGTTAACGCCTACCTGGCGCAAACTCTCGCGTGGAAGGATCTGCCGCTCGACGATCCCGATGTCGCCGCCGCTAAGCAGGAGGCACAAGAGCGCATCGATCGTCTCATGGCGATCAACGGCACCCGCTCGGTGGATTCGATCCACAAGGAGCTGGGCCACATCATGTGGGAATACTGCGGTATGGCCCGTAACGAGGAGGGCCTCAAGAAGGCCATCGGCATGATCCGTGAGCTGCGCGAGGAATTCTGGACGAACGTCCGTATTCCGGGTAAGTCGATTGGCGAGATGAACCAGTCGCTTGAGAAGGCCGGTAGGCTCGCGGACTTCCTCGAGCTCGGCGAACTCATGTGCATCGACGCCCTCCACCGCAACGAGTCGTGTGGTGGCCACTTCCGCGAGGAGTACCAGACGGAAGAGGGCGAGGCCCTGCGCGATGACGAGAATTACTGCTACGTCGCCGCCTGGGAGTGGACGGGCGAGGGCCAGCCCCCGATCCTCCACAAGGAAGACCTCGTCTACAAGAACATCGAACTGAAGCAGCGGAGTTACAAGTGAACATCACACTGAGGATTTGGCGTCAGGCGTCCCCGCAGGCCGAGGGCGCGATTCACGAATACGAGGTCCGCGGCGTCAGCGAGGATTCGTCCTTCCTGGAGATGCTGGACATCTTGAACGAGGAGCTGTTCGCGCGCGGCGAGGAGCCGATCGCGTTCGACTCCGACTGTCGCGAGGGCATTTGCGGCATGTGCGGTCTCGTCATCAACGGCGTGCCTCACGGCAACGATTACGGCGACAACGGCACGACCTGCCAGCTGCATATGCGCCACTACAAGGACGGCGACACAATCACGATCGAGCCGTGGCGCTCGACCGCGTTCCCGGTCATCAAGGACCTCGTCGTCAATCGTGCGGCCCTCGATAAGATCATCCAGGCGGGCGGCTACATCTCGGTCAACACCGGTGGTGCCCCCGATGCTCATGCGACCCCGGTGCCCAAGGAGGACGCCGACAAGTCGTTCGAGGCGGCGGCGTGCATCGGCTGCGGCGCGTGCGTTGCGGCGTGTCCGAACGGTTCGGCCATGCTCTTCACGTCGGCTAAGGTCACCCACCTTGGGCTTCTTCCGCAAGGTAAGCCGGAGAACCTGCGCCGCGTGACGAACATGATGAACACGATGGATGAGCTCGGCTTCGGCGGATGCACGAACTACGGCGAATGCTCGGCCGTATGCCCGAAGAACATTCCGCTCGATGTCATTTCGACGTTGAACCGCCAGCTCGGTAAGGCGGTCTTCAAGGGCGTCTAGCGCTCATCATTTGGCCACACGGACGCGGCGGCCCATCTTAAGAGGGGATGGGCCGCCGCGTCGCTGTTCTCGCAAGCTAGTTCGCTGGCACCCGAATTTGTGACGTGGGTTCTTCCCTTAATGGGTGGGCTCGCCGAGGCGAGGGGAGGGCGCCGCCGTGCCATGAGCCCGAGGGAATGTGGCGGATTCTAGCGGTATTTGCCGCTTCGGGGGCCCTCAGATAGGTCGACCTTTGTCACCGCCTCATTCGAGCGCCTCCGTCGGGATAATGTGAGAGGTATCAAGATCATCGGTAACCCCAGACCCCTGTGAGAGGGCGGACTCAGCGTGAGCGAACTCATCGATACGACGGAGATGTACCTGAAGACTGTCCTCGAGATGGAGGAGGACGGCGTGACGCCGCTGCGGGCGCGCATCGTCGAGCGCCTCGGACACTCGGGACCCACGGTGTCGCAGACGGTATCGCGCATGGAACGTGACGGACTCGTCCACGTCGGACGCGACCGTCGCGTGGAGCTGTCGGAGGAGGGACGCGAGCGCGCGGTCACCGTTCTCAAGAAGCACAGGCTCGCCGAGAGGCTCCTCCTCGACGTCATTGGGTTGGACTGGTGGCTCGTGCACGATGAGGCGTGCAGGTGGGAACACGTCATGTCGGATGCGGTCGAGGACCGCTTGCGCACCCTGCTTCGCGACGTCGATCGCGACCCGTATGGAAATCCCATCCCGGGTGGTGGGGCTAGTCGGCATCCCGACGAGATCTCGTGTGCGGAGGCGGTCGACATCCACGGGCCGCTGACGAAGGCGCGCGTGACCCGCATCGGTGAGCCTATCCAGGCCGAGGTCAAGCTTTTGCGTCAGCTTGGAGAGTTGGGCTTTACGCAGGGCGCCGTCGTCGGTCTGGAGCCCGTGCGTGAGGATGTCGTCGTCTACAGCTCGGATCATCCCGACGGCGTGCGTGTCGCCGGGTATCTCGCGCTTCACTATTTTGTGACTCTCGAGTCCTAGAACGTGGATGGAAACAGTGGGGCGCCGCTTCCGGCGCCCCACTGTTGTTATCAAAACGTGATGTGTCGAAGACCTCATCTCGCGAGTGTTACCAAAGCGTGACATTTTGTGATCGCTCCGTTACAGTGGAGTCTGTTGTCACGGGAGCCGGGCATGACCGGTTCCGTCCCGCACACTAGAGGAGACCATCAATCGTGGCTCACCGTTCCGCCCGCCATCGCGCAGCTTGCCGTCCCACCACCCCACTTACTGTCGCAGCGGGCGCTCTCACCGCTCCCGAGGCTCGCCGCAAGGCGCTCGCCCTGGCCTCGTCGGGTCTCGCGATCGGCGTGATCGCCGCTCAGGGTGCCACCGATCCGGCCTTCGCCGATTCGTCGCGCGCGAAGCAAACGGGGACGAAGCAGACGGTCGCCATCAACAAGGCGGTTACGGCCGCCGAGGGCGAGTTTACGATTACCCAGGCGACCATGAAGAAGGTCGAGAAGCCGGTCGTCACCGAAGAGGTCGTCACCTACTCCGACGGGCGTACGGTTACGGTTAACCGCGGCTCCGGTGCGGCGTCGACGTCTTACTCGCAGCCCGCATCCTTCTCCTCCGCCACGCTGCCCGCCGCTAATGGTTCGGTGGCCGCCATCGCCCAGCAGTACCTGGGCGTTCCTTATGTCTACGGCGGGTCGACACCCGCGGGCTTCGACTGCTCGGGCTTCGTCAAGTATGTTTACGCTCAGGCCGGTAAGGCCGTCAACGGGCGCACGGATCGCTCGATCATGGCCGGTGGGACGAAGATCCCGCTGTCGCAAGCCCAGCCCGGCGATATCTTGTGGCACGCTGGCCACGTTGGTATCTACCTCGGTAACGGCATGTACATTCACGCTCCGAAGCCGGGCGATCACGTGAAGATCGCCCCCATGGCCTACGGCGGCTTCACGACGGCTGTTCGCTACTAGCGGTCGGCCGCAAAGTAAAGGGGAGGCAATGCCTCCCCTTTTTTCTTGCTGTAATCGCGATACAGATCACAAAAGAGGCGGCGCGGGCGTACGATGGTGGTGTCTGGAACACGAGTACGAGGAGGTATCCACCATGAGTGTTCGCGATGTCGTTGCGTGCGGCGTTGACGGATCTAGGGAGTCCCTCGAGGCGGCCGAGTGGGCCGCTGAGCGCGCGAAGGCGAGCGGGTGGGAGCTTCAGATCGTGTGCGCCTACGCCCTACCGTCCTACACCGCCGCTTCCATGGATTCCGGCTTCGCCGCCGTTGACGATGACGCCATAGAAGCCAGCGCACGGGCCGTCGTCGAAGAGGCCGCCGCTCACGTTGCCGACACCGGCGTGCGTGTGACGACGCTCGCGCAACAGGGAGATCCGACGGGCGTCCTCGTCGACCTGTCGAGGAGCGTGCGCCTCGTCGTCGTGGGTACGCGCGGCGGTGGCGGGTTTGCCGATCGGCTCTTGGGCGCCACCTCGTCGGCGCTGCCGGCCTACGCCCACTGCCCGGTGGTTGTTGTGCCTCGCCACGAGGAAGGCTCGCGCTTTGTTCCGGTCCAGCGCATCGTTGCCGGTGTCGATGGGTCGAATCAGGCCAGCCAGGCTCTGTCGAGTGCCGTGGCGGAGGCGGTGGCCTGGGGTGCTGAACTCACCGCCGTCGAGACCGTGCCGATGGCTTCTTCGGCGGGGGCGCTCGCGTGGCTGCCGCCGGCCGTTGACCGCTCCGAGATCTTGCGCGACGTCCGCGATCAGCTGCGCGCCGCGTGCGCGAAGGCGAGCGAAGGTACCGACGTCGACGTGCGCTCCCACGCTCTCGACGGTAACGCCGCCATGCTCTTGGCCGAGTTTTCCACAGCGGTCGATTTGGTCGTCGTGGGCTCGCGCGGGCGTGGGGGCGTGCGCGGCCTGCTCCTGGGGTCGACCTCGCAGTCGGTGCTCGCCCACTCGATGTGCCCGGTCATGGTCGTCCCGTCGCGGTCGAAGGATTACGACGAGGCTCCGCGGCCTAAGTGGAGGCGCCGCTAGGCGCAACCAGGAGCGCACACGAGGCGCTTGGCCATATCGATCGATACGCGCCCGCCGTAGGGAATGACCTGCTGCGGGCGCGTGTGTCCAAAGTGGAGCCCGCACACGATGGGGCACGAGGTGAATCTACGTGCGGCCGCACCGAGTTCGGCGTAAAAGTAGGCGCGCATGTCCGCCCGATCGCGGGCGGCGGGAACCCAGCCGAACGTCGAGGTGGGGGGACGGGCAATGAGGATCCCCGCTGCGCGCTCGAGTGCCCCCTCGCGGCCGAGTTGGGTGAGGACCTGGGCGAGGTCGTGGGGGTCGGCAAGCTGCTCGGAGGCCTCGAGGATGAGGACGCTACCGGCGAGGGCATCGGGGCTCGGGTGAAGCCCGCGGGCGACGATCGAGCGCAGGGAATCGAGGCAACCGCCCCAGGTGAGGCCGCTGACGCTCCCCGAGCCATCCCAGATCCACTCTTCGGGATCCGGTTTGAGACACTCCCCGCGCTGGCTTGTACACCGCTCGTCGTCCCACGACAGGCCGTGGTCTTGGGTCCACGGCGGATCAGTGTAGGTGATCGTCCCCGCTCCGGTGAGTGCCCGCGATAGGGACGTGACGTGGCACTCGTCGACGCTTGGGCCCGCACCGAAGTGGACGTTCGTGGAACCGCCGTAAATTCCGGCCACGCCCGCCTTCCACAGTGCGTTGAGCAGGTGGGTGTTGTCGGAATAGCCGGCGAAACGGGTGGGGTGGGCGGCGAGGAGACCCATGTCGAGGTGGGGAATGACCCGGTCGAGATCGAAGCCCCCTAAGGTAGCGAAGATGGCGCCGACGTTCGGGTTGGCGAAGGCCGCCTCGATGTCGCGAGCCCGCTGGCGAGGAGGGGCACCCTGGAGGCGTGTCGTCGGGTATTCCACGAGCGGGGAGGAAAAAGCCCGAGCGAGTCGGCAGCGAGCCTGCTCGTGGAGCGCCGGGTTGAGAGCGGGTCCTGCCGTCGAGGGAGAGAGCAGCGCGATCTCCTGTCCCGGCCGGAATGCGGGGGCGGGGCGAGGGTGTGACACCTTTACCGCTCCTGCGCGGTGGCGGCCAGGTGTGCCCGCAGAGCCGGAAGCGCGGCTTCGCGCGTGAGCGCAGCCACGTCGTCGCCGATGGGGCCGTGGGGGTCGAGCCAGCGCGTCTGTTCAATTTCTGCGCGCGGCGCAGGGGCGGCAGGCAGGATGGGGCGGGCGAGAAAAACCGTCCCGACGACGCGGCGGTCGGCTTCATTCGCGGCCGCCGCCTCCCAGGTTCCCAGGCACTCGAGATCACCTGGGGCCAGGGTCACGCCGGTTTCCTCGCGTACCTCGCGCAGGGCGGCGGCCGATGCGTCCTCTCCTTGGGCGGGCTTGCCGCCGGGGAGGATAAAACGTGTCGTTCCGCGTTTACGCACCATGAGAACGTGCCCGCAGGCATTGCGCATGATGACGGCGGACACGGTAATGGTGCCCTCGCGCACGCTAGCTCCCAAAGACCTCGGTACGACGGATGCGTGCGAAGGCTTCACGAATGGCCTCTTCGCCGATCGTGACGGCAAGTCGAATGAAGCCTTCTCCGGATGTGCCGAAAGCCGTGCCCGGTACGACGGCGACGTGGGCGTTCGTGAACAGGTAGTCGGCGACCTCGGTCGAGGACATTCCACAGGAGCGAATGTCGACCCACAGGTAGATGGCTCCCGAGGGCGCAGGAGTGGTCATGTTGGGGGTTGCGTTGACCTCCTCAGCGGCTACTTTGAGCCGCTGGAGGAACATCTCGCGGATGGGTGGGCACACTTCGTCGTGATGGCGTAGCGCCGCAAGGGCCGCCCTCTGGGAGGGCGTGGGCGCGGAGAAAACGACGTTTTCGTTGATGTCGCGCGCCGCGCCCATGAGCTCGGCCGGGCCCATGAGGAAACCGATCCTAAAGCCCGCCATACAGTAGTTCTTGGAGAAGGAGTGCAAGACGATCGTCCGCTCCTTCATCCCCGGCTGGGAGGCGATCGATGTAAAGGGACGCGCGTAATCGTAAATGGTGTAGATGTCGTCGGCGAGAACGATGAGGTCCTTCGACTTCGCGAGCTCGGCGACCATCGCGAGCGTTTCTTCATCCCACACGGCGCCGGTCGGATTCGTGGGCGTGTTAACGATGATGGCGCGCGTGGCGTCGGTGATGGCCTCTTCGAGGGCGTCGCGCCGGGGCAGGAAGCCGTCTTCTGCCCTGGTGGGAACGAAGACGGGAACTCCGTGTGCCATGGCAATCTGGTCGGGGTAGGGGGTGAAGTAGGGCTCGATGACGATGACCTCGTCGCCCGGATTGAGGATCGTCTGCAAGATGAGCCACATGCCGTGATTGGCCGAAGTGGTCACCATGCATTCGTCGATCGTGTAGTCCACGCCGTAGCGTTTGCCGAGATGACGGCAGATTTCGCTGCGGAGCTCGGGTTGGCCCAGCGACTCGGTGTAGTGGGTGTGGCCGTTGAGCATGTCGGCGTGCATGGCCTCGAGTATCCGCGCGTCAGTGGTGAGATCCGGGTCGCCGAGGGTGAAGTTAATCATGTCGGGTACTGCTAGAGCCGCGTCTCCGGCTGTCGACATGAGGTTTTCTTTGCGGGTGCGTACGTGCTCGGCGAGGAATCGCTGCGCTGACGTCATAGAAGTCTTCTTTCTCGCGATCTCAAGGTGACCCTACCAGGGTAAATCCTGGTCCGCCGCGGAGGCTAGCCCTCGGCAAGTGCGGCACGCTCGGCGGGGGAGAGGTTCGGCGTGATCCTCTTGCGATCGAGAACGGTGACGAGCGTGTAGGAGACGATGGACAGGGCGAGGCCCACCATGATGGGCCAGTTCCCGCCGATAGCAAAGTCCGCCCTGCCGGTGGTTTCGCCGTAGATCATCGTGCCCGCGACACCGAGGAAGGAAACGGGCAGGGAAACGAGACCGGCCCTGGGGGAGACTCGTTTGAGGACGAAGCCCGCGATGACGGGAATAAAGACGCAGCCGGACAGGAAGCCGTAGGCGAGATCGAGGGCCTTGAACAGGTCGGAAATAACGACGGCGAGCCCCATCATGACGACGCCGAGGACGGCGGCGATACCGCGGTTGATCCACACCTCTCGCGTGGCCGACGGGCGGGTCTGGTCGGCTTCCTCTTCAACGTCGGTGACGATTCCGCGCACGAGGCGCAGATAGATGTCGTTGTAGACCACGGTCGAGCAGGCGAGGATTGTGCCGGAGGCGACCGACATGGCCGCCGCAATCGCCGCAGCCAGCAAGATCCCGGCGACGCCAACCGGCAGGAACTGAGCAACGCCGGCAGAGAAGGCTTCGGAGGGGTCGGCCAGGTGCGGCACGACGATGGCTGTGGCCATGCCGAGCAGGACTCCGCCGAGGGCGTAGATGATGGCATACACGCCCGCCGAAAGGGTGCCCGCGCGTGCGATGCGGTCGTTCTTGGCGGTGAAGACGCGCTGCCAGATGTCTTGGCCGATGACGAGACCGGGGACATAGAGGAGGATCCAGTAGAGGGTCCCTTGGAAACCCAGGGAAGTAATGTCACGGTGAGAGGCGGGAACCTGCTCGAGGAATCCCGAGATACCGCCGATCTTGGGGTGGGCGAAGACGAATATCGGTACGAGGATGATGATGCCGGCGGTCTTGACGATGAACTGGAGGAGGTCGGTCATCGTCACGCTCCACATGCCCCCGACGAAGGTGTAGAAGATGACGACGCCGCCACCGACGAGCATGCACACGGTCGTGGACCAGCCGACGATGCCTTGCAAGATGGCGCCGATGGAGACGATCTGGACGACCGTGAGGGAGACGGTGTAGATGATCGTGAGGATGGCGGAGAGAATTCTCGCTGTCGGACCATAGTTGCGTTCGATGACCTCCGCCATGGACAGTGCCCTCAGGCGTGAGAGCTTCGAGGACACGAGCATCCCGAGGACGATGAGGCCCATGCCCAGGGAACCTCCGACCCAGACGCCGGCGACGCCGACCTCGTAGCCGCGTTGGGCGCCACCGACCGTGACGGCACCGCCGACGGCGAGGGCGGCCATGCACGAGAAGAACATGGGGAAGCGCAGCCGCCTGCCGGCCACGAGGTAGTCGTCGCGGGTCGTCGCGAAACGGTAGGAGACGACGCCGATGATGATGAGGACGATGAAATAGGCGGCGATGACGCCGAAGTCGATGGCAGACAGGTGAAGCTTCATGCCTGATCCTAGGTCTCTTGGAAACAACGCTCTTCCACTGTAGTCGCTGGCAGGATCTGGTGCGTTCCGCGTCAAACAGTGGGCCGAAAGTCCCTCGCCTGGCTAGACTGGGGGTCGAAGGCGTGCCCTCGAGGCGCGCAGCCGACGAAGAAAGGAAGTCAGCGTGGACCTCTACGAGTACCAGGCGCGTGAGCTCTTCGCGAAACATGGGGTTCCCGTCATTCCCGGCACCGTCGTTGAGACTGCGCAAGCAGCTCGCGAGGCAGCCGAGAAGGCCGAGGGCCTGTGCGTGGTGAAGGCCCAGGTCAAGATCGGTGGTCGCGGCAAGGCCGGCGGTGTCAAGCTTGCCAAGACACCCGAGGAAGCCGAGGCGGCGGCCGAGGCCATCTTGGGGATGGATATCAAGGGGCACGTCGTCTCGCGCGTCATGGTTGTTCCGGCGGCCGATATCGCTGCGGAGTATTACTTCTCGATCCTCCTCGATCGCTCGAATCGCCGCCAGCTGGCGATGTGTTCGCGTGAGGGCGGGATGGAGATCGAACAGCTGGCGAAGGAGCGGCCCGAGGCACTCGTCAAGCGGCCTCTGGGCCCCGAGGGCATCACGCAGGAGGTCGCCGAGGAGATCCTCACCGACGCCGGCTTTAGCTCGGAGGAGATCGAGGCCCTCGCCGACGTGCTGGTTAAACTGTGGACGGTCTACCGCGAGGAGGATGCCCAGCTCGTTGAGGTCAATCCGCTCGTCATGTGCACGGATGAGACCCCGACGGCCCTCGACGGCAAGGTGACCCTCGACGACAACGCGAGATTCCGTCATCCTGAGCATGCCGAGCTCGTCGATCAGGCGAGCGAGGATCCGCTGGAGGCGAAGGCCAAGGAGCGGGGGCTCAACTACGTCCACCTCGACGGCGAGGTCGGGATCATCGGCAACGGCGCCGGTCTCGTCATGTCGACGCTCGACGTGGTCGCCTACGCCGGCGAGGCCTATGGCGTGCGTCCAGCGAACTTCCTCGACATCGGCGGTGGCGCCTCGGCGCAGGTGATGGCGGACGGTCTCGACATCATCTTGTCGGACCCGCAGGTCAAATCCGTTTTTGTCAATGTCTTCGGCGGAATCACGGCCTGCGATGCGGTCGCAGAGGGGATCGTTAAGGCGTTGGAGATACTCGGGGATAAGGCGGCTAAGCCGCTGGTCGTGCGGCTCGACGGCAACGCGGTCGAAGCGGGCCGCGACATTCTCTCTCGGGCGGCGCACCCGCTCGTCACGATGGTCGACACGATGGACGGCGGCGCGGCGAAGGCCGCGGAGCTGGCCGCGCAGAAGTGAGGTTACGATGACTGTTTTTCTTAACAAGGATGCCCGCGTCGTCGTCCAGGGGATGACGGGTTCTGAAGGACGCAAACACACCCAGCTCATGCTGTCGGCGGGCACGCGCATCGTTGGCGGTACTAATCCGCGCAAGGCCGGCCAGAGCGTGACTTTTGACCTCACCCCGACCGGTCCGGGCGCCGGTGACGTCTCACCGGGCACGGTCGATATTCCGGTTTTCGGCACGGTTGCCGAGGCGAGAGACAAGGCCGGCGCGAACGTCTCGGTCGTCTTCGTTCCGCCCGCTTTCGTCAAGGATGCGGTCCTGGAGGCAATCGAGGCGGAGATTCCCCTGTGCGTTGTCATTACCGAGGGAATCCCGGTTCAAGACGCCACCGAGTTCGTTCAGGCTTCCCTCGGGTCGAAGACGCGCATCATCGGGCCGAACTGTCCGGGCATTATCTCGCCCGGTCAGTCGAACGTGGGTATCACCCCGGCCACGATCACGGGTGAAGGTCGGGTGGGCCTTGTGTCAAAGTCGGGCACTCTTACCTACCAGCTCATGTACGAGCTTCGCGATCTCGGCTTTACGACGGCGATGGGGATCGGCGGGGACCCGGTGGTCGGCACCACTCATATCGATGCGCTCGAGGCGTTCGAGGCAGACCCGGATACCGAGCTCATCGTCATGATCGGAGAGATCGGTGGTGACGCCGAGGAACGCGCCGCCGACTACATCCGCGAACACGTGACGAAGCCCGTTGTCGCCTATGTTGCGGGCTTCACCGCTCCCAAAGGCAAGACCATGGGGCACGCTGGCGCGATCGTGTCGGGATCCTCGGGCACGGCGGAAGCCAAGAAGGCCGCTCTCGAGGCCGCGGGAGTGAAGGTCGGTAAGACCCCGTCGGAGACGGCGCGCCTCGCGCGCGAGGCGCTCAGTTAAGAGGCGGATCCTCGGCGGCGTCCCCGTTTTCTTCCGGGGGCGCCGCCGGCGTTCGCGCCGGTGCGATGGCGGGCAGGACGAGAGAGATGAGGAGCGCGAGACCGATAAGGAAGAAAGGAACGAGCGCCAGGTAGACGAGCGGTAGTCGCAACCCGAGGGCCACCGCCACACCGAGGACGCACGTGCCCAGGACAAAGATGAGGTAAACGCACCATCCGGGCTTCAAACTGTCGTGGTTCACTGCTCGCTCCCTTCGTTCTCGTCCGTTCCGTACTCATCTTCGTCCGCATATGTAGGTAGGGGATTGCGTATCGGCTCTCCCGTCGTCACGTTCCCCTCCGCGTCGGCACTACGGGGCGTGATCGTTGGCGCGGTCGAATCGACGGACATTCCCCACGATGTTGTTCCGGGGAAGACACCGCCGCCCTCGCAGTCACTGGGTCGCCACGTGGGGCAGACGTGGTCCTGGAAGAGGTAGGTGCTGCCGTCGCTTGCCTTTTCGGTCGTACCTTCCCAGAAGGGGACCCTTTCGTCAATGGTGATAGCGCCGGCGCCTACCTCGACGTCAATGGTGACGGCGGGCGTGCCCTCGCCGATGATATAGGTCGTGTCCCAGGCGTTCCCGGCGCGTTCGAAGAGGGGAGCGATCCGGGAGGACACGGTGAGAGTGCGCAGCGGCTCGGAGTTGGCGTCGTAGCCTATTGCGGGGTCCTCGTAAACGTAGTTGGTGTTGAACGGGTCGACGTTGGTGGCGTCCATGAGGCTCAGGCGCGGGCCGATGGTGTCGACAGTGAGGGTTCCCGTAGCTTTGAGGTTCTTCATCACGTGCGCCGTTACTGCGCCCGTCCCCAATCGGGTGCGCACGCGGGCGGTGACGCCCGACGGGACCGAGACTGCGACCTCCCCGCCGACGAGGCGGGCGGAATAGTGGGTGGAGCGTTCGGGATCGGCTTCGATGTTGATCATGCCGAACAAGCGGTTGACGTGTGGGGCCTGCGGGGTGAGGCTGCGTTCGGTATCGGCCCACGCCCTCACGCCAGGAATGGGGGCCACCAGGGAATAGGCGAGGATGAGGGGGGCGACGAGCCCGCCGACGAGGAGCGTCGATACCGCCGTCATCCACCCGCCGTTGCGTCCGCGCACGTGGCTAAACAGCGCACCTGTGGCCACAATAAGGCCGCACACGCTGAGCGTGAACAGCGGGACGGAGAAGCTGAGCTGGTCAACGTTCAAGCCCACGAGGGTCGTAAGGGGAACAAGGCACAGCGCTAGTGCAAGCACGACGAAACTGACGCGCCTGTCGGGACCCTGCCGGCGGGCGCGAGGTAGGTCTGCACCGCCACCGTCGGCGGGGTGTGGGAGTACCTGGGTTGGCTCTTCTCCCGCCGGTGTGTGCGCCGCAAGGTCCGGGAGCACCTCGGCTCTATCTTTGTGCTCGGGTTGAGAACGTGAATGGCCGGTGCGCCGTATTTTCTCCAGCAGGCGAGAAGCCACGACAATGACGAGGAGCCCCAGGAGGAGAATCGGAGCCGCTATCGCCGCGACGGCGGCGTGGCTCGGGTGGGAGATGAGCGCCCACATGAAAAGGAGCGCGGCGAGCACAGCACCGAGGATGTCTACCGGTCGGGCTTTCAGGGTGAGGATGTTCTCCAAGGGAATTGCGTCGGACTCGTCGGGGAGTAAGAGCCAGGCGAGCACGTAGGCTCCGGCGACGAGGAAGCCCGCGGTTGAGCCAAGAAGGGACAGCGCGAACAGTCCGAGACCGACGCATACGCGTACGAGCACAGGGTCGAGGTGGGTGATCCGCGCGATGAGGGCACACACGCCGCCAATGGCCGGGCGCGGGCCACGCACAAGATCGGCGCGATGAAAGCCGGCAAAAAACGTTTCGATGTGCGACTGCTTGTCCATATCTCGACACCATCACGTGTCGGGGTGTTCTCGCTAGTAGGGGATCCCCTGATTATTCCCTGAATCTTCCCCTATTTTCTCCCTCTGCTCTTCCGGCCCGAGCCTGCGGGTGCGACGATGGCACTCATGACCACATCCATTGCCGTACGCCTCCGACCGCCCCTCGTTCGCCCGGGTCGGGTAGCGACGCCGGGAATCCCCATGCGTTATGTGGCAGGCGTGTGTGCGGGCGTCGCCGCCCACGTGGGGTGGCCAGTGTGGGCAGTGCGCCTCATCTTCGTGCTGGGGGTCGCGTTTCAAGGCGTGACCATTTTGGCCTATCTACTGCTGTGGGGACTCGTGCCCACCGGCGATGCGTCGGGCCTGCAGGCGCGTAGAAGTCGCGAGGCCAGCGGCCGTCAGGCCCCCACTCTGGCCGAGAAGGAACCCATCCCCGACGACAAGGGGGCGCAATCTCGTCGCCGCTCGCTCGTCTTCGGTCTCGTCCTCATCGGCGCGGTCGGCTTCATCACCGTGCTCGTCGGGCCGGACGTGCTTGTTGCCCGCGCGGGGCTGAGCGCGGGTCGGGAAGCGGACTCTCTCGCGCTGTGCAGCATCCTCGTGTGTGCCGGCTACGCGCTCATTTGGCGGATGGGCCTCGAAGGGATCTCGCGCGAACACGCGATACGAGGAGTAGGGCTGCTCGCCGGTTTCTTTCTTGTCTATACGGGGGCGACGCTCTATATCGCCGACGTCGAGGGTCTCGTTGCACGCATCCCCATCGTCTCGGCGGGTCTGCTCGCCCTCACGCTTCTCGCCGTCGCGCCCCTCCTGTCGGGATTGGGACGAGCCCGTGACACCATCGACGAGGTGTCGGCCAGAGAGGAGGCACGCGCCGAAGTAGCGGCCCACCTCCACGATTCCGTCTTGCAAACCCTCGCGATTATCCGCAACCGTGCCGACGATGCCGAGACCGTGAGGAGGCTGGCTCGCACCCAGGAACGCGACCTCAGGCGCTGGCTCTACGAGGGCGTGAGCGAGCCCGAAACCTCCCTCTCGCGCGCGCTCGCGGACCGATTCGCGGAGCTGGAGGACTGTCACGGCGTGCCCATCGATCTCGTCACCGTGGCGGACCTGGTCCCCGATGAGGCGACTCGGCCCCTCATCGATGTCCTCACCGAGGCCGCTTCCAATGCCGTGCGTCACGGCCAGCCTCCGGTTAGCGTCTACGTCGAGGTGGGCGTCGATACGATAGAGGCACACGTGCGCGACCGCGGGAAAGGATTCGACCCGGACACGATCAGCGACCGCCACTTCGGGGTGCGCGAGTCGATCCTCGCACGCACCAGGCGCTGCGGGGGCGAGGTCACCGTGACCGTGCGTCCGAGCGGATGCGACGTCGGCGTCACCTGGCCTCGAAGGAAGGACACACAGCATGAGTGAGGCGCTTACCCTCCTCGTCGTCGACGACCATCCGATCGTGCGGGCCGGGATCATCTCGGAGCTAGCCGCCTGGAGCGAACGAATCCGCGTCGTCGGGCAAGCCGCCACCGTCGAAGAGGCCATTACCGAGGCCGGGAGGCTGCAACCAGAAGTCGTCCTCCTCGACGTCCATCTGCCCGGGGGCCGCGGGGGTGGCGGGGCCGAGGTCGCGCGTGCGATCACAACCGAATCGAATGTGCGAGTCCTCGCCCTTTCGGTCTCGGATGCCGCCGAGGATGTCGTCTCCGTCATCCGCGCGGGCGCGCGCGGCTACGTGACCAAATCCGTGACCATCGCCGAGCTCGTCGACGCGATCGAGAGGGTCGCCGCCGGCGACGCGGCATTTTCGCCGCGCCTGGCAGGTTTCGTCCTCGACGCCTTCGGTACGAGCGACGTCGCCGGCTCCGACGCCGAGCTCGATCGGCTTACGGCACGCGAACTGGAAGTCATGCGATGGATCGCTCGCGGCTACACCTACAAGGAGGCCGCCGCCGAGTTGTACATCTCGGTCAAGACCGTCGAGTCTCACGTCTCCCGGGTCTTGCGTAAACTCCAGCTGTCCAACCGCAACGAATTGACCCACTGGGCGTCGCGCCGTCGCCTCATCTAGACCCGACACACCGCCCGATAGGGCGACGCCTCGGGCAAGTTCGGACACAATAGGGGAGATGCCACAAGATACCTCGCCAGCGAAAAACCGCCCCGAAGTCGTCGTCCGCCTTCCCCAAGGATGGTCGCTCGCCCTCGTCAAGGGTGCGATTATTGCGTGTCTGCCGTGGCTCATCATCGAAGCTCTCGGTGCGGTCGTGGCGCTGCAGGCCTCCGGTAATCCCTGGCTCGCGTCGGTGTCGGTGGCCGATCAGGTGAGCCAGCTCAGCCACCTGTGGGCACTCATTTACGGGGTCCCCCTCACCCTCTCGGCACTCACCGGCGCCGTGACGATCACGCTCATACCCTGGGGCGCCTCGCTCGTGTGCGCGTGGTTGCTCTCGCGGCGAGCCCGAAGGATGACGGGCTGGCTCCTCGTCTACCTGTGGCTCGGCTACGTCCTCACCTGTCTGGCCATCGCAACGACGGCGGTCGGGATCGCCTACGCCCGCCTCCTTCTCGGGGCCGGAGTTCTTGCCGCACTCGGCATCGGCTGGGGACGCCTCGCGACCGCCCTCGGCGGCGCTCAATCCCCGCAGGCCGGCGATCGCGAACACACGCGCCTATCGAGGTGGGGAGTCGAAGCCTCCGTCGCACGGGATCGTGTATCGCGTTCGGCGGGAATCGACGAGGGGGCCTGGCGCCTCGCACTGGGCTCGCGCACGAAGCAGGTTCCAGGCTTTGTCGGCATCGGCATCATCATGGGCTGGCACGCGGTTGCGTTCACCGGAGCCATCGCCCTTTTCCTTGCCGCCGTCGGGCTCCTCGTCAATCTTTCGCAGATCACGGGCATCGCCGACCTGCTGCCCCTGGGGCCGACCGGGTGGGTCGCGCTCATCCTCCTCCAGCTTGCCTACGCGCCCACTTTTGCCGCATGGGCCTTCGCGTGGCTGCTCGGACCGGGATACACCCTCGGCGAGGGCACGCACTTTTCCATTTTCGGCTTCTCGGAGGGCCCCATCCCGGCGATCCCCGTTCTCGCGGGCGCCCCAGACATCACAATCGGGTGGTGGGCGCTCGTACCGGTCCTGCTCACATCCGCGCTCGGGGGCGCCTGGGTCGCCTGTCACCGCGCGCGTTACCGCTTCGGGGAGCACGCGGGTCAGCTCGTCGTCGCCCTTGCCGTCATGATCGCCTGCTATGCCTGCGTGTTTGCGTTGTCTAGCGGCGGGCTCGGCACTCACCGCCTCGCTCACGTGGGTGTCGATATGTGGATGTGCGTGGGGGTCGTGTGTCTCGCGTGGCTGCTCCCCGGATCCCTCGTCTATCTCTTCATGCATCCGAGCGCACGCGAGTTCGTGTCCTCACTTCTCGCCTCTGCCAGCTTTGGGGCTCGTGGCCGAGGGAACGACCGCTCCCCGTCCTCGCCTAAGGAGGAGCGCTCCGGCGGGGAACACGACGCAGGAACCGAGCAGTTCTCGACCGTGCCGAGCCGTAGTAGTGAGGGCGAGTCCGACGGGCAAGAGGCACGTGGCGGCGAGGAAGAACCGGAGGTAGACGAGCGCGGACGCAGGATCGCCCGTATTGTCGCCGTCGATGCTGCCGCGCCGAGCAAACGGCGGCGCCCCCAGGTCGGCACCGCAGCACCGGCTGCCGACACGACGGAGACATCGCCGATCGATTGCGCCCGCGAAGATAGTTGAGGTGCTCGCCCCACGTGACCTAGGCTGGTGAGGAAGCGACTGGCGTAGAAAGTGGATGACCACTGGGGAGCATAATGTCGGCGGACCGCGCGCCTGGGTCCGACGCGATGGTTAAGGAGCTTCCGCATGCCCACGTCCGCACCCAATTCTTCGGCCGAGCGTATGCCTCTGACTAGGGCACTCGTTTCCGTTTACGACAAGACCGGACTCGTTGATCTCGGGCGAGCTCTGGCCGAGGCCGGGGTCGACATCGTCTCGACGGGATCGACCGCGCGTGTCCTCGCCGAGGCCGGCATCGATGTCGTCGGTGTCGAAGAGATTACGGGTTTCCCCGAATGCCTCGAAGGGCGGGTCAAGACGCTGCATCCGCGCATCCACGCCGGCATCCTCGCGGACCGGCGCAAGCCCGACCACGTGGCGCAACTCGACGACCTCGACGTCGCTGCCTTCGATCTCGTCGTGTGCAATCTCTATCCGTTCTCTGCCACACTCGCCAGCGGCGCCGATTTCGACGCATGCGTTGAACAGATCGACATCGGCGGTCCGGCGATGGTGCGCGCGGCGGCCAAAAACCACCCCAGCGTCGCGGTGGTCGTCGACCCGGCCGGATACGGTGAGGTCGTCGAGGCGCTTGGACACGGCGGGTTCACGGCGGCCGCTCGGCGCGAGTTGGCGGCCCGTGCCTTCGAGCACACGGCGTCTTACGATGCGGCGGTCGCCGCGTGGATGCGCGAAAAGGTCGGCGGCGACCCGGCTGGGTCGATCGCGCTGCGATACGGGGAGAACCCCCACCAGGGTGCGCGCATCGTCCCCGACGGTTCGGGCGAGGGCATTGCCAACGCGCGCTGCTTGCAGGGTAAGGCCATGAGCTACAACAACTACACCGACGCCGACGCGGCCCTGCGCGCCGCCTACGACCACACCGACCCGTGCGTCGCCATTGTCAAGCATGCCAATCCGTGCGGCATCGCCGTTGCCGGCGATATCGCCACCGCCCACCTCGGTGCCCACGCATGCGATCCGGTCTCGGCCTACGGTGGCGTCATCGCGTGTAACCGCCCGGTCACCGTCGAGCTGGCCCGCCAGATCCGACCCATTTTCACCGAGGTCGTCGTGGCCCCCTCGTTCGACGAAGACGCCCGCCGCGAGCTCGGCCACAAGAAGAACCTGCGCCTCCTCGAGGTCACCCCGCCTCGCCGCGGCGCATGGGAGGTCAAGCACGTCTCCGGCGGTGCGCTTGAACAGCGCCGAGACGACGTCGACGAGCCCGGCGATACGGTCGAGGGCTGGCGACTCGTCGCGGGCGATCCCGCCGATGAGGCGACACTCACCGACCTCGAGTTCGCCTGGCGCTGCGTTCGCGCGGTGCGATCGAACGCCGTGCTGCTTGCCAAAGACGGAGCCACAGTTGGGGTCGGCATGGGGCAGGTCAATCGCGTCGATGCCGCCAAGCTTGCCGTCGAGCGTGCAAACACTCTCGGCGGCAGGTCGACCGGCGATGCCGCCGCGAACATCGATAGCGCCGGGGGAGCCAAGGCTGAAGACGTTGTCGCCTCGGCGCCCAAGGAGCGCGCCCGCGGATCCGTCGCGGCCTCCGATGCCTTCTTCCCCTTCGCCGACGGCCTCCAGGTGCTCATCGATGCCGGCGTCAAGGCCGTCGTTCACCCGGGCGGGTCGATCCGCGACGAGGAGGTCATCGAGGCGGCCCGCGCGGCCGGTATCACCATGTATCTCACCGGGGTACGTCACTTCTGCCACTGAGGCGAGGGCGGGGACGCTACCGGGGCGGTGGCGTCCTCGCCTACAATGGCGGCGTGAGGACCGGGCAGGAGCAGCGCGAGGGCTGCTGGATCGAAAACGTGAGCCGCAAGACCCAACGTTGGATCGGGATCGGCCTCGTCGTCGCACTCCAGCTTGGCGTCATCGTCCTTGCCCTCGCAGACCATCCGGTGTTTGCCTCACGTCTGTTTGCTCTCGGGCTCGTCGGTGTCGCGGCTGCGCGCTGCCTGTGGCGGCGTCAACCCGTGTGGTTTGCGGCGAGAAGCTGGTGGTGGGATGCCGTCCTTCTCGTCGTTTGCGCCATCGCGATCGCCTACCTGTCGTTTTATGGTGGTCGGGTCATGCCCTCACTCGTGTGAATCGGCGCCGATATAGGTGACGACCTCTCGGGCCTCGCGACGCGTCTTGTCTCGGTGAGCCGGTCGGGACGTGTAGCCGAGCGCAAGGGCGCACACGACGTGGTAGTCCTCGGGATCGAAACACCCGGCCTCGACGAGTGCGCGCTCGACGTCGGCAACACTCATTCCCTCGATTGCCGTCGAGTCCACACCCAAACGGGCCGCAGCGATGAGCATCGATCCCAAGGCGATGTAGACCTGCCGGTCGACCCACCCGGTCACCGCCTCGTCGCTGGTGAGCCCGAGGTCGTGCCTCAAGAAGCGTTCGATCGTCTCATAGCGCGCCTCGAGGGCGCCGGGGTCGCGGCCTTGCACGTCGCAGTGGATGTGGCGAACGTACTCCGAGCGTGTCGTGAAGTGGGAGGCGTTGCGGCCCAGCAGGACGACAAGATGTGAAGGCTGCGGGTGGAATCCCCAGCAGTGGTCGATGACGGCTTGCCACAGGGGGGAGGGCCTGAGCACGAGGAAGTGCCACGGTTCGAGTCCCATCGATGAGGCGCTGAGTCTGCCCGACTCGACGATGGCGTGGATGTCTTCGGCGGAGACGTGGCGATGGGGGTCGTAGGCCTTTGCCGTGTAGCGGTTCTTCATGAGGGCAACGACTTCGCCCGGGGTCGCTGAGCGTTTAATCTGCGGCAGCATGGCATTCCCTTCCGTAGGTTTCCCGTCTCCAGGCTATCGCTCGTCGAGGTCGGGTATCGCCGCGACGGCCTCGGCGAGGTCGGCGAGGTCGGCGCTTGCCGACACGTCCGCGGGCATGCGCCAGTCCCCTCGGGGACTCAACGCTCCCGCCGGTGAGACCTTGGGGCCGTTGGGGACGCACGTGCGTTTGAACTGTGCCTGGGCGAAGCGCGTGAGGAAGACCCGCAGCCAGGCGACGATCTCGGCGAGGGTATAGGTGTGGCGGGCGCTGAGCCCGTCGGGCCACTCGCCCAGGTCGCTATCGCGCCACGTCGCCCACGCGAGGAAGGCGATGTCTCCTGGCCGGTAGCCGCGCAGATGGTAGAAGAGGAAGAAGTCGTGCAGCTCGTAGGGGCCGATCGTGTCCTCGGTGGATTGCAGGTCACGCCCGGGTACCAGTTCCGGCGAGATCTCTTGGGCAAGGATGTCGTCGAGGACGGCCGACGCCTCCGAGCCGAATTCCCCGCGTTCGCACACCCAGCGAATGACATGTTGGATGAGGGTCTTTGGCACGCCGCAGTTGACGGTGTAGTGGGACATGTGGTCGCCGACCCCATAGGTACACCACCCGAGGGCGAGCTCGGAGAGGTCGCCCGTGCCGACGACGATGCCTCCCTGCTGGTTGGCTAGCCTGAAGAGATAGTCGGTGCGCAATCCCGCCTGGACGTTTTCGAAGGTGACGTCGTAGACGGGTTCTCCCGATCCGGCCGGGTGACCCATGTCGGCGAGCATCCTCGTTGCACTCGGGCGAATATCGATCTCTCGCATGGTCACCCCGAGGGCATCGGCGAGACGGTAGGCGTTCGACTTTGTTCCCTCGCTGGTGGCGAATCCGGGAAGAGTGTAGGCGAGGATGTCGGAGCGGGGGCGATCCGACAGGTCCATGGCGCGGGCCGCCACGAGGAGTGCGTGGGTCGAGTCGAGACCCCCCGATACCCCGATGACGGGCTTCGAACCGCCGATGGCAGCGAGGCGGCGGGTGAGCCCATAGACCTGAATGTTGAAGGTCTCGTAACAGTCGTGGTCGCGGTGGGCCGCGTCGTTGGGAACGAAGGGGAAGCGGCGAATCGTGGGGTTGGCGATCTCCCCTTCGGGGATACGCGGAAGGTGCGTGGGCGCGGGTACGCCTACCCGCTGCACGGTGGCGCCCAGCTGTCCCGCCTGGGCGGTGAAGGTTGTGTTTTCCCGGCGTGCCTGACGCAGCGAAGTGACGTTGATGTCGGCGATCGTGGCGACGGCGTCGGGGGAGAAGCGCGGCCCCTCGGCGAGGAGTTCGCCTCGTTCGTAAACGAGCGTCTGCCCGTCCCAGGCCAGGTCGGTCGAGGATTCTCCCGCTCCGGCCGCCGCGTAGACGTAGGCACATTCGCCGTGGAGGGAAGCCGCCTTGACGAGGTCGCGACGCCGCTGGGCGCGTCCGACCGTCACGGGCGAGGACGACGGGTTGACGACGATGTGGGCGCCGGCGCGGGTGAGGTCGGCGTGCAGAGGCATGGGCCCCCACAGGTCCTCGCAGATTTCGATGCCCACGCTGACTCCCAGCGCGGGCAGGTCGCACACGCCGAGCGTCGTCATTCTAGCTTCGTGGTCGCCGCTTCTCCACATTGCATCGGCCGGCAGGCTCCGGCCCGAGGCGAAGTTGCGCGGTTCGTAAAACTCGCGGTAGTTGGGCAGATCGCGCTTGACCGCGAGAAGGTGGACGGTCCCGGCAGCCACGAGGGCCGCACAGTTGTAGAGGGCGTCGCGATGACGCAGGGGAAGACCGACAACGGCGGCGATGGCGAGGTCGCGGGTCGCTTCGGCGACGGCGACGAGGGCCTCCTCGGCGGCCGTGAGAAGTCGCGTCGAGGCGAACAGGTCATCGAGGGAATACCCGGTGAGTCCGAGCTCGGGGAAGCAGGCGAGCGCCACCCCTTCTTGATCGAGTTGACCAAGCCTGGCGATGACCGCTTCCGCGTTGGCGTGCGGATCGGCCAGGACGACCGGCTCCATGCAGGCGGCGACGCGGACGAAACCGTGAGAAGAGGCGGATGAGAAGCTCATAAGGCGTATGCTCTCACACGCTCGCGGCCTCGTCGGGCCACACCGTGCCAGCGCCGGCTCTGCAGGCGGCCTCAACGATCGCGTGCGCCGCCCACAGGTCCTGGGCGCCGACCCCCACGGTCTCGTACACGATGATCTCCTCGGCGTGACCGCGCCCCTCGCAGGCGCCTCGGGCGACATCGCCGATGTCACCGAGGATCGCCGAGCGCTCAATGTCGCCGTCGCGAAGCGGAATGATGAGGTCGCCAGATTCCGCCAGCGCCGCTTCCGTCACGTCGCAGTAGATGCGGTCGGCCGCGCGCATCGTATCGGAGCCACACTCTTGCATATGCGGTTGGTAGGAGCCCACGCACGACACCGTCACCCCACGGCTGAGCGCTGACGCCGAGATCACCGGTGCCGTCGAGGACGTCACGAGGGTCACCACGTCTGCGCCTGCGATGGCGGTGTCGGCGTCGGTGAAGGCTTCGATCGTCCCCTCCCAGTCGGCGGGGAAGGACGGGTGATCGCGCAAAGCGGCGACGAAACGTTGAGCCTCGCCCTCGATCGGGTTGGCGATGCGGATCTGCTCGAGCCTCGGGCACGCGGCGATTTGTGCGGCAACCTGTGTCGGTGCCTGGCCGCCCGTGCCGACAACCGCACCGATGCGCGAATCCGGATTCGCTAGGAGGGCGAATGCGAGCCCCGACGACGCGCCCGTGCGTATCTTGGTCACTACGTCGCCGTCGAGGAGAGCCAGGGGCTCGCCCGTGGTCGCGTCTAGCAAGACGACGGTTGCGGGAGCCGTCGGCTTACCTGTGGCGGCGTTATTAGGGAAGAGCCCGATGATCTTGATGGCGGCCTCTTCGAGTTTGGGCGAATAGGCGGGCATAGTGAGCAGCGTTCGATCCGCGTCGATCTCGACCTTTGTGCGCAGCGGAGTGACGGTCGCCCCCTCGCTCGTGGCCGCGTAGGCCGCGCGAGCGTCCTCGATGGCGTTGGCCATGGGGTAGAGCCGCCAGATGTCGTGTCCGCCGATGAGCCTCATTGTTCTCCCCTTCATTGTCTGCGATGACGCTTTCTCCCATCCTAGAAGGTGGTGACACGAGGAGCCCGCCGAGTGCACAAGCGTCTAGACTGGGAGGAAAACCGTGGCCAATTTCGAGGAGACCCCATGGCAACGTGGCGCAGTGTCACCGCATTAACGCTCGCAGGCGGACTAGCCGTCGGTGGGTTCGCTGTTTCGCCCTCCCCGTCGGCTGATGCGTTCGCGGGTTCCGTGGTGGCCGCACCGCTAAGCAGCGAGGCGCGAAGAATCATCGACAACCCCTACGCCGACGCCCTGGGTTATCAGTTGCGCGAGGAGCTCGCCACGCCCGAGGCCCGCCAGAAGCTGCGCGGCCAGCTCACCTCGGCGCTGTCGGGCGAGGAACTCAAAGCCGCGCTCGGGCGCCTCGACGAGATCGCACGCACGTCCGAGTACGTGCGAGCCCACGCCGACGAGCTGGCTCGCACCGAACTCGAGCTTACGACGCTTGGCGATCCCGCCGGGGAATACAACCGGATCCGCCAGTCCTACGCCTTCGATAACCGCGACCTGACCGGCATCTATGTCAAACCGGGAACAACGAGCATCGACGTATTCCTCGACGGGCCGGCCAAGGGAATCGAATTGGCGTGGCGGCAGACAAACGAGACGGAATCGGCCTCCTACACGACGCTCGGCTACAAGCGCCACGCCCTCAAACAGGGCTTCAATCGCGTCGACCTTGGCATCAAGGACGCCACGAAGCCCTACGTCCTCTACGTGCGTAACAAAACCCACGACAAGGCCCGTGTGCGCTTCCAGGCCGTCGATGTTGCCGCATCGGAGTCTTCCGGCCTCGCTGCCGCGAACCAGCCTGCCTCGGCGGCACCTGTGGCTCTCGGTCGCACGCTCGCGACCTACCCGGTCTACATCCACGATCCGAAGGATCCTCAACGCTTCGGCGAATGGCTGAAGGCAGCATCGCGATCGTCGGCACCCATGGTCGACCTGCGCTTCGGCAGGCAAGACCTCACGACCGATCGGGCCCTTGCCCTCAAGGAGATCGGCACCCCCGATGACGCGGCCGCCCACGCTCAGATGGTCAACAAGGCCCTCAACGACCGTCTCGATTTCTTCTCCCACTACGAAGGCTACGACCCCCAGGCCAGCGAGGGACCCCACGCCCCGACACCCATGCGCCGCGTCATCATCGGCTCAACATCGGTGAAAAACCCCTCGACGATGTTCGCAATCACCGAGTACTTCCACATCCCCGCCTCGCAGGTTGCCAAGATCCTCGCCGGCGACAAGGACGTGTTGTGGGGGTGGGCTTCGAACCACGAATACGGCCATCAGCTCGATAACACGGTCATCTTCGTGCCCGAGCAGACGAACAACATGTATTCCATCGCCGGAGGAATGAAGCGTTGGACCGATAAACTCACCGACACGCCCACCCGCAACTTCTCGCCTGCTTCGGCAGGTCACCCGAACCTCGCGAAGTCTCAAAACGAGATCGACCGCTACCTCAACTCGCGTTTGGCCGGCGGCGACGTCGACCCGGCATTCTGGGCAGACGCCCCGGTGTTTCGGCACACGACCACCCTGTTCAACGCGACCCGCTACTTCGACGACGCCGACTACTCGACCTACCCCTTCGATGCGTCGCCCTTCACCGCCGACGACGCCGAGACTCTCGCGACGTACGGATCATTTGGAGCCATGCTGCGCATGGCGAGGGAGAAGCGAGGCGACGTCGAGAAACTCGTTCCCCAAACCGATGAGACGGGCCGCTACAACAGGATGATCGCCCTGGGGACCATGGCGACCGGCTACAGCCTGTGCGGGTATTACGAGGAACTCGGCTTCACAGCGATCACCGACGGGGTCAAGGACGTGTGCCGGCGCTACCCCGACCCGCCCGTGCATCTCGCCTACGCCTCCATCGGCCACACCCTCCAGCTGGTCCAGGCGCGCGCCCTCGGCATCGATCCGCTCTTCGACGAGACCGTCGAAGCGAGGGTGGAAAAGGTGAGCGACACGGACGAGGGTAAGACCCTCACGCTCGGTGTGTCCTCGCACGCCAGCTCGGTTGCCCTCTACGAGGTTTCCTACGACGGTAAGCCCATCGGATTCACCCGCACCGACACGTTCGTTGACCCCCACGGCAAGCACCGTGAGGCGGGGAAGTACTCGGTTGTGGCCTTCGACTATCGCCTCAATGCTTCGGGCAAGCCTCAGATCTTGCCGACCCGGGGAATGACGACGGACAACGAGGATACGACCGCCCCCGAAGAGGGCGAAGGCGTTGGCGACAAGCCCGGCACCGACCACGACGACGCCGGCGCTGAGCCGCAGCCTCCCGCCCCCACGCACGAGCCCGACGAGGGCCACCAGCCCTCCGCGGGTGGGCAGGAGACGGGCGCGCCGACACCACAGCCGTCGACGACGCTCGCCCCACCTGCTCACGAGCTTACGCCCGAGAGCACGCAGACGCCGGCCCCGCAGGTTAAGCCCGCGCCGCTCAGTGAGCGCGAGGCCGCCACAGCGCACGGGGAAGGCTTCCTCGCGCGCACGGGCACGGACTCGCTGACGCTCGGGCTCATCGCAGCGACGCTCGCTGCTCTGGGTGGTGTCGCGCTCGCCTTAGCGCGACGCAAGCGGAACTGACGTCGCACGCAGACGGCCACGCGTAGACGGGAGGGGCGGCGCCACGTGGCGCCGCCCCTCCCGTCGTTGATGGTCTCTTACACGAGGGTCATCGCTTGGCGGGCGATGGCCATCTCCTCGTTCGTCGGAACGACCATGACGCGCACGCGCGAGCCCTCCTTCGAGATCGTGCGTGCCTCGTCGCTGCGACGCGCGTTCGCTTCCTCGTCGAGTTCGACACCGAGGAAACCGAGGCGGTCGATGAGGCGGGCCCGAAGTGCGGCGTCGTTCTCGCCAATACCAGCCGTGAACGTGATGACATCGAGGCCACCCATGACGGCGTGGTAGGCACCCACATACTTGACGAGGCGGTGGACGTAGATGTCCATGGCGGCCTGTGCGTTCTCGTCGCCCGAAGCGATTCGCTCCCACACGCGACGCATATCGTTGTCGCCGGTGAGCCCCTTCATCCCCGACTGCTTGTTGAACAGGTCGTCGATCTCGTCGATGCTCATCTTCGCTTCGCGGGCCAGGTGGAACACCGCGGCAGGATCGATGTCGCCCGTGCGCCCGCCCATGACAAGGCCCTCGAGGGGGGTGAGCCCCATGGACGTGTCGACGGCTTTTCCGGCGACGACCGCCGAGGCGGAGGCGCCATTGCCGAGGTGGAGGACGATTTGCTTGAGATCGTCGCGGCCAAGGATTGCGGCGACTTCTCCGGAGACGAACTGGTGGGACGTCCCGTGGGCTCCGTAGCGGCGGATCTCGTACTTGTCGGCGACTTCGCGGTTGAGAGCGTAACGGGCAGCCTCCTCGGGAAGTCCCTGGAAGAACGCGGTATCGAAGACGGCGACGTGCGGCAGGTCGGGGAAGATCTTGCGGGCCGCGTCGATGCCCTTGAGGTGGGCGGGGTTGTGGAGAGGGCCCAGCGGGCACAGGTCGACAATCTTTTGGTGGACGTCGTCATCGATGAGGGCCGGGCCAGCGAAGTACTTTCCGCCCTGAACAATGCGGTGACCGACCGCGACGATGTGGCACGACGCCAGATCGGGACCGACTTCGGCGAAGAGCTGTTCCATAATCTCCATGCCGACGGTGTGATCGTCAATGACGCGGTCGAGTTCTTTGACTTCCTCGCCGAACGTATGCTTGGCGTGACCGCCGGCCTCACCGATGGCCTCGACGAGGCCCTTCGCAATGCAACGGCCTGTCTCGGGCTCGACGAGCTGGTATTTGATCGAAGACGAGCCAGAGTTAACGACGAGAACGCTCTTATCTGACATCTCAGTTACCCTTTCCTTACTACTTGCGCGATAGGTATCCACCGGCGCGTTAGTTTTGCGCCTGGACGGCCGTGATAATAACCGTGTTGACGATGTCGTCGACGAGGGCGCCGCGTGAGAGATCGTTGACCGGTTTCTTGAGGCCCTGCAGCACCGGGCCGACCGCGAGGGCGCCGGCCATGCGCTGGGCGGCCTTGTACGTGCAGTTACCGACGTCGAGGTGATTGAAAATGAAGACGCTGGCCTGACCGGCCACAGCGGAGTCCGGTGCCTTCTTGGCGGCGACGGCCGGGTCGACGGCCGCGTCGAATTGAAGAGGGCCTTCGATGGCGAGATCCGGGTTGGCTTCGCGAGCGATCCTCGTCGCCTCGGTGACCTTGTCGACCGTGGGGCCCGAGCCCGAGCCCAGGGTGGAGTAGGAGATCATGGCGACCTTGGCGTCGATACCGAAGGCGGTGGCCGTGCGCGCGGAGGAGGCGGCGATGTCGGCGAGCTGCTCGGCGGTCGGGTCGATCGTGACGGCGCAGTCGGCGAAGAGGTAGGCCCGGTCGGCAAAGAGCATGAGGAAGGCCCCGGACACAGTCGAGGTTCCGGGCGCGGTCTTGATGATCTGCAAGGCGGGCCGGATCGTCTCGGCGGTCGTGTGGATCGCCCCCGATACCATGCCGTCGGCCTCGCCCATTTCGACCATCATCGTCGCAAAGTAGGAAATGTCTTCGAGCTGGTCGAGGGCCTTGTCGTAGGTCATGCCCTTCTTTTCGCGCAGCTGAGCGAGCCGTTCGGCGTAGCGTGAACGGCGCTCCTCATCGCGCGGGTCGACGATGTCGACGCCTGCCAGGTCGACGCCCTGCTTATCGGCCTGGGCGCGCACGGTTTCCGGATCACCGAGGAGGACGAGGTGGCACGCGTCGAGCTCGGCGAGCTTGTGGGCTGCGGCGAGGATCCGCTCGTCCTCGGACTCAGGTAGGACGATCGTGCGCTTGTCGGCGCGGGCCCTGCCCGCGAGCATCTCCTGGTAGGCGATGGGCGAGACGATCGGCTCAACGTCATTGTCGATGATCGGCTTGACCGCGTAGGCGAGCGTGTCGACGTTACCGGCATGATCGGCCGGAACCTGGACGAGGGGGACCTCCGGTGCGGACGGCAGATCCGACGCGCCAATGGCAACGATGCCTGCCAGCGGCAGGTAGGCGGCGTCAAAGCGACGCTTGATGATGCGCGCGGCCTCGGCGAGTGCGGGGGCGTCGAGGTCACCGGCGTCGAGGACGCCGAGCGCGACGGCACGCAGATGAGGCCCGGCGAGGGTGTGGAAGCGGACGGGATCGGAGCCGAAGGGAACGCGCGGCAGTGTCGCGTCGATGACGACTGGGCCCTCGCCCATCTGGCGGGCGGCCGCCACCTGGGCTGAGACGGGGTCTTCGATCCACGGGTCCGGCGAGGTGAACAGAGCCTTCACGTCGTTGCCGCTGACTTGTGCGCAGGCGGCGGCAACATCGGCACCCGGGGTGCCTGCGGCGAGCGGGCACACGTATAGGCGAGAGATCATGTGGATGCGTATCCCTTCTAACGACTCTTCGCGCTGGACGCGCGACTTCGTTCCCATGGTAAGTCATACGAAAGTCCCATATGACCGCTCCGGGGGGCTCGCGCGGGCACTCCCGTGGCCGGGCGAGGTTTCGGCTAGGGTGGGGGGTGTGACAGACCAGCAACTTCACCCGCATCCGGTCCTCGTGGTCGACATGGGCGCCCAATACGCCCAGCTCATCGCGCGGCGAGTCCGCGAAGCCCACGTGTATTCCGAAATCGTGCCGCACACCATGCCCGCGCATCGCATGCTCGAGCGCGAACCGGCGGCGATCATTCTCTCCGGAGGCCCCTCGTCGGTTTACGCCGAGGGCGCTCCCGCCATTGACGAGGCCATCTTCTCCGCCGGCGTTCCCATTTTGGGGATTTGCTATGGGTTCCAGCTCATGGCGAAAACCCTCGGCGGCAGCGTGGGACGTACGGGGGAGCGAGAGTACGGGCACACGCCCGCGTGCGTGAGCGCCGACTCGCTTATCCTCGATGGCGTCGACGTTGAGACGTCGGTGTGGATGTCGCACGGGGACGCGGTCGAGACCGCTCCGGAGGGCTTTTGCGTGTGCGCTAAGACGAAGCAGACCCCGATCGCGGCCTTCGAGGACCCGCAGCGTCGCCTCTACGGGGTTCAGTGGCACCCCGAGGTGCGCCACACGCCCCAGGGGCAGCGTGTCATCGAGAACTTCCTTTACCGTGGGGCGGGCTTGTCTGCTCAGTGGACTGCTGACTCCATTATCGACGCCCAGGTCGAGGCGATTCGTCAGCGCGTTGGCGATGCCCGCGTCATTTGCGCACTCTCGGGCGGCGTGGATTCGTCCGTTGCGGCGGCTCTCGTACACAAGGCCGTGGGTGACCAGCTGACCTGCTTCTTCGTCGATCATGGCTTGTTGCGTGAGGGCGAACGGGAGCAGGTCGAACGCGACTATGCGGCGACGATGGGCATCAGGGTTGTCACCGTCGATGAGTCCGAGCGATTCTTGACGGCGCTGGCGGGTGTGAGCGAGCCCGAGGCCAAACGCAAGATCATCGGGCGCGAGTTCATTCGTTCCTTCGAGGCCGCCCAGCGCAAGCTCCTCGACGAGGCGGGTGCGCAGGGCGAGGAGATTCGTTTCCTCGTGCAGGGCACGCTTTATCCCGATGTCGTGGAATCGGGTGGCGGTGAGGGCGCGGCCAACATCAAGTCTCACCATAACGTCGGCGGGCTGCCTGAGGATTTGTCGTTCGAGCTCATCGAGCCGTTGCGCGAGCTCTTTAAGGACGAGGTGCGCCAGGTCGGTCTCGAGCTGGGGATCCCTCCTCAGCTCATCTGGCGCCAGCCGTTCCCGGGCCCCGGCCTGGGCGTGCGGGTGATCGGGGAGTGCACGCGCGACAACCTGCGTATCTTGCGTGCAGCCGATGCGATCGTGCGTGAAGAGCTCACCGCCGCCGGTCTCGACCGCGACATTTGGCAGTGTCCCGTTGTCCTGCTCGCCGGGGTGCGTTCGGTGGGCGTCCAAGGCGATGGCCGCACCTACGGTCACCCGATCGTCCTGCGTCCGGTTGCCAGCGAGGACGCCATGACGGCGGACTGGTACCGCCTCGATTACGACCTGCTTGCGCGTATTTCCAACCGCATTACGAACGAGGTGGAGGAGGTCAACCGGGTGGTGCTCGACTGCACGTCGAAGCCGCCGGGGACTATCGAGTGGGAGTGACGCGGTGAGGCAGCGAGGCTGAAGGAGAGCGTGCGATGGGTAAACGCAAGCAACGTTCGTGGCCGGACGTGCCCGCCCCGGTGGGTGCCACGCTCGTCGACAATCACACGCATCTGCCGACGTGCCCGGACGAGATCCCCCGCGCTAACGGGATCGCTCTGCCCTTGGAGGATCAGCTCGCACGCTCGCGATCTGCGGGCGTCGGCGCCATCATCACCTGTGGCTGCGAGCTGCCCGATCTCGCCGCGACCGTCGAGCTCACCCGGCACGAGCGCGTGTGGGCGGCGCTCGCCATTCACCCCAACGAGGCTGCCTTGCACGCCGGTGTCGCCGAGCCGAGCCCGGACGGTCTCGTGCCCGAGCGCCGCTCCCACCACGAGGTCGGACTCGACGAGGCGATCGCCAGCGTCGCTGAGTTGGCGGCCTCGCGAGAGCGCGTCGTCGCGGTAGGGGAGACGGGCCTCGACTATTTTCGAACGAGCGAGGCGGGCAGGCGTGCCCAGCAGGAGGCGTTTCGCGCCCATATCCGCCTGGCCAAGGAACTCGATATGCCGCTGCAGATTCACGATCGTGATGCGCACGCGGATACGATCTCCATTTTGATCTCGGACGGGGCCCCCGAGCGCACGGTGTTCCATTGCTTTTCCGGCGATGCGGAGATGGCGCGGGTGCTGGCTGAGCACGGCTGGTACGCCTCCTTTGCGGGGCCGTTGACCTTTCGGGCGAACGAGGAGCTGCGTGAGGCGGCCCGTGCGATGCCGGCGGGGCTCGTCATGGTTGAGACCGACGCCCCCTATCTCACGCCGCACCCGCACAGGGGCTGCCCGAACGCGTCCTACCTGGTTGGGCTGACTGTGCGCGTCCTTGCCGAGTGTCGGGGGGAGGACGTGGTGACGATGGCGGAGGCGACGACGGCGACGGCGTGTGAGGTCTACGGCATGTCGCTCGTGTGAAAAATAGATGAGGGGCGACACCAAAAAGATCACAAACGTCGCATTGAGGTAACGATTCGGTTACGGTGGCTTCTGATGATGCGAGACGAAAGGCCACCACTCATGAAGCGCACGCCTCCCCCCACCCCGCACCGCATTCTCGGTGCCGCAGCTGCTGCGAGCCTAGCGGTGTGCGCGGTTGCCGGCGCGGGTGTCGCTCATGCGCACAAGACAGTCACCGTGAGCGTCGACGGGGCGACACGCGAGATCTCGACCTTCGCCCGCACGCCTGCGCAGGCGCTCGCCGACGCGGGCGTGCGCGTGGGCGTTCACGATTCCGTGACACCGTCTTCTCGTTCGCGCTTGGCAAGTGGGCAGACGATCACGCTGACGCGGGGACGCGCGGCCGTCCTCGATCGGGGCGAGGGCGCCGATATCTCATGGATTCCTGCCTCGACCGCCGCCAAGGCGGCAGCCCACGCTCACCGCGAAGGCGCCGTCCTCCCGCTTGCGCGCAGCTCCGACCTGTCGAGCCTCACGCTCGGCACACGCCGGGTGGGGATCGTCTGCGACGGGAACGAGCAGGTTCGGCAGATCAGCCCGAACGAGAGTGTCGCCGAGGTCGTTGCGGCCGCCGGGATCGAGCTGCATCCGCTCGATCGCGTACACCTCGACGGCGCCGGCGACGTGCCCACGATCATCGTCACGCGGGTGAGCCGCGAACTCACCGTCACCGAGGAGACGACCGGTCACGAGACTCGAAAGGTCGAAGACCCCAACCTCGAGGAAGGCAAAGAGAAGGTCGTCACGCCCGGGCGCGACGGCAAGACGCGTCAAACAACGTTCGTGGAAAAGATCGACGGTGCGCCAGGCTACACCTTCGCCTCGCAGCCGGTCACGCTCGCGCAGGCAGAGGAAGCGGTCGTCGCCGTCGGAACGAAGAAAACCGAGCCGACAGCGAATACAGGTTCGGCGGCAGTTCCGGCCGGTGCGCAAGGGTCGGCCCCCAGCGACGGCGTGTGGGCGGCACTGGCTCGCTGCGAGTCGGGCGGTAACCCTGCCGCGGTGTCGTCCAACGGGCTCTACCACGGTCTCTATCAGTTCAGCGTCTCGACGTGGCGGGCCGTGGGAGGCACCGGGCTGCCCTCCCAAGCCTCGGCCGCAGAGCAGACCCACCGCGCACAGATCCTTCAATCGCGTGCCGGGTGGGGACAGTGGCCCGCGTGCTCCCGATCACTTGGGCTTCGGTGAACGCGCAGCTGCGGTAGCGTGGAGTGACCCTGACAGCGAGGAGAAAGCTAACGATGCTGCGCGTGTTTTCCCGAGTCTCTCGGTCGGCGAGACCTTTAACGGCCTGCTTGGCCACCGCTGCACTCGCGGGTTCCCTGACCGGATTCGGTGTGGGCGGCCACGAGGTGAAGCTGTCGGTCGACGGAGCCACCCGCGTCGTGACCGTCTCGGCGGCAACCGTTGGGGATGCTTTGCGTGAGGTGGGAGTCGACGTGTCCTCCCACGACGGCATCGTGCCCGGCGTGGACCACGCCATCACGGACGGGATGACGGTGAGTATCACGAGGGCCCAGCCCGCGTGGGTCATGACTGAGGGAACGGGTGCAGCGCAGCGCATGTTGGTCGAAGGCACCTCGCTGCACGAGCAGCTCCTGCAGGTGCGCGAGGAACACCCGCAGGCGCAGATCGCTGTCTCACGCACTCCGGATTCTGCGACGATCCTTCCCCTCGTCTCCGAAGACGAGCCGGTCAGTGTCGTCGTCGATGGCGAAACGCGCCAGGTTGAAGCGTGTGGAGGTGCCACTGCAGCGGCAGTTTTAGCCAAGACGGGCATCGACGTTGGCCCCCTCGACGTTGCTGCCGCCGGGCTCGATGGCGAGGGCCACCCCGTTGTCACGATCACCCGCATGGCCCGCGCGGGGATCAGCGAAGACGAAGAGATTCCCTTCGAGACGAAGGAGGAGGCCGACGACTCCCTCTTCGAAGGACAGCGGATCGTGGCAACGCCGGGGGTCGCCGGGGTCAAGCGCATCACGTATGCGGTGACGAAAACCAACGGCGAGGAGGCGAGCAAGCAGCCCGTCAAAGAGGAGGTCGTCTCGGAACCGGTCACGGAGGTCGTGCGGGTGGGCACTCGCAAGCTTCCCCAGGGCATGACGAGTGCGCCGGCAGGAACCTCCAGTGGCGACGCTCAACGTATCGCGCTCGGGATCATGCCCGAATTCGGATTCGGCGCCGACCAGTACGAATGCCTCCTCACGCTATGGACGAAGGAGTCGGGGTGGTCCTCCTCGGCGACGAACCCCTCCTCGGGAGCCTACGGGATCCCTCAGGCTTTGCCTGGGTCGAAAATGGCTTCCGCCGGTGCAGACTGGCGGACGAACCCGGCCACTCAGATCCGCTGGGGACTGGGCTACATCAAGGGGCGCTACGGTACCCCCTGCGGGGCATTGGCGGATTGGAACCGTAAGGGCTGGTACTGACCTGTAGGCTTGGGGGAATGGAAAACGTGCCCCTGCAGCTGCTCTCGCCTGGCGACATTCGCCAGCTCGCAGACGCGCTTGGAGTTGCCCCGACGAAGAAGCTCGGCCAAAACTTCGTACACGACGCCGGGACGCTCCGTCGTATCGTAGCCTCCGCCGAGATCACCCCCGGCGACCACGTCATCGAGGTGGGGCCGGGGCTCGGATCCCTCACCCTGGCCCTGCTCGAGGCCGGGGCCCGCGTGAGCGCCATCGAGTTGGATGGCGCGCTCGCAGCCGCCCTGCCACGCACCGTCAAGGATCGCGCCGGCGAAGTGGCGTCGCGTCTGCGTGTCGTCAACGCGGACGCGTGTGCCGTCACCGGTCTTCGCGACCTTGAGGCCCCCACCGCCAACGGCGAGGTGGCCTCATGGGAGCCCCCGACAAAGCTCGTCGCGAACCTGCCCTACAACGTGTCTGTTCCGGTCGTCTTGTCGATTCTGGCCTCCTTCCCGACTGTCACCTCCGCCCTGATCATGGTGCAAAAGGAAGTCGGCGAGCGGATGGCGGCGCGGCCTGGAAGCCGTGTTTACGGTGCCCCTTCGGTCAAGCTGGCGTGGTGGGGGGAAGCTCGCGTCGTCGGTGGCGTGGCCCGAACGGTATTTTGGCCCCAGCCCCACGTTGATTCCGTTCTCGTTGCTTTTGCGCGGACGCCTGCGCGCGCCTGGGAGGGGCTGCGTGAAGACGTGTGGGAGCTCGTTGACGCGGCCTTTTCTCAACGCCGTAAGACGCTGCGCCGTGCCCTCGCCCCCGTGTGCACGAACGCGCAGCGGGTCGAGGCGATCTGTGCAGCGGCGGGTATCGACCCTCGCTGGCGCGGAGAGGCTTTAGGCGTCGAAGATTTCATCGCCCTGGCTCGTGCTCGTCGCGGCGGCGTGAGCGCGGACGCGCCAGGGAAAGTCAACGTGCTCCTCGAGGTAGGGCCCGCCCGCAGCGACGGATACCATCCGTTGCTCACCGTCTTCGAGGCGGTATCGCTGCGAGAACGCGTGAGTATCATCCCCGATTGCGACGCCTGGGGTGTGACGACGTGCTTCGTCGACGCCGAGGGAAACCCCACTCCTGCGCCGCATCGGTGGCACGAGGTCGCCGATGAGGACCATCTCGCCCTGCGCGCCGCCCGTCTGGTTGCCGATGAGTGCCAGGCGGCTCCGGCCCACGTCGAGGTCACCAAGATGATTCCCGTTGCCGGTGGGATGGCTGGCGGGTCGGCTGACGCGGCCGCGGCGCTCGTGGCGGCCAACAAGGCTTTCGATGCTCGTCTCGATGAGACGCGTCTCTACGAGCTCGCGCGCAGCTTGGGTGCCGACGTTCCCTTCTGCCTCGCGGGCGGGATGTGCGTTGGGCGTGAGCGGGGAGACGTCCTCACCCCGCTCGAGGTCACGCCCACCCACCACTGGGTTCTCGCCACCTCCCGCCAGGGTCTATCCACGCCTGCCGTCTTCGCCCGCTTTGACGAGAAGAAGTCTGCTTCCCCACGCGCCCTCGAGCGTGAGCTCGGATGCGACTGGGAGGAGGCCCTCGCCGAGGAGGACCCCGCAAAACTCGCCGGGCTTGTCGCCAACGACCTCGAGGAAGCGGCCTGCGAGCTCGCCCCGCACCTGCGGGCCGTCCTCGACGAGGCACGTCGGGCGGGTGCACTGGCGGCGATGGTGTCGGGGTCGGGCCCCACCGTCGCGGCACTGTGCGCTCACGAGACCCAGGCCCGTGAAGTGCGCGATCGTCTGGCAGCCCACCCACACGTCGAGCGGGCGCTGCTCGCCAACGGTCCCGCCGCCGGTGCACGGGTGGTTACGCGATGAGCTTCCTCATGGGGCTTAAGGAGGCCGGGTTGCGCGCCGGCGTTCGGCGCATCCTCGGGGGAGTGACCCTCAGCCTCGAAGACGGCGACCGTATCGGTATCGTCGGGCCCAATGGCGCGGGCAAGTCGACGCTCTTGCACCTGTTGGCAGGAACGAGCGAGCCCACCGAAGGGCATCGCAGCGCCCGCGGTGGCGTGCGGGTAGCCTTGCTCGACCAGGCCGACGACGTGACCGAGGGCGTGACCGTACGCCGTCGCGTCTACGGCGACGTGTCCGACCACGTGTGGGCGAGTGAGGCGGCCCAGCGCGACATAGCCGCCGGTTTGCTCTCAGACATCGACCTCGACGCCGATGTGTCGCGACTGTCGGGTGGGCAACGTCGACGAGTCTCCCTCGCCCGCTGCCTGAGCGCGCCTAGCGACGTCATCGTGCTCGACGAGCCCACGAACCACCTCGACGTTGAAGGCGTCGACTGGCTCGCCCGCCACCTCCTCGCCCGTCGCGGTGATCACGGGGCGCTCGTCGTTGTCACGCACGACCGGTGGTTCCTCGACGCCGTGTGCACCCGCATGTGGGAGGTCGTGCCCGCCATAGATCCGGGCGATGAGCGCCCCCAAATTCCCGGTCGCGTCGAGGAATACGACGGCTCCTACGCCGCCTACGTGCTTGCTCGTGCGGAGAGGGCGAGGCTCGCCGAACAGGCGGCACGCAAGCGCGACAACCTCATGCGTAAGGAACTCGCGTGGCTGCGTCGTGGCGCGCCCGCGCGCACCTCGAAGCCGCGTTTTCGTATCGAGGCCGCCGAGGCGCTCATCGCCGATTCGCCGCCCCCCAGAGACTCCGTCGAGCTCGCGCGCATGGCCACCCAGCGTCTGGGCAAGCGGGTCATCGATGTGGACGACGTGGGCTTTGCTTACTCTCACGAGGGCGGCAGGCGCGAGATCTTCACCGGCGTGACGTGGCGTCTGGCGCCCGGCGAACGTGTCGGCATCGTTGGTGTCAACGGGGCGGGCAAGACGACGCTCCTTAAACTCCTCGCAGGGGAAGTTGAGCCCCTGGCGGGCGAGGTGAGACGCGGCAAAACGGTTGAGGTCGCCCAGCTGTCTCAGTCGACGCATGAGCTCGATCGTCTCGCCGATCTCAGGGTCAACGAGGCCGTCGCCCAGGTCAAGAACTCCGTGGTCATCGACGGCAAAGAGGTGAGCGCATCGAAGCTCGTCGAACGATTGGGATTCACCCGCGAGCGCGCCTGGACCCCCGTGGCTGACCTGTCGGGCGGGGAGAGGCGCCGGCTCCAGCTCATGCGTATCCTCATGGGCGAGCCCAACGTTTTGCTGCTTGACGAGCCTACGAACGATCTGGACACGGACACGCTCGCGGCGTTTGAGGACCTTCTCGATACGTTCCCGGGCACGCTCGTTGTCGTCTCTCACGATCGGTATTTCCTCGAGAGGGTGACTGACCATCAGGTGGCACTCTTGGGAGACGGGAGGATCCGCGATCTTCCCGGTGGGGTCGAAGAGTATCTCGAGCTGCGCCGGAAATCGCTCAGTGCCGATGCTGCGGTGGCCTCTCGTGGGGAACGCACGCGCGGGCTCACGGGCCGGCAGCGGCGTGAGGCGGAAAAGGAGATGGCCTCCCTGGAACGGCGGATGAGCAAGTGCGAGCAGGCGATAGCGAAGCTGGAGGAGGAGATGGCGCTAGGGGCCTCGGTAGCGGAGCCGGATGTGGGGCGGCTTTCGGAGTTGGCGCGCATGGTGGAGCAGCATCGTCTCGACCATGAAGAGCTCGAGGCCGCGTGGTTGAGTGTGGGTGAGCGGCTCGAGAGCGAGGGGTGAGGTACGTGCGTTGGCCGAAGAAAAGGGAGCGGCTGCCCGAGGTGGTCGCGCAGGCGCTGGGTGCGCCGACGCGTCACGCTCGCGCGGTGGCGACTCTCGAGGGCGGGTGGTTCGCCGTGGATCGCGGCGGCTATGTGCTCGTGCAAGCAGGTGGGTGCGTGAGCGTGCGAGGGGCATGGGCGTCGCTGGCGGGCCTCGTCTGGGACGAGGGGCTCGGGTGCGTGACGGTGACGTTCGTCGACCCGGCTCGCCCTCCGTTGACCATCGAGGTGGCGGAGGCCCCGAGTCTCGAGCTGCTCACCGCGGCGCGCGAGGGGATCGAGGAATCGCACGTGCTCACCTTGTGCCGCGTGCTCGAGTGTGGGACGACGGTGAGGGCGTGGGTGCTGCGCGACAGCGATGGGCAGCTCTTTTCACTCTTGGGGGCGGACGGGCCGATACCGCCGGCGGAGCGAGAGCAGGCGTTGTCGCTGGAAGCGAAGGCTCGTGAGGCGGCAGGTCTTGACCCTCGCGAAGCGCACTAACGTGGCGATCGTCACGAAGCGGCGCCCCGATTAGGTGGTTCACCATAGGGGGTGCTACAGTCTTCTTCGTTGCCTTCCCGCGTAGCTCAATGGCAGAGCATCCGACTGTTAATCGGACGGTTGCTGGTTCGAGTCCAGCCGCGGGAGCGAACGGCCCCGGTCGAATGTGATCGGGGCTTGCGTGTATTTACGATGCGCCGCAAAGATGCGGTGGCCGGGGTTAACGGAGGCGGTACCGGGCATGATGGAAACGACACGGGCCCTCAAGGAACGCTATGACGCCTATCTGTTCGATATCGATGGCACGCTCCTCATGGGAGACGATCCGTTGCCGGGGGCGGTAGAGATGCTCACGCGGCTGGCTCGCCACGGCGTGCCCTTCGCGGTCGTGTCCAACAATGCGACGCATGCCCCGGCCGAGTATGCCCAGCGTCTGCGCCGATCGGGGGTGGAGATCGCTGATGAGGCGGTCGTTACGTCGCTGGTTGCCACCGTCGAATGGCTTGCAGGGCGCGACCTCGTCGTCTATCCGATCGCGCCGAGGCCGCTCGTCGATGCTTTAGCACGAGCAGGTGTGGAGATGTCGGAGGATCCGCGGCGCATCGACGTCGTCGTGGCTTCTTATGATCGCGAGTTCAGTTACGCCAAACTGCAGGTGGCCTTCGATGCCTTGTGGTTTTACAAGCGCGCGTTCTTGATCGCAACGAATCCGGATGTCTATTGCCCGTATCCGGGGGGTCGCGGCGAGCCCGACTGCGCCGCTATTGTCGCGGCGATCGAGCGTTCGACCGGGGTTAAGTGTCGCCGCTGGTTTGGTAAACCCGACCCGGCGATGGTGCGCGCGGCCCTTGCCCATCTTGACGTCGATTCTTCTCGCGTGCTCATGGTCGGTGACCGGTTGACGACGGATATCGCCTGCGCGCGGGCGGCGGGTATCGATTCGGCCCTCGTTTTGACGGGTGATTCGACGCCGCGCGATATCGAGCGCTTGGGGATTGCGCCGACGTGGGTGATTGAAGACGTGGGAGCCTTGGCGGGTGCTTTCGACTAGCTCGGTGCGTTGGCCGAGGGTTCGGGCGTGGCCGAGGGTAAGACAGTGGCCGATCCGGAGAGGTCGACGCCCGGCAGGGCCTGGGGTACGCCCCATCCGGCGGCTATCTGTTCGGTGTTGGTGAGCAGCCCAACGGCCTGGCGACGGAGTTCGCGTGAATCCGTCGCCTTCACGAGTGACTGTGTCGCACGGGCAAGGTCGGCGGCACATTCGCGTACGGCAGCGACCGCGTCGCCGACGTCAAGGCGCCCGTAGAGAGGCTTGCGCGTGTCGGGAATCCCGGAGGCGACGAGCGATTCTTCAACGACGGCCACGTGATCGGCGAGTTGGCGAGCTTGGGTCTTGACTCCGGCGTCTAGATGCGAGGCAGCCTGCTCGAGTCGGTAGCGGGCGTAGTCGAGAGCGGCGAGGGCCTGCCCCAGGTCGGCCTTCGTGGCCTGAGGATCGGCGGGAGTGGGCGTGGGGGCCGAGGGTGCGGCAACGTAGGACGTACGCTCCCGGTTGAGGACGAGCGGGGTCGCGGCCTCGACATCGTCGCCGTTCGGTCGATCGATCCCGAGCGCGGCGGCTAATTCGGTTGTTTCGTTCTCGCGCGCCGCAGCTGCGGCGGCGAGGAGAGGTGCCATGGTTTCGTCGGCTACCTCGGTGTCGATAGCGGCCTGTTTGGCGCATGTGGCGAGGGTGGTGACGGCCTGTTGAGCACTGGTCGGCGCCTGTGGCGCAGGCGGCGGGGAGGGGACCGCGGAGGCGGGGTGGCTGGGGAATGACCACGTCGGTCCCCATGCGCGAGCACGGCTTTTCATCCGTTCGACGATGGCGTGGACCCTGTCGGGGTCGGGGGCTTCCGTGGGCACCTGGGCGAGCGCCGCGGCTGTTTTTTCGTCGCACCAGGCGGCCCGGTAGCGGGCTACATCGCTGGCGGACAGGGAGGCAAAGGGCGAGGCGTGTGAGTCGATGTGAATGTCGCAGCCGCCCACGCCGAGGGCGAGGACGACGCCGAAGGCGAGCGCGGCGGAGCGGCGGGCCGGTGTGGTAGTGAGCATCCCTGCCATCCTGCCACGGGTACCATGGGGAGGCGAAGTGAGAAGGAGGAGCACATGTCCCTGTCCGATGCCGATCTGGCCGCAAAACTCAAGCCGGTCGTTGATAGCTGCGGTCTTTATGTGGAAAACGTTCGCCGGATCCGTGCCGGCGCGCATTCGCGCCTCGACGTCGTCGTTGACCTGCCCGACGGCCCCGGTGGGGTCAGTGACGCTCAGTTGGCAGAGGTGACTCGAGCCGTGTCGAACTTCCTTGACGATCTTGATCCCATCAAAGGCGCCTACACTCTCGAGGTATCAACCCCGGGAATCGATCGGCCCCTGACGAGTCCGCGCCACTTTCGGCGCGCGCTCGGACGCCGCATCGAGGCCGTCACCGTGAAGGGGACGAAGCTTCGCGGTACACTCACACGTGTTCACGATGCCGACATCGAGATCGACACGAACGAGGGCAGCCGGAGGCTCGCTTTCGACGAGATCGCTTCGGCGAGCATGGTCATTGAGTTGTGAATCCACCGCGGAAGGGGCAGTTATGGAAATCGACATGGCGGCTTTGCGCATGGTCGAGGCCGAGCGGGGGATTTCTCTCGACACGCTCGTGACGGCCATCGAAGATGCGCTGCTCAAGGCCTATCACAATGCGCCTGGCGCGATTGACCAGGCGCGGGTCGAAATCGATCAAAGGACCGGGCGTATCTGTGTGCTCGCTTCCGAGGTGGATGACAACGGCGAGGTCATCGGCGAGTTCGACGACACGCCCTCGGGGTTTGGCCGCATCGCTCGTACGACGGCTCGCTCGATCATTCTCCAGCGGTTGCGTGAGGCAGAGGATGCTCAGGTGCTCGGTTCGTTCTCCGATAAGCAGGGGACGGTGACGTCGGGCGTCGTTCAGCAGGGGCGCGACCCGCGGGTCGTCCTCGTCGATCTTGGTGAGTTTGAGGGCATCATCCCCGAAAGTGAGCAGGTGCCGGGGGAGACCTATCGGCACGGTCAGTGGCTGCGGGCCTACATCGTGAGGATTCAGCGCACGGATCGGGGTGTGCGTATCGAGCTCTCGCGCCGCCACCCCGAGCTTGTGCGTGGTCTTTTCGCACGCGAGGTCCCCGAGATCCAAAAGGGCGACGTTGTCATCGAGTCGGTGGCCCGCGAGGCCGGATACCGCACGAAGATCGCGGTGCGCGCTACACGCAAGGGAATCCGCGCTAAGGGCGCGTGTATTGGCCCGATGGGCCAGCGTGTGCGGGCTGTCATGAATGAGCTGGGTGGGGAGAAGATCGACATCGTCGAGTATTCCGAAGATATGGCGACCTACGTCGCCAACGCCCTGTCGCCTGCGCGCGTGTCATCGGTCACGATGGAACCTGGCGAGCATCCGGTCGCGACGGCGATCGTCCCCGATTTCCAGCTGTCGCTGGCCATCGGTAAGGAGGGGCAAAACGCCCGTCTTGCCGCGCGTTTGACCGGTTGTAAGATCGATATTCAGCCCGATGACGTCGCGGCGGGTGGCGACGAGTAGACAAGCGGCGCTCCCTGTCTTTTGTGGGGCGCGGAGCTGACAAGAAAGGCCCACACGTTAGAATGGGTGGCGAGTGTGCACCACGACATTCCGCGCGCACCGGCGTCGACGCTCGGCGAGTGCCGGTGCGTACGTGTGTCGGATGCCGCACGCGCGCTCGAGCCGACGAGCTCGTGCGCATGCGAGCCAACGAGGCGGGCGAGGTCCATGTGGCAGCGCCCGGCGGATCGGGGCGAGGCGCCTGGGTCCATCGTGACGAGGGTTGCCTCCTTGCGGCGTTGACTCGCGGCGGTTTCGCCCGCGCGTTGCGTCGTCAGGTGCACGGTGACGCCAGCGCGCTCGCCGAGCGCGTGGGCTGCAGGAAGGAAGCGTCGCACGAAATCCCCGTGCGCAGCGAGTAGAAAGCGGGTTGGAAGCTGATGGGCACCCGATGAGTACCCAGCGATGAGCTGCCAGACAAGGTAAAACTGCCTGCCCTGTTCGGGGTGGGCTCGAACAGGAGAGTTGTGGCTAAACAACGTGTGCATGAGCTCGCGAAGGAGCTCGGTACCACTTCGAAGAATCTGCTCGCCGTTCTCAAGGAACAAGGTGAGTTCGTCAAGTCGGCGTCGTCGACGATCGAGGCGCCGGTTGCTCGCCGTATGCGCGAGCACTTTGCCAAGCAGGCCGAACAGCAGGCCCCTGCCGAGGCGGCCGCTGAGACCAAGCAGGCTGCCCCGAAGCCCGGCCCGAAGAAGCCAGCGGCCAAGGCTGCACCCAAGCCGGGCCCGAAGCAGGCGGCTCGTCCCAAGGCTCCCAAGGCTGAAGACGCCCCGGCCCCGGCCGCGGCACCGGAACCTAAGAGCGCGCCCAAGCCCGGCCCGAAGAAGCCGGCAGGCAAGCCCGAGCAGGGTAGCGTGCCCAAGCCGGGCCCGAAGCCGGCGGCGCCGAAGCCCGGCCCGAAACCGGGTCCGCGCCCGGCACGCCCCGGCAATAATCCGTTCGCGCCTTCGCAGGGGATGCCGCGTCCGGGCGGCAGCGGCGGGCCGAAGCCGGGTCCGCGTGGCCCGCGCCCGGGCAATAACCCGTTTGCTTCCTCGCAGGGGATGCCGCGTCCGGGCGGGACTTCCGGTCCTCGACACAACCAGCGTGGGCGTGGCCAGGCTCCCGGTGGGCCGCGGCCGCGTCCTGGGGCTGGGCAGGGTGCGGGCCCGCGTCCTGGCGGTCAGCGTCGCCAGACGACGGCGACGCCCAACGTCATGCCGGCTCACTCGTCGCTGTCGCAGATTAACCAGCAAAACAACGGTCAGCAGAACGACAATCGTCAGGGTCGTTCGGGTGGTCCGCGTCGTTCGGGCGGTGGTCCCGGCGGTATGCGTGGTCGCCCCGGCGCGGGCGGACGCGGGCAGACCCAGGGTGCCTTCGGTCGCGGCGGCCCGAATCGCGGCAAGAAGCGCAAGTCGAAGCGCGCGAAGCGCAAGGAATTCGAGCAGCAGTCGGCACCGACGATCGGCGGCGTTCGCGTTCCGCGCGGCGACGGCAACACGGAGCTGCGTCTGCGTTCCGGTTCCTCGCTGGCCGATATGGCGGATCGTCTCGACTGCAACCCGGCGGCGCTCATCACCGTCCTCATGCAGTTGGGCGAGATGGCCACGGCTAACCAGTCGCTCGACGAGGACACGCTCGCCACGGTTGGCGCTGAGCTCGGTTACGCCGTCAAGATCGTCTCGCCCGAGGACGAGGATCGCGAGCTGTTGGAGTCCTTCGACATCGATCTCGAGGCCGAAGAGGCCGCCGATGAGGACAACCTCCAGGCCCGCCCGCCGGTCGTGACCGTCATGGGTCACGTCGACCACGGCAAGACGAAGCTGCTGGACGCGATCCGCCACACCGATGTCGTCGCCGACGAGTCGGGCGGTATCACCCAGCACATCGGCGCCTACCAGGTGACGACTCACCTGGACGGGGTCGAGCGCCAGATCACCTTCATCGATACGCCGGGTCACGAGGCCTTCACGGCCATGCGTGCCCGCGGTGCTGAGGTGACCGACATCGCGATTCTCGTGGTTGCCGCGGACGACGGCGTCATGCCGCAAACGGTCGAGGCGATCAACCACGCCCAGGCGGCGAACGTGCCAATCGTCGTTGCGGTCAACAAGGTCGACAAGCCGGAGGCGAACCCGGACAAGATCCGCGGCCAGCTGACGGAGTACGGCCTCGTCGCCGAGGAGTACGGCGGCGACGTCATGTTCGTCGACGTGTCGGCGAAGCAGCGCCAGGGCATTGGCGACCTCCTCGAAGCCGTCCTCCTCACCGCGGATGCGGCCCTCGAACTTACGGCGAATCCGGACGCGGATGCGCGCGGCGTCGCCGTTGAAGCCAACCTGGATAAGGGACGTGGCGCGGTCGCGTCGATGCTCGTCCAACGCGGTACGCTGCGTGTCGGCGATGCCATCGTCGTGGGTACTTCCCACGGTCGCGTGCGCGCCATGTTCGACGAGTACGGGCGCGAGGTCGAGGCGGCTTTGCCGTCGCGGCCGGTGCAGGTCCTCGGCCTCACGCAGGTTCCGCGCGCGGGCGATTCGTTCCTCGTTGCGCCGGACGACCGTACGGCACGCCAGATCGCGGATAAGCGCGAGGCGGCCGAACGTGCGGCCGAGCTCGCGAAGCGCCGCAAGCGGATCAGCCTCGAGGACTTCGATCAGGCGCTCAAGGAGGGCAAGGTCGAGACGCTCAACCTCATCATCAAGGGCGACGTGTCCGGTTCGGTCGAAGCGCTGGAGGACTCGCTGCTCAAGATCGACGTGGGCGAGGAAGTGCAGCTGCGTATCATCCACCGCGGTGTCGGTGCGATCACGCAAAACGACGTCAACCTGGCGACGGTGGACAACGCCGTCATCATCGGCTTCAACGTGCGTCCGGCTCAGCGGGTCGCCGAGATGGCCGACCGCGAGGGCGTCGACATGCACTTCTACTCGGTCATCTACCAGGCGCTCGACGATGTCGAGAACGCCATGAAGGGCATGCTCAAGCCGATCTATGAGGAGGTCACGCTCGGTACCGCCGAGATCCTCCAGGTGTTCAAGTCCTCGAAGTTTGGCAACATCGCCGGCTCGATTGTGCGCAAGGGCACGATCAAGCGCGGGACGAAGGCGCGTCTTATCCGCGATGGCGTGGTCGTCAACGACAAGTTGGAGATCGCCTCGTTGCGTCGCGAGAAGGACGACGTCACCGAGGTCCGCGAGGGTTACGAGTGCGGCATGAGCCTCGGCGAGCGCGACATCGCCGTGGGCGACATCATCGAGACCTGGGAGATGCGCGAGAAGCCGCGCGCCTAGGGCGAGAGTGGGGCGGCGTCTGCGTAGCGGGCGCCGCCCTGCTTAGTTAAGGAGGAGATATGGCTGACGAGGCACGTCAACGCAAGGTGGCTGACCGCATCCAGCAGACAGTGGCGCGACTGCTCGAGCGGCGCATCAAGGATCCGCGGATCGGCTTTTGTACGATCACCGACGTCAAGGTGACGGGTGACCTGCAGCACGCCACGATTTTCTATACCGTGTTGGGTACGCAGGGGGAACGCCGTCGGACCCAGCAGGCTCTCAATTCTGCTAAGGGGCTTATCCGCTCGGAGATCGGGCGGGCACTCGGTATCAGGCTGACACCTTCAATCGAGTTTGCCCTCGATGCGTTGCCTGAGCAGGCGGCGTCTTTCGAGGAGACCCTCGCGAAGGCGCGGGCTCATGACGAGGAGGTCGCGCGGAGCGCGGCGTCGGCATCGTATGCGGGCGAGGCGGATCCCTATCGCAAGCCACGCGTGGACGACGATGATGAGGACGATGAGTACGACGGTGATGACGCCTAGTCTCTACGCCGCCGACTACTCTCCCGCCCCCGCGCCCGAGATTCTCACTCGACCTGAGGTCGGTTTCTGCTCGGCGCGGGGCGCCTTTGTGCTTGTGGATAAGCCGCTGGGGTTGACCTCTCAGGCCGTCGTGTCGAGGCTGCGCCGGGTATTGGGGATACGCAAGATTGGGCACGCGGGCACGCTGGATCCGGCGGCGTCGGGGATGCTCATCGTCGGCGTGGGGCGTGCGACGCGGCTGCTTACCTACATTCAGGGCGCGGACAAGACCTATCGTGCCCGGGTGCGTTTCGGGATGGAAACGACGAGCGAGGATGCCGACGGCGACGTGATAGCGCGGCGAGGTGCCACCTTGGAGCAGGTTGTTGACACTCTGCCTGCGACGTTGAAGAAGTGGACGGGCGAGGTCCGGCAGCGGCCCTCCTCTGTGAGCGCCATCAAGGTCGACGGCGAGCGCGCCTACGCTCGCGTGCGCGCGGGCCTGGAGGTGACTCTTCAGGAGCGTCCGGTCCGCATCGACCGCATCGATCTTGTTGGGGCTCCCCGCGCTGGAGAGGCCGGGGGCGTCGGCGTGGTCGACGTCGACATCGAGGTGACCTGCTCGTCGGGTACCTATATTCGTGCGCTCGCGCGCGACCTCGGCAACGAGATCGGTTGCGGGGCGCACCTGGTGGCGCTTCGCCGCATCGCGGTCGGCGACCTGGGGGTCGAGGATGCCTGGAGCCTCGCGGATGTAGCTCGGTTGGTGAGCGAGGAGGGCGCGCAGAACGCCCGGTGTATGAGGCCAACGGGTGAGATCGTCGGGCATTTTTTGCCGACGGTTGCGCTTTGCGACGACGAGGCCGCTCCGCTGGCGCACGGCGGTCGGGTACGCGTGGCGGCGCCTGCGCGAGGCACCTCGGTGGGCACGAACAAGGACGGCCGCGAGCTCGTCGCCCTCGTCGATGCCCGTGCGCAGGTGCGGGCGGTTGCTGAGCGTGCGGGCCGATGGTGGCAGCCGCGCGTCGTCGTGTTGAGTGAGGGGGAGTGAGCATGGAGCTGTGGCATGATCGCGGCGATATTCCGCAAGGGCTGTCCTCGGTCGCGACGATCGGTATTTTCGATGGTTTACACGTCGGGCATCGGCGGGTTTTGTCCAGGCTCGTCGAATGTGCCCGTGAGCGCAGCTGTGCGGCCGTCGCTGTGACGTTCGATCCGCATCCGGCGACGCTGCACGCCCCGCAGCGCGGGGTGGAACTCATTTTGCCTCTCGAGGATCGCCTCCACGCGATGGCGGCGTTGGGGGTGGACGCGACGTGGGTGGTGCCCTACACGTGGGATCTCGCAGCGTTGAGTCCCGAGGACTTTGTGCGCAGCTATTTCGTGGAGGCGTTGGGTGCTGAGGCGATCGTCATCGGTCGTGATGTGCGTTTCGGCCGGGATAACGCGGGCGACGTGGAGACCTTGAGGGAGCTCGGCGCCCGGTTTGGTTTTTCGGTCGAATCGGTCGCGGATGTGTGCGATCCCGAGCGGGAGAGGCGCTATTCGTCGACGTGGGTCCGAGAGCTGCTCTCGCAGGGGCGGGTGAGCGAGGCGGCGGCTATCCTCGGCCGTCCCTACCGGTTGCGTGGCACGGTCGTGCGGGGGTTCCAGCGTGGTCGCGAACTCGGTTTTCCGACGGCGAACTTGGACGCGGCAGATGTCGGCATGGTTCCGGCCGATGGGGTGTATGCCGGTTGGCTCGTCCACTCGGTGCCTGGGACGCTGGCGGTCGAGCAGCTGCCGGCGGCCATCAGTGTTGGCACGAATCCTCAGTTCGATGGGGTGCGACGCACGGTGGAGGCGCACGTGCTCGGGCGCAGTGACCTCGACCTTTATGACCAGTCTGTCGCTATCGATTTCGTCGAACGGCTACGCCCGATGCTGAAGATGGCCTCGGTCGAGGAGCTGCTCGACCAGATGGACGAGGACCTGCGCGAGTGCGCGGCGATCTTGGGGGTGCCGTGCACTGGCCGCGTCGCCCCGGGTTCGGTGACGGCACGCTAGTTGGTGCGTCCTTTGAGGGCCATTGCGCCGCGCCGACCACGAGTGTTCTCTTTCGACTGCTTTCGCTCATTGGCGCGCTTGAGGCGGGCGTTGGAGCGGTGGGCATGGCGCTGCGATTCCGCCCGCATCCGCCGATAGCGCGTGAGCTCATCGGTGTCGATGAGGCCTTCATCGAGCGCTTGCGCAACGGCGCATCCAGGCTCGCCGGAGTGGGAGCAGTCTGCGAAACGGCACGACGCGGCGAGCTCGGCGAGGCGCGGAAAGACCTCGTCGAGGGAATCGAGTGTGGCCGTCGAGGCGAGCTGGCGCAGGCCCGGGGTATCGAGGATGAGGGCGTGTTCTCCAGCAACGAGCTGTCGAGTTGTCGTCGTGTGTCGCCCTTTTCCGTCTGCGCTGCGTACCTCACCGGTGGCTAGCTGCGTGCCCGTCAGCGCGTTCGTCAGGGTCGACTTGCCGACGCCGGAGTGTCCGATGAGGGCGATCGTTTGATCGGGAGACAGCGAGCCCATGAGGTCGGTGAGCGTCGCGTGGTCGGTCGCGACTACGGTGAAGAGGCGATCGACGAGAGGTGCGATCCGGGCGGCAGCTCGTGCCGCCTCATCTGGCGTCACGAGATCCTCCTTAGTGAGGACGGCCCATACGGGGATCCCCGATTCTGCTCCAAGAGCTGCGATGCGTTCCGCCCACCCCTGCGAGGGTGTCGGGTAGAGCCCATCGACGAGGAGGATGAGGTCGACGTTTGCGGCCATGGGCTGCATCGTCGACGCCGCCTGGACGCTGCCGCGTTCGAGGTAGGTCGCCCGCGGCAAGATCGCGACGATCTCCTCGCGCTCGATCGCCACCCAGTCGCCGACGACGGGTGGCCACGCGTCCTCGTGGGTGGCACGATGCGGACGCGCCAGGTTGATGGTCGTCGTCTGGGAGTTTTCCGGGTCGACAACCTCGGCGACGCCACGATGGCGGGCGCTCACGCGAGCGGCACGTAGGTCGCCTTCAGTGTTCATCTGGGCGACAGCGAGATACGCCTCAACCCGCGGATTCATACCCCAGGCCATGGATCCTCCTTAGAGTGTGTGGAAGTGGCGGCCTCGCCGCAGCAGGGCACATGCTCGACGCGTCATCGCAAGGCCGACGGCGATGTAAACGACGGTGACCGCAAAGTCACGGAGCACAGCGATCGCCTCGATACCGGAGACGCTCGAGACCAGGCCGGCCCCGGGTACCCCGAAGGAGAGGGCCCGAAGCCACACCGGTGCGACGTCGAGGGGCACGACGACACCGGTGAATAGCGGCAAGAAGGTGGCGAGGATGGTCGCCCCGAGATAGGGATCGGGAAGGGCAACGCCGACACCCGCCGCCGCTATCCCCAGTCCAATCCCCACGATGATGGCGAGTAGCGCGAGTACGACGACGCGTGCAAGCAGGGCGGTATCGCCAGAAAGTACGAAGACGACGCCGATGCTTGTCGCTCCCGTGAGGAAGGACAAGACCGAGGGCACAGCAGCTTTCGCCAGCCAATAGGCCGGATCGATGAGCCGGTACTGGTGGACGAGCGCGTAGATGCCGAGCGTCCTGTCCGTCGCGACGGCGCTGACGATACCCGACATGATCCCGACGATCCACGACACGATGGCGGCGGCGTAACCCGTCCGTGCGAGGTCGGGTGCCGCGAGGTCAGCTCCCAGCATGACGGCGAAGGCGACGCTCAGCATGGGGACGATGAGCACAGTCGTCACGGCTGTTCCCACGGTGGCGAACGCCATCGAAGAAGACCAAGACACGGCGACGGCCGATCGCAGACGCGACATCACATCACCTCGAGGGTGCCGGAGCGGGTAGCGAGATGCAGGGCACGCGTGCCTGCTGCGTAGGCCAGGAGGAACCATAGGGCACAAACCCCCACCCAGGCGGTGAACCCGCCGAGCGTCACCGGCGCGCCCCACATGAGATCGAAGGGAAAACGGAGGGGAAGCATTCGACTGACGACGTCGATCCAGCCGGGGCGCGATGCGGTCGAGAGGATGCCTGAGGCGATGAAGACGGGAACAAGGAGGAGCTCCTCGTAGGCGATCGCGTGAGGCGTGAGCACGAAGAGCGCAGAGATCGACAGGGACATGCTCAGGCAGCCGACGAAGAGGAGGAGCGCTCCGGCGATGAGGCGCAACCAATCGGGCGCGCCGGCGGCGGCGAATTCCCATGAGCCGGATGCGACCGCCCAGGTGAGCCACGCGAGGGGAAAGGAACCGAGGCCGGCGAGGGCGGCCGAAGCGACGAGGGCCGCAAGGACCCGCAGCGTCCCGATAGGGGCGAGAACGAGGCAGACGAGCGTGCCCTTGTAGCGTTCGAATCCCACGATGCCCGCCGCAGTCGTCGTCACCGTCCACATGCCGATAACGCCCCCGCGTACCCAGCCCTGCGTCGGCGTGATCGATCCCCACGCCGTATAGGCGGCATAGTGCACGAGCGTGGTCGCGATCGTCGTCATCGCCATGAGCTGGATGAAATAGGGGACCGAGAGGAACTGACGCAAAAAGAACATGCAGATGCGTGCCTGGCGGATCATCGAGCAAGTCCCTCGGCGAGGGCGAGGTAGGACTCCTCGAGGGAGGCTCGTCGCGTAAGGAGATCGGCCGGCTGCACCTCACCAAGCGTGCGGTGAAGCAGGTGGTCGCGCACATCCGCCTTGCCCTGCGGCCAGTAGATGGTTAACGACCAGTTGCCCTGATGAGGGCGTTTGACGACGCGTACGCCCTCGACGTCATCGAGCGCATCGAGGCTCATATGCGCGATTTCGCTCGCCGCGACACTGAACGTCGTCGTTGCTTCGATGCCGGCTGCAGAGGCGATCGTTTGCACCGAGCCGCGGGCGTGGACGCGGCCGGCTCCGAGCAGGGTGATCGTATCGGCGAGCTCTTCGACCTCGGGCATCGAGTGGGACGTCAACAAGACACCAATCCCACTTTGGGAAAACGAGCGGATGACGTCGCGTATACGCAGCGCAATGTCGGGATCGAGGCCGGTCGTTGGCTCGTCAAGGAGCAGCAAAGCCGGACGCGTGAGAGCAGCCCTGGCGAGATGCAGGCGCTGTTTCATGCCACGAGAAAACTCTTGGACCTTGGTGTTTGCAAAATCCGACAGGGAGACGAGTTCGAGTACGCGACTAACGGCGCCGCTTCGATCACGGCTGGGAACACCTTGAAGATCGGCGAAAAACGCCAGGTTGTCGCGCGCGCTCGCTCGCCCGTAGAAGCCCAGGTCACCACCGAGAACGAGGCCTAAGCGAGACCTCGCGCGTCTGGGGTGGCGCACCGCGTCGATCCCGTCGACGACGACACTGCCCGACGTGGGTTCGAGCAGAGTCGCACACATGCGCACCGTTGTCGTCTTTCCGGCGCCGTTGGGACCGAGCAAAGCGTGGATCTGGCCGGACGAGACCTCGAGCGACAGATCATCGACAGCAACAAAGTTGCCCTTGTGGAACGTCCGTCGAACATGCTGCACGCTGAGCGGGAGAGGGCTACCCATAGATACCTTCTAGTCCTACGGGATCGGCATCAATCAAAGCGACAAGGCGGGATGCGGCGGCACTGTTTCCGAGGGAATCGAGTGAAGCAGCAGTAATTTTTCGGATCGACCGAAGGGGACTGACTGCACCAATCATGTGATAAAGATGGAAGGCTTTTCTGGCGTAGACGAGCGCATCCTCGTGTTGGCCTGTTAGATATGAATTATAGCTCAGTGAGCCATACAACTCTGCGTTGTATTCTGAGTGGTAGTGTTTTGCTCGACAAAGCTGGTGTTTGAGTAGTTCATCTGCCTTATTATAAGCCTCACTTCTCATGAACAACTGAGCCTTATTGATGGAGATTTGATTGCTGTATCTGATGATTTGTGAGGTTAGTTCCTTGTTCGGGTTAGAGGGGGCACTCTCGAGGGCGGCGTTAATTGCCTCTTCAGCCTTATCTAAATCAGAAAGGCTTTTAGAGTTTTGGCTGGAAAGGTGTAAGAGTGCCTCCAGGTTGTAACGAAGGGCGAGCGCCATGTAGTGCATTGTCGCTGGGGCATCCTTGGTGGCCTGAAGGCCTAAATCAAGATATTCAAGCGCGGCGGAATTGTTTTTTGTTCGTTTAGTCTCAAAAGTCGCAGCACGATGGAAGGCAAAGTAATTCTCGATTGCTGACTGCGCTTTTTTGGCGGCAGCGACAAAGAGGTTGATGCATTGGGGGTCATTAGATGCTGCTAATAGTGTGCCTGACTGGATTAGTAACGAATAGGACCAGTCTTCTAATTTGCTTAAGGGGAGTCGTTCGTCGATGATTTGTGATACGGCCTTGTAGTCTCCGAAGAAAAGTAAGATTCCATCGAGAATGGAATCGAGGCCGTCAGTTGGTGCGTCTCGATATTGTGCCGTGAGCGCGCCGCTATCGAGGGGTGCAATATTTGCGATCTGACAATGGTGTAGATAAAATTCGCGCGCCTCGCGAAAATGGCGAACACCGAGATCAGTTGAGTAATGGGGAGCGGCGAGTGTTCTGAAAACTGGTTGTTTAATACGAAGGAGCTGAAGTGAGCAGTAATAACGTTCAGCAAAGGCGGGAGAAATGGGCTCGAACTGTAGGCTCGAGCCCATCTCCCGCATATGATTTTCGGGGATGCCCATCATCAAGGCTCTCTAGAATCCCTTGCCGACGTGATTCCAGGCCATGAGCATGTCTGCAAAGACCAGCTGTTGATCGGCGTGAAGCTCAGTATGTATGTCATCGATTGTACTCACTAGCGACTCCTATCACTTGGTATCGTTCGGGAGGATTGTAATTTTACCATAGAGGTTCTCGCGCGCGCGGTGTATCCACACTATGAGATGACGATAGAGGTGGGGCCCGGTCGTGACGACCGGGCCCCATCATCTGCTCAAGGGTTTAGCTGACGACCTTTGGGTCGAACAGGTCGTCCGACAGGCCCAGCGCGTGGTGGAGCACCTGTGAGGGGTGGACGGCCTTGGCGCCCGAGCCCTTGCGGATGTGCCAGCGGCACGGCTCCGCCTCGCAGACTGCAATCTTCGGATTCTCGGCCTTGATGAAGCTAAACAGCGGCTCGCCCATCTTCTGGGCGATATCGTATTTCTCCTTCTTGAGACCGTACGTGCCCGCCATACCGCAGCAGGCGCGACCCGACTCCTTGACGGTGACACCCGGGATCGCCTCGAGGACACGAATCGCCGGCTGTCCGATGTATTGGCTCTTCACCTGGCACGACTGGTGGTAGGGGAGCACGGTGTCGGGCATGGCCCGGAAGTCCTCGACCGGGAACTCGCCCGCATCGAAGAGCTCGGCGATAAACTCCGTGAACTCGCGCATCCGTCTCGACACGTTCGCCAAGCGCGGATCGTCGATCCCCATGACCTCGCGGGCCTCGTGCTTGAGCATGCCCGCGCACGAACCGGCGACGCCCACGATCGGGATCTCATCTTTGCCTTCCCCGAGCTCCGCCCCGGCCGCGATGAGTTGATCGCACAGGGCGAGCGTCTGCTTCTTGGCCGAATCGAACAGGCCGTTGGATTTCGCGGCCTGCCCGCAGCACCCCTGCTTCGGAGTGATAACGGTGTAACCGAGGTACTCGAGCACCTCGATCGCCTTCTTCGACGCGTCGACCTCGAAGTTCGAGCCCGCGCAGCCGTGGAAGAAGATGACCGGGCCGCGGTCCTTCTTCGCCCGCGACCTGTCGGCCTCGTGGCCACGCAGCCACCCCTTGAGGGACTGCCGGGGCGCGTGCGGCATGGGAGCGTCGCGGTGAATGCCGATGACCTTCTCGACGGCGACCCTCAGCGGCTTGACGCCGAGCGCCGCGTTGGCGATGGGCGCCACCGGGTGCATCGCGGCACCCATGAGCTCCGTGTTCGAAATGAGGCGATCGCGCAGCGGCATATGATCGGCCTTCGCCACGGCGATCGCCTGAGTGTTGAGCTCGGCGATCTTGACGCCCTGCGGACACACAAGCGTGCACGTGCCGCACATCGAGCACAGGTCGACGAGCTTGTCGACGCTTTGACCGTGGCGGAAACGTTCGGCCTGCGGTCCCACGTACTTCGGTCCGGGGAAGAGGGGAGTGGCCTCCAACACCGGACACTGGGTCTCACAGATCGTGCACTTCACGCACTGGTCGAGCGTTGCGCGCGAGAACGTGTGGCCCGCGAATTCCGTTGCCTCGTTGCTCATTTCTCCTCCTTAGACTTCGCTGACCGTTCGCGCCGCCACCCACGCGGAGGCGATGGCGATGCCTTCACCGGATTTCTCTTCCCACCTCGTCGAGCCCGCCAGGAGCGAACCGGCGACGGTGAGGTTGTCATAGACCGGCTTCCCGTCTGTTCCGACCGGGCGCATGGCGTCGTCGGTCGTAACGCCGACGAGGAACAGCGGCTGCGGATCGCCCCAGTAGTCGCCGTGAACGGGCGAGCCCTCGGGCAGGACGAGAGGCAGGTCGAACAGCGTCTCGCGGATCTCGCCGTAGCTCGTCATCTCCAGCGCGCCCGATTCGAAACCGCCCGCGGCGTAGACGATGACGTCGGCCGCATAGTCGACGTCGCGGCCGGCGGCGTGGGTACGGACCGAGGCGATCTTTCCGCCGCTCGTCGTGAAACCGATGGCCTGGGCGCCCTGGATGAGGCGGATCCGGCGATCGAGCAGGATGCGGCGTAGCGCCTCGTTGAGGCGCATGCCCGGGATGGACGGCGGCAGCCCGGGGATCTCGAAGACCTCGCGGCCCAGGCGGCGCGAGACCTCCTTTGCGACGTCGAGCCGGCGGTAGCCGAGGATGGCGGGGACACCGATCGGGCCTTCACCGGGCACCTTCGACAGAGCCCAGGCGAACTTGCCGATCATCTCGTCGCGGTCGAGGGCGCGAGCGAGAGTCAACGCCGAGGCGTCGGCTTCACCGGAGCGGACCTCGAAGTCGATCCAGGCGGCACGCGCCGTGACCTTCCCGCCACCGGGAAGCTCCTGGCGGGCGAGGTTGCCGGCGATGAGCTCGGGGTAGAAGTCCTTGTACTGCTTGATGCCGACGATCGTGTAGTCGGTGTCGGCCTTGAGGACCCCCGCCGCCATCTGGGGCTGGTAGAGAGCCGTCGGGCGCAGGGCCCCGACCACGCTGGGGAGGACGACGTTGGCCTCAATGTCGCCGACGAGATAGTCCTCTCCGAGGAGGGTTTTGAGCCACGTCACCGACTCGCGCACCGTCTGCTCGCCGAGCTTGCGGTAGGGGTGCGACTCGTCGACGTCACCGAGTGCTGCGATGGGATTGGCGACGCGCTCGGGGCTGTAGCCGAGGATGTCGACGGTGCCCTGGGAGAGCTGAAGCCCACCCATGCCCATCGTGAGGACGGTGACGTCGTGCCCGGCCTCATCGAGGCGCAGCGCAGCGACGAGGCCGGCAAGCCCCGAACCGATAACCAGTGCCTTGCTCATTTGCGGACCTCCCTGCCGTCCATCGCGTCGGTGTCAGACAGGTCCGGGATGGCCGGACCGGTGTCCTCGGGATTGGGTAGGTGCTCGACGTCGAACAGCCCGTGGAAAATCCAATTGTCAAGGGCCGTTTGGCGCACCTGCTGTCCGTAGAGGATCGGCCACAAACCGATCCAGCGGTTCTTGAGGAAGAGACGGAGGAGACGGGTGGCCTCCTCGGCATCCATCGTGTGGCACGACGTCGTCAACCCGGCGGCACGCATGGAGCAGAACCCGCCCTGGCACGGGCCCATGCCAAGTCGCAGCTGGCGGCGCAGGTCGTCGAGCTGGAAGGCGTCTTGGTCCTTCATGAGGTCGACGAACATCGACTTCGTCATGAGCTCGCACTCGCAGATGACAGGATCGTCGAGGCGGTCCTCCTCGCGTTCGCCGAGGCGGTGCGTGATGAGGTAGTTCTTCCCGTGTTTCGATCCCGGCACGGCCTCCTCTGCGGTGCGGCAGGGGTGCGACTGGCCGATCTGGCGTTCCATCTCGTCGACCGCGTTCTTGGCCATGAGCCGATAGGTCGTCAGCTTGCCACCCGAAATCGTGATGAGACCCCGCATGCCATCGCGCTCGGCGTGATCGAGGATCGACATGCCGCGCGACATGTGGCGGGTGTCGCCGGCCGCGACGCGCTTGTCCTTGACGAGGGGGCGAGCCCCCGACCAGGCGTGGACGGCACGTTGGGACCGGAAGCCCGGGATGAGCGCCTCGCCGGCGTCGAGCATCTGTTGGACCTCATTGAAGGGGATCGCCAAGCGGTCCGCGTCGTCGGCCTTCTGGTCCGTCGTGCCGATGATAGACACGGTGTGGACGGGCACGAGGATGTCGCCGTCAGCGGGGTAGATGCAGCGGTTGACGACCCGGTTGACGAGCCGGTGATTCATCGCGATCATGATGCCGCGGCCCGCGACAACCTCGACGTCGTGGCACCCCGCCATCTCGGCTACGCGCCCCGACCACGGGCCGGCGGCGTTGAGCACGAAGCGGGTGTCGATGCGGATTTCCTCTCCGTCACGGTCGCGGCAGATGACGGCGGTGACGGCGTCGTTGTCGGTGAGGATGTCGACGACTTCGGTGTAGGTGAGGATCTCGGCGCCGTATTCCTTCGCGGAATTAGCTGCCCCCCACATCATCTGCCACCCGTCGACGGTTCCGTCGTGGACGGCGAAGGCCCGCTTGATTCCGGGATTCAGGCGTGGCTCCAACTCGAGGGCTCGTGCCACGTCGAGCTCCTCGACCGGCACTTTCGCCTCGATGGCGCCCGAATAGAACTTATCGGCGAAATCGAGGTCGTCTTCCGGGGTGACGACGAAAAGCCCGCCCGTTTCCTCGACCGCGTCCGCGTGGATGCGCGCGACGATATCGCGCTCCTCCGCACATTCGGTGGCGGAGCGAGGATCGGATACGACGTACCGACCGCCCGAGTGGAGGAGACCGTGGTAGCGGCCCGAGGTGCCCTGGCCAATGTCGGCTCGGTCAACCATGATGACCGAGTAGCCGCGCATGGCGGCATCGCGGGCACACCCGGTGCCCGTGGCACCGCCCCCGATGACGACGACGTCGGCTTCCATGCGTTTCATCGCCTCAACCTTCCTTGTCATGGCTCTAATGGACGCCGACCCTCAGCGTCAAGAGCGGCGCAAACTGGAATCAGGTTACGCCCGCTGAGCTGGCCTCCAGGGCCAAAGAGGGCCGACTGCACCAATGTGCGAACCTGAGAAAAGGATGGGAAAGGATTCGCGATAACTAAGGGGAGACAAAGAAAGGATAGGGTTGACGGCGGGTAGATGTTTGCGGGGGTGCGCAAGGTCACCAGGTCGCCGATACAGCCTCGCCGATGCTGATGGTAGGCTGGAACGTGCCGTTAAAGCCGGCCACGGATGCGTCATGCTCGGGTGAACCTGCCCCGAAGCTCCGTGCAACAACTCATGGTAAAAGGAGAAGCCTTTGTCGCTGCCTAAGGACGTCAAGGAACAGATCATCGCCGAGTACGCCACCCACCCCGGTGACACCGGCTCCCCCGAGGTTCAGATCGCGCTGCTCACGCGTCGCATCTCCGATCTCACCGAACACTTCAAGACGCACCACCACGACCATCACTCGCGTCGTGGTCTCATGCTTCTCGTTGGCCGTCGCCGCCGCCTGCTTGGCTACCTGCGCGAGGTCGACATCGAGCGTTACCGCTCGCTCATTCAGCGTCTCGGCCTGCGCCGGTAGCTGACTCGGCCCGGAACCGTCCGGTTCCGGGCCGCTTTTGCATGTTCCGCCCACCCCGAGCGGAGACGGTCCTCGGTAGTGGCTTACGGAAGCCGCCGGTGATCCGTGGGCCTCGATCGATGACCGTTGCAAGGGGTGGCCAAACAGGAGAGGAATTCGCCACACATCATGATGGTTGATCCCCAGATCGTTTCCGCCGAGGCCGTTATCGACAACGGTTCTTTCGGTACCCGCACGATTCGTTTCGAGACCGGGCTCGTCGCCCTCCAGGCGGCTGGCTCGGCTTTCGCTTACCTCGATGATCAAACGACGGTGCTGTCTGCCACGACGGTCGGCAAGCACCCGCGCGATCAGTTCGACTTCTTCCCGCTGACGGTCGACGTCGAAGAGCGCCAGTACGCCGCCGGTCGCATTCCGGGTAACTTCTTCCGCCGCGAGGGCCGCCCGACCACGGAGGCCATCCTGGCTGCCCGCCAGATCGACCGCCCGCTGCGCCCGGCCTTCGTCAAGGGCCTGCGCAACGAGGTCCAGGTCGTCGAGACGGTCATGAGCGTTCACCCCGACGACGCCTACGACGTCCTCGCCATCAACGCGGCCTCGATGTCGACGCAAATCTCCGGACTGCCCTTCTCCGGGCCGATCGGCGGTCTGCGCCTCGCTCTCATTGACGGCCAGTGGGTCGCCTTCCCGCGTTTTTCGGAGATGGAGCGCGCGACGTTCCTCATGGTTGTAGCCGGCCGTATCGTTGGCGACGACGTCGCCATCATGATGGTCGAGGCCGGCGGTGGCGACAACGCGTGGAGCCTCATTGCCTCGGGCCAGATGGCCCCCACCGAGGAGGTTGTTGCCGACGGCCTCGAGGCAGCCAAGCCCTTCATTCGCGAGCTGTGTCGGGCCCAGCAGGAGGTGGCGGCGCAGGCCGCGAAGGAGACGCGCGAGTTCCCGCTCTTCCTCGACTTTGAGGACCGCCACATGGACGCGGTGCGCGGCCAGGTTGAGACCGACCTCAAGCAGGCGATCACGATCGCCGATAAGCTTGAGCGCCAAGATCGCGTCGACGAGATCAAGGAGGCCATGCTGGCCGCCCTCGCCGAGGATTTCGAGGACGAGGAGAAGGACCTCAAGGCCGCCTTCAAGGCGCTGGAGAAGGACTTCATCCGCACCCGCACGCTCGAGGAGGGCGTGCGAGTCGACGGCCGTCAGCCCGGAGAGATCCGCTCGCTGTACGCGAAGGTTGGCGTGCTCCCGCGCGTTCACGGCTCCTCGCTGTTCCGCCGCGGCGAGACGCAGGTGCTCGGCGTGACGACGCTCAACATGTTGCGCATGGAGCAGCAGCTGGACAACCTTTCCCCGGCTCAGCACAAGCGCTACATCCACCACTACAACTTCCCGCCCTACTGCACGGGTGAGACGGGCCGCGTGGGTTCGCCCAAGCGTCGCGAGATCGGTCACGGTGATCTTGCCGAGCGCGCTCTCGTTCCGGTTTTGCCTTCGCGAGAGGAGTTCCCCTACGCGATTCGTCAGGTCTCGGAGGTCATGGGCTCGAACGGGTCGTCGTCCATGGGGTCGGTGTGTGCTTCGACGCTGGCGCTCCTTCAGGCAGGTGTGCCCCTCAAGGCTCCGGTCGCTGGCATCGCTATGGGCCTCATGTCGCAAAAGCTCGATGATGGGCGCATGAAGTTCCTGACGCTCACCGACATCCTCGGGATTGAGGACGGATTCGGCGACATGGACTTCAAGGTCGCGGGTACGCGTGAGTTCATCACCGCTTTGCAGCTGGATACGAAGCTGGACGGCATTCCCTCGGACGTGCTGCGTCACGCGCTCGGGCAGGCCCGCGAGGCTCGCCTCACGATTCTTGGTGTCCTCGAGGACGCGATTCCCGAGGTTGAGGAGATGAGCCCCTACGCTCCGCGCATCATCACCGTTCAGGTTCCGGTGGACAAGATCGGCGAGGTCATCGGCCCCAAGGGCAAGATGATCAACCAGATCCAGGAGGACACGGGCGCCGATCTCACGATCGAAGATGACGGCACGGTCTACATTGCCGCGGCCGAGCAGGAGGCCGCCGAGGCCGCCCGCGCGGCGGTCAACGCGATCGCCAACCCGCAGATGCCGGAGGTGGGCGAGCGCTTTGTCGGTACCGTGGTCAAGACGACGTCCTTCGGGGCATTCGTCTCGCTGACGCCGGGCAAGGACGGCCTCCTTCACATCACGCAGATTCGCCGCCTCGTTGGCGGCAAGCGCGTGGAGTCGGTCGAGGACGTGCTCAACGTCGGCGACCAGGTCCAAGTTGAGATCGCGGAGATCGATCCGCGCGGCAAGCTCAGCCTTCACGCCGTTGTCGAGGGCGAGGAGGCCGCCGACGAGGGCGAGGAGACCGCCGAGGAGCAGGCTCCGCGCCGCCGCGAGGGCGAGGGGCGTGGCCGGGGTGGGCGTAACCGCCGCCGCCGTTCGCGTTCGCGTGAGGACAAGGGCTCCGAGGAGTAGCCCGTCGTCTAGCTAACCGATCGGGGTGACCGCAAAGCGGCCACCCCGATCGGTCATTTCGTATTCCTCATCTTCTGTCGTGTCGTTGGCGGCATCGGTTTTGGGGCGGCAACGACGGTCGCCCCCGGCTACGTCGCCGAGATTGCGCCCGATGATATTCGCGGACGTCTCATCGCTTTCCGCCAGCTGGCCATCATTTTGGGTCTGTTTTTCGCGGGTCTCATCAACTTTACGGTCGCACATACTGCGGGATCTCCAGATGCGACGGTAGTTTTTGGTTTTAAAGCCTGGCAGGCGATGTTTGGCTGCCTACTCGCCCGCCGCGACGTAGTGGACCTACTGTGCATTCGGTGTCCTCGCCGTCGTGTTCACGAAGAAATATCTCCACGAAACCAAGGGTAAACAGCTAGAGGATATGGGAGCCTAGGTCACAACGGAAGGAAAGACCAATGAGCACAGCACGCACTGTTCCTGACAACGTTCGCAACGTCCTCGTACTCATGACCGATCAGCATCGCATCGACACGATCGGTTGCCTCGGCAATCCACACGCTCGTACACCAACGATCGACAAGATGGGGCAGGAGGGGTTCGCCTTCACGAACGCCTTTACGCCGACGGCGATATGCACTCCCGCTCGCGCATCTGTTTTGACCGGGAAACGTCCGGGAAAGCATCAGGTGCTCGCGAACCCCGAATGGAACATCGCCTACAACACGGCAATCCCGCTCGATGAGTGGACGTATACGCAGGAGCTGCGCGATGCGGGCTATAACGTCGGGATCGTCGGGAAGTATCATTGCGGACCGAATCTGCCCGATAAGTTCGGAATGGATGACGATTCCTATTGGGGGGCGGAGAATCCCGTCGGGAATGAGAAGTACGTCCAGTGGCTCGCTGACAACGATCTGCCTCCCGTTAAGGCCCACGATCTATGGCGCGGTACCTTGCCGGGTGGGCGCCCCGGCCACATTATCGCCGCGAGGCTCGACCAGCCCGAGGAGGCGACTTTCGAACGTTTCCTAGCCGACCGGGCGATCGAGAAGCTGCGCGAGTATGCGAAAGACTGGAAGGAAAAGGGAAAGCCCTTTAGCCTCGATGTCCACTTCTTCGGCCCGCACCTGCCCTACTTCCTACCCGACGAGTGGTTCGATCTCATCGATCCGGATCTCGTTGAGCTGCCCGAAAACTTCGGTGACTCGCTCCTCGGCAAGCCCCCGATCCAGTCGAACTACGCCACCTACTGGTCGACCTCGTCCTTTACGAACGCAGAGTGGAAGAAGCTCATCGCGGTCTATTGGGGATACGTCGCGATGATCGATTACGAGTTGGGGCGGATACTCGACGCTGCTCGCGAGCTGGGGATTCTTGACGACACGGCCGTGTTTTTCTGTGCCGACCACGGCGAATTCACGGGCTCGCATCGGATGAACGACAAGGGCCCGGCCATGTACGACGACATCTACAAGGTTCCCTTCATCGCCAAGATCCCTGGGATATCGAAGGTCGGGCGCTCCGACAAGTTCGTTTCTCTCATCGATCTTCCCGCCACTGTCCTAGAGATCGCCGGGCTTGACAGCTCCCTCGTCGAAGACGGTCGCTCGATCGTCGATCTCACCCGCGGGCAGGACGTGCCCGGGTGGCGAGAGAACATCGTATGCGAATTCCACGGGCATCATTTCCCTCTCCAGCAGCGCATGTTACGAACCCGCGACTTCAAGCTGGTCATCTCTCCGGAGTCCATCAACGAGCTTTATGATCTGCGTGTCGACCCGTCCGAGATGTCGAACGTCTACACGGTCCCGGCATACGACGAGATTCGTCGCGAACTAGCCACCGAGCTGTATACGCAGCTGCGTGAGCGCGGGGATCACTCGTTTGCCAAATGGATGGCCGCCATGACGGACTTTGATGTGCCCTTGGTCAACACGGCGCGGTCGGATCTCGACGAGGTGGTCACCGACTGACGGGAGAACCCTGACGCTGCCGCGTGCGCGAAGGTCTTCGACGAGGCGGTTCTCACTGTATTGAGGCCAGCCGCACGTGAGCCGGCGGGACTTTAAGCCGAGACTGCCTTGCGGGCCTCGTGGCACGATAGGGGGCGTGAGTGAGAAGCCCCATCGACAAAGACGCTGGCCCTTGAGCGTGGCCAGATCGCTCAGGCGTGTACCCGCACCCGTGTCCAAGGTTCGCCAGACAGTGCGCCAACACAACCTCTCTTCCGACGAGAAAACGTCGAAGCATTTGGAAATCACGCGCCTGAAGACCGAACACCACGAGCACCTCAACCCGCACGGTGCCGATCACGAGCGTCTGCGTGAGGTGCGCGACCGCTTGGCTGCCCAATCGCAGGTCACCATGCGGCTGGGGCACATGCTTCTCGAGTCGGGCGCCTCGTCCTATCGCGTCAAGGTCTCGATGGCCCGTCTCGGCCGGGCAGTCGGTGCCGAGGAGCATCACTCTCAGGTGACCTTCGGCGAAATCTCATCGACGGTCTACGCCCACGGCACCTTCCGTACCGAGGTGTCCGAGCAGCGCGTCTTTGGCACCAACGCGGCCAAGCTCGACCGGCTGCGCCACTTCGTCCAACACCTCAAGCCCGGCGTCACCGTCGAAGACGTCAACAAGATTCTCGACCGCATCCAGGGATTTGCCCCGGAGTACGGGACGACGGCGAACATGCTGGCCTCCGGCTTCGCGTGTGCCTGCTTCTGCTTCCTCAACCGCGGCGGCCTCATCGAATGTCTCATCGCTGGCATCGCCGCGACAATCGGTCAAGCCTTGCGCAAGCAGATGCTCGTTCGACACATGAATCACTTCGGCGTGTGGATGATGTGCGGTCTCGTGGCCGCGACGGCCTACATCGGGCTCGCCGTCGGCTTCCAGGCGACGCTGGATTCCATGCACGCCATCAACCAGTCGGCGTTGCCCGTCTGGTTCACGGGAACGGCCGCGGGCTACCACGCCGGGATCATCTCGGCCGTACTTTTCCTCGTCCCCGGTTTCCCCCTGCTCACCGGGATGCTCGACCTCGTTCGGACCGACATTTCTGCCGGTATCTCGCGGTTGACCTACGTACTCATGCTCGTCATCTCGGCCGGCGCGGCCGTGTGGCTCGTCTCCCTCACCTTCAACTGGGCGGTTGACCCGCCGAAGTCTCCGCCGGTGGGGGACCCGTGGCTCTTCCTCATCCGCATGGCCTCGTCTTTCATCGCCGCTTTCGGCTTCGCGATGCTGTTCAACGCCGAGAAGAAACTGTGCTTCTGGGCGGCGCTCGTGTGCGCGATCGTCAATCCGATCCGCTTTTGGGTCGTCGAGAACGACCTGTTCTTGTGGCAGTTCGCCGTCGGCGTCGAGGCCCTCCTCATCGGTTTGGCCGCCGATGTCATCTCGCGCATCAGCGGATTCAGGTACTCGCGTGTGTCACTGTCAGTGCCCGCAGCCGTCCTCATGATCCCCGGAGTGCCGCTCTATGCCGCCCTCACCCACATGAACCAGGGAGACTACACCCAGGCCATCAACTCCCTCGTCGAGGTTCTCCTCGTCATCTTGGCGATCGGAATCGGACTCGCGATCGCGCGCATGATCACCGATCCCGGGTGGCGCACCGAGGCCGCCCTGGCGAAGGCAACCCGTCTAGCCGAGGCCGAACGCGCAGGCGCCGCCTCCGAATTCGTCATGCGCTAGCGGATTCTTCCACGACCCCCGGGCATGACCCGGGGGTCGCTGTCTGTGGGTACACGCGGTCGCAGACGCACACGCCTACGATGGGTCCCATGCCCGCATCTCGCTCACGTCTTACTTCTCGGCTCGGCATCATCTTCTTTTCGATGAGCCTGCTAGTGGGCATCGCCGGGTGCGCCATGCATCCCGCCCCCACCCGCCCCGGCACTTTCACCGCCTCCGGGGCCGAACCCGACAATCCCCTCATTCCCGCCGATTCGACCGGCAACGACGGCATCGACATCATCGACAACCTCTTTGCCGGTCTCGTCTACGTCGACGCCGATGGCGAGGTCGTCCCCGAGGCCGCAGAGTCGCTGACAAGCGAGGATCACCGGCACTGGCACGTGCGCATCCGAGCGGGCCAAAGCTTTTCCGACGGGACGCCCCTCACCGCAGAGTCTTTCGTGCGGGCATGGAAGACCTCGGCCAAGCAGGGGCTCAAGGCCGTCTACCCCTACGCGGTCATCGAAGGCGCGAATGCGGACGGGACAGGGGAGCTCAACGGCCTCACCGTCACAGGCGAGCTCACGTTCGACATCACCCTTACCGAACCCATCGCCTCCTTCCCCGACCGTCTCGTTCAAAACGCCTTCTACCCCCTGCCCGAAGCCGCCTACCTGCCCGATGGAACGATCGACCCCGACTTTGGCTTCCACCCGATCGGCAACGGCCCCTATCAGCTTGCTGGCGAGGACGCTTGGATCCACAACCAGTCCATCTCCCTGTCGGCGTCGCCTCGCTACACGGGACCTCGCAAGCCCCGCAACAAGGGCTTCGACCTGCGCTTCTACACGGAGGCGGACGCGGCTTACAACGACCTGCTTGCCGACAACGTCGACGTCATCGACGAGATCCCCGCCACCGCTCGCTCAACCTTCAAGGACGAACTCGAAGGACGCGCCGTGTCGCGGCCCGTTGCTCAGGTCGTCGGCATCGACATCGACGCCGCGCAGGCACCCCACTTTGGTTACGACGCGGAAGGCAAACTGCGTCGGCGCGCCGTCTCCCAGGCGATCGACCGCGAGCTCATTGCCCACCGCATCTACTTCGACACCGTATCCGCGGCAACCGATGTCCTCCCGCCGATGATCGCCGGCCACGGCGTTACGACGCCGGCGCTGTCCTTCGATCCGGAGGCGGCAAGGGAGAATTGGCGTCGGGCCGAGAAGATCTCTCCCTTCGACGGAGAGATCTCACTCATGTACGCCGCCGACGGGGGATCGCGCGACCTCGTCGAGGCGCTGTGCCATCAGATCTCCCAGACCCTTGGGGTCAAAGCCACCCCCAATCCCGTCCCGGAATTTAGCGCCCAGATGACGGCCATGCGCGATCACACGATCCCCACAGGGTTCTTCCGCATGTCGTGGTCCATGGGTTACCCCGGCGCCGACAACATATTGTCGGGACGGTTTATCCCCGGTGGCGGGGGGCACTACAACTCCTACGACTCGACTGCCTACACCGAAGCGGTTTCTTTGGCCCGCGCCAGCTCGGGTGCCGAAGGCGTGCGTGCCATAGGCGATGCCCAGGCGATCCTCCTCGAGGACCTGCCGACGATCCCTCTCTACTACGCCAATGTCAACGGCGGGTGGTCCCGCAACGTCGATAACGTCCGTTTCACCTGGAACGGCAACCCAGCATATTGGGAGGTGTCTCTCAGAAACCGAGGCTGAGACGCTGCTGTTGCCGGGGAAGCGGTAGGGTGTTGCGCGGAAAACAGAAAGGAAGGCCATGGCTGCATCGCAACCAACCGACACGGCGACCAACACTTCCCTCCAACGCTCCCTCAAGGGGCGTCACCTCAACATGATTGCCATCGGTGGCGCTATCGGGACGGGGCTTTTCGTGGCCTCCGGTGAGACGATCTCAACCGCCGGCCCGGGTGGCGCGTTGGCGGCCTACGCGCTCATCGGGGTCATGGTCTTCCTCCTCATGCAATCCCTCGGCGAGATGGCCACCTACATGCCCGTGGCCGGGTCCTTCGAGGAATACGGCACCCGGTTTATCTCCCCCTCCTTTGGCTTCGCGTTGGGGTGGAACTACTGGTACAACTGGGCGATCACCGTCGCCGCCGAGCTGGCGGCCGCCTCGCTCGTCATGCGCTACTGGCTGCCCGACGTGCCCGCATGGATATGGTCGGCGATCTTCTTGGCCATCCTCTTTGGGATCAACGCCCTGTCGGCGGGGGCCTACGGCGAGGGCGAGTTCTGGTTCGCCTCCATCAAAGTCGTCACCGTCCTCGTGTTCCTAGCCGTGGGCCTCCTCATCATCGTGGGGATCATCCGCTCGGGTGGGGAGGCGATTTCGTACACGCCGCACGCGCCCTTTGCGAACTGGCATACGGGTGAAGCCCCCTTCGTTAACGGGTTCTTCGGGATGGTGTCGGTGTTCATGATCGCCGGTTTCTCCTTCCAGGGAACCGAACTCGTCGGCGTGGCCGCGGGCGAGGCCGCGGACCCCGAGAAGGCCCTGCCGCGGGCGATCCGCACGATCTTCTGGCGGATCCTCCTGTTCTACATCGGCGCCATCGCGGTCATCGGTTTCCTCATCCCCTACACGGCGCCCGAACTGCTTAACCCCTCGTCCGACATTTCGATCTCGCCCTTCACCCTCGTCTTCCGCAACGCGGGTATTCTCGCCGCCGCCTCGATCATGAACGCAGTCATCTTGACGTCGGTGCTTTCGGCCGGAAATTCCGGCCTCTACGCGTCCACGCGCATGCTCTACGCACTCGCGAAGTCGGGCAAGGCGCCGGCCGTGTTCGCGCGCACGACCCGGCGCGGCGTGCCCCTTGTCGCTCTCGTGGCGACGACCCTCATCGGTGCGGCCTGCTTCTTGTCGTCCCTCATCGGTGACGGTGCCGCCTACACGTGGCTCGTCTCGGCTTCGGGGCTCGCCGGCTTCATCACCTGGCTCGGGATCGCCTGGTCGCACTATCGTTTCCGCCGCGCCTATCTCGCCCAGGGCCACGACGTGTCCGAGCTTCCGTTCAAGGCGAGCTTCTATCCCGCCGGACCGATCGTCGCGATGGTCATGTGCGCGATCGTCATCGTCGGTCAGGCCCAGGGTTTCATCACGGGTGAAGACCACGACCCCATCACCCTGCTGTCGTCCTTCATCGGCTTGCCGCTCTTCCTCGCCGTATGGTGGGGACACAAGCTCGTCACCCGCGCGCCGGCGGTCGAGGCGGCCAACGCCGATCTCACGCGTTACGTGACGACCAGCGAGAACCGCTAGCCCATGGGCCGCTACGTGGCGAGGCGGCTCCTCCAAACCGTCCCCGTGTTCTTCGGCGCGACGTTCCTCATCTACGCGCTCGTCTTCGCCATGCCCTCCGACCCCATCGCGGCCCTCGGTGGACAGCACGGGCTCTCCCCACAGGTCGAGGCGCAGCTTCGCGCCTACTATCACCTCGACGAACCGCTCCTCGTCCAATACGCCTACTACCTCAAGGGCATCGTCACCGGCGACTTCGGGGTCACCTACTCCGGCCTGGCTGTGCGTGACGTCATGGCCCAGGCGTTCCCGGTGACAATCAACCTCGCTCTGCTCGCTATCGCGTTCGAAACGATCGTGGGGGTCGGCATCGGATTTGTCGCCGGCATGCGGCGCGGAGGGTGGTTCGATTCGACGATCCTCGTGGTCTCCCTGCTCGTCGTCGCCGTGCCGACCTTCGTCTTCGGTTTCCTCTTGCAGTTCCTGCTGGGAGTGAGCTGGCGGATTGTACCCGCGACAGTTGGCTCACACCCGACGTGGGGATCGCTGCTCCTGCCGGCCGTCGTACTCGGTGCCGTCTCGTGCGCCTACGTCATCCGTCTTACCCGCCAGGCCGTGCACGATAACCGCAATGCCGACTATGTGCGCACGGCACGTGCCCGCGGCCTGCGCAGTTGGGAGGTTGCGACGCGCCACATTCTGCGTAACTCTCTCATTCCCGTCGTCACCTTCATCGGGGCCGACCTCGCCACCCTCATCGGAGGAGCGATTGTCACCGAGGGAATCTTCGCGATCCCGGGGGTCGGAGGCACCCTCTACCGCGCAATATTGCGCGGTGAAGCGACGACTGTCGTGTCGATGACGACCGTCCTCGTTCTCGTCTACATCCTCGCCAACCTTGTCGTGGACCTCCTCTACGCCCTGCTCGATCCGAGGATCCGCTATGTCTGAGACCTATCCCGGACAAGAACACCGTTGGCTCGAAACCGACACCGCCCTCGCTCACGCGCACGAGCGCGAGCCCCTCGGCGAGCCTGCGTCCGTGTGGAAGCAAGCCTGGCGGCGGATGCGACGCCGACCACTCACGTGGGTTTGCCTCCTCATCCTCGCGGTCGCCCTTGCCGCTGCCGCCTTCCCCGACCTCCTTGCCGCGGCCGACCCCACGGCGTGTGAGCTCACGCGATCGATGGGCCAGCCCGTCAGCGGGCACCCCTTCGGATTCGATCGCCAAGGCTGCGATATCTACGCGCGCGTCGTGTGGGGCGCGCGTGCCTCCCTCACCGTCGGCTTCGCGACGACCTTCGTCGTCACCCTCATCGGCGTGAGCCTCGGCGCGTGGGCGGGCATGCGCGGGGGATGGGTCGATACGATCGTCTCCCGACTCACCGACATCGTTTTCGCGCTACCCCTCATTCTCGCGGCGATTGTCGTCATGGAGGTGCTCGCTACCCACCGCAGTGTGTGGGGTGTCGTCGCTGTCATGGCGGCCTTCGGATGGCCCAACATCACGCGCATCACGAGGGGAGTCGTCATGAGCGTGAAGAACAACGACTACGTCTTGGCGGCGACCGCCGCCGGTGCGTCGAGATGGCGCGTCCTTACCCGCCACATTCTGCCCAACGCGGCGGCGCCCATCATCGTCTACGCGACCCTCGCGCTGGGAACCTTCATCGTGTTGGAAGCGACGCTGTCGTTCCTCGGCGTCGGCTTGCCTCCCGACGTCATCTCGTGGGGCTCCGACATTGCAGCTGCGCAATCGACCCTGCGCTCGCGGCCCCTCGTTCTCGCCTATCCGGCTCTTGCCCTCGCCCTCACGGTCCTCTCCGTCATCATCCTCGGTGACGTGGCCCGTGACGCCCTCGGAGTCGACGAGACCGGAAAGGAGGCGTCGTGACCCCACCCGAACCACTGCTGCGAGCCCGTCATGTTTCCATCGATTATGCGATTCCGGGCGGGCACACCCGTGCGGTCCTCGACGCTTCCGTGACGATATATCCGGGCCAAACCGTCGCGATCGTCGGGGAGTCCGGGTCGGGAAAATCGACCCTCGCCTCGTCCTTCCTCGGCCTGCTACCGGCCAACGCGACACTGGCATCTGGCACGATCGAGATCCTCTCTCGCGACGTGACGGCGGCGAGCGAGCCCGAATGGGTGGAGCTGCGCGGGCAGGCCATCGGCTACGTGCCGCAAGATCCCACGACGAACCTCAACCCTGCCTGGCGGGTCGGCACCCAGGTGGGGGAGGCGCTTCGACGCTGCCGTCTCACGCGCGCGGCGCGCACAGACCGGGTGCGCGAGCTCCTGTCGGCGGCGGGCCTGCCCGATCCCGAACGGGCCAGACGTTCCTACCCGCACGAGCTCTCGGGCGGGATGGCCCAGCGGGCCCTCATCGCCCAGGCGCTCGCATGCGACCCGCCTCTGCTCATCGCCGACGAACCGACGTCCGCACTCGATGCCACGACGGCCCGCGAGGTCCTCGACCACCTGTGCGCGCTGGCCTCATCGAAGGGCACGGCACTGCTGCTCGTGACCCACGACCTTGCGTTGGCCTGCGAACGTGCCGACCACCTCCTCGTCATGAATAAGGGGCGCATCTGCGAGCAAGGCCCCACCCGGCAGGTCATTTCGGGCCCCGTCCACCCCTACACGAGACGCCTGCTCGCGGCACTCCCAGGAGGCCGGAGCCGCCTGGCCGCAAAGTCAAAGGACATTGCCATCAGCGTGGTGGGCGCATCGAAGGCATTCGCCGGCGCGCGCCGGGGCGAATCGGCTCACGTGGCCCTCGACGGCGTCGATCTTGAGGTGATGGCGGGGCAGACGTGCGCGCTCGTCGGCGAATCCGGATCGGGAAAGACGACGCTAGCGCGCGCGATCCTGGGGCTGAGTCCGCTCGACGCCGGCGACATCAAAATCTTCTCCCGCAGCCTCGCCACGGCGACTAAAGAGGAGGCACGTGAGATTCGCCGCGACATTCAGGTGGTCTTCCAAAACCCCTACGCCTCCCTCGATCCTCTCTACACAGTATCGGCTCTCATCGCCGAGCCGCTGTCCATCCTCGGGATAGGGGATCGAAGATCCAGGCGCGCCCGCGTCCGCGAGATGCTCGACGCCGTTGGACTCGCTCAGTCGGTAGCCGGGCGTTATCCCGCGCAGCTGTCGGGTGGGCAGCGCCAGCGCGTCGCGATCGCGCGCGCCCTTGCTCCCTCCCCGCGCATCGTCGTCCTCGACGAGGCGACCTCGGCACTCGACGTTGTCGTCCAAGATCGCATTCTCGCCCTGCTGCGCGAGCTGCAGGCCGAGTGGGGACTCACCTATCTCATGATCACCCACGACCTTGGCCTCGTCACCGCCAACGCGGACACCGTCGCCGTTATGGAGCGCGGACGTATCGTCGAATGGGGTCCGGTCGCGCAGGTCGTGTCCTCTCCGCGCCAGGCGATGACACGCGCCCTCATTGCCGCTACGCCCCGTTTGCCGGCGAGTGAGGCAGGCACAGCGGGCTAATATATGGGAAACGTTTTACGAAACTTTTTGTTGCGTAATTCGTGGTCCCTTGGTGGTCGTCGCGTCGCCACGTCTGACAGGCGAGACGCCACGCGAAAACTCCCCGGATTTAGGGGCAAGTATGCGCGGATCGTGTCTCACGACCTGAGCCAAACAGCCCAGAGGTGGCGACTCGCTTAGGCTGACGAGGAGACATTGCCCGGAGACACCGGAGTGCATACGTATGCTTATCTACCTTGCGAGGCGCCTGGCGAACTACGCCGTCCTCCTCATCATTGCCATCACGCTGGCCTACATCATCGCCTCGGTCGCGCTCAACCCGCTCGCGGTCTTCGACTGGACGAACCCCAGCCTCGATCGCGGATCGATCCTGCGCACACTCACCGACTACAACATCAACCCCAACGATCCCGTGCTTTCTCGTTTTGGGAACTGGGCTCACGGAGTGTTGACGTCGTGGGATTGGGGGCGCGATCCCAAGGGAGCTTCCGTTAACGACGAGGTTGCGGTACGCATCTGGGTGTCCGTGCGCCTCATCACGATCGCTACCTTCGTAGGTATGTTCGGCGGTGTGGCACTGGGTGCGTGGAGCGCCGTGAAGAAGGGCCGCCCCGCCGATAAAGGCATCTCGATCTTCGCCCTCATCTTCATCTCGACACCGCCGATGGTCCTCGCCGTCGTCCTCCAGATCCTCGCGGTCAAGTTCAACCAGGCGACGGGAACGAACTTCTTTGAGTTCATCGGGGAGACCGGAAATATCGGTAACTATCCGGGTGCCTGGCTCGTCGACCGCCTTCAGCACCTCCTGCTGCCGACGCTGTCGCTGTCGCTCATGCACATTGCCACCTATTCGCGTTACCAGCGCAACCTCATGCTCGACACGCTCGGTGCTGACTACGTGCGCACGGCTCGAGCAAAGGGGTTGACGGCGGGTAAAGCAATTCGCAAGCACGCGCTGCGTAACGCCCTCATCCCCATGGCCACCTACTTTGCCTTCGCCATCACCGGCGTCGTTTTGGGAGCGACCATCACCGAACAGGTCTTCGGGTGGCACGGCTTCGGCATCTACGGCGTCCAATCGATCACTCAACAAGACATCAACGGGACCGTTGCCGTCGTCGCCTTCTCGGGCGTGTGCGTCCTCTTGGGTGCGTTGCTGTCCGACATTCTTGTTGCCATCGTCGACCCGCGCGTGCGCACGAACTAGGAGGAGCCCATGCCTGTTTTGACGACTCCCAACGAGACGGCGATGCCCGACGATGCGCCTTTGGACAACATCACCTCCGATCAGGCTCCCGCTACTCTTTCTCGTTTCCAGCTGGTTTTGCGGCGCACGTTCCGCCCGCTCGGGGCAAAGATCGGTTTTGTCGGGCTGGTGCTCATCATCCTCTTTGCGATATTCGGCCCCTACGTATCGCCGTGGAGCTACGCCGACGTCGATAACACCGCCTTCATGCAGGGCCCCTCGGCCGCACATTGGCTGGGCACGACCCAGGGCGGACGCGACATCTTCGCGATGAGCGTCGAGGGCCTGCGGAAATCGCTCATGATCGGTTTTTCCGTCGCCATTATCCAGACCTTCTTGGCGGCGATCATCGGTGCCTCGGCCGCCTACTTCGGTGGCGCGGTGTCGAAGGTGATCTTGTGGATCATCGACCTCATGCTCGTCATCCCGTCCTTCCTCATGATCGCCATCATCACCCAAAAGGCGGGTAATGCGAAGGGTTCGATTCCCCTTTTCATTCTTCTGCTCGCGGCGTTCGGTTGGATGCTGTCGGCCCGCGTCGTGCGCGCGATGACCTCTTCCGTGGCCTCGCTCGACTACGTTCAAGCAGCCAGGTTCATGTCGGTGCCATCGCGAGCGGTGATCTTCCGTCACATCATCCCCAATATCTCCTCCTACCTCATCGTCGATTTCACGCTGGGACTGGCAGCAGCCGTCCTCGCCGAAACATCGCTGTCGTTCTTCGGCTTCGGCGTGCAAGCGCCCCAGACCTCCCTGGGGACGATGATCTCGGAGGGCTCGCGCATGGCGACGACCTTCCCGTGGGTCTTCCTAGCCCCCGCCGTGCTCCTCGTTCTCACGCTGCTGTTCGTCAACTTCCTTGGCGATGCCGTGCGTGACGCCCTCGATCCGTCCTCAAACGCCGGAGGTCAAGCATGAGCAAGAAGAAGACGACCATCGATGCCGAGGAGTTGCCCAAGGCGCGCCCGGGGGTGCCCGCTCTCGAGATTCGCGACCTCAACGTCCGTTTCCCCTCCGAAGACGGCGTCGTACACGCGGTGCGCGGAGTCAACCTCACCGTTAACTCCGGCGAGATCTTGGGAATTGTTGGCGAATCCGGGTCTGGCAAATCCGTGACCTCGATGTCGGTGATGGGCCTGCACGACTCTTCGGCCAACATCACCGGTTCGATCAAGATGCACGGGGTCGAACTCCTCGGTCGTTCCGACAAGTGGATGTCTAACATCCGCGGCAAGTCGCTGGCCATGGTGTTCCAGGACCCGCTGTCCTCGCTCAATCCCGTCTTCACCATCGGCGACCAGATCTGCGAGGCCCTCCAGATCCACGATCCCGACATGAGCGACAAGGACGCCGAGGCGCGCGCCCTCGAACTGCTCAAGGCGGTGGGTATCCCCAACCCTGAGGTACGAATCAAGAACTTCCCCCACGAGTTCTCCGGCGGCATGCGCCAGCGCGTCATGATCGCCATGGCCATCGCCAACAACCCCGACGTCATCATCGCCGACGAGCCCACAACGGCCCTCGACGTGACGATTCAGGCCCAGATCCTTGACCTGTTGCGCTACGCGCAGCGAGAGACCGGTGCCGCCGTCATCATCATTACCCACGACCTCGGGGTCGTCGCCGGGCTCGCCGACAAGGTCGCTGTCATGTACGCCGGTCGCATCGTCGAATCGGGTTCGGTCAACGACATCTTCTATCGCCCGGCGATGCCCTACACGATCGGCCTGCTCGGCTCACTGCCCCGCCCCGACGTCGACACCGACGAGCCTTTGGCTACCGTTGAGGGCAATCCGCCGTCTCTGCTCAATCTCCCGCCGGGGTGCCCCTTCTCTCCGCGCTGTCCGATGGCCACCGAAGCGTGCCGTGGCGAAGAGCCGACACTGCACACCGTCGCAGGCAGGGCGAGCGAGGGCGACGTGTCTAGCGGAGACGCGATCTCCCATCGTGCGGCCTGTATCTTCGCAGACGACATTCTCGCTTCGGCTAAGACCTACGCCGACATCTACCCGCTGCCCGCAGCTGTGGACAAGGGAGAGCGGCCGGGGCCCGAAGTTTCACCCATCTTGCAGTTGAAGGATCTGACGAAGACCTATCCGCTCATGAAGGGAGCGGTCTTTAAGCGCCGCGTTGGCACGGTCCACGCCGTCAACAAGATCGATCTTGAGATTCGCCCGGGCGAGACGGTCGGTCTGGTCGGCGAATCCGGATGCGGCAAGACGACGACGCTCATGTCGATCCTCGGCCTGCAGGCTCCAGAAGCTGGTCGCGTCGTCGTTTTCGGCAAAGACACCGCCCAGATGTCGAAGGCCGACCGCAAGGAGGTGCGTCAAAACCTCCAGGTTGTCTTCCAAGACCCGATGGCCTCACTCGACCCGCGTATGCCCATCTCGGAGATCCTCACCGAGCCGCTCATTTACAACGGCTATTCGAAGAAGGATGCTCACGCTCGCGTCGGTGAGCTCATGGAACTCGTCGGCCTCGAGCCGGCGCACTCGAACCGCTACCCGCGACACTTTTCGGGTGGACAGAAGCAGCGCATCGGTATCGCCAGGGCGCTCGCTCTCGAACCGAAGCTCCTCGTTCTTGACGAGCCGGTGTCTGCGCTCGACGTGTCCATCCAAGCGGGCGTGCTCAACCTGCTCGAGCGGCTGCAGGCGGAGATGAAGCTGTCGTATCTTTTCGTGGCCCACGACCTGTCGGTCATTCGTCACATCGCGGACCGCGTCGCCGTCATGTATCTGGGACGTATCGTGGAGATCGGCGACGTCACGAGCGTCTACGATCATCCGCGCCACCCCTATACGCAGGCCCTTCTGTCGGCGATCCCGATTCCCGATCCGGCCAAGGAGCGCGGTCGTGAGCGGATCTTGCTCGAGGGGGATCTGCCCTCCCCGGCGAACCTGCCGAGTGGGTGCCCCTTCCGTACCCGCTGCCCGATGTTCAAACAACTGGACGAGACGAATCGGAAGGCTTGCCTCGAGAGCGAACCGACCTTGGAACACGAGGAAGGCGATCATGCCGTCGCATGTCATTTCTCGAGATCGGTAAGCGTCTTCTGAGGTGCTTGTTTAGAATCCACGTAACCGACAAGATGCCGGGCGCCGGTCTTGTCTGCAGCGAGGGGATGCCCCCAGGTGCCCACCCATCCATATTAAGGAGGAAGACCGTGCGTAGCGTGAAGAACATGGTCACCGCACTCGGCGTCATCGGGGTTTCGGCTGCCCTGGCGCTCACTGGTTGCTCGAACGCCGATAACGGCAGCGCAGATACGGCCAATTCCAACGGCGATGCCGCTGGAAGCAAAGAGAAGGTATGGGACGTCAACCCCCAGGATCGCGACAAGCTCCAGCAAGGCGGTGAGCTGCGTTTCGCGATTTCCCAGCTGCCGACGAACTGGAACACGCAGTCGAACGACGGCAACCAGGTCGACAACGAGGACATTTGGAAGTGGACCGGCGCCCAGCTGCTCGTTTCTGACGAGAAGGGCGAGCTGAGCTGGAATAAGAACTACCTCGACGACGTCAAGGTCGAGGAGGCCAAGGATGGCGCGCCGCAAAAGATCACGATGAAGATCTCGGACAAGGCGAAGTGGAACTCCGGGCGCGACATCGAGGCCGAGGACTTCATTTCCTTGTGGAAGGCGATGAACGGCACGAACGAGGCGTTCAAGCCGGCGACGACCGATGGCTACGACCAGATGGCCAATGTCGAGGCCGGGGCCTCGAACAAGGAAGTCATCATCACGTTTAAGTCGTCCTACCCGGACTGGCAGGCCCCGCTGTCGGGGATCTACCCCAAGGAACTGACCTCGGATCCGGAAATGTTCAACACCGGTTTGACCGAGCCGAAGAACGAGTGGCTCGCGGGCCCCTACAAGTTCGACAAGATCGATAAGTCACAGCGCGTGGCGACTCTCGTGCCCAACGAGAAGTGGTGGGGCGACAAGCCGCTGCTCGACAAGGTGTCCTTCCGTGAGCTGTCGCCTTCGGCCTCCTCGCAGGCGTTTGCGAACAACGAGATCGACGTGCTCCAGCCGATTATCAACGCTGACGGCTATCAGAAGGCCCAGCAGCGTTCGGACGGCGAGATCCGCGAGACCCCGGGTCTACAGTGGCGTCACGTGACCTTCAACTCCGAAGGTAAGAACCTGGGCGACGTCAAGGTCCGCCAGGCGATTACGCGCGCGATCAACCGCGAGGCGATCGCCAAGTCCGACCTCGCGGGTCTGCCGGTGGCCGACCACGTCGAGGAAGCCATGCTCGGCAACCACTTCTTCATGCCCGGCCAGGACGGCTACAAGGACAACGGCGAGAAGTGGAGCTACGACCCCAAGGCCGCAGAGAAGCTGCTCGACGAGGCCGGTTGGAAGCTGCCGGAAGGCAAGAAGGTCCGCGAGAAGGACGGCCAGCCGCTCGAGATCGAATACGGCCTCATCAAGGACGTTCCCACCTCGGAGAACGAGGGCAAGCTCATCCAGGCCGATCTCGCCAAGGTTGGTATCGACCTCAAGCTCGTCACCAAGGCCCAAGACGAGTTCCCGCAGTTCATGATCGATGGTGAATTTGGTCTGACGACCTTCACCTGGCGCGGCACGATCTTCCCGATGAACAACATCGGTCAGATCTACGGCACCGGTCAGGAGTCGAACTTCGCGCGCATCTCCAACCCGGAGCTCGACAAGCTGCGCGAGCAGGCTGACGTCGAGATGGACCGCAGCAAGCGGGTCGATCTGACGAACCAGATTGACGCGATGATCTGGGAGTCCGGCCACACGCTGCCGCTGTACCGCCGCGTCGACTACACGGCCGTTCCGAAGAACCTCGCCAACTACGGCGCCTTCGGACTGGCGAGCCTTCAGCCTGAAAACGTCGGCTTCGTCAAGTAAGCGTATCGGCTGAGTCCGCTGACAAACGGGCGGGCGAGACCTTGTGGGTCTCGCCCGCCCGTTTGGTCTTTTCGGTTCAGCTCACACGATTGCGGCGAGGACCCACGCGGCGGTGACGAACGTCAGCACAATCGTGACGGGATTGAGCCTGCGGCGAACGGCACTGCCCGCCTCGGTGCCCGCCGATTCGCGGTAGCGCTCGAGGACGATCCCGGCGTCGTGAGCGGACAAGCTTAGTCGGCGGGTGCCCTCCATGGAAACGGAGACGTCGGGCGTAGTGGAGCGGGGACCGAGTGTAACCGCGATGCCTGAGCGCGCCGGAGCCGCTGATACCGCACACTCTCGCGCGGTGGTGACGAGGACGAGCCCGAAGCGTCGCTTCGTGCGCACGAGGGCACCCCACTCGACGTCGTGGATCCACCAGGCGTTGCGCACGTGAATGCCGCGACTCGTGAGTACAAGCACGGGCGCTCCCCACAGTAGCCACGTGACCCACACGAGGCCGAGAAGGAACGCGCCCTCCCGCCACGTGTCGGACCAGCCGAAGCGCACGACGTCGGCGGCGAACCACGCGCTGCAAGCGAGGGCGAGTCCCGCCCACGCGAGGGCGGGCAGGACTCGCCTGATCTTGATGGTTGCTCCCTTAGGCGAGGCCACGACGCCTCGCCACGCTGCGCGGATCTGGCTCGCGCCCGGTCACCTCTCGGTAGGAGTCCATGGCGGCGCGGGAGTAGCCGCGCGAGAGAACCCCGCGACGCAGGGCCTCACCGACGTCGCGGTTGAGCCCCTCGTTGTCCCCGCACAGCGGGCCCGTGCGGATCCAATCCTCCATGTCTGCCACCATGAGCTCGGCCCAAATGTAGGACCAGTAGGCCGAAGCGTAGCCACCCCCGAAGGTGTGGGTGAAGTAGGTGGAGCGGAACCTCGGCGGGACGAGCCGGTGGTCGAGACCGAGCCGGGCCAACTGGGCGGCTTCGAATTGCTCAACCCCCGCGGCGTCGGGCAGGTCGTGGACCGGGGTCGTGTGCCAGGCGAGGTCGAGGGCGGCGGCGGCCACGTATTCCAGCGTGGCATACGCTTGCCCGAAGGACTTCGACCGCGAGATCTCCTCGACAACATCCTCGCCGGCCGCCAGTCCGGTCTCCCAGTGGCGCAGATAACGTCGCAGGATCTGGGGGTGGTAGGCCCACATCTCGTTGAGCTGGGAGGGGAATTCGACAAAGTCGCGGGGGACGGAAGTACCGGCGTGCGAGGGGTAGAGGGTCGCGGCGAAGAGGCCGTGGAGGGCGTGGCCGAATTCGTGGAAGCACGTCTCGACCTCGTCCCAGGTGAGCAGCGTCGGCTCGCCTTCGGCGGGGCGGGCGAGGTTAAGCGTGTTGGCGATGACGGGGAGCTCGCCGGTGAGCTGGTTGTAGGAGACGAGCTCGTGCATCCACGCGTCACCCTCCTTCGTTTCGCGCGTGTAGTAGTCGCCAACGAAGAGCCCCAAAGGCAGACCTGAGGCATCGCGTACCTCCCACGCCTTGACGCCCTCGACCCAGCCCGCCACGTCCTCGCGCGGGGTGAACGTGACTCCGTAGAGGCAGGTTGCGGCGTAGAAGACACCGTCGACAATGACTCTGCTCAGTTCGAGATAGTTCTTGAGGTCGGTCGAATCAATGCTGAAGGACCGCGCACGCAGCTTCTCCTCGTAATACGTCCAGTCCCCAGCTTCGAGGGGAGTGTCGGCCAGCTCCGCGAGCACCTTTTCTTCGCTGGCGAGGGCGCGCTGGGCAGACTGGCCGAGCGAGGTCAGCAGAGTCCACACGTCTTCGGTGCTCGGCGCGACGGAACCGTCGACGACCATGTCGGCGAAGCTATCGAAACCGAGTAGTTCGGCGCGGCGGGCACGCAGAGTCGCGATTTGAGCGACGAGCGGACGCGTGTCGACCTCGCCCGTGCCGTTGGCGCGGTTGAGGGAGGCCTCCAGGAGGAGACGTCGCGCCTGTTGGGAGGGGATGTGGGCGAGCGCCGGATGGGTCGTGAAGTTGGCCAGGGGCAGCGTCACGGAGCCGTCGTCTGCGCGGATGCCCTCACCGGCTGCGGGGCCGAGATCCTCGGCATCGAGGCCGCGTGGGCCGCACCCGCGAGCGGTGACGCTCGCCTTCGTGAAGGCCTGTTCGGCGGCCCCCAACTCACGGTCGATGGAGCGAAGCTCCTCCTGCTTGTCCTTGTCGAGATGGATGCCGGCTCGCTTCCAGTCGCGGATGTAGTCGGCGAGAACAAAGCTCGCCTCCTCCTCGGTGGCGTTTTCTGCGGCCTCGACGACGCGGCGGTAAAGCGGCAGGTGGGTGGAGAAAGCGTGGGCGTGGTCGACAAAGTCGGCGACGATTTCTTCTTCGGCCTTCGCCCACTCATCTCCGCCGACGGACGACGTCATCGTGAAGAACACGCTTTCGGCTCGCTCGAGCTCTGCCCCGGCTAGCTCGAGCGGCACGAGTGTGTTGTCGATGGTGGCGGGTTCAGGGCAAGATGCGATCACGTCCCAGCGTTCGCGCTCGCGTTTCATGCCCTCGCGTAGTGCCGCCAGGCACGTTTGCGGGGTTACCCCGGCAAAATCGGGAATGCCCCCAGGCAGGGAGGAGGGCGACAATAGGTCATCTGCACACTCAATCGTCATAGTCTTCATCCTAAGGCGTGGAGGGGAAGGAGAATGAGGTGGACGATGAGCGCTGTGCGATCATCCTCGGCGGGGGAGCGGGGAGGCGCCTGGGAGGGGTCGCTAAGGCCGCTATTCGCTTGGGAGGGAATCGTCTCGTCGATACAATCTGTGGTGACCTGGAGGATCGGGGAGTGGGGCGCGGCCGACAGGTATTCGTCGCAGGTGCGCACGTGGAGGCGCCTCGCGGCGTGAGGCGTACGCTCGAGGATCCCCCCGACGGCGGTCCGCTCGCTGGCATTGCTGCCGGCGTGGCCGCGCTGGGTCTTCACGCGGGTGCCTCGCCCGAAAGCCTGGTCGGCGTTGTCAGCGTCGATGCGCCCCTGGGCGGAGCTATTGTTGGTGATCTTTTCGGCGCGTGCCCACCCGGTGGAGCGGTGCTTGCTCGGTCGCGCGATGGGCATAGGCATCATCTCCTCGCCGTCTACTCGGCGACAGGTCTCGTTTCGGCGCTCGAGACGCTGTCTCGCCGGTGGCCTGGCACAGATGAGGGGCGTTATGCAAACGTGCGCGATCGGGCCGCTCGGCACCTCGTGGAGGCGCTGGCGAGCCCGCCGGTTTACGTCGACGTCGATGCGGAGGCGATGGATATTGATACGCCCGTCGACCTCGCAGTATGGGGAGCCTCCATCAATTAGACGACAGTGCTGTCACCAAATAGGTGTGCATATCTTGTGCGAGGTGTGCGCAAGTAGCGCGCGGAAGACGCGCATTCCCGCCATTTTGCTGAAAAGTTCTGACGGATGCTTGCCTGCGTCGTATCGTCATCCTCGATCGAAGCATGAGCGTACGAAAGGGAGGCGAGATGGCCTCAACGGAGTCGAGAATCCTCACTAACTGGAACCCCGAAGACCCAGAAAAATGGGATTCCTCCATTGCGTGGAGGACCCTCGCGATCACGACCTACTCGATGACGCTCGCCTTTTGCGTGTGGTTTCTCGTCTCGGCGATCGCTCCGCGCCTCAACGACGCGGGCTTCGACCTCACCCAGGCGCAGCTGTACTGGTTGACCTCGATGCCGGGCCTGTCGTGCGGGTTCTTGCGTCTCATCTACATGTTCTTGCCCGCCACCATCGGGACTCGCAAGCTCGTGGGCCTCTCCTCGCTGCTCTACATCGTCCCGATGATCGGGTGGTTCTTCGCAGTCCAAAACCCCGATACCCCCTACTGGTGGCTGCTTGCCCTCGCTTTCATGTGCGGCATTGGCGGCGGATCGTTCTCTGGCTACATGCCCTCGACCGGCTTCTTCTTCCCCAAGCGACTGTCGGGCACCGCGCTTGGCATTCAGGCGGGCGTGGGAAACCTCGGCATGTCGATTATCCAGATGGCCAGCCCCCTGCTCATGACGGTGCCGCTGGCCGGCATGGCATGGATGGCACCGACGCGCTTGAGCGACGGGACCGACCTGTGGCTCATCAACCCCACGATCTTCTTCATACCGTGGTCGATCCTCGCCGCGATTTTCTCCTTCGTGTGGCTCAAGGACGTGCCGGTCAAGGCCTCGTTCAAGGAACAGCTTGATATCTTCTCCAATCCCGACACGTGGCTCATGACCCTCATGTACGTGATGACCTTCGGGACCTTCTCGGGCTTTTCGGCCCAATTTGGCCTCATGATCAACAACAACTTCGGCAGCACCTCGCCCCTGGGTCTTGCCGTCGCGGGCGCTTCCTACGCATTCCTGGCTCCGCTCATCGGTTCCCTCGTGAGGGTCGCGTGGGGGCCGCTGTGCGATCGTTTCACCGGCGGCTTGTGGACGTTCGTCTCGGGGGCGGGGCAGGCCGTGTGCTTCTTCCTCGCCGGCTACTTCACGCTCAACCCCACGGGTATGGGAAGCTTCTGGGGTTTCCTCATCTCCATGCTCGTCATGTTCTTCTTTACGGGGATTGGCAACGCCGGCACGTTCAAACAGATGCCGATGATCATGCCGAAACGCCAGGCCGGCGGGGCCATCGGCTTTACCGCAGCCGTTGCTTCCTTCGGGCCCTTCTTCGTTGGAATCGCCCTGTCTTCCATGAGCGCGACCACGTGGCTGTGGATCTGCGGCGTCTTTTGCGTCGTCGGGACGATCACGTGTTGGATCCGCTACGCGCGCCCCGCGGCGCCCAGGCGCGGATAGAAAGAGACCTTAGCGATGAGTACCTACCCCAAAGAATCCGGAATCTACGCGTTTGCCTCCCGGCTGCGCCACGCCAGCGCCAGTGAGGATGCGCGCGCCATGTTTGCAACCGGCGGGCGCGACGCCGAGGCCTTCTACCGTCAACGCTGGAGCTTCGACAAGGTCGTTCGCTCCACCCACGGTGTCAACTGCACGGGCTCGTGCTCGTGGAAGGTCTATGTCAAAGACGGCATCATCGTGTGGGAAACCCAGGCGACCGACTACCCCACGACCGGGCCCGACATGCCCGAGTATGAACCCCGCGGATGCCCCAGGGGCGCCGCCTTCTCGTGGTACGAATACTCGCCCACGCGCGTGCGCTACCCCTACGTGCGCACCCAGCTGTTGGAGGCCTGGCGCGAGGCCAAGAAAGCCCACCCCGACCCCGTCGAGGCCTGGCAGACGATCCAGGCCGACCCCAAGGTCCGCTCCTCCTACGTCACTGCCCGCGGGCGTGGCGGGATGGTGCGGGCCACGTGGGAAGAGGCCCTCGAAATCGTGGCGGCCGCTAACGTCGCAACCATCAAGGAATACGGGCCCGACCGTATCGCAGGCTTCTCCGTCCTCCCCGCCATGTCGATGGTCTCCTTCGGAGCAGGAGCTCGCTACCTCCAGCTCATCGGCGGGGTCAACCTGTCCTTCTACGACTGGTACGCCGACCTCCCGGTCGCCTCCCCCCACGTCTTCGGCGACCAAACCGACGTTCCTGAGGCAGGCGACTGGTACAACTCCGACTACCTCATCATGTGGGGATCGAACGTACCGCTCACCCGCACCCCCGACGCCCACTTCATGACCGAGGCCCGCTACCACGGCCAGAAGGTCGTCGCCGTGAGCCCAGACTTTGCCGATTCGACGAAGTTCGCCGACGAGTGGATGCGCCCTCACCCCGGCACCGACGGTGCAGTGGCCTTCGCCATGGGCCGCACGATCCTCAAGGAATACCACGTCGAGAAGAAAGAGCCGTTCTTCCTCGACTACATGCGCCGCTACACGGATTCGCCGTTCCTGGTTGAACTCAATGAGCGCGACAACGGCTACGTTCCGGGTAAGTTCTTGACCGCGGCAGCAGCGGGCGGGCCCCTGGCTCACACCGATCACGCGGCCTTTAGGCCGCTCGTCATGGAGGCCGACGGGACCCTCGCAGATCCGGGTGGGACGCTCGCGGACCGATACGGACAGGCCGGCGAGGGCAAATGGAACCTCCGTCTCGACGGCGTCGACCCCGTCCTTTCTCTCGCCGACGTCGACGGTTGGCAGCCCGTTGAGGTCCATCTCCCGCGCTTCGATCTCACGGCCAACGAGAGCGAGGGAACTTCGGTGGGCGCGGGGATCCTCACGCGCGGCGTTCCCGCCAAGAGGATCGGCGACAAGATCGTCACCACCGTCTACGACCTCATCCTCGCCAACTACGGCGTGTACCGAGAGGGAATGGCGGGGGAGTGGCCGACGTCCGACAGCGACGCCACCCAGCTGGGTACCCCCGCATGGGCGGAGTCTCATTCCGGCGTTCCGGCGGCACAGATCGCCCGCATCGGCCGCGAGTTCGCGGCGTCCGCCCTCGAATCCGGTGGGCGATCGATGATCATCATGGGCGCGGGTGTCAACCACTACTACCACGCCGACACTATCTATCGGACCTTCCTCGCACTGACGACGTTCGCTGCGACGCAGGGCGTCAACGGTGGCGGCTGGGCCCACTACGTCGGCCAGGAGAAGGTGCGTCCGCTCACCGGGTGGACCCAGTATTCATTCGCACTGGATTGGCAGCGCCCGGCGCGGCAGATGATCTCGACGGGCTTTTGGTATCTGCTCACCGACCAGTGGCGCTACGACAAGTTGACTCTCGCAAGGGTTGCCTCGCCCCTGGCCAGCCCCGATACGAACGTGACGACGGCAGACACCCTCATCGAGGCCTCCCAACGCGGCTGGATGCCCACCTATCCGACATTCGACCGTTCGAACCTCGAACTCGCGGACTCCGCCGCTGAAGCGGGAATGCCGGCGGGGGATTACATTGCAGCGGAGCTGGAAGCCGGGCGGCTCGCCTTCGCAGCCACCGATCCCGATAATCCCCGCAACTTCCCCCGGATCCTCTTCAACTGGCGGACCAATCTTCTCGGCTCCTCGGCCAAGGGCACGGAGTTCTTCTTGCGCCACATGCTCGGTGTCGAGGGCGACGTTTCTGCCGAGGAGCTCGCGCCCGAGGAGCGGCCCACGTCGATAACGTGGAGGGAAGAGGGGGCCCGCGGCAAGCTCGACCTCATGGTGAGCGCGGACTTCCGCAATACCTCGACGACCCTGCACTCCGACATCGTCTTGCCCGCCGCTACCTGGTACGAAAAGCACGATCTGTCGAGCACGGACATGCACCCCTACATCCACTCCTTCAATGAGGCTGTCGCGCCGCCGTGGGAGGCTCGCACCGACTTCGAGCTGTTCAAGGACCTCTCGATTCTCGTCTCTCAGCTCGGGGCCGCTCACCTGGGGGTGCGTCGCGATGTTATCGCCGCGCCTTTGGGCCACGACAGCCCCGACGAGCTCACGCTCGTGTCGGGGCGAGTTGAACCGCGTTCCGTGTGCGGATGGGTCCCGGGCGTCACCATGCCCAAGTTCATCGAGGTCGAGCGAGACTACTCGCGTATCGCCGAGAAATACGTCTCGCTGGGACCCCTCGTGGAGGGTGCGGGTATGGCCACGAAGGGCGTGCCCTTCTCGCCGGGTCCCGAGGTTGCCGATCTTGCCGCCAAGAACGGGACGGTACCCACCAGCCACGGTCCCAGGCCCGCGCTCGACACCGATATCAAGGCCGCCGACGCGATCCTCGCCCTGTCTGGTACGACTAACGGACGCCTGGCCACCGAGGGATTTAGGGCAGTCGAGAAACGCACAGGATCCCGTCTGGCCGACCTCGCCGAGGGATCTGTTGACAAACGCATCACGTTCGCCGATACCGTCACCCAGCCGCAACCGGTCGTCACCTCCCCCGAATGGTCAGGCTCGGAGCACGGAGGACGGCGCTACTCGGCGTTCGCGATCAACATTGAGCGCATGAAGCCCTTCCACACCCTAACCGGGCGCATGCACTACTACCTCGATCACGATTGGATCGAACTCATGGGTGAACAGATGCCCGTCTACCGTCCGCCCCTGGACCTCCACCACATCATGGGCGAGGCTGCACCCGGTTCCGTCGGGCGCGACGGGCGCGGCGAAACCGAGGTGGCGGTGCGCTACCTCACGCCGCACAACAAGTGGGCGATCCACTCGCAGTATTACGACAACCTCCACATGCTCACTCTCGGTCGGGGCGGGCAAACCGTGTGGATGTCGATAGCAGACGCCGAGAAGATCGGTGTGAAAGACAACGACTGGATCGAGGCCTACAACCGCAACGGCGTCGTCGCCGCCCGCGCGGTCGTTTCCCACCGCATCCCCGAAGGCACGGTGTTCATGCATCACGCCCAAGACCGCCAGATTGCCACCCCGCTCACCCAGACGACGGGCAGGCGAGGGGGCACCCACAACTCGCTCACGCGTATCGTCCTCAAACCCTCGCACATGGCGGGCGGATACGGGCAGTTCACCTACGCCTTCAACTACGTCGGCCCCACGGGCTGCCAGCGCGACGAAGTGACGAAGATCCGCAAGCGTACCCAGGAGGTCGATTTCTCATGAAGGTCATGGCGCAAATCGCGATGGTCATGAACCTCGACAAGTGCATCGGCTGCCACACGTGTTCGGTCACCTGTAAGCAGACGTGGACGAACCGCGAGGGCACAGAGTACGTGTGGTTCAACAATGTCGAAACACGCCCAGGCGTCGGCTACCCGAAGACCTGGGAGGACCAGGAACGCTGGAAGGGCGGCTGGGTGCGCACGGCATCCGGCAGGCTTAAGCCGAAGGCCGGGGGCAGGCTCAAGAAGCTGTCCCAGATCTTTTCCAACCCGAACATGCCGGGGATGAAGGACTACTACGAGCCATGGACCTACGACTACGACAAGCTCTTGTCGGCCCCGCGCGATTCTTCGCACCTACCGGTTGCGCGTGCACGCTCGCAAGTCTCGGGTAAGCCCATCGACACGATCGAGTGGGGTCCGAACTGGGACGACGACCTGGGCGGGTCTAACGAGACCCTCGATCTCGACCCGGTGGCTCGCGCAGCGCAGGTGACGATCACGAAGGACATCGAATCGTCCTTCATGTTCTACCTGCCGAGGATCTGCAACCACTGCCTCAACCCCACGTGTGTGGCCTCGTGCCCATCGGGTGCTATGTACAAGCGCACCGAGGACGGGATCGTCCTGGTTGACCAGGACCGCTGCCGGGGATGGCGCATGTGCGTGTCGGGGTGTCCCTACAAGAAGGTGTTCTTCAACCACGCCACCGGCAAAGCAGAAAAGTGCACCCTGTGTTATCCGCGACTCGAGGTCGGCCAGCCAACCGTGTGCTCCGAAACGTGTGTCGGGCGGCTGCGTTACCTGGGTGTGCTCCTCTACGACGCCGACCGGGTGAGTGAGGCCGCAGCCGTCGCCGACGAGCGTGACCTCTACGAGGCCCAGCGCGACATCATCCTCGACCCGAACGATCCGCAGGTCGTCGCGGCAGCGCAGGCTTGCGGCATCCCCCACACGTGGGTGGAGGCGGCGCGCAATTCACCCGTGTATGCGCTCATTAAGACGTACGGTCTCGCGTTACCGCTCCACCCGGAGTACCGGACCCTGCCGATGGTGTGGTACGTCCCGCCGCTGTCTCCCCTCGTCGAGCAGATCACCGCTAGCGGAGCAGATGGAGAAGACCACCGGATACTGCTGAGCGCGGTCGCTCACATGCGTATCCCACTGGCCTATCTCGCCGGATTGCTCTCGGCAGGAGACGAGGCGGTCGTCGAACGCGTGCTGCGCAGACTATGTGCGATGCGCTCCCACATGCGTGACGTCCACCTCTCGCGCACCCCCGACCCGCAAATCGCCGCGTCGGTCGGCATGACGGGAGCCGAGCTCGAGGACATGTACCGACTCCTCGCGATCGCGAAATACGACGACCGCTACGTCATTCCGACGGCACAGACGATGCTGCCGCGAGGCATCGCCGAACTCGAAGGCCACGAGGAGGCCGCGCAGGCCCTCGGCATCGGCGCGCCGAGCGGATGCTCAGTATCCTTCGAGGCGCTTCATTCGGCCGCCACCACGGCTCCCGGCCAGGCCTACATGCCCGCGGGTACGGGCCGCATCAACGTCGTCATTTCGCAAGATGCGCTCGCCAACACGCTACCTTCGAGGAGCCGTCATGGCTGACGCTGACGCGCTCTTCGACACGCACATGGTCCTCTCCCTCGCCCTCGACTACCCGGGTGAGGACTGGCACGAACGCGCCGAGGCCATCGCGTCGGTGAGGCTCCCGGACCAGATCGGCGCCCACGTCGACGCGTTCCTTGAAGTCGCACAGGAGTGGGGGGTCACGAGGCTGCGTGAACATTACGTCGAGACCTTCGACAATCGACGCCGGTGCAGTCTCTACCTCACCTACTACGACATGGGGGACACGAGGCGTCGCGGCGCGGCCTTACAGACCATGGCGGAGGTGTATCGGGCACTCGGTTACCGTCCGAGCGACGAGGAGCTACCCGACTACCTGCCGCAGTTCCTCGAGCTGTCGGCGCGATCGCGCGACGTGCTCGTCTCGGAGGTTCTCGCGGCGCTGGCGCCCGGTCTGCAGGTCGTCAAGTTGGCACTTGAACGTCTTTCGAGCCCCTACGCGCACCTGCTGGCCGCCCTCGACGCCTCCCTCCCCGAACTCACCGAGGACCAGCGCACGCGCGTGATAACCCTCGTCTCGCAGGGGCCCCCGAGCGAGCTCGTCGGCCTCGATGATCACCCTGTACCGCTCACGCTAGGAGACACGCAATGAACACACTCCTTTGGGTCGGCCTTCCCTACGCGTGCCTGGGCGCCTTCATCGTGGGGCTCATCTGGCGGTGGCGTAGCGACCAGTTCGGCTGGACTTCGCGCTCGTCGCAGTGGCACGAAAACGCGATCTTACGGTGGGCCTCGCCTCTCTTTCACATCGGCATCATCTTCGTCTTTTTTGGGCACGTGGCCGGGATGCTCGTCCCCGCGAGCTGGACTCAGGCGGCAGGGGTCAGCGAGCACGCCTACCATCTGGGTGCCACAGTCGGTGGAGCCCTGGCGGGTCTCGCCGTCCTTATCGGGCTCGTGGGGCTGCTCATCAGGCGTTTCGTGACGAAGACCGTGCGTTTGGCCACGACGAGAGGCGACCTCGTCATGTATGTCTTTCTTGCCGTGCCGATCGTGTGTGGGTGCGCGGCGACGTTCCTCCACCAGGTCCTCGACGAGGGCTACGACTACAGGGCTACGGTGGGCCCGTGGATCCGCTCGATCCTCTCCTTTACCCCCAGGCCCGAACTCATGGCAGACGTTCCCCTGGCCTTCAAAATCCACGTCGTCGCAGGACTCCTGCTGTTTGCTGTGCTGCCGGCAACGCGACTCGTCCACATCGTGTCTGCGCCGATCACCTATCCGACGAGGCCCGCCATCGTCTATCGTTCACGGGAGGCGGCGAGTGCCTCGCATGACGGCCTTGCCGCCTCGAGGGGCAACGCGAGGGGTTACCACAAGGCGTGGCGACCCGTTCGTAAGCAGTCCCACCAATCCGATAGCGTGCCCTATCAGGGAGCCTGATCATGACCGATGCACATGCGACGCGGCCTTCGCGCCCCCCCATCGACCGCAAGAACCTCGTCGCGCTTGACGAGGACGTCGATGCGGCCGTCATCACGGTATCGACGCGGTGCTCGCGGGGAGAAGGCACCGACAAGTCTGGTCCCACGGCGGTCGAAAAGCTCGCCGACTACCGGCTTATCGCAAGGGAACCGGTCATCGTGCCCGACGAGATCGACGCGATCCGCGAGGCGGTCGGGCGGGCAATCGACAACGGTGCCCGTCTCGTTGTGACGACGGGAGGGACCGGGATCACGCCTGGCGACGTCACCCCGGAGGCCTGCGAGCCCCTCGTCAGTCAACGCCTATGGGGCCTGGAAGTCCAGATCCTTCAGCGCGGGCTCGCCTCGACCCCGCTCGCCGGCTTGTCGAGAGGCATTGTCGGGGTTGTCAACCACCATGGGCGCAAGGCCATTCTCGTCAACGCACCCGGATCGCTCGGCGGCGTTAAGGACGTACTGGCTGTTATTGGGCCGCTGTTTGCCCACCTGTACGAACAGCTTCGCAACAGCGACCACTAGACGTCGAGACGCCGATCAGTGAGCGGGCGGGACCGTCAAGGGGTCCCGCCCGCTCGCGCGATCCTCACCCGCGCGTCGTGCGGATCTGCGCGATCCACGCCTCAACATCGGCCACCGTGCGGGGGATATCCTCGGAAATCCTGCGAGCCGTGCCGTCGGCCTCGATGACGATGTCGTCTTCGATACGGATCCCCATGCCGCGGAATCGCTCGGGCAACAGCTCGTCGTCGGCGTGGAAATACAAGCCCGGCTCGATGGTGAAGCACATGCCCGGCTCGAGCTCGGCGTCGAGGTAAAGCTCGCGGGCCGCCTGCGCGCAATCGTGAACGTCGAGTCCGAGATGGTGGGAGACCCCGTGCGGCATCCACCTGCGGAACTGCTGGCCGTCGTCGGCGAGAGCCTTCTCGGCGGTGCAGGGAAGAACCCCCCACTCGGCGAGATGCTTGACAAGAACAGCCACTGCCGCGTCGTGGACGTCGCGGAACTTCGCGTGTTCCTCGCTGGCTTTCGCCAGACCGGCCTCGCATGCCTCGAGCACGGCCTCGTAGACCTCGCGTTGAGTTGACGTGAAGGTCCCGTCGACCGGCAAAGTCCGGGTGATATCAGCGGTGTAGAGCGAATCCGCCTCCACACCCGCGTCGACGAGGACGAGCTCGCCCGGCCTCACCGGCCCGTTGTTGTCGATCCAGTGCAGCGTGTTCGCATGATTGCCCGCCGCCGCGATCGTGTCGTAGCCCAAGCCGTTGCCGTCCTCGCGGGCGCGCGCCCCGAAAGCCCCTTCGATGACGCGTTCGCCGCGGTGGTGGTTGACGGCCCTGGGAAGGTTAGCGATGATCTCGTCGAACCCGGATTTGGTGACGGCAACGGCGTGTTCGAGCTCGGAAATTTCGTAGGCGTCCTTGACGAGGCGGATCGTCAAGGCACGTTCCTCCAAAGACTCGTCCGCCTCGCGGGCCTGTTCGCCAGACGCCAGGTGGGCTTCCTCACGGACCTTCTCCACGGCTGCGAACACGGAATCATCGACACCGCGTACGACACGCAACCCCACGATCCCAGCGTCTTTCGCCAGATGATCGGGTAGGGAGGCGATGTCTCGGGCCTCGAGGCCCGTCACGGCCTCCATGTCTTCGATTGTGTATCGCGGGCCCACCCAGAACTCGCCGTAGCGCGAATCGGCGTAAAACTCCTCTGAAGAGCGAGGCGCTTGCGGCTTGAAGAACACAATGCCGCGGTGGGTTCCCGCCTCGCTTTCACACCCGGGAAGAGGGGTGCCGCTCGCGTCGGTGAGAGGTTCGAGAACGAGAACGGCATCGGGCTCGAGTTCCCCGCCCAGGCCCGTGAGGTGGGCGAAGGCCGAGTGGGCACGGAAGCGGTAGTCGCAGTCGTTTGAACGCACCTTGTAGTTGCCCGCCGGGATGACAAGTCGATCGCCAGCGAACGGCTCACCGAGCTTGGCGTAGCGGGCGGGCAGGTAATCGGCGGCCCCCGAACGCGGAGGCGTCGTCGTGTCGCGGGGCGCCCACCCGGTGCCAATGAAATCGCGGAACGCCTGAGAGCCTGCGCGACGAGAACGGTTGTTGACGCGCTCGGCCAGAGGCTGCTTGCCTGTCTTTCCAGACATCGAAATGTCGTTCGACATGCCAGTCCTTTCTATGCGGTTTCTCCCAGTGTAGGACCCACCCGGGCCTCGATACCATGGGGACATGGCCTGGCTGTGCGACCTTCACACTCACTCAACGTTCTCCGATGGGACGTCGACGCCACGCGAGCTGTTTACCCAGGCGCGGCAGGGCGGCCTCGATCTCATCGGTCTCACCGATCACGACACGACGGCCGGGTGGGAGCAGGCGCGTGAGGCCGCCCGCGAGACGGGGGTGGGCCTCATGGTCGGCGCTGAGGTTTCGTGCGCCTGGCGCGGGGTGACCGTCCACATGCTGTCCTACCTTCACGATCCGCTAGCCCCCGGTCTGCCCGCGCTGTTTGAGACCATCCATGCCTCCCGGCGGGCCAGGGTCGCCGACATGGTCGAACGGATCGGCCGTGACTATCCGCTCACCCTTGCGGATGTGGAAGCCCAGGCGGGGGAGGGGGTAGCGATCGGGCGCCCGCACATTGCCGACGCCCTCATCGCCGCCGGCTGCTTTTCGCATCGCAACGAGGTGTTCGCCACCATCCTCCACCCCGCCTCGCCCTATTACGTCCGCTACTGCGCCCCCGATCCTCGCGAAGTTATCGAAACGATCACCGAATGTGGGGGCGTCGCCGTCATGGCGCACCCGCGCCCGCTGTCCAGGCAGCGCCGCGTCGTGCCCGCTCACGTCATCGCCTCCTGGCGCGACGTTGGCCTGTTTGGCATCGAGGTCGACCACCCCGATCACACGCGCGAGTGGCGTGAGGCCCTCGGCGTCCTCACCGCCCGCTACGGCCTCCATCGGACGGGATCGTCAGACTTCCACGGTCGCGGCAAGACGACCACCCTGGGAGAGAACCTCACCGACTGGGAGGTCGTCGAGGCGATTGCCGAACGCGGCCGGATGGATCTCGTCTTGCCGGCGACGTAATCTTGGGGGCACGTCCCACGCGAGAAAGAGGCCCTAGTGTCCGCCATCATCGATGCCACCCTGTTCGTTTCGGTGTTCGCCACCCTCATCATCATCCAGTCGCCGGTGTCGAACGCCCCGATTTTCCTTGCGCTCACGCGCGGAGAAACCCGGGAACAACAAAAGCGCGGCGCCTGGGTCGCAACGGGCACGTCGCTGCTCATCGTGACGACATTCGGGGTGTTTGGGCGCTACATTCTCCAGGCGCTCCACATCTCGACCGAGGCCATCCAGCTTTCCGGTGGCGTCTTGCTGTTCCTCGTCGCCATGCAGCTACTCAACGAGGACGGTAAAGATCCCGACTCCCCGGCGATCTCGCGCGTGTCGGCCGCGCTCGTGCCCCTGGGGACGCCGCTGCTGGGAGGTCCCGGCGCGATCGTCGCCGTCATGCTGGGGGTCAACCAGGCGGGCGGTAGCCTCGCCCGGTGGGTGGCTGTTGCCGCCGGCGTGCTGGCGGCCCACGCGGTCGTGTGGCTATCGCTGCGCTTCGCCCTTGAGATCTCGAGGTTCCTCGGCGACGCCGGCATCACCTTGCTCACGAAGATCTTCGGCGTGCTACTGGGAGCGATCGCCGTCCAGATGGTCATGGAGGCCGTCTTCACGTTCATCCGCACCTCGGGCATCGCGGGGTAGGCGGCGCCAAGGCCACGCAGGTGGTAGGGGCGACGTTGCGTCTAGACTTGTCGCCATGACCGTTACCCTCCATGACATGCGTCCGAGAAGTATCCAGCCCGTAGCGCTCGCGGCGATCGCCGAGCGATTGGGAGCGAGCGCAAGCGGGGACGCCGAGGTGAGCGGCGTCAGCGTCGATTCGACGGACATCGCACCCGGGGACCTCTTCATCGCGGTGCCGGGCCTGTCCACCCATGGTGCGGCGTTCGCAGCCGATGCCGTGGCGGCGGGAGCGGTCGCGGTCCTCACCGATGAGGCGGGCGCTGCGAAGGTCGCCGCTGATCTCGGTGAGATCCCGGTCGTGACGGTCCCCGACCCGCGCAGCGTCGAAGGCGAGGTCGCCGCTATGGTCTACGCCGACCCGTCGGCACGCCTGTGCACGGTGGGGGTGACGGGAACGAACGGAAAGACGACCACCGCCTACCTGCTCCATGAGGCCCTCCAGGGGGTCGGCGTGCCCGCACTCTTGCAGGGAACGGGGGTCCAGCAGGTCGGCGAGGACAGGGTGTATACGTCGCGCACGACCGCGGAGGCCCCGGTCATCCAGCGGCTCATGGCGCTCGCTCTCGAACGAGAGATGTCTGGCGCGGTCCTCGAGGTGTCGGCTCACGCGGTGAGCCTGTCGCGGGTGCGCGGTGTCCATTTCGACGCCGTGGGATTCACGAACCTTCAACACGACCACCTCGACTACTACGGCGACATGGAACACTATTTCGCCGCGAAGGCAGGGCTGTTCGATCCCGCCCTGGCCGAGCGCGGGGTCGTGTGTGTCGACGACGAGTGGGGCAAGCGGCTCGCACGTGAGAGCCGTATTCCTGTCATCACCGTATCGACGACGGGTGCCGACGCCGACGTTCGGGCAGTGGACATTAAGGCGGACCCACTTAGCGGCGGCACCCATTTTCGTCTGGTCGGTGAGGGAATCTCGCAGGAGATGTTTTGCCCCCTGCCCGGGCTCGTCAACGTGCAAAACCTCTCGGTTGCCGCCCTCGTCGCGACCCAGGCCGGGCTCGACCTCGTCGAGGTCGCACAGGCCCTCGCGCACGCCAGCCAGGTGCCCGGTCGGATGGAGACGATCCCCAGTGACACCCCACAGGAGGATCCGCTCATCATCGTCGACTATGCCCACACCCCGGAGGCGCTCGACGCCATCCTTCACACAGCCCGCGAACTGACGCGGGGCCAGTTGCACATCGTGTTCGGCACCGACGGCGACCGTGACGCTTCGAAGCGGCCCGGCGTGGGCCGCGCGGCCGCCAGGGGAGCAGACCTACTGTGGGTCACCGACGAGAACCCGCGGACCGAGCCTCCCCACGTTATGCGTGAGCAGCTCCTGGAAGGGATCGACACGGTGCGTCCGAACCGGGAAGGAGTCACGGTGATCGAGACGAGCCGACGCGACGCCATCCGTCAGGCAATCATGTCGGCCGCCCCCGACGACACCGTCATCATCACGGGAAAGGGCGCCGAAGAGATCCAGGAGATCGACTACTGCACGCACCCCTTCAGGGACCAAGACGTCGCCCGCGAGTGCCTCGAGGGACGGGCGCGTCGCCGGGCCCTCCACCAAAAGATCGACTGATCGATCGATGGGCGCCGCCGGCGTCGGCCGTGGACTTTCGAGACGCCCCCGGCAACGTCCGCTCGGGTGGAGGTCCGCCCGACGCTATCCCTCGCCTTGGGAACGGGAGCGCCTGCGGCGGCGACGCTGGCGAGGCTGGCGGCGCGTGCCGCCCTCTGCCTCGTTTGTGCCGGCGCGAGCGCCGCGTCGGCGCTGCCGGGGTTGGCGGCGCTTGCGAGAGCGCGCCTGACCCGTCTCGCCGAGGTCCTCGAGCTTTTCCGAGCTCAGTCCCGAGCGGGCGCGTTGTGAACGCGGCAGCCTCGGACCCGCATCGCGAGGAATGTCGAGATCACTGTAGAGATGGTCCGAGGTGTGGTAGGTCTCGACGGGTTCGGGCTGATCGAGCCCGATCTCCTTGTTGATGATGCGCCAACGCGGCACGTCGTCCCAGTCGACGAAGGTGACGGCAGTGCCCGTGTGACCTGCCCGTCCCGTCCGTCCGACACGGTGAACATAGGTGCGGGCATCCTCGGGGCACTGGTAGTTGATGACGTGTGTGACATCGTCAACGTCGATACCGCGCGCGGCCACGTCCGTGGCGACGAGCACGTCGACCTTTCCCTTGCGGAAAGCCCGCAGCGCCTGCTCCCGCGCCCCCTGCCCGAGGTCGCCGTGCAGGGCGGCCGTGGCGAAACCTCGCTCGGCAAGGTCGGAGGCCAACCGCGCGGCCGTGCGCTTCGTGCGCGTGAAGATCATCGTCAACCCGCGGCCCTGTGCCTGAAGAATCCTCGAGACGACTTCGATCTTGTTGAGCGCGTGGCATCGATAAATGACCTGCCGAGTCGTTTGGACCGTCGCTCCCTCATCGTGAGGATCCTGGGCGCGGATGTGTGTCGGATGCGACATGTAGCGCCGCGCCAGCGCGACGACCTGTCCGGGCATAGTTGCCGAGAAAAGCATCGTGTGCCTGTTGGCCGGGGCCCGCGAGAGGAGGGTTTCGACGTCGGGCAGGAAGCCGAGGTCGAGCATCTCGTCGGCCTCATCGAGAACCACGGTACGCACCGCCGACAGGGCGAGAATTCCGCGCTTGAGGAGGTCGATGAGTCGGCCCGGCGTGCCCACGACCACCTCGACGCCCTCGGTGAGGGCCTGAATTTGAGGCTCGAAAGCGACACCGCCGTAAATTTCGGCCACGCGCACGCGACGATGCGTGGCGGCCTGGCGGAGATCGTCGGCCACCTGCTTGGCGAGTTCGCGCGTGGGCAAAATGACAAGGGCCTGCGGCTTGCCGATGTCGAAACGAGAGTCGGCACCGTCTTCACCGGGAGCGAGGACGTCTTCGAGGATGGGAAGTGCGAACCCCAGGGTCTTGCCCGTGCCCGTCTTCGCCTGCCCGATGATGTCTTGGCGTTTGAGAGCCACGGGCAGAGTGAGAGCCTGAATGGGGAACGGATGGGTGATCCCGTGGTCGGCAAGTGCCCTCACGTGCAGCTCACTGACCCCAAAGTCGGCGAAGCTCTTGCGGTCGAGATCGGTTGTGTCACCCTCGTTCGTGATGTCGGGGGTCGCCTCATCGATGTGGGGGGTGTGTGCCCCGGAGGTGTCGGCGACGCCGGAGACCTGGGTGTCGTGACGTGTATTCAACATGTGCCTTTCTTGGCGCGGAGCGCAGCTCGACGCGCAGCGCGGTCGGGGAAGCCGATCGTTGACATTGACGCGTGGCGAAGCCACCAGGCAGTGAGTTCTCTTTCCGGCACGACCGGGCATCCATGGACTCTCCCAGTGTAGACCCGACATCCTCCCCGAAGAAACGGGTCCATTGGGCTAGCCTGGTGGTATGGAGAAAGAACTCATCGGGCTCGGTGCCTACTTTTGTTTGAGCGCGTATGGGCGCATTGTTAAGGATTCCCAACTCGCCCCCAGCCTCAGTGACGAGGTCACGCTCGCGCGCATCGCGGCGCAGGCGTGGCAGGGGTTCACCTATCTTGAGGCGCAGGCACATAAGCGAGGCGAGGACATCGTCGAGCTCATGGAGCCCGCGAACGGTCTCGTTGATGCGCTCGAGGAGCGGCTACGGCCCTCCGACTGGTGGGATCGCGTGGCGAAGTCCTACGTCTCGATTGGCACGCTCGCCCACACGTGGTGCTATCTCGCTCAGCGCGCCGGCGCCGTCAACCTCGACACGGGCGAGGTGCGCGGCGGCTGGGGGCACGGCGAGTGGGCGCAGCAGCTGATTTCGGCGGGGGATGAGTCCGATCCGACGCTGTCTGCTCGCCTTTCCCTGTGGGGTAGGCGTGTGCTCGGCGACGTCGTGTCGACGTCACTGGCGGCCCTCGACGCCTACCCCGAGCTCGCAGCGTGTGTGGAGGACCGGCACGCCTTCGTTGACGACCTCACGCGCGACCACGCGGCCCGCATGGAGGCAGCTGGCCTGGCGGGATGAGGCTATCCGACGCCGAAACCGACCTTCTGGGTGCGCTCGGGCATGACTTCGACGTAGGCGAGTTGCCCGGGAGCCACGATGAGCGTACGGCCCGAGGTGTCGACGAGCGTCGTCGTTTCACTGGCTGAGCGCTCGAGAATATCGGCGAGGGCGTCGGCATTAGCGTCGATCGTGAGGTTCACCTGACGCTGGTTGTGGGTGAATCCGACCTGTATCTGCATGATTGTCCTCTCGTATGTGATGCGTGCCTACTCATGGTAGTCGGCGCGTCATCATGTGCGAGCGCAAAAAATGGTGGGGGTCCGTGGTCTCATGGAGACATGGAAGCTGTGCCCACGCTCTTGCCGGTCTTGTCCGATCTCGATGACACCCAGACGCAGGCCCTAGCCGCGCTCGACGCGGGTCGCCACGTCATCGTCACCGGCGCTCCTCGCACGGGTAGGACGAGCCTGGCTTTGGAGGCCGCGCGCTACGTCGGGCGTGTGCCTGGTCGCCGCATCGTCGTGGTGACGCCGACGCGTGCGCGGCGTGACCTCCTCGAGGCCTCTCCCTACCGGGCCGATCTTCCCGGCGCCTATCCGATCCTCACCCCTGCCGCACTCGCCTTTCGGATCCTGTCAAGCTTCCACACCGACCGTGCGCGCCCGCTCATGCCGCCCACTTTGATGACGGGGGCGGACGAGGACGCGCTTGTTGCCCACTTCATCGAGCAGCTGCCTCCGCCGGTCGAACCCGAGACGGCCGAAACCTCTTATTTTCGCGTCGAGATCCGCAATCTCATCGCGAGGTGTGGAGACTTCCATATCGACGGGCCTCAACTCGAAGCACTCGGTCGTGAGTGGGATATTCCCCTGTGGCAGTGGGTGAGTCGTTTCCTCGATGAATGGGGCGTAGGCGACCGGCTCGATTCCGCGCGCAGCCAGGATGCCGCGTGTGCGCTCTTGCGCGAGTGGGAGACGCGGGCGGACGAAGAGCGGGTAGGCGCACAGAAGCCTCGTTACGACCTCGTGGTCGTTGACGACATCCACGACATGACCCCGGCCAGTCGCAGACTCGTCGCTCAACTGGCGGCCGACGGCTCGCAGGTCCTCGCGACCACGTGTCCTGAGCAGGCCGTCGACATTCACCGCGGGGCATGGCCGGCGAATGCGGAGGAACTGGCTGCAGACCTAAAGGATCGCCCGCTCACGCGCCTTGTGGCCCGCACACGTCACGGCGAGGCCGCTAACGTGGACGTTCGCGTCTTCGGTTCGGAGTTTGACGAGGCCGATGACGTGGCGGTGACACTCGCGCGCACGCACCTCTACGAGGGTGTCGACTACGCCGATATGGCCGTCATCGTGCGCACGAACGCACTCATGGGGCCTTTGGAACGGCGCTTGAGTGCGGCCGGGATTCCGCTGGCCAATCCGACGGCGCGGCTGTCGTGGCTTGCCGAGCCCGTATCCGAATCTGTCCTCGCACTCATCACCGTGGCGGGCCTTGAACCGGATGATGACGCCGCGACCGAGCCAGCCTGTGCGCTGCTTCGCGGCCCACTCGTTGGTCTAGCCGACTACGATGCCGCGCGCCTGGCACGCTACGTGCGCTCGGGCGATCCAGGCTTTGGACTGCCAGGGCTTGCCGACCTGGTCCCCGTTCTCACGCATCCCCAGGAGGCAGAGACGCTGGCTAAACGGGCGCCGGCCGACGTCGCAGACGCCGCCCGGCTCCTGTGGGAGGCCAGCGAGCTGCTCGCCCACGCGCGTGAACTACGTGACAGGCCCGTGGGAGAGGGGCTAGCTTCGCTGTGGAGCGCGACGAAGCTAGAGCAAAGGTGGGTGCGCGAGAGCCGCGGGCCAGGCCGGGACGCGAGGGCGGCCAATGACGCACTCGACGTCGTCGTTGCGCTCTTTCGTGTCGCCGACTTCTTCGCCCAGTCCCACCCCGATGCGACGCTCGCGCAGTTCGCCGATGACCTCGCGCACGAGGAGGTCCCGCGCGATACGGTGTCCGCCCTCGCACAACGCGCACCGGGCGTGTATCTACTCACCCCGCAGACGGCTCCTGGAAGGTCTTTCGATACGGTCATCATCGCGGGGCTGCAAGAAGACACGTGGCCGCGTATACGTTTGCGCGACACACTCAGCCGCTCGGGGCTCCTCACAGACATCGCCACCGGTCGCCTCCTCGATTCCGGTTCCGTTCCCGACATCCAAGCTGACTATGCTGCGGAGCGAAGGAACGAGCGTAGGGCTTTTCGGCTCGCCTGTGAAAGGGCACGACGTCGACTCGTCTTGACGGCGATCGACGACCGTGACCATTCCCCGGGGATTTTCCTCATCGAGGCGTGGACGAGGCAGGCCGAAACGGCAACGGGCGGGGAGCAGCCTCTCACCCCGCCACACAGACAAGCCTCCGCACCTTTAGGGCCTCGCGCGCTTGTCGCTCGGGCACGCCGTGCTCTCGCTGAAGCTTCGTTGGAGGGCCATCCCCTGCCCGATACCCCCGTGCGCCTCCTTGCGCTTATGGCACTGGCCGGGCACGAACCCGCTCATCCGCGCTCGTGGACGGGCCTGGCGGGTGCCCCGCGCGCGGACGCAGCCTGGTGGACGACGACGCGCCCGCTCGTTGCGAATGACCATCCGGTGTCGATCTCGCCCTCGGTCATCGACACCGCTTTGAGGTGCCCGCTCAAGTGGCTGTTGACGCGCCACGGCGGAGACCGGCCCTCCGGCGAGGCAAACGCGGTCGGACTCATCCTTCACACCCTGGCGGAGGAGTGGGCGACATTTGCTGACCGTGAGGAATTCGAGGCGCGCCTCGCGGCTTTGTGGGAATCCACGGTGCCCGGGCGCACGTGGATCGACGAGCGCAATCGCCTCAGCGTGGAACAGCGTGCCGGACATCTGTACGACTTCCTCGCGGGTCGACACGCGAGCGCGCGAGTAGAAGTACCCGTGAGTGCTCAACTCGGCAAGGTCCGCATTTCAGCTCGCCTCGACCGTGTCGAACACGGTGACGACGGGCCCGCCATCATCGATTTCAAAACGGGAAATACGGCGTCGTTGCGGGAAGCGGCATACTCGCCGCAGCTAGCCGCCTATCAGCTGGCCTACGAGGCAGCCTGTGGCGATATCGCTTCGGGCGCTAGCCTGGTCTACGTTCACGAAGACAAGATCGAGCACCGCCGACAGTGGCCGCTGTCGGCTTCGCTCGACGCTACCGCTAGTAACAGAGACAAACGCACCGTGGCCGAAGCGGTGGCCGACACCTACCGGCAGATTGGTGCTAAGGAGACACAAGCCCTCACGCAACCGGGTGGGCTGAGGGCGCTGGCTCACTTCTACATCGAAGAAACAGGCAAGACGTGCGCGGGTTCGCGCTTCGTTGCCTACGCTACCGACGCGAGCTGCCGCAGCTGCCCCGTCAAGGCCTCGTGCCCTGCGACCGATGGAGAAAGGACACTGTCGTGACGTCACACTCTCTGTCCCCGGCAGATCTCGCCAAGATGTTGGATAGGCCGGTTCCCACGCCCGAGCAGGCGAATGTCATCGCCCATGGACTCAACCCGCTGCTTGTCGTCGCCGGGGCAGGATCGGGGAAGACCGAGACCATGACGTCTCGTGCCGTCTATCTCATAGCGACGAGGCAGGTCGTTCCCGAACGGGTCCTCGGGCTGACATTTACCAGAAAAGCGGCGGCCGAGCTGCGCACGCGCGTGGCACAGCGAGTCAACGAGCTGGCGCGTATTATGCCGGACCTCGAGATTGCTCCCGACGCGGTGCCCGAGGTCGCCACCTATAACTCGTTCGCCTCCCGTATCGTCTCTGACTACGCCGCCTTCTTGGGGCACGATCCTGATGCGCGCCTCATTAGCGAGGCCGATCGCTTCCAGCTCATGTCAGACATCGTCACGTCGTGGGATAGCGAAATGGAGATCGAGGCCAAGCCCGACGAGATCATTACGGCCGCGCTGTCGCTGTCTGATCACCTCTCAAGCCACGGCCTCGAGGTCGCTCGGGCCCACGCCCTGCTCGTCGAGGACATCGAGGCGCGCCTGGCGCACGCCGACGAATCTTTCGAGAAGAAAAAAGGAAAGCACACCTCTTTCATCCTCAACGGTCTCAGCCGTCTCGAGGACCGACACGTGCTGCTCGACATCGTCGAGCGTTTCAACGAGCGGAAGGCGGAGGAGGGCCTTGTCGACTTTGGTGACCACATGAGGCTCGCCACCCGCATCGTCACGCAGCCCGATTCGCCCGTGCGTGAAGATCTGCGCTCACGCTTCGACGCGATTTTTCTTGACGAATACCAAGACACCTCCTACGGGCAGGCGAAGCTCTTGTCGAGCTTGTTCAGCGGCAGAGGGGTGACTGCGGTCGGTGACCCCAATCAGGCTATCTACTCCTGGCGCGGCGCGAGCCAGGCGGCCCTGCACGATTTCCATCGTGACTTCCAGGGCACGGCGACGCTGACCTTGTCGACAGCATGGAGAAACGACTCACGCATCCTGAAGGCTGCTAATGCGCTCGCCGCGCCGCTGCGCGAACGACCCGAGTATTGGCAGCCCGAGGCCGGCGGACACGACATGCCCGGGCTCGTGCTCGAGCCACGCCCACAGGCGGGAGAGGGCACGGTCTACGCTGGTACGTTCGCGACCGATGAGGATGAGGCCAGGGGGATCGCCGAGTATCTCGTGCAGCACTGGGCACCGTGGCGGAGCCAGCGTTCTTGTGCCATCTTGTGCCGCAAGCGTGCCCAGATGCCACAGTTGGCCCAGGCGCTTCACGAACAGGGTCTTCCCGTCGTCATGGATCCGGGTGGACTCCTGTTTGAACCGGCGGTTCGCGACGTCCACGCGGCGCTTGCTGTGACGGCCGATGCCTCGCGCGGCGACCACCTCATACGGCTGGTCACCAACCTCGGAATCGGGCCAGCTGACATCGCGTGCCTGTGGGCGCACGCGCGCGCACTGGCCGGCGAAGCAGAGGAACAGGCGGGGGCCCCGCAACGGTCGTTTACGGCCTACCTGCTCGAGGCGATAGATAACCCGCCGCCGGTGGGGTATACGCCCCCGGGCGCCGCGGGCGGCTTCACCGAGGCCGCCCACGCGCGCATCGATCGCCTCGGTGCCGCCCTGCGCGAGCTGCGCCGCCACGCTTCGGACCGGATCCCCGCCCTCGTACGCCGCGCTATAGAGGCACTCAACGTCGACATCGACGCGCAATCCAACCCGTTGACCCCGGCCGCCGGGCGGGTACTCGCTGCCTTCGAGCACGTTGCCGCCTCCTACGACGCGCGTGGGGCAGGAGCGAGCCTGGCCGGTTTTGTCGCCTGGATTGAGGCGGCGTCGCGGCGCGAGCGGGGACTGGAGTCCGTTGCAGCCGAGACCGCCCCGGGCGCCATCCAACTCATCACGGTCCATGCCGCCAAGGGGTTGGAGTGGGACGTCGTCATCGTCCCCGGTATGGCGGACAAGGTATTTCCCACCGCACATCGTTCGTCCCGTCAAGGACTCGTCGGGGCTCGCGCCGAGCTTCCGCCTTCGCTGCGTGGCGACGCCGCCTATCTGCCCGATTGGGATTTTGATTCGAACACGTCGGCATCGGCGCTCGAGAAGGCCTATTCGCAGGCGGAGAAGGCCCGCCACCGCGACGAGGAACGCCGCCTCGCCTACGTCGCCATGACGAGGGCCCGCTCGAGTCTCGTCCTCACGCACGCGTGGTGTGCCCGCGGGCTTAAGCAGGTCCGCGATGCCTCGCCCTTCCTCGGCGATATTGCGGACACGCTCGCGCCCATGCCAGGGGTCAATCCTGTCGAGCGCCCCTCGAGTGCGCAGACGCAGGAGCCGCAAACGGGCGTCGCCTGGGAGGAACCGCGTCTTTTCGCGCCCTTGCGCGACGCCGGTGTCGCGGTCGCGGAGGCGATTGACTCCCTCGCGCGCGCTCACGGTGGTTTGGAGGCAGCCCGTGCCGAGCTTGCGGATCTGCTGCGCCCCGGCCGGCTTGCCACGGCAACGGGCGGGCTCGCCGAGGAGCTTAAGCGCTACTGGGGGCATCGCGCGGGGGAGCTGAGCGCAGACGTCGTGCGTACCCTCGCGGGAGCCGCGGAAGCGAGCACGGGTTCGCCGCTGGCCTTGCCGGGGCGCTTGCCCGCGACATCGGTAACGAAGCTGGCCGCAGATGAGACACTTGCGGCTTTCATCGAGCAGTTGAGGCGGCCGCTCCCCGCTGCATCGTCGAGGGCCGCCCAGCTGGGTACGCTCTTCCATACGTGGGTGGCGACGCTCTTGCGCTCTGTGCGTTTCAGGGGAGGACGTCGCGACGCCGACGAGGCCTTTGCGGATATGGTCGGTGACATTGACGCAGGCGTTAAGGCCCGACTCGACAGACTCATTGAGCATTTCGACGCCCTCGATTTCTTCGACCGCTACCGTCCGATAGAGGTCGAATGGGATGTCGCTTGCTACGTCGAGGATACGACGCTCGCGTGTCGTATTGATGCCCTCGTTGAGAACCTGGAAACGGGCGAGTGGTCGATCCTCGATTGGAAGACGGACTCACCGCACGGATTCGCCAAAAGTCGCGATTCTTACGTCACGCAGGTGGGGCTCTACCGCTACGTGGCGACGCGCATGGGGGTGACCGATATGCGTCCTCTCGGTGTGCTCTTGTGCCCGGTGCAGGCGGGCGCAGTCATTGACGTGGGCAATGAGGCGGCCAGTGTCGATGCCATGGAGGAGCACGTCCGTCGAGTCCTTACTCGAGCCAGGGAGGAAGCTCGCAGGGTGCGTGTCTACTAGCGTTCGTCGGCGCCGAGGTCGACCTTCACCGTTGCCACGTCGTCTTGCGTGGGCTCCTTCGGTGCGCCTTCCGGTTTTGTCTCGAGCTCGTGCTCGCGGTGCGCTTCGGCCTCGTCGAGGCTTGAATCCAAGTCCGCCAGTAGCTGTTTGGCATCGGCGACTACGTCTTCGTCGTGGCGACGAAGCCCGTGGAGAAGCCACTTGACCAGGGCGATCTCGGATAAGAAGGAGGCACGCTCGGGAAGCCCCGCGAGCGTGTCGACCCGCTTGGCTCCGGCGTAGACGGTGTAGAGGTTTTCGAGCTGGTCGGGAGCGAGCGTCGCTGCAAGCCAGGCGAAATCTTGCGCGGGATCTCCCACGTGGATGGCCGAGAAGCCAGTGAGAGCCGTGACGGTGCCTTCGTGGGCGAGGATCGCATCGGCGTCGATGGAACCGTGGACGACGGTGGGGGTGAAGCGCCACAGGCTCGCATTGTCGAGGAATTCCTCCCAACGGTCGAAGAGGCGTTTCGATAGGGCCCCCGATTGGGCGGCCTCGTCGATGTCGCTGTGGAGGCGCTTGAGACAGTCCTCGGCGCTGTAGTCGGGCAGCCCGGTGGAGGTGACGACGGAGGTACGCAGGGCGTGCAGTGAAGCCAGGCAGCGTGCCAGCGAGGTGACGAGTTCGGGACGGTCGATGAGGTCGCTTTCGTCGATGGGCAGGCCGGGTAAACGCGGGTAGACCATTGCTCGTCCACCGCCACGAATCGTGGCAAATCCCGTCACGTGGGGGACGTTGGCGAGGAGGCGACCGGCTCGGTGTTCGGCACCGAGATTGATGAGGACGTCGCGCTGGGATTCGATAGACAGCGAGGCGGCCGGCGTAAGGGGGGCTTCGACTTCCCACCAGCGTCCGCGGGTGTCGCGCGCCCGGGCTCGCTCGGTGTCGCCCGCCTGCGTTGCGGCCTCACCCATCTCGATGCGATCGATGTCGGCATCGGGCAGCGCCGCCACGATGAGGGCGGCGAGGTGCAGTGGCGTGCGTGGAGTGTTCACACCCCAACCGTACGGCATTGGGTGGGCACAGCCACGGTGGCGCCGGTAGATTTCCACAATCTCGCGTTCTGCTCTCCGCTCGGTTGAGAAATGTCGTAGGCTCATCGTGTTGGTCCCCCTACCCCCCGGAGGATTCCCCATGCCTCTGTCTCAACCTGTGCGTGCCTCGGCGGCTTTGCGTGAGGCTCTTGCTGTGGTTTTGGCGAATGCGGGTGTCGACCCGCAGGTTCAGCCGCAGGCGTGTCGCGAGGTCCTCCGCCAGGCGCTCGGTGAGCGCGAGGAGTGGGTGAGCCTTGATGAGCAAGGGCAGCGGTGTCTCGAGCGTGTCTTGCTCGACGATTTTGTCGGTTTGGGTCCGCTGCAGCCGTTTCTCGACGACCCCGAGGTGGAGGAGATCTGGATCGACTCGCCGACGCGTGTGTTTGTTGCCCGCGGGGGCCGCCCGGAGTTGACGACGGTCATGCTCACGGATTCGGACGTGTCGGATCTGGTCGAGAGGATGCTGCGTTCATCGGGTCGTCGCCTCGATCGTTCGAGCCCGTTCGTTGATGCGACACTGGCGGGTGGCGAGCGTCTCCATGCCGTCATCCCGCCGATTACGCGCAGGCACTGGTCGGTCAATATTCGTAAGCATGTGGCGCGGGCACAAAGGGTGAGCGACCTCGTGACGTTGGGGATGTGCCCTCCGGCGGCCGCGGAGTTCCTGACGGGGGCGGTCGTTGCCGGGTTGAATTGTCTCGTTACCGGGGCCACTCAGGCAGGAAAAACGACGGTGCTGCGCGCCCTGTGTGGGGCGATCCCGACCTTTGAGAGGATCATCACGTGCGAGGAGGTCTTTGAGCTCGATCTTGCCGCGCGCGATGTCGTCGCCATGCAGACTAGGCCGGCGACATTGGAGGGCACGGGCGAGATCGCGTTACGCGATCTCGTCAAGGAGACGCTGAGGATGCGCCCCGATCGCATCATCGTCGGCGAGGTGAGGGGTGCGGAATCCCTCGACATGCTCATCGCCATGAACGCGGGGGTGGCGGCGATGTCGACGCTGCACGCGAATTCGGCGCGCGATGGGCTCAATAAGCTGACGGTCTTGCCGCTCCTGGCGGGCCCTAACGTGTCGGCGGACTTCGTGGTCCCGACTCTCGCGCATTCGCTCGACCTCGTCATTCACGTGGAGAAGGCCGTCGACGGGAGGCGGCGGATCGCCCAGATCAGTGCCGTGAGTGGACGCAGCGAGGGGATGAGCGTGGAGGCGGCGGACCTGTATCGCCTCGATGGTGGCGTGCTCACCCGCACGGCGGCGAGTTTTGACGCTCACGAGCGTTTCGCCCGCAGCGGGCTCGATCTCGAATCCCTGCTGGCGGCGTAGGGGGAGTGGGCATGTTTCTGCTCGTGGGAATCTTGCTCGGTGCCGGGTGTTGCAGCGTGTGGGCCTGGTGGGTTGTCCCGGCCTCAAGCACGCCGAGCAGGCGTCGGCGTCGGGTGAGGCGATTTCTCGACCGCGCCGAGCTCTATCATGTCTCGCTTGCGCAGTTTGTCGCGGCTGTCCTCGCGTGTGGCCTCGTGGCCGCTGCGGTTGCTGCCTTGGTGACGGCCACGCCGATGGTGTGCCTCGTCGCCGCGCTGGCGGCGTCGGTGAGCCCCCTGTGGTACGTGAGTGCGAGGGCCCGCAAGCTCGAGGCCGTTCGGGCCGCCCAGTGGCCCGACGCGATCGACGCGATGCTGTCGGCGATCCGCGCTGGTATCGCTTTGCCGGAGGCGCTCGCCGGATTGGCGCACGCGGGTCCTCCCGCGCTTGCCCCGCACATGGCGCAGTTCAGCGCGGACCTGCGTGCGTTAGGGACCTTCGGGCCCGCCCTCGATCGCCTCAAGACGCGTCTGAGTGATCCGGTTGCCGACCGCGTCATCGAGGCGTTGAGATGCGCCCACGACGTGGGCGGATCCGACCTGGGTGTCCTCCTCGTCCAGCTGTCGGCCCTGTTACGTCAGAATCAGCGGACCCGCGGGGAACTGCTTGCCCGCCAGTCGTGGACGGTCAACGGGGCACGCCTGGCAGCGGCGGCACCTTGGATCGTGCTGGTCTTGTTGTGTGTCCAGCCTGAGTCGGCGCAGGCCTATCAGACGTCGGCGGGCGCGCTGGTTATCGCGGGCGGCGCCGTGTTGACGGTTGTGGCCTATCGGATCATGAGGGCCTGCGGGACGTTGCCGAGCCCGAAGCGCACGTTCAGCGCGGAGGTGCATCGATGATTTATCTGTCGTTGTGCTCGCTGGGGCTTGGGGCGGTGTGCCTGTGGGCGTATTACTGCGCCGGCGTTCCCACGCTCGTGCGCCGGATCCGACCCTACGTGGGCGAGAGTGGGGTCCGGGCCACGTCCCCCTTCCCCACGGTCGCAAGCCTCGCACGTGATCTTGCGCTCGCGATTCTCACGCGCTGCGGGTCGACGAGCGCCGCCATTGCTCGACGCCAGCGGCTGGCCGGGCGACCGGTCGACGTGCATGCGCTCCGTCTCGACCAGGTGACGTGGGCGGCGACGGGGGCGGCGGTGGGGTGCGCCCTTGCGGGCAGTGCCGCTGCCTCGGGGACGCTTCCGCTCGGCGGTGGACTCCTTCTGCTCGCTTTCTGTGCGCTGGCGGGCGCTCTGTCACGCGACTGGTGGTTGACGCGGGCCGCTCGGGTTCGCCAAGACGAGCTGGCGCGCCAGCTTCCCGACGTCGCCGAGCTGTTGGCCCTCGCGGTGGGTGCGGGAGAGTCCGTGGCTGACGCCTTGGAGCGGGTGAGTCGCGTCTCCGACGCGCCGATGGGGGAGGAGATGGCGCGCGTCCACCGCCTCACTCGCGCCGGCACATCGTTGTCGACGGCGCTCGTTACCCTTGCTCGCGACAACGACTGCGCCGGGCTCACGCGCCTGTGCGACGCGACGCGCATGGCGATAGCCCGAGGCACCCCGCTCGCGGCGGTCCTTCGCGATCAGGCTGCAGACGAGCGCGAACGTTCTCGACGCGATCTCATGGAATCGGCGGGACGCAAGGAGATCGCGATGCTCGTTCCCGTCGTTTTCCTCATCATGCCGATCACTGTTGTCTTTGCCCTTTATCCGGGCCTCATCACTTTGTCGTTTGGTTTCTAGTTCAAGGAGCTCTCTATGCGTCGCCTCTTGTGTCGTATCGATGTCGCCGATGAACGCGGTGACGTTCCGGGCTGGGTCATGGTTACTCTCATGACGGCCGCCCTCGTTATCGCGATCTGGGTGGTCGCCAAGCCGCTGCTCGTCTCGCTGTTTCAGCGGGCCATGGAGATGGTTTCGGGTGGCCTTGTGTGACGATGCCGGCGAGGCCGGTTCTGCCGTTGCCTCCCACACGATGGTCACCGTCCTCGTGGTTTTCGTGGTCGCTGCGCTCATCCAGCTCACCGGTGCTCTCTATGTGCGCGGAATCCTCGTCGACGCCGCCGCGGCCGGGGCTCGGCAGCAGGCCCTCGCCTACGCCCCACCCGGTGCCGCCCAGGAGCGGGTTCGTGAGTTGTTGGCCAAGGCTGCCCCGGGGGTCAGCGTGTCTCGGCTGGTCGTCACCCGCACTCCCGCGGGTCCGTCTCTGCCTGGACGCAGCCTCGTTGTCGTTGATGTCGACGCGACACTGCCGATCCTCGGACCTATCGGCATCCCCGGAGGGCTGCACGCGCGCGGGCACGCCCTCGCGGAAGAGAGGACGTGGCGTGGACGAGGCGGGTGAGCGCGGAGACGCCGTCATTGAGTGGTGCGGGATTGCGGCGGTCATTCTTGTTCCCCTCGTTGCGCTCATCGTCTCGTGCGCAGCCGTGCAGCAGGGAGCGCTTGCCGTGGCATCGGCGGCACGCGAGGCAGAGCGGATCCTTTCTGTCGACGCGGGTGGGGCGGACGCGGCCGAGGAGGTCGCGCGCGTGATCCTTCGTGACGCGGGGGTTTCTCCGCGCGGACGGATACTTGCCGTGAGCTGCGAGGGCGCGTGTCGCCCCGGCGCTTTGGCTGAGGTCGAAGCCAGCGTCGACGTCGACCTGCCGATCGTGCCGGCTTTCGTACGCGGCCTCATTCCGCCGGTGCGGGTGAGTGCGCGAGGGGTCGCGCTCCTCGGTGAGGAGGTCGCGCGGTGAGGGGCGAACGCGGGTCGGTGAGCGTGCTTGCTATCGGGTTGTTCACGATCGTCGTCGCGATGCTCTTTGTGGCGGCGGCAGCGACGTCGATCTATCTCCAACACCGCCACCTTTTGGCGCTCGCCGACGACACGGCGAACGCGCTCGCGCGTTCGTTCGACGAGCCGGCCTACTACCTCGAGGGACGCGTCGACGTCATCGATGAGGAGCGCGCACGTAGGCGGGCGGACGAGCTCGTGTCGTCGTGGCCGGCACGGGTAGGGAGTTATGTGTCGCACACTCGGCTCGAGGAGATCCGCGTGGAGGCACCCTCGCGGGTCGTCGTGCGGCTGAGTGGCGTGGCGGTGGTGCGGTGGTGGCCGGCTTTCCTCGATCCACTCGCCCCCAGGGTGCGCCTGGACGTCACCTCTCACGCCGAGCTGGCTGTGCTGCGCTAGGCTTAGCACGTGGCCATTGATTTTCCCGCAGAGATTGCCCGTCTACGTCAAATGCTTGCCAACGTTGAGGCGGTGACCCAGCCCGACAAACTCAAGGGCGTTATCGCCGATTTGGAACAGCAGGCGGCAGCACCCGACCTGTGGGACGACCCGGAGCACGCTCAGGCGATCACGCAGAAGCTGTCTCACGTTCAATCGCGCCTGGAGGCTGTGGAGAAGATCGGTGCGCGTCTCGACGACGTGGAGACGCTGTTGGAGCTTGCCGATGAAGACGAGTCTGCAGCCGTTGACATGCGCGAGGAGGCCGAGGCTGAGCTCAACGACATCGACGCGGATTTGTCGGCGTTGGAGGTGCGCACGCTGCTGGCGGGGGAGTACGACGAGCGTAACGCGGTGGTGACGGTTCGTTCGGGTGCCGGTGGGGTCGATGCGGCCGATTTTGCTGAGATGCTGCTGCGCATGTACACGCGTTGGGCGGAGCGCCACGGATATGGAGTTAAGGTGCTCAACACGTCTTACGCCGAGGAAGCGGGGATTAAGTCGGCGACTGTCGAGGTGACGGCGCCCTACGCCTACGGCACCTTGTCTGTGGAAGCGGGAACGCATCGCCTCGTGCGTATCTCCCCGTTCGATAATCAGGGGCGACGTCAGACTTCGTTTGCCGCCGTCGAGGTGATCCCGCTCATTGAGGGCACCGATCATATCGACGTGCCGGATGCCGACATTAAGGTCGACGTGTTTCGCTCCTCGGGCCCGGGCGGGCAGTCGGTCAACACGACGGATTCGGCCGTGCGGATTACTCACATTCCCACAGGGATCGTCGTGTCGATGCAAAATGAGAAGTCGCAGATCCAAAATCGCGCAGCGGCGATGCGTGTCCTCCAGTCGAGGTTGCTGCAGCGGCGACGCGAGGAAGAGGCAGCGAAGAAGAAGGAACTGGCCGGCGATGTCAAGGCGTCGTGGGGCGATCAGATGCGCTCGTACGTGTTGCACCCCTACCAGATGGTGAAGGATCTGCGGACAGGTCACGAGCAGGGCAACCCGGACGGTGTCTTTGACGGCGACATCGATGCGTTCCTCGACGCTGGGATTCGGTGGCGGAAGAACACCTCGGAGGCTGACTGAGGGTGTACCGGCGCGCAGCCGGGTTGACCGGGGGTGACTGCGCGTGTCCCTCGCGCCGTCGGGGTGACCTGCCTATAACCTAGACGGGCACGGCAGTCTCTCCGACCCCTGTCGTGGCAGGCATTCTATGATTGAGTTCGATAACGTCACAAAGATTTACCAGCGCGGCGCGAGACCGGCGCTCGACGGCGTGAGTGTGAGCATCACGAGGGGCGAGTTTGTGTTCCTCGTTGGCCCCTCGGGTTCGGGCAAGTCGACGTTCTTGTCGCTGGTGTTGCGCGAGGAGCGGGCCAGCTCGGGCCGCGTGCTCGTGCTCGGTAGCGACGTCACTCGCTTGTCGCGCTGGAAGGTCCCGGGGCTTCGTCGCCGCATGGGTACGGTCTTTCAGGATTTTCGTCTCCTCGAACAAAAGAACGTCTACGATAACGTCGCCCTCGCACTGCAGGTCGTCGGTCATTCCCGCTCGCACGTACGCCAGATGGTGCCGGAGGTACTCGAGACGGTCGGGCTCGCGGGGAAAGAAAAGAGGATGCCGCACGAGCTGTCAGGCGGGGAGCAGCAGCGGGTCGCTATTGCGCGGGCGATGGTTAATCGCCCCGAGATCCTGCTCGCCGATGAGCCGACGGGCAACCTGGATCCTTCGACGTCACTGGGGATTATGAATCTGCTTCACCGCATCAACAAGGAGCATGGCACGACTGTCGTCATGGCGACTCACGACGATGAGATCGTCGACCAGATGCGTATGCGTGTCATCGAGCTTGCTGATGGGCGGGTACGTCGCGACCAGGACCGTGGGATTTACGGCGGCAGCCGTTAGGAGGGCATATGCGACTTCGTTTTATCCTCTCTGAGGTAGTCAAGGGGATGGGCCGCAACATCGCGATGACGATTTCGGTCATCCTCGTCACCTGCGTGTCCCTGCTGTTTGTGGGCGTCGCTTTGCTCACCCAGATCCAGGTTTCGAAGGTGCAAGAGCAGTGGGCCGATCGCGTACAGGTGTCGATCTACATGTGCGCCGAGGGCGATCCCACTCCTTCGTGCGCTGGTAAGGCGGCCACGGAGTCGCAGTTGGCGGCCGTGCGTGAGCGCTTGGAATCGGCAGAGCTCAAGCCCTACATCCGCGAGGTAACCTTCACCGACCGTAAGAAGGCTTTCGCGGAGTTTTCTGAGCGTTTCGCCGACTCGACTCTGGCGAGCGCGGCGACGGAGGAAATGATGCCGGAATCGTTCCGGGTGTCGTTGGCGGACCCGTCTCGCTACGACGTTATTTCTTCAGAGTTTGACTCGATGGCGGGCGTGCAGTCGGTTCAGGACCAGCGTCAGCTCATTGAGCCGCTGTTGACCACGCTCAATCGTGCGACGGGTCTAGCAGCGGGTCTGGCAGCGGTCATGACGGTTGCGGCCGTTTTGCTCATTACAACCACGATTCGGCTTTCAGCGCTGTCGAGGCGCAGGCAGACGACGGTTATGCGTTACGTGGGCGCCTCGGCGTTGTTCATCCAGGCGCCGTTCATGGTTGAGGGCGCGTTGGCGGCGCTCATCGGCGCGCTCGTTGCGGTCGGTGCCCTGTGGGCTTTCGTTCATTTCGTCGTGGCAGGGTGGATCGCACCGGCAATGGGGTTCGTCCCGTTCGTCACCTCGCACGACCTCCTTATCGTAGCTCCGATCCTCATCGTCGCGGCCATCGTGCTGGCGCTCATCGCTTCGGCATTTTCGCTCGCGAAGTACGCGAAGGTGTAGCGGCCGTGAACCGGTGGAGACGGTGGAGCGTCGTGGCAACTGCGGCTGTTGCCGCGGTCGCGCTGGTTGGTGGGGTCGGCGAGGACGCTGCTGCCGAGGGTAAGCGCGACGAGGAGGTCGCTCGCGCCCAACGTGCGGGCGAGCGTGCTGACGAGGCGCGTTCGCAGCTCGAGGGTGTCAATGCGGATCTCGCCGAGGCTGTTCTTCACCTGCAACAGGTCAAGGGGGAGGTTGCCTCTGCCCAGGAGGCCTTGGCGGCGGCGGAGTCTCGACTTGCCGATAGCGAGCGTACCCGTGCGGCGAGCGCGGCGCAGTTGCGGGCTGTTGAGGGCGAGGCGCAGCGTCTACGTGAGGCCGTTGCAGCCGACGAGGCCGCAGAGGAGAGCGAACGGCGTGGGATCGCCGCGCTGGTTCAGCAGCGCTATCGCGGCGAAGCTTCGTTCAGCGCTTTGTCGTTTCTTTTTGACTCCGATGTGACGACGTCGCAGCTCACCGATCGAGTGGAGGCGGCCGCGACGGCCGCCCAGATTCGCGATCGCGAAATCCGTGCAGTCCAAGCGAGGCTGGCGTCATTGCGGGTGAAGAAGCGCCGCGAGGAGGCGATGACGCTGCGGGCGCGTGATCTGCGTGCGCTCGCGGATGAGCAGGTGGCAGCAGCCGAGAAAGCCAAGCGCGAGCGCAGCGATGCTGTCGACGCAGTCAAAGCGGCTCAGGTCAAGGCCGAGGCGGCGCAGGCGGACCTGGAGGCGAAGAAGGGCACGCTCGCAGCCGACCTTGAACAGGCTGAGGCGGAGCAGCGGGCAGCAACGGCTGAGATCGCGAGGATCGACGAGGAGAATAGGCGTCGCGCACAGGAGGCGGCGCGGCTTGCGCAGCAGGCCCAACAGAACGCGGGTGGCGGTTCTCGCTCGATGTTTGCCTCTCCTTTGCGCCATGCGCTGCATGTGACCTCGCCCTATGGGTATCGGATCCACCCGATTCTGGGTTACCGCAAGCTCCACATGGGCGTTGATCTGGCTTCACCGTGCGGGGAGTCTCAGTTTGCATCGCTGGGAGGCCAGGTTGTTTCGACGCAGTACGAAGGCTCGGGCGGTAACACCGTGACGATCAATCACGGGCTTATCAACGGTGTCTCGTGGGTGACGAAGTACCGGCATATGACACGGTTCGCGGTTTCTCCGGGACAAAAGGTGAATCAGGGGCAGCTTATCGGCTATTCGGGCGCTACGGGCGCGGTGACGGGATGCCACGTTCACTTTGAGATCTGGAAGAACGGCGTGACGATCGACCCTATGGGGATGCTTTAGGTATGGCGAAGAATTGGAAACAGCAAAAGATGACGGAGGCCGAGAAGCGCAAGGCGGCCTCCGATGCGAAGAAGACGATTGCTCGTAATCGGCGTGCCCGCCACGACTATGCGATCGAGGACACCTACGAGGCGGGGTTGTCTTTGACGGGTACTGAGGTGAAGGCCTTGCGGATGGGGAGGGCTTCGCTGACCGAGGCGTGGGTGGAGATCGATCGTGGTGAGGCGTGGCTTCAACATGCCCACATCCCGCAGTATCTCAACGGTTCGTGGACGAATCACGCGCCGATGCGTAAACGTAAGCTGCTGCTGCACCGTGCCGAGATCGACAAGTTGGCACGCCAGGTGCAGGCTAAGGGCTATACGATCGTTCCGCTTGAACTGTATTTTATTCGCGGGCGGGTAAAGGTCGAGATTGCGGTGGCTCGCGGCAAGCAGGATTGGGACAAGCGCCAGGCGCTGCGTGAGGCCCAGGATAAGCGCGAGGCTGAGCGGGCGATGCGTCGTTTCAATCGTTAGGCGAGCGCGGAGGGGATCCACGCTCGTATGGCGGTGGCGGCGGCGCCGCGTGCCCAAAAGTCGAAGGTGGCGGGCCTGAGCTTCCACTCGATGGGGGCGGTGACGGGGTCTCGCATGTTGTCGAGTTTTGTGTCAATGTCGCCGAGGCCCCACGTGAGTAGGGGCACGAGCTCACCGGTGATCGAGAGGGCTTCGGCAACGGTGACGTCGGCTATGATCGCGAGGAGTCGACACACGTTGGTGAAGCTTTCTGTGAGGACTTCGCGTGCTCCTGGGGCGTTCGCGACGAGGCAGTCGTGGAGCCAGTTAACGGCGGGATCGAGGCTGATGCCGGGCGTGTTGGACGGAATAGGGCCGTGGGTGTAGGAGGGCAGCTGCGAGGTTGGGCTGGCTTGACGCATACGTGCCGTGAGGTAGTCGAGGTTGAGGAGGGCGGCGGCGCAGCCGTGGTGTCCGAGCCAACAGGTGTGGGCAGATCCGGGATCGAGTGGCAGGTGTCCGATCAAGCCGAGTTGGGTGTCGCCGCGGTGGAGGATACGTCCGTGGTGAATGACGACGTGGCCCACGCCCTGACCGATGGTGACGGTGGAGAAGTTTTCGTGGGCTCTGCCCATCCCGAACCATTGTTCGTAGCGGCCTACAGCCTCGACATCGTTGACGAAGGTGGCGGGTCCGTCGTAGTGACGGCGCAGGAGGGCTCCGGCGTCGAGGTTTTCCCAGCCGAGATAGCCGGCTTCGATGATGCGTCCGTCGGGGTAGCAGCGTCCGGCTAGGGCGATTCCGACCCAGTGGGGGTTGGGGCATAGTTCGTTGATGACGTGGCTGGTCAGTTCCATGACGTCGTCGGGGCTGCGGGATTCGAGGGGGTATTCGAGGGCGGCATTTTGGTGGCAGGTCAGTGTCGTGGTGACTCCGTAGATGGTGTCGCCGGTGAGTTTGATGCCGACGAAGGTGCGGGGGGTGGGGGAGGGTTCGAGGACGTAGATGGGCCGTCCGGAGCCGTAATCGTTGGGTGCTGCGATCTCGTTGATGAGGTCGCGGGCGATGAGGTGGCGTTGGAGCCTCGTCATGGAGGCGGGGGAGAGCTGGAGTTTCTCGGCGAGGTCAGGGCGTGATTGGGGCCCGCGGGCGATGACGTCGGCGGCCAGTGCGCTGGCGGAGTCGTCGAGGAGTCTCGCGGGCATGGTCGGATTCCTTTGTGTTGCGTTTCACCTTGAGGACTAGTGTACAGATGCCCGGACAGGGGTTATTTTTGGACTGAAAATAACATGTGCCTTGGAGCAAGGAGGCCACCATGACGGCACTGCCCGAGATTGTCCATCTTCGATCGGAAAACACCTCGCTACTCATCGAGACACGCGATGTTCCCGTCGTGACCTATTGGGGACCGAGCCTGGGAGAGGTGCCTGACGAGGTCTTGGCAGACCTCGTCGCCAACGGCGATATGACGATCCCCTCGGGCACTACCGACGGCATGCTGCGAGTCGGGATCGTTCCCCAGGAAGCCGACGGGTGGCTGGGCGAGCCCGGGATTCAGCTGACGCGCGCGGGACGTCTCATTCCCGTGCGCCTGCGCGTGTGCGAGGTGGTCACGGGCGGGGCGCAGGACCAGCCGTGGGAAGGTTCGGGGCCGGAGGCCACCGATGTGGCCTCGTGGACACAGGTGCGTATGCGCGATGAGGCGGTGGGCGTCGAGGTTGTCGTCGAAGTCCAACTGAGCGTTTCGGGCATCGTACGAGTAAGGACTATTACCGATAACTGCGGTGAGGCAGGTCTAGGGATCGTGCGTGTCATCCCGGCCCTGCCGGTTCCCAATCATCTCACCTGTGTTCTCGATCAGGCGGGTCACCACCTGCGTGAGCGTGCGACGTTCACCCACGACCTCACCGTCGGCGTTCACCGCCGTTCCACGCGGGGGGCGCGCAACCACAACGCGTCGACGATCATCGGTGTTTGCGAGGATGGCACGACCAACCGCAGTGGGAGGGTCTACTACGCTCACCTGGAGTGGTCGGGCAACACCGACACGTGGGTTGAGCGCACGCCCTTTGGGCATACCCTTCTCGCCGGTGGCGAGCTCCTCATGCCCGGTGAGGTTGTCTTGAGTGAAGGCGAGTCCTACGTGTCTCCGTGGTTCGATGCGACGTGGGGTGAGGGTCTTGACGAGGCCGCGGCGCGCTTCCACGCTTACATTCGTTCCTTCGCGGCCCACCCGAGAAGGCCGCGCCCGGTCACCCTCAACGCGTGGGAGGCAGTCTATTTCGACCATTCGCTCGACAACCTCGCCCCGCTGGTGGAGCGTGCGGCCCAGATTGGTGTTGAGCGTTTCGTGCTCGACGATGGGTGGTTCGGCTCGCGTCGCGACGATACGTCCGGCCTGGGCGATTGGCAGGTCTCGGAACAGGTTTGGCCGGACGGGCTTGGGCCGCTAGCCGATCTCATCCACGAGCGCGGCATGGAGTTTGGTCTGTGGTTTGAGCCCGAGATGGTCAACCCAGATTCGGATCTGGCGCGCGCTCATCCCGAGTGGATCCTCGGACCGTCCGATCGTGACCCGCTGGCCTGTCGCCATCAGCTCGTCCTCAATCTCGCGCTGCCACAGGTGAGGGACTACTTATTCGATGCGATCTCGCGCGTCGTCGAGGACGCGGGAGTCGACTACATCAAATGGGACTATAACCGCGACCTGCTTGAGCCTTTCGACCGCTGCACTGCGGGTGGCTATGCGGTTCACCGCCAGACCCTGGCGACCTACGAGCTTCTTGATCGGCTCCACGCCCGTTTCCCCGATCTTGAGATCGAGTCGTGCGCCGGGGGTGGGGGCCGCGTCGACCTGGCGATCATGCGTAGGGCGCAGAGGGTGTGGGGATCGGACTGTATCGATCCGCTCGAGCGCCAGACGATCCAGGCGGGAACGTCGCTGCTGCTGCCCGGTGAGCTCGTCGGCTCGCACATCGCCTCGCCAACGTCGCACACGACCGGGCGCACGCAGGCCCTCCAGACCCGTGCGATTAATGCCTTGCCTTTCCACTTGGGTATCGAGTGGGACATCCGCCAGGCCGACGAGGAGGCACTCGCCGAGCTTGCAGAATGGATCGCCTACCACCGTCGCAACCGCGAGCTTTTCCACTCGGGCACGCACGTGACGGGACTGCAGGCCGACGATTCTTTGCGGGTGAGCGGCCTCGTTGATGAGGGGGCTTCGCGCGCGATCTACACGCTTTTCCAAACGCGTACGTCCGTGTCTAGGCCGCTTGGTCTTCTCACGCTTCCCGGTCTCGATCCGAATGCGACCTACCGGGTCCATGTGCCTGAGGTGGCGCGCAATCACCACACTGCCGAGTACCCCCACAACGGCCACGGTTCCTCCTGCGTCATTGCGGCTCCGCGTTGGTGGCGCGAGGGACTGGTGGCCCCCGGTGCTCTTCTTAGCGAATACGGCGTAGCTGCCCCGGTTCTCAACCCGGAGCAGGCCGTTGTCGTCGAGGTCGAGCGCCTCGATTAACCCCATCCGCGTTGCTGTGACGCGTATCTGAGATAACGAAGGAGTTCCTAGATGGTTTCGACAACCCCGGTGGCGGGGAGGGGCGCCACGAAACGTCCGAAACGGCGTTTTGTGGCGTCGGCGGGCGACGCCCGCACCGCCGCCGTTTTCCTCATCCCGGCCACGATCGGCCTCGTGGTGTTCTACATCATCCCGGCGATACGCGGCTTCTACTTCAGTTTCACCGACTATTCGGTTCTCCAAGATCCCGTGTGGGTGGGCGGAGCCAACTACTCCCGCCTCGTGGGCGACCCCCTGTTTTGGAACGCGTTGTGGGTGACGATCTATTACGTCGTTCTCAACATCGGTTTCCAAACGATTATCGCCTTGGGCTTGGCGATGCTCATGCACCGTTTGACGCGGTCGACACTCATTCGGGGGATGGCGCTGCTGCCGTACTTCATCGCCAACGTCGTTTTGGCACTCGTGTGGTACTTCATGATGGATTACGAGATCGGCATCGTCAATATTGTTCTCGATTGGCTGCCGGGCCTTGATCGGGTTGCTTTCTTTGGTGAATCCGCGTGGGCGATCCCCACGGTCGCTTTCATCAATATCTGGCGACACATGGGTTACACGGCGCTACTGCTCTTCGCGGGCTTGCAAACGATTAACCCGTCGCTTTACGAGGCCGCTTCGCTCGATGGGGCCAGCGAGACCCGCCAGTTCTTTTCGATCACGGTTCCCTCCCTGCGGCCGGTCCTCGCGATGGTGCTTGTCGTGACGGTGACTGGGTCGTTCCAGATCTTCGACACGATCGCGGTGACGACGAAGGGCGGGCCGATCAACGCAACCCGCGTGCTCTACTTCTACATTTACGATCTCGCGTTCGGCCAGCTCGATTTCGGCTACGCCTCGGCGCTTGCGATCGTCTTGTTCCTCATCCTCATCATCGTCGCGCTGCTTCAGCTCAAGCTCATGCGTGCCGATGAGTCCGACGAACTCTAGGGGCGACCATGTCTACGACGACTCTTTCTTCACGAAACACACGAGAGACAAAGAAGCTCGCCCGTCGCAGCGTTGGTCCGCGAAAGGGGCCGGGACACTACGTCGCGTGGGCGTGTCTCATCGCCATCCTCATCATCACTATTTTGCCGTTTTACTGGATGGTGCGCACGTCACTGTCATCCATGAGCGGCCTGGCCGAACACCCCGGTTCGATCCTGCCTGTCGACATCACTCTCGACGCTTACCGTCGTGTCTTCGGCCTGGTCGATTTGCAGGAAAACCTCGCCCAGGGTGGGGCGGGTGCGGCCATGAACTTCTGGCTCTACCTGCGCAACTCCGCGATCGTTGCGACCGTCGTCATGATCGGGCAGACGTTGTTTTCGGCGATGGCGGCCTACGCATTCGCTCGGCTGCGTTGGCGCGGACGCAATCTTGTGTTCACCATTTTCCTGTCGGCGCTCATGGTGCCTTCGATTTTCACGACGATCCCAAATTTCGTCCTCATCAAGGACCTTGGGCTGCTCAACACGTTCACGGGGATCGTCGCACCGACGTTCTTCATGACGCCGTTCGCTATTTTCTTCTTGCGTCAGTTCTTCCTCGGTATTCCGCGCGAGATCGAGGAGGCTGCCAGGATCGATGGTGCTTCCAATTTCGGGACGTTTTTCAAGGTAATCGTTCCGATGGCGAAAGCTCCGATCACGACGCTCGCGGTTCTCACCTTCATTACGGCCTGGAATGACTATCTGTGGCCGCTTCTTGTCGGCCAGCGTGAGGAGGTTCGCGTCCTCACAGTCGCGCTTGGTATTTTCCGGTCGCAAACGCCTCAGGGGTCGCCGGATTGGGCGGGTCTCATGGCGGGTGCGCTCATGGCTGCGGTGCCGATCATCATCCTGTTCCTCATCTTGGGGAAGCAGATCGTTAACAACCTCGGCTTCTCGGGATTGAAGTAGGTGGACACTATGAAACGTAAACGCTGGAGTGTTCTTGCCGCTGCGGCGGGTCTGGTTGCGTGTGGGCTCGCCGGGTGTGGCTCGACGCCGTTGTCGACGGGCGATCACGTGACGCTCAAGTATTGGCTGTGGGATTCGTCCCAGATGCCGGCCTATCAGGCCTGCATCGACCAGTTCGAGGAGGACAACCCGACGATTTCGGTGAATCTCGAACAGTACGGGTGGGACGACTATTGGACTCAGATCACGGCGGGCATGGTCGCCGAGGCAGCCCCTGACGTGTTCATCGACCACACGGGTCAGTTCGGCAAGTTCATGTCGTATGGGCAGCTGCTCGATCTCAAGCCCTATATCGATCGAGACGGGATCGACCTGGACCAGTACGAGGATGGTCTCGCGCAGCTGTGGGAGGCCCCGGATGGGGGCGTCTATGCGTTGCCGAAGGACTGGGATTCGGAGGCCGTGTTCTACAACGAGAAGATGGTGACGGAGGCGGGCTACACGAAGGAGGACCTGTGGAATCTCACGTGGAATCCTGACGATGGTGGAACCTTCGAGAAGTTCATTGCACACTTGACGGTTGATGCCAACGGGGTACGCGGCGACGAGCCGGGCTTCGACAAGAATAACGTCAAGACGTATGGTTTTTCCTTCAACGATTCGGGTGCTGGATATGGGCAAACGCAGTGGTCGCCGTTCCTGCTGACGACGGGGTGGACATATGCGGATACGAACCCGTGGGGGACGGTGTGGAACTATTCTGACGAGCGTTTCAAGAAGACCCTGACGTGGTATCACTCCCTCATCGAGAAGGGCTACATGCCGTCGTTGGCAAAGGTTTCGTCGGGGATCGGCCCGCTCGATTCGCTCAAGGCGGGCGTGTACGCGACTCTCGTCGAGGGTTCGTGGCAGGTCAATAATGTCAAGAATGCGCCGGTGAAACTCCAGGTGGCGCCTACTCCGATCGGTCCGAATGGGCAGAGGGCGTCGATCTTGAACTCGGTGGGCGATTCGATCTATAAGGGCACGCCGCACCCGGAGGAGGCGTGGAAGTTCGTCAAGCATCTGGCGAGCCCGCAGTGCCAAAAGAAGGTCGCCGAGTTCGGGGTCGTGTTCCCTGCGATTAGCGAGGCGTCGGACGCAGCGGTGAAGACTTTCGAAGCCAATGGTTTCGATGCGACCGCGTTTTCTACGCATGTGAGCGAAGGGACGGGTGTTACTTCGCCGGTGTCGGACAGGTGGGCGCAGCTGCAGTCGATCATGCAGCCGGTCACCGACGAGATCATGTCGGGTGGCAGTGTCGATCTGCTTGACGAGGCGACTCAGCGTGTGAATGAGACGATGAAGAGGTCGATTGCCGCGAAGAAGTAGCGGCTGGCCTCGATGAGAGGGCGGGGGGCGCTCGGCGTCTCCCGCCCTTTCGGCTTTGTCGGTTTAGGCGCGCGGGGGCGTGTGACGCTTGTTGGCGGTGCGGGACTTGCGCTGAGCGATGAGAGAGTACATGGCGAGCGCGAAGGCGGCGACGAGAAGCGTGAGCATGACGATGCACACGAGCGTCGTGTAGGCGTTCATTTGGGGAAACATAAGGAGGAAGACGCACACGAAGGCGCAGCCGATAAGCACGATGACCGCGAGATCGATGCGGGACAGAGAGGACTTAGCCACGGGGCGCTCCTAGTCGACGATAACGATGCTGGTTTAGCCTACTCGCGTTCTCGGGTGTGACTCAAGGCGGCTCACGTGTGTTTGCCAACGAACCAGGCCCGGATCATGTCGACGCGTTGGGCGATTTCTTCAGTCGAGGCCTGGGCGACGTGGGGGCCGCCGCAGCGTCGCCTAAGGTCGGCGTGGATGTTGGCGTGGGGCATACCGGTGCGGCGGGAGTATTGGGCAACGAGCTTGGATAGTTCCTTGCGTTTCGCTGCTCTCGTCTTGTAGTCGGCCACGTTGGCGTTGGCGTTGCGTCGGCCCGCGGCTTCTTGTGCTTTGCGTTGGGCTTTGAGCTGTTTGACCTGGCGGTCGTGGAGGAGCGTAGCAACCTGGTCGGGTTCGAGGAGACCGGGGATACCAAGGTATTCCTGTTCTTCGAGGGAGCCGACTTGGGCGGCGGTACCGAATTCGGCTCCGTCGAAGAGGACTCCGGAGAATTCGGCGGAGGCGTCGAGAGCGCGGAACTGTCCTTTGAGGGCGGCCGAGGCCGTTTCGGTGCGATTGGCTTCGGCGAGGAGGCGTTCTTCGACGATGGGGCTGTCGGGGTTGGTTACCTTGTCGAGGGCGTGGTTGCGTTCGACCTCCATTTCGGAGGCGAGGCCGAGGAGCGGGCGCACGGAGGGCAGGAAGAGGCTGGCAACTTCGCCGCGCCGGCGTGCGCGCACGAACCTGCCGACGGCTTGGGCGAAGTAGAGGGGGGTTGCGGTCGAGGTGGCGTAGACGCCGACGGCGAGGCGGGGCACGTCGACGCCTTCGGAGACCATGCGTACGGCGACCATCCATTCGCTCGTGGAGGAGGCGTATTCGTCGATACGTTCGGAGGAGCCGTTGTCGTCGGAGAGCACGAGGGTAGGAGGGGTGCCGGTGACGGCTTCGAGGTGGCTTGCGTAGGCTCGGGCGGCTTTTTGGTTGGAGGCGATGACGAGCCCGCCGGCGTCTGGGATTTGGCGTCGGATTTGGCATAGGCGCTGGTGGGCGGCGGCGAGGACTTCGGGTATCCAGTGTCCGTTGGGGTCCAGGGCGGTGCGCCACGCTTGTTTTTCGAGGGCTTTGGTGGAGGCTTCACCGAGTCGGGCGTGGAGGTGGTCGCCCTGGCTGGTTTTCCACTGCATGTCTCCGGAGTAGGAGTGGAAGAGGACGGGGCGGACGACGCCGTCTTTGAGGGCTTCGCCGTAGCCGTAGGTGTAGTCGGCGAGGGAGGTGCGGGTTCCGTCGGGGTTCTCGGCGTAGGTGACGAACGGGATGGGAGTGGTGTCGGAACGGAAGGGCGTGCCGGTGAGGCAGAGACGCCGGGTTGCTGGTGTGAAGGCACGGCGCACGCCGTCTCCCCACGATAGGGAGTCACCGGCGTGGTGGATTTCATCGAAGATGACGAGCGTGGGGAAGGCTGTGGTGCGTGCCGCGTGGAGGCTGGGGTTTTTCGCGACTTGGGCGTAGGTGAGGGCGACTCCGTCGAAGTGGGAGCCGGCGCGGCCTTGGGAGTTGGTGAAGGACGGGTCGATGTGGATACCGACTCGGGCGGCTGCTTGGGCCCACTGGTTCTTGAGGTGTTCGGTGGGGCAGACCACCGTGAGTTTTTTGACGATACCGGATCCGAAGAGTTCGACGGCGATGCGTAGCGCGAAGGTTGTTTTCCCGGCTCCGGGTGTGGCGACGGCGAGGAAGTCGTTGGGGGACGTCGCCATGTAACGGTCGAGGGCGGCTTGCTGCCAGTGACGCAACCGGCCCGCGGTTCCGCGAACGGCACGGTGGGGGAAGGAGGGCGGCATCGATTGGGCGGCAGCCAGCGAGGCTTGCCGGGGCGTCGATGCGGGTTGCGTGAGGTGGGAGTGAGCCGCGTGGGGGCTCTCGCTCACTTGCCGGGGTCCTGCGGCGAGAAGGGCCATCCGGGCCCGTTGTTACGCATGGATTCGCGGATGGCTTTGCATTTTGGGCACACGGGGTAGCCCTGGGGGTTGCGCAGCGGGACCCACACTTTTCCGCACAGGGCGACGACGGGTTGGCCGGTGCCGCGTGCCTTCTTTAGGCGCGCGTCGGACACGTAGTGGGCGTAGCGCTCGGAGTCGCCGTCAGACTTTTGCGGCCTGACTTCGGGGCGTTCGAGGACGCTGGTCCCGCCGCGTGCTGGCGCCGACTGGGATTCGCCTTCTTGAGACTGCAGGTATCCGGGTGAGCGCATGGGTTCCAGTGTAGGACGCCGGCGCCTGGGGGACCAATAGGGCAGGGGTGGAGGTATGCGAGAGGGGCCCCGACTTGCGGGGCCCCTCGTGTGCGTAGCTGTTACTTGTTCGACACGGCCTTCTTGAGGGTCGAGCCGGGCGTGATCTTGACGCCGAAGCCAGCGGGAATGTGGAGCTCCTCGCCGGTGCGGGGGTTGCGGCCGGTGCGGGCGGCACGCTCAACGCGGTCAACCGAGAAAAGGCCAGTGACCTTGACCGTCTCACCCTCCTTGAGGGAGTCGATGAGGACGTTCTGGAAAGCAGTGAGAGCAGCTTCAGCCTGGACCTTGGTCAGCTGGGCGCGCTCGGCGATCTGGGAAACCAGCTCAGTGCGGTTAACGGACATTGTCTTCCTCTCGTTGTCGGTACCGGACCGTGTGGCCGCGGTAGTTACGCCCGTACACTCTACTAACTATTTCGTCCCACGTGTATGGCTGCGGCGACAGGGACTGTGGGTTTGCTTGATGTCGGCTGTGGCCAGTGAGGATGGATATAGTCATGGCGCCCCGATTGGTCTATGATGCCCCATCGCAGCCCAAAATGGTGATTTTGGCGCGGAATGTGGCCGTTTTGTGGGCGTCTCGACCGGATCGCCGGGGCGACGTGACGTTGGCAACAGTTTCGGGCGTTCCCCTCTCGTGCGCCGGGTGTGGGGCAGTGGTAGCATGGCGGTGCGCATGGCGCGACAACTACATAGGGGCCGATCGGTTTCGACGATGGTGAGTGGTTCAAGGGAAGCGTGCCGAGGATGTGAAGTCACCTCGTTAACGCCCTTCACACAACAATAAGTGCTGAACAGAACCGCACTGACTTCGCTCTCGCTGCCTAATTCCAGCGATTGAGCCTCTAAAGTCCGTCAGCCCGCAGGTGCTTCTACTGCGGATCCTGGCGTCATCTTGAGGAGCCACTGGTCGTCTGGCGGGTCACTTGCCAGCCGACGAGATCTAAGGTGACTGGGCTTGTTAGCCGCTTGTCTGCGAGACAGGCTAGAGCCGAGAAAAGCGCGAGCAGACTGCGCACGGAGAAGCCTTGGGGGCTAGCCATCGGACCGGGGTTCGATTCCCCGCGGCTCCACCCTACTAAACCCGGGATCCACGTGATCCCGGGTTTTTCTTGTCATTCCAACGAGAAACGAGGGCCGTCCCTGTCTCTCCATAGTCTCTATAGTCTCCATAATCTAGGTGCTAGTGGGGTCGCTAGTGGGGTCGAAAACGGGGAGGTGCCCCTAATGTGGGGTCCATGACCAGACGCTCACGCTTCGGAACCATCAAAACAATCTCAACCGTCTTAGTGGTAGCGGCCAGGTAGTTATCCCACGTGGGCGCAGTGCCTTTCAACGGGTTGATCCGGTGCAGCAGACCCAGGTCGAGGCCACGAGACAAAGCGACCTCACCAGCCTTAGCGAGCTCGTCGAGCAGGCCCAGCTGATAGTCCTCGTCAGCCCACTGGACTTCCTCGTTAAACCGCAGCGTGACCTGTCCCTTGTGAGGCTTCGCGGTCACCGACCCCAGCTTCGCGGACGTGGGCGACTTGTCGGCGCCCTCGTCAACGAACTCCATCTTGGGGAACTCGTTGAAGGTAATAATGTCGGTCTCGCCAAACCGCATCGGTTCTGCCGCCGACAGCTTCGCTACCAGAGAGGTCGAGCGGGCTTGGGCCACGATACCGTTAGCGATGTTCCTGGGCATCATGACTTTGTGGTCGTTGGTTGAAAACACAGCCATAACATTCCTCCTTCATGTTTTCTAAAGGTTGTGACTGTTTGATGAGTGGAGGCCCCGTGCCTAACCGGTCTGGCCGAACAGCGCCCTCGCAAACGCCGCAGCATCCGAACCCCGTCGTGTAGGGGTCTGCTCGACGTGTTCGACCACCCGTTGGCTATCGCGTGCGGCCTTGATGGCCTTGCTAATGAGCTTGGCGTGGTCGGTGAGCTCTTCAAGACTCTCCCCGCGTAACAGCTCGACAGGCACGTTCGCTTCGGTTGCGGCCTGAGTGGCCCAAGCACGTAGTTGTTCGGCGTGTTCGAGCTGGCCAATACGCTCCCTCAACGGGGCCTCGGCTGCTTCTACGGCTTCCTTGACTTGGCCGGCGTGGGTTTTCGCGTCGGCTTCGAGCTGGGCGATGCGGGTGTGGGAGCGTTTCGCGCGTGCCTCCCACTTCCTTGCCATCGCTTTCCAATCAACACCCTCGCTAGTGTCGTTGGCCTCACCAGCCTCGTTTACCTGGCTGTCAGGTTGGGTGTCTTCCCCGTGCGGGGATTGGTGTTCGATCGCCATGGTGGTGCCTCCACGTAGTAGAAACGGATCGTGCGCCCCGTGCGGGGCCAGCCCCACCACCAGGGTGGGGAAGTCTAGACATGAGTTCCTACACGCCGGTATGCTTACCTGTGAGACGGGATGACCCCGGCGCCCCGCGTAACGTGTGTGGCTAGGACGCGAGTCTGAAAAACTGGGTGAAGCATCCCGTCTTTCTATGCGAGCTTGATCATCTCAAGGTGTTCTCCACCTTCGGAGAGAACGGCGAGTTCGCGGATCGTCTGGCCACTCCGCCGCTGGTTATATCTTATCAATTGGCTTCGCAATTTAGGGGAAAGTCTGGAAAATCCAATATCGATCAAGAAATTATCCTTGATGAGACCGTGCTGAGCGGCTGAACTAACAGCTCTACTAATGCGATCGGCAATCGTTGCGTATCTCGCCTTGGTTGAGTTTAACTCCCACTTTTGGTCATCTCGAGACATCCATTGAAAGTCGTTGGTAGGCACGCCCTCATCGGATTTTGGTATCCATCTGACTTTGTGTCTGAGCGCTTCCAATCTCTCGATTGTGTCAATCTTGTGGAGCTCAAGAACCTCTAGCTCTCCACCAGCGTGAGCCAGTTCCGTCAGGTCAGAACGTAGGTAAGTCATGCGTGCTACAGCCTGGCGAATGCGAGCATCACTAGCTCGCGCGTAGGTCTGCTCGATAGCTTGCTCGAAACGACGACGAGCCAGAACCCCGCGGTTCTTGCCTTTGTCTGAGCGTGTCTTACGCGGCGCCCACACCCCAGCCGTGAACACAAACCCATCCGACATGCAGCAGCCCACCAAAGCCGTGTGGTCATTCGACTTCGACCCGTCAAAAAACAACACGACCTCTTCACCATCAACCAACACCCGGTTGGTGTCAGCCAGGACCGACCACTCCTGCAGCGTGCACCACGCGTCATCAGCGGCATTCGGCTGATTCAAGAAAAACCGCCGGGACCGCGAGACCGGGAAAGCCGGCGACCAGATCTGCTCCTTAATCGTCTCCAAATCAATCCACGGGCAATCCTGGTAGACAAACTGCAGCCCCTCAGTCAGCGAAATTTCGCCCTCACCAGGCTCATCAGTCAACGCCGTATTCGGCGGGGCAATCACCGCATCATAAAGAACCTGCTGACGCCCAATCGTGCGCCCCTCCTGCTGGTCACACCACGCCTCAAACGTCGACTCAGCAACCGACCCCGCGCCAGGAAGCCACGCATTTGGGGGTGGGGAGGGGGTACTCCCCCTATGGGGTTAATTGATTGATAAAGGGTTGGCAATATTGTTTCTGGGGTTTTCCTGGGTGAGTCCAGGGTGAGGTTTGGGTGGGCGTAGGCGTGGTGTGCGTGGTTTGTGTGGTGCGTGTCCGCCGTCTCGTCCTGTGTGGCGCATGTGGCAGCTGCGGCACAGGAGGCGGAGGTTGTCGAGGTTGTGGTTGTTGTCGCGGGTGATGTGGTCGATGTCGGTGCCTGGGGCGCCGCATTGGACGCAGTGGCCGCCGTCGCGGGTGATGATGGCTTGGTGGCGGGCTTGCCAGTCGGTGGGGAGTTGTTTTCGGCGGGGGGATGTGGGGTGTGTGGTCCACATGTGTGGTGCTTTCTATGTGGTGGGGTGGTGTTGTGATCGTTGCGCCAACCACACTCGTTGCTACGATTATTCAAACGGCCATTGCCATCCGTGACCGAAAGCCGAAGCGGCTAGGTGCTCACGATAGACGCCCGACGCGGAAGGCGAGAAGGTAGCGGAAAGGTTGCCCCCGAATGAACCGGGGGCAACCTCCCTCCCAGTCTAGCCAGAAGGAGAAGGAACGTGAAGGGATTCATCATCGCCTGTAACGTCCTCGCCGTATTGACCGCCGTATGGGCTATCGCCGTGACGTTGACTCAGGGCGCTACCTGGTCGCTCTTTGCTGCCAGTGTGGGCGGGTGCGCGTTGTCGGCCTCGACGCTCATGCTTTGGCACCGGCGGCGTAACCGGGTGGCCGTCGATGACTGAGTATTTCTTGTCAAGTTCTCAAGTAGCCGAGGTTTTAGGAGTGACCCGGGCGCGAGTGTCACAGCTCGAGCTTCCCGCCCCTGCGGTGGTCGTCGGCAAGGTGCCCGGCTGGCGTCGTGATGCTATCGAGGCATGGGCGGCTGAGCGTGATGCTCGTGCACGCGCGTCGGGAGACCGGCGCTACGCGGCTAACCGAATGAGCCTTGCTGAGGCCGAAGCGCGGGCCGCGCAGGCCAGTGACTGACCGCGGGGTTAGCGGGGCGTGTGGCCGTTGCTCGCCACGCGCCCTGTCTCGCCTTCTTGACAGGTAGGCCCTGCCGCGTATGTTGCATGGACAGGGCTACCCGAGAGAGAAGGGGGTCCGCCAGCTGCGCGCATCACGGGGCTGCGTCTTTGTGCCCCTGTGGTTGTGTGGCGCTGGTCGTTTACACGTGTGCGCCACTTATCACAATCAAGCGGAGACTTTTGGGTGCGGCAAGGTTTTGGCGCTCGCGGGCGTTCTTCTTGAGGGTCGTGAGGTAGTCGCCTGCGTTCCATCTTCCGCGGTCGTCTCGGCGCACGCCCCAGTATTTGGCGCGGTGTCGTAGAGCACCGGGTGTGGGTTTGTGTCCTGTGGTGACTTCGAGGAAGTCTGCGAGTTGTGGGGTGGTGAGCCATGGTGTGTTTGCTTTGAGTCTGATGATTGCTGCGGTGGTTTGGGGGGTGAGGGTTTCGTTGCAGTGTGTGCATCGGCGTGTTTCACCTTGCTCGATCCTGGTGGGGTTTGCGCATAGGGGGCAGGTGTGGTGTGTGGGTTTGTCGTGTGGGTCGATGGCGTTGGCGAGGCGTGCGGGTGCGTCGGTGATCTCGTCGATGCACTGTGTGGCGTCCTCGTGGTCGATCACGATGATCACGGCGTGGGACCATAGCCATGCGAGTGGGTTTTCTATGGGGTGCCCTGCGTAGTGGGTTGCCTATGCGTGAAGGACTTGGTGGGTTTCGGTGGTGAGGTCGATGAGTGCGGGGTTGGCGGCGTCGCGCGTGTTAGGCCCCCTGCTGGTGGTTTGTGTTTGTGGCCCGTGGTGGGTGAGCCCGGCGTGCTCGAACGGTAGACACTGGGCGAGTGTGTCGTAGTCGCGGAGGCGTTGGCGTAGTTCGTTGGCGTGGGTGATGCATGGGGCGGTGTTGTCGTTGATAGTGGCGTGGCAGTGGGGGCAGGCGTGCATGGGTGTTGCTGCTTGCTGGTTGCAGTGTAGGATTGTGGCGTGAGTGAAGGAGGTGTCAGCGTGGAGACAGTGCCGGGGGTTGTGCCGCAGGCGGATGTTGATTGGTCGTGGTTTGATGGCGAGTCTGAGCGTTGGCGTGACCTTCTTGACAAGTTGGGTTCATGACTAGTCCTGAGATTGGGGCTTTGGTTGAGCTTGCTGTCGCGATGAATCGGCGTCTAGCTGGTGATGGCCGGGTGGTGTTGCCTGGCGGGTTGGATAGGCTGGCTGGTGCTATTGGGTCTGCTTTCCAGACGTGGGGTGGCAGGCTGTTGTATCCGGATGTGTGGGTGCGTGCGGCGGTGTTGTTGCGTGGTATTGCGCAGGCGCATCCTTTTGATGATGGGAATAAGCGCACGGCGTGGATGTTCATGGTGTGGTATCTCCATTCGCAGGGGTTGCGGCTGGGGTGGGTTGATCCTGATGTGGCTGAGGCTGTGGTGCTTGATGTTGTTTTGGGTGATTGGGGGGTGGAACGTTTTGCTGCCTGGTTGTCCTTTCATGCTGGTTAGTTAGCTGTTTTCCTTGGGGTTCGGGCCGGTGATGACCGGGAGTGGTAGCGGCGCGGGGTTGACGTGTCGGGTGATGGTGTATCCGCAGCGATGCGTGTAGGCGTCGCCGCCTTCGTCTTCACGGGTCCAGCCGGTGGGGATGGTTGGTACGTAGGTGGGGGTGTGTTCGTCGCTGACGGGTGTGCGCTGGTTGAGGGTGGTGACGATGGCGTCGGCACAGTAGGAGAGAAGTAGGTCGAGGTCTTGGACGCAGATTTCGCTTTAGGGTCGGTCACCTCAACCACGACATCCCCAGACTGGATCACAGCCTCCTCCAACAAGTCCACTACTCGATGAATGCCTCGACATCGGTGGGGGTGTCCTTGTCGGACTCGCCCCCATCCTTCGTGGCCTCGAGGGCTTCGGCGATGGTGTTGTCCATCTCCTCAGGCGTGGCCGTGGGTGTGTTGGTCGTGGTGGAGTCTGCCATGTCGGCTGCCTTCCATAGTGTTGGGGCCGTGTCGGCCCGGTTTTGGGTGCAAAAAACCACCCGGCCCCATGTCAGGGCGGGTGGAAGCTAAGAAAGAGCGCCGGTCAGTCGATACCGACTGAGGCCAGATGCTCTTCTGGAGTCATACGGTAGATAGAGACGAACTCGCGATAGGCATTACTCCACGGCATACCCGCTGCGTCGATGGCCGCATTCGTCGGCACGGAGTCCTCGAACGGGACGTTACCGGTCTGAGCGTATTCCTCACGCTCAGCACGAGCCGCCGCCCGCATGCGCGCATACACCGCTTCCTGTTCGCGTTTGGCCCACCACTCGTCATCATCGTAAGGAGGCTTAGGACCAGCTACTTGGATCATGCCCGAGATGCGCTGCGGTACCTCAGAGGAACCGATTCGGTCAACAGCGCCTGTATCCTTGCGCACAAAGAATCGGACACTCTCCTACGCGTCAAGATCCGTGACGGCCGCCGCGTGGTCAACAAAGCCTGCTACATGGCGGTTGGTGTCGACATGGACGGCATCAAGCACATCCTGGGATTGTGGATCGCTGACAACGAAGGCGCTGCATTGTGGGCATCGGTGTGCGCGGATCTGGCTAACCGCGGTGTCCAGGACGTGTTCATCGTGTGCTGCGACGGGCTCAAAGGCTTGCCCGAAGCCGTGGGGGCCACCTGGCCCAATTCCATGGTGCAAACCTGCATTGTGCACCTGATTCGGGCTGCGAACCGGTGGGTGTCCTACCAGGACCGCAAATCCGTCTCCTGGGCGCTGCGTGAGGTCTACACGGCCGCAAACGAGGACACCGCCCGTGCCGCCTTGGATGCGTTCGAAGCCAGTGAACTGGGCCGGAAATACCCGCAGTCGGTCAAAGTCTGGCGCGACGCTTGGGAGCGGTTCGTGCCGTTTCTACAGTTTCCGCCGGCGGCACGCCGGGTGCTCTACACCACCAATTCAATCGAGTCGCTCAACGCTGAACTGCGTAAAGCTACCCGCAACAGGGGCCAGTTCCCCAACGATACCGCGGCGCTGAAGACGCTTTGGCTGATGATCTGCAACATCGAAGACAAGCGCGCTGCGCAGCGAGCGAAGAAAGCAAAGCGCAACGTTGAGTGCAACGGCTATATTGAAGGAGCGAAAGCCACCGGGTGGAAACAAGCCATCAACCAACTAGCCGTGGCTTACCCCGACCGATTCGCGCACTACTTGTAAACCAACCCCGCACACAAAGAATCGGACACTCTCTGAGCGGGGTCATGCCGCATTGCCCCATAGTGAGCAGATTCAAGTCGTCATCATCCCAAGCCCACGTAAACATATACTCATGATCGTTAGCTAGCACCCAGGGTTCAAGATGTGTTTCACCCTTGGTCACATGCTGGCCAGCAATCTGGCGGGCTTCATCTAGGGTCAACACGGGGCGGCTCCTCAATTGAGACTACATCCAGCACGCTATCAGTAGGGCGGGCGTCATCCAAGCGTGCCAAACGTGGCGAGATATCGGGACGGGTGGAAGAGTGTTCGTTCTGTGGGCTAGGCGGTCGCGGGGGGGGGTTCCTTGTTCTCGTCGAGTTCACGCTGCCAACGCACCGCACGAAGAGCTAGGTGGCCGTAGGCGTCTTCTTCTCCCCAGTATTCGCCATCGAGCTCGATCTCCCGCACAAGTTCCTCGGGAACCCGCAGGCCTATCCAGGCGGCGATCTCTAGGCCACGCACGGCCATGTTCCACGCGTCAGGCTGGTTACTTACGTCCTTCTTCTGGCGCTCAGTGAATCGGGGCCACAAGAAACGCAGAATCTCACCTTCCGCGTACTTATACTCAGCTACTGCTTCGTCCATGTGACCCATGGCGTCAGTCTAGTTCTCAGGATGCTAAAAGACCGTCAGCTGACGCGCATCTTCCTCAGATAACAGGCCAGCTCCGACCAGCTGCTGGACGGGTGTTACGCCGTATGTACGCTCATAGCGCTCGCACGCTGCCCACCCAGCCTCGAGAGCATCGACAGCCTTCCGATTACATGGAACCCCTGGCCACGCCTCTCCGAAACGCCGCCAATAGTCTCTCACCGCAGCCGCAGCCTCTTTGGGTGGTAGAGGCTCGAACCGACACGGCTTCCACGTAGAGCCATCAGGCATCTTCTTGCCAGGGTATGGCCTGAAATCCGTCATCGTCCGTCCTCACGCACTATGCCCACACCGTGATACCGACCCGCATATCTGAGCCATAATGCTAGCGTTCACCCCGCGCCGGATCAATACCTCTTCTTCGTCAGGGTAATAACTCACCTTTGAAATATCTAGTGCAGGAGCGCCAGGGCGTACTCTAAGGATCGCGACGAACCGATCATCGTCCCCGCTAGCATTTGCTCCACCTTCATGAAGACTTGAAGTGAGGTACCCTTGCGTCCTTATCGGGCCGCTATTTGCAGTGATATCAGCCTTTCTATTAAGGTCAAAGTCGCCAGCACGCGCCAAGCGGTGAACAATGACCTCCTCATCCGGGGGGGGGGAAGCTTCAAGAGCAGAATCGAGTATGTCAACATCCTGTTGCGCTATGCCCCTGGCCTTACCTGTAAACGCAAACTCCTGAAAATCCTCATACTCATAATCCGACCAACGCCGTATTTGTATGAGCTGCTTCTCGGAAAGCTGCCCACTACATCGGTCTCTCCACTCTTGTGGTGCGTACGGGGCGGTCGAAGACTCCCACCATCGATCCGCTTTGTCATTCTTGATCTCAGCTTTAACAGCCTCACGGACGCTCAACTTAAGTTGACGTAGCACCTCAAGATCACGGGTCGTAGACCTGATCCCCGTGGCCTTGGTGAACGCTCCCGACGCGATGAGTTCGCGCCAGTCTTCCAAGGACGCGCCCCGATGGTGCTTGGCGAAGTCCATACACGCCCGCACCCTGGCCGGTATCTGCTCCACCCCGTCTTGGCCTTTGATGATCTCGGCGAGGCTGCAGCGGCAGTGGTCGTGAAACTTCGACCCATCCCGGCTGCGCACTGCGGTGGCCTTGTCGGTATAGTCCGGGCCGCGCGAGGCCAGCATGAGACAAAACCAGCACGCCCCGCTTCTGGCACACGCGCATAGCGCAGCGACGCAGGAATCTTCTGTAAGAAATGGGGGAGAGGCCGCATGGCTGAGTGGACTACCGCGATCAGCACTCTCGCGATGGCTATCGCTTACATCATCTCGCTTGTGTGAGATGATGACTCACGAAGATTAAGGAAGGTTCCCGCCCAGGAGAGATGCTGGGGCGGGGCCTGCGGCCCCTCCTCCTCCAAGCTACATGACAGGAGCAGATGAATGAAGAGAATCCGCATGCAGGCTAGGGTTGGCGCGCTTGCCGCCGGAATTGTCGCTGCGGGCACCGTGGTCACCGGACATGCCGTGTGGCTCACGCCCGTCATTGTGGCGCTGCTTGCCGCTGGCGCTTGTTTCGATGCCGTGCTCACGGTGCGTAGTAGCCGTCGTGGCTGAGCCTCGTCACTACTGGTCGCGTCGCGAGATCGCGGAATACCTCGGCGTGACCTACGCTGGTGTCTCCGTGCCGGACCTGCCGGACCCCGCGGTTCGGGTGGGGAAGCAACTCGGGTGGGACCCCGACGAGGTCCGCACCTGGGCGGCCGAACGCGAAGCTCGCGCACTCGCCTCGGGGGACCGGCGCTACGCCGCCAACCGGATAAGCCTTGCTGAAGCTGAGGCGCGGGCCGCCCGCGGATGAGAACACCGTCCCCGCTCTGCCTCTCCCGTCCATCGAACGCACAAGAGACGCGGGCCGGCTGATACGACCAGCCGGCCCGCGTCCTCGCAGCTATTCGGTTTCGTCCGGCCGGTTAGCCGCGTCGATATAGCGCGTCGGGATCGCAGGCTCGCCCGCCGAGAGGCGCCACCCCTGATAGGGCAGCTCGTTGCGTGCCGCCACGTGATGGGCCTGCGCACGCGAGAGCGCGTCTTTGCCCACTGCGTCTTCGACGATACGCCCATCGACAACAAGATCGACCTGCAGAGGCCGGGCACCCTCCCGAGCAAAAATCTCCTCGGCCTCACTCCTCGAATCCGCGACGACGATCAGCTCCTCCGTCGCATACCCATCCTCGCCGATAACCCGACCAGCAAACTTCAAGCCCCCAACCGTCTGCTTCGAAGCAGACTTCTTCGCGACATCGTGGACCCCACCGGCCTCGTCACCATGCTGAACGAGCTTATACACCAACGCCGCCGTCGGGATGCCCGACCCCGTCACCAGCTTCGTTCCCACGCCGTAGGAATCCACTGGCGCCGCCCCCAAAGAAGCGATCGCATACTCGTCAAGATCGTTCGTCACCGTGATCCGCGTGGACGTCGCACCCATAGAATCCAGCTGTTCACGCACACGGAAAGCCTGCGCCACCAGATCGCCAGAATCCAGGCGCACCGCCCCCAACTCACCGCCGGCCTCGCGGGCAACCTCGACAGCACGAGCCACCCCACGCGTCACGTCATACGTGTCCACCAGCAGCGTCGTACCCGGCCCCATAGACGCGACCTGAGCACGGAAAGCCGCCTCCTCATCGTCATGTACCAGCGTGAACGAATGCGCCGACGTCCCAATCGTGGGGATCCCATAACGCTTACCCGCCTCCAGGCACGACGTCCCCTGGAAACCGCCGATATAGGCAGCCCGCGCCGCCGAGACAGCCGCCCGCTCGTGCGTGCGACGAGCCCCCATGTCCAAACACGGACGCCCATGCGCGGCAATCGTCATACGCGACGCCGCTGAGGCCACCGCGCAATCGTGATTAAGGATTGACAGCGCTAACGTCTCCACGACCACTGCCTCGGCAAACGTACCCGTCACCGTCAGCAGCGGGGAATTCTCGAAATAACACTCGCCCTCGCGATAGCCCATCATCGAGCCGGTGAACTGATAGTCGCGAAGAAAGTCCAGGCACTCCGCGGAGACGATGTCCTCTCGCGACAAATAGTCGAGATCATCACCATCAAACCGGAACCGCGCGATCGCCTCCAACAATCGCGCGTGCCCCGCAACCACGCCAAAGCGGCGAGCCGCGGGAAGCCGGCGGCCAAACAGCTCGAACACGGCCGGACGATACGCGGCCCCCGATTTAAGAGCGGCATCGAGCATCGTCAACTCGTACATGTCGGTCAACAACGAAGTCGTGGGTGAGGACGTCATGACGACCAGGCTACCGTGTAGCGAAGGACCATTTGGCTCCTACGAAACGGCCACGCACGCAACCGGCGGCGCCTACCATGGAAACCATGACGACAGCGACGAGCCTCACACACTCGCCTCGCTCCACGGCCGAGACCGCACCGCCGTGGAGGGCTGTCATCTGGCACGACCCCATCGTCCTCATGGCCTACGTCGCGCGGGTACTGCGCAACCATTTCGGGCTCAGCGCGTCCGCGGCAAACGATGTTCTTCACGAAATCAGCGAGAAAGGACAGGCCACCGTCGCATCGGGCACCCGCGAACACATGGAAGCCGACGTGGCCGCCATGCACGCCTACGGGCTACGCGCCACCCTCGAAACCGGTACGGAATGAAACCCTTCACCCCGACGCCCACCGGTTACCTCACCCGCATCAGCCGCACTGAAGCACACCTGCTCCTGCGCGCCATCGACGAGGTCGTCACCCTCCTCGACGCGCCCGCCGGCCGTTCGCCGCTCCTTGCCAACCTCGCCGCCGACATCGACGCCCCCCAACCCACAGACCGGTCACTGTCGAACCTCCTCGCCCCCATGTCTCGTGACCCAGGGATCGCCCAAGAAATGCGGACACTGACCGAAGACGACCTACGCGACTACAAGACCACGCGCCTGTGTCGCATCCGCGACACCGTCGTCAACGCCGTCACAGACGGTGGCCTCGTTCACGTGAGTACGGGGGAGGAATGGGTCTGGCTCGGAGCCATGACCGACCTACGGCTCGCTCTCGCCGGAACACTCGGTGCAACACACGACAGCGATATCGCCAAACTCACGCAGCACGCGCGCGAGCTCGCCCGTGCCGACGACCCTGCCGCCCTTCTCGCCGACACGACACCAAATCCATTCGTTGCCACCGTATTCCTCATGCTGGGCGCGTGGCAGGAGTCACTGCTAGCCGCGATGGATGGGGAATCCCACGCCCACTAGGCTGAATGCGTGAACAATGCGCCGATCGGGATATTCGACTCCGGGGTGGGTGGGCTCACCGTCGCCCGCGCGATCCTCGATGTTCTCCCGCACGAAGAGATCTACTACGTCGGCGATACCGCGAACACCCCCTACGGCGACCGGCCACTCGCCGAAGTGCGCACCCTCGCCCTGTCGATCATGGACGGACTCGTCGACAAAGGCGTCAAAATGCTCGTCATCGCCTGCAACACGGCATCCTCCGCCGTCCTCCACGACGCACGCGAACGCTACACTCAACGCCGGGGTATCCCCGTCATCGAAGTCGTTGTCCCAGCCGTCCACGAAGCCCTCCTGGCCACCTCAAATCGGCGCATCGGTGTCATCGGTACGAGCGGGACCATCACCTCGGGCGTCTACGCCGACGCACTCGAAGTCATGCCGGGCATCAAGGTTTTCACCCAGGCGTGCCCCCGATTCGTCCACTTTGCAGAGAGGGGAGTGACGACCGGGCCCGAACTACTCGCCTGCGTCCACGACTACCTCGACCCACTCGCCGCCCACGACATCGACACGCTCGTGCTCGGGTGCACCCACTATCCGCTCCTGGCCGGCGCGATCTCATACGTAGTCGGCGACGGCGTCACCCTCGTTTCTTCCTCCACCGCCACCGCCAAACGCGCCTACGCAGCCCTCGTCGAAAATCAGCTGACCCGCGACCCCAGCCTGCCGGCACCCCGTCACAGATTCACAACCACCGGGCCGACCACCCGGTTCCTCGACCTGGCCCGACGGATCATCGGCCCCGACGCCTTCGGCGACGACCTCAAGGGGACGACATGAGGATAACGATCATCGGGGCGACCGGGTCGATGTCGGGACCCATCTCGCCGGCATCCTCCTATCTCATCGAGGCCGACGGCCCAGACAATAACGGCGACGAGCGCAGCTGGGGTATCCTCCTCGACATGGGGCCCGGCAGCTTCGGACAGCTATGGCGCTACAGACCCCCGGAGACGCTCGATGCCATCGCCCTGTCCCACCTCCACATCGACCACTGTGGCGACCTACTCAGCATGCAGATTTTTCGCCGCTGGCACCCCCACCTCGACCTTCCCCCGATGCCGCTGCTTGCGCCCGAGGGCACCGTCGAACGCATGCGTGGGCTCGATGGTTTCACCGACACCGACACCTTCGAAGGCGAGTTCCGACATGTCGCCTTCGAATCCGTGGCAAGCACGCGCATCGGCCCCATGACGGTCGAGGCCGTCCCCGTGTGGCACACCGTCCCCTCCTTCGCCCTGCGCATCAGCGGGCCCGGAGAAGACGGGCACCCCGTCACCGTCACCTATTCAGGTGACACCGACCTGTGCGACGGGCTCATCGAGGCGGCCCGCGGCGCCGACTTCTTCCTCTGCGAATGCGGTTTCACCGCCGCCGACCAGGCGCGTGGCGTCCACCTCGACGGCGCCAGAGCCGCCGAAGCCGCTACCCGCGCCGGCGTGGGACGTCTCGTTCTCACCCACATTCAGCCGTGGACCGACCCGGACGTTGTCACGCGAGAGGCCGCTTCGTGGACCGGGCCGTTCGACATCGCCCAGCCCGGCCACACGTACACGGTATGACCTACCCGGCTGCGAGGTAACGCGCCAGCGCGGGTGCGAGAGCCCGAAAAGCCCGGCCACGATGCGACAACGAGTTCTTACGCTCGGCCGACATCTCAGCCGTCGTCACCTGCGAGCCTTCAGGGACAAAGATCGGGTCATAGCCGAAACCGCCGTTGCCTCTAGGTGCGTGCGTGAGCACACCACGTAGGCACCCCAACTCGCACACCTCCTCACCGTCGGGCGTAACGAGCGCAGCGGCTGAGACAAACTGGGCGCCACGGAGACGGTCGGGAACGTCGGCCAGCTGATCGAGCAGCAGCCTCAGATTCGCGGCGTCATCACCGTGACGACCGCACCAGCGCGCGGAAAAAATACCCGGGGCGCCACCCAGAATATCGACCGAGATACCAGAATCGTCTGCGATCGCCACCAGCCCCGTTGCCCGACTGGCCGCACGCGCCTTGAGGAGGGCATTCTCTTCGAAGGTCGCGCCGTCTTCGACGGGCGAGTCCACACCCATATCGGCGGCCCCCACCAGCCACTCGTCGCGCCAGCCCGCGATGACAGGGGCGAGGATCGCACGCAACTCGGCGACCTTGTGAGCGTTGTGTGTTGCCAGAACAGCCCGTGCCTCCACCTCACTCACCCGGCCAATGCGCATCGTTGAAGCCGGGCGAGCTCGGCGTTACCCAACGTGGCCATGTCGAGCAGCTCGTCGAGACGCCCGCGGTCGAACGCCAGCCCCTCGGCGGTGCCCTGGACCTCGATGAAACGCCCATCGCCCGTCTGCACAACATTCATGTCGACGTCGGCGCGGCAGTCCTCCTCATAAGGAAGATCGAGGCACACACGCCCGTCAATGATGCCCACCGAGATCGCCGACAGCGTGTCGGACAAGACCGTGCCCGCGCCGATGAGGCCCTCACGCTGGCCCCACGACACTGCGTCGGCCAACGCCACGTAGGCGCCCGTGATCGAGGCCGTGCGGGTACCCCCGTCCGCCTGCAGCACATCGCAGTCGAGGACGATCGTGTTCTCACCCAGCGCCGCATAATCAACGACGGCGCGAAGCGAACGCCCAATGAGCCGCGAGATCTCGTGGGTACGCCCCGACCTCTTGCCACGCACGGACTCACGCGAAGACCGCGTAGCCGTCGCGCGCGGCAGCATCGCGTACTCGGCGGTAACCCACCCCAGGCCCGAATCCTTGCGCCAACGAGGCACCCCCTCAGTCAGCGAAGCCGTACACAAGACACGAGTCTTGCCGAAAGACACAAGCACCGAGCCTTCCGCCTGGTCAATCCAGTTTCTTTCAAACGTGACCGCTCGCAATTCATCGACGCGGCGCCCATCGGCGCGCAGATCCACATCAGTTTCAGTCATGATTCCACTCTAGAGGCAACCGCCGACATTCCGAACGGTGGCGTAGCGTAGCGACCATGACGCACCTAGCTTTTGCCCGCGGCGGTATCGACCTCGACGTCGCCGGACGCGCCGACGCCGCGCGAATATCAGACGCGTCTCGCGCAGGCATCATCGTCGCCGTCACCGCAAGGCGCGAGGCCCTGTGCGAAAACAACCACCTCGTCGACGTCAGCGGCGAGACCGGCCTGTGGAGCCAGGCAAGCCCCAGCTGCCGCCTGGAAAACGGCCGCCTCTACTACCTCGGGATAGTCGAAGGGCACCCCATCTACGGCGTCCTTGTCACCGACACCGAGGCTAGCCACCTGCTCACAGGTCGGCGTTCATGGATCCCCCTGCGAGCGACCACAGGCCTGCACGACTGGGAAATGACAGCCCTCGCACACACCACCGCACTGGCCGCCTGGTGGAGCAGCGACCACTACTGCCCCGGCTGCGGAAGCCGCGTCGCCGTGGCCCAATGCGGATGGGAACAACTATGCCGAGACTGCGGGCGCACGACCTACCCCCGCCAAGATCCCTCGATCATCGTCGCCATCACCGACGCTAACGAGCGCCTCCTACTCGCCAAAAACAGCGCCTGGCACGCCCGCTCGGTCTCACTCATCGCCGGTTTTATCGAAGCCGGCGAAGCCCCCGAACTCGCCGTGGCGCGAGAAGCCTACGAAGAAACCGGACTACAGGTACGCGAAGTCAGCTACGTCGGCTCGCAAGCATGGCCGTTCCCGCATTCGCTCATGCTCGGGTTCCACGCACGCGCACTCGACACAGCGATCTCGTGCGACGGTAGCGAGATCGCGTGGGCACGCTGGTGGAGTCGCGACGGATTCCGTGAGGCCCGCCGTCTAGGAGCAATCACCACCCCGCCCGAAGCAACGATAGCCGCCAGTCTCATCGACGAGTGGCTCAATCCCTCCCCGCACCGCGTCGAGTAGAAAAATGTCGGCGGTTCGCGATGAACTTAAGACGATGACAGGAGGACGTGTGAAAGAACCAATCGCGGCTGCCTCGCTACTCGAAGCACTCGACGACGAACAACGCGCTGTCGCGCTAGCACCGCGCGGCCCCGTGTGCGTCAAGGCCGGCGCCGGTACCGGCAAGACTCGCGCCATCACCTACAGGATGGCCTACGGCATCGCCACAGGGATTTTCGAACCCCGTCACATCCTCGCCGTCACCTTCACGACGCGAGCGGCACACGAGATGACGACACGTATGCGCGCCCTCGAGGCGGGAAAAGTCAGAGCCCGCACCTTCCACTCCGCCGCTCTTTCACAACTGAGCTACTTCTGGCGCGCCGCAGTCGGGGGACCGCGCCCCCAACTCTTGCCGCACAAAGCTTCCCTCGTCGCCTCGGTGGCCTCCCGGCTGGGCATCGAGGTCAACAAGACCGCGGTGCGCGATATGGCTGCCGAAATCGAATGGGCGGCCGTTTCCCTCTTGGACTCCCACAACTACGTCGACGAATGTGCCGCTCGCGGGCACCTTCCTCCCAACGGGGTCGATCCCGAACGGATGGCAGCCCTCCTGGCCTCCTACGCCGCGGCCAAACGCGAGGCAAACGTCATCGACCACGAAGACGTCCTCACACTCACCTGCGGAATGCTTGAGGAACGACTCGACATTGCCGAGCGCGTGCGCGACCAGTACCGCCACTTCCTTATTGACGAATATCAAGACGTCTCGCCACTGCAGTCCAGACTGTTGGACCTGTGGCTGGGCGATCGCGACGACGTGTGCGTCGTCGGCGACGCGGCACAAACGATCTACTCCTTTGCCGGTGCCTCAGCCAGCTACCTCAAGGACTTTCCCGCAAGATTTCCCCACGCAACCCTCGTCGAACTCGTACGCGATTACCGCTCGACACCACAGGTCGTCGCATTGGCCAACGCCCTCGTGGCCGGCGACAAGAGCAGCGGCGCGGTCAGGCTCAAGGCACAACGCCCCGGTGGACCAGCCGTTCGCTTTTGCACATGGTCAGATGACGAGGATGAAGCCGCCGGCATCGTCACACAGATCCGTGAACTCCACGCGCGAGGCGTCAAGCTCAGCGACATCGCCATTTTGTTCCGAATCAACGCTCAGTCCCAGGTCTATGAGTCCGCGCTCGCTGACGCCGGTATCACCTACGTTGTTCACGGCGGGGCACGCTTCTTCGATCGCCGCGAGATTCGCCAGGCCGTCACGGCACTACGAGCAGCCAGCGTCGTCACAGCCGACGGTGACATTGTTGAGGCGACGCAGGCGGCGATCGAAACCCAAGGGTGGACCCCCGAGGCGCCCACCGGAGAGGGGGCGCGGCGCGAAAAATGGGACAACCTGGGCGCGCTGCTCGATCTTGCTCGAACACACCAGGCGAGCAATCACTCGCTCAAAGAGTTTGTCGCCGAGCTCGACGCGCGCATCGAGGCGCAGCACGCCCCCGTCATCGACGGCGTGACTCTCTCGACGATCCACGCGGCCAAGGGATTGGAATGGCCAGCGGTGTTCCTCGCCGGATGCGAAGACACGATGCTGCCGTTCCGTCAGGCCGACACCCCCGCCGCCGTCGCCGAGGAACGTCGCCTCGCCTACGTGGCGGTTACGCGTGCAGGGGAGCACCTCACGATCTCCTACGCCCGCGCGCGCCACAGCGGCGGTAGACGCACCCGCAAACCGTCGCGATTCTTCCGCCGAGTCTGGCCCCCAGAGTCGAGCAGTGCCACCCCCGCGCGACAGGTGAAGAAAACGAAACGACACACCTTCGAAGACCCCGACGACGCCGCCCTCTACGACACGCTCAAGGCATGGCGCAAACAGGTCGCCACCCAGGTCGGCAAACCTGCCTATATCATCGCCACCGACGCACTCTTAGAAGACGTTGCCGTCGCCAGGCCACGCACCCTCGTCCAGCTAGGTGCACTCAGAGGCATCGGCCCGGCCAAGCTTGAGCGCCTAGGCGCGCCCCTGCTCGCCCTCGTGCGCGGAGAAGACCCCACCACCCAGGCCCTGCGAGCCGCAGCTGCGTGGTCGCAAGACGCCGATCTCGCGGCGCCCACCGATTAGACCACGGCGTGGCAGCGGCACTCCGGATGAAACTGCCACGTGCGCACGTGAGGAAGAGGATCTTGCGGACTCAAGATCCAACTAGACCCACGCGTCGCGAGCGCCTCTCCACCCAGAAACGACACGACCTCGCGCGCAGCAAATGCCGCCGCCTGAGCGGCGAGGATCGACTCGACCCGCGGGGCCGCAAGCTCCGATAGCTGGGCGGCAAGCACCGGCCACTGCGGGTCCGCATCCCGCTTCGCCAGCCCCACACAGTGCAAACACGGAGTATGACCGGGGATGACGAGTGGACCGACCTCCACACACGCCTCCGAGACAACAATGGGCAAGTGGGCGACGTCGTTAGACAGCATCTGAGCGCCCCATTCGACGCGCGGTTCGAAGCCGGTCACGACGACGCCGAGAGAAAGATCGTAGGCGTGATGCGTACGCAACCGCGTCCCTCGCCCGCCAAGCCAAGCGGCAACGGCCTCGTCTCGACGGTGAGCATGGCGCCCTTCGCTCACGAGCGCGTGCTCGTCATCGCCCAGAGGAGCCGGATCCTCGAGAGCCAAAGACCCCACACCAGCCTCGACGAGCAGACCCGCCAGGCGGATACCGATGGGACTAAGACCACGCACCGCCACACGCCCACGGGTAAGCCGATCACGCCACCCCAAACCATGACGATCCGACCGGTGCCACGCATCGTCCCGACCCATGTGGCGAGTCGAATGCGACGACGCCACGCCGGCATCGACGAGGAGTCCATAGAGCTCGAGAGCACGCTTAGGAGCCATCGTGCCGCGCACCGCCATACGTTCGACGTCAACCGCACTCGTCGATGGCGACAGGCGCGACAAGAGCCGAAACTCCTCAGCAGTCAGACCATCAACGACGACGCCCTGGTGAGGCGACGTGCCGAACTGAAGGGTCGAAGAATCACGAACAAGAATGGGAATACCGGGGAAGAGTCCCATAGGGGTGTCCTTACATGTCGGGGTACCCCTAGAGTGCCACACGCACCCGGCCCAGGGGAAGGCCGTGCGCGCACGTGTGGAAACTACTCGCCTTCGCGCACCGACTGGTCGCCCTCAGACTCCGTGCCAGGTTTAAGGCCCGAGGCGTACCCGAGGGAGCCGTCCAGCAGGGTCGCCAGCTCGGCGTCGATGGACGCCTCAGCCGCCTCCTCCTGTTCCCGCCTAGACAGGTAATTCGTCGGATCGTCGAGGTCAGCCGCCAGAGGAAGTCGCGAGGGGTGATCCCACACGCCATCGCGTTCGTCCCCCAACTGACCATCGAGATAGGCCCACAACGTCTTTGCATCGCGCGCCCGTTTAGGACGCAAACTCACGCCAATGAGACGGTGGAGAACCTGTTCAGCAGGAGAACCCGATGCGCGACGCCGGCGCATCATCTCGTCGAGCGCTCCAACTGCAGGAATGAAAGGCTGGCAGGCACGCTCGGTCACGAAAGATACCCACCCCTCGATGACCGCGAGCGTCGTCTCCAGCGACCCCAACGCCTCACGTTGGGATGGCGTCGGATCGGCTGCGAACATCTTCTCGGAAATGTCGACGGCGAGAGCCTGAGGATCGCCCTCGAGACCGGTACCGCTCGCCGCCTCTCGCATCGCCTCCTCGATACCGGCAAGATCGAAGCGAATCTCGCTGGCATAAGCGCGGATCGCCGACACAACGTGGGCGCGCAGCCACGGTGCCGAACTGAAAAGCCGAGCATGAGCGACCTCGCGGACCGCGAGGAAAGCCGCCACGCTGGTAGCCTCGATCCCCAATCCCTCACCGAAGGACTCGACCGCATCGGCCACAAGCGCGACACGGTTCCCCGCCCCCAGCGGCAGACCGATGTCGGTCGAACCAAGCGCGTCCATCGACAGTTCGCCGATAGCCTGCCCAACCTGCAAGCCAAAGATCCCCGCCGCCATCGACGAGATGAGAGTATTCGGATCCGTCGGGCCAAGAATATTGCCAATCCCTGGGATCTGCGCCGAAGCAACCCCCATATCGAGGTTGCCAAACTGAGCCGACAGGGCCTCACGCATCGCGTTTGTCGCATTGATCGCCACCGGTTCGGTCAACTGCTTCCACACGCCCAGCGTCTCGTCGATCCAGCGCTCGCGGTTCCACGCCTGCCGCGTAGCATCACGCGCGGTGTGGTCGGTGACGGCATCGAGCCAGAGGTCGGCTTGCATGAGCGCACGCTTAAGCTCGTCGGCGCGCGCGGAAGTGACGGGTCGGTCGCCTTGGCGGGCCCGGGTCTTGGCCACCTGTGTTGCGAGCTCCCAGTTGACTGGGCCGTCGGGGCTTGCCAGCAGGTCGCGGGCCATCGAGAGGAAACCGCCCATGTTCGCGGGCACCTGACCGCGGGCGAGAGCGGCCGGATCGATACCGGCCGAACGCATGTCGGCCATCATTTTTCTCGCGGCTTCGGGGCCGACGAGATCGGCGAGCATCCGTTCAATATCGTCGTGGCTCTCCGACGGTTCCGGCGCCATAGGACCTCCTCTGGTTGGTCGACTCTTCCCAAGCCTAGACGTGCATCGGTCAAGCGTCGCGGTGGGGCTGGTCTTCACGCGAGAAAGTCGCTTCGATGAGCTTTCCCTCATGTCGAGGATTCGATAGTATCTCATCAATACCTCATCCATCCTCACGTGGGGAGAAACCCGTGTTCACCAGGTTCCGACAGTCGAGCCTCGCTGCGTGTGCGGCGGTCTGTGCCGCCCTCGCTCTCATCTTCGCCTCTGCCTATCCGGCGCTCGCTGAGACGGTCACTGCCGGACCGGGGGAAACTCCCGCACACACGGTCACCGTCCCCGCGGGCGAGGACACGCCGCTGAAGAGCTACGATCCCGAGACAGGCACCCTCGTCCTCGACAAGGCGTGGGCCCAGCCGCTGGGGCTTAACGAGGACACGGTCCTCGCCATTGCGCGTACGGCAGGCTTGCCCGACGGTGCCATGCGCTGGATCGAGGGCATCGAAGACACCGGGGACACCGTGACGGTCACGACCCGGCCCGCCCGTTTGACCGAGGCCCTTGCCGGCGTTCCTAAGGAGGTGCGCGCCGCGGCGGCAGAAGGACCGATCGAGGCGGAGGGGCAAGGCGTCGAGGCTGAGCTAGCCGACGCCGACACTGCCGAGGAGACGCTCGCCCACAATCCCGAGGCGAGCGAAACGAGCGAGGACGTGACCCCGATCGCCGATGCCTCGGGTGAACCGGAACAAGAAAAGCCCGCCAAGAAGAAGCTCGGTATCCACGTCAACAAGCCCTTCGGTAAAGACTTCACTCTCGCTTTCGACAAGGTCATTACGCAGGATTCGTGTACAGACGGAACCTTTGGGGAGGAGAATCCACCGACCGAATGCGAGTGGGAAGGCGATGGCACGCTCCACGTTGACCTCGCTCTCAAAGTCGCCGCCAACGGCGCGCTCGTCATTGAAACGAACGGGCTGAAGATTGACGAGATCTCGCTCACCGGCGGCGCCGACATCACCGGGGACACGAAGCTGGATACGTCGGGACCTATCCGCGGCCACGCGACCTGGCGTCTAGCTGATCTCAACTTCCCCCTCGTCGTTCCTGTCGGCCCCGTTCCCATTCCTATGAACGTGAGAGTCCAGCCGGATGTGACCGTCACTGTCGATGCCGACGGCACCGCCCACGCGACAATCAGCGGTCTTAACGCCTCCTACCGTGACATGGGCTTGCGTTTCTCTTCCAAGGGCGGCGTCGCCAAGGAAGGTGCGGGCGGCTTCGAATTCCTCAAGGGCACCCCGAGCGTGGGAAGCCTCGCCCCGACGATGGAGGGAAAGGCGGACCTGCACTCCGACGTCGGTATCAACCCGAATCTCTCGATCGACATGCTCGGCATGCTCGGTGTCAAGGTCAACGTCGGGGCGCACGCGAATACTGACTTCCGTATCGACCCAACAAATCCGATCTGCATGCTCGGTTTGGGGATGCAAGGTGACATCGCCCTCGCCGACTTCAATGCGAAGAAGGTTCCCGTCATCGGCTGGATGCTTGGTGGGCTGGAAAAGAAGATCAACGCCGCGATCGCGAAGAACGCGACCTACCACTGGGACGAACCGCGCATGTACACCTCACCGAACCTGTGCTCGGCCCACCCCATATCGATCGGCGATCGCGTGTGGATCGACTTGGATGGCAACGGAATCCAAGACGATGGTGAACCGGGACTCGAGGGAGCCCGCGTGCAGCTATTGCGCGGGGCAACGGCTGATCTCCCGGAGGACACGAGCTCGCCCGAATACGCGAAAATCGTCGTCGCTGAGGCCACGACGGATGCCGAGGGCGCTTATCGTTTCGACGCCGACCCGGCCTATCCGGGCGATGCGAACGGTGCCAATGCGGGCAAGCTTATGCCCGGGGCGTACACGGTCGTTGTGACACCTCCGACTCCTGAGGACGACGACTACGCCTACGGCGAGTCCTCGGCTACGCCCTACCCGTACGGCTTCGTCGCGACGAAACGCTACGCGACCATCGATCCGAAGGCGAAGACGCACACCCTGGCGGATCTGCAGCGCGACTCGGGCGGCAAATACGCCTGGAATAAGCAGTCGTATTCGGGCTACTTCGACGGTTCTCGCTACCAGGACTCCACCGTTGCTCGAGCGGGGGAGAAGGAAACGTCGACGAGCGAGGCCTTCGATGCTTTGAGCGAGGAGATCGCCCAGACCAACGGTTACAACGACACCGTCGACTTTGGTTTCGTTCCCTCGCTTGATCCGCAGGCCGAAACCTACCGAGTCTCGGGGAAGGTCTACGTGGCCGATGGTCAACCGAGCGCCGCGCCCGAGCCGCTTGCGCCGGAGGCCGAAATCGGGCTCCTCCCCGGTATCCACGAGGGCAATATTCGCGGCGCCAAGCCCGCAAGTTGGGTGAGGGGGGCGAAGATCCGGCTCACCCCCAAGCCCGGAACGCTGGCCCACACGAGCGAGGTCACCACGGACGCGGCCGGCAGGTTCACAACGAAGCTGCCCGAGGGCAGCTATAGCGTCGAACTGGTGTCGCTACCGAGTGGATACGAACGAATCGAAGGAGCCACGTACGCGGGTACGTTCGTCCTCGATGAAGACTCCGCCGCGAGCCTCGTCATCCCCGGTGAGACGTGGGTTAACTTCGGCGTGTCGAATGCGCCAAATCGCCTGGGGACGGTGGCGTTTGTCGACAGCAACGACAACGGCCAGCCAGACGAGGGGGAGGCACCCGTTGAGGGCGTCGGCGTATCGATCACCCACATTGCCCGTACGCTGGCTGAGGCCCACACAGACAACACGGGTCTGGCAAGCCTGCAGTTCGCCAACACCTCGGGTGTTATCGCTACGAAGCTGACCGCGCAGGCTCCCGAAGGCCGCCAATTCAGCGCTGGCGCAGTAGATGCCTTAGGTGAGGGCGCGTGTGAACTGTCGGAGGACCAGCGCACCCTCACGTGCGACATTTCCGCCGCAGACGGCGTCATCACGATGAACGCTACCCAGTCGCGTCTGGGAGCGGACGCGATGCTTCGCCTGCCGCTCGTGGCGACTGAGGAGGAGCAGCCAACGCCCGAGCCCTCGCCGGAGGAATCGACCGATCCCGAGGCGACCCCGGATCCTAACGAAACTCCTGCTCCCGACCCCGACCCCAGCGTGACGCCGCTCGATCCCGATGAAACTGTCGAGCCAGAACCGACACAGCCGCAGGATCCCACGCCGACACAGCCACAGGACCCGGACCCCATTGAGGCAGAAAAAGTCACAGGTTCGGTGGCCGTTTACCCCAGCCCGCACGTGCGCGGTGACGCCACGGTCTACCCGTCGCCGCACGCGAAGGGCAGCGCGAAGACCTACCCGCCGGCCCACGCCGCTGGCAGAGCGCAGGTTTTTGCACCGCCGCACGCGGCTGGTAGTGCGCAGGCATTCGCGCCGGCACACGCGCGAGGAGAGGCACGGGCCTATTCGCCAGCCACTGCAAGGGGTGAGGCTCGCGCGGCCGTCCCCATGCGCATCGCGGCCACGGAGGCGTCGCCGGCGTTGCCGGCCGTCCTCGCGCGCGCCCTCGACACCCGAGCGCTGAGCGCTAATGGCGAATACATCGTCGGAATCGCAGACCCGGGACTCCCCGAGCTGAACGGCTACGGCGACGACAGCCCCGCAGAGGGAATCATCATGCTCGACGCGCAGCCGCCGAGCGAAATCAGGCCCGCCGCGACGGGCGCGACGCCGACGCCGATCGCTCCGCCCACGCAGAACGTCCCGGAGGCCTCGCCCAGCCCGAAACCTGCGAGGAAGGAGGCCGCCCAAGAGTCACAGCCACAGCCCCAGGCTCGTCCTTTGGCATCCGAGGCGCCTCGCGATCTCGTAGTGACACCCAAGGAGCGCACGGCAACCGACACCACCGAGCCTTCCACGGCACCGAGCACCCCGTCTGAGCCGACACCCTCCACGCGGGCGGACGCTTCGACGCGCGAGCCGGCCACAAGCCCATCCACGCCGAGCACTCGCGCGACGACGCCGGCGCCCACGCACTCCGAAGGGGCCGATATCTCCTCGCCGCGCCCCCAGGCACGCCTCATCGAACAGGCGCCAACACCGACGAAGGGTGGACCGCTAACAGGCGCTTGGCACGACACGAACGCTGGTGAGGCACCTGCGAGGGCGACAACGGCCTCGAGCGCGCCCCTCGCCCGAACAGGGGTCGCCGTGTGTGCGCTCGTAGCACTCGCAGGTACTTTCCTGGCGCTTGGCTACGCCCTCAAGCGGATGCGGCGGGCGTGAGCGCCGCGTGCGTGGTTCAATGTCTGAGTGACCAGACGAGAACGCGTAAGGAACCGGCGTAATAGGCGTGTATGGCTCGGCTATGCCCTTGTCGGCATAGGTTTGGTCTTCTTCTTGGCGCTCGGATGCCTCATCCCCATGCCCTACGTCATCGAGGGGCCGGGTCCTACCTTCGACGTTCTCGGTAGCTCCGGTAAGCAACGGATCATCTCGATCAAGGATGCGCCGACCTACCCCACGAAGGGCGAGCTGCGGATGGTCACGGTCTCCATGCGTGGCGGTCCCGGCTACCACGTGACCGGCTTCGAGGTGGCGTGGGCGATGCTGAGCGGCAAACATGCCGTCTATCCGGTATCGGAGATCTACCCCGACAACGTCTCTGCCGAGGATGTCCGCAAGCAGGCGGACGCGCAGATGGAGGGCTCGCAAAAGAACGCCGAGGTCGCCGCCCTGGAGGAGCTCGGATATTCGGTTCCTGCACGATTGAAGGTCGTCGCCGTCGACGATGCCTCGCCCGTCAAAGACGCTATCAAGACCGGCGACGTCATCACCGGCTTGTCGATCAATGGTGAGAGCCAGGAGACCACCGACGCTGGCGTCCTCTTTCGTGCCCTCGAATCGGCTTCCCCTAGCGACGAGATTGTGCTGAGCGCGAACCGCGAAGGAAAGACCATCACGGCGCGTGGGCACGGGAAGAAACGACCTGATGGTGAGGGGGTCATGCTCGGCCTCTACCTCGATCCGCAGGTGAGCATGCCGGTCGACATATCCGTGGGGCTTTCGGATGTCGGCGGTCCGAGCGCGGGCATGATGTTCGCCCTCGGCATGATTGACGAGCTTACTCCCGGGGCTCTTACCGGCGGGAAGGTGATAGCGGGGACGGGCGCCTTGTCAATGGGCGGGGGTGTCCAGATGATCTCCGGGGTTCCCCAGAAAATGGCGGGTGCTAAGCGCGACGGGGCGTCTTGGTTCCTGCTGCCTAGAGGAAACTGTGCCGAGGCGGCCGGGCACGTGCCCGAGGGTATGCGGGCCGTGCCCGTGACGACGCTCGAACAAGCGCGCGATGTCGTCGAGGCGATCGGGAAGGATGAGACAGAGAATCTGCCGACGTGTCCGCGCGGCTAGGACAGCATGTAGGCGAGTGCCTCGGTGAGGTCGGGTACGAGATCCTCCCCGGTCATGACGAGATCATCGGAATCGTTATCGCGGGAGCGCAGGGCGCACCACATCTCGCCCGTGCGTAGACGTGCCGCCGTGATCCGCACGTCGCGGCGGTCGGGGTGGTTGCGTGCATAGACGGCGGCTTCCTCGGGGTCGTCCGGCAGCTCGGCTTCTGCTTCGGAGGGCAGGATCGTGCGTTCGATCGCCAACGCACACCCGCTGACGGCTTCGCTGAAGGTAACGGTTTCGACGATGTCGCCAAGGTCACTCACGGCGAGATCGTCTTGGTAGACGGCCGTTAGATGATCGGGGGCATCGGCAAGGACGCGTCGCAGCTCGTCGGTGTCCTCACCGGCGAGGTCGGCTCCCGCTTCGACGAGATCGTGGGTGGGTACCAGGGCAAACAAGAGCGGTGGCCTGTCCCATCCGAGTTCGGCGGCGTGGGTGTCGATATCGCGCACGCAGGTGCGCAGGGCAGAGAGTCGACTCATGGCCATATCGTGCCAGAGGCGAACGGACGTGCGCCAGCCTAGGACAGCCTCGAGGCTGTGTGAGACACTAGACATTGGAAACAATTGACGCCAGCTGGCAGGGAGTAGCGTGAGTACGAATCTTTTCGACATCTTCGGCGGTGCTGACGGATTTAAGGGACCGAGAGGACCGCAGGGGCCAAGACCCCCGCAGCGCCCGAATTATCAGTTCCAACGCCCCTCACTCGGGCCGCTGGGGATCACCGTCATCGTGCTCGGTGCCCTCGTCGCTCTCGTCGTGGTGGCTTCGCGGTTTGGCACGGAGATCTTGTGGTTTAACCAGATCGGTTACGCCCGGGTCTTCTGGACGCAGCTGGCGGCACTCGTCGGGCTGTTTCTCGTCGGTTTCCTCCTGGCCGTCGTTGTCCTCGCGCCTAATCTGCGCCTGGCCTGGTCACATCGACCACCGGTGGAAAAGGCGCCTCGCAGCGCCCGGGTCTACCGCGACATGGCTGAGCGCCATCACAAGCTCATGGCCTTCGGGTTGCCCGGAATCGTCGGTATTTTCGCGGGGCTGAGTCTCGCACCGAACTGGCGCAGTGTCCTCGTTGCGCTTAACGGCCATTCGTTTGGCAAGGCAGATCCGCAGTATGGGATCGACATTTCTTTCTACACGTTCCAGCTGCCGATTATTGACCTGCTCGTCAGCTTCTTGTTGGGGCTGTGCGTGGTGACGATCGTAGGCGTCGGTCTCGTCGGTTATCTCGGCGGAGCGGTGTCGATCTCGCCGCTGCGGGTCTACCGTCCGCTGCGCATCCATCTGGGGATTCTTGCGGCGGTCGTGTCGCTGCTCATTGCTGCGCGCTACGTGCTCGACCGCTTCGTCATGCTCTACGAGGCTGGCCGACCGACCGACGGCGCCATGTACACGGCGGTTCACGCGCAGATGCCGGGCCGACTCATTATGGCTGTTATTGCGGTCCTCATTGCGGTGCTGTTCCTCGTCGCTGCCTTCCGCGGCTCCTGGTATCTGCCGGCGGCGGGCGTGGCAGTCATGGTTGTTTCGGGGCTCATCTTGGGCATGGCCTACCCGCTTGTCATCCAACGGTTCAAGGTCGTGCCGAATGAGCGCGATCTCGAATCGCCCTACATTCAACGCAATATTGACGCGACGTATGCGGCCTATGGAATGGAAGACCTCGAATACGAGAACTATACGGCTCGCACGGATGCCACGGCCGGGCAGTTGCGTGAAGACTCGGTGACGACGTCGCAGATCCGGCTTCTGGATCCGGAGATCATTGCGCCGACGGTACGCCAAATGCAGCAGTCACGTCAGTACTACACCTTCGCCGACCAGTTCTCTGTCGACCGCTACACACTCACCGACGCCGAAGGCAATGAGGAAAAGCGCGACACGGTTATTTCCGTGCGCGACATCAACCTTTCGGCGCTGTCGCGCTCGCAGCGTAACTGGGTCAACGACCACACGGTGTACACCCACGGCTTCGGCGTGGTCGCTGCCTACGGTAACCATCTCAACGCAGACGGCCTGCCTGACTATTGGGAACAGGGCATCCCCTCGCGAGGCGAGATGGGTGATTACGAAGAGCGCGTCTACTTCTCGCCTAACTCCCCGCAGTACTCGATCGTCGGTGCACCGAAGGGCGCGAAACCCCAGGAGCTCGACTATCCCGACGATACGCAAGAAGCCGGTCAGGTACGCACCACCTACGCAGGGGACGGCGGGCCCTCGATCGGGAATTTCTTCTCCAAACTGCTGTATGCGGTGAAGTTCGGTTCGACCGATCTGTTCTTCTCCTCGCAGGTCAACGAGAAGTCTCAGATTCTCTACGACCGTGATCCTGCCTTGCGCGTGTCGAAGGTCGCGCCCTATCTCACCCTCGATAACAAGTCCTATCCGGCGGTCGTCGACATGGACGGCGATCCGAAGACACGTAAGCGGCTCGTGTGGGTCATCGATGGGTACACGACATCGGACTCGTATCCCTACGCTCAGCACGTCAACCTCGACGATGCGACGGCCGATTCGCGTACGGACAACCGCGAGCTATTCGCGCCCTCGAAGACGATCAACTACATGCGTAATTCGGTGAAAGCCGTTGTTGACGCCTACGACGGCTCCGTGACGCTCTACGAGTGGGACGACAAGGATCCCGTGCTCAAGACGTGGAAGTCGATCTATCCGGGCCAGGTGCGTCCGATGTCGGAGATCTCCGGCGATCTCATGAGTCACCTGCGTTACCCGGAGGACCTCTTTAAGGTTCAGCGCAGCTTGTTGACGACCTACCACGTCAAGGATGCTCCACAGTTCTACACCGGCGGCGACCAGTGGCGTCTCAGTGAGGATCCGACCGTGCGCAGCAGCGGGGGACAGGGCGGTGGGACCCAGCTGCAGGCGCCCTACTACCTGACCATGAAGATGCCGAGCCAAGAAACCGCGGAGTTCTCCTTGACTTCGGTCTTCGTCCCTGGCGGTGACGCGCAGTTCCGCCGGGCCCCGATGGCAGGCTTCCTCGCGGTCGATTCCGAGACCGGTAACGAGGCGGGTAAGGTGCGCGAAGGCTACGGCAAGTTGCGGATGATCGCCTTGCCTTCGTCAACGACCGTGCCTGGACCCGGTCAGGTACAAAACAACTTCAACTCCAACCGCACGGTGAACCTGGAGCTGAATCTCCAAGACCAGCAGGGCTCGGAGGTTACGCGAGGCAATCTGCTCACCCTTCCCGTGGGTGGTGGTCTGCTCTACGTCCAGCCGGTCTATATCCAGTCCACCGGCGACACCTCCTACCCGCAGCTGCGTAACGTCCTCGTGGCTTTCGGCGACAAGATCGGGTTCGCTCCGACACTGGAGGAGGCCCTGGACCAGGTGTTCGAGGGCGATTCCGCGGCGCAGACCGCCCATTCGGGGGCTGCCACGGGCGGTGAGGGAGAAGCGACCGAGACCGCCCCGGCCGCGGACGCTCGCACGAAACTGTCACAGGCCTTGCAAAGTGCGGCCGATGCCATGAAGAAGTCCGACGAGGCGCTCAAGGGCGGGGACTGGTCGGCCTATGGCGAGGCTCAGAAGCGCTTGCAAAAGGCCGTTGAGGACGCGCAGGCGGCGCAGGAGGAAATTGACGCCGCCGCGGGTGCGCAATAGGACGGCGTTTCGATCCGAGGGCCGGGTGAGCTTATGCTCGCCCGGCCCTCGGCGTTGAGGATAGGCCCGACGGTTGTGCGTAGGCGAGGTAGTACAAGATAGCGCGAACGCGGCGATTGTCCTGCGTGGGGTCGAGATTGAGTTTGGAGAAGATGTTGGACACGTGTTTAGACACGGCTGCGGCTGAGACGACGAGGTGGCGGGCAATGTCTGTATTGGACAGGCCCTGGGCCATCAGCTCGAGGACCTCGTTCTCTCGTTCGGTCAGGGAGGACAGGCCACTCGAGGTCGAGGATGCCAGCACCATGGTGACCTCGGGGTCGATAACGACTCCTCCGGCGGCAATGACGTCCATGGCATGGATGAAGTCGCTGATGCGCGAGACCCGGTCTTTGAGCAGGTAGCCGACCCCTGCACGACCGGTGGGCGTGGTCAGCGAGAGGAGGGTGGAGGCGTAGGCGGCCGAAACGTATTGGGAAAGGACGATGAGGCCGATAGCGGGGTGGGCCTTTCTGATCTCTTGTGCGGCGCGCAGCCCGTCGTCGCTCATCCCCGGAGGCATACGCACGTCGGTGATGACAAGATCGACGTGCTCATCGGCACACAGCTCGTCGACGAGGCACACGAGCTCATGTGCCGAAGCCGCCTGGGCAAGGATCGTGTGCCCGCGACGGGTGAGGAGCCCGGCTAGTCCGTCGCGAATGAGGGCCGAATCGTCGGCGAGGATGATGTTCATGAGATCTTCTCCCGATTCTCGAGGCCGATGGTGCTTTCTCCGGGGTAGAGCAGGAGCGGGAGGGAAGCGAGAACGCGGGTGGGGCCCCCGGGCGGGGATGTGAGCTCGACGGATCCGCCAAAAGCTGCGAGCCGCTCACGCATGCCCTCGAGGCCTCCTCCGGGCACGAACCTCGCGCCTCCTTCGCCCTCGTCGAGGACGGAGATATGCAGCTCGTCGCAGGCTGTGAGGACGACACTAACGGGAGAGTGGGGAGCGTACTTCGTGGCGTTAGTCAGCGCTTCCGAAACAAAAAAGTACGCGGCCGCAGCGACACCTTCGGGCAGGTTAGGCAGGGGCCGGGGGCAGTGTAGCGTGATGCAGCCAGGGAGCTTGGAGACCATGTCGCTTACGGCCGCTTGTAAACCGAGATCTGCGAGCGCATGCGGAGCGATACCGCGGATCGTACGTCGAATATTGGCGATGCTCATATCGATGGCGGTTCGGGCCTGTTCGAGGACCTCAAGCATCGTGTCGTCGCCGCTTTCTTCTGCCAAACACCAGGCCTCTCCCAGCGCCATAGCGGCGACCGTGAGGTGTTGCTGGGCGCCGTCGTGCAGATCGCGTTCGATGCGTCGCCGCTCGATCTCGTAGGCGTCAACGATGACGCGTCTGGAGCGGATCAGCTGGTTGACGAGCCCGCTCCATTCCTGCGTGGCCCCTGGATCGAGGCGGCGCGCGGTCCGCACCCGCAACTGGGATAGAGAAAGCATAGTGCCATTGTAGGAAGGGCCCGGTGCCGGCGCGGTAGAGCTAGCTCTACCACAGGTCTAGCGCAGGCACTGTGGTGCTTCGTTTCTGCTCGTGGGGTAATGGATCCATGAACACCACATGCGTATTGAGCGCGAAAGCGCTGACGAAGACGTTCGGTTCGGTGACTGCGTTGAGGGATGTGAGCTGCCGCATCGAGGCGGGGGAGCTCGTGGCGATCATGGGTCCTTCGGGATCGGGGAAATCGACGCTGCTGCATTGCCTGTCTGGGGTCTTGCCCGTCGACGCCGGTGAGGTGCGTGTCGCCGGGCAGCTCCTGTCGGGGCTGTCAGATCACAAGCGCTCTCACGTACGCCTGTCCACGTTCGGCTTCATCTTCCAAGACGGTCAGCTGCTTGATGAGCTGACCGCACGCGAGAACGTGGCTCTGCCGCTCATGCTGGAGGGGACTTCGCGGCACAAGGCTTTGGCGCGCGCCGACGACGTTCTGGCCAGCCTCGGCCTGGGCAGCGAGCGGACTCGTCGACCGGGCGACATGTCGGGTGGGCAGGCACAGCGCGTCGCGGTCGCGCGCGCCTTGGCGGTGTCGCCGGCGGTCATCTTCGCCGACGAGCCGACGGGTGCTCTCGACCAAACGACCGGTCACGAGGTCATGCAGCTACTGACGGCCTGCGCGCATCGCAACGGTGCGGCGCTCGTTGTCGTCACGCACGATCCTATGATCGCGCGTTGGTGCCATCGCCTCATCGAGATCCGAGATGGTCGCATCCACGCCGACCGCATGATTGTTGAGGAGGACGATCAATGAATGGCCTGGAGGTCACTCGACCACGCAATCTGGCCAGCGTTACCCGTATGGTCTTGCGGGCGCGCCTGTCTTCTGCCTCGCACGAGCGGGTCACGGTCGGGCTAACGATCCTCGGCTTCGCAGTGGCGACCTGGCTGCTCATGACAATGGCGGGCGGAACATGGATGCTCTACTCCCGTTCGATTGACCCGCCGGGTCTGCTGGCGGACATGCTGGAGCGCGACGAGTCTTTCCGCTTCATGTTGCAGATCTATGTCATCTTGGCGGTCATCGCCTGCGCCTTCACGCTCGCACCTTTGTGCATGTTGGCGGCTGGGGCAGCGCGCATGGGAGCTCATGCGACGTCGCGCAGGCTGGCGGTGCTGCGCCTCATCGGTTTGTCCTCGCGCGAGGTCACCCGCATCGCCGTGACAGAAACGGCAGTGTTGGGCATCATCGGCGGCCTCACCGGTTCGGCGATATACGCCGTTTCGCTACCCGCATGGGGATTCTTATCGATCGAGGCAGTGAGAATCGAGCCGGTGACCATGCTCTTGCCCTTCCCCCTCTTCGCCTCAATCTTCGTCGCGACGATCCTCATGGGGATCCTCTCGTCGTTCATCGGATTGCTGCGGGTGAGAATCTCGCCGCTGGGGGTCGCCAAACGCCAGATGCCCAAGCCTCTCAAGGCCTGGCGTCTCCTCGTCCTCGTCGTGGCCATCGGCCTGTATTTCTCCGTTGCCCCGATGCTGCTGACGAAGTACGGCGTCGATAACGTGTGGCCGATCATGATCTTCGCTACCGTGCTGGCCGGTATCGTCCTTGCCGTCAATATCGTCGCGCCCTGGGTGTTGCAACTGTGTGCACGCGCATGCTCCCACCTGCCCTTTCCTGCTGCGATGACAGCGTTTCGCCGGATTGAGCGCGATCCTCGGGGCACATGGCGGCGCGTGGGATCGGTGGCGCTCGTGTGCTTCGTTGCGGGCGCGGTTGGCGTCAAGCCCGTCGTAGGCGCCGCGGTGAACGACTCCATGCCCAACGACGTTAAGCGTATTCACCTGGCCTTTGACACGGACCTGGCCCTGGGGCTCGCTATCACACTGGCGATCGTGTTCATCGCTGTGGCGATCATGACAGTGACGACGGCGGTGACGAGCATATATGAGCAAGCGCCCCAGGCACAGGCTCTCCACCGGTTGGGGGTGCGTGTCGGTTTCCATACGCGCGTGGCGTGGCTCGAGCTCGTCTTGCCCCTACTGCTCGCAGCGACGACCCTGCCATTGGGGTTCGTCACGTCACGTCCTATGCAGGAGGCCGCCGAAAAGTTTGCCCACACCCACGGCAACAGCGTGCCTGTTCTGACCGCAGTCGCCGCAGGGATTGGCGTAGTCCTCGCCGCCCAATTCCTCGTCGAACCGTTGCGTCGCCAAACGGCACTCGCTCACGTACGCAGCAACGACTAGCGATCGCACGGACCCTCCCACCCGTCCTCGATGGGGGGGAGGGTCTCGGCGACCCGATAACATGCCACCGTGACCCATCTCCTCCTCGTATTTGTCTACCTGGCCTTCATTAGCCTCGGGCTTCCCGATGGGGCACTGGGTGCAGGATGGCCTTCGATGTATTCCGATCTGGAAGTTCCGGTGGGATACGCGGGGCTGATCTCGATGGTCATTGCGGGAGGGACCATCGTGTCGAGCCTCAACTCAGACCGTTTGACGAGGCGCCTGGGCACTGGGGTCGTCACGGTTGGTAGCGTCGCCATGACGGCGGTTGCGCTCGGTGGTTTCTCGATCTCGCATACCTTCGGGGTGTTGCTCCTTTGGGCAATCCCATACGGTTTAGGGGCGGGATCCGTCGATGCAGCCCTCAATAACTACGTGGCCCTGCACTACAAGTCCGCCCACATGAGCTGGCTTCACTGCATGTGGGGTGTCGGAACGATGTCGGGTCCCTACATCATGGGCTTCGTCCTTGCCAAAGGCATGACGTGGAATACGGGTTATCTCGCCATCGCCCTCATCCAGGTGGTACTCACGGCTATCCTGCTGAGAAGTCTGCCCCGCTGGAGGCAGCGTAGACAGGTCCAAGACGTGGACGCCGACGCAGGCCCGCTCACCCTGCGCCAGGTCGTGGCGATCCCCGGAGCGAGAGCGGTCATGGTGTGTTTCCTGTGCTACTGCGGCATCGAGTCGACGACGGGGCTGTGGGCATCGACCTTCCTCAAGCTTGCGCGAGGAGCCACCCCCGAGACGGCCGCGACCTTTGGCGCCCTGTTCTACATCGGCATCACGCTCGGGCGGGCCGCCTGTGGCTTCCTCACCTACCTCGTTTCCGATGAGACGCTCATCCGTGGCGGGACGATCATCATCGCCGCCGGTTCGCTTCTCGTAGTCATTCCCGACTTCACGGCCGCGGCGATCGCGGGTTTCGTTCTCGTCGGGATTGGGTGCGCACCCGTGTATCCGTGCATCATCCATTCGACACCCGCACGTTTCGGTGCTCAGCGTTCCCAAGCGATTATCGGCGTCGAGATGGCAGCCGCCTACGTCGGCACACTCGCACTTCCTCCGTTGTTTGGTCTCATCGCCGAGCACGCGAGCACCGCGGTGTTGCCTGCCTATCTGTTCGCGCTCGCGGTTGTGATGGGCGTCATGCACGAACGTCTCATCCGGGCCACGCGCGTGAGGAGCACGAGGGCTCGCGTCGCGGGGGAGTGAACGCGTGCGGGCAGCGCCTACCCGTAGACCATGGCGCGTTGTTCCGGCGAGTTGCGTGCGAGCAAGAAAAAATCCCGGCGCCTCAAGGCGCCGGGACCGCGGTAGCGGGGGAGGGATTTGAACCCCCGACCTCCGGGTTATGAGCCCGGCGAGCTACCGAACTGCTCCACCCCGCGTCGGTGATTTCCACTTTAGTCTCCGGGGGTGGACTGGGCAAATCGAGCCGCTGTGAGGCCCGACACGACTAGGGGTGGTGGCTGTGCTCCGGGCTGTCCTCACCTCGCGCGACGGCCTCTTCGACAGCGTCTTCGACTACGCCCTCGTGAGTTGGAAGCAGCGTGCCGGTGTCATCGAGAACGGCCTCCTCGCCGTGTTCGTCGATGAGCTCGTCGATGGCCTCGACCTCGGCCTGGGTGGTCGCGACGACGCGGGCGTCGACGGGCTCGCCGGCGGCGTCAAGCTCGCTGGCGACCTCATCGACCATGTCCCCGTGGAGCGTGTGGTCGGCCAGGTTTGACGCCGCCAACTCCTTCTCGAGACGCTTGTGGTCGCGGGCGGTGAAACGACGGCGACGGTGAAGCTTATCGGTGACGAGATCGCGGATCCTTACCCGGCGTGCCGTTTCCTTTTGGATCTGTTTGCGGTCGAGAACCCAGCGGATGACGATCATCGCGATGATGACGATGCCGACCCACCCGATGATCGGATAGAGCTTGCCAACGAGGGTTTTAAAGCCGAGGAACGAGCAGGCGAATCCGGCCAGCGTCGTGCCAATAAGAGCGGGCTTGTACCACGACGAGCGGATGCCGGCGGCGCGCTTGCCGAGGGCATAAAACATGCCGATCGCCGTGTTGTAGATCATTCCGAAGATGACGATCGCCATGATCGTGCCGAGGACGGGGCTGATGTCGTTGACCATCGCGAGCATCGGCATGTCGGCGTCTTTGACACTGTCGACGGAGACGAAGATCGCGCACGAGGCGATGAAGAGCAGCAGACCGAAGGTCGCCCCACCGAAAAGGCCTCCCAGGCCGGCGATGCGGGCGTTGAGCTGATCTCCGCCCATGACGAGGGCCATCGACAGGGCGAGGATGAGTGCGAGACCGACGTAGTTGAGGACGGCAACGGGCCAGTTCGGCAGCGGTGAGGGTACCGAGAGCGCCACGTTCGACAGCGCCTCCCAGTCAGGATTAGCGCTGATGAAGGCGTGGAGAGATGCTGCGACCGTGAACACGATGATGAAGGGGGTGATCGAGCCGATGATCGTCATCACCTTGTTGACATCAAGCATCCCGGTGAGGATGACGAGGACGGTGACGACGACCGCGCCCACCCAGTTGGGTAGGCCGAACTGTTGATGGAGGTTCGAGCCGGCACCGGCGATCATGACGAAGCCGAGACAGAAGAGGACAAGGCACACGAACGCGTCTACGAGCCGGGAGATCCACGGACGCGTGATCGAATCAAAAACGTCGGTGTGCTCCATTGCGTGATAGTAGGAGCCCAGCTGGAGGATGGCGACGCCCGCAAGTGCGAGCAGGATCGCTGAGATGGCCGCGGCTACGATTCCACCGGTCCCGTAGGACACGAAGTACTGCAACACCTCCTGCCCTGATGCGAACCCGGCCCCGACGACGAGACCGATAAAAGCGAGCGTGGTCTGCAGTACTTTACGTGCCATTATTCCCTTCTCAACCGGGGAGTTTCCCCGATAGCAACGAGAACACAGTATAGGCCACCCCCTCTCACGAAAGACTCATGAGAGGGGGTGGGGGTGCTTTAGGCGGGAACGTGCGCGGGTTCGTCGCCGATTCGCTCGATGAGAGACGCGGTGTCTTCTGGTGCCGATCCCGGGTAGGCGAGTGCGGGATCATAGGGCATGGGCTTGAGCCCGGTCCGCCGCTTAGCCGCGATGAGCGTGATGAGGATGCCCGAGAGCATCCAACCGCACAGGACGGCCAAGCTCGTGCCGAGCGGTACCGATGCGCCCGCCGTGAGATCGCGAATGGCGCGCACCGTGTATGACATGGGCAACACCTTGTTGGCGGCCTGGAGGAAGCCGGGGGTCGTCTCGATGGCGAAGGTTCCTGCGGAGGCGCCCAGCTGCAGGCACATGAGCAGCAGCGACACGAATCGGCCTCTGAACCCAAAGAGTGCGATGACGGCCTGGTTGATGGCGACAAAGGTGAGCGAGGACAGGACACATGCTCCGATGAGACCGACGATATCGGCCGCCTGCAGGTCGAGCAGCAGCTCGAGGGCAACAACGACGATGATGGCCTGGATCGTTGCAATGCACGAGGCCGTCATCGCAGAACGCAGTGCGCACACAAAGAAGGGTTCGGTGCGCGAGCGACGCAGGTCGAGGGCGGGGATAACGAAGAAGATCCCGATCGCGCCGATATAGAGCGATAGTGCCATGAAGAACGATGAAAAGCCGATGCCGTTTGTCGACACGGCGTTCAAGCGTGTCGGCTCGACGGCGATGGGTTGGGAGGCAACGTCTGCTGCCTTGTTTGCCTGAGCCTTCGATAGCTGGGGGATCTTATCGGCGCCTTCGTCAAGACGTTTGGTCAGCTCATTTGCCCCGAGACTGAGGGTGCGTGAACCATCGGCGAGTTTTTTCGCCCCGGCCTGAGCTTCGTTCAACCCCGAATCGAGACGGTGAGCGCCTGAGGCGAGGTCTTTCGATCCTGACGCTGCTCGCTGGGCTCCGTTGGACAGGGCGGCGGTGCCGTCGGTTGCTTGCCGGGCCCCGTCGAGGAGAGCCGGGGAGTTGCCCGTGAGCTCGCGCCCGCCGGCCTGTAGTTGAGAAACACCGGGGACGATGAGTCCGTTGAGAGCATTGGTAAGGCTGCGCGAGCCCGATCCGGCTTCAGCCACGCCTCGAGCGAGCGTGTCCGTGCCCGAGGCAAGCGCCGAGGTGGCGTCCTTGAGGCTTGTCGGGTTGGTCGCTCCGTCGGGCGTAGCGAGAGCAGCCTGGAGAAGCTTGGTCGCCCCGTCGTGGATGGTGGGGTTGTCTGGATCGGCCCCCTGTTTGAGCGCGGCGGCCAGGCGCGTGGCGCCCGCATTGAGGTCGTGACCGCCGTTAGCGATCTCACGTGCCGCGTCTCCGGCTTGGCGTACGCCCGCCTGTAGCTTGGCGACCTCGCCCGGTAGAGCGTCGGTGGACAGGCCCTTGGCGCGCAGTGCCCGATTGAGGCAGATGCACACGGGATCGATGCGCCCGATTCCGGAGCAAGCGCGTTTGAGGCCCGCAGCGAGCTCACCCATCTGGTCGGCACCCTGGGCGAGGGTGACGTCTTGCGGTCCGACGAGCGCGTCGGCAAGCTGGTTAGCGCCGGCGGCCAGCCGGGCGGACCCGTCGCTGAGTTGGTCGGCGCCCGAGGATGCCTCCTCAATGCCGCCCACGAGCCGCCGCGCACCGTCGGCGAGCGCGTCGACGCCGGCATCGGCCTTCTTGGCTCCTTCGGCGAGTTGGTTGGCGCCGTCGGCTATCGTACGCTGGCCGCGCCCAGGATGAAGTTGTGCGTCGAGGCTTGACATTCCCTCCTGGAAGGAAGGTTGACCGCGCCGCTGGGGCTTGGTGAGACCGTCGGCGAGTGTGTCGATCCCTCCGGAGAGCTCTCCGGCGCCTGCTGTATAGCGGGCGATGCCGTCGGCGAGGGCGTGGGAGCCGGCGTTGAGTCGAGAGGCCCCGTCGGCGAGTTCACCGACACCGACGGTGAGCGTGTCCGCCCCCGAGGCCAGCTGACCGCTGCCGTCTTTGAGCTGAGTGGTCCCCGAGTGCAAAGACTCAGCCCCGTCGGTCAGCCGGTCACCGCCGTCCGCGATCTGGCCGGCTCCTCGCGCTCCTTCACTGAGACCGGACTTGATGGTGCCCATGGAGATGAGTAGCGAGTCGATGTAGTCGCGCGAGGCCTGTGTGGAGGCTACTTTTTCGAGGTTGAGCGACACCGATTGCGCCATCGTGCCAGTGAGGTAGTTGACGCCATCGTTGGTATAGAGCTGGATGGTCGTTTGCTGTTGGCCGGCTGCCTCGGGATTCGACATAGTGGCGAGATTGGTCGACAGGTCGGAGGGGATGAGGAGCATCGCCTGGTAGGTGCCGTTTTCCAGGCCCTTTCTGGCCGTATTCTCATCGGCGCTGACCCACCCGAATCCCTGCTTTTCTCCGGTGGTGAGTCGCTTTGTGAGCTCTTGACCAATGGAGAGGCGTTGCGTCGTGCCGTCGGGCAGGGTAGCAGTGTGCGCTCGGTCGAGGTTGACGACGGCGGCGGGGATCCTGTCGAGCCGGTCGATGGGGGCTTCGTAGGCCCACGTGAGCATAGAGGTATAGAGCAAAGGCAGGATCGACAACGCGATGATGATGACGGCGTTGGCGAGTCGGTTTCCAGTGAGACGCCTCAATGGTCTTCCTTCACACAAGCAAAATGATACATGACTGAATCATGATACAGTGCTGTCCCCAGCGGCGCCTCATCGACGGTGTGAAACGTGAGACAATCGCACGTAAGGAGGTCACGGTGAGCGATATTTCACGCGAGCGACTCAAGCGCATCGCTAAGGAACCGACGCCCAGGCGGCGAGACACCGCCCAAAAGCTAGTGGCGGCTGCCGCCGAAATCATCGCCGAGGTAGGCATGTCGGGCGCATCCGTCCAGCAGATCTGCACACGCGCAGGCTTTACGCGAGGGGCCTTCTACTCCTCCTATCGCGACGTCGACCACCTCCTCGTCGATCTCATCGAAGATCGCGCGGCCCTGCTCGACGACGTGCTGGCGCGTACTGTTTCGCCTACGGTGTGCAAAGACCACGATCGTGATCGCGAGGCCGACGCGTTGACGCAGGCGGCGCTCCACATCGGTCTGGCGCTTCCCCTGGAGAGGGATTTCTACCTTCTCCATGACGAACTCGTTCTCTATGGCGCGCGTCACGCCCACATTGGTGAACTCATGCGCTCCTACGACGAGAGGTTGGAGGCCGGAATCGCCTCCCTCATCGAGCGGGTCCTGTCAGGGACGGGGTACCGCCTCGATGTCGCCCCGGCCCGAGCGGCCTCGCTCGTGCTTGCCGTGTGCGAGAGGTTTTACCGGGCCCTCTTGTTGAGACCAGCCCGCGACGAGCAGGCGACGCGTGAACGTGTCGTCGACTTCGTGACGCAGGCGGTACCGCTTGTACTCACGAGTGTGACGACGTATCGGGGATGATGCGTTCGTAGTAGTCGATACGCCACGCTAACTCGTTCTCATCCCGCCATGCCCCCGCGGGGTCGGAACGGTCGACACTGTGCGCAAAAAGGGCCTCGTCGATCCTCGGTGCGCGCGTGGGCAAGTCGGTGGAGAAATCACAGGCCCTGGCCTTGAGCGTGGTGACGACGAGCTCGTCGGCGTCGCCGATGGTGTCGGCATAGACGATGCCTCCGCCGATGACCCACGCCCGGTCACCGAGCGAAGCCGCAAGCTCGTAAGCCTCCTCGACCGAATGGGCGAGAAGGACCCCCGGGGCGGGCGGACGCTCGGTGTGGGTGATGACGATCGACGTGCGCCCGGGCAGGGGACGGTGGCCGAGGGAAGCGAAGGTCCTCGCCCCCTGGATAATGGGGTGACCCATCGTCACCGTTTTGAAATGCGCAAAGTCGCCGGGGATACGCCAAGCCATGTCGGAGCCGGTGCCGATGGCGCCGTCACGCGTCTGCGCCCAGATTAATCCGAGGGTCAGCGAGGGTGGCTTCATACGGCGATCGGAGCGTGGATAGCGGGGTGGGGGTCGTATCCGGTGACGCGAACGTGTTCCGGCGTGTAGTCGAAGATCGAAGGCGCCTCGTCGAGCTCGAGCTTGGGGAATGGCCGAGCCTCGCGAGTGAGCTGCTCTTGGACTTGATCGAGGTGGTTGCGGTAGATGTGGCAATCCCCGCCGGTCCAAATGAACTCGCCCGCGCGCAGGCCGGTTTGCTGGGCAAGCATGTGGGTGAGTAGGGAGTAGGAGGCAATGTTGAAGGGCACTCCCAAGAACATGTCGCACGAGCGCTGGTAAACCTGCAACGACAGGGCGCCTTCGGCGACGTAAACCTGGAAGAGGAGGTGGCACGGCGCGAGAGCCATCTGGTCGAGCTGGGCGACATTCCACGCCGAGACGAGCATACGCCGTGAATCCGGGTCGGAACGGATCGTGTCGATGAGCCCGGAGATCTGATCGATCGTCTCACCCCCGGGGGCCGGCCACGAGCGCCACTGCACCCCGTAGACGGGTCCGAGTTCACCGTTGGCGTCCGCCCACTCATCCCAAATGTGAATGTTGGCGTCGGTGAGTGGCCTAATGGAGGACGAGCCCGATAGGAACCACAGCAGCTCACCGACAATGCCGCGCATGAAGACCTTCTTCGTCGTCACCAGCGGGAATCCCTCCGACAGGTCGTAACGAAGCTGGCGGCCAAAGACGGAAATAGTGCCCGTGCCCGTGCGATCCGACTTGACGGCGCCGTGGTCGAGAATGTCTGCGAGCAGTTCCTCGTAGGCCGTATTAGCCCTCATGGGGAACCTCGATGGCATCGAGCCTGCGGGCGATGTCTGCAGCCGTTCCCTCACGCGGTTCGCCCAGGGACAGGCGTAGGCCCTCAACGACCTGCTTGGCAATCTTGCGCCCGGAGAAATAACCCACGGCAGCACCGATACCGAAGGGGAAGAGGCGACCGACTGCCCGTGAGGTCGCTTTCGTCGTGGCACGCTTGGCCGCGTACTTCATGAGCCGCTTGTTGACGGCGTTGAGAGTCGGAGAAGACATGTTCTTCAGCTGGTGTCGCGCCCACGTGAGGGTGGACAGGCCGAGCTGGTCGGAGACGATCTTGGCGCCCTCATCGCCCAGAAGAGCGGCGGCGACAAGGGCACGACGCTGTTCGAGGTTGTCCGGCTCGATACCGTGCAGGTTCGCCATTGTGAGGACGTAGAGCGTCGTGTTGGCGTAGAAGGTAACGAGCTCGCCGGCGGTGAGACCGGTGGCGATCATCGTGCCCGCGCCCGGCACCGCCGCGCCCGCACCCACCAGCCCTGACAACAGACCGGCGCGTGAGACGTAGGTATTGGTTGCACGGCGTTCGAGCTCGGCGATCGTCGCGTGAGGATGAGCTTCAACGAGGTTTCGCACGGCGGCCTCGACGCGGGTAGCCGGAACTTCCATAGCCACGTCGAGGATGTCCGAAAACGATCGGATTTGTGGGATCTTCTTCAACGCGTCCACGGTGGTCTGCGAAGGAGCATGGAGTCTCGGAGCAGAAAAAGGAAGGCGCGGAAGTTTCATGGGTGTCAACCAATCGTCGGTGCGAGTGTACCGACCCAGTTTAACCCACCCCGTTGCGTAAGCCTCGGGCTCGGCTAAGACCGTGAGGACGAACGGGCGATGTAGAGGGCATGAGCGCGAGCTTCCAGCTGCGCCAGCTCATTGAGGTGCGAGACGATCTCCTGCTCGACACGCCGACCGACGAGGGGAAGAGCACAGGTGACTTCCCCCGTGATCCAGCGAGCGAGCCCATCGGCGTTGACGCGATGTGCGCTCGTGGCCTCGACGCGTACGGGCACCCCAGAGGTCGTGATCTCCATTCGACACGCCCCCTCTGTGCCAGGCCACGCCTCCCGGAAGGTCGCACCCACGCTGGCGGGGACAATCGCGGGCACCTTGACCGGCAGATCCTTCGTGGACAGCTCAAAACGGGCAGTGACCACTCGCGTGTGCTCGTCGGTCGACAGGGAGACGCTCGCCGCGTCTTCCATCTGCGCGACGCGCGCCCGGCACCGCCACATGTCGGGGTCGCGAAGCATCGTTTCGATGTCGCCCGACTCGCCTTTGTAATGCAGTGTGACCTCGAATTTCACGGTGTACCCCCGTAGCGGTCTCGAGTGGGTGGGGTCCTCAAACCCGGCTGAGGGGAGCCTAGCACGCGCTAGGCTAGAACAGGTGAGCAGCCTCAACGACCTCGTCACCTCGGTGGGTGCCAACCTCGAGCCCGACGACATCAACCGCCTCCACGTCCTCGTATCCGATTGGCAGGTCCTCGCGGACTTCGCCCTCGCCGACGCCGTCTTGTGGGTGCGCGGAAAAGACGGGCGTTTCCTTGCAGTGGCGCAGTGCCGCCCAGGTACAGGAGCGACCATCCATCTCGATGACGTAGTCGGACTTTACGCCTCGCCCATGCGGGCCTCGCAGCTGGCTCAAGCCATCGATGACGGGGAGGTCCACTACGCCCCGGACATGCGTTGGGCCGGATCCTATTCGGTTTCGGAGATGCACGTTCCGGTGCGTGTGCGCGACCGTGTCGTCGCCGTTGTTTCTTTGGAGACGTCCTCCCAATCGCTGCGACGCAACTCTGATTCTCTCGGCTGGTTCGAAGAGATCACGAACGCGCTCGCGGCAATGCTGGCGGCCGGGCGTTACCCCTACGAGTCGGCACCGACCTCGTCGAGCCACGGAATCCCGCGCGTGTCCGATGGGGCGATCTATATTGACAACGATGGTGTCGTCCAGTCGGTGACGCCCAACGCCCGCTCGTGTTTTAGGCGCCTTGGGTTCAAGCAGTCACTGGAGGGAAGGGTGCTCGCCGAGATCGTCTCGGATCTCGTTGCTACCGTCGACCATGTAGACGAGACTTTGGCCGTCGTCGCCATGGGACGTGGGGCGTGGATTTCGGAGGTCGAATCGGCCTCGGGTACCGTCTCGCTGCGCGCGCTGCCGCTGACGGTCGATGACGAGCGGCGCGGGGCGGCTCTGCTGTGCCGCGATGTTTCGGAGATGCGGCGCAAAGAACGCGAGCTGTTGAGCAAGGATGCGACGATCCGCGAGATTCACCACCGGGTGAAGAATAATCTGCAAACCGTCTCGGCGCTGTTGCGGATGCAGGCGCGCCGCTCCGATATTCCGGAGGTGAAGGCGGCACTGGGGGAGGCCGAACGTCGCGTTGCCACCATCGCTCAGGTCCATCAGGAGCTGTCACAAAACATTGACGAGACCGTTGACTTTGACTCGATGATGAGCCGGCTCATTCGCATGGCAGCCGCGACGGCCTCTCCCGATCAGCGCGTGAAGACAAGAATCGAAGGAAGCTTCGGGCGGGTCGATGCCGACGCGGCATCGGCGCTCGCCGTCGTCTTAGCCGAGCTGGTGACCAACGCGGTCGAGCACGGGTTTGAGCATCGCAACAGCGGGGAGGTACTTGTCATCGCGGCGCGCGAGGAAGGTGGGGCTGCGACGATCCACGTCATCGACGATGGCGAGGGGATTGCCCCGGATCGCGCCCTGAGCGGGTTGGGCACTCAGATCGTACGCACCCTCGTGTCTTCTGAACTGCAAGGCACGATTGAGTGGACGAGGCGCGAGGAGGGTGGAACCGACGTCGTCATCCACGCTCGTTTGCAAAGCTACGGGTCGTAGTTTCACATCGCAAGATGCACGTTTCGTATCGGCAGGGGCGGTCTAGCGTGGGAGGCATGGGACGAACCATTGATCTGGCCATCATCGCTGGTGACGGCATCGGTCCCGAGGTTGTTGCCGAGGGCGAGAAGGTCCTTCGGCAATGCCTCGCCGATGAGGGCGTCACTCTCAACCCCCATCCCTTCGATCTCGGGGCTGACCGCTACCTCGCCACCGGGGAGATCCTCACCGACGAGGATCTGTCAGCGATACGCGACAACGATGCGATCTTGCTGGGCGCGATCGGGGATCCGCGGGTGCGATCGGGCATCCTCGAACGCGGACTGCTGCTCAAGCTACGCTTCGAGCTTGACCACTACATCAACTTGAGGCCTTCGGTGTATTACCCCGGAGTGCCCACGCCCCTGGCGGATCCAGGCGAGATTGATTTCGTTGTCGTTCGCGAGGGCACCGAGGGGCTCTATGCAGGCCACGGTGGATCGTTGCGTACGGGAACGCCGGCCGAGATCGCGACGGAAGTGTCGGTTAACACGGCCTACGGTGTCGAGCGTACGGTCCGCTACGCCTTCGAACTGGCGCAGCGTAGGCCCAGGCGCCACCTCACTCTCGTGCACAAGCACAACGTCCTCGTCAACGCCGGCGGGATGTGGGCCCGCATCGTCGAGGAGGTCTCCGCGGAATATCCGGAGGTCACGTGGGAGTACTGCCACGTCGACGCGGCCACGATCTATCTGGTCACCGATCCTTCGCGGTTCGACGTCATCGTCACCGACAATCTGTTCGGTGACATTTTGACGGATGAGGCGGGGGCAATCACCGGCGGTATCGGGTTGGCGGCTTCAGGCAACCTCAATCCTGATCGGACGACACCGTCGATGTTCGAGCCCGTCCACGGTTCCGCTCCTGACATCGCGGGCAGAGGGGTTGCCGATCCGACAGCGACGATCGCCAGCGTCGCCCTCATGCTTGACTTCCTCGGGCTTAGCGAACAGGCTCGCCGGGTCGAGCGGGCCATCGCCGTTGACATGGACGCGCGTGCGCGCACGGACCTGTCTGGACGCACAACCTCGGCTATCGGCGAAGCCATCCGCACGCATCTGTAACGCCATGATTGGAGGAGACATGGAGCCCACGGCTCTCGAACGTTCGCAGGTTACGCCCCCTTGTGCCGATGAACTCGCCGGACGTTTTCCGCTCACCCCGAACCCCCATCCGGCCAGTGAGGAGCGCTACCGTCGCATCATGACGGATCTGCGTTTCGGCGTAGATTTTACCGATCACCTTGTCCACGCTCACTGGAGCGCGGGCGAGGGTTGGAGCGGACGGGAGACACGCGCATACGGCCCGATCTCCCTTTCGCCGGCGGCAACGATTTTCCACTACGGCCAGGAGTGCTTCGAGGGCATCAAGGCTTACCGCCACGATGACGGGTCGATCTGGACGTTCCGGCCCCAATTCAACGAGGCACGGTTTGCCCAATCCGCTCGGCGCATGTGTCTGCCGGAGCTCGAACCCGGCGATTTCGTTGCCGCGCTCGTCGACCTCGTGCGGGCCGATGCCAAGTGGGTGCCCACCGATCCCGGGTCGTCGCTGTATCTGCGCCCCTTCATGATTGGTACCGAGCCTCACCTGGGCGTCCATCCTGCCGCGGAGGTCGACTTCTACTGCATCGCTTCTCCGTCGGGAGCCTACTTCTCCAGCGGATTTGAGCCGGTTTCGATTGGCCTCGTGCGCGACTATCATCGTGCGGGCCCCGGCGGCACGGGGGCCGCGAAGACCGGCGGGAACTACGCTGCGAGCCTCCTGCCGCAAAAGCTTGCGGCCGAAGAGGGATACGCCCAGGTGTGTTTCCTTGACGTGACGGGACGCTACCTCGAGGAGCTCGGGGGGATGAATCTCTTCGTCGTTGGCGAGGACAATACCGTGCTCACCCCCGACGTGAGTGGGGGAACCGTCCTCGAGGGTGGGACGCGCTCGTCTATCCTCACCCTGCTGGCGGATCGCGGGTATGACGTGCGGACGAGCGACATTGCTCTCGACGACCTCCTCGACGGGATCGCCTCGGGTCGCTACACGGAGATGTTTGCGTGTGGGACGGCCGCTGTCGTCACCCCGATCGGGTGTCTGGGCGTGGACGGGCAGCGGATTGAGATCCCCACCGGGGAGGTTACCCGTGGGGTGTACGACGAGCTCACGGGCATTCAGCTGGGCCGCGTCGAGGACCGCTACGGCTGGACCTACAAGATCTGCGACGGGGAGAACGATCGATGAGCGGCGCCCCTCACCTTGTTGTCGTCGGCGTCGGCAAAGTCGGAACTGACGTCGTCACTCTCGCCTGTCAGACCGGCCTTTTCCGCCGGGTGAGTCTCATCGACATTGACGAGGCGAAGGCGCGGGCTATCGCCCTCGATCAGCATCACGCACAAGGCGTGAGCCTCGTTCCCGCTGCCGTCGTCGAGGCGAGCGGCTACGAGGCGTGCCGCACGGCCGACGTCATAATCGTCGCCGCGGGCCCGTCGATCCTTCCCGATGCTCACGGGCGGCTCCCGTCGGATGCGAGAAACCGGCTGGCGGTGACGAACGCCGCGGTCATCCGTGAGGTGATGGCAGGCATTAGCGCCCACACGCACGAGGCTTTCGTCATTATCATCACGAACCCGCTCGACGTCATGGTCCACATCGCGCGCACGGAGTTCGATTATCCCGACGAGCTCGTGTGCGGCACGGGAACAGCGTTGGATTCGGCGCGGCTCAGGCGTGTGATAGCCGATCGGGTGGGTGTCGATCCGGCATCCGTGTCAGCCTTCATGCTCGGCGAGCACGGAGCGACGGCGTTCCCGCACTTATCGGGTGCGAGCGTTGCCTCGGTGCCGTGGGCCGACGTGCCCGCCGTGATGGGGGTGGGTGAGATCGATGCAGAGCAGCTGCGCCAACAGGTAGTCACGGAGGCCTTCGACGTCCTTCACGGTAAGGGCTGGACCTCGACCGGTATCGCGGCGGCCGCCTGTTCGCTGGCTGAAAGCTATGTGCTCGACCGCAAGACGGTGGCCCCTGTGTGTACGGGCGTCGCCGGGCGCTACGGTATCGAGGGCGACGCCTCGGCTTCCCTTCCGGCTGTTGTTGGGGCGCGCGGGATCGAGCGGCGCCTAGAGGTGCCATTGAGCGAGCTCGAGCGTCGCCAGCTGTCGGAGTCGCTGGAGGCCATCGCCGCCGTGTACGAGACGGTACGGCCATGAGAGAGCTGAGCACCTACGCGCGTCATACCGTCGAGTCCTTGAGGCTCGAGGCCCACCCCGAGGGCGGATATTTTCGACGCACGTGGACGGCTGGGCGCAGTGTCGTGCTCGAACGAGGCGAGCGCGCCCTCGCCTCGGCGATCTATTTCCTCCTCGATCGCGGGCAGACTGCCGCCTGGCACGTTGTGGCAAGCGACGAGCTGTGGACGTGGCACGGGCCGGGTGAGCTCGCCATCTACCTGGGCGGGCAGGGCGAGCATCCCGACGAGGACGCCGAGCCCGTCACCTTGGGGCCCTCCCGCGGGCGTTTCCACCTCCTCGTCCCCGCCGGAACGTGGCAAAAGAGCGTCGCCGTCTCCGAGGCGTGCCTGTCGACGTGCGTGGTCTCTCCGGAGTTTCGTTTCGACGATTGGTGCCTGGTCACAGACAGCAAGTGACCACGGGTGGGCCCGCTGCGCGGTAAGGTTGGTCTCCTCACATGACTATCAAGGAGACCGACAATGACCCGTCAGCTCATCCTCGACCTCGACACGGGTATCGACGATGCCCTTGCCTTGGCCTACGCGCTCGCCGACGAGCGTGCCCACCTGCTAGCAGTAACCGGCACCTACGGTAACGTCGTCGTTGACGAGGGGGTGCGTAACTCCCTCGCATTGACCGAACTGCTGGGTGCCCCCGACGTTCCTGTGGTCGCCGGCCCCGGCCACGCTCTTGCACGAGACGGATTCGAGGTCGCCGAGATCTCTGCCTTTATCCACGGGCGCAACGGCATCGGCGATGTTGACATTCCCGACGCACAGCGTGGTCGCGAGGAAGGTTCTGCGGTCGATTTTCTCATCGACGCCGTCAAGACCTACGGCGAGGATCTCGTGTACGTTCCGACCGGGCCGATGACGACCGTGGCGTGTGCCCTTCGCCGCGCCCCCGAGATCGCCGAGAAAATCGGCGCGATCGTGTGCATGGGTGGGGCCCTCACCGTTCGCGGTAACGTGACACCGTATTCGGAGGCCAACATCTCGCAGGATCCCGAGGCCGCCCACATTCTCTTCACCTCTGGTGCTCCGGTGACCATGATCGGCCTGGACGTGACGTTGCAGACGCTGCTGACGAAGGAACACACGCGGCGCTGGCGCGAGGCGGGTACGGACCGGGCCCGGGCCTTGGCGGATATGACGGATTACTACATTCGCGCCTACGAAACGACGGCGCCGAAGCTCGGTGGCTGCGGGCTGCACGATCCCCTCGCCGTGGCGGTGGCCCTCGACCCAAGCCTCGTGACGACGGTCGACGTTCCCCTGGCGGTTGACTGTGAGGGAGTCACTCGCGGGCGTACCATCGGTGATCCCGATCGCCTTGCTGAGGCTGGCGGGCGCGTTAAGGTTGCCGTCGGGGTCGATAAGGAGCGTTTCGTCGCCGATTTCAACGACCATATCGAGCGGATTGTCGCCGAGGGGAGGGCAGTGTGATGCGTCCGATTATTCTCGATTGCGATCCCGGCCACGACGACGCGGTCGCCATCATGCTTGCGCTGGGAAATCCTGCCATTGATGTTCGTGCGATCACCACTGTGGGCGGCAATCACGTCGTCGACAAGATCACGGCGAATGCCCTGGGCGTACTCGCTGCGTGCCACGACAGTTCGACCCCGGTGTACAAGGGCGCCGCAAAGCCTCTTATGCGCCCGGTCGAGGTCGCCGAGACGATCCATGGCGAAACGGGACTGGGAGGAGTCGACCTGCCGTCGCCGTTGCGTGAGATTGAAACTGACAACGCCGTCTCGGCGATTATTCGTCTCGTCATGGAATCGAATCCTGGCGAGTTGACGCTCGTCGCCACCGGGCCGTTGACAAACATTGCCCTGGCTGCGCGGGTGGAACCACGCATCGTAGAGCGCCTCCGCGAGGTCGTCGTCATGGGCGGGGCGATCAGCGGGGGAAACTGGTCGGCGTGCGCGGAGTTCAACATCCACGTCGATCCAGAAGCAGCTGCCATCGTTTTCGACGAGCCCTGGCCGGTGACCATGGTCGGTCTCGATCTCACGCATCAGGCGCTTGCGACAGCGCAGGTCGAAGAGAAAATCCGAGCCCTCGACACTGCGTTGGGTTCCTTCACCCTCGATCTGCTCGCGTTCTTCCGCGAGACCTATCGTGACGTCGAAGGATTCGATGATCCGCCCGTCCATGACCCGTGCACGATCGCCTACCTCATCGACCCGACGATCGTCGAGACGATCCCTGCGCCCGTGAGCGTCGAATGGCGCGGCGAGCTCACGCGCGGGATGACCGTCGTTGACCGGCGCGCACAAGCCGCTCAGGCCCATACGCGCGTCGCCACGAGACTCGACCACGAGCGGTTCTTCGACCTTGTCGTCGAGGCTATCTCCACGCTCTCTCATAGGAAGGACAACGCGCATGTGTGAGCGCCACCCCCTCGACTGTCTCGGCCACCTCACCGGTTGCGTTGCCGTCGTTGGGTCGATGAATGCCGACTACACCGTGACGACGCCGCGTCTGCCCGGACCGGGCGAGACGGTGACGGGCGGACCACTGGAGATCCTCCCGGGCGGCAAATCCGGTAACCAGGCGGCGCAGGCCGCCAAATTGGGTGTGCACGTGGACATGTTCGGCGCCCTGGGCACCGACCGCAACGCGGAGTTCCTTGCCCGCTGCCTGGCCGAAGCCGGCGTCAACACCGATGCGATCACCCGAGTGCCGGGTCCTTCCGGAACGACGATGATCACGGTCGATGAGGCGGGGGAGAACACGATTGTCTATTCGCCGGGGGCTAACGGGACCCTCGACGTGGAGTGGGTCGAGTCCATACGCGACCGCCTCGAGGGCGCGGGCGTGCTCGGTTTGTGCTTGGAGACGCCCATCGATGTTGTCGTCGAGGCAGCCCGCATCGTTCACGAGGCCGGAGGCCAGGTGCTCCTCAACAACTCTCCGTTCAATCCGGACCTTCCTCACGATCTCGTTACCCCCACCGACGTGCTGCTCATTAATGAGCATGAGGCGTCCCACATGCTGGGGCGCGACGTCGACGCCGAGACGGATCCTCGCGACCTCGTTGCCCCCTTCGGTTCCCTTGGTTTCGATAGGGTGATTCTTACGCTTGGAGCCCACGGCTCGATCGTCATCGATCGGGGTCGCACTGCCCGCATCGAGGCGATCGTCATCACTCCGCGGGACACGACGGGGTGCGGAGATGCGTTCATGGCGACGATCCTCGCCGGCCTTGCCTCGGGACACACCCTCGCTGAGGCAGCGGCGATGGGGGCCTACGTCGGCGCCTATGCGGCCACGCGCTCCGGCGCCCAGGCGTCTTACGGGACTTGGGAACAGGTGCGGGCCGCCTTCGCCTAGGCCGACACCCGAGACACGTCGCGTGCCCCGCCTCGATCGGCACTCATCGCACAAGCGGCATACAGCTTGAGAGCGTCGGAGACGACTCGGGCGCGGGCGCGCGGCGTGTAGGGGGCCTCGCGGGCTTCCTGCGCGGCGCGGCGCCTAGCGATCTCCTCCTCGCTCACGTGCAGCGTGAGCTCTTCCTTCGTCACATCGATCGTGATCTCATCGCCGTCTTCGATAAGGGCGATGAGGCCGCCGTCGGCAGCCTCGGGCGAGATATGGCCCACCGAGATGCCCGACGTACCGCCCGAGAAACGACCGTCCGTGATGAGTGCACACGCCTTACCCAGCCCGCGTCCTTTGAGGAATGAGGTCGGATAGAGCATCTCCTGCATTCCGGGTCCGCCCGCCGGCCCCTCGTAACGGATGACGACAACGTGGCCGGCCTGCACCGTCTTATCGAGGATCTTCTCGATCGCCTCCTCTTGAGACTCCATGACGATCGCTTTGCCTGTGAACGTGAAGAGATCCGGGGAGATACCCGCCGCCTTGATGACGGCCCCGCGAGGAGCGAGGTTTCCGGTAAGGATCGTCAAGCCACCATTGGCGGTGTAGGCGTGGGCCACGTCGCGGATGCACCCGCTCGCCGCGTCGACGTCGAGGTCTTTCCAACGGTTGTCGGTGCTGAAGGGATCGACGCTGCGTTTACCACCGGGGGCGGCGCGAAACAGGTCGAGAGCTCGCGGCTGTGGCTTGTCTGAACGGATGTCCCAATCGGAGAGCCACTGGCGCAAGGTGGGGGTGTGGATGGAAGTGACCGTGTGGTCGAGCAGACCGGCCCGGTCGAGTTCGCCAAGCAAAGCGGGAATTCCACCCGCCCGGTGGACGTCTTCCATGTGGTAGTCGTTGTGGTTGGGGGCTACCTTGGCCAGACAAGGGATCTCACGACCGAGTCTTGCGATGTCGTCTATACCGAAATCGACCCCGGCTTCGTGGGCGACGGCGAGAAGGTGGAGGACGGTGTTCGACGATCCGCCCATGGCCATGTCGAGTGTCATCGCGTTCGTGAACGCGGCTCGCGAGGCGATTGTACGCGGCAGAGCGGTCTCATCTTCGTCGTCGTAGTAGCGGTGGGCGAGCTCGACGACGAGGCGGCCCGCCTCCTCGAAGAGCCCACGACGTTCGACGTGGGTAGCGAGAGTCGACCCGTTGCCCGGAAGGGCGAGACCGAGGGCCTCGGTGAGGCAATTCATCGAATTGGCGGTGAACATCCCCGAGCACGATCCGCAGGTCGGGCATGCGGCACGCTCGATGGCGGCGAGTTCGTCGTCGCTGATCGCGTCGTTGGCGGTGGCGTTCATGACGGTGATGAGATTGCCGTGGCCGCTCGTCGCTTCCCCGACGATGGCAGCAGGGTCGATCCCACGTCCGGCCTCCATGGGTCCGCCGGAGACGAAGACCGTCGGTATGTTGAGCCTCATTGCCGCGATGAGCATACCGGGGGTGATCTTGTCACAGTTGGAGATGCACACGAGTGCGTCGGCACAGTGGGCGTTGACCATGTACTCGACGGAATCGGCGATGAGTTCGCGCGAGGGCAGGGAATAGAGCATGCCGGAGTGGCCCATGGCGATCCCGTCATCGACGGCGATCGTGTTGAACTCCTTGGCAACACCTCCCGCGCGGGTGATGGCTTCGGCGACGATGCTCGAGACCTGGTTGAGGTGGACGTGACCCGGCACGAACTGGGTGAAGGAGTTGGCCACGGCGATAATCGGTTTGCCGAAGTCTGCCTCGCCCATGCCGGTGGCTCGCCACAGGGCACGTGCACCGGCCATGTTGCGGCCGGCCGTCGAGGTTGCTGAACGCAAAGTGATGGACAACGGGACGCCTCCTTCTCGCACGGGTGACCCCACTTTAGGTGAGTTCAGGAGGCGGCTGCACACGGCATCGGGATGCGGACAGGCCTAACGTATATTGTTGAAGGAGAAGTGTGCTGCGCCCGGCTTGAGCCGTTCGCCATACATCTGCGCGATCGTCACAAACGTGTAGCCTTGTCGTTTGAGATCGACGATGATCCGCTCAGTTGCGTCAGGACCGTAGGGGTGGACGTCGTGCATGAGGATGATCGCTCCGGGCTTTGCTGCCGCCATCGCACGTTCGTAGACGGTGTCGGCGTTTTGGTTCTTCCAGTCCTCGGTGTCGACGTTCCAATGGATGGAGGCCTTGCCGAGGGTGCCGAGCGTCGCGAGGACCGTGGAGTTGATAGCCCCGTAGGGGGGCCGAACGATCGGTGGGTTGACACCGGTGATCTTTTCGATGGCCGCACCCGTGTCAGCGATTTCGCGTGTGATTGTCTCGACCGAGGCCTTCGACAGGTCGGGGTGGTTCCAGGTGTGGATGCCAACCTCGTTGCCCTCGGCGACCTCACGGCGCACGAGGTCGGCGCCGCCATTGAGGGAGCGTCCGACGAGGAAGAACGTCGCGTCAACGTCGTATTGCTTGAGGATATCGAGGAGCCTCGCGGTGGGTTTGCCCGGGCCGTCATCGTAGGTTAACGCGATGCATTTGGTGGCAGCGCAGTCGATAGGGGCGTGGGAACGCGGCATCGTTGCCGTGACGTAGGGAGCGGGCTCATCGTTGGGAAGGCCCGCGAAGCTCAAGACCGCGGCGTGGCGCTTATGCGGGGTTTCCTTTGTGTGTGCAGTGATCGAGGGGGTGGGTGTTGACGCGAGGGCAGACAGGTACGCCCGGCCGGTGGGGGAGAGCCAGGTGGCTAGCGTGTCTTTGTCGACGTGGACGCCCACGGGTTCGCTGACTCCGGCACCGAGTGCGTCGGGGGTGAGGATGACGCTGGCTGTCCCGTCGGCGTTGAGGACGATGTCTTGCAAGGCGGCGGCGGGATCGACCTGTCCACTGTTGGGGATCGTTCCGTTTGCCGCAGCCGCGTCGCACACGGCCTTGGCGGCTTTCGCCTGCTGCTTGGCGTCAATGAGCGCCATAGAGGGGACGGTCTCGTCGGAGCTGGCACGCGTGTAGAGGGTCTGGGTGCTTACGGCGGGGGTTTCGTTGGCCTCGTGTGTTTTCTGGCTGCGCAAACGCACGGCGAACACCTCGCCCTCGGCGACGGGCACCGACCAGTCGAGGCGGAACATGTGCGTGTTGGGATCGTGGTCGACGTGGGCGATGACCAGGTCTGCGCCACGATCGGCGAGGGCTCGGTTGAACGCGGGATGCCCGGGAAGAGCGATCATCGTCGTGTTCCACGACACGTCTTTGGCTCGATTGCCATCTTTAGCGCTTAACGTGCCACTTTGCTGATCCGAGACGATGCCACTGATGGAGCGGACATCGACGGTACGGGGGATAGACGCGACGCGCACGGGAGGAGACGACGGGGAAGAAGCCTCTTTCGCGGGGGAGGACGGCGTGCACGCGGCCAGCGTGAGGGCACCCAGCAAAGCAGCTGGCAAGGCAAGACGGCCCAAACGAGAAGTCATAGCCCCCAGTCTTATCCTCGTTCGCGCCACACGCAATCCCGCTGCCGAGGCCTTCATGCCGACTTTTTGGCCTCATGACGCCATATTCGCGGACAAGGTTACGAAAGCGGCAGTTTGGGTGCAATTTGATAAAGCCTGCAGGAACTACTGCGGTCGGGGCCCGAAGACATCCGTGCCGATGCGTACGATACTTGCCCCCTCAGCGATCGCCTCGGCTAGGTCGCCCGACATACCCATCGACAACTCGAGCGAAGGATCGAACTCGTCCTTGAGGCGGGCGAGGCGAGCAAACGCCGCCCGGCGGGCCGTCGCATTCTCGCTGAGGACCCCCACGGTCATGAGTCCTCGCAGGGACAGATGTGGCTCGGCGAGGACACGTTCAATGAGGGGACGGGCTTCGTCCAGGGGACAGCCCGTCTTCGAATCCTCCTCGGAAACGTTGACCTCAACCATCACCGGCAGGGGGGTGTTCAGGCGCGAAGCGATCTTGTCGCATACCCGCTGCGAATCGAGTGTGTCGATGGCATCAACACAGGCGAGGGCCTGCGTGATTTTGTTGGTTTGCAGGTGCCCGATGAGGTGGATCTCGACCTCCGGGTACCTCTCGCGCACGGCCTCACTGCTCGCCCGGGCCTGCTGGACATGGTTTTGCCCGATAAGGAGAGGACGACGCGCCGCAACCAGGCCCTCAAGCGCGAGGCAGATGTCTTCCACGCTGCGGTGCTTAACCGCGAGCATGAGGCGTACGTCGTCGGGGCGCCGGCCGGCACTGGCGCACGCGGTGTCGATGCGCGCGAGGACACGGTCAAGACGCGAACGGATCGAATCGGACATGGCATCTACGATAGGTCGCTGATCGGCCCGACAGCCACCGTGTGTACGACGGCGTGGCCGGCGGCATCGCTAGCCGGCAGATCCACGAGCACGATCATCGCCCAATCCAGTGCCTCCTCGGGATCGAGCAGACGCTGACGAACCAACCACAATTCCCCGGCCTCGGCACGCGAGAGCAAAGGAGAATCCGGGTCTGCTCCCCAGGCAATGAGATCACTTGGCGTTGGACGCGTGACAATCTCGCACAGGCGACGCGAACGTGCCCTCTGATCGGTACTCAACCAGTCGTAGGTATCCCAGTAGTCGCCAAGTACCGCGTCCCAGGCCTCCTCATCCCAGCCGGGATCGCCCAGGGCGGCAAGCGCATCGACATCGTCTCTGGCCATGAGTTCCACGCGCGCGAAGACGGCCTGGCAAACCTGGGCGCTAAAACGCGGGGAGGAACTCAACGGCTTGTCCGCCTGTGAGAAGACCCGCTCCTCGCCGGCCTCGCCCTCGCCGGCGGGTGTTCGTTGCCCCGAAGCGAGCGCCGACCACTCGTCGAGCAGCGAAGAATCGACCGACCGGACGAGCTCGCCTAGCCACTGCGTCATCTCCTCAAGATCGTCCGTAAGAGCCGACGCCGGGACGACCTGACGTAATGCCCGGTAGGCGTCGGTTAGATAACGCAAGACGACACCCTCCGAACGGGCAATATCGTAGTAAGAGATCAAAGAACTGAACGTTCGGGCATTTTCGATCATGTCGCGAACGACGGATTTCGGTGCGATCTCAAGATCACCAACCCAGGGGTTGGCGCTGCGATAGGTCCGAAACGCCCCCTCAAGCATGTCTGCCAGCGGCTTCGGCCACGTAATCTCATCAAGGATCTCTTGACGCTCGTCGTAGCCCACCCGGTCCTCACGCAGCTTCGCATAAGCGGCGTCACGCGCCTTGCGCTGCTGGGCCACGAGCAGAGGAAGCGGATCGTCAAGCGTCGCTTCGATAACAGAAATGACATCCAGACAATACTCCGGCGAATCTCGATCGAGCAGGTCAAGCGCCGCGAGGGCGAACGGTGACAAAGGCTGATTGAGGGCGAAATCTTCGGGAAGCTCTTGAGTGAGACGCATCCGTCCCGCACCCTCGGCGTTCGCAGAGTCGACATAGCTGACAACCCCCGCCTGCACAAGAGAATGGTAAATGTCAGCCAGCCTGCGCAGATGCGGGTTCGCCGGCCGCTGAGGATCGTCATTGTTACGTGCCAACCACACCAGATGCTCCGCCGCGTCACGTCCCCCCGACAACACGTTGAGAACCATCGCGTGCGTCATGTCAAACTGCGAACGCAAAGCCTCAGGCTCGGCCCCCACAAGTCGCTCGAACGTCGCCCGATTCCACGAGACCTCCCCCGGCTTCTTAGCCGCACGTTTGGGCGAGCGCTTCCCCGAATTACGGGCCTTAGCCTCCGCCTTCGCATGCTCAACCTCAGCCGGAGGCGCAAGGACATCAACATAACCAACCGTGTCGAATCCCGCCCTACCGGCCCTCCCCGCGATCTGATGGAACTCCCGTGCCGAAAGGTGACGCATCCGCCGCCCATCGAACTTCACCAACGACGTGAGAACAACCGTGCGGATAGGCACATTAATCCCCACCCCCAGGGTGTCCGTGCCGCACACAACCGCGAGCAATCCCCGCTGCGTCAACTGCTCAACCAGCCTGCGATACCTGGGTAACATGCCGGCGTGGTGGACCCCCACACCCGCCAGCAGCAGACGCTTCAACTGTTTGCCGAAACCCGCGCCGAAAGCAAAGCCCGCAACCGCCTCTGCCACCTTGTCGCGAAGAGGCCTCGAAATCACCGACAGCGAGGCAAGGGCCTGCGCACGCTCCAGCGCCTCGCGTTGAGAAAAATGCACGAGATAGATCGGCCACCTCCCTGCATCAACCAAACGCTCAATCGCGCGAGGAGCCTCCTCGACCACGTAGTCGAACTCCAAAGGCACGGGCCGTAGCGCATCAGCAACAACACTCACCTGCCTGCCCGAACGCTGCCGCATCCTCTCCACCAGCGCATCAACATTGCCCAACGTCGCCGACATGAGCACCATCTGCGTATTCGTCAGCTCCAACAAAGGAACCTGCCAAGCCCACCCGCGCTGAGGATCACCGTAGAAATGAAACTCGTCCATAACGACCAGCCCAATGTCGGCATCCCGGCCCGTCCGCAAGGCCTCATTCGCCAAAATCTCCGCCGTCGCACAAATGATCGGAGCATCGGCATTCACCGACACGTCCCCCGTCACCATCCCCACGTTACGGGCACCAAAAACCTCCACGAGATCAAAGAACTTCTCCGACACCAACGCCTTCAACGGCGCCGTGTAATACGACCGATCCCCGCGCGCCAACGCACACATGTGGCCAGCCAAACCAATAAGCGACTTGCCCGAACCAGTCGGCGTCGCCGCGATCACATGCCGACCATCAAAAATCTCGACCGCCGCTTCCTCCTGATGGGCATACAGCGGCCGCCCGCCCTCCTCAGCCCACCGGCAAAACCCCTCAAGCACAGCGGAGGGATCGGAGAGGGTCCCGGCGTCCTCAAGCCGATCGAGAACCCTATTCAACGCGGCAGCTTCACCCATACCCCCATCCTAGGCAACCGGACGGGCTTCCCGGCATGTGAACCGGACTCCCGCTCGCGGCCGGGACGTGGCACCATTCCCCGGTAACACCCATCCGTCACGGAAGGCTTCCTCATGCTTACGGACCTGGCGCAATCTATCCAGGCCGTCGCCGACTGGATCACCCTCCACATCACCATGTGGGTTCTCCTCGGCGTCGGACTTTTCCTCACGTTCACGCTGCGCGGAGTCCAAGTTCGTCTTTTTCCCCACATGTGGCGCGTCGTCTTCTCCTCACGAGGGGGCGCGCGCGGCGGGATCTCCTCGTTTCAAGCTTTCACCATCTCCCTAGCCGCACGTGTCGGCGTCGGTAACGTCTTCGGGGTTGCCGCTGCCCTCTATCTGGGTGGTCCCGGCGCGATCTTTTGGATGTGGATCGTCGCGGCCGTCGGCATGGCGACGTCGTTTACCGAGTCGACCCTTGCTCAGATCTTCAAGGAGCGGGCGGAGGACGGTTCTTTCCGCGGCGGCCCGGCCTATTACATGTGGAAGGGCCTTCACGCCCGCGCTTTCGGCGCGATCTTCGCCCTTATCGCTGTCGTTACGTGCGGTTTTGTCATCACGTCCGTCCAGTCGAACGCCATCGCGCAAACGGTGTCTTTCGCCGGCAGCGTCAACCCCTACGTCATTGCCGCGCTCCTGTTTGCACTCTCGGCCCCCGTTATCCTCGGCGGTATCCGTTCAGTAGCGCGCGTCACCGAGATCATGGCCCCGCTCATGGCGCTCGTATATGTGGGATTGGCCGTCTTCATCCTTATCGTTCACGCGGCCGATATTCCAACGATCATCGGCTCTATCTTCACCGCGGCATTCAACGGCGAGGCCCTCGGCGGGGGAGTCGGCGGCGGAATCATGGCGGCCATCATCAACGGCACCAAGCGAGGCTTGTTTTCCAATGAGGCCGGTCAAGGAACCGCCCCTAATGCGGCGGCGACGGCGACGGTGTCGCACCCCGTTCGTCAAGGTGCCGTTCAGTCTCTTGGCGTTTTCGTTGACACAGTGATCGTGTGTACGGCGACTGCGATCATTATTCTCGCCGCCGGACCCGATGTGTGGAACGACCCGAATGCTCACCCTGGCACGCTCACGACGATGGCAGTCATCCACCACCTCGGTCAGTGGGCCCTCGTGACGATGACGACCCTCATCGCCGTTCTCGCGTTCTCTTCCATCATCGCTGCCTACGTCTATTCCGACGTCAACATGGCGTTTGTGACGACGAAACCGTGGGGGACGTGGGCCGTGCGCATTGTCTCAGTCACCTCGGTGAGCCTCGGCGCTGTCATGTCGCTCGACGTCGTGTGGAACGCTGTCGATATCGCAATGGCTGTTATGACTGTGACGAACCTCGTCGCCCTCGTGCTCCTGTCACGCTGGAGCGCCGGGGCACTACGAGATTATGAGGATCAGCGTAAACGCGGCATCGATGATCCCGTCTTTTGCGGCAGATCGAATCCGTTCCTGCCCGCCGATGTTCCCTCCGACGTGTGGGATCGTCCCACTACCTGCCAGGACTAGGAGACTCTTATGCGTTCGCTTGTCACAGCATTCGATACGTACATCACGGCGGTAACTGGTTTCCTCTACTCCTGGGGCCTCGTGTTCTTGCTCGTCGGCGTCGGCATTGGCCTTACGGTCTATCTCGGAGCGCCCCAACTGCGTCACGCCAAGGCCGTCCTCACCTCGATGCGGGGTTCGCGCCACGGCGCCGGAACGGGCATATCGGCCTTCCAGGCATTCACCATGGGAGTTGCCACGCGCGTGGGCATCGGCAACATCGGCGGTGTCGCTCTCGCTCTTCTCATGGGCGGTCCCGGCGCGATCTTTTGGATGTGGGTTGTCGCCCTCATCGGTATGGCGACGGCCTTCGCCGAATCGACCCTCGCGCAGATCTTCAAGACGCGCCACGCCGACGGGAGTTTCCGCGGCGGTCCCGCCTACTATCTTTCGCACGGGCTGGGGTGGAAGCGCGCCGGCTGGGCCTTCGCGCTCATGACGGTCTTCTCCTCGGGCATGACAGTCCCGATGGTTCAAATCAACACGGTCGCTGCGACCGCGAGGGATTCCCACTCGATTGCGCCGTGGGTGAGCGCCCTCGTTGTCGTGATCCTCATCGCCCCCGTCATCATCGGTGGCGTGAGGGGCGTCGCGCGCGTATCTGAATTCCTCGGTCCACTCCTCGCACTCGTCTACGTCGCTATCACGGTGTTTGTGCTCGTGCGGACTTTGGTGAGCGACCCGGGGCGCGTCGCGGAGGCCTTCGAGGCGATCTTCGCGGGCGCGTGGGGTTTGCGGGCCGGTGCCGGTGGTGTCGCGGGAGCGATCTTCGTGGCCTTCATCCAGGGTGGGCGTCGCGGTCTGTTCTCCAACGAAGCAGGTCTGGGCACGGTACCCAACGCCGCGGGTGCGGCGACGGTTGCCCACCCGGTATCGCAGGGCTTCATCCAGTCTTTGGGAGTTTTCGTTGACACCCTCATCGTGTGTACGTGCACAGCCCTGCTCATCCTCATTGCCAACCCCGTGCTGCCCACCGATCCGGCGGCGGCAGGCTCCCTCACGGCTTCATCGGTCATCTCCGAGCTGGGTGCGTGGTCGGCGCCCGTCATGACGTTCATCATCTTCATTTTCGGATACACCTCGGCGTTCGGCGCCTACTCTTACGGTCAGGTTTGTCTCGATCATCTGACGAAAAACAAGACGATCTCGCTTGTGTTCCGCATCGTCGTCACAGCCCTATGTGGGCTGGGTGCCGTCGCTGAATTGACGACGGTATGGGCCCTGTCGGACCTCCTGTTGGGACTTGGCGGCATCATCAACCTCATCGGGCTCATTTGCCTGGCACGGTGGACGAAGGGTGCCCTCGCCGATTGGACGCAGCAGCGGCGCGCGGGTCGTGAGATTCCCGTTTTTGTGGGCCGCGATAACCCGCATCTGCCGGGTGACGTTCATTCGGGGGTGTGGGATCCGGGCCAAGCCGAGGATGTCGCGAGAGCGGGCGGGCGCTGAGCGACTCGACATGGAGAAAAGTATTAGCTAGATTTCACTCAGGCGTGAAGAATCGTTGATAGTGGCTGGTCGTTGCTGATTCGAGCTTTGCGTTAATGTCCTCATCTTAAGGAGTGCCCATGTCTGTGACGACGGTTCCCCACCTCGTAGCTACCGAAGCCGCTTCGTCGGCCTTCGAACGTGCCAACGACTGGTTGGCGGGAGTCCTCGACGCCACCTACGGATGGACCGTCGTGTGGGTCCTCATCGTCATGCTCATCGGCGTTGGCCTCTACTTCACCATCCGTCTTCGCGCTGTCCAATTGCGCCTGTTTGCGCACATGGTCCGCTCGGTGTCCCACTCGCGTAAGGACGCGGTCGGGGGGATCAGCTCCTTCCAGGCCTTTGCGATCGGCCTGGCGGATCGCGTGGGCACGGGAACGATGGCGGGCGTCGCCATCGCCATCGTCTCCGGTGGACCAGGCGCCGTCTTTTGGATGTGGGTTGTCGCGCTCGTCGGCATGGCCACCGCATTCGTCGAATCCACGCTTGCCCAGATCTTCAAGGTACGCAATGCGGACGGGACGTTCCGAGGTGGCCCCGCGTTCTATCTCGAACGAGGACTAAAATCGCGCCGGTGGGGCGCCGTCTTCGCCGTGTTGCTCATCTTCGCCTACGGTTTCTCCTTCCAGATGATCCAGGCGAATACGCTCGCCCAGGTCGCCGAGGACTCCTTCCACGTCGCCCCCTGGGTCACCGCCATCATCCTCGTCCTGCTCACGGCGCCGTTCATCGTCGGTGGCGTCAAGCCGGTCGCTCGCCTCGCGGAGTACCTGGCGCCGATCATGGCGTTGGCGTACCTCGCAATGGCGGTGGCTATCGTCGCGCTCAATGCCGACAAACTGGGGGCCGTTTTCTCCTCGATTTTCTCCGAGGCGTTCGGCTGGCGCCAGGTTGGCGGTGGCTCCGCCGCGGGCTTCATCGCCGCACTCGAGCAGGGCGTCAAACGAGGGCTGTTTACCAATGAAGCGGGCATGGGGTCGGCTCCCAACGCGGCCGCGACCGCCACGGTCTCGCACCCCGTCAAGCAGGGCCTCATCCAGTCCCTCGGCGTCTTCGTCGACACAATGATCGTGTGCACGGCCACGGCCTTCATTATTCTCGTCGGTGGGATCTACGTCGATGGCAAAGCTCCCGAGGGCATCAACGGCGCCGTGCTGACCGCCCAGTCGCTCGGTCAGCTGGGTTCTTGGACCCAGGCGGTCACGTTCATCATCCTTGCGGCCTTCGCCTACTCGACGCTGCTGGGCAACTACACCTACGCCGAGTCCAATATCAAATACCTGCGCGGAATCGACAACAAGGCCTGGTTCATTAAGGGGCTCACCATCTTTTCGATCGCCCTCGGTTCAGTGCTGACCCTCAAGGCCGCGTGGGCGATTGCCGACTGGGGTACCGCCCTCATGACGCTTGTCAATCTCGTCGCGATCGTCCTGCTCGGGCGCTGGGTTATCGGCGCCCTCGCCGATTACGAGGAACAACGGCGTACCCGTCACGAACGTGACATCGTCTTCATCGCCACGGCGAACAGGCACCTGCCCGGAGAACTTCCTGGCGACGTGTGGGCGGAAGACCCGCGCCGAGACGAACCGTCGTCTACGATCTCCCCTAACTGACCCGTCGTAAAGGAGACCCGCGTGCCCGTTGTAACGACTTCATTCGAAGACGCCTTCCAAAGCGTCAACTCCGCGATCGCTTCCGCCTCGGCCTTCGTCTACGACCACTCGATGGGCTGGGTCATGATGTTCATCCTGCTGGGAGGCGGGATCTACCTGACGATTCGTGGTCGGGGCCTACAATTTAGGCTTTTCGGACACATGATCTCGACGGTTCTGGGATCGCGTAAAGGCGCTGGCGATGACGGGATCAGCTCCTTCCAGGCATTCGCTCTAGGCTTGGCTGACCGCGTGGGCACGGGGAACATCGCCGGTGTCGCCATCGCGCTCGTCCTCGGTGGACCCGGGGCAATCTTTTGGATGTGGATCGTCGCCTCGATCGGCATGGCGACCGCGTTCTTGGAAGCCACGCTCGCGCAGGTATTCAAAGTCCGCAATCCCGACGGGACTTTCCGTGGTGGGCCGGCCTACTACATGGCCCATGGCTTGGGGTGGACGAAATTCGCTAAGGTCTTCGCCGTATGCCTCATCTTCACGAAGGGATGCGCATTCGAGATGGTGCAGGCTAATACGGTCGCGACGACCGTGAAGGCCGTTTATGGCGTGCCGACCTGGACGACCGCCCTCCTCCTGCTCCTCATCTCCGCTCCCTTCATCATGACGGGCGTCAAACCCGTTGCTCGCCTGGCCGAGTTTCTTGCTCCCGTCATGGCCATCGCCTACCTCACGCTCGGCGTGGCGATGCTCGTCATCAATTACGACGCGATTCCCACGGTCTTCGGCTGGATCTTCTCCTATGCGTTTGGGATTGAATCGATCACCGGCGGTGTAGCCGGCGGCATCGTCATCGCGATGCTTCAGGGTACGCGTCGGGGCCTGTACTCCAACGAGGCCGGTATGGGCACCGTCCCGAACGCGGCTGCGACCGCGACGGTCAATCACCCGGTGCGCCAGGGACTCATCCAGTCTCTCGGCGTATTCGCAGACACCATGGTTGTGTGTACGTGCACGGCGCTCATCATCATGGTTTCGGGCCTCTACGATCCGACCCGGCAGATGGACAGTGTCGACGGTGCTGCGCTCACCCTGCAGGCCGTCGGCACACTGGGGGAGTGGACGACGCCCATCATGGTTGTCATCATCACGATCTTCTCCTACTCCACTCTGCTGGGGAACTTTGCCTATGCCGAAGGCAACGTCAAGTTCTTGCGTGGGATCTCGTCGAACTGCACGGGATTGAAGCTTCTCATTCTCGTGTCGATGACTCTCGGCGCTGTCTTGGATCTCAAGGCGGTGTGGTCGATCGCCGACTGGATGTCCGCCATCTGTGCCTGCCTCAACATTGTTGCCGTCATCGCGTTGAGCAAGTGGGCGATCGGAGCGTTGCGCGATTACCAGGCGCAACGCAAGAGCGGTATCGACCCCGACGAGATCGTGTTTTGCACGACGGAGAACCCCTTCTTGCCCGACGATCTCATCGGCAGTATGTGGACCGAGGATGCCTGGACGCGCAAGCTCAACCGCGGTGTTCATCATCCGCGTAAGCCCGGAGATTTCCTCGGCTGGCTCATGCGCGAGGACCTCTAGAATAGGGCCATGCGTATCGCGAGAGTAAGTGTTGACGACAAACCCCTTTACGGTCTGGTCGAAGACGGCGCTAAGCGTCTCATCGGCCTCAACGGCGACCCGCTGTTTCAGCAGGTCCAGCCTTCGGGACACATCGTCGACCTGGATGAGGTGCGTGTCCTCTCCCCGGTGATTCCGCGTTCGAAGGCCGTCGTCGTCGAGGCGCACACGTTGGCGGGTGACATCGCCGATCTGGAGGTGACGATCGTTCCCAATACGGCGATCGTCGCTGCGGGCGATCCCGTCTCGCGTCCCGAATGGGCATCAAGGCTTACGATCCGACCCGCCTTGGCGGTCGTCGCGAAGACACTCGTACGCCACGTGGACGAGGCCGCCGCCGGTGAGCTCGTGCTCGGCACGTGTCTGGCCAGCCTCTACGGTGTGGACGGGGCCGCTGCGGCTCTGTCGCATGCGTGGGATGCCTCGTGCCCGCTGGGGCCGTGGATCGAGGTTGCCGACGGACACAACCCGTTTGAGGATGGAGCGAGTCTCGAGATAGGCGAGGAGGTCGTCGAGATCGAGCCGATGCAGGTCTCTGCGGCGCAGGCGCTGTCGGTCGTCTCGCAGGTGTCCACCCTCCTGCCGGGCGACCTCGTCATCGTCCCGGCTGGGCAGGCCCGGCTCGTTGCCGATGGTGACGTCGTAGAGTTTGCCCACGGCAGGCTGGGGACGATCTCGACGCGCATGATGCCCCCGGATTCCACGTTGCGGTCCTAGAGAGAAACCCGGCGGCGGGAGTACTACAGTTTCTCGGGCATATCGTTCCCGAGGCTCGAAAGGCTGCCATGTCTTCTTTCGCCGACGCCGTTTCAGCTGTCGAGGGATTCGTCTCGACGCGCATCCTCGTCTATGTCCTCATTGGGCTGGGTACACTGTTCACCATCGTCACTCGCGGTGTCCAGTTCCGGCATTTCCCCCAGGCGGTTCGCCTCATGCTGCATTCGAGGAAGGGTTCGGGTGAGGCGCTGTCGTCGTTCCAGGCCTTCACCGTTGGCCTGGCCTCGCGCGTGGGCACGGGCAATATCGCTGGCGTCGCGCTCGCCCTCATCGTCGGTGGTCCCGGCGCGATCTTTTGGATGTGGGTGGTGGCGTTCGTGGGGATGGCGACGTCCTTCATGGAATCGCTGCTCGCCCAGATGTACAAGATTCCTTGGGGCGATCGGATCTACCGCGGCGGCCCGGCCTACTACATCGAACGTGGCTTGGGATCGCGTACGTGGGGCGTTATTTTCGCCGCTCTCCTTGTGTTTTCCTACGGCCTTATTTTCCCGATGGTGCAGTCGAACACGATTGCTTTGCAGTTCAGCTCGGCAATGCACCTGTCGCCGTGGGCAACGGCCTGCATCCTGGTTCTCATTTCGATTCCGATTATGCTCAAGGGCCTGCGCGTCGTTGCCCGAGTGACGGAGCTGGTCGTGCCGTTTATGGCGATCGTCTATCTGGCGATCGCAGGTTTCGTTGTCGTCATCAACATCACGGCGGTTCCGCAGGTGTGTGCGGACATCGTGCGCGGTGCATTCGGTCTCGACCAGGCGCTCGCCGGTACGGCTGGCGGCCTGTTCGCGACCTTGCTCAATGGCGCTAAGCGTGGGCTGTTCTCCAATGAGGCGGGGCAGGGCTCGATGCCCAATGGCGCCGCTACAGCCGAGGTCGCCCACCCGGTCCAGCAGGGGCTCATCCAGGCGCTGGGAACGTTTGTTGACACGGTGCTCGTGTGCTCGGCGACGGCTTTCATGATTCTGCTCGCCGGGCCCGAGGTGTTTCGTCCGGGACGCGAATACACCGATTCGCTGCTCGCCCAAGATGCTCTCACCTACCACCTCGATGGGGGCACCGGGTGGACGGTGGGGTTCATGACGCTGGTTGTGTTCCTCTTTGCGTATTCTTCGACGCTCGGTTACTCGGTTTTCGCTGAGGTCAACATCGACTATCTGGGGTGGGGTCAGCGTGGCGTTCGGGCCCTGCATATCCTCATGATCGTCGCCGTCGGGTTGGGTGCGGTGACCGAGCTTACTCTCGCTTGGAATCTCGCCGATCTGGCGCTTGCCCTCATGACGATCGTCAACATGGTGGCGGTGGCACTCCTCATGCGCCAGGGGGTCGCGTGTCTTCGCGATTACGATCGCCAACGGGCTGCGGGAATTGCAGAGCCCGTGTTCGTTGCCGAGGATGCGGGTTTGCCCAAGCAGCTGCCCACGCAGGTGTGGACGCGCGAGCATGCTGAGGTGTCGCGATCGCTCATGACGCCGACGGAGTGAGAACACTGGCGGGGGCGGCAGTCGGAAATCCCGGGGCCGCCCCCGTTTGTTTTAGCTGAGGGCAGCGATGACACGCGTGGCAATCTCGATGGCCACGCGACGTGATGTCCCGAAGTTGAGGCGCAGGAATTGTTCGTAGCCGCGACCCACACCGGCGCCGTCGTTGCCCATGACACCGGCGTCGAGGGCGCGCGTATAGGGGGAGTCGTAGCCGCGGCGTTGGGCGGCTTCGCGGGCGTCCCACAGCGAGATGTAGGTTGCCTCGGGCTCGTCCATGACGATGCCGGAGTCGGTGGGAATGAGTGCGCGGACTTCTTGGAGCGTTTCGGCAATGTAGGCGGCCGCGAAGTCGAGCCAGTCGTCAGCGTCTCGATAGCCGGCCTCAGCTGCGGCAACTCCGAGGGTTCCGATTCCCGGCAGGGCGGCCAGCGGTTCTGCCATCACACGCGCAGCTTCGGGGTGGGTTGTAATCGCCTGAGCGCAGGTGAGTCCAGGGATGGAGAAGGCTTTCGAGGCGGCTGTCGCGGTCACCGTCAGTCGTGCGTAGTCCTCGCTCAACGACGCGAAGGGCACGTGCCTGTGCCCAGGCAGGGTGAGGGGTGCGTGAATCTCGTCGGAGAACACCCAGGCCCCGCGTGCAACGGTCGCCTCGGCAAAGGCGTGCATCTCGGCGGGGGTGAGCGCACGTCCTACGGGGTTCCAGGGGTTGCACAAGACGACGACCTTGGCGCCGGCGTCGACGGCTGCGGCAATAGCGTCGATGTCGAGGACCCACTTGCCGCCTTCACGTCGTGAGGGCACGTCGATGAGGCGGCGTCCCAGCTGCCCCGGGATGACCCGAAACACCCAGTAGGCGGGGGTGGGCACGGCAATCGCGTCGCCGGGTTCGCTCACCTGCTCGATGAGCACGCGGAAAATCGACAAGACATCTGGGCTTGCGTGTACGCACTGGGGGTCGAACTGCCATCCGTAGCGCCGTTGACAAAAGCCAGTGAACGCTTCGGTCATGCCGTCGATCCACTGGGGTGCGAGGTAGCCGAGCGTCCCGTCGCTGACGCGGCGGGCGATGGCATCGGAGATGCACTCCGGTACGCCCAGGTCGTGTTCGGCTACGCCGGCACCCAGGAGGGGCGCGCCAGTATCAGGGTGGGTCTGGCTCCACTTGAGGCTGCCGCGTTGAACGAGGTCACGGGGCGAAAGGGAGTCAATCGTGTGGGACAGTCGGTGGCGGTCAATGTTCATGCGCACATGGTAACGCGATGAGAACGAGTCTTAGAAGGTCGAAAGGGCCGGGGTGCGCGGTAGGGTTAGAGCGTGAGTGAATTGACGAATCCTGTCCGCGTCCGTTTCTGCCCCTCACCCACGGGCACCCCCCACGTCGGGATGGTGCGCACGTGCCTGTTTAACTGGGCCTACGCCCGCCATACGGGCGGCACTTTCGTCTTTCGGATCGAAGACACCGATGCCGCCCGCGACTCGGAGGAATCCTTCGATCAGATCCTCGATTCGTTGCGTTGGCTTGGGCTCGATTGGGACGAGGGCGTTGGCAAGGACGGCCCCTACGGGCCGTATCGCCAGTCGGAGCGCATGGATATCTACCGTGATGTCGCCCGCAAGCTCGTGGAGGGGGGGTACGCCTACGAATCCTTCTCCACGCCAGAGGAGATCAAGGAACGCCACCTTGCGGCTGGTCGTAACCCCAACCTCGGCTACGACGGTTACGACCGCGACCTTACCGAGGAACAGAAGGAGGCTTTTCGGGCACAGGGGCGCGAGCCCGTGCTGCGCTTGCGTATGCCCGATGAGGACATCACGTTTACCGACCTGGTCAGAGGCGAGATTACCTTCAAGGCGGGCTCGGTACCTGACTACGTTATTGTTCGCGCCAACGGGCATCCGCTGTACACGTTGGTCAATCCGGTCGACGATGCCCTCATGAAGATCACCCACGTCTTGCGTGGGGAGGACCTGCTTTCTTCGACGCCGCGCCAGATCGTCCTCTACCGTGCGCTGCGGGAGCTGGGTATTGCCGAGACGATTCCCGAGTTCGGTCATTTGCCCTATGTCATGGGGGAGGGCAACAAGAAGTTGTCGAAGCGCGACCCCGAGTCGAATCTGCTTTTGCACCGCGAGGCGGGGATGATCCCCGAGGGGCTCGTCAACTACCTGGCGCTCTTGGGGTGGTCGATTGCCCCGGATCGGGATGTGTTTAGTGCCGAAGAGATGATTGAGGCCTTCGAGGTCTGTGACGTCAACCCCAACCCGGCGCGTTTTGACTACAAGAAGTGCCTCGCTATCAATGCTGAGCAGATTCGCCTGCTCGATGCCGACGACTTCGTGGGGCGTTGTGTCCCCTATCTTCGCGAGGCGGGGCTCATGGCGGGCGAGTTCGATGAGCTTGACGCCGACAGGGCTCGACTCCTCGTCGAGGGCGCGAAGCTTGCCCAAACGAGGGTGAAGCTCCTTGGTGAGGTCCCCGGGATGATCGGCTTCCTCGTGCGCGATTGCGACGAGGTCGTCTACGAGGACAAGCCACTGCGAAAGCTTAAGGAATCGGCGCCGGCGGTGCTCGCGGCGGCGATCGAGGTATGTGACTCGGGCGTGGAGTGGAACGCTGAAGCGATCAAGGACGCCATGATGGCTCGGGCCGACGAGCTTGGGGTCAAGCCGAGGGTAGCCTTCGCGCCGCTTTTCGTTGCCATGACGGGCACGAACGTGTCGATTCCGGTGTTCAATTCGATGGAGCTGCTCGGCGTCGAGGAGACGAAGCGTCGTCTCTCCCGGTTGGCTGCCCACCTTGCCGCTTGAGCTGTGAGGTGTTGCATAGCGGCTGGATTTGGTGGCGCTAGGTTCGTCCGCTATAGTTTTTGTCTGTGCCCAGGGCGGACGTAAGGAAGTCCTGGATACGGCAATGGGGTATGGTGTAATTGGCAACACAGCTGATTCTGGTTCAGCCATTCTAGGTTCGAGTCCTGGTACCCCAGCCAGTTCGAAAGAACTGACAAGTACATAGTGTGCTGCGCCCCTATCGTCTAGTGGCCTAGGACGCCGCCCTCTCACGGCGGTAACGCCGGTTCGAATCCGGCTGGGGGTACAACAACAGCGCGCGCGAGCCCCTATCGTCTAGTGGCCTAGGACGCCGCCCTCTCACGGCGGTAACGCCGGTTCGAATCCGGCTGGGGGTACTGAGGTCCTCGGGTATGGCCCGGGGATTTTTTCTATATGAGGCCAGGTTACCGGGTAGACTATCGGGGTGAATCTCACCTTGAGTATTGGCGCGGGCGATGACCTGACGCTCGACCCTGAGCGTGTGAGGATAGCGACGAGGGTCGAGCGGATTGGTGATATTCGCGACCGCTTTATTGCCGAGATCGATAGGCTTCCGCGCGATGATACCGGCGGTGTCGATACGTCCTTCATGACGGGGCTTCTTCGCGATTCTTTGCGCAAGGGCGAGAGACTATGGCTGTTGCCGCTTGATGAGGACGCAGAACAGGCTCTACGCGAGTGGCTGCCCGATGGCTGTCCGCTCATTATGCTCGGCCCCCTTCAGGACCGGGCAGGGCATCGAGTTACCCCTAACGGTGTGTCGCCGAGGAGGCTCGTCGAGTGCCTGCTGACGTCCTCGCGACCCGGCGATGCCGATCAGGCGCGTCACGCTCTGGAGGGGATCGACGGGTTGAAAGTGCCCATGGCGGTCCAGGATCATATGCAGCACCGGGGTATCCCTCACGTATCGCGGGGGCGTGTGGCAAGGCTGGCGTCGAACCCGAAGTTTCTCGCTTATATCGTCGTTCTTATCTATTCGGCACTGCGGGTTTTGCCGGTCACTTTCGTCAAGGAGTTTCACGGTTCTTTGCTCGTGCTGTGGTGCATTGACCTGGGCACGGCAATCCCTTACACGTGGGGCATTCTCGCTGTTGTCACCGCGGGCAAGTTGCGGGTGCGTCTAGCGGGGCTGGTCACAGCGATTGTCACGTTCGTTGCGCCCTATGTCTACTTTGGTGCTCATGGGCGCGACTACCCACCCACGGTGATTGCTGTCATTGCGTTCTTGATCGCTTCGACGTTTGTCCTCGAGGTGGCCAAGTACGGGATGGACAGGTGGGTCGCCCGGTCGCTGCGTAGGCGCGCACTGCGCTAGCGTCGAGCGGGTCCCTTGATCGTGCGGGCGGCGGAGACCCCGAGGATCCATAGCCCGGATACGAGCCATGGCATCCAGATGAGGAAGGGCGCCGACGGGTAGGTGACGATCCAGGCGGCCGTGGTGACGACCCACACGATTGCGGCGGCGGCGTTGGCACGGCGCAAGTGCTTGACCCGGAAGGGGTGGACCCACTTCCACGGGACGACGGCAAGGATGGAGAAGGCGACGATAACGGCCCAGTTGAGTAGGCCCGGAAGGCCGAGGAACCACAAGATGATCGCGATGATGTTCCAGGCTGCGGGGAATCCAACGAAGTACCAGTCGCTTGATTTCATATTCGTGTTCGCGTAGCAGAACATCGACGAGACCATCGCGCATACGGCTGCGACGATGGGGAGGGGTTGCGGACCGAGTTCGAGCGCTTGAGCCATAAAGATCGAGGGAACGAACGTCCACGTCATGTAGTCGACGACGTTGTCCATCATGACGCCGGAAAACCAGGGCACGACCTTGGTGACCTGGGCTTTTCGGGCGAGGGGGCCGTCGAGCGCGTCGGTGATGAGGGCGACGCCGAGCCACAGCCACATGAGTTTGTAATCCCCGGCGTGTAGGGAACGCGCCGCGAGAAGGACCCACAATAGCCCCGACAGCGTGAGGGCGTGCACCGCCCACGCTCGCACATAGGCACCCAAGGGATAGGGGCGCGATGGTGTCAGGCTGGCCTCGCTCACGTATCCTCCTCGCGACTGTGTCAATCTTTGCTGATTCTTTCACGTCTCGGTCGGGATTCGTCGAGCTACACGGCTGTGAGAGCGGGTAGGGAGGTGATTGGCGATACACTCGAGGAAACGGGAGGGTGTGCATGCGCATTGTCATGGTCTCGGACTGTTATCCGCCGCACATGGGTGGGATCGAGTCTCAAGTCGAGGGTTTGGCGTCGAGGTTGGCGAGCAGAGGACATCGCGTCGAGGTTCTTACTGCCTCGCCTGGGCCCGTTGTCGACGAGGCCAGGGGTGAGGGCAGGCTGCTTGTTCATCGTCACGCTCTACCGCTGCCCGGCTTTCTCCCGGCGACTCCGGTGCTCGGTTCAGAGGCGAAGCGCGTCATTGATCGCAGCGACGTCGTCCACGTGCACGCGGGTGTTGTTTCGCCGTTTGCATGGGCAGGTATGCGCGCTGCGGGTTCCGCCCGCAAGCCTGTCGTCGTGACTTTTCACTGCATGCTGAAGGGATGGGGTCCGGCGCTTCGTGCCCTCAGGCCCTATCGGGGCGACTTCGTTGCCACAGCCGTATCGTCGCGTCTGGCGGAGGAAGTGAAAAGCCATCTGGGTATCTCACAGGTCGGTGTCGTGACGAACGGGGTGGAGCTCAGTAGGTGGCGCCACATTGCTGCGTGCCGTCCTCGTCCTGCTCGCCCGTCTCATCCGCTTCAGCTTGTTTCGGCAATGCGGCTTATGCCGCGGAAACGTCCCGTGGCGCTGGTGAGAATCATGAGTCGGGTGCGTAAGCAGCTGGGGGCCGAGCGGTGTCCGCGGCTGACAATCTATGGGGAGGGTGCGGCGCTGCCGGCTCTCAAAGCGGCTGTGCGCGCCCATCGAGTCTCGGATGTCATCACGTGCCCTGGTCGGCTCGACGAAGCGGGGCTGCGGCTGGCCTATCTGCGTGCCGATGGATTCGTCATGGCTTCGACACTGGAGTCTTTCGGTATCGCTGCGCTGGAGGCGCGTGCTTCCGGTTTGCCGGTGCTTGCGCGCGCGGGAACGGGGCTCAGCGAGTTCATCACGAGCGGGCGTGACGGTTTCTTGGCCGAGGATGACGATCGCTTGGTCGACGAAATCCTCAGGTGCGCGAAGGATCCGCAACACATGAGCCGCTACTTGGAGGAGGCTCAGGTTTCTCCGGCGGTATCGTGGGCGAGCAGCATCGCTGCGTGCGAGGAGTCTTACCGGCGGGCCGGCGCGGACTAGTCGTCGTTCGCTTGGCGCGACATCTCCTCGATGCGGCGCATGAAATCGGTGAGTCGGTTGCCGGCAGCGACGAGGGAGGGGCCGTAGACGCGTCCCGGCTGGCGTCCCATTCGTTCGATCGGGCCAGACACCGATACGGCCGCGACAACGTTGCCGTGCGATCCACGCACGGGTGCAGAAACGGAGGCAACGCCGACCTCGCGTTCGGCGACGGATTGTGCCCATCCGCGGCGGCGTACCTGCGCCAGCTGAGTGGCGTTGAATGACGCCCCCTGTAAGCCCAGGTGCATTCGGTCTGGCTCTTCCCACGCGAGCAGCACTTGCGCGGCGGATCCGGCTTTCATGGACAAGACCGCCCCCGTGGGTATGGAGTCGCGTAGCCCCATTTCGGGTTCGGCTGATGCCACGCACACGCGATTGGCTCCCTGGCGGCGATACATTTGCGCCGATTCTTTCGTGTGGTCGCGAAGAGCACGCAAGACGGGCATCGCCGCAGCGAGGAGGCGGTCGCCCCCGGTGCACGAGGCCAGCTCAACGAGGCGCTGACCGAGCACGAAGTGCCCTTGGAGGTCGCGCGTGACGAGACGATGGTATTCGAGGGCTACTGCAAGGCGATGCGCCGTGGGGCGGGCAAGGCCGGTCATGTGGACAAGCTGCGCGAGCGTCGCTGGCCCGTTCTCGAGGGCCGACAGGACGAGGGCCGCCTTGTCTAAAACCCCCACTCCGGATCCGTCATTGTGGGTGTCCATACAGTGATACTCGCATTAGATTCGCCGGCGTTGCAAGTATCGTGGCCGCACACTGACCGGTTCCGACGAGGAAGAAGGACCATGGGATCGACACTTGCTGAGAAGGTGTGGGCCGATCACGTCGTTCGTGCTGGGCGTGACGGCGAGCCTGACCTTCTGTTTATCGACCTTCATTTGTGCCACGAGGTGACCTCTCCGCAGGCCTTCGAGGGCCTACGGATGGCAGGTCGGCCGGTGCGGCGCCCGGATTTGACGATTGCGACGGAGGATCACAACACTCCAACGTGCGATATCTATTCGCCAATTGCCGATCCGGTTTCGGCCGAACAGCTGTCGACGCTACGCCGTAACGCCGAGGAATTTGGGATCCGCCTGCATTCCCTGGGCGATGCCGATCAGGGGATCGTTCACGTGGTCGGGCCGCAGCTTGGCCTCACACAACCGGGGATGACGATTGTGTGTGGGGATTCCCATACGGCGACTCATGGGGCTTTTGGGGCGCTCGCGTTTGGGATCGGGACGTCTCAGGTCGAACACGTTTTGGCTACTCAGACGCTGCCTATGGCGCCGTTTAAGACGATGGCGGTGACCATTGAGGGTGACCTGCCGGCGGGGGCAGGCGCAAAGGACATTATTCTTGCCGTCATCGCCAAGATCGGCACGGGTGGGGGTACGGGCTACGTCATCGAGTACCGCGGCCAGGCGATCCGCGACTTGTCGATGGAAGGCCGGATGACGGTGTGCAACATGTCGATCGAGGCGGGCGCGCGAGCAGGGATGATCGCTCCCGATGAGACGACGTTTGCCTACGTGAAGTCCCGTCCCCACGCGCCCCAGGGCGAGGATTGGGACGCGGCGGTCGCCTACTGGAAGACGTTGTATACGGATGACGACGCCGTGTTTGATAAGGAGGTCGTCATCGACGCCGGCGAGATCGAACCGTTCGTCACGTGGGGGACGAATCCGGGGCAGGGAGTCGTCTTGTCTGGCGAGGTCCCCGATCCGGACTCGCTGCCCAACGAGACCGAGCGTGCGGCCGCGAGACGCGCCTTGGAGTACATGGATCTGACCCCCGGTACGCGCATGCGTGACATCGCGGTGGATGCTGTCTTTATCGGTTCATGTACGAACGGGCGCCTGGAGGATCTGCGGGAGGCTGCGGCGATCGTTGAAGGAAAACGCAAGGCTGAGGGCGTGCGGGTGCTCGTCGTTCCAGGCTCAGCGCGGGTGCGTTTGGAAGCGGAGGCCGAGGGGCTGGACCGCGTTTTCACAGATTTTGGTGCGGAGTGGCGCAACGCGGGTTGTTCGATGTGTCTAGGGATGAACCCGGACCAATTGGAGCCGGGGATGCGGGCGGCTTCGACGTCGAACCGTAATTTTGAGGGGCGACAGGGCAAGGGGTCGCGTACGCATCTTGTCTCGCCGGCGGTGGCCGCGGCAACGGCGATCGCGGGGACTTTGAGTACGCCTGCTGACATTAGGAAGAAGGACTAGGCCCATGGAGAAGTTTGTGCGTCATACGGGCGTGGGAGCGCCCTTGCGTCGTTCCAACGTCGATACCGACCAGATCATTCCTGCGGTCTACCTCAAGCGGGTGGCGCGCACGGGGTTCGACGATGGGCTTTTCGCCTCGTGGCGTAAGGAATCGGATTTTGTTCTCAATCAGCCCGAGTACACGTCGGCATCGGTGCTGGTCGCGGGCCCTGATTTTGGGACGGGTTCGTCGCGGGAGCACGCGGTGTGGGCGCTGCAAGACTACGGCTTCAAGGCGGTGCTCAGCCCAAAGTTCGCCGATATTTTCCGGGGTAACGCCTCGAAGGCCGGTCTTGTTGCCGGTGTGGTAGCTGCCGAAGACATCGAGGTGTTGTGGAAGCTGTTGGAGACGAATCCGGGATGTGACGTTACCGTCGACCTTGTTGAGCGTAGTGTCTCGTGCGAGTCCTTCACGTGCCCGTTCGAGATCGATGATTACACGCGGTGGCGTCTCCTGGAGGGCCTTGACGATATTGCTTTGACACTGCGCCACCTGGACGATATCGAGGCGTTTGAGGCGTCGCGGCCCGCCTTCAAGCCGCGCACCTTGCCGGCTAAGCACCTGCCGAAGGTCGAGGTTGTCTCGGCCTCAAGCGTGGACTTGGGGATCCCCACGCTGCGGGTGGGCTAACGCAGCGGCGACACGTCGGGCGTGCCACCGTTCAAAAGGTGGCGCGCCGGCCTCGCGTGGGTACAGTAGGGGAGGACTGGCCTGCGAAAGGGGAAGGGAATGGACTCAGTCGTCAGGGTCAACGGCGGCAAGGCGTTGTCGGGGCGCATCCACGTGCGCGGTGCGAAGAACTTCGTGCCCAAGGCGATGGTCGCCGCGTTGCTATCGGATAAGCCGTCCGAGCTGCGCAACGTTCCGCAGATCTCTGACGTCGATATTGTCTCGGGCCTGTTGCGACTCCACGGAGTGGAGGTGGCTTACGACGTCGATCGCGGAATCTTGACGATCGATCCGACGCTGGTCACTTCGGCGCAGGTGGAAGCGGTAGGTGAACATGCGGGTTCCTCGCGTATCCCCATTCTCTTTTGCGGACCGCTGCTCCACCGCCTCGGGCAGGCCCACATTCCGGATCTTGGCGGGTGTGAGATTGGGGGGCGCCCCATCGACTTCCATCTGCGTATCCTCGAGGAGTTCGGTGCCTGCATCGAGAAGCAGGAGGGCGGGGGCATTCACATTTCCGCGCCCAAGGGCTTGGAGGGTACGACGATCCGCTTGCCGTATCCGTCGGTAGGCGCGACCGAGCAGACGCTTTTGGCTGCGGTTCAGGCGCGCGGGAAGACCGAGTTGAGGGGCGCGGCGATCGAACCGGAGATCCTTGACCTCATCAACGTGTTGCAAAAGATGGGCGCGATCATTTCGGTCGATATTGATAGGACGATCCGCATCGAGGGCGTCGATCATCTCGATGGTTATGTCCATCGTGCCCTGCCTGACAGGATCGAGGCGGCCTCGTGGGCGTCTGCAGCGTTGGCCACGCGCGGCGACATCTTTGTTGAGGGTGCCGTTCAACCTGACATGACGACTTTTTTGAACGTGTTCCGTAAGGTTGGCGGCGCCTTCGAGGTGCATCACGACGGCATCCGTTTCTATCACCCGGGTGGGCAGCTGCACTCCATCGCATTGGAGACGAATGTCCATCCGGGATTCATGACGGACTGGCAGCAGCCGCTTGTGGTGGCCTTGACTCAGGCGCAGGGCATTTCGATCGTCCACGAGACGGTGTATGAGAATCGGTTCGGTTTTACGAAGGCGCTCAATCAGATGGGTGCCCAGATCCAGCTTTACCGCGAGTGCCTGGGCGGCTTGGAGTGCCGGTTTGGTCAGCGCAATTTCTTCCATTCGGCGGTCATTTTGGGACCGACTCCTCTTCGGGGTGCTGACATCGCGATCCCGGATCTGCGGGGTGGATTCTCCCATCTCATCGCCGCTCTGGCTGCTAGTGGGACTTCGCACGTGAGCGGGATCGGCATGATCTCGCGCGGTTACGAGAACTTTATTGGCAAGCTTCGCGCTCTTGGCGCAGATATCGACCTCATTGACCGATCGGAGTAACCGATGCCTCGCTCTTTTTCGTTGCCCTACCGTCTTGCCGTTGCTCTGGCACGTATCCCCGTGGGCATGATCACGCGTCCTCATTGGTCCGGGGAGGAGAATCTCCCGACGACCGGCGGTTTCATTGCGGCGGCGAATCATATTTCTGAGTTCGATTCGATGACGTTCATGCATTTCCTCGTCGACAACGGCGTGCCGGTGCGGGTCATGGCGAAGAAGGAGCTGTTTGATGTCCCGGGCCTGGGCTGGCTCATGCGTTCGGCTGGGCAGGTGCCCGTCGATCGGTCCGTCGGTAAGGGCGGGGACGCGCTCGAGCCGGCAGCGAAAGCACTGGAGGCGGGGGAGTGTTTGGGGATTTACCCGGAGGGAACGCTCACGCGCGACCCCGATTCGTGGCCGATGCGTGGCAAGACGGGCGCCGCGCGGTTGGCGTTGCGCACGCGGGTCCCAGTCATTCCGGTAGCCCAGTGGGGTGCCCAGGACGTCTTGGGCCGCTACTGTCGCAGACCGCATCTGTTGGGGCGCAAGGACGTGTGGGTGCGCGCGGGCGAGCCGGTGGATCTGTCGGACCTCTACGAGCGCGCTGATGACCCTGCGGCATGGCGCGAGGCTACGGATCGGATCATGAGCGAGATCATTTCGATGGTGGAACAGCTCAGGGGCTTTGATATGCCTTACGAGCCGATCGGCTTGGATTCGCCGCAGGCGTTATCGAAGTCCGAGGCACGAGAATTTGAGATGACGCGTCGCGCGCTCGACGGGGCGCCGTCGAAGCGTCGCCCGAGCCGCTACAGGGCCTAGGGGCGTCATGGCTCGCGTGGCGGTTGTTGGCGGTGGTGCCTGGGGCAGCGTGTTTGCCGTAGTGGCGCGTGACGCCGGCAACGACGTGACGGTGTGGGTGCGCCGAGACGAGCAGGCGCGTGAGATCAACGCGGGGGCGAACGAGCGTTACTGTCCCGGCCTTGACATGTCGGCGGTAACGGCGACGACGTCCCTGCCTCAGGCGCTTGCTCATGCAGCGATTGTTGTCGTGGCTGTCCCGTCGAATGCGGTGCGTGAGACGATGAACGAGGCGGCTGGGCACGTGCGTGCGGACGCGACGATCGTGTCTCTCGTCAAAGGCGTGGAGGCTTCTACGCTCATGCTCATGACCGACGTGATCGCTGAGGCCACGAACGTCGATCCCGGCAGGGTCGTCGCGTGTTCGGGACCGAATCTGTCTGCCGAGATCGCCAGGCGTAAGCCAACTGGGACGCTGGTGGCAGGCAAGGACGCCGAACGTGCCGCGTGGGTTGCCGCGAGGATCCACACCGGCTATTTCCGGCCTTACGTCGCCACGGATGTCGTTGGTGTCGAGGTCGGAGGGGTTGTCAAGAACATCGTTGCCATGGCGGTGGGGGCGAGTGCGGGCATGGACCTGGGTGTCAACGCGCGCGCCTACATCATCAACCGGGGGTTGATGGAGATGGCTCGCCTGGGGATCGCTTTGGGGGCGAATGCCGAGACATTCCTGGGGCTTGCGGGCTTGGGCGATCTTGTGGCGACGTCTTCATCGCCGTTGTCGAGGAACTATTCGTTTGGCTATCGCCTCGGTCAGGGGATGAGCGTCACCGAGGCGCTTGCCGCGTCGGCGGGTACGGTCGAGGGCGCACGCTCGTGTCCTCACGTGTTGGCGCTGGCTGCGCGGCATGGGGTTGCCATGCCGATCAGCGAGGCGGCACAGGCGGTAATCGATGGGCGAATGGGTATCGAGGAAGCCGCATTGGGAGTCTTTCGTGCCCCGCGGGTGACCGATGGAGTCGAGGCCCGCATGGTGTGACCCCGGTTCTCGCCTGGGTGGCCGCTACACTGGGAGGCAATGAGCGAGATGAAGCAAGCTAGTAAGACCAGGGTCTTGGTCCTGTTCGGGGGCCGTTCGGGTGAGCACGGAATTTCGTGCGCCACGGCCGCGAGCGTGTTGGAGGCGATCGACCGGGATCGTTTCGAACCGGTGCCGGTGGGGATTGCTCCTGACGGCACATGGGTGCGTGTGCCCGATGATCCCGATTTGTATCGTCTGAGCGACGGCGGCGCCGGCCAGATCGCGTCGGTTCCCGAGCGTGTTGGCCTTCTGCCGGCTTTGTCGAAACTGGTCGAGATCAATGGGGAGACGACCTCGATCACGGATTTGGGGCAGATCGACGTTGTTTTCCCTCTCCTACACGGCCCCTATGGTGAGGACGGCACGATCCAGGGGCTCGCGGAGTTCGTGGGTATCCCCTACGTGGGGTGCGGCGTGTTGGCCTCGGCGGCTGCGATGGACAAGCACGTGACGAAGGCGCTGTTGAGCGCGCAGGGTATTCCGGCGGGACGCTGGTCGCTCGTCACGGATCGGATGTGGCGTATGAGCCGCGATGAGGTGCTCGATAAGCCCGGGGCTTTGGGCTTGCCCGTGTTCGTCAAGCCGTGTCGCGCCGGCTCGTCGCTGGGGATCACGAGGGTCACTGAGGCGACCGATTTGGCGGGCGCCATCGAGGAGGCGCGTCGTTTCGATCCTCGTGTCATTGTTGAGGCTCAGCTGCGCGGGCTCGAGGTTGAGTGCGCCGTGCTGGGCGGGCGTGAGGGGGCTGCGCCGCGCGTGAGCGTGCCCGGCCTCATCGATGTTGCCGATTCCGTGGAGTTTTACGATTTCGAGACGAAGTACATCGACCACGATGCCGTGAAGCTGACGATCCCTGCCCCGCTTGGGGAGGCGTTGACAGCTCGGGTACGTTCCCTTGCCCAGGTGACGTTTGATGCCTTGGAGTGCGAGGGATTGGCTCGGGTGGATTTCTTTGTCGACACAGATTCGGGCGAGGTCGTCGTCAACGAGGTCAACACGATGCCGGGCTTCACGCCCTATTCGATGTATCCGGCCTTGTGGGCTCACGAGGGGCTCGATTACACGAGTCTCGTCAGCGAGCTCATTGACTTGGCTCTCACTCGACCTATTGGCCTCCGTTAACGACTCAACTCGCCTAGGGTGGAATCATGACTAAACCTCGCGTCACTCTCGTTACCTGCCGTGACTATCCGCAGTTGCAGGCCGACGAGGCAGGCTTGCCCGATGCCCTCGCCGAGCGGGGGATGGATCCGCAGATCGTGTGCTGGGACGATCCCGATGTCGACTGGGAGGCCGCTAACGTATGCGTCGTGCGTTCGGTGCGTGACTACGCTGGGCGTCGCCAGAGCTTCGTTGACTGGGCCCATAGCGTCCCGAAGCTGCTTAATCCCGCTGACGTCATCGAGTGGGCGACAGATAAGCACTACCTTGCTGATCTTGCCAAGGTGGGAATGCCTGTGGTTCCGACGACGTGGCTGGAGTCGGAGTCGAAGCTGACGAAGCACCAGGTCCATACTCGTTTCCCGGCTCTGGGCGATTTTGTTGTCAAGCCGGCGGTTTCCTCGGGTGGGCGCGAGATGGGGCGTTACACGGCGAACCGGGGTGAGTCGCGGATGAAGGCGATCCAGCGCGCGGTGAGCCTGTTGGACGCGGGCCGTTCGGTGATGGTGCAGCGTTACCTCAAGCAGGTCGATACCTACGGTGAGATTTCGCTCGTGTACTTCAATGGGATTCTGTCTCACGCGGTGCAGAAGTCGGCGATGCTTTCGCCGGCGGAAGAGACCGATGCGCAGCTGCAGGTGGAGGGGGTCTCGTCTCACGAGCCGTCGCCGCAGGAATGGGAGTGGGGCGAGCAGGCGCGCCGTGCTATTCACCAGCACATCTACAACCGGGTTGGCCACGACCAGCTGCTGCTGTATTGCCGTGTTGATCTGGTTCAAGACGGCGAGGGCGGGTGCTACATCATGGAGATTTCTCCGGTCGATGCGAATCTCTTCCTGGGTGAGACCCCAGGCGCGTTGGAGAAGTTTGCCGAGGCGATCGCGACGCGCGTCATGTGGTAGCTGGCATGTGAGACATGGCATAGTGTCTCGATTTTTCTTTGGCGCTTGAGGCGGGATATAGTCTAACCCGTTGCGTCAATGGTGGCTATAGCTCAGTCGGTAGAGCGCCTGGTTGTGGTCCAGGAGGTCGCGAGTTCGAGCCTCGTTAGCCACCCCATCGGCCCCACATCATTCGATGTGGGGCTTCTTTTTTACGAGAGGGAGTTGTCGTGTCGAGTGAGGTTGTAGAGATTGACCCGGTCGAAGCGGCGCGGGCTGTCCGTGCGGGTACGCCGCTTGTGGATGTGCGTGGCGACGATGAGTGGCAGGCCGGGCACGTCGAAGGGGCAGTGCATATCCCGCTCGATGAGCTCGGTGTGCGCTCTGACGAGGTGCCTCGTGAAGGCGTCGTGTTGGTTGTGTGTGCCCACGGCGTTCGTTCGCGAAAGGCCGCCGCTCACCTGCGAGATTTGGGGATCGACGCGGTGTCGGTGAGCGGCGGCCTGGCTGCGTGGCCTGAGGACTAGTTCTTCGCAGGGGCCGGCGTGCCGAGGCCTTGGGCGAGCACGTCGGCTGCGGCTTGCTGGCAGGCCGCGGTGGAGGGGCCTTCGTCGGCGGGGAAGAGGACTTTGCGGTAGTAGCGCAGTTCTTGGATAGATTCGCGGATGTCGGCGAGTGCGCGGTGTCCGCCGTGTTTGGCGGGGGCTTGGTAGAAGGTGCGCGGGTACCAGCGTTTGGCGAGTTCTTTAATCGAGGACACGTCGATGACGCGATAGTGGAGGTGCTCCATGACGTTGGGCATCTCTTTTTCGAGGAACATCTTGTCGGTACCGATGGAGTTGCCTGCGAGGAGGCCTTTTCGCGGCTCGGGGACGCGTTCGGTGATGTAGGCGAGTACGCGTTCTTGAGCCTGTTCGAGGCTCACACCTTCGGTTTCGATGGCGTCGAGGAGGCCGGAGGTCGTGTGCATATCGCGCACGAAATCGTTCATGTGTTCGAGCGCGCCGGGACGCGGCGTGATGATGAGGTCGATGCCATCGTCGACGAGGTTGAGTTGTGCGTCTGTGATGATGACGGCGACTTCGACAAGCGCATCCTCGGTGAGGTCGAGCCCTGTCATTTCGCAGTCGATCCACACGAGCGGGTCCTTTAGCGGTGTCATGCCTCCACCCTATCCCTTCTTAATCGGCGGGCATCGAAGCGGCAGGGGCGCCGACGTTGATAGACAGGTGAGGTCTATGTCGAGGAGGTTTCTCATGGGGTTGCCGGTGGATGCGCGTGCGGTTGAAGCAGCGTGGGATCGCGTGCGTGATGTCGTGCGTACCACGCCGTTGGAGTGTTCGGAGCGGCTGAGCAGTGAGGTCGGTCAGCCCGTGTGGCTCAAGCGCGAGGATTTGCAGCAGTGCCGCTCGTTTAAGGTGCGGGGCGCCTACGCGAAGATGTCGTCGTTGAGCGAGGCCGAGCGGGCGGCGGGTGTCGTGTGTGCGTCTGCGGGTAACCACGCGCAGGGGGTTGCGTTCGCGTGTTCTCGTTTGGGGATTCGGGGCACGATCTTCTTGCCGGCGTCGACGCCTCGCCAGAAGCGCCACCGAATCAGCACGATTGGCGGCAAGTGGGTTGAGCAGGTGATTGTCGCCGGGAATTTTGATGAGGCCAATCAGGTGGCGCAGGAGCGCGCTCGGGCCGAGGGGTGTGTCTATGTGCACCCTTACGACGACGTGGATGTCATGGCGGGCCAGGGCAGCGTGGCGGTCCAGCTGGGGGAGCAGATGCCCGAGAACACGGAGGCTGTACTGATCCCGGTGGGCGGTGGCGGCTTGATTGCCGGGATGGGGGCGTGGCTGCGGGAGCGGCGTCCGGGTGTGCGGATTATCGGCGTGGAGTCGGAGGGGGCGGCGTCGATGCGTCAGGCCTTGGCGGCGGGTGAACCCGTGTCGCTTGACCGGGTCGATTCGTTTGTCGACGGCACGGCGGTGGGTCGCGCCGGCGAGGAGACGTTTAGGGTCGTGCGTGAGGTGGTCGACGATATTGTCGTTGTACCCGAGGGCGCGGTGTGTACGGAGATGCTGGAGCTCTATCATTCCGAGGGCGTCATCGCTGAGCCGGCTGGGGCGTTGGCTGCGGCTGCGGCGCGCCGTTATCTGCCGCAGATACCGAATGGTCCCATCGTGTGCGTGGTCTCGGGGGGCAACAATGATTTGTCGCGCTACGCGGAGGTGTTGGAGCGTTCGGCTCGCCACGAGGGGCTGCGACACTACTTCCTCGTGCGTTTTAACCAGGAGCCTGGGGCCTTGCGTGGCTTCCTCAACGACGTTTTGATCGAGGGCGAGGACATCGTGTATTTCCAGTACACGAAGAAGAACAACCGTGACACGGGCCCGGCGCTGGTTGGCATCGAGTTGAGCGATCCGGGGCATATCCGCGGGTTGCGTTCGCGCATGGCGGCCTCGCCTCTACACGTGGAGGAGGTCTCGCCTGATTCGGCGATCTTTAATCTGCTCGTCTAGAGCGCTGGTCCTGGGTGCGGGATCAGTCGGTGGTTGTGAGCTGTCGCCCTGCGTGAAGGGCGGGGCGCCCGCCGGATGTGCGCAGGTGTGGGTGGGATCACGCTTGCGTGTGCGGGGAGGCGAGTAACACCTTCAAGGTGGCCGGAAGGCCAGCAGGGTTGTTACTCGGCATGAGGCAAGACCTGAGGTGCATGCGTGCGTGCGTCTCGGGTCTTTTCTTATGGCCTTTTTCTGAGGAAACAGGGATGACAAAGACTGACTACGCGACAGCGGCGCCGAGTATCGTGGAGGCCGTTGGGGGAGCAGACAACGTGGCGCGCTTGTCGCATTGTGCGACGCGGCTCAGGTTCGTGCTCAAGGATCCGGGTAAGGCCGATGTTGGACGGCTCAAGGGCATCGACGGCGTCGATCGCCTGGGCGTAGCCTGGTTCGAGGCGGTCCCACCAGGGATCGCACGATCCGTCCCAGGGGGTGTTCCATCCGAGGATCGCTCCGACGATGAATCCGACGGTGTCGGCGTCGCGCCCGATGAGGACCGCGCGTTTGAGAGCATCGGCCTGCGAAATCCCATTGGCTAAATCTAGGCAGTGGATGCCCTGTCTTGTGCTAGCCTAACTCACATCCATCCGTCGGCATCCCCCACGACGTCAGCGGATGCACATACTAGCGACAAGGAAGATGAAATGAGAACGATCCCCCGTATTTGTCGTGTTGCAATGGCCGCTGTTGTGGCGGGAGCTCTGTGTGTGGTGGATGCCGCAGATACACGAGCAGCTGATAGGCAGGTCAATGAAAATGGATGGCACCTCGGGCGACCCATGGAGGTGTTCGAACCAACCGGCATGGCGCGGGGGGATGCGTCGTCTTATCTTGGAGATGCCGCCCCAAGCGCCCTGGGACCGGCCATCGAGATGGCCTCGCGAGGTGGTCGATTCATCGGGCGGGTGGATGCGCATAACGCCCATAAGTCAGGTTACGAAGTTTCGGGCCATGTGTCGTGGACCCAGATTAGTGGGCCGCGCCGAAGTGGAAGGGTGATGTTGATTGATTGTGGCGCCTGATCTTGTAAGATGAAAATGTTATGTGGTTTCATTCTTTTGAATTTAAGTTCTATGGCGCTGTGACAGATTTGATGCGACCTGTATCTCCTGATGGGGATATTGCTGATGAGTTTCACCTGCTTGCTCGTTCGATGGGATTCGAGGGACCGCGTGATAGTGGGGAAGGTCTCTGGTCGACGCAGTTTGTGTATGATTCTCACTCGAGTCTTTGTGGCGACTTTCTTGGGCGCGGCTTGTCTCTAGAATTGCTGTGCGAGAGTAATGCTCGCATGCCGTTTGCTGAGATATTCTACTGTATGCAGAGACTTCTTGGGGAGTTAGCTCGTTGTGAAATAGTCAGAATTTCTGTCGCGTGTGAGCGGCATTCTGTTTCTATGCAGAGACGTCGTTTTGTTCGGCGAAAGCTATACCCTGTCAAGGTCGAAAGCCTTCCGCCTGCCGGCTCTTTTTCGCCTCCGCGCATTTCCTGTTCTAAAGTAGAATATGGATGGGGGAATGGGTCGGGAGTAGAGGCCTATCTAGGTGAGGTGCCGGTGTCGTTGAGATGTGGTGAGCTTGAGGAAGCTGCTGCGCCTATTGCTGTCGCGTGGGATGTCCTGTCGGGATGGTTGAATGAAAAACCGAAGAGGCTTTGGATGGAAGTGTTATAAGCTTCTATTTGTCTTTGTCGCCTTGTGTCTGTCTGGTTGTCTCGTGGAGCCGGGGGCGTTGCCGGAGGACGATCGTCAACTGCATATTGAGATAGTGAACGGAGGTAATCGCGTAGTCGCTTCCGAGGATGCGAAATTTAATCGATTGCTAAATTCTGTTGACGCGGTGGATGAGGTTGACGTGCCGGAGCCTGATCGGTGGCATGAGGTTTCGCTAACCGCGGGTGATGAAGTAGTAGTTTCGGTGCGGGGATGTGATCGCCTCGATCTCCTCGATGTGATCTCGTACGACGGTCTTGACGCGCGTGGACGACCTGATGGCTATCGTTACTTTTCGGTGTGCGGCGGGGATTCTAAGCTGGTGTGTGGAGACCCGATGGTGTTGTCTCGCGCTGTCCAGAGGCACTTGCCTTCTATTTCTGGACAATATTTCGCGTTGACGGGCATCTGCTTGCCGCACAGTGGAGCCGACCCTAGGAGTTTCATAGGGTTCTTCAAGTCCCGCTAGGAGGGTGGTCTCCTGTGTTGTATTTCGGAGGACGCTAGGCAGGTAGTGCGTCGATCGCCTGGGCGTATACGGGTTCGAGGCGGTCCCACCAATCATTGCAGGTGCCGTCCCAGGGGGTGTTCCATCCGAGGATCGCCCCAAGGATGAAGCCGACGGTGTCGGCGTCGCGCCCGATGAGGACCGCGCGTTTGAGAGCATCGGCCTGCGAAAGACCTTCTGTGACGTCGAGGGCGCGGCGGACGTCTTGGCACACGCCGGCCGCGGAGAATCCTCCCCATTCGTCGGCAGCTAGCTCGGGCGGCAAAGGAAGCGAAGGGTCTGCGCACAGGTCGTAGACCCACTCGACCGACAGTACCGACAGGGGGTGGGCATGGGTGTAGTGGGCCGTACGGGCGGCCAGGTCACGTTGACCGAGGAAGGCGAATACGGGTGTGCGCATGACGGCACCGGAACCGAACTGGCCGAGAGTGTCGTCGTGTGCTCGACCGGTTGTCGCGGCCTCGTGAGCGCCTGCCATCACGGCGCCTCCGGGTGCGCGCTGTGGCTCGTGACAGGCCGGATCGTTGTAATAGTCAGCGAGGGCGTGAAGTACGTCGTTTTCGTTGAGTTTTCCATTCTTCGCGTTAGCGAGGAGGTGGAGGGCGAGTTGGGTGTCATCGGTGACGTTAAGCGTGGCGGCAGTCAGCGCGTGATCTAGCGCGGCTGCTTTCGTCGGGGTCTCGCCGCTGTAAGGAAATTCCACGGGTGCGCCGATGGCGTCGCCGAGTGCAGCGAGTCTCATCGCGTTTTGGATGCTCGTGGGCATGGCGACCTCCTCAACAGGCGTTCTCCCTGCATCCAGTATGCCAGCCCCACGCGACACAGGTTCAGGGAATATGCCGCCGCATTGCCCCTGGGGGGTGTCCCTATGGTGGTTGTCAAGCAGCTGCAGAGATTCGGGGCTGGTATA
>JAUNAP010000002.1 GCA_030527545.1 Actinomycetaceae bacterium
GATACGCCGAAGACGCCCGACACCCCGGATACGCCGAAGAAGCCCGGTATCGATCGCCCGACCACTCCCGAGTGCTCGGTCCCGTCGAAGCCTCACACGCCCGGCTCGACGACCCCGGACGCCTCGCAGCCCGGCACGCCTGGCGAGCCCGGCAACGGCGGTTCGAACGAGGGCAATGGCACGGCCAGCGACGATAAGTGCACCCTGTCCGTGACGACGACGGCCGCCGACGGCACCGACGGTGACAAGGTCATCGCCCAGGGCCACGAGGCCACGGTTGTCGACCGTGTCGACTTCACGGGCTTCGCCCGCGGCACCTACGTGATTACGGGTACGCTCATGGACAAGGCGACCGGTCAGCCGGTCCCCGACGCCAAGCAGCGCGAGCTTGTCCGCGTCGACGCCGCTGAGGACAACACGTGGGGCTACGAGCTCATCACGTTCACCGTCCCGGCCGATCAGGTCAAGGCTGGTGCCTCGTGGGTCGTCTTCGAGCGGGTCTACCGCGTTGAGGATCTCGACGCCTCTGGCGCGATCGTCGAGGGCGCGAAGCCCTACGCCGAGCACACCGATATCAATTCGGCCGCTCAGACGGTCACGGTTGCCACGCCTGTCAACACGGGTACGGTTCCGCCTGTCACCTCGACCCCGGTGACGCCCGGTGTCGTCACACCTGCCGCTTCGACTGGCCGCCGCCTCGTCGTGTCGCACCCGACGTCGACCGTGAGCAGGGTCCTGGCGAAGACCGGTACGTCCGCCGGTGTCATCGGTGGTATTGGCCTCGCAGTCATCACTGCTGGTTTGGGTCTGGTTGCTCTGCGCCGTCGGCAGGGCTGAGTAACCGATCCGTGCGCATCCGCCGGTAGTGATCACGCCGGCTAGGGGGTGTGCGTCCCGTGAGGGCGCACACCCCCTAGCTCTATCTCGGCTGCGCCGCGCTTTGCCGCTATCCTTGGCCTATGGCAGTTCGCGATGATCACCACGGGCGCCCCCAGCGGGCGAGCAAGAAGCACGGTCCGCACAAGGGGTCGGGAGGTAAGCGCAGGCGCGGGCTGTCGGGACGCGGCAACGTCCCAAAGGCAGAGGATCGCCCCTACCACCCGGCTCACCGGGCAAAGGTGTTGCGTGAACGTGCCGCACAAAAGCACACGGAGTCCGAAAGGGCCCGTGATCGCGCCACCGCGGTGAGGCTCAAAGAAGGCTACGAGCTCATCGTCGGCAGGAACCCCGTGGTCGAGGCAGCTGCCTCCGGGATGCCGATCTCGCGGGTTTTCCTCGCCGGTAACCTCGCGTCTGACGATCGTCTCGCTCGCGTCATTGAGCGTGCCACCGCCCAAGGAGCGCCTGTTCTCGAGGTGCCTAGGGGCGACCTCGATCGCGCGAGTGAGGGCGCGGTCCATCAGGGGGTCGCCATCGAGGTACCGACCTATACCTATGCGGATCTCGACGACCTGTTTGAACGAGCATCGCGGCGCACGGGGCGCCCGCTTATCGTCATGCTCGACGGGATCACCGATCCACACAACCTTGGGGCGATCGTGCGCTCGGCGGCGGCGTTTGGCGCTGACGGCGTCGTTATTCCCAAGCGGCGGACCGCCCACATGAATGCGACCGCGTGGAAGGCCTCGGCGGGAGCGGCTGCGCGTCTGCCTGTCGCGCAGGTGTCGAATGTGGTGCAGGCGATCAAGGTGTGTCAGGACCGCGGCTGCTTTGCTATCGGGCTCGACGCGGGCGGTGAGACGACTGTGGTGGAGTCGGGCCTCGCCGACGGCGCGCTCGTCGTTGTCATCGGGGCGGAGGGCGACGGTCTGTCGCGGCTCGTCCGGCAGACGTGTGACGTCATTGTGTCGATACCGATCGCGTCGTCTGTGGAGTCCCTCAACGCCTCGGTTGCCGCGGGTATTGCGCTCAGCGAGGTTGCGACGGTTCGGCGAGCGGGTGCAGCCGAAGCGGGGGCCTAGGCACGGTCGGCGGGGCCTGCGTGTGCGGCCTCGCCCGCGAGTGGATGTAGGGCCCGAAGGTGGACCTTCGAGTCCAAGTATCTTAAGATCGCGATAACCGGCGCGGGGTAGCAGTGCCCCGCGTCCCCACTCACTGACCGCACTCGACCACGAGGAGGTGGGGCGCATGGAGGCGTTCACCAACCAGGCGACCTCAGGCCAAGCGATCGCGATGATCATCTATTTCGTCGCCATGATCATCATCGGGATCTATGGGTATACGCGCACGAACGACCTCGATGACTTCATGGTCGGGGGGCGCCAGCTCAACCCGACCGTTGCGGCCCTGTCCGCCGGCGCGTCAGACATGTCGGGGTGGCTCCTCATGGGGCTGCCGGGCGCCCTCTATATGACCGGTCTCGTTGAAGGCTGGATCGCCGTGGGGCTCACGGTCGGTGCCTGGCTTAACTGGAAAGTGACGGCGCCGCGCCTGCGCACCTATTCCGAGGTTGCCGGGAACACGATTACTGTCCCGTCGTTCATGGGCGAACGCGTGAAGGATCCGACGAAGCTTATCCGCGTTGTCGCCGGCCTCATCATCCTCGTTTTCTTCACCTTCTACGTCTCCTCCGGCATCGTCTCGGGTGGGACGTTCTTCGAGTCGACCTTCGGTATGGACTATCACGTCGGTATGACCCTCGTTGCCGGCATCGTCATCCTTTACACGCTCGTCGGTGGGTTCCTCGCGGTGTCTTACACCGACGTCGTGCAGGGCCTCATGATGCTTATCGCCCTCATCGTCGTCCCCGTCGTTGCGCTCGGCAAGGCGGGTGGGATTGGCGAGGTCGCCACGACGTTGGAATCGGCCGACGAATCTCTTTTCTCTGTCTTCGGCGCCCACGGGTTTACCGCCGCCGGCGCCATCGGGATCATCTCGGCGCTCGCATGGGGGCTCGGATACTTCGGGCAACCCCACATCATCGTGCGTTTCATGGCGCTGCGCGAGCCTTCACAGGCGCGGGCCGCGCGACGCATAGGGATCGGGTGGATGGCCCTGTCCGTCATCGGCGCCGGGTTTACTGCGCTCGTCGGGCGGGCCCTGTCAATCAAGGGCTTTATCCCCGACCTCACCGGGTCTGACAACAACGCCCACGAGACTGTCTTCCTCGTGCTCGGCCAAAAGCTCTTCCCCTCCTTCCTTGCCGGCTTCATGCTCGCGGCGATCCTGGCCGCCATCATGTCGACCGTGTCCTCCCAGCTCATCGTGTCTTCCTCCGCGGTCGTCGAAGACGTCTACAAGGGTGTGAGCAACCGCCCGCTCGTCGGTAACCAGGGAATAACGCTCGGGCGCCTCGCCGTGTTGGGGATTTCCGTCGTCGCCGCTTTCCTCGCGTGGTTCCGCACGGACTCCATCCTCGGTCTCGTCTCGTTCGCGTGGGCGGGATTTGGGGCTTCCTTCGGTCCCATCATTATCTTGAGCCTGTACTGGCGGCGCCTGACCTGGCAGGGGGCGCTCGCGGGCATGGTCGTGGGGGCTGTGACGGTTGGCGTGTGGGGGAACCTGCCCGATGAGGTCCCGCTGCTCTTCCAGGTTTACGAGATTCTGCCGGGCTTCTTGTTCAATCTTGCGGCCGCGTGGATCGTCTCGAAGCTGACCTACCGGAATAACCCGGAGATCGATCGTGAGTTCGACGAGGCCGTGCGCTTGAGCGGCGCACGCAGCTGAGCTCGGGTTCCTACCTCATACCCGTGAGAATTTAGTAGAATTGATGTGATATACCGGCGTTTTCTTGCGGTGCGTTCGCCATGCACGGCGTTGTGGAGGCGAGCCGACGAGTGGCGCCGGTCGGATCCGGGCGCACGGCGCCGGAGGGACGCGCACTCGCGCAGAAAGGACGTCATCCCATGTCGGAGACGAACTATGAACGCCTCGAACAGCTGGCGGTGGCCCGCGCACGCCAGTGGGTCGAGCGGTCCAAGCACTATCCGGACGACCGCGCTGCGAAGCTGTTGGCGAGTATCTTGAAAGATCCGGCTGGCCTCGACTTTACGGTTGGCTTCGTTGACGGGATTATTCGCCCCGAGGATGAGCGCGTCTCGGCGCGGATCTTCGCTCAGCTTGCCCAGGGCAACACTGGGTTCCTTCCCGCCTATCTGCGGCTGCCGTTCAAGATCGGTGGTGCTGTTGCCCCGATCTTGCCGCACGTCGTCATGCCTATCGTCAAGAAGACGTTCGCTGCGCTCGTGGGCGACCTTGTCGTCGACGTGTCCGACGCGAAGCTAGGTCCCGCGATCGAGCGTTTGAAGGCCGGCGGGGCCCGCCTCAACATGAACCTGCTGGGAGAGGCCGTCCTCGGCGATGAGGAGGCCGATAAGCGCCTGCGGGACACGATGCGTCTGCTCAAGCGTGACGATGTCGACTACGTCTCCCTCAAGGTGTCGGCGGTCACGGGTCCTCACCAGCCGTGGGCATACGAGCAGGTCGTACAGCGCGGCGTCGATGCCCTCCTGCCGCTTTACCACGAGGCGGCTCGTTACGATCCGCCGAAGTTCATCAATCTCGACATGGAGGAGTACAAAGACCTCCACATGACGATCGATGTCTTCACGCGGATCCTCTCTCAGCCGGGCCTGCACCACATGTCGGCCGGCATCGTTTTGCAGACCTACCTGCCCGATGCGCTGCCCGCCATGCAGCAGCTGCAAGAGTGGGCGCGTGGGCGCGTCGAGGCGGGAGGCGCACCGATCAAGGTCCGCGTTGTCAAGGGCGCGAACCTGTCGATGGAACGTGTCGAAGCGGCAACGCACGGGTGGCCGTTAACCACGCAGGCGTCCAAGCAGGACACCGACACGAACTACATCACCGTGCTTGATTGGGCGCTGACAAAGGAACGGACCCGCAACATTCGCATCGGTGTGGCGGGTATGAACCTCTTCACTGTGGCCTTCGCGTTCGAGCTCGCCCACGAGAGGGGGGTCCTCGAAACGGGTGGAGTCGAGTTCGAGATGCTTTCAGGGATGGCGGCCCCGCAGGCGCGTGCGGTAGCCGAGGACACCGGTCACCTGCTGTTCTACGTGCCCGTCGTCGATCCCGAACATTACGACGTCGCCATTGCCTATCTCGTGCGCAGGCTCGAGGAGAACTCGTTGCCCCAAAACTTCATGTCGTCGATTTTCGACCTCCACGATGATGACGTCATCGCGCGTGAGCAGAAGCGTTTCCGGGCCGCGTACGAGCGTATGGGCAAGCTCGCGGTTGGGCCGGCTAGGCGGCAGAATCGTTTGCGCGAATCGGATGAGGAGATCGCTCGTCCTGTCTCGGCCCCCGCAGGTGGGTGGGTCTTCGATAACACGCCCGATTCCGATCCGGCATTGCCGGCCAATCAGGAGTGGGCGCGGCGCATCACGTCGAGGATGGCGACGACCAATCTGGGCCGAGAGCTGGCGGCGGGTTCGCGGGTCTCGGATCCCGCTCGCCTGGACGCGCTCATCGAGGCGACCGCCGAGGCCGGCAAGCAGTGGGCTGCCAAGAGCGCGAAGGAACGTGCGGAGATTCTTCACCGCGCCGGTATCGAGCTGGGCAAGCGCCGCGGTGACCTCATGGAGATCGCCGCCCACGAGTGCGGTAAGACCCTCGATCAGGGCGACGTCGAGGTATCCGAGGCGATCGACTTTTGTCACTACTACGCGGAGCAGGCGCTCGCGCTGGCGGCTGTCGAAGGGGCCGAGTTCGTTCCCTCGCAGGTCAGCGTTGCCACGCCGCCGTGGAACTTCCCGATCGCGATCCCGTGTGGCACATGCGTGTCGCTCCTCGCCTCCGGGTCTGCGGTCATCTTCAAGCCGGCCCCCGAAGCGGCACGCGTCGGCGCAGTGCTAGCTGAATGCCTGTGGGAAGCGGGTGTGCCCAAGGATGTCCTCAAGTACGTCCAGATCGGAGAGAAGGAGCTGGGTCAGCGCCTCATGACCCACGAGCGAGTCGACCGCGTCGTCCTCACGGGCAGCATCGACACGGCCAAGCTTTTCCGCTCGTGGAAGCCCGACATGAGGCTGTTGGCGGAAACGTCGGGCAAGAATGCCATCATCGTTACGCCGTCGGCCGATCTCGACTTGGCCGTCAAGGATGTCGTCAACTCGGCGTTTGGCCACGCCGGGCAGAAGTGCTCAGCTTCCTCATTGGCCATCCTCGTCGGTTCCGTGGGGTATTCGAGACGCTTCCACGATCAGCTCATCGACGCGGTGCGTTCGCTCGTTGTCGATTACCCGACGAATCCGCTGGCGGAGATGGGGCCGCTCACGACGCCCGCGTCGGGCAAGCTCCTGCGCGGCCTCACCCAGCTCGGCGAGGGCGAGACCTGGGCGATCAAGCCGCGCAAGCTCGACGAGAGCGGGCGGTTGTGGAGCCCCGGCGTTCGTGCCGGCGTCAAGCCCGGGTCGGAATACCACATGGTGGAGTATTTCGGTCCCGTTCTCGGCATCATGCGTTGCGACACGCTCGAGGAAGCGGTCGCCATCCAAAACGCCACGGACTACGGGCTCACTGCGGGTCTGCACTCCCTGGACGCAGATGAGATCACCTATTGGCTTGAGCGCGTCGAGGCCGGCAACGTCTACATCAACCGCGGGATCACGGGTGCCATTGTGCGCCGTCAGCCATTCGGCGGCTGGAAGCGCTCGGCGGTCGGCGCCGGATCGAAGGCCGGCGGCCCGAACTATCTCGCGGGCCTGGGGGAGTGGAAGCCCAAGCACGCCGCGGGTGGTCACGCCGAGGTGAAGCTGCGTTCGCGTACTCTACTCGATGCCGACCGTGTTGCCATGTCGTTTGCGAGCGGGGCGGTGCGAGACAACCTTGGCGAATCGCTGCGCTCGGCGCAACAGGCGCTTGATCGGGAGTTTACGGTTTCTCATGACCCGTCCGCGCTCGCGTGCGAGCGCAATGTCTTGCGTTACTTCCCTGTGCCTGTCCTCGTGCGCGTGGCGGAGGACCGGGTCGATCCCACATCGACCGGCATCGGTGAGGACGCGGCCGGCGACCTGCTGTTTGTCGTGGCTTCTGGCCGGGCCGTGGGTTCGGACGTCACCGTGTCGGTGCCGCGCCCGCTCGACGGGAAAGTTGCCGAGTTCATGCGTATCCACCACGTGGATGTCAAGGTGCAAAGCGATGCCCAGTTCCGGCAGTTCCTCTCCGGGTGGGTCGCGGAAGCGGGCCTTGACGGTCGCATCCGGCTTATCGGCGGATCTCACGAGGAGGTGGCTGAGGCCGTTGAGGGCTCGGTGGATGTGGCGATCTGGTCGCACCCGGTGACGTATTCGGGCTACGTCGAGATGCTTCCGTTCGTTCACGAGCAGGCCGTCTCCATGACGAATCACCGATTCGGTAACCGGACGCCGCTGAGCGACGAGGTAGAGATCTAGCGTTCGCTGTCGACGTCGAGGAGCCCCGGACCACGAAGGTCCGGGGCTCCGTCACGTTGTTGCTTCTTGCGTGCGGTGTCCGGGGGAGAGAGACCGATTGGGGCTGCGGTGGGGGCGAGCGTCATCGCCGGATGCTCGCGTTGAGATTAGTAATGATCTTGACTTGCAAAAGCGGTGCGTCTACCCTTGACATGATCTGTAGACGCCAATCATTATCATCTCAATCTAGGAAGCGGCTATGACGACAGCATTAGGACAGTGGGCGCGGCGCGCCCTCGCGCTGGGAGGCGCTCTCGCGCTCGCGGGTGTTGGTCTGACGCAGCCAGCGACTCAGGCAGCGGCGGCTGGGGATGCCTGCTCGGGCTTGACGATCATTGACTCGGGGCATGTCGACGCATTCGAGGGCGCACCGTCGGGCAAGGATTTTGATCTCAAGCTCAAGTGGGACAACGCCCCTGGGGGAACGAAGTCTTACGAGCCGGATGAGACCGTTCTTGTGTTGAAGAGCAACTCCCACAAGAAACTTCCGTCGGGTTACATTAAGGGTGTCGATTCCGGTTATGTGAGTGGGCAGATCCAGGAAGACGGTGTTCCCTGGATCGGTTGGGATTTCATGTCCTTGGCCTCTTTGGGCATCAAAGCCGCCGACCTGCATCTCGATGAGGTGAGAGGTCCGGGGCAGGTCCTCCAGTGGGTTGACGGCAACTTCAACGCGGGTCCGCAGGCTCATGTCGACGGGAAAAAAGCCCCTGATTTCACCGTGAAGTCGGGCGACCACTTCCATATCGAACCGCTCGCCCATAAGCACTTCAACACGCTGTTTCCTGCCAAGGGTGTCTACCGCGTCAAGGCTCACGCCGCGGCCGGCGGAAAGACGACGAAAACGAAGACCTACACGTTTGCGGTCGACACCGACATTCAGCAGGCTTGCAAGGTCGCGAAGGGCCAGGCTGAACCTACCCCTGCGCCCACCTCGCAACCGGCTAAGCCCGTGCCGACTAAACCGGGCGAAAACGGCAGCGATAGAGAGCAGAACACGCCGGGAGTCAACGACATTGGGGAATACCTGCCTGGTCAGGGCATCGAGTTGAGTGCGAACGGCTTCAAACCCGATGGTGGTGACATCACCTTTACTTTCGACGAGCCGCGCGTTGAGATGCTTAAGGCCAAGCCCAGCGACAATGGCGCTGTGGCGGCGACCATGAGTAAGATCCCTGAGAAAGCTAAGCCCGGCGCCCACACGATCCTCGTTGAGCAGGGCAAGACTCAACTCGTTCTTGCGCTTGTCGTGAAGGATCCCAACAAGAAGTCCGCCTCGCCCTCGCCGACTCAGACGCCGGGCGCGCCGGAGGATGCGACGAATAAGTCAGGCAATGAGACTGGCGCAGTGACGACTGCCTCGAGCGGAACCGGCCAGGCTGTTTCTGCTGCACCGGCGGGCTCTGCTGCATCCAGCGGCGAACAGTGCCTGCCGACTGAGGTGAAAAAGAAGGTCAGTGCAGCCGAGGCAACCCGGCTGGGTTATCGCGAAGGTGGTGGCAGCGCGTTAGGCCTTTATCCGATGATGAAGGACGATCGTACTGCGCCGGCAAAGTGGGTTCGTCCAGATAGTCTGACTTTTGGAATTGGGGATGCTGGTCGCGCAAACGCTCCGGCTGACCTTTCCGCGTATGGGATTACCGGTACGGTATATGTGATCGGTGCGACCCAGACGCCTGGGGTGCCGTGGGTGGGTGCGAATACTCAGAACCCATCGATTATTAATAATGTCAAAGATGGCGTAACTTGGCGTCTTGATAGTGTTGCGGGCCCGGGTAAACTTCTTGTATTCGAATCGGGCAACTTTGGGAAGGTTGTAGGAAACATCTGGTTTGCTAAGACTGGCGATACTCATGTTTTGCCACTTCGCACTCACGTGCACCCCAATTGGGTCTTTAGTGCGCCCGGCACATACAAGGTGACTGTTTCTGAGATTGCGGCGCTTAAGAATGGGCAGACTGTGCAGGGCTCTACGACGTTGACTTTTGTCGTAGGTGGACAGGGAAATGCCAACGAGGGACACTTCGACCTTGGTGCTGAGATCCGAGGCGCCGGGGCCGGCTCAGGGAACATCACAAAGAATGCGGATGGCACCTACACCGTCACCGAGGTTGTGGGACGCACGCCGTCGGGGAAGCCTTGTACTCTCGGTGGTTCCTTGGCGAAGACGGGAGCGTCCGATCTCACGATTCCGATCGCCGTTCTCGGTCTCGGTGTTCTCATCGGCGGCATCGGTGCGGTCGTTTTGCGTCGCCAGTTCATCTAGTCCACGGTACGCATGCGACTATCCAGGCTAGTGTGCGCCACGGTGCTCAGCGCGTTCGCTTGTGCGGGCGCGCTGAGCCCCGCTGTGGCATCCTCCCCCAGAACCGACGCGCGGCTACATCTTGCAGGAACGACTGCGGTCGTCGCCGATCTCGTGCGTCACGTCGCCGGTGACCGTGGTGACGTCACGCAGCTTATTCCCGCTGGTGCCGACCCCCACTCTTTCGAGCCGACCCTGCGCGCCACACGGGAAGTCGCCCACGCCGACGCGGTGTTTTCCAACAATCTCCTCCTTGAGGAAAACTCCCTCATCCGCACCATCGACGCCAATATTTCCGATCCGGCAAGGCACGTGCGCCTCGCGGAAGAATCAAAGGCTTACGGGGCGAAGCTCATCCAGCTGGTCGAAGACCATTCGCTCGACACAGTGTGGCTCGGCATGCGTGTGCGAGCCGAGAAGTTGCGGACACAGGGGGGAGGCGACGGCGAAGCCCGCATCCGCGTCCTCGAGGCCCGAGGGCCGGGGACCGTCGCGGCCTACCTCACCGGCACCTTCGGGCAGCCGCAGATATACGTGTCCAACCACGACGGTATCGACGCCGACGACTCGGTTGCCCTCCCTCTCAATGCTCACACGCACATGTCGTGGGCATTCACCAAGCCCGGCATCTACCGGTTAAAGGTCAGCGCCGAACGTGCAGAAACCCCCGGAGGTCCCGCCGTAGCGAGTCTCGATCCGACGTGGGTGACATTCGCCGTCGGGGTCGACACTGCCAAGGCCACCGGCCCCATGGGCGGTGCGCCCGCGACGATCCTCACCGGAGGTCATATGGACCTCTCGGCCAACTGGGATACGGGACGCCTTGAATTCTTTGGTGACCGCCAAGACGGGCAACCCGGCGACGCCAGCTACGATCCGGCGACCACCCTCGTCTCCGTCCCCGACTTGGCGCTTGCCGAGATCCCGGCAGATCCCGCCTATCGTTTCCTCGGTCGTGCCGGCGAGCACATCTATATCCTTGCCCAAGCTGTCTTGGGCAAACACGTTCACGGAGAGATCGATCCCCACGCATGGCAATCCGTCCCCAACGTCATCGCACAGATCCAAGTCATCCGGGACACTCTCATCGCCATCGATCCCGCCCACCAACGCACCTACCGCACCAACGCCGCTAGGTACGAAGAAACACTTAGCCGCCTCGATACCTACATGCGCGAAGTCATCGGGTCGATCCCGAGCTCGGCACGCAACCTCGTGACCACCCACGATGCCTACGGCTATCTCGGACACGAGTACGGATTAGCGATCACGGGTTTCGTCACCCCCAACCCCGGTATCGAACCCTCAACGACGGATCTCATCCGTCTCAACCGGACCCTATCCGAACTCGATGTGCCAGCCGTGTTCATCGAGCCGATGCTCGCCACGTATTCGCGAGAGCTCATCCAGTCTGCGGCAGCATCGGGCAGGCGAGTGTGCACTCTTTACGGCGACACATTCACTCCCTCGGTGAGCTCCTACGTCGAGATGATGGCCTCAAACGCCTACAACCTCAAAGTGTGTCTCGACCCCAACGGCGCCCCACCGGCACGTTTTGGCGAGAAAAACACCCTCCCCGCATCGTCTCGGGCACGCATGCTCGGACACGTCCAGAAAGGAACCGACCAGTGAACACGTCGATGCGTCCGCGTCTGCTTCGCGCGATTGTTGCCGGGCTCGCGATGATCGGGCTGTGCGTGACAGCCCTGCCGGCCCAGGCAGCCGATGGCGACCCCGCTGACCCTGCCCTCCAGCAGGTCGTCTCTGATGACGAAGCTATCGACCGAGACTCCACAGTCGTTCTCGATCACGGCCACACCGACATTGGCCCGCGCCTCATCGATGGCAAATGGGAACTGATGGCCCGCGACGATACTGTCTCCCCGTCGGTGTGGCGCCCCATCGACAACATCGTGTTCCGCGTCTCCAACCAGGCGGTCCAGACCCTGCCAGACGACAAGGCCTACTCGTTCACCGGAGCAAAGGCCGGCGACAAGATCTATGCGATTCCGCAAAGCGAAATCCAAGGGGTCCCGTGGCTCGGCTGGTCTACCCAGTCCCCGGCTGTCGTCGACGCGCTCGATGGCCAGCTAGAACTCGTCTACGAAGGACATCAGGGCCCCGGCCAGTTCACGAACTTCTATCAGGCAGGTAACTTCGGTGGACCCGAGCAGAACTGGACGTCAGCGACGCAACAAGCCCAGGTATTAGGCGTCGACGTTAACACCCACGTCCACACCAACTGGGTGTTCACCCAGCCCGGCGTCCATTTGGTGCGCCTTACCGCTAAAGGCACGCTTAAGGACGGTACCGAGGTTTCTGACACCAAGGTTTTGCGCTTCGCCGTAGGCGATCAGGTGAGCGCCCAGCAGGCTGCCGACGAGGAATGGAAAGCCGCCAACAATGCCCAGGCCCACCCGGAGGACGAGGCCCAGGCGAACGGCGATACTCCCGAATCATCGCGCGGCACCCTCATGTGGGTGGGTGCAGGTCTCCTTCTCGTCGGCGTCGCCGCAGCGATCATCGCGCTCGTCGTCATCACGAACTCCAAGAAGCGACGTGCCGCCGCCGAACGTAGCGCTGCCGCAGTCGAGCCTGAGGAACGACCGTGACCGCAGTCCTGCCGCTGCACGTCGAGGGCCTCGCGGTCTCCTACGGCGACCACGAGGCCCTGAGCGACGTGTCCGTGTCGATCTCGCGCGGCGAGTTCGTCGGTCTCATCGGTCCCAATGGGGCGGGCAAAACGACGCTGCTGCGGACCATCCTCGGGATCGTTCCGCCCAAGAGTGGCGCAGTCAGCGTTGCCGGAGAGACCGGCAGAGCCGCAGCTCGACGAGTCGGCTACGTGCCCCAACGTCACGATTTCGCGTGGGACTACCCGGTAAGCATCGAGCAGGTCGTCATGACGGGACTCACCCCGCTGCTCGGTTGGGGCCGGCGCCCCAAACAAGAGCACTACGAGGCGTGCTACACGGCCCTACGCCACGTCGACATGCTCGATCTGCGTGAACGCACGATCGGGGAGCTCTCGGGCGGGCAGCGCCAGCGTGTCCTCATCGCGAGGGCACTCGTGCGCAAGCCCGACCTGCTTCTCCTCGACGAGCCGTTCACCGGGCTCGACCAGCCTACGATCGACCTGCTCTTCGATCTCTTCGACAACCTTGCGGCCTCGGGGGCCACCCTTCTCATGTCCACGCACGATCTCGCCGGGGCAAGACACCGGTGCCCCAGGCTCATTCTCGTCAACAAGACGGTCATCGCCGATGCGCCATCGGCCCAGCTCAACGACCCCGAGATCTGGATGAAAACCTACGGCGTCGGCCCGGACTCGTCGCTGCTAGCCGGAGTGGGGGTGAGCGCGTGAGCTTCATCGATTTCCTTACCGACCTGACGAATCCGACGCTCGTTTTCTTGCCCAAGGCGCTCCTCGTGTCCGCCCTGTCGGCGATCGTGTGCGGGGTCGTCGGCTCTCACGTCGTCCTGCGGGGCATGGCGTTCATCGGCGATGCCCTTGCGCACGCGGTTTTTCCCGGTCTGGCAATCGCATTCGCGATGGGGATCTCCCTGCTGGTCGGCGGGGCCGTCGCAGGTATCGTCGTGGCCCTCCTCGTGGCCCTGTTCACCCAAAACAGGCGGTTGAAGGAGGATTCGGTCATTGGGATTTTCTTCGCGGCCGCATTCGCCCTCGGTCTCGTCGTCATCTCCCAGGTACCCGGCTATTCGGGATCGCTACAGTCGTTTCTCTTCGGCTCGCTCACGGGCGTTTCTGATGCCGACGTCGTGACGGTCGCAGTCGGAGGTGCGCTCGTCATCGCCATCCTCGCCTTCTTCCACAAGGAACTGGTGGCGGTCTCGCTTGATCGAGAATTCGCGCAGGCGGCACTCATGCGCGTCGCACTGCTTGACATGATCCTCTACCTGTCGGTCACGGCGGCTGTCGTCATGAGCGTGAGGACGATCGGGAACATCCTTGTCCTCGCTCTCCTCATCACCCCGGCAGCCACGGCACGCCTACTCACCGACAGGCTCGTCACGATGATGGTCATCGCCCCCGTGCTCGGGTTCATCGCCGCGTTCATCGGCATCTATTTGTCGTGGACGTGGGATATTCCCACCGGCGGCACGATCGTGCTCACATCCACCCTCTTGTTCCTCCTCACCTGGCTCTTTGCGCCGCGTCGCGGCGTTGTCACCTCGCGTCTTGGCCGCCGTTTGGCGCAACCTGGCGCCTAGAAAGAAGGTCACTCATGTCTATTCGATCCGCAGTCTCGGCAGCGGTTGCGGCATCGCTTGCCGTCGTCGGCTTGGCGGGTGCAACAATGACGCCCGCGCACGCGGACGATCCGCACGCGATCGTGTCTACGCAACACAAACCGGGGATCCTCGCGGTGCGCGAGCTCGTGCCGGCCGATCAGAAGATGCCCGATGGCAGCCCGCACCCGTGCGCCGGACGCTACTTCGTCTACCGCGATCACGCCGACCCGGTCTACCTCACCCAGTACGACGGGAAACCCCGGATGATGGTCGTCGCCGGTTCCGCGGTCGTGCCGGCCGATAAAGTGTGCATGCGATTGGGACCCGATGCCTACCAAGGACGCGAGACCTCGCGCATGGTCGTTCCCAACGACCCCGCCTACGCTTTCCTCGGCAAGCCAGGCCGTATCCTCTGGTATGCGCCGGGCACGCGCACGGGAAACAGCTCTCCCATCTGGCCGGGAATCGGCGCGTTCGATCCCGAACACGAAAGCAAGCCGAAGCCAGACATTATGGGCAATCGGGTGCAGCTCAAGCTCGCAGACTTCTCCGGGCCGGGGCGAATGAACATCTTCACCGATACGGTGGGGACGCCCCCTCGCGACCTCGTGAACTCCGCGGAACAGCCTGATAACCGTATTTACGAGATCTCGGCGGGCGGTCACGCGCACATGAGTTTCGCGTTCACCAAATCTGGGATCTACCACACGACGTGGCAGGGGACCTACACGACGCTTGACGCGGAATCGCGGATAGTTCCGCAGTCGTCTGCCCCGGAAGACATCGTGTGGCTCATCGGTACGAACGAGGATGTCGGGCTGCCTGCGCAGTTCAGTCGTACCTTCGATCAGCCGCAGACGACGGCCGAAAAGATCCGCGAGCAGGCCGGCCTCACCGATCCCCACGACGATAACGACGGTCTCGCCGGATCGACCGGTTCGGGCGATCCTGAGGAGCCGCCGGCAGATGCCGGGAATATCGAAGATGCTCTCAAGTGGGGCTGGAACGGTGGCAGGGTCGCGCCTGCACCGGTGACCTATGTCGCCGACGGCGCGCAACTGCACGCCCAAGGAACCGACGGCAAAAGCCCGTGGGTTGAGGTCAGCGATTCGATCACCGACCTGGCGTGTCTGCCCGATACGCCCGCCAACTCGCATCTGCGCCGAGCCCTCACCGGCGGATGGCTGTGGGCGACCGGAAGATCCGGCACGCCCGGGCTCACGGTCGACTTTTCGGGGCTGCCCGACATCGACCAGTCGAAGCCCGTGCGTATGACCGCCGAAATCGCGAACTCCATGGATGCGCCAGCCGCGCTTGGCACGTGGGACGGCGACACCTTCACCGTCGCCTATCGCTCCGACGGTGCTGCCTCCGGCGACATGACGGTGCCGGCGGGCAAGCCCTACTCGGCAGATGTGGCCTTTGCTAAACCGGGTATCTACAATCTCACCCTGACGATTATCTATCCCAAGACCGACGGCAGTGATGGTTACGTCGATACCAGTACGTATTTCGCGGTCGGTAACGGCGTCATCAACGCGGTACGGGAACGGGCCAATATTGCTGATCGGCTCGAAGAGAACACGCGTGCAGGGCAAACCTGCGCTGCCGCCCCGACGCCTCCCGACCCGGGTGAGAAGCCGGTCGATCCCGTCGACCCTCCCGCTCCCGCTCCGCAGCCGGAGACACCGGTTACTCCCGCACCGAGCGCCGAGTGTCTCGTGAGGGCCGCTTGGGCCGGTCAGGCCCCTACGGCAATCCTTAACGTGGGCCACATGGACATCGGCCCCAGCGAAAACGGAGAAGCGATCGTGCGTGACACCGCCGATCCGTCCGCCCCCAAGGATCACGCGTCGGGAACCTTCGCCTTCGAGTTGCCCGATGGCACGATCGACATGTCCCACACGAGTCTGCCCGACGATGTCAAGGAGGCCATGAAGGCCGCCTACTACATTCCGGAAGTACAGGAGCACGACCGGGTGTGGGCGGGTTTCTCCACCCAGCATCTGCCTGAGGGAAGCGTGAAAGATAACGCCGTCGATTTGCGAGTGACGCCTCGCGTCATGCCGCAGGGGGCACGGATCGTATGGGGAGCCGGTGGGACGGCACTGGTTCCGTGGCAGACCTACCTCGACACGGACCACCCGGAGCTCGTGCGCCACTACACGGGCCCCGTTCACGAGCACCCCTTCACCCTCGTGTCCCAGCCGGGCATCTACGTCATCGACTTCACCTTCGAATGGGCTGATGCGGCCAGCGGCGAGCGCAGGTCCACATCCCTGCGCGCAACCTACGTTGTGGGTTCGCAGGCGAAGACCACCTTCGACAAGCTGCAAGGCCACCCCGTCGACGAGGCGTGTGCGGGAGTAGAGGTTCCGGCCCCGGGCAGCGAGCCCGCTCAACCCGCCCCGGACGGCGACGGAGAAAACCCGGATCCCTCCCAGCCGGAGAAGCCCCAGCCCGATCCCTCCCAGCCGGATCAGCCGGAGGAGCCACACCCCGGTGCCGATGGGCGTCCCGTCATCGACCCCGTACCGGGCGACGACGGGCCTAGCCCGGACCAGGCGGGAATCCCCCATGCCAGCGGCGCACCGGTGCCCCCCGTCAACGCCGGCTCAGCGAAGACCGATACCACCGCGGGATCGTCGCTCCATCCGGCAGCGCAGACCCCAGGCGTCGGCGGCAGCGGGCAATTCCCGCAGGCGCTGTCGTCGGCCTTCCCGACGGTTGCTGCCCCGGCCTCGACCTCGCTTGCGGGAGGGTCTTTCGCGAACGCGCCGGTGCTTGGCCCTCAGCAAACGGCCCCTTCGGGTAGCGCCGAAGCGGGTGCGCAACCCGGACCTCAAGCGTCGGCACAGGCCGGGGCAACGAAGGACAAGGAAACGTTCTCGAAGCGAGTGAAGGATGACTTGCCCACAGCCGCGGCGTCCCGAGGGGAAACCGGCGCGACGAACGGATGGCTCGCCGGCCTGCTCCTAGGAGCAGGAGGCATGGCGGGCTTGCTCGGTCTGGGCGCGCTCATCGCCGCTTTCATCATCGCGCTCAAGAGGCGCAGGGCCGAACAGTAGGAGAGCTGCCTGTCATGCAAGGCGGGGCCCGGGGTCTGTGGACGCCCGGGCCCCGCCGTCGCTAGGCCCCTCGCCCCAAATACGAGGATGACCGCTAGAATGGTGTGCGGCCCTGCGGTCAGGGTCGCAGCTCAACGGAAGGCTAGAATATGCCCGCGATTATCGTGGTTGGCGCCCAGTGGGGCGATGAAGGCAAAGGGAAGGTGACCGACCTCATCGGCCAGGACGTCGACTGGGTGGTCAAATTCAATGGCGGCAACAATGCCGGCCATACGGTCGTCGTCGATGGCACGTCATACGGCCTTCACCTCATCCCCGCGGGTATTCTCTCCCCCCGTGTGACACCTGTTATCGGCAACGGCGTTGTCGTCGATCTTGAGGTGCTCTTTTCGGAAATCAACCAATTGACCTCCGCCGGGATCGATTGCACGCGTTTGCGAATCTCCGATAACGCACACATCATCCCGCCGTACAACAAGGTCATGGATGGGCTGTCCGAGCGCAGCCTCGGCGAGCGCAAGATCGGGACGACCGGGCGTGGAATCGGCCCCACCTATGCGGACAAGATGAATCGTATTGGCCTGCGCATCCAGGACCTTTTCGACGAATCGATCCTGAGGCAAAAGGTTCGTTCCGCTCTTGCTGGCAAAAACAACGTCATGGTCAACGATTTTGGTCTCGACCCGATCGATCCCGAGGGTGTTGCTAACGAGCTGTTGGCTTACGCCGAGCGGGTCAAGCCGATGGTCTTTGACTGCTCGCTGGCAATCAATCGCGCGCTCGACCGTGGCGAGACCGTGCTTTTCGAAGGCGGGCAAGCGACCATGCTTGATATCGATCACGGCACCTACCCGTTCGTGACCTCGTCAAATTGCACGTCCGGAGGGGCGTGCACGGGGACGGGGGTCGGTCCGACTCGCATCGATCGAGTCGTCGGTATCACGAAGGCCTACACGACCCGGGTCGGGGAGGGTCCCTTCCCAACTGAGCTGCTGGATGCCGAAGGCGATAAGCTGCGCGAGGCAGGTGGAGAGTTCGGTGTCACGACCGGGCGGCCTCGTCGCACAGGCTGGTTCGATGCGGTTGTCGCTCGTTACGCCACCCGGATCAACGGGCTCACCGATGTCGTCGTCACCAAGCTTGACGTCCTCACCGGCTACGACAAGATCCCCGTGTGCGTCGCCTACGACATTGATGGTGAACGTGTTGATGAGATGCCGAATGACCAGTCGGCATTCCACCACGCGACACCGATTTTTGAATACCTCCCCGGTTGGAACGAGGACATCACGCAAGCGCGTTCTTTTGATGACCTGCCCGAGAACGCGCGCGCCTACATCGAACGGCTTGAGGAATTGTCGGGGTGCCGTGTTTCCGTTATCGGAGTTGGCGCGGAGCGGGCGGCGACGATAGTGCGCCATCCGCTGCTGGATCAGCGAGCCTGACGTGAGTGGTGAGGCGGCGTCGCTCGAGGCCCCCGACGGTCCCCTCGAGCGACGCCGCTTGCCTTTCTCTGTCGTCGCCAAGCCCACCGGCGCTGCCTGCAACCTCGACTGTCAATACTGCTTCTTTTTGTCCAAGGAGCTCCTCTACGACGGCGAGCGTCAACGGATGAGCATCGAGACCCTTGAGCGTTACGTCGCCGAGCACCTGGCGGCCAGCGGTGACGGCGAGGTGACGATGCTGTGGCAGGGCGGGGAACCGACCTTACGCGGGCTCGATTTTTTCCGTCATCTCATCGAGGCGTGCGAGAAATACCGCCGCCCCACGCAGCGGGTCGTCCACGCCCTCCAAACGAACGGCACGCTCATCACCGACGAGTGGGCCGACTTTCTCAAAGCTCACGACGTCCTTGTTGGCGTGTCCATCGACGGGCCCGAGCACTGCCACGACGCCTACCGGTGGAACCGCGCCGGACGCGGCACGCACGCGATGGTGCTCAAGGGATGGCATCGGCTGCGCGCGGCGGGCGTGCGCTGCAACGTGTTGTGCACGGTTCATGCGGGTAACGAGCGGTACGGGCGCGAGGTATACACATATTTTCGCGACACGCTGGGAGCGGACTACATGCAGTTCATTCCCATCGTCGAACGCGTCGACCCGTCACAGGCCGCTGTTGCCGAATCGGGTTGGCGGGTCGAGGGCGACAAGACAAAATCGGTGCTCTATCGGCAAACGGGCTCGGACGTGACTACTCGCTCCTGCGATCCCCAAGCGTATGGAGAATTCTTGTGCGAGATCTTCGACGAATGGGTCAAAGCGGACGTGGGACGCATTTTTGTTCAAGATTTTGACCAGGCGCTCGGGGCATTGTTTGGACAGCATGCCGTGTGCGTACATGCGCCCGAATGCGGTAACAATTTCGCGATGGAGTTCAACGGAGACGTTTACGCTTGCGACCACTGGGTTGAACCCGAGTGGTTCGTGGGCAATATCGCGCAGCACGACTTCTTCGACCTTGCTACCTCGGAGACGATGCGTGCATTCGCGTTGAAGAAACGCGTTCAGCTGACGGCCCAATGTCGACGGTGTCCCTACCTGCGGGTGTGTAACGGGGGGTGCCCGAAGGACCGCTTTGTCGCCTCGGTTGACGGCGAGGACGGACACAACTACCTGTGCCGCGGCTACACTCGGTTCTACCGGCACGCTCGCCCCGCTATCGCGGCCATGGCGAGGTTACTTCAGATGGGACGCGCCCCCGCCGAGATTTGCGATCCGGTGATTCGCGCGCGGCTGATTGGAAACGAGGGGGAAACGTGACCGCGATCCTGGTGGCCTTGGCTGTGGGGCTGTGTGTGGGCGTGATCGTTGGGGCGCTGGGTGCTGGCGGAGGCATCTTGTCTGTGCCGATCCTTGTCTATCTGCTTGGGCAAGACCCCCACGACGCCGCGGCGGGCTCGCTCGTCATCGTTGGCCTCACCGCGCTCGTGTCGATCATTCCTCATGCGCGGGCCGGTCGGGTGAGGGCGCGCGACGGCCTCGTCTTCGGCGCCTTGTCGGTGGTGGGGGCGGTCGCCGGGTCGCGACTGTCGATCCTCGTCGACGCAGATGTCCTCATGACGCTGTTCGGTGTCTTGCTGCTCGGGGTTTCGGTCCTCATGGTGCGCCGTGCCGGGAAGGAGCGTCGTGGTCTCGCGCGTGCCCCCAAGACCCGCTCGGACACGTCGCTCGTTGCGCTCGTCGGGTGTGCGACGCTCACCGGATTTCTCACGGGGTTCTTCGGGGTGGGCGGTGGCTTCGCCGTCGTGCCCATGCTTGTCCTTGCCCTTGCCGTGCCGATGCGCGAGGCCGTCGGCACGTCCCTGCTCGTCATGATCATCGCCTCGGCGACCGGTCTGGCCTCGCGCGTGGGCACGCACGTGAGCGTCGATTGGGCCGTCGTCTTGGCTTTCGCGGCGGCTTCGATGGCGGGAGGACTCGTCGGCGGCCCGGCATCGCGTCGGTTCAACGATTCGACCCTCACTTACGCCTTCGGGGCGGTACTTGCGCTTGTGGGGGTGGCGACGCTCGGGCAGACGGCCTACGCCCTCATTGCGGGATAGCTTCTTGAGGCGGGATCTGCGCGCATACAGATATGTATGTGAACCGGCGGGCAGATCCAGCTAGGTTCGAGGCATAACCTACGCTTCCGTAACCTTGAGGAGGAGCCATGTCGCTTGCCGTCGCTCCCGGCTACGTATCGAACCCCCTCGCTGTCGACGTACCGGCGGGGATGTCGATCCCGAAGCTCATCCACATGCGTTCGCTGCGCGCACCCGATGAGCCGATGATCGAACGCAAAACCGAACTAGGCTCGGCGTGGCTGCCCGTGCGCGCAGGGGAGTTCTGGCAACAGATCCGCTCCCTCGGCGCGGCCCTCATCGACTGGGGCGTCGATCCCGGCGACGCGGTCGTCCTTTTCGCCCCCACGAGCTACGAATGGACGCTCATCGACGTCGCCCTCCAGGCCATTGGCGCGGTCGTTGTCCCCATATACGAGTCGGACTCCCCGGCGCAGATCGAATGGATCATTCGCGACAGTGGCGCGCGCAAGGCGTGGACGCAAAACCGCGGCCAGGGTGCGCTCGTTCAGTCCGTTGCCGAGATCGACGTGGCCGTCATCGACGAGGGCGACGTCGACCGCTTCCTGGCGCGCGGTGTCGGCGCCAACGGGCAGGTGGAAGAACGCATGGAGGCCCTCACCTCGACAGACGTAGCGACGATCGTTTACACCTCGGGCACCACAGGCCGCCCGCGCGGCGTCCCCCTCACCCACGCCAACCTCGCCGTCACGATCCTCCAGGATCTCCCCTTCTTCCCCGAGGCCGTGCGTGAACCATCAGTGCGCCTCCTCCTCTTCCTGCCGATGGCCCACATCTACGCCCGCACGGCCGGTTACATGGCGCTCGTTGGCAACGGCGTCTGCGGGCACGTCCCCAATACCCGCAACCTCGTCGACGACATGGTGTCCTTCGCTCCCACCACAATCGGGGCCGTTCCTCGCGTCCTGGAGAAGATCTACGCGGCCGCAAAGGCGAAGGCCGCCCCCTCACTCATCAAACGCACCATCTTCTCGTGGTGCGAGAAAGTCGCTGCGCAACGCGCCAAGCGACTCATCGCCGATGAAGAGGAAACGATCGGACAGAGGGTCGTCTACCGCATCGCCCGGGCCCTCGTTTTCTCCAAGCTGGAGAAGATGCTCGGAGGGAACATGCGTTACATCGTCTCGGGCGGGGCTCCGCTTGCGGCGAGGATCGAACGCTTCTTCACGGGGATGGGCATGCGCCTCTACCAGGGCTACGGCCTCACGGAGGTCTCGGGCGGGGTTATCTGCAACAACCACTCGCAGCGAAAGCTCGGTTCCGTCGGGGTTCCCACCCCCGGCACGTCCGTGCGCATCGCCGCCGACGGGGAGGTCGAACTGGCGGGCCCCTGCCTGTTCGACGGCTACTACGGCGAGTCCTCGCAAGAGGACGTCTTCACCCCCGACGGCTGGTTCCGCACGGGTGACCTGGGGCGGATCGACGAGGAAGGATTCGTCTACATCTCGGGTCGCAAAAAGGAACTCATCGTGACCGCGGGTGGCAAGAACGTCCAGCCTACGCTCGTCGAGGAGGCGATACGCCAGCACCCCCTCGTCTCCCAGGTCGTTGCCGTGGGGGAGGGCCAGCCCTTCATCGCCGCCCTGCTCACCCTCGATTCCGACGCCCTACCCGGCTGGCTAGACGCGCACAAGCTTCCACGCATGGACCAGGCGGCCGCGGCTACGAACGAACGGGTCCACGAAGCCCTGGCACGGGCAATTGCCCGGGCGAACGAGCAGGTCTCGCGGGCCGAATCCGTCCGCAAGTTCACGATTCTGCCCGGCGACTTCACCGAGGCCAATGGCCTGCTCACCCCCTCGCTCAAGGTGCGTCGCGCCATGGTGTGTGAGCGTTACGCCAGCGAAATCGCGGCACTGTACGCGAGCGGCACTAAGGTAGGTGTGGACGTCGACCGCTGAAGCATCGGCGGAGGCGAGCCCCGGCGCGGTCCACACCCCGAGGCCGCACCGGGTCGCCGGCTCGGCGTTTCCTACGCACAACGAAGAGAGGCGGTGAGTGGGGATGCGAGTCAATGAGGTCGTTTCCGTTCCGGCGCGAGTATCTGTGCCGGCGATCATCGCGGCCCGCGGGATCGCCCATCCCAACGAGCCCATTGTCGAGATCGCCGATTACACGCCCGATGGCACCGTCTGGCGTCCCCTGGGAGCCGGCGAGTTCGTCGATCGTTTTCTCGCCCTCGCCGCGCACCTCGCCCGCGAGGGACTCGCTCCCGGTGGACGCGTCATCGTGTGGGGGACATCCGGTCTCACCTGGAACCTCATCGATCTAGCCATCCAGGCGGCTGGAGGCGTCGTCGTCCCCATCTACGACACCGCCTCCCCCTCCCAGGCCCGCCACATTATCGCCCACTCACGGGCCATCCGAGCTTTCGCCGACAGCGACGAGCAGGCTCGGATCCTCGCCGATGCGGGACTGACCCCCATCCGGTTCTTGGACGCCGAAGAGCTCCTCCTGCACGCGCCCCGCGCCGAACGCACGCCCCCCGACCTCGACGGCAACGAGCTCGCGACCATCGTCTACACGTCCGGGACCACCGGGACACCGAGAGCGGTCCCCCTCACCCACCGCAACCTCGGCGGCATGCTCCTTCAGCAGCATCCCTTCTTTCCCGAGGCCATCCACAACGCCGACGTCCGCTGCCTCCACTTCCTCCCCATGGCCCACATCTTTGCCCGCACCGCCGCCTACATGCCGCTCGCGGGCCTGGGGGTCGCTGCGCACGTCAACCCCGACCACGGTAGTCTCGTGGACCATTTCCAGACGTTCCACCCTACGACGATCGGGGCGGTTCCCCGGGTTCTCGAGAAGATAGAGGAGGCAGCCCGCTCGCGGGCAACGGGTCCCATCGCCGCGCGTGTTTTCGCGTGGGCTCAGCATGTCGCCCGTGCCCGAGCGCCCCACGTGCGTGCCGGCACCGCCGTGCCTCGATGGACAGCCTTGCGTTATCGCCTTGCCCGCCGACTCGTCCTCGACAAAATTACCCAGACGATGGGCGGGAACATGCGGTGCATTGTCTCCGGCGGTGCCCCGCTCGACCCTAAGCTCGACGATTTCTTCACGGGTATGGGGATACGCGTGTGCAATGGCTACGGGATGACAGAGACGTCTGGCGGCTTCTTGTGTAACACCTTTACGCATGCCCGTCCCGGCACCGCCGGCCGGCCTCTTCCCGGGTGCGAGGCCCGCATCGCCGAAGACGGCGAACTTCAGGTGCGTGGCCTCGGCGTCGCCAACTGCTATCTCGACCCAGACGACCCCGACTCCTTCACCCCCGACGGGTGGCTGCGCACCGGTGACCTAGCGTCTATCGACGACGACGGGTACGTGACCATTCGCGGACGCGTAGGTGATCTCATCGTCACTGCGTCGGGAAAGAACGTCCAGCCCGGGCCCGTAGAGGAGGCGATCCGCCGTCACCCCGGTATTTCCCAGGTGATGCTTGTCGGGGAGTCGCGCCCCTACGTCGCTGCTCTCGTCGCCGTCGACGACGCGTCTTCTCGGGCAGACGAGCAGACGCTCACGCGTGTTCGCGACGCTATCGTCGAAGCGAATGAGGGCGTGTCGCGGGCTGAGTCCGTCCGCCGCTTTCGGATCATTGATGGCGATTTCACGCAGGACAACGGCCTGCTCACGCCCTCTCTCAAAATCAAACGCAACCGGGCGCTTGAGGTGCTCGCCGACGACATCGAGGCTCTCTATCGTGCCGATGCCGCGGGCGTCCACGACGTGGTAGGCCCGGCGGGCGGAGCCCGGACCGCGTGAGGCAGTCCGGGCGCCGACCTAGAAGACCCAGCGCAACACGGCGAAGAAGAGGGCCGCCAGGCCCGCCGCCGAGGGTAGGGTGATGACCCACGCCAGGCCGATCGGTTTCATGAGACGCCAGTTCGTGGCCCGGTTCGCCAGGCCGATGCCGAGCACCGCGCCGATAAGGATGTGGGTCGAGGAGACGGGAAGCCCGATCATCGAGGCACCCATGACGACGGTGGCGGCTGACAGCTCGGCTGCGAATCCCGAGGAGGGATGCATCTTTGTCAGCGACGTGCCGACGGTCTGGATGACGTGGCGTCCGATGAACCACAGACCGACCATGAGCATGAGCGCGAACGCGAGGAGCACCGGCAGGGGGATTTGCGCTTCGGCGCTCATCGTGCCCGTCCGCAGCACGTCGAGAACTGCCAGGAAGGGTCCGATGGCGTTCGCAATGTCGTTGGCTCCGTGTGAGAATGCGAACGCCGCCGCCGTGAACACCTGCATCCAGGAGAACACGAGGAACGTCGAGCGCGAAAGCGACTTGCGTTTGAGCGAGCGCACGAGAACCCCGACGGCCATCCACACGCTCACTCCGACGATCGCGAGGATCGCGACCGCGGTGAGAGGGCCGAAATCGACGTTGACGTGGGCGAGTCCTTTGAACAGCAGCATCGAGGTGACGATGATCGAGCCCACCGCTGCGAGGACGGGAACCCATATCTCCATCGCCTTGAAGGCTTTGATCGATTTGGCACGCCGATCGAGCTCTTCAAGCTCGCGGTAGTAGTCGGATTCCAGATCGTTCGGGTCGTAGCCTTCGTGACGGACCGCCGCCGCGTCGCGGGCCAGCGCCGCGGTGTAGGCCACCTGCTGGATCTCGGTGAGCCGGTCGAATCGTTGACGGTGACGAGCCCGGTGGGCCTTGCGGTCGCGCGCGAGCGCGGCGAGCGCGGCGTCCGCGCGGTCGTTGTAGTGCAAGATCGTGTGCTTGATCCAGCGGTAAAGACCGTAGGAGACGATGCCTCCGAGGAGGGGCGAGAGGACCCACGACGCCGCGATATTGCCGATCGTGTCCCATTGGACAGCGTCGAGGGGATTCGCCTTCGCTGACAGGTAGCCCAGCAGTAGGGAGGCGCCGACGATCCCACCGACGATCGAGTGCGTCGTCGAGACCGGGTAGCCCATCTTCGTGGCGAACAGTAGCCATACGGCCGCCGCCAAGAGGGCTGCCATCATGATGAAGAGAAAGTCCTCGGGGGTCGCATCGAGTGATCCGACATCGACGATCGACGAGCGGACCGTCGTCGTCACCGAACCGCCGGCGAGCACCGCTCCGCCGACCTCGAACACCGCTGCGATGAGCAGTGCTTGTTTGATCGTGAGGGTACCGGCCCCCACGGACGTCCCGAACGAATTGGCGACGTCGTTGCCTCCGATGTTGAATGCCATGAACAGCCCGAACGCTGCGGCGAGAAGGAAAAGGAGGACGGACGCATCGGGGCCGATAAAATGAATCCCCCACGCCGCGAATAACACGAACGTGAGGGCCCCGATAGCGAAAAACGAGAGGTTCCACGCGCGGTTGGCGCCTGCGGCGTCCTTCTTGACTGCGCGAGCCATTGAGTTGGGTTTGGGTGGTCGTGACATGATGCCTCCTGCCTGGCGAGATGCCGACACCTCGCCGTTCTTAGCAGTGAACAGTGGGTATTCGTAGGGGCAGAGTCAAAACTAGTAGTGACAGGAGTCGGGGTGACAGGATTTGAACCTGCGGCCTCTTCGTCCCGAACGAAGCGCGCTACCAAGCTGCGCCACACCCCGTGGTGCATCGGGCATCAGTATATGCACACGGTGCTCTTCGCACCTAATCGGACGGCCTTTGCTCTCGTGTGGCCTTGACTACACGCGAGGCTCATCCCTGTCGGCCAGTGAGAGGACGGTCGTCTCGGGGCGGCAAAAGAGACGGAAAGGCGCGTATTTCGATGTTCCGAGGCCGCGGGACACGTGCAGCCACGCCTCCCTCCCCGTCGAACCTGAATGGTCGCGTAGGGGGCGCACGATGCCGTGATAGGCGTTTGGACGTGGTTCAGCGACGGCACCCACCTGCCAGCGGACGAGCCCTCCAGAGGCCCACAGGGGCGCGTCGCAGTTGTTGACCAGGGCCCGCGCCACGGGCAGACAAATCTGACCGCCGTGGGTGTGACCGGCGAAGACGATGTCCGAACCAGCGGCGACTAGGTCGTCGAGGGCGCGCGCGTAGGGGGCGTGGACGACGCCGACACGCAGGTCGGCACCCTCCCAGCCTGCCGGGGTGCTCACTTCGGCGTCGTAGTTGATGTGCGGGTCGTCGAGTCCGGCGAAGGCCACGCGCACACTTTCGCGTGACGCCGTGTGGGTGACTGGCAGCCCGTAGCGGGGCGTAATGTCGAGGACGACACCCCCGTTGCGCACATCGGTCCAGCCGAGTCGCCCACTCAAGAAGGCGTGCATCTCGCGGTGAGGCAGGTCGGGAACCGTGCGCACCCTCCTGGGAGCGCGCGGTGCGCCGATCGTGTACCCCGCCGCCCGTGAGATCTTACGCAGGGCCTGAGGAATGTAGCGCAGGGGGGTGGAGAAGACCCCCGAATAATAGTCGTTGGAACCGAACACGAAGACCCCGGGGATGCCCCGCAGGGGCGCGAGCGCGCGCTTGAGGAGCGGAAAACCCTCGGGCTCGCAGAGGTTGTCCCCGGTCGCTACGACGAGGTCGGGCTCGAGCTCGGCCAGGGAGCGCAACCATTCGACCTCCCAGGCCGAACCGCGCCACATGTGAATATCAGAGATGTGGAGGACCCGCAGCCCGCCCCCATCGACCGGCACCTCGAGGGCGCGCTGGATGGGGCTGCGGGCCTCAAGTAGGGCCCCTGCCGCGACTGCGCCGCCGGCGAGGATGCCCCCGCAGGCTGCCAAACGCACTCCACGTGCGAGCGTCGAGATCACTCCTGGCCCCCGTTTTCCTCGGGCGCGGAGGGCGTCTCAGAGGCCTGCTGGCGCTGTTCTTGTGCCTTGCGTTTCTTTTCCCGCTGCGCGATGACGGCATCGGTGCGCGAGGACGAGCCGCCGAGGTTAGCCTGTGCGAAGGGACGCACCTCCATGCCCTCGGTTGCCTGCGCCATAAAGCCTCGCCACGCCGCCGTCGGGATCGTCGAACCGAACACGACGGAATAGAAGCGGCCGCCGATACGCACGTTGGTCATGGGGACCATGCCTTCGGAGTGGCCGGCCCACACGGCCGTCGCCAGCTGCGGGACACCGCCGACCATCCAGGCGGCCTCGGCCTCGTCTGTCGTGCCCGTCTTGCCCATGGCTGGGCGTCCGAACGCGGCGCGTCCGCCGTAGCTGGAATGGACGGAATTGAGGACGCGGGTGGTCCGGTTCGCGGTTTCCTTCTTGATGACCTGGTGGCACTTTGCCTCGGGAACCTTAAGCTTCTTGCCCTGCCCGTCGGTTACCGCATCGATGGCGATGGGTGTGCAGTACTTGCCTTCGTTGATAAAGGTCGCATACGCGTTGGCCATGGATAGGGGCGGAACCGAGCCGGCACCGAGGATCGAGGCGGGGCCGAACTCGGGGATCTTGCCGTCGCCAAACCAGGTGCCATCGCCCGGGACAGCGCCCGTGGCTTTTGCCATGTCGATGATGTCGCACAGGTCGAGTTCGCTTGCCATCGAGGCGAAACCGGTATTGAGCGATTGTTGGGCGGCGACGAGGACCGAGGTGGCACGCTCGGTGCCGCGCGTCGCGTTCTTGAGATCCCACGACGCGGTGGCCGCCTGTTTGCACGAGGTCTTGAACTCGTTGGCATCGTAATGGGTGCGGCCACCCACGGAAGCGTAGGCCGACTTGCCTGCGTCGAGCCAGGCGGCGAGCGTGAACGCCTTGTAGGACGAACCCGGCTGGAAACCAGCCCCGCCGCTGTGTGCCTTATCCACGGCGAAGGACACCTCGGTGGCCGAGGGGTCTTCTTCGGTTCCCGAACGGTAATTCGTGTTCTGTGCGATCGTGCGTATCTTGCCGGTGCCCGGTTCGATGGACGCCAGCGCGATCTTCGCACCCGACGGGTCGTTCTTGGGGACCTGTGCCTCGAGCGATTCTTGGGCCGCCTGCTGCATCTTCGGATCCAGCGTCGTCTTGATCGTGAGGCCCCCGCGCAGGAGGAGCCGGCGTCGCTCCTGCAGGGTCTTGCCGTAGATCGGGTTGTTGTAGATCTCGTTGACAACGTAGGAGCAGAAGTAGGCGGCGGAGCCCGCTGCACCGCATCCCTGCTGCTGCGGGGAGGGACGCAGCAGGTCATCGAGTGTCGTGGCGATGGCCTTGTCGTATTCCTCCTGGGTAATGTCGCCGTACCCGCGCATGGCGCCAAGCACGACGTTGCGGCGCTTGAGGGCCTGATCGGGGAAGCGGAGGGGATCGTAGGCGCTCGGCGACTGCGTGAGCCCAGCCAGGAGGGCCCCCTCCGGTAGCGTGAGGTCCTTGGCGTGCTTGGAGAAATAGTGCAGGGCCGCGGTTTCGACGCCGTAAACTGACGGGCCGAACGGTGCGATATTGAGATACCCCGCCAGAATCTCGTCTTTAGAGTATTTCTTCTCTACGCTCGTGGCATATTTCGCCTCGCGGAGCTTGCGTTGAATTGTCGGCGCCTTAGCGTCGCGAACCGCTTGATCGTCCCCTGTTTGCAAGCCCAGCTCGATGAGCGTGTTTTTCACGTACTGCTGGGTGAGTGTCGACGCTCCCTGGGTTGAATGCGACGTTACGTTGTGGAGGACCGCGCGCAGGTTGCCCTCAAGGTCAACGCCGTGGTGCTCGTAGAAGCGGTGATCCTCGATCGCGATAACGGCCTTGCGCATCCACGGCGAAATGTCCTCCAGCGGCACGACAATGCGATTTTCCGCATAGAAGCGGGCAAACTCGGTGCCGTCTGCGGCGAGAAGGCGCGACTGCTGCGAGGGCGGGACCGGCTCAAACTCGTCGGGTAGCTCGTTGAAGGTCGCGGTGCCCACTCGCGAAATCATCCCGACCGTGCCGATGGCGGGCAGCGCGAGTCCCGCGAGGAGAACCGCCATCGCGAGGGTGAGCATGCCGATCGCCGCGAGCAGCCGCTTGACTTCGGCCCGCGGTAGGAACCGGGAACGCTGAGGTTGAGCCATGTCGCCAGTCTAGGGGCAGGGGCCGACAAAACGCGACAGTGACGCACTCAGGCCCGGCCCGGCAGGCACCACAGGCGCGTGAACGTCTTCACGTGCAGCCGGTTGTCGAAGTGGACACGCTTTTGGATTTTCTCCTTCCTTCAGGTAACCTCGAAGTGAGCGAACACGCATACGCTCTTAAGGAGAGAAGCATGAGTGTCAATGATGACCAGACGTGGGCGGCACGCGCCTTGTGCGCAAATGACGAGCCCGATGCCCTCTTTGTTCAAGGGGCCGCGCAGCGACAAGTTCGCAGTCGGTGTTTCGCTTGTGAAGTGCGCCTAGAATGCCTTGCGGACGCTCTCCAGTCCGAGGCCAACTTTGGTGTGTGGGGTGGCCTTACCGAACGCGAACGCCGCGCCATGCTGCGTCATTACACCCACGTCGACAACTGGTACGAGTGGCTGACGACGTCGGCCGACGAGCTCGCGCAGGAGCTGCGCAGTCCCTCGACGCCGCGTGTCCTCGCACACACCCGTAGGGGCTTGTAGCCGTAAACGCTCCTCTTTCCTCTCATCTCGGCCCCCGCTAGGCTGGGGCCATGACCACTTGGGAATACGCAACAGCACCGCTGCTTACGCACGCGACAAAACAGATCTTGGACACGTGGGGTTCGGAAGGCTGGGAGCTCGTTACCGTGATCCCCGGCCCGGCGGGCACCGATAATCTCGTCGCCTACTTCAAGCGACCGGTGAACCAGTGAGCGCCCGGCTCGCCCCTTCGCAGGCCCTCGCCCAGGTCGGAGCCGACTTGCCGACAGTCGCCGCCCCTATCGCCGCCTACGTACCCGCGGGATACGGTAGCGGCGTTGGCGGCGACGCCCCGGTTCTCGTTCGCACGTCGGGGCAGCTACCCATGCGCGATGGCCAGCTCGTGGCTACGGGCAAGCTCGGCGCCGGCGTGAGTGTCGAGGAAGGCTACGCGTGCGCGCGACAGTGCGCGCTCGGGGCGCTCGCGGCCGCGGCCGATCTGGTGGGAGGTATCGACAGGCTACGCGCGGCCGTGCGCGTGACGGCCTTCGTGGCCTCGGCCCCCGATTTTACCCAGCAGGCGCAGGTCGCCAACGGCGCCTCGGAGCTGTTGGGCGAGGTGTTCGCCGCGCCCGGGAAGGACCAGTACGGACGCGACTACCCGAGTGCGCACACGCGCTCGGCCGTCGGCGTGGCGGTCCTTCCGCTCGATGCGCCCGTCGAGATCGAGGTCGAGTTCCTCGCCGACGTCGATAGCTGACAGCTTTTCTCGGCTGTTTCCTATTGCGAGCAAGGGCCCCGACCGGGCATAGGTCGGGGCCCTTGCGAGATCTGGCATCTTCTTCTAGCGGGCGCGGCGACGTAGCCCTTCGACATCGAGAAGGGTGACGGCGCGGCCCTCGAGGTGAATCCACCCGCGAGACACGAAGTGGGCGAGCGACTTGTTCACCGTCTCGCGCGAGGCGCCGACCAGCTGGGCGAGCTCCTCCTGCGTGAGCTCGTGGGGGACGTGGATAGCGCCGGAGTCCGTACGCGCACCGAAGCGTTCGGCAAGATCGAGAAGTGCCTTTGCGACGCGACCGGGCACGTCGGCGAACACGAGATCGGCCAGAGCGTCGTTCGTGCGGCGCAGCCGCTGCGCGAGCGCTTTGAGCATTTCCTGGGCCAGCTTGGGGTTCTCCTCAATGAAATCCATGAGGTCCTTGTGGTCCAGGTAGTACAGCTTGCACGCCGAAATTGCCGTCGCCGTCGTCGAACGCGGACCCGGATCAAAGAGCGTGAGTTCGCCAAGGACCTCACGCGGACCGAGGACGGCGAGGAGGTTCTCGCGGCCGTCACGCTGCTCTTGGTGGCCAAGCTTGATCTTGCCCTCGACGATGACGTAGAGACGATCGCCGCGATCCCCCTCGTCGAACAGGTTCTCGCCACGACGCAAAATGGTGTCGCCCATCATCTGGGCGAGCTGGTCCTGAGCTTGCGGAGGCAGACTCTCGAAGAGCGGAACCTTCGTCAAGAAACTGGGATCTACCATGGGCACTCCTCACTCGATCGCTGCTGTTGCTCCCCCTATTGTGCACCATCTGTGAAGTGGAACACCAGCGAACGGGAAAGTTCGCGCCGCGTCGGGCAAAAACGGTCGCCGAAAGGGCTCGCGCTTAGGTGGTTTCGCGCATAATCACCCGGACGTAATCCTCCTCGGGCTCGCTGGGGTCGAACCCTTCCCACTCGAGCGCCGCGGCACACTCGGCGACGAGGGCGTAGGCAAATCGATCGGGAGAGGTTCCCACCGTCGTGAGGGCGGGTGAGAGGAACACGGAGAGGGGGTCGTCGTTGACTCCGATAAGGGCGAGACGATCGGGTACCGAGACGCCTAGGCGTCTGCAGGCTTCGAGAAGCTGCGCGGCGTGGACATCGTTGTGGCAGGCGACGCCCGTCACGCCCTGCTCGAGGACGTTTGCCAACACCGCCGCCACGCGATCGGGATCCTCATGCTGCGGGCGACCGAGGTCGATGCTCGCAACCGTACTCGCTCCCGCCGCGACGGCCGCTAGCCGCAGCGCGTCGAGACGCCCCTGGACAAAAGTCTTCCACTCGGGCTCGCTGGGGGCCGTGTAGGCCAACGTGGTGTGTCCGCGTTCGACGAGATGGTTAACCTGGGTCTTCGCGATGAGAGAGCGGAAACCGACGCCGCCGGCGAAATCCGGAGCAAAGGCGTCGATGAGCGGAATGTCGAGGGAGAGCGCGAGCTTACGTTCAGGGGCACGCATGCTCGCGGGCGCGATGATCGCCGCGGGCGTGATGTGGGAGAGGGTTTCGCGCAGCGACCCTGCCTCCTCCAGCCAGGTGACCATGACCTTGCCAATGCGGGCGAGGTGCTGGGCCATCGCGCCTTGCAAGAGGGCGAGGTTGATGCCGTGGGGAAAATGAGGGACAGCAAGTAGTACGACATCGGAGGTGCCTCCGCGAAGCGAGCGGCCCGACACGTTGGGGATGTAGCCCAGCTGTTCGGCGGCCTCGCGCACGCGCTTTTGGGTCGCCGGCGAGATCGTTTGTCCGGGAGTGCGGTTGAGTACGTAGCTGACTGTCGTGCGGGAGACTCCCGCGATACGTGCGACGTCGGCGCTGGTCGCGCGGCGTTTACCTCGACGCATCGTCCCCTTCCTTTGTCTAGGCTCGATCGACCTCAGTTTAACGGCGTTGCCTCATCGATGCATCACCGTGTTTGCGCAGGTGAGACACCTTTTGTCCCCAAAGCGGAGAGGGGTGTCGAGGAACACATGAGGAGGTGGACAAGAACGTCGATGATGTCTGTCCCCAGCGAGGTCGCTACGCCCCCCGAATGCGTGGACGTGGGATCGGCGTGCGCTGCCGCCCCCGCCCGCCAGGAGTGGATCGCGGCAGCGCGCAAGACCAGCGCGATGGCGGCGTGCGTGAGCGGACGTAGATTGCCGCTGAGTTGGCGCCCGGCCAGGGCGAGGATCGTCGTCAGCAACGTGCCCATTTCGTCGATGAAGCGGGAGTTGACCCCTCCCAGCGCCACCGCCCATTCCGGGTCGCGCACGGCACGCGTCATGAGTTCTGTGTGGAGCAGATAGAGGGAGTCGTCGAAGCCGAAGGAGTCGATCGCCTCATGGAGGAGCGAGCGCACGATGGCCTCGGAATCGCCACCCTCGGCGGGGCCCAGGCCGCGAGACGCCTGCCAGCCCTCACACAAGCCGCGCAGGTGATCGACGAGGCGCGTGTACTCCTCCTCGGCGAGGGCCGCGAACAGCTCCTCCTTCGTCGAGAAGTTCGAGTAGAAGGCGCCGCGGCTAAAGCCCGCGCCCGCGCAGATGTTCTCCACGGAGCACTTGTCGACTCCCGCGGTGACGATGAGATCTCGGCAGGCGGCCATGAGCCGATCCTGCGTGTCTAGACGAGCCATAGACACCCCCTGTCGTGTCGATGATGCCAGTTTAGGGGAGCCGGCGGAGGAGTGTCTCGCTCCTTCGCCGCTCGCCCGTTGCCCCGCAGCGGTGGATGCCGTCAGTGAGACGGAGGTAACATGCTTGACGGAAGCCGGGCTCTTTCGAAGGGAATCTCCTGTGTATAGGCGGCTCTTAGCGACTGTTTTGGTAGTCGTGGTCTTCGTGCTAGGGGGAGGAACGACCTCTCTAGTTCCTCGGGCTTCTGCCGCTTCGATGGATCCGCAACGGTGTTAGGCGCCGCTTTGCTGCGTTGGTGTGGATGATTGGCGCTGCGATTTCAGCGCAATAAAGGACAAGGGGGGTGTTTTATCGATGAGGAAAACCCAGCGGGTGCCTCCGGGGAAGTTGCGCTTGGCCATGGCTGTGTGGGCCGGGAGCTTTGTTTTCCTTACCTATATGTCGAGAGTGGAGGGATTCCAGCCGATCACCCTTTTTCTCGTCGCTTGGGGTATTGAGGTGGCCGGCTGGGTCGCGCTGTGGAGGTGGCAGCGCCGATGGAAGCGCAGCAGGCGTGCTGAGGAGCCGATGCCCCGTTAGCCGCCGTGGAGCGAGGTCTCTTTTCCTAGTAGACGTCGAAACCGCGCGAACGGAAGATTTCACGGGCCGCCTCCGTCTGCTCCTTACTGGGCGGCTGCGTGTCTGCCAGCTCGTAGGGGATATCAAGACGCTCCCATTTGTCCTCACCCATCTTGTGGAAGGGCAGCACCTCGACTCGCTCCACCGTGTCCTTCCATCTGGCGGCGATGTCGGCGGCCGCCTCGATGTTCGCCGGATCGTCCGTGAGCCCCGGAACGAGGACGAACCGAATCCACTTCTTCACCCCGGCTTCGTGGGTACGATCGCCAAAACGTACCGTCGGAGCCAGCTCCTTGCCCGTCACCCGCTTGTAGGTCTCGGGGTCGCCCGACTTGATGTCGAGGAGCACGAGATCGATGTTGGTGAGCTCCTCGTCGGGGATCGACGCGCCCAAGAAACCGCACGAATCGACGCACGTGTGGACGCCGCGGGCGTGTACCTCGCGCAAGAGATTACGTAGGAAGGGTGCCTGCATCATCGGCTCCCCGCCGGAGAAGGTTACGCCTCCGCCCGTCGCATCGTAGATCGCCTTGTAGCGCATGATGCGGTCGATCGCGTCCGACAGCAGGATCGGGTGTCCATCGCGCATCTTCCACGTGTCGGGATTGTGACAGTAGAGGCAGCGCAGCTGGCAGCCCGCGAAAAACATCGTCATCCGGGTGCCGGGACCGTCGACCGCCGTCACCAGCTCCCACGAGTGCACCGACCCCAGCTCGCCCAGGCGAACAGAGACGACGTGATCGTGGTGGCTCATGAGGGGCGCGTCCGGCACCCCCGCCAGGCCGGTACCGCGCAGGCGCGGGACGGCCTCCTCGATCGGTTCGGGGCGGTACTCGCCCGTCGTCCCATCACTGACAGCCACGGCTAACCTCCTTGTGAGAACGGACGCCGGGGCGGGGATGACCCCAACCCCGGCGTCCCAGGTTCTTGATCGGACTAGCGACCCTCGTGGAAGGTACGCGAGATCACGTCGAGCTGCTGCTCACGCGTGAGGCGAACGAAGTTCACGGCGTAGCCCGAGACGCGCACCGTCAGCTGGGGGTACTTCTCGGGGTGCTCCATGGCGTCCTCGAGGGTCTCGCGGTTGAGGACATTGATGTTGGCGTGGTAGAGGCCCTTGACGCCACCGGTCTCGGCGCGAGAAGCCTTCATCGAGGCGAGGCGCTCATCGAAAGTCTGGATAGCCATGAGATATCTCCTTGTGGGTTCTCGATTCCTGGACGGTTTCGCCTTGCGGCGAGGACGTGGCCTTGCGGGTCAGCCCTTCTTGATAAAGCCGGCGTCCATGATGCCGACCAGATTGGTGATCTGCTCCTCCTTGGTGCGACCAAGCGAGGAGGGGACGATCGTGTTCGTCAGTGAGATGCCGTCGAGCGCGTCGTTGTAATCGAGCTTGCCGACGCTGAGCATCGAGGCAAGCATGCCGTGCGTGTCCATACCGTTTTCCGGGTTCGCGCCGGGCGCAAACGGCGTGCCGGCCTCGTGGCCCGAGGGGAACGAACCCGTCGCCTTGCCGTAGACGACATTCGACGTGATCGTGAGGACCGACTGGGTCGGAATCGCGTCGCGGTACATGGGAATCGCCTTGATCTTCGACATGATCGTGTGGACGATCGTCGCCGCGATGTCGTCAGCCCGGTCGTCGTCGTTACCGTAGACCGGGAAGTCGCCCTCGGTCTTGTAGTCGACGACCAGTCCGGTCTCGTCGCGAACAGGCGTGACCTTTGCGTACTTAATGGCCGACAGCGAGTCCGCGACGATCGACAGGCCCGCGATGCCGCAACCCATCGTGCGCACGATCTCGGAGTCATGCAGGGCCATCTCCATGGCCTCGTAGGCGTAGCGGTCGTGGCAGTAGTGGATGATGTTGAGGGCCTCGACGTAGGTACCGACGACCCAGTCGAGCATCTTTTCGTAGCGTGCCCACACGTCGTCGAAGTCGAGGGGCCCGTCGCCCTGGACGGCCTCGTGGTCGGGGACGATGAGTTTGCCCGAAACCTCGTCACGGCCGCCGTTGATCGCGTAGAGAAGAGCCTTGGCGGCGTTGACGCGCGCGCCAAAGAACTGCATCTGCTTGCCGACTCGCATCGGCGAGACGCAGCAGGCGATCGCGGCGTCGTCGCCCCAGTGCTCGCGGATCTGATCGTCGGCCTCGTACTGGACCGACGAGGTTTCGATCGACACGCGGGCGCAGAACTTCTTGTAACCTTCCGGCAGCTTCGGCGACCAGAAGATCGTGATGTTCGGCTCGGGTGCGGGGCCGAGGTTCATGAGCGTTTGGAGGAGCCGGAAGGAGGTCTTCGTCACGAGCGTGCGCCCGTCCATGCCGAAGCCCGCGTCCGACCACGTCGCCCAGTAGGGGTCGCCAGAGAAGATCTGGTCGTAGGCGATCGTGCGCAGGAAGCGGACGATACGCAGCTTAATGACGAGTGCGTCGATGATCTCTTGAGCCTCGGACTCGTCAAGGATTCCGCGGGCAAAATCGCGCTCGAAATAGCAGTCGAAGAACGCCGAGAGACGACCGATCGACATGGCGGCGCCGTCTTGAGACTTCACCGAGGCGAGGTAGCCAAAGTACGTCCACTGGACCGCTTCCTTGGCAGTCGTGGCGGGACCGGAAATGTCGAAACCGTAGTCGGCCGCCATCTTCTTGAGCTTCTTGAGCGCCTTGATCTGCTCGGAGTGCTCCTCGCGGTAGCGGGCCCAGTGCTCAGAGAAGGGCTTGTCCGCGACGGCGTCCTTATCCTTCATCTTGTCTTCGATGAGCTTGTCGACGCCGTAGAGCGCGACACGACGGTAGTCACCGATGATGCGGCCACGCCCGTAAGCATCCGGCAGGCCCGTGATGATGTGCGACGAGCGGGCGGCGCGGATACGCGGCGTGTAAATGTCGAAGACGGCGTCGTTGTGGGTCTTGCGGTACTGCGTGAAGATCTTCTTGACCTCCGGGTCGGCTTCCTTGCCGGCCTCTTTGATGGCGGTCTCGACCATGCGCCAGCCGCCATTGGGCATCATCGCGCGCTTGAGTGGGACGTCGGTTTGGAGCCCGACGATGACGTCGTCGTCGTCGGAGATGTATCCGGCGGGGAAGGCGTCGACGTCGGCAGGGATCTTCGTGTCGACGTCGTAGACGCGCTTCTCGCGTTCGACCGACAGGTAGTTCTTATCGAGGGTCTCCCACAGGCGCAGCGTCTTGTCCGTGGGGCCGGCGAGGAAGGACTCATCCCCCTCGTAGGGGGTGTAGTTGCGCTGGATAAAGTCGCGAACGTCGATGCTCGTGTTCCACGAGCCTTGGGCGAATCCCTTCCAGGCCTCGGGGATCTCCTGGGCCTCGGACTCTAGCGTGGTCTCGGTTGACACTGTCGTCCTCTCCTTGTGGTTGGACTATGTGCGGCGGTGACCCGCCGCGTTGCGAAGTCTCGCGACGAACGCGGGCCTTCTCCTTGGTTAGGCACCTCAAGGTTATGCGGTCTGGGCCTATAGCACGAGGAAGACGAGGGTGGTAGGGGACACACGTCCCGTGTTTACGGCGAAAGGTCGATGTGTTAACGGCAACACAGGGGGCCTAAAGGCCTAGGTTGGCCTTTTGTGGTCGGGGTGTGCGCGTGGTGGGCTTCCGTCTGTTCGCGCGAGGCGCCTCGGGCGCGTCGCTTGGCTGGGGACGCTACCCGCGTGCTCGACGGGATGTTCGAGGGGAGCGCGCAAGCGTGCGCATGTGGGTGAGGGGCTGACGGAGGGGCGTGTCCGTCGGGGGTCGTGTGGCGTCGAGGAGACGAAGGGAGGGGCCAATGTGGCGAAAACACGGGAAAAACCGGCGGTGTGGCGACCGTCACGCTCTTTTGATTTGGTGGATGGGGTGAGTCTGTGGCTATAGTTTTATCTCGTCAACGGGACGAACCAAGGACCGAAGACAGGGCCCCTATCGTCTAGCGGCCTAGGACACCGCCCTTTCACGGCGGCGGCACGGGTTCGAATCCCGTTGGGGGTACGACTCTCGGAAGCGAGGGTTGACAAATGAATATGGCCCTGTGGCGCAGTTGGTTAGCGCGCCGCCCTGTCACGGCGGAGGTCGCGGGTTCAAGTCCCGTCAGGGTCGCCAGTTGGCCTGTAGGTCAGCCAGGCTCTGTAGCTCAGTTGGTAGAGCGTCCGACTGAAAATCGGAAGGTCACCGGATCGACGCCGGTCGGAGCCACCAACGAAGCCCTCGCCAAGGCGAGGGCTTTTGTTTACCCCCCCCACGGCCCGGTTCGTCCTCGTCCGTGTGTGAGTGGCGCCTCTTCCCACGTACCATGGGGGTATGACACGACGTCCCACGCGCCGTCAGGCGCCCACCGGTCTCACCGTGCCCATGCCTGTCGAAGACGCCGTCATGAAGGTGCGTGGACTCACGAAGGTATATGGATCCGGAGACACGGCCGTGCGGGCGCTCAACCACGTCAATGTCGATATCGAGCGCGGCCGCTTCACAGCGATCATGGGACCCTCGGGTTCGGGAAAGTCCACGTTCATGCACTGCCTCGCCGGCTTCGAGTCGATCACGTCCGGCTCGGTACTCCTCGACGGCATCGAGATCGCTGGGATGAGCGAACGTAAGCTCACGCAGTTACGCCGCGACAACGTCGGGTTCATCTTCCAATCGTTCAACCTCATCCCGACACTCACCGCCGCGGAGAACATCCGTCTTCCCCAAGACATCGCGCACAAGCCCAACGACGAGGGGCGATTCACCACCGTCGTCGAGGCGTTAGGGTTGCGCGATCGCCTCGACCACCGCCCCGCGGAACTGTCGGGAGGCCAGCAGCAACGTATCGCCTGCGCGCGGGCACTCATGCAGTCCCCGACGGTTCTCTTCGCCGATGAGCCCACCGGAAACCTCGACTCGCGTTCGACCGAGCAGGTCCTCACCTATTTGCGGCGCGCCGTGGACGATTTCGGGCAAACCGTCGTCATGGTGACCCACGAATCGCAGGCGGCCGCCTACGCCGACACGGTGTTGTTCCTCACCGACGGCGAGGTCGTCGCGAGCATGGACTATCCGACGAACGACGATATCTTGGACGCTCTTTCGGAGCTCGAAGCTCGCATGCACGGGGAAGATCCAGTCCCCAGGCGCCCCCGCGAGGCGGTTCGCACCCCCGCGCCCGTACCCGCGTCAGCGGCGAGGAGCGAGACCATGCGTCCTGCGCCGGCACCGAGCCCGGCCGAAACAGCACGGGCACAGCGGAGGGTTCTCGCTCCTGCACCCGAGCCCGCACCCCAGCGGCCTCTTTCGACAAGGGAACGGACCTACGCCGACCTCGACCGTTCGGACCTGCGATCCGATCTCGCGGCTGACGAGGACGTCCTCGAAACGAGCTTCGACCTACCCCCGTGGAGAGACGAGGACTATGCGGCGCGACGAGCACCCGATCGCGCCCGCGACGTACCCGCGCGTCCACAATCGCGGCGCGAAAAGGCGCGAACCGGTGCGATCCCCTACCTCGACGCCGGCGACTTCGACGAAGAAATGGACTACTAGATGAGGCGGGTTATCTGGCGCGGAGTGCGCGCAAACCTCGGCCGCTTCCTCCTCACCCTTCTCGCCGTCACCCTTGGTGTCGCTTTCTTATCGGGAACGCTGGCCCTACGTGGCGTCCTTTCCTCCTCCTTCGAGGCGACCCTCGGATCGTTCAACACCTACCCGCTGTATGTGCGCGGAGAAAAACACGCCCCCCTCACCGACGACACGGCGCCGTCTTACGGCGCCGTCGATGTCGACGTCGCCCGCAAGGCACGTGACGTCGAGGGCGTCAAGCGTGCCGACCCCGTCTACACGACGAGCGCGGCCGTCCTCGGGCCTGACGATAAACCGCTCGAGGTCGTCGGCTCCCAGCTCGTCCTTCTCGGCTACTCTCCCGGCGCGAACGCCTGGCCGAAAATTGCTTCAGGCAAGGCCCCCGCCGGCGAACGCGACGTCGTCATCGAGGAGTCGGCAGCCGAACGGCTAGGCCTGTCGGTTGGCGACAAGGTCTCTCTCGTCGAAGGCTCCAAGCTCACCCCTTTCACCGTGACCGGCACCGTTCGCTTCGCCACCCCCGTCAGCCTCGTATCCGTAGGCATGGTGACCAGCGACACGGCCCGCCACCTCCTGGGCGACCCCAAGCAGGTGGGGCAGGTGGGCATCACCCTCGAGCCCGGCCACAAGGCAGAGACCGTCGCCAAGGACCTGCGCGCCGCTCTCGGCTCGTCGGTGAGCGTCGATACTCAACGCACACTCATTGACCAAGCAAACATGACGGTCAATAAGGCCCTCGGGTTTATCAACACGTTCCTGCTCGTCTTCGTCGCCATCGCATTCTTCGTTGGCATCTTCATCATCACGAACACCTTCCGTATGACGGTGCGAGCAGAACAGAAGCACTTCGCTACACTGCGAGCGATCGGCGCCTCCGCTAAGCAGGTCTTCGCCGTCGTCGCCCTCCAGGGTCTCATCGTTGGCCTCGCCGGGTCGCTGCTCGGCATCGTCGTCGGTCAGGGCCTCATTGTCGGCCTCGCCGAGATGCTCAAGCACTCTTTCGGGGTCGTCCTCGGTGGCGGACTCAGGCTGGGGCCTTCAATCATCCTCACCTCGATCATCGTTGGGCTCCTCGTGACTTTCCTCGGCGCCGTTCTGCCTGCTCGCGAGGCCGCCCTCACACCGCCGGTGGAGGCCATGCGCGCCACCGATTCGCGTGAGAAGCCATTGAAACCTCGCGGTATTGTCGGGGGCCTCATTGCTCTCGCGGGCATCATCGCGCTCGTTGTCACGATGATGGACAGCGAGCCGTCGGGGGCGCTGCTCGGTCTCGGCGCGGCGCTCGTGCTCGCGGGGGTTCTCACGCTCGGGCCGGTGCTAGCCCGCCCCCTCATGTGGGTCCTCTCCCTACCCTTCAGGCTGGTCAGGCCACTCGGGCGTCTCGCCTACCGCAACGCGCTCGCCAACCCGCGTCGCTCCGCGGTGACGGCGGCCGCCCTCACCGTCGGCGTCACTCTCGTCACCGCGGGGTCTGTCGTCGCCGCCACCGTTCAGGCTTCGACCGCCGACGTCGTCGATTCAGAACTGCATGCCGACCTGCTTGTGTCCTCAATTTCGAGCGAGGGCATTCCGGGCGATGTCGCCGATAAAGTGGCTTCCGTCGCCGGCGTCAAGGACGTCGGTCGCGGATTCCGTGCCGCCTACACCGGGGTGAGGATCGGTGAGGAGAAGCCGGGGCCTGCCGAGGTCGGATCGTTGCCGAAGAACTGGCGCGACTATATCGACCTCGAGGTGAAGAAGGGGACGATCGAGGACTTCACCAACCACCCCGACACGTCGGTCCTCGTGTCGGAATCGACGGCTAAGGCAAAGGATCTGCGTATCGGCGACAAGGTGATGATCGCGGGAGCCGGCGGGGAGAAAGACTACACGGTGCGTGCGTTCGTGGCCTCCACGATCCAGCCGGCGTCCTACCTGCTCGACGAGAAGACCCTTGAGGCCCTCGACGTGCCGGGGGCGGTGCCCTTGACGCTTCTCGTCGTAACCGACAAGTCGCACACGACGGCGTCGGTGAAGAAAGCCATCGAGGAGGAACTGGACGAGCTCAAGCTCTACCAGGTGCTCGATCGCAACCAGTTCAAGTCGCAGCTGGCCGATCAGGTCCAGATGGTCCTCGGTATCCTCTACGCGCTCCTCGGCCTGTCCATCGTCATCGCCGTGCTCGGTATCGTCAACACCCTCTCTTTGTCGATCAGTGAGCGGATCCGCGAGATCGGACTGTTGCGTGCCGTTGGCATGTCCCGACGCAACGTCGGTTTCATGATCGTCATCGAATCGATCCTCATCTCGGTTTTCGGCACCCTCCTCGGCCTGGGTGTCGGCACCTTCTTGGCCGCGGCGTTGTGTAACTATCTGGCGAACGAGGGGCTGGAGACGATGGTCATTCCGTGGGGGACACTCGCCGTTCTCGGCGTCGCCGCGGTGATCGTCGGCGCCATCGCCGCTGTTGCCCCGGCCGTCAAGGCCGTCCGCTACAAGCTCCTCGACGCGGTGGCGAGAACCTGAGGACAAACAGGTGGCGCGTGAGAGGAAAATAAGAAAAAATAAGAGAAAATGCCCGTGACGAGGAGAGGTAACAGTGGCTGATCGTAAGGACTTTGACCGCGGCGACGTGCCGACGCCCGCCAGGGGCGCGCGCGAGGTTCCAGCCACCCCGGGATTCCACGAGGCCCCGGGGCGCCAGGCACCCTCGAAGCCCCACTCGACGATCCCCGCAACCCCCGGATTCCATGAAGCCCCGCGGACCCCGGCTCGTGGCGTCGCCAAGAGCCACGAGACCGCCCCGACGGCTCCGACGCCGCGGCAGCGTCCCGCGCGCGGTAGCCATGCGGCAGGCCCGGTCCCGCCCGCGGGACCTGCGGGAGTAGCCGCGTCCCGCCCGCGCGTTTCTCCGGCCCACGCGGCCACCCCGGCGCAGGGGACGCCGCGCCCGTCGCGTCCCTCTCCCGACGCCCGCACAACGGGTTCTCATCCCAAGACTGCTCCCGCGAAGCCGGCCCGCCGCGTCGAGCCGAACCGCCACGAGCCCAAGCCACAGCCCGTCAAGCCTGCCCCGAAGCTGGAGACGATCGAGCGCGAGGCTGCCGTGCCCAAGGTGCCCGCGTACCGGCCCCCGCAGGGAATGGCCGAGCCCGTGCGTGAAAGTGTCGCCGATAAGATGAAGTCCGCCGGCGTGGCCGCCGGTGGCGACGCCGAGGTTTCTATGCGCACCCGCGAGGAGGTCACCCCCGCTCCCGCGCCGAACAGGGCGAATCGCCACGAGGAGGCCGCCCCCGGTGTGCCGGAACCAACCGGGCCTCGCGTCGATGACGAGACCGAGCGCCGCGCAGACGTCAAGGCGGCGACGAAGGACGGCGAGGGCACGAAAGCCGAAGCGAAGAAAACCGAAGGCAAAGAGCCCGAGGGGCGCGAGGGCGAGTCTGGGTCGTCGAACAAGCGCGCCGCCCGCTCCGAGTCGGCGAAGCGCCCTTCCATCGGTGAGCTCTTCTCCAAACTGTCCGATCAGATCCAAACGCTCGTCACGGGCGAGATCGCACTGGCCAAGGCGAAGGCTACAGGGCTCGTGCGCAAGATCGGCGTAGGAGCCGGTCTTCTCATCGCCGCGGCGGTTCTTGCTCTCTACCTGCTCGGGGTGCTGCTGCATGCGGCTGTCCTCGGCCTCTCGGTCGTCCTGCAGCCCTGGGCCGCGGCCCTCGTCGTCGCGGCGATCCTCCTCGTCATCATCCTCATCCTCGCCCTAGTTGGGGTGGCCCAGGTGAAGAAGGGACTTAACAGCACCCCCAAGCCTCAAGAAGGTTTGCGTAAAAACATTGATGCGGTCAAGAAGGGAATGGGTAAATGAGCGACCAGCGCACAGAAGACGAGATCCTCGCCGACCTGGCGAAAACGCGCGAGGAGATCACGGCCACGCTCGGAGAGCTGGTCGATCAGGTGGACCCGCGTCAGGCCGTCAAACGCTCGAAGCAGCAGGCGCAACAGGCCGCCGCCGATCTCGGCGAGACGGCGAAGGCCAAGGCCGAGCAGCTCCAAGAAAAGGCGTTGGCCACCGTCGACGAGGCCAAGCAGGGTGATCAGCGCGCACGCGCCATTGTCGCAGGCGTGGCCGTGGGGGCTCTCGCCGTCGGCGTCGTCGTCGTACGGCGACTCATCCGCTAAGCCGCCGCGGCAGGAAAGGCCACTGCGGCCCGCCTGCTAGGCATTGTCATGGTTTTCGCGATACTGTTAGACCATCGATATTTTCAAGACAGTTTAGGGCGCACCTTGCGTGTCGCCCGTGACACGTGGAGGGGGTCGACCCCATGGGGCGCGGCCGTCAGAAGGCTAAGCAGACGAAGGTAGCACGCAAGCTGAAGTACTACAGCCCGGAGACGGACTACGACGCGTTGCAACGCGAACTTCAGGCTCAGCGTAAGCGTGAGAACGGAGACGAGGACGCGTGGCGTTATGAGGACGTGCCCTCGGCGACGGGCGACGACGACTGGTACGACGCCGCCCGATAGTCGCATGTGCTGACAGCGAGAAGACTCGGCGCCAGAGACCCTACTGCCTCCTGGCGCCGAGTCCTTTCTGTGTCCGGATGCCTAGCGGCGCGAGGGGTCGAGGTTACCTTCGATGGCGCGCACGCCGTGGCGGATCGCTCCGGTAATGATGGCCTCCTCGCGCAGGCGCGAATAACGGATGTCGGGACGGCCGGCAGGCAGGCCAGAGAGCGCCTGGCAGACGCGGTCCTCGATGAGCGGCCGCGTCGCGGCCAGTGCCCCGCCGATGGTGAGGATCTGCGGATCGAAGGCAAGGAGGAGAGCCCGGATCCCAGGCATGGCGGCGTCGATGAAGTCGCCGACAAAACTCGCGTACTCCTTCGCCCCTTCGGCGGCACGCGAAAAAACGGTCGCGGGAGAGATGTCGTGGCTCTTCGCGAAATCCCGCAGTAGGGAGTCCGCCGTTGTCCACCCGAGTTCGCGCGCGAAACCCATTTCGGCGGCGGCTCCGCGGTGGCCCTGGTAGAGCTCGCCCTCGACGATGATGCCGCAGCCGATGGCGGTCGAGGCGTGAAGGCCGATCATCGAGTGGACGTCCTCGTCGGCGCACAGTTCGTCGTATTGAGCGAGAGCGGCGAGATAGGCGTCGTTGACCAGATGCAGCGGGCAGGAGAGGGCCTCACGGTAGGGCGTAAAGTACTCGGGATCGGAAAGCTCGGGAATCGACTCGTTACGCAAGATCGCGCCCGATGTTGTGTGCACGCCCATGATGCCGACGGTGAGGGCCCGAAGTTCGCTGGCGTTGCGCCGATAGGAACGCAGCATTGCCTGCATGAGGTCGTAGGCGATCTCGCGGCGTAGCTCGCCGGGGCGCAGCGGGGCCGTACGCCACCCCAGGAGGCGACCGGACAGATCGGCGAGCGCCACCTGGACGTCGTCGATACCGAGGACGACCGCGCCGAGGCATCCGACCGTCGGGTCGAAGGCATACAGGCGCGGGGGGCGTCCGCCCCCGGGCGAGTGAGAGGGCGCACGTAGCCCCCGGTCGGTGACGAGCCCTTCGCGCAAGAGATCTTGGAGGAGCGACTCGATCGTCGGCCGCGACAGGCCCGTTCCCTCGCGCAGGTCTCCCATAGTGAGGGGGGTGGAGGAACGCTGAAGCATGGCGAGGATGCTCGCCCGGTTATGCTGTCGCAGACTCTGGAGATTCCCGCCTTGCATGCCTCTTCCCGCCTCGAGGTCGTCGTGGTTTCTTTCAGCGTAGCCAACGCCGGGCGCCGCGCCTGCACGTCGGAGGATGGAATGGGAAAGAGTGCGTCCCCGGACGGGCCGGCTGGTCATTTTCGGCCTCACCAGTAGCGCCCGGTGGGCGGCGTAGGCGCCGTGTCACCATCGTTTTCGGCTCGCTCGCGTTGGGCGCGTTCGGCGTCGTTGAGGGCGTCGCGGCGACGCTGCTCGGCCTCGTCGGGAGGGGCTTGCTCGCCGGTCGGCGTGGGGGAGGCGAGGGTCGCGTCGGGCCCTCGCCCGCTCTTGGCCTCTTGGCGGGCGTGGGTTTCACGTCCGCTCCTGGCCTGTTCGGATTCCTTCTCTTCGCCGGTGGCATCGGGGTCGCCGCCCGCGGCGCACGGTGCCGACACGGAGGCAGCCTTCTCGTAGGCCTCCTTCCCGGCGTGTGTCGTTTCAGCGCGACGCTCAAGGGCAATGGAAAGGTTGATCCTCACGAGGCACTCGTCGTCATCGGCGTCGATGGTGCCGTCTGGGCGTCTCTCTGCCTTGGGGATGAGCCGCAGGGCCTCCTCGAGCGAGGCGATGCCCCTGTCGTATTCGCGGCGCTGTGTGTGGGTGGTGCCGATGTTGAAGGGCGCGCGCCACGGCTCGGGCCACGCTCTGGTGAGGGAGTATTGCCCGTTGAAACCGGCGAGCGCGCTCGCGGTGCGCCCGGAGGCGGCTTCGCGGGAGGAGGCGAGAGACCACAGCCACAGCCCTGCCAGGCAACCGGAGGCGGCGAGCGCGACGACGAGGAGGGGGCCGACCAGGTGTCGAGCGAGGCCCGCGAGACGGCGTTTCATAAGGCGACCTCCTTGGCGATCCGGCGCGAGAGCATACGGCGTGCGCTCAGGAGGCGTGCGGTGTCGTAGGCCTCGAGCGCCACTAGGGCGAGGAGGAGCCACACGAGAGGCCAGATGAGGGGCCGTGTCTTCGTGAGGTCGGTCTTGTCGCTGGCCGTCGAGGCGGCCTTGAGGTCACGGGCGAGATCGCGGGCGGTATCGTCGGTGCGCTCACGGGCCTCGATACCCAGTTGGGAAGCGATGCGTGCGAGTGCACGAGAATCGGCTCTGCTCACCGCCTCCCGTCCGGTATCGGGGTCGATGACGGGAGAGTCCTCGTAGCGGCCGCCGCCGAGGTAGGCGCGCATGGGGCCTCCGCTGCTCGTGCCGTACAGAAGGGTTGATCCGGCATCGAGACTTCTCCCGTCAAGGTTCCACGTGCTTGGCGTGGCCTCGTCTTCGTCGGTGTTTTCCCCATCGCTTGCAATGACGAGGGCCCGCGGCCCGTGTACGCCGATGCGTGCGGATTGGCGCAGGAGAGGGATCGCGCGGGCGAGGGCGGATCCGTGGGCGGCGTGGGCGACCTCGGGTGTGAGGGTTTCGGCGTAGGCGACGAGCGCTGCGGCATCGGTAGTGGCGGGTACGTCGAGATTGGCGCGCGAGCCCACGCCGATGACCTGGAAACGCGCTCCCGCCAGCTCGTTGGCGAGAATCTTGAGGTCGGTGGCGACGGCGTCGATACGCCTGGTCCCTCCCGGCATGTCGGTGGCGGTCATCGAGGTTGTGCGATCAACGACGAAGGTGACGGTGAGATCTGAGGATTGAGACGTGGACTCGCTCGGTAGGGCGGGGGCGAGACCGAGAAGACAGATGACGGCGACGATGCCAGCTCGCCTCGCCCATGCGCGCCGCCTGGTGGGGTGGGCCCGACGCAGGCCCACGGCGATGAGGATCGCCGCGACAAGGACGAAGACGAGGTTCTCGGCTGGGGGCAGGAGATGGGCGAGGCTCATAGCCGCCCCCTCACGCACGCTGCCAGCCCGAGGAGGCAGAAGAGAGCGGCGAAACCGATGTAGGGACCCGACGCGTCGGTTTGCTCCGGGGGCCGCGGATTGTCTTGCGTGTGGGCAAGAGAGGAGGAAATGGCATCGAGGACGTCGCTGGTCGTCGAGGAGTCGACGGCCTTGTAGAAACGACCGTTGACGCGCGCCGTCTCGCGGGCGAGCTCGTCGCGCGCCGCGGCGGGGTCGTCGGCCTGATCGAGCTTCACTCCGAGCGTCGAGTAGATCGTGTAGAGGTCGATACCCCGCTCGGCGGTGACGTCGACGGCCTGGGGGAGCGTGTAGATGGCGCTACCTTGCGGGAGGTTGTCGGTGGCGAGGATGAGCGAGCGGGAACGCCGCTCGCTCGATTCAGGGAACGCGAGGGCACATCCGGCGAGCCCGTCGCCGATGAGGGAACCGGCGGTGTCCTCGCTCGCGGTCGTGGGGGAGAGGTACTCGATGAGCGTCGGGGAGGCATAGATGGCGTTGCCTCGGACCTCCACGCTCGCGAGCATATCGGACAGTTTCGTCAGCTCGCTGTGAACGAGGTCGTAGTCGTCGGTGAGGGGGAAGACTGTCATCGTTGTCGCGTTCCATAGCCGCAGCGCTACTCGTTCGCCACGGAAGTGGGTGACGAGGTCGCTGAGGGTGTCGATGATGTCGCGGTCGAGGGGCAGCATCGACCCCGACACGTCGAGGCAAAAGACGACGTCTCGGCTCTTGACCGGGTGGTGCGTGGTGGTTGTTTCTCGCGGCAGGCCGGCGAGGGTTGCCGCGAGGAGCGAGACAGCGGCGAGGGCAAGGACGGCCAGCAGGCGCATACGCCTGCGCGTGCGGTGGCGCCTGGCGATGAGAGGTGCCTGAGGGAGGTATCCGGAATGGGCGACCCTCACTGGGCTGGGAGACGATCGCGATCCCGTTCGCCACCCGACCAGGGCGGCACCCGCGAGCAGGACGAGTGCAAGCGCAGCGAGAAGGGGCTGGGTCACTGCCGTGCGCTCCCCTCATCGGCCAGCCGCGTGGCCGCGCGTACGAGACGCACGAGTTCTGCGGCAGTGGCCTCAACGTCGGCGTGCGCGTGCGCGGCGAAACTGGGCGCCTCGCACGCGCCGATGAGGGCGACCAGTTCCGGCCACACGGCGCCAAGCTTGCTTGTGATGACGGCCCTTGTCGCTGTTTCAAGGTTGGTGTTCGTCGCCGCGGAGGCAAGCGCACGCGCGATGGCGGCCAGGCCAAGATGCGCCTGTGAGACCGATGCAGCACCCGCGCGGTAGGAGGTGAGGACGGTGTCGATGTCGCTGAGGAAGCGGGAGCGTTCGCGCGCGCTCACCGCCCGCACGATCTCGCCCGGTCCCGGCAGAGTGATCCTCACGGGCAGGCGGGTGAGGTAGTGGATCCACCCGGCCAGGGAGAGCGCGCTGAGAAAAATGACGAAGGCCAGCCACAAAACCCAGGAGGCGAACGGGCCCGTTGGTAGCAGCTCAGCGTTGGCGAACACGCGGCACCTCCCTTGTGAACAGCCTATAGAGGCTGTCGACGGTGTCCGTCGTGCCCCCGGTAGACACGTGCGGCACCCGCGCGGCGGCGAGTTGGGACGTGGCGCGGTCCCGCTCGGCAGCGGCGATGTGTCGGGCTTGGGCACGAGCGGCGGGGTCGGCGACAACCACGTCGTCGAGAATGCCGAGCGTGACGTCGACGAGGAGAGGATCGTCGATTGTGGCCGGGTCACGGTCAGAGACGAGGCACGCCGCGAGAGTGTGACGACTCGCGAGACGGGCGAGCACCCCGTGGGCCGTCGCGAGCGAGACGAGGTCCGAGATCGCAATGATGAGGCTCTTCTTCCGGCAGAGCACGTCGAGCCTGGTGAACGCTTCCACCATGTCGGTGGCCGTCCCCCGAGGTCTGGCGCTCAGCCCCGCCCGCAGGCTCGCTTCGGCGTGTGCGTTTCCCGCCCGCGGGGGAATCCAGGTGTTTTCTCTGGAGCCGAGGAGGAGCAGGCCGAACGGGTCGCCACGCAGGCTCGCTAAGTAGGCGATAATCCGGGCGGCGTCACGTGCAACATCGATCTTGGTTTCTCCACTGGGCGCGGAGGCGCGCATCGTCGACGACACGTCGAGCGCGACGATGGTGGGTGCCGCCTGCTCGCCCCTGTAGCGGCGAGCGATCGTTTCTCCCGCCCGCGAGCTGGCCGCCCAGTCGATCGCCGTGACGTCCGTCCCGGGAACGTAGGGCGCGAGCGAGTCGAGGTCGAAACCACGCTCGACGCTGGTGGCCGGGTGTACGCCGGCGAGCGCACGCCACACGCGTCGCACGAGCGGGAGGGAAAGGCGCTCGCGGACGGCGGCGAGTTCGGTGGGGTGCGTCATCACGGAACCGGGACGGCCGCGAAGACCGCGTCGATGATGGCTTCGGTCGCGATACCTGCGGCGAGGGCGTCGTAGGTGCGTTGGAGACGGTGGCGCAAGACGGGGTGGCGCAGGGCCCTCACGTCGTCGGGGACGACGTAGGCACGTCCGCTCATGAGGGCGAGTGCCTGGGCGCTGCGCATGAGCGCGAGTGAGCCGCGCGGCGAAGCCCCCAAGCGCACGTCCTGGCGGAGGTCGGGGATGGGGTTGGGGCCCCCACCGCGGGTCGTGTTGACGAGGTCGACGATGTAGGCGCGGATGCTCGGGTGAACATGGACGCGGCGGGTGAGGGCGTGCAGGGCGGTGACGTCGTCGGTGCTCACCGCGGGGGGCTCTTCGGCGGCGAAGGCCCCATCGGCGTGGCCGTCGAGGATGGCGATTTCTTCAGCTGGCGCGGGATAGGGCAGAACGTGGGCGAGGAGGAACCGATCCATCTGCGCCTCGGGCAGTACGTAGGTGCCCTCCTCCTCGATGGGGTTTTGGGTCGCCATGACGAGGAAAGGGTCGGGGAGGGGGTAGTCGGTGCCGGCGATCGTGACGAGGCGTTCCTCCATTGCCTGGAGCATGGCCGACTGAGTTTTCGCCGAGGAGCGGTTGATCTCGTCGAGAAGAACGAAGTTGGCGTGGACAGGCCCCAGCTGGGTCGTCATCGTCGAGGTGTGCATGGAGAACACCTGCGTGCCGACGATGTCGGAGGGCATGAGGTCGGGGGTGCATTGCACGCGAGAAAAGCTGCCTGCCACGGCGGAGGCGAGGGTCTTCGCTGCTGTGGTCTTTGCGAGTCCCGGTACGGACTCGATGAGAATGTGGCCGTCGGCGAGTAGACAGACGGTGAGGGCGCGGATGAGTTCGTCTTGGCCGATGATGCGCCCGCGCAGGTGGCTGTCGATCTTCGAGACCAGCCGGGTGGCGGCCGCGACGTCGTCATCACCGAGGGGCTGCACGTGAGGTGCGGTGATGGTGGTGTCGGTGTTCGTCACGGGTTTCTCCTCATTTCACTGCGACGATGAGAACAGTCTAAACAGTTGATTCGGCCGGCAGGATTCGGTGGCTGGCGGGTAGGCGATGCGGGGCCCATGGGCCCCGGCAAAAGGGCGCGCTTTGTTAGGGTGGAGACGTGAAGACCCTCATCCTCGGTAGCGGGGGCCGCGAACACGCCCTCGCCTTGTCGCTGTCTCAGGTTACGCCCGCCGACGAGCTCTACTGCGCGCCGGGGAATCCGGGTATTAGCGCCGTCGCCACCCTCGTGCCCGATCTTGATCCGAACGATCCCGATGCCGTTGCTCGCTGGGCCGTCGACCACGTCGTCGGCTTTGTTGTTATCGGTCCGGAGGCGCCCCTTGTCGCCGGTGTCGCCGATGCCGTGAGGGCTGCGGGCATCCCGTGCTTCGGGCCTTCGGCACAGGCTGCGCGCCTGGAAGGGTCGAAGGCTTTCGCGAAGGACGTCATGGCGGCCGCGGGTGTACCGACCGCTGCGTGCCGCGTGTGCGGCGACGTCGAGGCCGTCGAGGCGGCATGCGCGGAATTTGGTGCCCCTTACGTCGTTAAGGACGACGGCCTGGCTGCGGGCAAGGGTGTCGTCGTCACCAACGATCTGGGGGAGGCGCTCGCTCACGCGCGCTCGTGCTTGGAGGGCAGGCAAGGGGCGAGTGTTGTGGTGGAGGAATACCTCGACGGCCCCGAGATCTCTCTGTTTTGCCTGTGCGATGGCACGAACGTCGTGCCGCTGAGCCCCGCGCAGGATTTTAAGCGGGCCTACAACGGCCAGACCGGTCCGAACACGGGCGGGATGGGCGCCTACTCGCCGTTGCCGTGGGCGCCCGAGGATCTCGAACGCGAGGTCACTGAGACGATTGCGCTGCCGACGATCCGCGAGATGGCGCGTCGTGGTATCCCGTTTGTCGGTCTTCTTTACTGCGGGCTCGCCCTCACGAGTAAGGGACTGCGTGTCGTCGAGTTCAACGCGCGTTTCGGCGACCCCGAGACCCAGGTGGTTCTCCCGCTGGAGGGAGAGCATCTTCCACGTATGCTCTATGCGGCGGCTACGGGTACGCTCGGCGAGGTGGCGCCTCATGGGCGTGCTCGCGGCGCGGCCGTCACGGTCGTCATCGCCAATGAGGGCTACCCGGGGGCGCTCGTCGAGCCCGGCCGCCCGATCAGCGGTATCGAGGAGGCCGAGTCGATCGGCGGCGTCCACGTCATTCACGCCGGAACGAGCTTTGATGGCGATACGCTGCGGGCCAGCGGGGGTCGCGTACTCGATATCGTCGCGGTTGGCGACACTCTCACTCAAGCGAGGCAGCGGGCCTACGACGCGGCCGAGAGAATCGGGCTCGTCGGCGCGCACATGCGCACAGATATTGCCGCCGACGCGGCGGAGGGTCGGGGCGCGTAAACTTGGGGCGAGTCACACAAGGGGAGGAACTCGTGAGCACAACGGACCCGTACCTGTCCTCGGATCAGGCGCTTGAATCGCTGCTTGCCCAAACGCGTGCCGATCTCACGCAGCGGGCTCTCGGCGAGGTGGATCGCGTCAACGAGGATCTCAACAACCTGCTCTATCGCGTCTCGGGCACGAGGCGAAGCGCGAGGGCGCAGGCACTGCGTGGGGAGGCGGACACCTCGGCGACCCTTCGGCCCCTTATCGCAGGTGCGGACCTGGAGATGCTCGGCGTGCCGGGTTCGATTTCGAGTCTCCACCCGCAAACTCTCGACGAGCTCATCGAGTTCATCCCCGATGCTCAGCCGGTCACTGCCCAGCCGGGCGGAGTTATCGTCGTTTTGGGGACCCTCGAGACGGCTACGGAGACGTTGCAAGCCGCGACCCGTTTGGCGCGGCGGACCCCCGGTGTCGCTCACGTTGTTCTTGGCTGCCCGAAGTCGATCATTCCTGGCAATCACGAGCGTGTGCGTTCGGCCGACGAGGTTGGCGAGACCCTCGCCGAGCATCCGGATGCGACGACCTATCTCGTTCTCATTGATTCGCCGCAGGCGGCTCACGCGAGGATGAGTGAGAAGCTTGCGGAGGCAGCCGGCGCGGGCCGTGTGTGGGCCTGCGTCGATGCGGGCGCGGATGTGCGCTCGCTCGATGAGTGGCTGTGGCATCTGCCCGGTGGCCTGCGGGCGACGGATCTGGCCGTTGCGGGGATTTGGGAGGCCGAGCGTCCCGCGTGTGTCCTCGAGCTCGCCACTGCGGTGGGCCTCCTCGATCTGGCTCCGGCGACGCCCGATATGTGGCGCATTATTCTCACGCGGCGGCTGCGCGAAGACGGCTGGCGCGGCTAAGACCGGTAATACCCGAGTAGAAGGAGACACTGTGGGTACCCACATCAATGCCATCCGAGCGCACTTGGATACGATGTCTGTTCCGTCGACGCCTTCGGGCGAGGAGCAGCTCGTCGTCCAGATTCGGGGTAACAAGTTCGCGCAGATCACGGCGACGATCATCGCTGAAGATAGCGAGGAGAATATCGGCATCCGTTTTTGGAATATGCCGAAGGTGCCGGCGGAGCGGCGTGGGGAGGTCCTCGAGGCGCTCAACACGATCAACAAGTCGTTGCGCTGGTGTAAGTTCCTCATCGATAACGACGAGGAGATCGTGGCGGCAATTGACGCGGTCGTCACGGCTCAGACGATCGGCCCGATCGCTCACGAGCTTCTTATGCGTGGCGCCTACGTGGTCGATGATGCCTCTCAGACGTTCCTTCCTGCCCTCGGCCTCGATGTCGCTGATTACGCGCCGACGTCGGGTGTGGAGGTCAACGTCGAGGGCGAGTAGTCCGGTGTGCACACCCCGTTTCCGAGGGAGCGGGGTGTGTTGATATCGAGATAGTCGGTGCGCGTGGGCGTGATCCGTGCAACAATGGAGGTATGGTTACTTCTCAGGCACCGGCAATGCGTGGTTGGCGTCATCTCGCGGGTGGGAAAGTCCGTGAGCTCTACATTCCAGCGGGCGTGAGTCCGCACGAGGCCGAGATCGTCATGATCGTGGCGACGGATCGAATCAGCGCCTACGACCACATCCTTCCCACGACGATTCCTGGTAAGGGCGCCGTCCTCACTCAGATGAGCCTGTGGTGGTTCGAGCAGCTGCGCGATATTGTGCCCAATCACGTGGTCTCCACCGACGTGCCTGACCAAGTTGCCGGCCGCGCGATGATCTGCAAGCGGCTCGACATGTATCCGCTCGAGTGCGTCGTGCGCGGCTATCTGACGGGTTCTGGCAAGGCTGACTACGACGCCACGGGCGAGGTCTGCGGTGTCGCGCTGCCCGAGGGCCTGACGGAGGCCTCGCGCCTGGAGGAGCCGATTTTTACACCGGCGGCGAAGATGAACATGGGCAAGCATGACGTCAACGTCACGCTCGCCGACGTGACGAAGATGGTGGGCGCCGAGCGTACGAAGCAGCTGCGGGACACGTCTTTGGCGATCTACAACAGGGCGGTCGAGCTCGCCGCGAAGGCGGGGATTATCGTCGCTGACACGAAGTTTGAGTTCGGTTCGCTCGTCGCCGAAGGTGGGGCGCCCATCGTCTTGGGCGACGAGGTTCTCACGCCTGATTCGTCGCGCCTGTGGCCGGCGGATGAGTGGGAGCCGGGCAAGAAGACACCGTCGTTCGATAAACAATACGTTCGCGATTGGCTGGTATCGGACGAGTCGGGGTGGGATCCGAACAGCGGAGAAGAGCCGCCTGAGCTGCCCGGCGATGTTGTCGAGAAGACGACGCAACGTTACGTTGAGGCCTACGAGATGCTCACGGGCCGGACGATCAACATCTGACAGGCGCCGGCCGGATTTCAGGGCGAGATCATGCGGTAGGCTTGGGGTGGCTGCACAGCGAGTAATCGCTGGTTCATCCGACTCATCTAAGGGAGACCATGGGACGCATCATCGTCGACATCATGCCCAAGCCCGAGATTCTTGACCCCCAAGGTAAAGCCATCAAGGGAGCCCTTCCTCGTTTGGGGATCGACGCCTTCGTCGGTGTCCGTCAGGGCAAACGCTTCGAGCTGGAAGTTGAGGGCGAGGTGAGCGAGGACGATCTTGCCGAGGCTCGCCGGGCCGCCTCGACTCTGCTGTCGAATCCCATCATCGAAGACGTCGTGGCCGTCAGGCGTGCGGAGGCCCACCAGTGACCGGGCGCGTCGGGGTTGTCACGTTCCCGGGTACCCTCGATGATCAAGACGCGCGTCGCGCCGTGCGCCTGGCTGGTGGCGAGCCGGTTCCTCTGTGGCATAAGGACGCGGACTTGCATGGGGTTGACGCCGTCATTTTGCCGGGAGGTTTCAGCTACGGCGATTACTTGCGCTGTGGCGCGATTTCGCGTTTTTCTCCGGTGATGGAGGCCGTCATTGAGGCTGCGGGGCGGGGAATGCCTGTCCTTGGGATCTGCAATGGTTTCCAGGTCTTGTGCGAGGCTCATTTGCTTCCGGGCGCGCTTGTACGCAACTCGGGTCAGACGTTCCTGTGTCGCGATCAGCGTCTCGTCGTCGAGAACGCCGATACGGCATGGACCACTCGTTTTGAGTCGGGGCAGGTCATCACGGTTCCGCTCAAACATGGCGAGGGGTCCTATCAGGCCGAGCCGGCCGAGATCGAGCGCCTGGAGGGTGAGGGGCAAATCGTTTTCCGCTACGAGGGAGACAACCCGAACGGGTCGGCTCACAACATTGCGGGGGTGACGAACGCGGCCGGCAACGTTGTTGGGCTCATGCCGCATCCGGAACACGCTGTTGAACCCGGTTTTGGCCCCGACGATGAGCAGGGCATCCGTGCGGGCGTGGACGGTCTTGAGATCTTCGCGGCGGTCTTGAATCGTTGCTGATACTGGTGTTGCGTGTGGGGCCGGACAGAAGCTGTCCGGCCCCACACGTCTAGTGGGCTTGCGTGGCTCGCGTGCTGTCGAACGTCGCAGGCTGTTGCACGTAGGTGTGTTCGTCGCTGAGGGCTTTGCGGGGCGGATGGATCTGACCGCGGCCGTGGACCTGGCGTTCGTAGGCGCGTTCGGTCGCGGTTTCATGAGCCACGAACCATTCGTGTAGCTCGTCTGCGAGTTCGCGTTCGCGACGAGAGTAGGCGTTCGATCCGGCTAGGTTTTCGCGTTCGTCGGGGTCTCGATCGAGGTTGTAGAGTTCTCGCGGCCCGTCGTATCGGTCAATGAACTTCCATGCACCCGAGCGGAGCATACGGCCTCCGCCGTATTCGTCGTAGACGACAACGGAATCGGAGCCGTCTCCGGGGAGTGACCCGTCGATGAGCCCGACGAGCGAGGAACCGGCGCGAAGCGGATCTTCGGGTGGATTGATTCCGGCTAGCTCGCATACGGTCTCGAAGAAGCTGGTCGCCGAGACGTGGTCGCTCACGCGGCGCCTGTCGGTCTGCCCCGGTAGGGAGACGATGAAGGGTACTCGAACCGAGTTTTCCCAAAAATTAAGTGGATAGGTTCCATTTCCCTTGCCCCAGATGCCGTGATGACCACAGCTGAAGCCGTTATCGGCCATGTAGACGATGACGGTGTTATCGGCAAAGCCGTTTGATTCTAGTCGCTCGAGGAGCATGGAGACTGCCCGGTCAACGCCTGATAGTGCGGCGGCATAACCTCGGATGTGTGGCTCGGGGTTGGCGAAGGCTTCGGCGAAATCGTCGCGTCGCGGGGCGACCCATGGGTGGGGTTCTTCGCGCGGCACGGATGGGAAGTCGCAGTCCTCATAGAGGTCCCAGAGGTCTTGCGGGTGGTTGTTAATCCACGGATCGTGGGGGGCCGTGAAGTTGACTTGCAGGTAGAAGGGGGCGGGGGTGTCTGGGCAGGCATCTGGCTGAGAAGCGGAGCCTTGTCCCGCGAGTCTTCTTTTTCGGCCTTGGTCGTCAATGAAACGTGAGGCTTCTTCCGCGACGGCGTAGGTGAAATATCGAGGCTCGTCGATCTTTTCTCCGTTTTCGTCCCAAATTGGCGCGCCATAGTAGGGGCCGCCGCCGATCCTGTGTGCGTACCAGAAGTCGAAACCGGGGGCCGGGAATCGTGATGTTCCAACGTGCCATTTGCCGGCCATCGCGCACGTGTATCCGGCTTGACTGAGGGTTTCTGGAAGGTTTGTTAGCCCGCCTAGATAGTCGTCTTCGCACGAGTCCGGGTGACGTTCACCGACGATCCAGTCGTGGACGCCGTGTGCCGAGGGCATCCGTCCGGTCAGGAGTGAGGCGCGTGCCGGGGAGCATACCGGGGAGGCGCAGTAGAAATTATCGAATGTTGTTGAGCGTTCGACGAGACGGTCAATGGTGGGGGTAACGAGTTCGGGCATGGTCTCAGTGAGTGCCCAGGGCCCTTGGTCGTCGGTGAGTACGACGAGGAAATTTGGTCCGGTCTGGCGATCGCTCATGGCGTTATCCTTTCTAGGGTCACCTTAAATCTATCGAACTGAGGGGATGAAATGGCTCGTGCCGCTTTCGACCGATGCACTCGGCAAGGTCCCCGAAGGCGAGCAGGCCGAGTGCCGTGCCGATGAAGGAGACGGCGGCAAGGCTGTCGGGCAGGAAGGGCAAGAGGTGCGGGAAAAGTTACGGTGCCCTCCGCCGAAACCTAGGCAGAGGGCACCGTGGACGAGGGAGAGTGTCGGGACTAGACGGCAAACAGTTCGCGTAGAACTCGATCGGATTCTTCCGCCAGGTCGGCGACGTCCAAACTGACCACCAGGTGGAGACGCTCCGAGGTCAACGAGATGAGTTCGCCGCCGGTCGTGCCGATGCGCGCCCAGGACACCCCTTCGGCTTCGGCCGCGCGGGCCACCGCGCTCACAGCGCCTTCAGGGACAGCGACGAGCGCCCGCGCTTGAGACTCTGAAGCGAGGAGTGCAATCGCATCGAGCTGTTCCTCGCACGGCATCTGGTCAAGATCAATGGACACGCCTATCTTTCGCCTGGTCGCCATATCCGCTACCGCCTGCACGAGTCCGCCTGTGGACAGATCGTGCGCGGCGCGGACAACGTGAAGACGGTGGCCGTTCTCGCCATTGACCGTCGCTTGCGCAAGTGCGACGAGGACTCGGCCGAGCGCGGCTTCGGCATCGAGATCGACCCTGGGAGGCAGACCTCCCAGATGATCGCCGATAATGCGGGCCCACGCCGAGCCATCAAGCTCGTCGCGAGTGACCCCGAGGGCAATGACGGCAAGACCCTCCTCGTCCCAACCCGAGGGTCGTGCCTTCGTCACGTCGTCCATGACGCCGAGAACACCGGCGAGAGGCGTCGGGTTGATAGAGGCGGTAGGCGTGCCGTTGGCGCCGCCAGAGGAGTTGTAGAGAGAAACGTTTCCCCCGGTGACAGGGATACCGAGCGCGCGACAGGCATCGGCCATACCCTCCATGGCGGTGACCAGCTGCCACATACCGTCGGTCGTCTCGGGATTGCCGAAGTTGAGGCAGTCCGTAACCGCTAGCGGCGTGGCCCCCACCGTACACACGTTGCGGTACGCCTCCGCGAGGGCCTGCTGGGCGCCTGCGTAAGGGTCAAGCTTCGCGTACCAGCCGTTGGCGTCGGTCGAGATCGCCACACCCCGGTTCGTGGACTCGTCGACCCGGATAACCCCGGCATCGTCGGGCTGGGCGAGAGCGGTGTTACCTTGCACGTAACGGTCGTACTGGTCGGTTACCCACGCTTTCGACGCCTGGTTGGGGTCGAGAAGCATCCGCCACATCTGCTCGGTGACGTCGGCCGATTTCGTGGGCCGGGGGAGCGTGCGTGAGGTGTCCGCCTGCAGCTCGTCCTGCCAGGAAGGACGCTCGTAGGGGCGATCGTAGACGGGCCCGTCGGATGCGACGGTTTTCGGATCGACGTCGACGATACGTACGCCATGGTGGTCGATGGTGAGTCGACCGTCGCCCGTGACCTCCCCAATGACCGCCGACTCGACGTCCCACTTATCGATGATTGCCTCGAAGGCCTCACGCTTGTCGGGGGCCACGATCGCCATCATCCGTTCTTGCGATTCCGACATGAGGATCTCCCCGGCGTTGAGCGTCGGATCGCGCAGAAGGACCTTTTCGAGATCAACGTGCATGCCGACCGACCCGTTCGCAGCCAGTTCGGAGGTTGCGCACGAGATACCGGCGGCACCGAGGTCTTGGATGGCTTCGACGAGGCCCTCTCGGTAGAGCTCGAGGCAGCATTCGATGAGAACCTTTTCCATGAAGGGGTCGCCCACCTGGACACTTGGGCGTTTCTCGGGCATCCCCTCCTCGAAAGTTTCGGATGCCAGGATCGACGCGCCACCGATGCCGTCGCCTCCCGTTCGTGCCCCGAAGAGGACGACGAGGTTGCCGACGCCCTCGGCGTTAGCGAGGTGGACGTCCTCGTGTCGCATGACGCCCACGCACAGCGCATTGACGAGGGGGTTGCCCTGGTAGGAGGGGTCGAAGTCGACTTCGCCGCCGATGTTGGGCAGGCCCAGGCAGTTGCCGTAGCCGCCGACTCCGGCGACGACGCCCTCGACGACGCGGGCCGTGTCCTCGTGGTCGGGTGCGCCGAAACGCAGCTGATCCATGCACGCGACGGGGCGCGCACCCATGGCGATGATGTCGCGCACGATCCCGCCCACACCGGTCGCGGCTCCCTGGTAGGGCTCGACGTAGGACGGGTGGTTATGGGATTCGACCTTGAACGTGACGGCCCACCCGTCACCGATATCGACGACGCCTGCGTTTTGGCCCATGCCCACGAGCATGTGGCGACGCATGTCCTCGGTCGTTTTTTCCCCAAACTGCTGGGCAAGGTGTTTTTTGGACGACTTGTAAGAACAGTGCTCGGACCACATGACCGAGTACATGGCTAGCTCGGCTGCGGTTGGGCGGCGGCCCAGGATGTCGCGGATTCGTGCGTACTCGTCGTCTTTGAGACCGAGTTCGCGGTAGGGCATGGGTTCGTCTGGGGTGGCTTGGGCTTTGTCGACGGTGTCGTAGGTTTCCGGTGAGGCGAGGCGGGCGGTCTCTGTCATTATCAACTCTTCGGTGGAGGAAACAACGGACGTCCTCAGTCTAGCGGCAGCCCGCCCCCTCCCGGCGCACGGCCCTCGCTGCTATCTTGGACGCCATGGCCGCATCGATTCTTGCTTTCGTCTTCGGCTGCCTGTTGCTTGCGCTTGCGGCCCGCTACGTCGCTCTCGTCGTCATGGTGGGTAAGGAGCGTTTCCGACCCGGTCACCCGCTGGGGTTTCGCGGCCGGGCCCTGCTGCGCAGCGAGGAGGCATGGCATGTGGGGCACCTGGCGGCGAGGCCCCTGGCGGGCATGGCCGCCGCTTGCGCGGGCGTTAATGCGTTCGCGACGGTCGGGCTGACGTCGCTGTCGATCGTGGCGGTGACGGTCGTCGGTTTGCTCGCAATCGCTTGCGTGACGGCCCTGGGTGCGCTCGCTCGTTCGCTCGCGCTCAAGGCCGCGAAAAAAATCAACTAATGGGGTATCTTTTTCCTGTACGTTTATTCCTTTGGAGGATCAAGGAAACACCTGCCGATGACGAGCAACGATGCGACCCTGCAGTGGGCTGAGCGCAATGGTATCGACACCGATGAGGCGCGTGAGCTGACCGAGGAGCTTATCGATCGTGTCCGTTCGGCTGTCCTTCCCCTCATCCGTCTGCGTGATTTTCCTGAACTTACCGATGCGGCGGGCACTATTGATCTCGCGCTGCCCGTGGCCACGCGCCTGGCGGTGACGTTGTCGGCAGATGTCGCGAAGGCCGGGGCATTTGTGGCGGGCGAAGAATGGATGTGTGAGGCGCTCGATCGCTCGGCCACGGGAGTGCGTCAGATTTTCAGTGAAGAATATGAATTAAACGAAATTGTGTTGGATCTGCGTCGGGCCTTGCGCAACCACCGCCCGAGTGAGGACGAAAACGAGGCGCTCGCTGCGGCACGGCCACTTATTGAAGAAATTATCGATTATTTTGCTTCCAAACGAACGAGCCCGCCGCACGATCTCATCGATACGGCGCTGGCGTTCCTAGAGGTCGACGCCGTGCGTGATGCTTACGTGCGTTTGGCGGCCTCACCGCAGCATCGGCACTGCCACACCTATTTGGCGTGGTGGCGTCATCTGGGTGCGCGTGCGGTTCACGCGTGCGGGGGCAATGGGCGGGCGCGTCGCAATCTGCCCCTCAAGCGGGAGGCCGCGGAGGCTATGCACGCCGCGGGGGCGACGATAGGTGACATCGCGTATGCGACCGGGTCTAATCGTTCAACGATTCTGTCGTGGCTGGGCGAGGACGACTAGGCGTTAGGCCGCGTGCGGGCCGCGTCGGTGAGGGCGAGGGCGAGCGAGCAGGCAGTGAAGAGTGCGATCATGCCCATCCCCCACCCGAAGGCGCTGGCAAAAGCGGGATAGTCTGCGCCGGCAGGTCCGGCGAGATCGCTGGCGGACAGGGGCGTGTAGAAGGCGAGAGTGACGGCGGCCATGCCGATGGCGGAGCCGACGCGCTGAAGGGTCTGGAAGAGCCCGCCGGCGGTCGAGCCGGTCGAGATGGGCACGTCTTCGATGGCGAGTGCCTGGTTGGGGGTCATCGCGAGACCCGAGCCGATCCCCAAGACGGCGGCGGCGAGTGCGATTGCGGTGACGAGTAGCGTGCCGTCGAGTGTGTGGGCGATGAGCACCATCGCGAGTGCGGACGCTGTGACGGTGGTGACGCCGGCGGCAACGAGGGGCCGACCGATGCGTGCGACGAGGCGGCCGGCGATGGGGGCGGTGAGTGCGGATCCGAGGGCGACGGGGATCTGCATGAGGCCGGCCTGCCAGGCGGCGAGTCCGATTCCTTGCTGGAGGTAGAGGGTGTAGATGACGAAGAACGCGGTGAAACCCGCCGCGTAGAACGCCTGGATGGCTGTTCCGAGGGTGAACGAAGGGGTGTGCAGGAGGGCGGCAGGAGCGATGACGGAGTGACCGCGCCCTTCGGCGCGCCGCTCGTGGAGGACGAATGCGGCGATGAGCGCGGCGGCGAGAAGGAGCGTCCACCAGGGGGCTCCCGAGAGCCCGCGAGTGTGGTCGGAGGCGAGGACGAAGGGCACCATGACGGCGATGACGCCGCCGGCCATGAGGACGATCCCGGGAACGTCGAGCCCGAGGGTACCCGCGCGGCCGGGGTGGTCTGGGAGCAGCCGGTAGCCAAGCGGCAGCACGACGGCGATGATGGGGACGTTGACGAGGAAGGCGGCGCGCCAGCCGCCTTCTGGACCGAAGATCGCGATGAGGATGCCGCCGAGGGTTGGGCCGATGGAAGTGGCGATCCCGATGGCGAGACCGAGGAACCCGAAGGCCCGGGCCCGCTGCGCACCTGTGAAGAGCTGCTGGGTGAGCCCGAGCATTTGCGGGTTGACGATGGCCGCACCGACGCCTTGGAGGAGACGCAGGCAGATGAGGGCGAGGGCCGTTTGGGCGAGGCCGCAGCCGATCGAGGCGAGACCGAAGAGGGCAAGGCCGATGAGGAAAACGCGCCGCCGCCCGTAGGCGTCGCCGGCGCGACCGGCGGCGACGAGGACGAGTCCGAACACGAGGGAGTAGCCGGCCATGATCGCCTGAACCCCGGAGGGGCCCATGTCGAGGGTGCGCGAGATCGCGGGGATTGACACGTTGAGGATGGACACGTCGAGAAGGGTGATGAATCCGCCGGCCATGAGGACGGCGAAGGAGACCCAGGGCGATCTCGCGGCAGTTGTCATGGGGGTGAGTCTATCGGTCGACCGCAGGTGAATTTCCGGGGCGATTCGGCGTGAACTCGCTTGCAGTGAGCCGACCCACGTGTCGACAAGCCGAGGTGATGGGGGCGCCAACAGTTCTTAAAATATGGACGCCGGAGTGGAGCTGGTGCCGGGCGTGTCACACTGGCGTTCGAGACAGGGTTGCCTCGGGCGACCCGGGGCGCCGCGCCACGCTGGACGCGTCCGCGTCCCGGATCCGTGAGGAGCAACGCCATGCACAAGACTGTTGAAGCCGTCTATGACGAGGTCTTGAAGCGCAACCCCAACGAGCCCGAGTTTCACCAGGCGGTTCGCGAGGTCTTGGAGTCCATCGGGCCGGCCATCGAGAAGCACCCCGAATACATCGAGGCAAAGATCCTCGACCGGCTCGTCGAGCCCGAACGCCAGATCCTCTTTCGCGTCCCCTGGGTCGACGATAACGGTGAGGTGCAGGTCAATCGCGGCTACCGGATCGAGTTCAACTCCGCGCTCGGCCCCTACAAGGGCGGCCTTCGTTTCCACCAGTCCGTCAACCGCTCGATCCTCAAGTTCCTCGGGTTTGAACAGATTTTTAAGAACGCGCTGACGATGCAGGGGATCGGCGGCGGTAAGGGCGGATCGGACTTCGACCCGCACGGGCGCTCGGACACCGAGGTCATGCGCTTTTGCCAGCAGTTCATGACCGAGCTGTACCGCCACATCGGCGAGTACACGGACGTTCCCGCCGGCGACATCGGCGTGGGCGGGCGCGAGGTCGGCTACATGTTCGGCATGTACAAGCGGCTGACGAATCGCTTCGAGGCGGGCGTCCTCACGGGCAAGTCCCTCAAGTGGGGCGGGTCGCTCGTGCGCACGGAGGCAACCGGCTACGGCACGGTCCTCTTCGCCCGCTCGATGCTTCAGGCCCACAACGACGACCTCGAGGGCAAGCGCGTCGCGATCTCGGGATCGGGTAACGTCGCCATCTACGCGGCCGAGAAGGCCCTGCAGCTGGGGGCGAAGCCGGTGACCCTGTCGGACTCGTCGGGGTGGATCTACGATCCCGAAGGCATCGATCTGGACCTCGTCAAGCAGATCAAGGAGGTCGAGCGCGGCCGCATCAGCGACTACGCCGAGCGCAAGAGCGGGGTCGAGTACCACTCGGGGTCGCGGCCGTGGTCGGTGCCCGTCGACGTCGCCCTCCCGTGTGCGACCCAAAACGAGCTGTCGCTGTCGGACGCGAAGGAGCTCATCAAGAACGGCGTCAAGGTCGTCGCGGAGGGCGCGAACATGCCGACGACCCCCGACGCGACGGATCTCTTCCAGGATTCGAAGGTCCTCTTCGGCCCCGGCAAGGCTGCCAACGCCGGTGGCGTGGCGACTTCGGCGCTCGAGATGGAGCAAAACGCATCCCGGTCGCGCTGGTCGTTCGAGCAGGCCGAGGCGAAGCTCACCGAGATCATGGCGGACATCCACGACTCGACGGCCGCGACCGCGGAGGAGTACGGCCGCCCGGGCGATTACGTGTTCGGCGCCAACATCGCCGGGTTCGTGCGCGTCGCCGACGCGATGATGGAACAGGGCATCGTCTAGCGATCGCCATCAGCAGCGGTGGCCGCCGTCGCCTCGTCTCTCGACGGCGGCCACAAGCGCCCCAATTGCGGGGGAACGGCTTGTTGGTCCGGTAGAATGAGCCTGTGATCCCGTTGAATCCCGACGCTCCTTTGCCGTCACGCGGCGCCGTCACTGATGCCGGCAAGCAGCTGCGTGACCGCGGGCTGGAGGGGATCGACGAGGAGGCATTGGAGACCATCAAGCAGTGGCGTCGCGCTCACTCTTATCCGCTCTATGTCGTTTATCAGACCCTACGAAATCGAGCGACAAAGATCGACAGTGAAGCGGTTGTGTCGTCACGGCTTAAGCGGCTGCCGTCCATCCAAGCGAAACTCAAGCGTGGCGCCGTCCACAAGCTCGGCGAGATGCAGGATTTCGCGGGCTGCCGCGCCGTAATGGAGAACCTGGACCAGGTCGAGAAGCTCCGCAGAGCCTATGATTCCACGAGGACCACATACCGGCTCAAGCGGGAATACGACTATATCGCCCGGCCGAAGGCAGACGGCTATCGCGGGCGTCATCTCGTTGTCCAGTTCAAGCCCGGCAGCGACTATGAGGGAACCATGGTCGAGATTCAGCTGCGCACTCAACGGATGCACCAATGGTCGACCGCGGTCGAGATCGTCGACACGTTTAAGAATTCTTCACTCAAGGGAGGAGCCCAGGTTGAAGGATGGTCGCGTTTCTTCCTCCTCACCTCCGCCCTCATCGCCCTCGAGGAAGGAACTCCGGTCCCCGAGGGGGCACCGAAGGAACGTCGCGACGTCATCGACGAGCTGAAGGGATGCGGTGCCGACACATTCGTCGAGCAGCTGCGCAGCTATGCGCGGGCGGTGAAACCTGCTAGCGGGGATCAGGCCGGCCGCTATTTCGTTGTCATGATCGACACGCTGCTGGGCTACACGCTGATTATGGGATACAAGGGCTTTTCCGCGGCGAACGAGGAGTATACGCGCCTGGAACGAAAGCTCAGTCACCGCCCCGAGGCCAACGTCGTCCTCGTCGACGTCGACACGAATTCTGCAACAGCCCTGCGGCGCGCCTACCCCAATTATTTCGCCGACACATCGGCCTTCACGACGTTCCTGACCGCTCAGCTCGGTCTGTGACTCGCGGAGCCTCTGAACGCGTCGGGCTCCATCCGTAGTTAGAACGGGCATCAACGCGGCCGCTCACGCGCTAGGGCGATAGGGTGGGGGCATGGCTGCGCGTTTCGGAATGTATCGTCCCCGCCGAGGCCGATGGGCCGGCGGTGTCTGCCTTGCCGTTGCGAATCGTTTCGGTGTCTCTGCACTTTTTGTGCGCGCCCTCACCGTCGCTTCCTGCCTTCTGCCCGGCCCCCAGTTCTTGGCCTACGTGGCCCTGTGGCTGCTCATCCCCTCCGAGGACTAGGCGTGGCACGCGCGATCTCGCACGCAGACGGCAAGGCAGCCCTCGCGCGATGGAAGGCCGATCCGGTCGAGTGTCCCCGCTCGGTGACGGCGACCGCGGTGCGCTACACCCTCGCAGAACTCGCAGCCCTCTACCCAGGCCACTCCGTCGAGGTTCGCGTCCCACCCTTCGGGGCCGTACAGATACTTGAGGGCACTCACCATCGTCGCGGCACCCCTCCCGCCGTCGTCGAAATGAAAGCACCCACGTGGCTTGATCTCGCGCTGGGTAATCTCGCGTGGAAACAGGCCCAGCGCACAGGGGTCGTGACAGCCTCCGGGCAGCGTACCGACCTGGGCCACCTCCTGCCGCTTCCCGTGCTGTAAGCACGCCCTCCGCTCGTGCCTCACTGCATGACAACCGGCATTCGAGAAAGTAAGCTAAGCCTAAGCATCAGGTGGTGAGCGTGGCCTCTGCCGGGGGTGTATGGTGTGGCTCGCCGCGAGCGCGGGAAGGAAGGGCATGGCCACAGAAACCGACTACCGGGCCAAGCGAAAGGCGGGATCGGCTGCGCTTGGCCGTCTCATGAAGCCGGTGCGACGCCGTCTCCTCATCGCGCGACTGGTCACCCTCGCCTCGTGCTGCATGGCGCTCGCCCCCTACGTGGCACTCACTCGCATCGGACGTCTCCTTCTTGCCGACGGCCCCACCGATCAGGCGGCCATCGCCCACGCAGTCAGCCTCCTCCTGTGTGCCGTGGGAACCCAGGTCGGCCTCTACTTCCTCGCCCTACTCATCGCACACCGCGCCGACATTGTGCTGCGTGACCGGATCCAGCGCGACATGATTGACACGCTCTCCACGGCGCCCCTGGCCTGGTATTCCGCTTCGACATCCGGGCGTATCCGCAAGGCGATCCAAGACGACGCCGCTGCCATTCACAGTCTCATCGCCCACGCCCCGGTTGACCAGACCGCCGTCATCGTCACGCCTGTCGTCCTTGTCGGCTACTCCTTCACCATCGACTGGCGGCTCGGACTACTCAGCTTCGTTACCTTCCCCGTTTTCCTTGCCGGACAGGCCTACTGCATGCGCGACATGGGCGAAAAAACGGCGCAAATGGATGATAAACTCGCCGATTTGTCGTCGGCCACCGTCGAACTCGTCGACGGAATCCATGTCGTCAAGAACTTTGGACGCACGGGGCGTGCCCACCGGCGTTTCACCGACGCCTGCCGCGCTTTCGCAGACTTCTACTGGGACTGGTGCGGGCCACTCATGCGCGTATCCTCGCTCTCCATGGGGTTTATCTCCGTCGCCGTCCTCATGGGAATCATGCTCGGCGGCGGTCTCACCATGGCCCACCTCGGGTGGGTGGGTGTCCCCGAGGTTCTTGTCTGTTCCCTCATCGCCCTCGTCGTGCCGCGCGCGATCATGGTCTCGGCGTCGATGGGATGGGCGTACCAGCAGGCCGGAAACGCCGCCCTCCACCTCCTCGAGGTTCTCGACATCGAACGCGTCGACTATCCCGACCCTGGTGAAACTCCTGAGGGCAACGATGTCGTGTTCGACGATGTGTCCTACTCCTACCGCGTCGGCGAGGTCGCCACCCCGGCGCTCAAGGGCGTGAGCCTGAGGCTCGAGGAGGGAACGGTCACCGCGCTCGTCGGCCCCTCCGGCTCAGGAAAATCGACCCTCGCCACCATGCTCGCCCGATTCCGCGACCCTGACCGAGGGGCGATCCGTATCGGCGGAGTCGACCTGCGACGTATGGGCGAACGCGAGCTTTATCGTCGGGTCGCCTTCGTCTTACAAAATCCTTACCTGCAACGAATGAGTATCCGCGACGCGATAGCGCTAGCCCGCCCCGATGCCGATATCGCCACGATCCGCGCCGCCGCGTCCGCCGCCCGCATCATCGACGACATTGATGCTCTGCCGAACGGCTTCGACACGATCATCGGAGGCGACACCGACTTTTCCGGCGGGCAGAAGCAACGTATCGCCATCGCGCGTGCCCTCGTCGCCGACGCCCCCATTCTCGTCCTCGACGAGGCCACCGCCGGCACCGACCCCGATTGCGAGGCCGACATCCAAGCGGCGCTCGCCGAGCTCGTGCGCGACAGGACCGTCCTCGTCATCGCCCACCACGCCGAGGCAATCCGCGGTGTCGACAAGATCGTCATCATGGAAGACGGTCATATCGTCGCCGCCGGAGGCCTGCAAGACGTCGCCGACCACCCCTATTGGGTGAGCCTCGCGGGAAGGAACGACCAATGACAGCGCTGAAGAAACACGTGAGCGACCCCCTACTCATCGACGGTTTCGGTCGCATCGTGCCCGAACGCTATCGACACCACTACGTCCGCTCCCTCGTGATCGCGGGCGTGCTCGGCACCATTGAAGGCGTGGCCCTTTTCGCCGTCCTGCCCACGATCACCGCGTTTTGGCTCGACACGCCACAGATGGGGCTGACATGGGTGGGATGGATCGTCGTCTATGCCGTCCTCGCCCTCGCCGGCCTCGTCCTCGCCACCGCCCAGTCCTACGTCGGCTACCACGCAGCCATCGGACTACTCAGGCACACCTCGGTCGGCGTCGGCGACCGGATCGCCAAACTGCCGCTCGGATGGTTCCGCGCGGGCTTTTCCGGGAAAGCCTCCCGAATGCTCACGGGAGCGATCGTCCAGCTCGGGGAGAGTGCTGCAAGCATCGTCACTCCCATCGTGCGAGCGGCTATGACAAGCCTCGTCATCATCGTGGCCTCGGCGTGGTGGGCGTGGCAGCTGGCGCTCGCCCTGCTCCTCGCCCTGCCGTTCCTCGCCGCACTCATGGTGGCTTCGCGGGCCTGCGGGCGAAAGGGGGAGGAGCTCAAAGCACGCGCGCAAGACGATTTGGCGTCACGGATCGTCGAATACGCGGCTACCCAGCCGGCGTTGCGCTCATGCGGGCGCACACGCACATACGCGCCTCTCAACGATGCGCGGGCCGAGAGTACACGCGCGCTGAGCCGGGCGACGTGGCTCGAGAGTCTCGGTATGGCCTGCTCCGGGGTGGGTGTCCAGGTCATCACCGCCGTGCTCGTCGCCCTCGGCGCGTGGCTCGGTGCCACCGGCCGTCTTACACCCGTCGGCGCCGTAGCCGTGATCAGCGTGGCCCTGCGTTACATGGCCGTTCTCGATGACGCCGCCGCAGCGGCCGTTGGCGTCGAATCGGCGCGGCGTCCCCTCGCCGACCTCCACGAAGTCATTGACGCCCCCGTCCTCCCCGAGGTTGACGCCGAGGCCGACCTCACGGCTCCGGGTCGGGTCGAGTTCGAGCATGTGACCTTCGCTTACGGCACCAAGAAGGTTCTTGCCGACGTGACGTGGCAGGCCGAGCCCGGCGAGATGACCGCGATCGTTGGTCCCTCCGGGGCGGGCAAGACCACGCTCTTTCGCCTGATCGCTCGCTTCTGGGATGTCCAGGAGGGAGCCGTGCGGGTTGGAGGCGTCGACGTGCGCGACCAGCCAACCCGCCAGCTCATGGGACAACTCGCCATGGTTTTCCAAGACGTCTACCTCTTCGACGCGACCCTTTTCGACAACGTCGCCATCGGCCGCGAGGACGCCGAGAAAGACGAAGTGCTCGCCGTCGCCAGGCTCGCCGGCGTCGACGAGATCGCCCGCAGACTGCCCGCGGGCTGGGACAGCCAGGTCGGCGAGGGCGGCGCCCGCTTGTCGGGAGGCGAGCGCCAACGCGTCTCCGTGGCGAGGGCGCTCCTCAAGGACGCCCCCATCGTCTTGCTTGACGAGGCAACGTCGGCCCTCGATCCCGACAACGAAGAACACGTGGCTCGTTCCATCGAACAGCTGCGCCACCGCGCCACCGTCCTCGTCATCGCCCACAAGCTCGACACCATTCGTCGGGCAGACCGAGTCGTCGTCCTCGATGCGACAGGATCCGTCGCGCAAGTCGGGACGCACGAGGAACTGATCGCAACCGGCGGCCTCTACCAAGAACTGTGGGCGGCGCGCGAGCGCGCACGCGGATGGTCTCTTGTGGCTCAAGAAATTCAGGGATAACCGAGCGGAACGGCAGCCAGCCAGACCTTCATGAGTGTTGGATGAATGCTCACGAGGGAAGGGTTTTGAATGCACAAACGCCCACGCGTCGGATTGGTGTCACAGTTGATTCGTATCTGGGAGACGGACGCGGTAGTCTGAGTCGTCCGCTCGTGGGAGGTGGCTGTGTGGCTGCAGCTCACGTGAGGTTCCGGCAGGTATGCGCAGGGTCGCCGCCAGCCGGTTCCCTGATCAAACGAAGACACAACTAGATGGAGACTGACGTTATGAGTTCGCTCGGTTTCTTGACGCCACCGCCGAAGGTGGCGCAGCTGCCCCTCGAGGAGCAGAAGCAGAAGTACCCCTCGCTTCGCTTCCAGGTGTTCATGGGCATTTTCATCGGCTACGCGGGCTTCTACCTCATCCGCAACAACCTGCCGTTCGTCGCCAAGACCTTCAAGGATCTCGGCGCGATGGACGAGGTCGCGATCGGATGGGCCGGCACGTGCATCCTCATTGCCTACGGCCTGTCGAAGTTCCTCATGGCCACCCTGTCCGACCGGGCGAACGCCCGCTACTTCATGCCGCTCGGCCTCGCGCTGTCGGCCCTCATCAACCTGCTGGTCGCCTTCATCCCCGGCATTTTGGAATACGGCCTGCTCCTGTGCCTCCTCATGTTCCTCAACGGTTGGTTCCAGGGCATGGGCTGGCCTCCCTCGGGGCGCGTGCTCGTCCACTGGTTCTCGACGAACGAGCGCGGCTGGAAGACCTCGATCTGGAACTGCGCGCACAACGTCGGCGGCGGCGCCGTCGGCTTCCTCACCGCCTACGGTGTCCAGTGGTTCGCCACCTCCGCGGGCGACTGGCGTCCGGCCTTCTGGTTCCCCGCCATTGCCGCCCTCCTCGTCGCGGCCGTCGCCTTCTGGCTGATCCGTGACCGCCCGGAGGCCCTTGGCCTCATGCCCATCGAGGAGTGGCGTGACGACGTCGCAAAGGTCGAGAAGGTCGATGACAAGATCGCGGGCCTGTCGACGATGCAGATCCTCTTCCGCTACGTGCTCAAGTCCAAGGTCATCGTCATGTTGGCCATCGCGAACATCTTCATCTACACGCTGCGCTACGGCGTCCTCTATTGGATCCCGCTCTACCTGCAAGAAACCCAGCACGTCGACACGAAGGGCGGCGCCATGGGCTTCGTCATCTACGAGCTCGCCGGCATCATCGGTACCCTCCTGTGCGGCTGGGTCTCCGACAAGGTCTTCAAGGGCTACCGCACCGGCGCCGGCCTCGCCTTCCTCGTGGCGGTTGCCGTGTGCATCGTCGCCTTCTGGCAGGTCGGGCAGATGGACCACGCTCCGCTGTGGCTGTGCTACGTCCTCATCGCGCTCATTGGTGGGCTCATCTACGGCCCGGTCATGCTCGTTGGCCTCCAGGCCATCGACCTGTCCCCGCGCGAGGTCGCGGGCCAGTCCGCCGGCCTCACGGGTCTCGCCGGCTACCTGCTCGGCGCCACCGGTGCGTCGCTGCTCGTCGGCTGGATTATCAAGCACTTCGGGTGGGACACGGCCTGGGGCTTCCTCGCCGTCGTCGCCGTTCTCACGTGCCTCGTCATGATGCTCGTCGGCAAGTACGAGAAGGCCATCATGGCTGACCACGCGGCCCGCTCGGTCAAGTAGCATCCCGTGATATTTCGCGAGGGGCCGGGCCGCAACGACCCGGCCCCTCGTCTTTTCTCCACGACAACAAAGGAGTCATCGTGACATCGACACTGTCCACACGTACCCGCCTCGCAGCAGGCGTGGCGACGCTTGCCCTCGCCGCGGGCTGCGCCGGCCTCGCCGGATGCGCCAATAGGCCCGGCCTTGAGTCGGGCTCGGAGGCCTCAGAAACGACGACGGCGACCCCCAGCGAATCGTCCTCCTCCGCATCCGCTTCTACGAAAGATGCCAACCAGCAAAAGGCCAAGCTTGACCTGCAGGCCCACCGGGGTGGCCGCGGCGAACACACTGAGGAGTCCCTCGAGAGCTTCAAGAAGGCCCTCGACCTCGGCGTGACGACCCTCGAATTCGACATCGTCATGTCGAAGGACGGCGTGCCCGTCGTGTGGCACGACCCGATCGTGCTCGCCTCGAAGTGTGCCGACGCCGAAGGCAACAACTTCGTTGGGCAGAAGATCCACGACCTCACGTGGGACGAGTTGCAAACGCTCACCTGCGACAAGAAGCTCGACGGCTTCGACGAGCAAAAGCCCGTCAAGGGCAACAAGATGATCCAGCTCGCCGACGTGTTCGCGTTGACGAAGGAGCGCGGCGCCGACGTCTTCTACAACATTGAGACGAAGGTCGAGGGCGAGCACCGGGACTGGTCGGCCGAGCCGCAAGAATTCGTCGACGCCATTATGAAAGAGGTCGATGCGGCCGGCGTTGCCGATAAAGTTTTCATCCAGTCCTTCGATTGGCGTACTCTCCCGCTCGTCAAGGCCAGCCATCCCGACGTCATGACCGTCATGCTGTGGGACGAGACGACGTGGAAGTCCTACTCGATGTGGACCGGCGACGTCGACTACGACGAGGTCGGCGGCGACATCTTCAAGGCGGCCGAACAGCTCAAGGCCGACGTCCTCTCGCCCGGCTATACGGTGCCCTACGGTTTGACGCCGAAGGACAAGAACTTCTTGCTCGTGGCGGACAAGAAGTTCGTCGATAAGGCCCACGAGGCCGGCCTGCTCGTCATCCCGTGGACGATCAACGACGAGGACACCATGCGGGAGCAGATTAAGACCGGTGTCGACGGCATCATCACCGATTACCCGACTAAGCTGCGCAAGGTCATGGAGGACATGGGTATTCCCGCGCCCAAGCCATTCCCCGGAAAGTAACTCCTCGCGCACTAGCTGTGCCCTCCCCGCACGCGGGGAGGGCACAGTTATTTCGGAGTGCGGCCAAACCTCGCGGCCCCTCGCGCGTCGTGGGAGACTGGGCGTGCACACTCCGGTCACGTCGAGTTTTCAACTAGGAGTACTCATGGCCCACAACAACTACACGTCACCCTCCTATACGGCCTCCTACAGGATCCTCCTCGACGAGGCCGTCACGTCGCTGTCGCAGGTCGTCACCGCGATCGGCGATACGGGGGCGTCGATCAAAGGCATGGACGTCGTGGGCCAGGAGGAAGAGCGCATCAAGGTCGACATCACCTGCGACACCTCCGACTCCGAGCACCGTCGCCGCATCTCGGATGTCCTCGGTGGCCTCACCGGCGTCGAGCTGCGTACCGTCGCCGATCAAACGTTCTTGCTCCACATCGATGGCAAGATCCAAATGCAGCCGAAGGCCCCGATCCGCAACCGCGACGATCTCTCACGCGTCTACACCCCCGGTGTGGCGCGCGTGTGCCAGGCCCTCTACGACGAGCCGCGTAAGGCCTACGGGCTCACGATGAAATCGAACTCCGTCGCCGTCTTGACCGACGGTACGGCCGTCCTCGGCATGGGCGACATCGGGCCGACTGCGGCGCTGCCCGTCATGGAGGGCAAGGCGGTGCTCTTCAAGCAGTTCGGTGGAGTCGACGCCTGGCCCGTCGTTCTCGACACGAAGGACACCGAGGAGATCATCCGCATCGCCAAGGCGATCGCCCCGGCCTACGGCGGGATCAATCTCGAAGACATTTCTGCTCCGCGCTGCTTCGAGATCGAGCGGCGCCTCAAGGAGGAGCTCGACATCCCGGTGTTCCACGACGATCAGCACGGCACTGCGATCGTTACTCTCGCCGCGTTGACGAACGCCCTCAAGCTCGTGGGCAAGAAAATCGAGGACGTACGCATCGTCGTATCGGGCGTGGGCGCGGCAGGTTCGGCGATCATCAAGCTGCTGCAAGCCCAGGGGGCGCGCGACATCGTGGGTTATGGGCGTGCCGGCGCGCTCAACGCCGACGAGGTCACCGACGACATGAACGCCGACCGTCGTTGGCTTGCCGAAAACACCAACCCGCGCCGGGTCAAGGGCTCGCTCAAGGAGGGACTCGTTGACGCGGACGTCTTCATCGGTGTCTCGCAGGGCAACATTCTCCAGCCCGAGGACCTCAAGGTCATGGCGAAGGATGCGATTGTTTTCGCGATGGCGAATCCGACACCGGAGGTAGATCCGGTCGGTGCCGCCGAATACGCGGCGATTGTGGCGACGGGCCGCTCGGATTTCCCGAACCAGATCAACAACGTCCTTGCCTTCCCCGGTCTTTTCCGCGGGATTTTCGACGCAAAGGTCTCCGAGATTACGACCGAGCTGTTGCGTGTGGCCGCCGTTGCCATCGCCGAGGCCATCCCGGAAGACAAGCTCCGGCCCACCTACATCATTCCGGGTGTCTTCGACAAGCGTGTGCCACGTTCGGTCGCCAACGCCGTGCGCGAGGCTGCACGGGTGCTGCCGCACATCGAGACTGTCGCGCAGGAGTCTGCCCGTCCGCTCGATGACATCGACGAGAAGCTGTGGCCGTCCCCGGATGAGGTGACCCAGCACTGACACGGTTGGCCCCCGCCGATGGGCGGGGGCCGATTGCCTCGGGGGGGCCGAGATGGTGGCATGATGGACCACCATGAGGACTGCCTCGCCCTACCGGTGGATTAGCGCGACATTCGCGCTGCTCATCGCATGCGGCACCCTTTTGCTCATGTTGCCGATCGCACGCACGGGCGCGGCGCCGTGGGCCGACGGGACGCACGTGCCGGTCGGCGGCATTGCCCTGCCCGGTGGAGCACCGTTGAGCGTTGCGCTGTTCACGGCGACCTCGGCGTCGTGTGTGACGGGGCTGTCCGTCGTCGACACCCCTACCTATTGGTCCTCTTTCGGCCACGTCGTCATTCTCTGTCTCGCGGAGATCGGCGGGATCGGCACGATGACGGTTGCGGCGTTGTTGGCGAGGATGGTGCGTCACCGCCTGTCGCTGCGCACACGCAACGACGCGGCGGTCGCGGCCTCTTCCGGTCTGGGCGACCTCAACGCGGTCCTCACGGCCACAGTGTCGATTGCCGTGGGTGTCCAGGCTGGCGTCGCCGCGATCCTCACGACCGATTTTGTCCTCTTCCACGACTACTCCTTCGGCAAGGCCGTCTGGTACGGGGTTTTTCACGCCGGGTCGGCCTACAACAATGCGGGTTTCGCCCTCTATACAGATTCCCTCGTCGGACTTAACCGGGATCCTCTGGCGATCCTCACGATCGCGGCGGCCATCATTATCGGTGGCATTGGTTTTCCCGTCCTCATGGAGCTCGGACGGGGAGCCACTCGTACGCTGCACACTCGCGTGGTCCTGCACACGACCGCGTTGCTGCTTGTTGCGGGTACGGCCTTCATAGCCCTGTGCGAGTGGTCGAATCGTTCGACCCTGGGCCCTATGAGCATTCCCCTCAAGATCGTCAATGCCTTCTTCTCGGCTGTCACGCCTCGCACGGCAGGGTTTAACAGCCTCGATATCGCCGCCCAGCATCCCTCGACGTGGTTCGGCACCGACATCCTCATGTTCGTTGGTGCGGCCCCCGCTTCGACGGGAGGTGGACTTAAAGTCACGACGCTCGCCGTGGTCGTCGCGGTGACGTGGTCGCAGGTGCGTGGCATGGACAAGATCCACATGGGCAGGTGGCGCCTCGCGGAGGCCATCCACGGCCAGGTTGTCACCCTTTTGGGGTTGGCGCTCAGTCTCATCGTTGCGACGACGATGCTGCTCATGGCGGTCACGCCGTATCGGCTCGACCAGTGTCTCTTCGAGACGATCTCGGCGTTCGCGACGGTCGGTTTGACGACGGGAATCACCCCGAGCCTGCCGCTGCTCGCACAGCTGACTCTTGTCGCGCTCATGCTTGTCGGCCGCGTCGGCCCCTTCACGTTGGCAGCGGCGCTGACGATGCGTCGAGAGGCGTTGCTCTACGACAGGCCGGTTGGGACGGTACTCATCGGCTAACGCGCGAGCGCCGCGGTAACGGCGATCTCGTCGACGAGGAGGCCGGGCGCTGCGCGCATGAGCAGGTGGGGGGTGAGGTGGTGGACCGTCGCGGTGACTCCTGCCCGGCTGGTTGCCCTCAGCTGTGCCAGATTGGATCGCTGCTTGGCCGTCCACGTCCCGCTGTGGCGACCAGACTCGCACACGAGGAGGCGCACCGGGCAGGTGAGGTGTCCCGTGCCCGTCGAGGCGACCATGCGTCGCATATGTGAGATCTCACGTGACCAGTCGCCGTAGGCCGCCCAGGTGGCGGCGTCGAGACGCGCACGCGTGCGGCGCGTCCCCCGGGTCTTCGTCATTTCCTGGGTGCGCGAGAGAGTCTCCAGCGGTGTGGCGGTGAGCCCAAGCTGCGTGAGCTGCCAGATCGCGGCGCCCGGGTGGGTGCCGGCCGCCGTCACGATACCGCGCAGGAGGAAGTCGGGCAGGACCGTGGCGGCCGGATCGGGAACCGACGGATCGGCGAGGAGGAGCGCGGCGATGGTTTCGGGATAGAGCCTGGCCGTGGCCTCGGCGACAAACGCCGCCATCGAGTGGGCAAGGAGGATCGGGGGCGTCTCGTAGGCACGCAGGACATACGTGAGAGCGCTGGCCACGTCGGTTAATCGAGGGCGGTGCCCAGGAGCGTCCAGCGGTAGCTCGTAGGTCTCGATCGGCCCGATGGGGCGGAGCCCGCCGGCGCGCGACTTGACGTCTGACCACGCCGTGTAGCGGACGCCGAGGCCACCGAGGAGTACGAGGGGGTGAGCGTTCATGAGCGATTGTCCTTCACTGAGCACGCGAGGGCGATGATCGCCCACGTCGAAAGGAACACGAGCGAGGCGCGCTGCCACGCTCCTACCGTCTCGGCGTGGACGAGCGCGAGAATGCCTGTGATGACAGCGGTGAGAATATGGGACAGACCGAGGACCACCCCGATCGCGGCGGGCAAGCCGAGGCGACCCCGTCTCAGGCGGATCCACGCCCACAGGCCCGCCGCGGCGACGGTGGCTGCGTTGGCGAGCGAGGAGGTGAACGTGTGGATGAAGTGGGAAACACCCAGGGTCATCGCTTCGTCTCCACGCCGACAGGTTTCGCTCACGCTAGGGGCACACGCCATAGGAAACATAGCGTCGAGCAGCGTGAAAACCGAGAAAGCGACCATGAGCAGGCCAAAAGGGGCGGCTATGAGCCGGGCGCGGTGGCCCGTCCACGCGCATACGAGGACCGCACAGGCGGCGAAGGCGTCCCCGAGCCTCATGAGGACGGACCCGGGGCGTCCTCGCGCGGCCAGCTCGGAGACGAACGACGTCCACACGGGCAGAGCCGGGTCGATGAGAGGCTGGGCGAGCCAGGCGGCGTAGACGCACACGGCCACGCCGAGTGAGATCGCGCATGCGACCACGAGATGCTGATTCGACGATGACCTGGCGCTCATGAGGCCAGCGTATCGGAGAGGCGCGCCCGCGTGACAATTGCGACAAAGCGGCGTCGTGGCAGGGCCTTGGGTGTGGGGAAGACCTAGCCTGAAAAGGTAGGTTCCAGCGTGAAAGGACATTTCTACCGATGGCAAGTGTCGCCGAGCAGCTCGTTGAACAGCTAGAACAGGCGGGGGTCCGCCATATCTACGGCATCGTTGGTGATTCCCTCAATCCGGTCGTCGACGCTGTACGCCGCTCGAAGACAATCGAGTGGATCCAGACGCGACATGAGGAAGCGGCCGCCTTCGCCGCCGCCGCTGAAGCCGAGGTGACCGGGACCTTGGCGGTGTGTGCGGGCTCGTGCGGTCCGGGCAACCTTCACCTCATCAACGGTCTTTACGACGCGAATCGTACGCGCGTGCCCGTGCTTGCGATCGCCTCGCACATCCCCACGCCCCAGATCGGTACCCTCTTCTTCCAGGAGACACACCCGGATCGGCTTTTCAACGAGTGTTCCGTCTACTCGGAGATGGTGTCGTCTCCTGCTCAGATGCCACGTATCGGTCGCACTGCCATCCAGCATGCCCTCGCCGGCCCCGGGGTTGCCGTCATCACGCTGCCCGGCGACGTCGCCCAGGCAGAGGTCAGCGATAAGCAGCCGCTCACGATTACGAGCCCGCACCCGGCACGCATCGTGCCTGCCGAAGAGGACGTGCGCGCCCTCGCCGCCGCGATCAACGACGCCGATAAGGTGACGTTCTTCGTGGGCGCGGGAGCGATGGGTGCCCACGACGAGGTCATGGAGATCGCACGCTTGGCGAAGGCGCCCGTCGGGCATTCGCTACGTGGAAAGGGCGCCATCCAATGGGACAACCCCCACGACGTGGGTATGTCCGGTCTTCTCGGGTACGGTGCCTGTCAATCGGCGATGGAGAAGGCCGACCTGCTCGTCTTGGTGGGCACCGATTTTCCCTACAATCAGTTCCTGCCCGCGAAGGTACGCACCGCCCAGATCGAGATCGAGGCGTCGCGTCTGGGCCGGCGCACCCGGCTTGATCTTGCCATCCACGGATCCGTGCGCGAAACGATGATTGCCCTGCGCGGGCTCGTCGAGGACAAAAGTGACGACTCGTTCCTATCGGCAATGCTCAAGGAACACGAGATGCTCATGGAAAAGGTCGTCGGCGCCTACACGACGAACCCGTCGGATTCCGGACCGATCCATCCTGAGTACGCCGCCGAGCTTATCGACAGGATCGCTCCCGAGAATGCGGTCTTCACGGTCGATACGGGCATGTGCAATGTGTGGGCGGCCCGCTATATCCACCCTGGCCCGCGCCGCCAGATCATCGGTTCGTTCCTCCACGGGTCGATGGCGAACGCCATGCCTCACGCGATTGGGGCGGCGCTGGCGGATCCGGAGCGGAATCGCCCGGTCGTCGCCATGTGCGGCGACGGTGGCCTGTCGATGCTGCTTGGCGACCTGCTCACGGTCAAAGCCTACGATCTGCCTGTCAAGATCATCGTGTTCAACAACTCGACGCTTGGCATGGTGAAGCTCGAGATGCTCGTGGAGGGCCTGCCCGATTTTGCCACGGATCAGGCCGACGTCGATTTCGCCGGAATCGCGGCGGGCATGGGATTACGCAGCGTACGCGTGGAGAATCCGCGCGATCTCGAGAACGTCTTGGCTTCGGAGTTCACGCGCGAGGGTCCGGCAGTTATCGATATTGTCACCGATCCCAACGCCTTGTCGCTGCCTCCGAAGGTCACCCCGGAGCAGGTGAAGGGCTTCGCGACGGCGATGACCAAGGAGGTTTTGGGCGGTGGCGTCGCAGACGTCATGAGTATGGCGCGCTCGAACCTGAGGAACATCCCCCGCAAGTTCGGCCTCAAATAGCCACTGATCTTCCTTTCCCTCGCCGGCGGATCGTGTCTTGCCGCCGATCGGGTGGCATGGCCCTATCACTTCACCCGGCGTCTGACTGCAGCAGCTACTCCGGCGAGGGAAAGCACGCCGAGGACAATGATGTAGAGAGGGATCGGCCACCACTGTTGGTCGGCGCGATCGACCATCCAGATCGCGATCATTGGTGCGGTCCCAGAGAAGATTGCCGCGCCGATTTGATAGCCCAAGGTGATGCCGGTGTAGCGTACCTCGGCAGAGAATAGTTCCGACATCATGGTTCCCAAGGTCGCGGTGATGAAGGACCAAGCTAATCCGACTGCCAAGATTGATGCCACGATGAGGCCGAGGACGGATGACTGGGCGAGGATGAAATACGGGGCAGAAATAATGACGAGGGCGAGGACCCCGACCACGTACACCCGAATTCGGCCGAAACGGTCAGACAAGGCGCCGCAGACCGGAATGGACGCCGAGGCCACCACGGCTCCAGCGACGATCGCCACCAGGGTCTGTTCCGAGGTGTATCCCAACTGTGACTTCGCGTAGGAAACCATAAAGGTGACGAAGATGTAGAAGGGAGCGGTCTCGATGGCTTTAACCGCCACCGCGATGAGCACCTCGGGACCGTGCTCACGCAGGGTAGCGCCCAGGGGGTTGCGTTGCACTCGGCCGGACTCGAGTACTTTCTTGAAGGCCGGAGTTTCGTCCAGTTCTTTGCGGATCCACAGACCCAGGAAGATGAGCACCACGGAAATGATGAACGGGATTCGCCAGGTCCAGGTTTCGAAAGCAGAACCGGACAGGTGCATGGTGGTGATGAGTACCAAGTTCCCCAGGATCAACCCCCAGGTAACCCCAGTTTGGGGGATGGCTCCGTACAGTCCTCGTCGTTCGCGCGGCGCATACTCGTAGGCCAAGAGGAGAGCGCCACCCCACTCGCCGCCGATGGCTAGCCCTTGAATGACCCGGCAGGTGAACAGCAGGATCGGTGCCCAGACACCGATTTGCGCGTACGTGGGCAGCAGCCCGATGGCCATGGTCCCCAAGCCCATCATCGATAGCGTCACCACCAGGGTCTTCTTACGCCCAATCCGGTCCCCGATATGAGCGAAGAAGATCCCTCCGAAGGGGCGGATGAGGAACGTCAGCGCGTGCCCGAAGTACGCCAGCATAATGGCGACGAATGGATCGCTTTCGGGGAAGAACTGGGGCGCGAATACGATCGGTGCGACGGTCCCATAGAGCAGGAAGTCATACCACTCGATGGTTGAACCGGTGACCGATCCGAGCAGTGCGCGACGCTGGATCCTTCGGGTGGTGGCGGGAGCGGCCATCAATCATCTCCTTCGACGTCATAGGACTTTAGTCATGGGTTGAACCTACCATGAGTGCGCGAAGCGCCGCATCCCATCAATCGAGCTCGCCGCAAGGCGTCGACCGGAATCGTGTCTGCAGCATCACTCGAAAGAGCCTGCTCAGGGGCCGGAATCTTTCCAAGAAGCTGGGAGACGAGACGCTCGCGGTGTTCCTTGAGGATCGGTCGGATGGGCAGTGACGACGAGGCCAAAGGCCGCAACTCCTTGCCGCCGACCGGGTGGGGGAGGAGGATGGAGAGATGAAGATCGGTATCCGCAAACCCTCGCCCAAAAAGTCCATCGCCGCGCGCACGAAGGGGCGTGCGACGCGAGCGGTCAAGCGCGCCCTCATCCCAGGCTATGGAAAGAAGGGCATGGGGTGGCTTCGCGATCCTAAGCGCGCGGCGAAGAACGCCGTCTACAAGCGTACGACGATCGGGTGGTCCGACCTGTTCAAGTAGGGCCTAGCGGGGATTTGGCCAGCCGTTGGGTTTACACCCGCCGTTGTTGCCCCCATCGTTGGACTGCTGCTTCATGACGGGGGCGAGCCCGCCTGGGGTGAGACACTGCTCGTGGCCGTGACCGAGATAGTGCCCCATCTCGTGGTTGACCATGTAGATGTGGTAGTCGGTCATGGTGAGTCCCATCTGCGTCCACATGCCGGCGCCGTTGACCCACCGGTAGGCGTTGAGAACGACGTTCGTGCCGTTGCGGCATGAGGAATGGCCGCGGGTGGACAGCGGGGCGCACAGGGTGTCGACCCTCGTTGGGCTCGCTAAGACTATGCGTACGTCGGCGGTGCCGTCTGTGCGATTGAAGGTGCGCCCCCATCCTCGGGGATCGTTGAGGATCGCGTGCACGTTTTCGGCGACCTTGTCGGCGAGAAGGGGCAGCCCGTCTTCGATGTCGATCTTGTAGCTCACGGGTTCGCCGCCTTCGCGTCCCGGTGCCGTGCCCGCAACGGTCGTGAACGTGCCGCGGGCCTGTTGAGGCACACTCGTCGAGGTCACGTCCGATGCGAGTTCACCTTCGACGCTCAGCTTCACGGGTGCGAGCGACTGCATGGGGGCCGGCGTGGGCGCGGCCTGGGTGGGACGCGTCGTCGACGTCGCCGGGGCGTTGGCGCTCGGGACGGTGGTGGAACGGGAGTTGAGGATCCCGTGGACGATGAAGACCACAAGGATCGCACAGGCGGCGGCAGCCGCGAGAATGCGGGCATTGAGGGCTCGTCTACTCCCGGAGCGTCGGCGTGGCGTGGCCGTGTGGGACCCCTGGGTCGGGTGCGCGCCCCGAGGTTGGGGCTTGGCTTGTCTCGCCGGGGTCTCGTGCGGCAGCGCGGAGACTTGGTTTGCCTGTTCGGCCGCGGCAAGCATGTCGGCGACCCGCTCGGGGTGGGCTTGTTCGAGTCGGCGCCTTGCCTCGCGTGGGAGCGGGGGGCGCCCGGCTAACGCGGCCCCAGACTGGCGGCGGAGACGACGGGGCGGATAGGTGCCCCGTGTCCCCGTCTCGCGTTCGTTCACCCGTCTAGTCTAGGGCCGCGGTGCGTGGGCAGCCGAACGGCACTCACATCTCGCCTACGAGGTCAACCTGGAACCTCCTGCGGACCTTATGCGGGTCGAGTCCCTGCGCGAGCAGGAGCTTGAGTTTCGCGTAGGCCGCTTCGATGGTCATCCGCCCACCCGAGATCGCTCCCGCGTGGGCGAGGGCGGCGCCGGTGGCATAGGTTGTCAGGTCGACGCGCCCCTCGTGGCACTGGGACAAGATGACGGTCACCGTGCCGGCCTCGGTGAGCTCGGCGATGATGCCGGGCAGGTCGGGGCAGGTTTCGGGGCCGTTGCCGGCACCGTATCCCAGGAGAAGGACGCCGGCGGGTGGGGGTGTGAGATGGGCCCGCAACCTCGACTCGCTCATGCCTGGCGTGAGGAAGGTGACGACGACTTCCTGATCGTCGCCGTCCGTATAGGGCGCGCTCAGGCGATCGGGCTGCCATCCGGGGCCGAGGAGACGCAGAGGCAGGTACTGTTCGAACGTCCCCTCGGTCGAGACCCGCCCGCTCGGCGGGAAATTGGGGGAGGAGAACCCCGCGAAGTCATCGAGGGAGACCTTTTGGACACGTGCGCCCTGAAAAAGCGTCCCGTTGAAGAACAGTCCGACACCCGCGCCGACTTCGACGAGGCAGCGCATGGCACCCAGCACGTTCTCGGCGGCGTCGCTGCGCGGATGGGTCAGCGGCAGCTGCGCGCCGGTGATGACGACGGGGATATGGAGGTCGGCGAGGGCGCAGTCCAGCGCCGCCGCCGTGTAGGACATCGTGTCGGTTCCGTGCAAAATGAGCACCCCGTCGACCTCGCTGTCGGCCTTCCTCGCGTCGTCGATGAGGCGCTGCCAGTCCGAGGGGCGCGCGTTCGAGGAGTCGATGAGAGGGTCGTAGACGACGAGGTCGACGACGACGTTCGGGTTGTCCTTGGCGATGAGTTCGCTCACCCACGCTTCGAGACTTGCCCCTGGGCGCAGGCCCGAGGGCGTCGCCTTCATCCCGATCGTCCCGCCCGCGTAGAGGATCCGGGCACGAAAGGGTCGCTCACTCATCGGTGGACTCCGTGTCGACGATCGCTTCGAGCATTGCTGTGTTGACGCGTCCGCGGATGCACCACCACACGATCGTCATGCCTATGGCGAGGATGACGAAGGAGATGATCGTCGGCTTGCCGATCTCGTCTGCGAACCACATGAGGACGATGATGGCGACGAGGAACGCGATCGTGATGAAGTTCGTGACGGGAGCGAGGAAGAGCCGGTAATGCGGGCGCGTGACCTCTCCAGCGCGGGCGCGTCGCACGAAGATCCAGTGGGAGATCATGATGGAGATCCAGGTGCCCGCGATACCGATGCCCGCGAGGTTCATGACGATAGCGAATGCCTGCGTCGGGTAGATGTAGTTGATGAGCACGCCAATGAGGCCGAGCGCCGAGGTGATGACGATGCCGCCGTAGGGGACGTGGTGCTTATTCATGCGGGCGGCGAACTTCGGTGCGGTCCCGGCGACAGCGAGGGAGCGAAGTGTACGACCGGTCGCGTACAGGCCGGCGTTGAGCGAGGAGAGGGCAGCCGTGAGGACGACGACGTTCATGATGTCGCCTGCGTGCGGGACGCCGATTGCAGAGAAGAAGGTGACGAAGGGAGATTCGTCTTCCGAATAGGCCGTGTAGGGCATGAGCATGGTGAAGAGGACGACCGAGCCGATGTAGAACAGCGCGATGCGCCACATGACCGAGTTGACCGCCCGCGGCATGACCTTCTCCACGTCCTTGGCTTCGCCAGCGGCGACGCCGACCATCTCGGTGCCACCGAAGGCGAAGACGACGCCGAGGGCGAGGGTGATCATGGGGGCGAATCCCTTGGGGAAGATGCCTTCGATGATGCCCGGGCCGATGAGCGTGTTGAGGCCGGGTACATTGCCGTCAACCGGGGTCTGAGTGAGGATGAATGCGATCGCGATGATCATGAAGATGACGATCGCGCCGACCTTGATGAGGGCGAACCAGAATTCGAGCTCCCCGAAGACCTTGACGGAGAGCATGTTGAGGGTGAAGACGATCGCGAGGGCGATGAAGGCGAGTATCCACTGGGGGACCGACGTGAACACCGACCAGAAACGCATATAGAGGGCGACTGCGGTGATGTCGGCCATGACGGTAGTCGCCCAGTCGAGGAAGAACAGCCAGCCCGTCGCGTAGGCACCCGCCTCTCCCTGGAACTCGCGCGCGTAGGAAACGAACGCGCCCGAGGAAGGGCGATAAATGGTGAGTTCGCCGAGGGCTCGGATCATGAGGAAAGCGAAGAAACCGCACGCGGCGTAGACGAGCGCGAGGGCAGGCCCGCCACCGGCCATACGTCCACCGGCGCCGAGGAACAACCCGGTGCCGATGGAACCGCCTATGGCGATCATCTGCATGTGTCGAGGCTTGAGTGCCTTCTGATAGTCCGCGTCAGCGCGGTCGTGTAAGGGTTGATGGGACATGGCTCTCCTTTGCGCAGACCCGATATGACGCAGTCAAGGGTAGTCCGAGGTTGACGATACGGGGACGTTTAGGGCCTGGTGGGAAGATGTTTCTTGAGGCGATGGTGCCCTATGCACACCTGTGCGAGATTGGCGATTCGCTCGAGATACGTGGCCTCGTCACACCAGCCGGTGTCGTAGTCGAGTGGGCCGTGTGGGGCGAGGATGTCGAGCACGCTATTCCTGCCGATGATGGTTTCGGCATAGGTGAAGAGATCGTGATCGCAGAAGGCCGCCGCGATCATGCGGTGGCGCAGCGTTTCGACGACGTTGTCGCCGTGGGGATAGACGACGAAGCTGTCTCCGCCGACAAATCCTCCGCCCGCGCACGTATCCTGCCACGGGTCGAGGGGAGAGAGGGAGAACTGGGTGTTGTAAAAGTTGAAGGCCCAGTGGAGAAAACCGCTCGCACGTTGCGCATAGAGCTGGAGGCCGAGCATGCGGTGGCGGATACCGCGCTGGGCGATGAACTGGTTGGCGAGCCGTTTTCCCTGGCAGCCGCAATAGTAGACCCAATCCGGATGGGTCCCGCATCGCCTGAAACGATGGACCTCGGATGTGGCAACAACGGGTGTTGTCGCTGTCGGAATGGCATCGGGATCGCCAACGGCATCGATGATGCGACACCCACGCAGGTGAGGCGCCACTTGCGCGAACGCTGCCCGATAGGTATCTGCGTGGTGGGGGCCGGGTTCATCGGAAACGTGGAACAGGCAATTGCCCAGGCCTATGCTGGCGTCAAGAAAGGCCTTGAGGCGCGGTATGAGGGCGTCGAGGAAGGCGCGGTAGGCGGGCGAGGTGGAGGGGGTGTCCCAGCCGAAGAGCCGCCGCCGCGTCGGTGCTGTCGCCCAGATGGCTGGCGCGTAGGCCGCCCCCCACTGAGAGTACAGAGGCGGCAGTTCGATGCGAGATATCCCGGCGGTGCTCGCCTCGTCTATCCATCGGGAGAGACGCTCAAAGCCGAACTTAAAACCGTCGGCGGTGAGCGTGACATCGAGGAGTTGAGTGGGAAGGCGGTAGGTTCCTTCGGCCGTGTCCAGAGGCGGCGTCCACACGGGAGCCATGACCGCGGTAACACCCATCGACGCTGCCGAGCGAAGGTGCGACCGCACCGCCGACCAGTGACGGTGGCTCCACACGTCGGTGTGTGCTGTGTGGGCGAGGGAATCGGCATGGAACCAGCGGGTGTGCTCGATCGTTCCCCGCGCGAGTGGCTCGGTGAGTTCAATGGTGGGAATCGTTACGTCTAATACAGTCCGGCCCGCTACCGAGCAGGTGAGCGCGACAGGTCCGTGCGCGGTGAGGTCGATCCACACGCTGTGCCACCCGGAGTGCGTGTGGTGGGCGCGCACAGTCAGGCCGTGTGGCGTCTGGGTGCCTTCGAGGGGGATGAGGGGGTCTGGGTAGAGTCCCGGCGTCGCCTCGAGATACCCATCGTCATCGTCAACGAGTGTCGGCACGGTGACGGGGACGAGACCAACAGCATAGGCCGTGGCATCCATCCGTTCCGCCCGCAGGCGAATATCGAGCGGCTCCCATTCTGTCGTCGCTGAGGGCCCCCGCCAGGCGACCTGTAGGTGAGCGGGTCGAGCCGGCACGCACACTAGCGGCCCCCGCCACGGGCGTATCCGCGAGTTCGGTAGGACCTTGTCGAGGGGACCAACGAGGGCGGCCGCGTAGTCGTCCGAGTGGGTCACTTCTCCATTATCCCACGTCGCTGCCGGTAGAAAGGGTGCCGTGGCCCCGCACGGATGGGCCGGCCCCTTGTCAGCGCCTGTCGGCCCGCCAGGCGGCCGCGGCCTCTCGTTCGGCGCTGAGGCGCTCGCGGTAGGCGTCGAGCTTGGCGGTGTGGGTCGTGCTGCGGCGCTGGAGGAGTAAGACGGCGCCCAAGCCGATAAAGAACACGACGGTCGCAATGAGGCCGATACGCGTTTCGGTTTCGCCACACAGGGCGAGGATCATGAGGGCGATGAACACGATGACGAACACGGCGGCTACCCGTCCACCGGGCATCTTGAACTTCGAGGCGGAATGGAGGTGGGGACGGGTCTTGCGGTAGCGCAGATAGGCGACCACGATCGACAGCCACACGAACATGAACAGGATCGATGCCACCGTGGTGACCAGGGTGAACGCCTGCATCACCGATCCGCCAAAGGCCATAAGGACGATAGACGACGACAGCATGAGACAGGTCAGCAGCAGCGCGTTGCGGGGGATGAGGCGGTGCGAGAGGTGGTCAAAGATGCGGGGCGCAGAGCCGGAGCGGGACAGCGAAAACATCATTCGCGATGTCGAATAGACGCCGGAGTTGCACGAGGAGGCCGCCGAGGTCAACACGATCGCGTTGACGACAGAAGCGGCGCCGACGAGACCGACAAGCGAAAACATCGTGACGAATGGTGACATTTCCGGATCGATGCGGTCCCAGGGGGTCACGGTCATGATGGCGAGGAGGGAACCCACGTAGAACAAGAGGATGCGGATGGGGATCGAGTTGATGGCCTTGGGCAGCGACGTGTCGGGATCTCTCGTCTCGGCGGCGGTCGTCCCCACGAGTTCGATGCCAACGAAAGCAAAGATGGCGATCTGGAAACCGGCGACGAAGCCGTTGAAGCCGTTGGGGAAAAAGCCACCGTGGTCCCACAGGTGAGACAGGGCGGCCTTCGTGCCGTCGGGGCTTTCGAATCCGGCGATGACCATTCCGATGCCGATAACTATGAGCGCGATAATCGCGGCGATCTTGATCATGGAGAACCAGAACTCGACCTCGCCGAAGGCCTTTACCGTCAGGGCATTGAGGGTGTAGAGGAGCGCGATGGTTGCGACGGCCGGTATCCACGACGGAAGCGTTGGCCACCAAAAGTGGATGTAGCCGACGATGGTGATGACCTCCGCAGTGCCCGTGACGATCCAGCACAGCCAGTAGGTCCATCCCACGAAGAAGCCCATGTCGGGTCCGAGAATGTCTTCGACGAACTCTGAGAAGGTGGCGTAGGAGTGGTTGGACAAGAGGAGCTCGCCCATGGCCCTCATGACGAAGAAGAGAACGAAGCCGATGATGAGGTAGACGACGAGGACGGACGGGCCGGCCAGGGAGATCGTGCGTCCCGATCCCATGAACAACCCGGTGCCGATTGCCCCGCCGATGGCGATGAGCTGAATGTGGCGGTTGGACAGGTTGCGTTGAAGGCCGGCGTCAGAATCGTGCGAGTTGACGATGTCGTCGAGGCGGTCACTCATGGCGGGCTCCTAGTAAGTGGTCAGGTCGTAGCCACTTTAGCGCGCGCGACATCGCGGGCCGGGGGAGGGCCCGCGATGAGGGATCAGACCAGCTCAGGATGCGCGCGCAGGATCTCGTCGACCTCGGCGGTCGTCGGCGCGTAGGCGCCAACGTGCGACACGGTGATGTTGGAAGTGACGGTTGCCTTTGCGAGAGCGGGGGCGATCTGATCCCACGTCGCCGATCCGAGGGCCTCGCGCGCCTGCGTCGATCCGATGAGCCCGGCGTCGGCGAGTCCGGCCAGGAGGCCTGCCATGAACGAATCCCCGGCACCGACGGTGTCTCCCACGGGGACGTCGAGGGGGGCGATGGCGTGGACGTCTCCGTCGGGCCCCGCGGCGAGGGCTCCCTTGGCTCCACAGGTGACAACGACGAGGCGGCATCCGGCTTCAGCCCAGGCTTTCATCGTCTCTTCGACGCTGCGGCCCGGGTAGAGCCAGGCGAGGTCTTCGTCGGAAGCCTTGATGACGTCAACCCGCTCGACGAGGTGCTCGATACGGTCGCGGACGTCCTCGGGCGTGCCCATGACCGCCGGGCGAATGTTGGGATCGTAAGAGACCGTTCCCGTGCGGCGGAACGCCTCGACGGCGTCGGCAACCTTGTCGCCGCCGGGATTGAGCGTTGCCGCGTATGAGCCGATGTGGAGGTGCCCGAAGCGTTCGAGATCGCCCAGTTCGGGAACGTCCCATTCGAGATCGAACGTGTAGGTGGCGTGCCCTGCGTCGTCGACGTCGGCGTGGGCGATCGTCGTGTGCGTGGCTCCATTCGTGCCGGGAATGATGCTGATGCCGCGTTGAGCGGCAAAGGCGTCGAGACGATGCCCGCGCTCGTCGTCGCCCCACCAGGAGGCGAGGGCTGAGTCGTGGTTGAGCGCTGCGATTCCGGCGGCGACGTTGAGGAGCGAACCCCCGACGATCTCGCGGGTTTCATGTCCGCGTGTGACGGCGTCGATGAGGGCTTCCCCGAGACTGAGAATGGGCTTCGTTGACATGGCAATCTCCTTGCGCTGTGGGTGTGAGACCAGTCTAGGCGGTTGCTGCCGCCTTAGGCGTGGGCTTACGTCCTCGGGGTGTCTTGTACGCGCAGAGCCCGGTAGCGCGATAGCGCAGCGACGATATCGACGGGGCGGGGTTGCGCCACGTGAGGGGGATAGTGCGATGCGCACAGCCAATCCAGGCCCTCCCGTTCGATGCGCCGGGTCACCTCGGTGGCGAAATCGCGCATGGTCACGTGTCTCTTTGTTGACACGACTGCTCGCACGATCCACGCGAGAGCTTCGGCCTGCGCGGGGTCGACGACTTGTTCGAGTGCCGATATATCGATGGACGTTCGGTCGAGGGTGAGCGTGTGGGTGCCCTTTGCCGACGTCTTTGGGCGTTTTCCTTCGGTGCCGGTTGGTGAGGCATGGAGGACGCGTGAGCGCAGGGGCGGGTGCGGCGGCTCGGTGTCGGGCCGAGTGGGGCGAGGGTGGCGCGCGCATAGTTCGCGTGCCCGTTCGGTGAGGTCCGCAACGGCGTAGTGATCGAGCCCGATGACGGTATCGGCTGCGTCGAGGTAGTCCCCTGAGCCACCCATGACGAGGATCGTCGACACGCCGCCGCTGCGTAGCCCTTCGATGCGGTCGACGAGAGGAGTGATGGGCTCGGTGTCGACGAGGACGCGCATGCGTTCGTCTCGGATCATGAGGTTGGTCGCTGAGGTGTCCTCGTCGATGAGGAGAAGCTGGCTGCCCGCCTCGAGTGCCTCGGAGATTGCGGCGGCCTGGGAGGTCGACCCCGACGCATTGTCCGTAAAAAAGTGAGTGGTGTCGGATCCGCGGGGCAGGTCGGAGATGAATAACGAAATGTCGACGCCGCGGCAGGCACGCCCGTCCTCGGCCTTGACTTTCATCGCGTGTGGCACGGTGGCGACGAGTTCGCGACCGTCGCCGGGGATGTGGGGGTAGACGCCGCGTTCAATAGCGTTAAGAAGCGTCGATTTGCCGTGGTAGCCGCCACCCACGATCGTCGTGATCCCCTTGGGAATGGCGAGGCCGCGCACGAGACCAGCGTGAGGCAAACGCACCGTGTGGGCGAGCGTGTCGGGACTTGTGAGGGCAATGGCGCGCTCGAGGGGAAGATCGCTGATGCCCGAGACGCGCGCGAGGATAGACCCGTCGGCAAGAAAGGCTACGAGGTCGTGTTCGGCGAGATAGCTGGTGAGCGCGAGATAGTCGGTATGCGCATACACGTGTGCGGTGAGGTTTGCACTCAAGGACTCAGGCCCCTCGAGGAAGTCGCACGCGTCGTAGATGGCGTCGGGGAGGATCTCGTCGAAGATGCGGGCGGCTTCGTGTCCTTTGATGCGGCGTCCTCGCGCTGGCAGGTGGACGCAGGCGCGCAGTTCCACGTCGCCGCACTCGGTTACCTTCACGGATGAGCGGTTGAGGATCTCTTGACCGCATGGCGCGATCGAGACCGGGCCGCGACGCGTCGCACGGGCGAAGGTGCGGGCAATGAAATCGGCGATGGCGACTCGGCCCTGCGGTTCCTTAAGGAGGGAGTTGGGGATGCCGGCGACGTCCGCCCCCATGCGTATGCGCAGATGTGAGGCGGGCGCATAGGGGTCGGATTGGACCTTCGTCACGTTGATGGTGAAGTCGCCGTAGTCCCACGTGTCGTCGCCTATCTGCTTATAGGCGCCGTAGGGCTTGGCATCGAGGCGGTGGAGGAGGGAAATGAGACGGTCGGCATCACGCATGGCTCCATCGTGCCATGTTGTCGGGGATCGAGAAGCGCGCCCGTGACATGCCCCACTTAAGGGGTGGTCGGTTTAGTGGCTGCAGAGCTGACGCGTGTCACGCCGGCGCCCACTAAGCGTGAAAATGGGGGTTTCCGGGCGGTAGGGAAGCATCTTTTGTCCCGTGTTCGCGCCGAAAATCGACGGGCACCAACATTGGAGGATTGTTAGCATGACGGGGATTGTCAGTGACTTATTCGTGGGAGCAGTGTTATGAAGCGTAGGCGATCGGTGCGGGCAATAGCCGCCCTCGCCCTGTGCGGCGTCGCGTTTGGTGGACTCACGAACGCCATCGCCGAAGAGCTTGGTGCGGGGGGCTCGGACGAGAACAGTGCGACGGCGCAAGTCGTGTGCCCGGTTGTGGCGCGCACTGTCTATCGCTTTGTCGACGGCGATGAGACGGTGAGCGAGCAGGCGTTCTTGCCGGGGCAGGATCATGCCCTGGTCGATCCCGGCGTCCCCGTCCGCCCTCAAGACGAGCTCACCGCTTGGGCCTATGCAAACGAGGCGGGCGAGGCGACGGACGCGGTGCTTGATTGGAACGCGCCCGACGCATCGAAAGGCCGCGACGTCGACGGCGACCGCATCGTCACGCTCGTCGCCGTGCCAGATGGCAGCCACGTTGTCCGTTTCCACAACACGGCGCAGGCGGACCACCCCGTCGTCCTCGATTCTCGTCGAGTCGATGACGGAGACCCCGCCGGCGAGGGACCGCGGGCACGACCCACGTCGACGACGCAGTATTTCTCCCACTGGTCGCTCAAAAACGGTGAGCCCTACGACGTAAAGAGGGAGCCCGTCACGCGGAATATCGACCTGTACGCCGTCTTTGCCGACGGACGCGAGGTGCGCTTCGATACCCACGGTGGCACCGCTGTCGAAGCGGATCACCTCAAGGCCGGCGAGCAGTTTAGCGCCAATCGCGTGGCGGCCCCGACGAAACCGGGATACGACTTCGCCTACTGGTCGACCAGCCCCGACGGGCCGGAATTCACGCCCGATCAGACCCCCGATCACAGTTTTGTCCTCCACGCCGTGTGGACTCCGCGGAAGGACACGAAATACCGCGTCGTCCACTGGAAAGAGACCCTCGACGGCACCTACGTCATCGCCGACACCGAGGAGTTGGCGGGAACGACGGAGGCGGAGGCTATCGGCACGCCGAAGCGCATCACCGAGGCGACTCTGCCCTACTACAAGGACAACCCGCTCCCCCTGGCCAATGATCTTCTCCGGCGAGGTTTCGACACGGGCGACGAATCGAGGACCTTCGATTACATCTACGACGAGGAGCATTCGCAGCAGGAACGTCCCCTCATCGACGGCGAGGGAACGACGGTCAAGAACCTCTACTACAAGCGCCCCCGCGTGAAGGTTACCTTCGCGACCCCCGTTATCCCGCGGGTCCGATGGGGGAAGGTCTGCTACAGGGGCGGCGCCCAAGGTGACATTCGCCATAGGGTGAGTCTCCAGATGGCTCCCGACGAGGACACGGGGGAGCTGTGCGGCTGGGACGCCATCATTCTGCCCAAGTTCGAACAGCTCGGATACGACAATATTGTGGCCAATCTAGCCTGGGACACTGAGAGCGGAAACCCGGACGACTACTGGTCCGACGAAAAATATGAGGAATTTTCTGACGCGGCAAACGAGGTGGCCGATCAGATCAATAACCTTCCGCCCTTCGTCATGGAGTTCGACGACGTCGTCGCGGGCGCCGATATGGTGCCCTACGAGGAACGCTTCGACAAGGCCTTCCGCGAGCACGTCTACCACCTGTCGGCAGGCGAGAAGGACTACACGATCACGGGAGGGGAGCTGTGGGGCGACACCCGCTACCTCTACAACCTCAGCGCCAATAATGGTCGACTGACCTTCTTGTCTCCGGCCTCCCCCGTCGACAGCGTCTACGCCCGCATCTACTCGGACCCGGATATGAGGAAGTGGCAGAATAAGTGGATCCCCGGTGGCTATTTCGTCCACTACGTGGAGGTCGATCCGGATCACCCCGGCCCGACGAGGGGAATCGGGACGAAATTCACATCAGACGTCTACGACCCCGAGGGAGTCATCGGGGGCGACGTGCGTGTCCTCAAGAAGGATTTGCAGCCGCCCGGGGGCGACATGAGCTCCTATACGAGCCTCCGCAACGAGGACTGGCCCTCGATCCGCGGCTTCACCGTCGTGGAGACGATCAGCACCGAAACGATATCCAGGCAGGAGCTGACGACGGACGGGTCGTGGCACAAGACCGTGCGCTACACCCGCAACAGCTACAACGTGACGATCGAGACGAACGGCGGGCCCGCGCCTACCCAGACGCATCGGCTCAAGTTCGAACAGCCCCTGGACCAGGTCGACATCCCGGACTTCGTCGTGGGCGAAACCCGTCGCGAACGAGACGACGCGGTCTTCGCCGGCTGGTACAACAATCCCGAGTTCAGCGGGGATCCCGTCGAGGACTTCGGCGCCGAGCTGGTCCCCGACCACGACTACATCCTCTACGCCAAGTGGGAGCCGCCGACCTACACCGTGCGCACGCACCAATGGACGGGAGGCGACACGACGGGAGCGGTCGAGCGTGAAGTCAAGAAGGTCTCGCTCGAGCTCGTCGACTCGACCGAGATCGAGCCGAGCGTGCCGGCGGGGATGGACCGCGAGAGGGACTTCGCCGGCTGGTACTACCTGGGTCCCAACGGTGAACATCTGCCCTTCAACCCGGCCACCCCGATTCGACGCGATTACGACCTCTACCCGGATTGGCCCAGCGACAGGGTTTCCGCCAAATACGGCGTCGCCGACGGGTCCGGTACCGCGCCGACCGACCCCGCGACCTACATCGTGGGTGCGCGTGTCATTGCTCAACCTGCTCCCGACGTGGAGCCCCCGGAGGGCATGGTCTTTGTCGGTTGGCGACCGCGTGGGTACAAGGACAATGCCGTCTTCCGGCCGGGAGAACCCTTCGTGCTCACGCAGGACCTCATCGACGCTCAAGGGCATTATCACCTCGACGCCGTCTACGGCCCCACACCGCCCGAGGCGAAGCTGACTTACTTCCCCAACGGCGGCGAAGGCGACCCGGTGGAGCAGACGCACCCGAGTAACGCCAAGGTCACGGTGCACCCGGAGGGTACTTTCACCCGACCTGGGTACCGGTTCCTCGGCTGGTCGCATACTCCAGACGGTGACCCGATCGGGTGTGGACCGGGAACGAACGTCATCGTTCCGAACGGCCACTCCCACCTCTATGCCGTGTGGTCGAAGGCCCCCATGGAAATAACCGTGCGCAAAATCGGCCCCGATGGGCAGCTGGTCGACGGCGCAAGCTTCGACCTGGTCGACCCCTCCACCGGTGAGGTCATCGCCGATGCCGTAACGCCGCGTGACGAAGTCGGGACTTTCAGCGCGCGCGGGAAGGAGCTCACGTCCTACTGGCTTCGAGAAACGCGTGCACCTGAGGGCTTCGAACTCATGCCCGTTCCCGTGAGCTTCCACGTTATCGATGGCGAGATCGTCCTCGATAAGCCCGATGCGGCTCCGAACGTCGCCGTTGACGGGCTCGTCATGACCGTGAGCGATGTGCCTGCCGGGCGCCTTCCCGCAACCGGCGGTCCTGGACACTGGCCCTATCTCGTCGCCGGAGTCCTGCTGCTGGCGCTCGCGGGATATGCCCAGAGGCGAAAGGCGGTCGGCTAAGAAGAATCGCGATTGTCCTCTAAAACTTAAAGTGAAACATTTGCCTCAAAGGAGCACACTATGAAGAAGCGAGTCGGTGGTTTCCTCGCCACCTTCCTCACTGCAGCGATCGCCGTGAGCGGCATCGCGGCGACGGCCAACGCTGCCGATGCCCCCGCGGACCCGGCAAGCACGATCACTCAGCCCGTCACCCTCACCATTCATAAGCACACGACCCCGGCAGGGGAGGAGGGCAACGGCCTCGAAACGCAGGTTCCTGAGGGCGCGAAGCCCGTCGAGGGCGTCGAGTTCACGCTCTACAAAGTGCCTGGTGTGGATCTGACCACCAACGCCGGCTGGCAGGCGGCCGCTCGCTTGTCGGAGGAATTCAAGCAGAACAACGATATCGACGCGCTGTTCAAGGACGGCGGGAAAGACCAGGCCAAGGTGGCCGCGAAGGCGACCGGAGCCGATGGGACGGTAGTCTTCGCCGAAGCCGACAGGGTTGAGGTCGGTCTCTACCTCGTCGAGGAGACCGACACCGCCGGGGCCAAGGTTGACGGGGCCGCTACGGATGTCGTTCCCTCTCGTCCCTTCCTCGTCACGCTGCCGATGACGCACCCGACCGAACGGGACAAGTGGAACTACAACGTCCACGTGTATCCGAAGAACACGCCGGTTAAGCCGGTGAAGACGGTTGCCGATGCCAACACCTACGCTGTCGGCCAAGACGCCACCTACACGGTGACGACGAACGTCCCCCAGGATCGCGAACTCACGAAGTACGTCGTCATGGACAAGTTCGATCCGGCGCACCTGGAGTTTAAGGCCGTCGATTCGGTCAAGATCGGAGGCGTCGCGCTCGCTGAGAACACCGATTACACGGTGACCAACACCGACGCTCTCGTGAAGGTGGCTTTCACCGCCGAGGGGCTCAAGAAGCTCACGGCCACGCCTAACGCGCAGGTTGTCACGACTTTCGTTGCAACTGTGAAGGCGGTCCAAGAAACCGACGGGACCATCACGAACACGGCCTACGTCGTGCCGTCGGATGAGTACTCCGAAGACCCCGACAATCCTGGCGACAAGACGCCGCCGGTTCCCTCCGATCCGGTGTACTCGAAGTACGCCAAGATCGTCATCGATAAGCACAACGCGGCTGGCGCTAAGCTCGCCGGGGCCGAGTTCCAGATCTACACTTGCGCGGATTACGTCGGTCGCGAGAACGAGGCGACGCCCCTGACCGTTGGGGGAGAGCAGAAGTTCACGACGAACGAAGACGGTCAAGCCGTCATCGACGGTGTGCGGTGGTCCACCTTCGCCAACGGCAAGGAGGTTGCTAAGGGCGAGGATGGCTATGTCGAATACTGCCTCGTCGAGACAAAGGCTCCCGAGGGTTACGAGATCCTGTCCAAGCCCGTTGTCGTCGTCGTCGATGGCGACACCGTCAATGCCGGGGCGGTCGGCGTCGACGTGGAAAACGTCAAGCACAACGCCGGGTTCAAGCTGCCGTTGACCGGTTCGAGCGCGGCAATCTTGCTGTGCGTGTGCGGTACGCTGCTCGTCGTGGGCGGCGCCGTCGTGCTGGCACGGAAGAAGACGCGCGCTTAGCAACAGAGGCGTGACGACGGCGGGGAGACTGTGGTCTCCCCGCCGTCGCGCTCATCGAGCCGAGAAGAGAGGCCGCAGAAAGTGAATGCAACCGAGGGTCGCGCCGGGTACAGACGCCGGGTGTGGGCATGGATCCGCCGCAACGGGGGGCTGTTGTGTCTCTTGGCTGGCATCGCGGTGCTCGCCTATCCTGTCGCGGCGACGATGTGGAATAACCACGCGTACAACGACGCTGCGAATAGGCAACTCGCCCACGTTTCACGGGTCTCTCGAGCCGATCGCGACGACGCGATCAGCCGTGCCCAGGCATATAACGAAGAACCGGCGCGCGGGCCCATTCTCGATCCCTGGGTGGAGCATTACGTGCCCGATACCAAGGAGTGGAAGGAGTATGCCTCGCAGCTCGATTTTGGCGAGGGAGAAAACGCCGCGTGGGGGAGTGTTGTTATTCCAAAGATTCACGTCAATCTCCCCATCTATCGCGGAACCTCGGATGCGGTCCTAGCAAAGGGCGTGGGTCATCTCTTTGGCTCCTCACTACCCGTCGGCGGCGCATCAACTCACGCCGTTCTCACGGCGCATTCGGGACTAGGTACCGCGACGATGTTTGACGATCTGCCTCGATTGGCTGCTGGTGATGCGTTTTATCTCAACGTTGCGGGTCGACGCATGAAGTACGTTGTCGCCTCGACGGAGGTTGTTGAGCCGACGGAGGTCGACAATCTGCGGGTTCGTGCGGGCGAGGATCGCGTGACCCTGGTGACGTGCACCCCCTACGGAGTGAACACGCATCGCTTGTTTGTTCACGGGGTGAGGGCGCCGTTGGAGCAGGACGATCGCGCGGACGTGAACACGGTGACGCCGCTGTGGCACAACTGGATGCTCTGGCCTCTCCTCGTCATCGCGGCGGGTGTGGGTGTGGGCGCCTATGTCGCGTGGAGGCGTCGCCGCTAGGGTGCTTATGTGGGACCTTGGGGCCGAATCTGGGCCTTAAGTGCTGGTCGCGAACGGGCATTCCCATCCAATCTTCGTTATTTGTCCTGACAAAGAGTGTTTCTGGTCGCTAGTGTCGCTCCTGTCAGCCCATCCCACGACGGCACACATCAAGGAGACACGATGAGCGATCTCATGCGAGCAGCGGTTTTGCGCGACACGACGACGGGCCTGGCCGTCGAGGAAATTCCGATCCCGAAACCCCGAGCGGGCGAAGCACTCGTCAAGGTTTCTGCGTGCGGCATGTGCCATTCGGACCTTCACGTCATCGGAGGTGCCATCGCCTTTCCGCTCCCGGCCGTCGTCGGTCACGAGATCGCGGGTGAGGTCGTCGAGCTTGGTCCACACACGGATCACTGCGGGCTGCGCGTCGGCGACACGGTTGCCGGCGGCTTCCTTATGCCGTGCGGCCAGTGTGCGGCGTGTGCGCGAGGGCGCGACGACCTGTGCGATCCCTTCTTCTCGCTCAACCGCCTCAAGGGTCTCCTCTACGACGGCACGACCCGTTTGGCGAGCGCCGAAGGAGAACCCATCGCCATGTACTCGATGGGCGGACTCGCCGAATACTGCGTCGTGCCCGTGACGGCCCTCGCCCCCACTCCTGCCGCGATCGATCCCAAGGCCGGATCGATCCTCGGGTGCGCCGCGCTGACGGCGTATGGGGCGGTGCGTCGGGGGGCCGACCTGCGTCACGGGGAGACCTGCGCCGTCGTTGCGACGGGAGGCGTCGGTTCCTCCATCATTTCGCTCGCGCGTTCTTTCGGCGCGGCGTGCGTCATCGCTATCGACGTCGACGATGCCAAGCTGGCGGCCGCGCGGGATCTTGGAGCCACGCACACGATCAATTCCACGCGCGTGGACAGCCTCCGCGACGCGGTCGTCGCCATCACCGGTGGCACGGGAGTCGACGTGGCGTTCGAGGCCCTCGGCCAGCCGGCCACGTGGACGAGCGCGCTCGACGTCCTCGCCGACGGGGGACGCATGGTGCCCATCGGTTTGGGTGCCGGCGTGCAGACCGCGCCCGTCGAGATCAACCGTCTCGTCCGCAGGTCGCAGTCGATCCTCGGCTCCTACGGCGCGCACACGCGCGAGGATCTGCCCGAGGTCGTTCGACTAGCCGCCGAGGGCACGATCCGCTACGCCGACGTCGTCACGCGTCGCTTCGGGCTCGAGGACGTCAATGAGGGCTACGCCGAACTGCGGGCGGGCAGGATCGTCGGCCGGGGCATCATCGATATGAGCAAGTGAGCGAGTCCACGAGCCAGCTGGGGCCCGCCTGTGCGGCGGGCCCCACCGTTGACCGCGACTGGCCGACGTGTAAGCGTGAGGCTCGCTACAGGAAGTGAAGGTTCAGCCTGCTTGACCTGCCGCTAACGCGCGCCCACCGCCACTTCATCAGAATGTTCGGACAAAGTCTTGAAAGTGGGGGCGCTGCCTGTTAGGTTAGCGACTATGTCCGGCAGCGATGCCCCGCGAAGCGAAGGAGCCGAACACTATGACACGTACGATTGGCGTTGGCGTCATCTCACTCGGATGGATGGGCCGGCTACACACTCGCGCCTACCGCGCCCTCAAGGAGCGTTTCCCCGAGATCGACGCGGACATCCGCCTTGTTTCCTGCTGCGACCCCATCGAAGATAACCAACGGCAGGCGACGGAGGTCCTCGGCTTTGAGCGCGCTTGCGCCGACTATCACGACGTCATCAACGACCCCGACGTCGACGTCGTCTCCATTTGTTCGCCGAACTTCCTTCACCACCCGATCGCCATGGCCGCAATCGAAGCGGGCAAGCCGTTTTGGATCGAAAAGCCCATGGGCGTCTCCGCTGCCCAATCACGCGACATCGCCGAAGGTGCCGACGCCAAGGGGCTGACGACCTCCGTCGGCTTCAACTACCGCCACACCCCGGCCATCCAGTACGCGCGCCAGCTCATTGCCGACGGCAAACTCGGACGCATCACGAATGCGCGCGTGTGGCTCATTGCCGACTACGCCTCCGACCCCAACGGCCCCCTCACATGGCGCTACGAGAACGAACGCGCCGGCGCCGGCGTCATCCTCGACCTCATGGGACACGGAGAGGACCTGCTTCAATACGTCCTTCGCGATCGCATCACCTCGGTTACGGCCCTCACCGACACGTTCATTAAGGAACGTCCCATTCCCCTCAAAGCCGGCGTCGGCCACACAGGGTGGGAGGTCTCCGACGAACGTGGTCCGGTCGGCAACGACGACTACGTGTCGATCCTCGCTAAGCTCGAGTCCGGTGCCGTCGCCACCCTCGAGTCGTGCCGCGTCTCGGTCGGTCCGCGCGCCGAGTACATCATCGAGGTGTACGGCACCGAGGGATCTATTCGGTGGAACTTCGAAGACCTCAACCATATCGACGTATGCATCGGGCGTGACAACGGCGCCCTCCAAGGCTACGTGCGCGCAATGGCAGGCCCCGACTTCCCCGACTTTATGCGCTTCCAGCCTGGCGCGGGCACGTCGATGGGATTCGACGACATGAAGGTCATCGAAGCCTCCCTCTTCATCAAGGGTGTCCTCGACGGCGCTCAGTACGGCCCCTCCGCAGCTGACGGATGGAACACGGCCGAGGTCGACGATGCCGTCATCGCCTCCGCCGCCGACGGTTCCTGGCACGATGTCGCCCCCGTGAGCGGACGCGTCACCTACAACGTCTAAAACGACACGACGCCGGGCGGGCCGACCTCGCCCGGCGCTGAGGGCGAGACGACGTCGCCTCGCCCACCCCACGAGGGAACGTGGCCTCAACGAACGAGGCCACCACTACCAGAAATGGAGCACACCACATGGCACACAACCCAAAGGTCGACGTGACGACCCTTCGTCGCGGAGACATTGAGCGCATTGCCGCCGAAACCCCGCCATCCGGTAAACACCGCGGAATCATCGCCATCGCGGCCGTCGCGACCCTAGGGTCGCTGCTTTTCGGCTACGACACGGGCGTGATCTCCGGCGCGCTGCCCTACATGTACATGCCGGGAGAAGCCGGCGGCCTCCACCTCAACGCCGTAGAGGAGGGTCTCGTCGGTTCGATCCTCAGCCTCGGTGCCGCCTTCGGTGCGCTCATCGGCGGTCGCCTCTCCGACCGCTACGGCCGCCGCCACAACCTCATCATGCTGGCGATCCTCTTCATCGTGGGTGCGCTCGGCAACGCGTTCGCACCCAACATCTGGGTGCTCTACCCCTTCCGCTTCGTCCTCGGCTGGGCCGTGGGCGGGGCGTCCGCGACCGTCCCAGTCTTCCTCGCTGAGACCGCGCCCAAGCGGATCCGCGGGACGATTGTTGCCCTCGATCAGCTCATGATCGTCACCGGTCAGCTGCTGGCCTTCGCCATGAACACGGCGATCGCGACCGCTTCGGGCGGACCTAAGCTCACCGTTAAGTCCGACCCCATGGGGTTGCTCCAGCCCGGCGAGTATTCATGGGATCAGATCACGCCGCTGCAGGCCGAGCACTTCCACAACTCCGAGGCCGCCTTCCGTGAATTTACCCAGCAGCTCATTCTCGCCGACGGCAACGGCTCGACCTGGCGCTTCATGATCGTCTTGTGCACCCTGCCGGCCATCGGTCTGTGGATCGGCATGCACCTCATGCCCGAGTCCTCGCGTTGGCTCATTGCTCACAACAGGTTCTATGAGGCCGTCGGAGCCCTCAAGCGCGTGCGTACCGAGGCTGACGGTTCGCTGTCCGACGAGCTCGAAGAGATGGTCGAGCTCAAGCGGGAGGCTCAAAACCAGCGTAAGACGACCTTCAAGGAAGTGTGGACGACCCCGTGGTTGCGCAAGCTCATGCTCGTCGGCATCTTTTTGGCGATCGTCAACCAGACGACCGGTGTCAACACGGTCATGTACTACGCCCCCAAGGTCTTGTCCTTCGCGGGCATGGGAACCGACGCCGCCATCGCCGCGCAGGTGGCCAACGGCGTCATGTCCGTCATCGGCTCCTGCCTCGGCCTGTGGCTCATCGTTAAGTTCACGCGTCGCGCCATCCTCATCTTCGACGTTATCGGCGTGGGCATCACCCTCCTCGCGATCGCTGCAGTCTTCGAGTTCACCATCGCGCCGGCGATCGCCGCCGATGGGCACCCGCCGGCATGGGCGCCCTACACGATCCTCGGCCTCATGGGCGTGTTCATGCTCATCGTCCAGTCGACGAACGGAACCGTCGTGTGGACAATGCTCGGTGAGATCTTCCCCGCCTCTGCGCGCGGAGTCATGAATGGATTCGCCGTGTTTTGCATGTGGATCGCCAACATGGCGATCACCGCGGTGTTCCCGACCATGATGGCCCAGCTCGGTGGTGGCATCACCTACATGATTTTCGGTGTCATGAACCTCATCATCGCCGTGATCTTGTGGAAGATCATGCCTGAAACCGCGAACAAGTCCATGGAAGAGATCGAGGTTTACGTCCGCGAACGCTACGATTCCTGACAGGGCTCGGCGCGCAGATGGCGCGCCAAGACAACGGGAGGCGAGAGCATATGGCACCACATCCTCACGTGGGTGACGAGGTGGCCGAGGCTCTCGCCTCCTGTCGCATCGACGCGCGTCCCCCGGGGGCCCGAATCCTCAGCTTCATGGTGGGAGGAATCGCGTGCGGGGCGAGCCTTGGGATCGCGGCGACGGCGGCGAGCCTGCTCACCCTCAGCGCGAGCCCGCCCACGGCGATGCTCCTGCTGCTTGCCCTCGTCGCGGGCGCCCTCGCCGGCGCCGCGATCGACACCCGCGTCCGCATGAGCGCAGAGCCACGCAGGTGGGCGGTGGCGGCGTGGATTGTCGCCGCGGGCTGCTGGCTTCTCACGACGCTCCTCCAGGCCGGCCATCTTCCCACGGCGTTGGCCTGCGCCCCCGTGGTCCCCGCGGCCGCCGCACTCATTGTTGCCGTATCCATGCATACGCGATGCGGACTCGACACCGTGCGTCACGATCAGCGTCCCCTCCTGCGGCTCGCCCAGTGGGTCGGTGCCATGCTTGGGGTCGTTCTCGCCTATTCGATAGGGTCGACGCTTGCGCTCGCGGGGCGCGCGCCGATCCTGCCGTTGTGGGTCGGCATCGCCGCGATGTCGCTGCTGGGGTGCGCAGCAGCTTCAGCCCAGACCCCTTCGGCCCGGGTCCTGCTCGGCCGTGGCGACGTGGCGGCGGGGGTACGCGCGATCGTTCAGTCGGGGCGTTGTCCACGCTCGCGCGTGGCAACTGAGGTCACACGGATCCTCATCGGCGCTTCCCTCCTCGATATTGTCCCGCGTGTGCACCGCCACGAGGCGACGCGGCGCTCCGTGAGGATCGGTTGCGTTCTCGCACTTGCCGTGGGCACCGGCGGCTTGGGGGCGTGGGCGCTCGTCATGCCTGTCCTCCTTCTGCATACGCGGGCGCCCCTCGCGCTCGCCCTATCGCTTACGCTCGCTGGATTCGCCCTCTCCACGATCTGTCTTGTCGTCTATTCGATGCCCCATTCGCCTCTGGCAGCAATGATCGACGCCGATCCCGAGGGGATTGTCGTGCGCGTGGGAGCGGCAAACGCCGCCGTCGTGGGGGCGGCGAGCCTCGCGGCCGGGCTGGGGATCGGTCCCCTGCCGGTGGGCATCGGCCTCATCGTGTCGATCGTGTTGGGCAGTGCGATCCTCGTTCCCGCGGGGATCACGGCGATTCGCTCCCGGGTGCCACGTTTTAGCTTACGAATTGTCCGTTATGTTCTATATGGCTCGCACATGGCCGGAATTGTCGTCGTGGCCGTCGCGGCCTGTCTCGGCTGGCCGGCCCTCGCCACGGCAGTCCCGGCCCTTGCACACGCGGGCGCCGTCCTCGCGGCCTGGGGTGGGTTGCGCAGAGCGCCCGCGCCGCGAGTGAAGCTGCCGCATGGGCAGGCAGGCCGCAAGGGAGGGCAGTGGCGGTGAGTGCTACCCAGGAGGACGTCGCCCGCAGGGCCGGGGTATCCCGCCAGCTCGTCTCGCTAGTCGTGCGCGGGGACCCGCGCGTGTCCGCTGAGCGGCGACGGGCCGTCAAGGCCGCCATGGCCGAGCTCAACTACCGGCCCAACGCGGCCGCACGGGCGCTCGCCGAACGCCGCTCTGGCGTTATCGGGGTCCTCGTTGCCTCGATCGCCAACCCCTTCTTCGGTAACGTCGTCGACTACCTGCGCGGGCCCGTGGCTGAGCGGGGGCTCACACCGCTCGTTGCCTTCGGCCAGGAAGACCCGAGCGTTGAGGCCGAGGCGATCGACCACTTCCTACAGATCGGCGTCGCCGCCCTCGTCCTCGTGTCGCCTCTGCTCGACCCGGCGCGCGTGCGCGAGGCCGCAGAGGAAGTCCCCGTCGTGGTCGTTGCCCGCGACCCCATGGGCGGAAAGGTCGACACGGTTTCGTCTGCTAACCGCATGGGGGGTCTCCTCGCCTGCCGCCACGCTATCGAGGCCGACTACGACCACATCGTCTATGTCGGGCGGGAAAAACAGGTGGACGGGTCGGTGTCGATGCAGCGTCAAATCGGTTACCTCGACGCGATGGAGGAGGCCGGACGACGATCGGAGGCCCTCACGGTTCTCGCCGGCCATCATGTCGGACAAACGATCGAGGAAGTTTTCGACCGGGTAGGTTCGACGAACTGCTGTTTCATCGCGGTCAACGACATCATCGCCGTCGAGATCGTCGCCGAGTTGGGGCTGAGAGGGATCCGGCCTGGCAGCGACGTGGGCGTCATCGGCTACGACAACACCTATCTTGCCGGCATGCATGGTCTCGAGATCACCTCTATCGACCAGAATTATGAGGCGACCGGCGCGCACATCGCCGATCTTGTGCACACGCGCCTCGCCGACCCCTCACTGGCTGGCAGACACAGGGTCATCGAGCCGCATCTGGTCAAACGCAAGTCATCGCGGCGCAAGCCGTGGGGCCGTCCGGCTCACTGAGGCACGCCAGGTCTCGCGAATGAAAACGGGGGCAGGCCGGAAGGCCCGCCCCCGGAAGATGAGGGAGACTAGCGCGTGAGCGCCGCTTGGAACTGGCGGATCGACGTCGTCAGCGCGAGGACGACCGTGGCGAAGCCGGCGGCGACGATGACAGCGGGGCTCTGGGCGAGCAGGCCAATGAATGTCGACACGGCCGCGACCGCGAGGAGAATGAGGATGGCGGCGCGCAGGGCGAAGGGGGAGACCTCAGGGCGGATACCGCTTGTCGGGAACATGGTGCAAATTCCTCTCTCCGGATGAATCGGACACCACCAGCCTAAGAACCCGCTCGTGGCCGGGAAAACGGGGACGTGAGCCTGGCGCGCGCCAACGCGTGTGACTTTCCTCATGGGGGCTAAAGCGCAGAGTGCGGGCGAAAAAGCTTCGTGGTTGCCGCCCGAATACTGGCGTGCGTGGTTGGGGATTGGCGCGCGCCAACGAGATTTGTGACTACAAAACGGCGCGGGACAGCGAACCCGTCCCGCGCCGTCGGCCAGCGGCTCGCTAGCTGAGCATGTGGGCGCTGCCCGTAATAAGCGCGAGCACGACGAGGAGAGCAAGCGAGAATGGCAGTGCCTTACGCAAGATGAGTGGCTCGGCATTCTTTTCTCCCACGGCGCCCGAGGCGATCGCGAGATTTTGCGGGGAAATGATCTTGCCGAGGCCGCCGCCGATCGTGTTGGCACCGAGCAGGAGAGCCGGATCGGCACCGACTTGCGAGGCCGCCGTCGACTGCAGGGTCGCAAAGAGAGCATTGGCCGACGTCGCCGAGCCGGTTACGGCCGTGCCCAGCCAGCCCAGGACGGGCGAGATGAAGACGAACGCCATCCCGGCCCCGGCCATCCATCGACCGATGGCAGCCGTTTGACCGGAGAAGTTCATGACGTAGGCGAGCGCCATAACAACCGCGATCGTGAGGATCGCGATGCGTAGGTTAACGATCGTCTTGCCAAGCGTCGCGATGCCGCGCCCGAAGCTGAAGGGGAACATGCCCCCCGAGCTCGTCGCCCCGTAGACGACAGAGACGATGAGCGCCGTGATAGCGAGGAGAGTACCCGGCGAGGAGAGCCACTGGAACTGGAAGACCGTGGAGCCGACTGGCTCGCCGGCCGCGTTGAGGAGGTTCCCGTCGAGTCCCGGCCACGGGAAGGACAGGTCGGTCGAGGACAGCGCCTTTGGCACATCAATGCCAAGGGTCCACAGCTTGGCAACCCCGAAGACGATAACGACGAGCCAGTAGGGAAGGAGGGCGAGAGCGGCGCGCTGCCCCGTCAGCTTCGTCGACGATTCTGTGCGAGCGTCCTGAGGAGTGGCCGGATGCCACACGAGGAGGAGCAGGGAAACCGCGGCGAAGCCTAGGAGGGAAGCGACGACGGCGGTGAGCTCGTAGGAGAAGTAGGAGGCGACCCAGAAGTGCCCGAACGCCGTGACCGCACCGGAGACGATCGCTGCCGGCCACAGCTGCTTGACGCCGCGGATCCCGTCGAGGATCGCGAGGACGAGGAGGGGCACGCACACGGCGATGATGGGGGTCATGTGCCCCATCATCCATGCGACCTTCGTCGGCTCGGCCCCGCCGAGGCGTCCCGCCGTCGTCACGGGGATCGCCATAGCACCGAAGCCCACGTTGATCGCGTTGCCGACGATCGTGGCCAGGGCGGCCTTGATCGGTGGAACGCCAATGGTCACGAGCATCGCGGCGACAATGGCAACGGGAGCGCCGAAGCCAGCGAGACCCTCGAGGAGACCACAGAAACTGAAGGCGATGAGGAGTCCTTGGATGCGGCGATCGCCGCGACCGACAACGTTGAAGGAGGCACGCACGTCGGCCGAGCGGCCGGATTCCTCGGTGAGATTGTAGAGCCACACGGCCGCGATGATGATGTAGAGGATCGGCATAAAACCGAAGGCGAGGCCCTGCGTCGCCGAGAGCAGCGCGAGGCTCGTGGGCATCCCGAAGCCGACGATGGCCACCGCTAGGGCAACGAGGAGAGAGATGATTGCGCACCAGTGTGTCTTCACCTTGAACACCCCGAGGAGAACAAAGAAGACCAGGAGCGGTAGAAGGCCGGTGAGAGCGGAGAAGAAAAGCGAATCCCCGACGGGGGTGTCGGGAGGTGTAAACGTCAGTGTAGCGGTCACGGTAATCCTTCGTGGAAACAGGGAGCGGCGCCTGAGGCGCCGCGGGATCATAGTCCTATGTTACGTGTAAGCGAACCGCTGTGCTGCGTTTTCTCGCCCGCGTGCACGTTCTCTCGGGACGTCGATAGGAGGCGGCCCCCGCGGCTAATCGCGGGGGCCGCCTGTTAAGCCCGAACTAGGCGAGCGCGGAGAGCGCGTCGAGAGACTTCTTCGCCATGAGCTTGGGGCCTTCGCCCTCGGCTGGTTCGCCGTCAATCATGATGTCTTGCTCGAGGACGTAGTAGCCGTCGAAGCCCGCTTCCTTGAGCGCGCCAACGATCTGCTTAAAGTCGATATCGCCGTCGCCGATGGGAGCGAACATGCCGGCCTTGACCCCCTCGGACCACGTGAGTTCGCCCGGCAAGAGCTTGTCGGTTTGGTCCTTGTGCACATCCTTGGCGTGGACGATCGAGACCCGCTGCGCATACTTCTTCGTCAGTTCGACGACGTCGGCGCCGCCGGCGGCCAGGTGACCCGTGTCCAGGCACAGCCCCACGCTCGAATTGTCCAAGACCTTTTCGACCTCGTCGACGTTTTGGATCATCGTGCCCCAGTGCGGGTGGACGCACGCGGTCACCCCGTACTCCTTGGCCTTCTCGACGATCCGGTCGAGGTTGGTGAAGAGGGTCTTCCAACCCTCCTCGTCGAGGACCGGACGATCGTCGTAACCGTCGCGTCCCGAATCGGCCGCAAGGATGAGGTACTCGCCGCCGGCGACCTTGAAGGCCTCGAGTTCACGCTCGCAAGCGGGCAGCGGGTCAACCTCGGGATCGTGCATGATCGCCAGGAAGAACGAACCCACCGGCTTGAGGCCGTAGCCGTCGACCGCCTGGGCGCGGGCTTCGGGCTCGACCGGCAGCCAGCCCTGGGGGCCGAACTCCGTCGCCGTCAGGCCGATCTCGCGCATCTCACTCAGCACGCGCTCCGGCTTCATCTGGTAGCCCCAGCCCGGAACTTCACACACGCCCCACGAAATAGGGGCACCGGCAATCTTCATGTCTTTTCTCCTATGAAAAGTCGAGTGGATAGGTCAGAGGATGATCGTCTCGCCGCCGCCGCGGGCCGACTTCTCGGCAGCTTCGGCGACCTTGAGCGCCGCGAAGGCGTCGTCGATGGAGGGCGAGATCTCCGTTCCGTCGCGCAGGGCCTCGATGAAGGTCGACAGCTCGATCGCGTAGGCGTCAGCGTAGCGTTCGAGGAAGAAGTCGAGGTAGGGGCCCGCGGAGTCGGAGTAGTGGTCCTTCGACAGGCGCACTGTCGTCGCCCGCACGTTGTCGGCGAACAGCATGCCCTTGGGCCCGAAAGCCTCGAGGCGCTGGTCGTATCCGGTGGCGCAGTGGCGGGAATTGACGATCGTGGCGACGGCACCGGCGGCGTTTTTCAAAATGATGACCGCGGCGTCGAAATCGCCGGTGTCCGCGAGATCGGGGTCGAGGTTTTGACCGGTGGCCTGAACGGAGACGATCGGGCCGAGGAAGTACCGGGCCGTGTCGAAGTCGTGGATCGTCATGTCCTTGAAGATGCCGCCGGACACGGCGATGTAGTCCTTCGGCGGTGCCGCGGGATCGCGGCTGATGATCGTCAGCTGCTCAACCGGGCCGATTTCGCCTGCCTCGACCAGGTCGTGCATCTGCTTGAACGAGGGGTCGAAGCGGCGATTAAAGCCGAGCATGACCTTCGCGTCGATGCCTTCGAGTCCCTCACGCAAGCGAGTTTCCTCGTCGGAGCTCATCGCGATCGGTTTTTCGCACAGCGCGGCCTTGCCGGCCTTGGCGGCAGCGATGATGTGGTCGACGTGCAGAGGCGTCGGCGAACCGATGACGACGGCGTCGACGTCGGGATCGGCGAAGATCTGCTCGGCCTCCTTGTAGGCTTTCGCGGCAAGCGGGCCGGCGAGATCCTCAGCGGCGGTGCCGAAGGGATCGGACACTGCGATGACCTCGGCGTCGGGGTGCTCGGTGATCGTCTTTGCGTGGACCTTGCCGATACGGCCCGCGCCGATGATGCCGAAACGAATCATGGTGGTCTCCTTACGGCTGGGGCAGAATAATGTCGCGGACGAGGGCGTCGAGGTTCGCGTCATCGGCGAGGAAGCCGCGCAGCGTGCGAACTGTCGCGCCGAAGGTGTCGAACTCCTCGGGTGTCATGCCGTCGGGCTCGTAGGCGCGGCGGAACTCGTCGATTTCGAGAAGCTGGTCGAGGATTTCTTGTGGAACCGGGTCGTCGAAGCGCTCAACCATGGGCGTGCCGGCGTCGTTGACGCGCTTTTGCCACTTGAACGGCGGGGAAATAACGACGTCTCCGCCGACGAGCTCGGTGTAGTGCATGGTGTTACGGAAAGCGGCGGCGAGCATGCGGGACTTGAATCCGCGCTTGGCGAACTCCTCGGCCGCACGCTTGAAGGCGGCGATGCCCGCCCACTCGAGGATGCCGGGGTTGAAGACGAGGCCCTGGCGCTCGGCCACGATCTTCAACCAGTCGTCGAGGCGGCCCACCATGAGGGTGACGACCGGCCACATCTTCGACGTGTCAAGCCCCTCGGCTTCGCGCCGATCGAGGCCACGCTGGATCGCCTCGGCCGTGGCGACGGCCTGTGGCACAGTGAAGGACACGGTGACATTGATGGTGACGCCGCGGTAGGTCGCGTCCTCGATCGCCTTGAGGCCAACTGAGGTGGCCGGGATCTTAACGATGATGTTCTTGGCGAGCTTGTCGAACTCGACGGCCTGGTCGGCCAGCGCCTTCCAGTTGCGGTAGTGGCGAGGGTCGGTCTGGACCGACAGGCGACCGTTGCGGCCCTTTGATTCTTCGAAGGCCGGCTCGAGAAGCTTCGCGGCCTCGACCGACATGTCGGCCACGGCCTTCCAGCCGATCTCGGCCTCAGAGGCCTCAGGCATGTCCTTGGCGATCTGCTTGATCCGCGGGGCCCAAATGTCTGGGTGCTTTTTCAGCGTCGTGTAGGCGATGGTCGGGTTGCACGTGGCGCCGACGGCACCCATCGCGATGGACTGGGTGAGCTCTTCGAGGTCCGAGGAGTCGTTCCACAGTGCGGTGGGTGTGCGTTCGGCTGCGTCGCGCAGCGGGCCGGGAGTAATGGTTGTCATGTCCCCTCCTGGTATCGGGCTGGGTTTTACGCGTCTTCTTTGGCAGCTACCGAAGCCGTTGCCTACCAGGGTAGGGGTACGGGATACCCGAGTCAAGACTTTGTCCGAACAAACTGACCATTCGTGGCCGAGAGTGGCCCGATTGCGCGGAAAAGAGGGACAAAAATCCCGTCACCCCTCCGACAGGGTCACCGTGAACGAATAGTGACTCGCCCGGTACACGTGGGTGCCATACTCGATGACGCCGCCCTCAAGGGTGTAACCGATGCGCGTCATTGTTAGAGCCGCAGCGCCGCGAGGCTCGTCGAGCGAGCGCGCCTCCGCGGCCGTCAACTTACGTGCCCCCATCCGCTGTCGGGCCGTGCGTACGATGTGACCGTCCTTGCGCATGGCGGCGTAGAGGCCGCCTTTGGCGACCTCTTCGCGGGAGGGGGCGACCTCGGTGGGGAGGTAGTTCGTCATGAGGGCCAGGGGCTCGCCCCCGGCAAAGCGAAGCCGACGGATCTTGATGACGGGGGTGTCTTCGGGTAGGGCCAGGGCTTCGGCGATCTCGCCGGTGGCCACAACCTCTTCGTAGTCGAGCACCTCGGTCGTGGGGTGTTGGCCGTCGCGTTCGAGATCGTCGTAGAGGCTGGAGAGGCGGACGTTGCGGTGAATCGCTTTGGGGGCGACGACTGTCCCCACCGCCCGGCGGCGGATGACGAGGCCGGCGTCGACGAGCGACTGCAACGCCCTCCTGGCGGTCGGGCGCGACACGCCGAGACGTTTGGCCATGGACACCTCGTCCTCCAGCCGCGTGCCGGCCTTGAGTGTGCCCGACACGATGAGTTCTTTGAGGGGCTGGGCCACCTGGTGGTAGAGGGGCACGGGGCTGGTGCGATCGATCGTGATGGCCGGGGCCACTGGCTCAGCTGACGCCATGGGTGTGCCTTCCTATCGAGATCCTGCTGGCAGTCTAACGCCTCGCGGGGTGGCACAGACCGGGTTTGTGACGACAAGCGACCGCAGCAACGAGGGGCTTTGTATGGACAAAGTGTTGACGTGTGGGGGAGGGGGTGGCACACTAAGGGGCGATAGATCACTTTCTCGGCGCGGCGAAAGAAGGGGGTGCCCGTGAACACGGATCTGCTTCCCACCCCCGCGCTCGACGTACTCGCGATCGGTCGCTCCGGCGTCGACATTTACCCGCTGCAACGCGGAGTCGGTCTCGAGGACGTCTCGACGTTCGGCAAGTTCCTCGGTGGCTCGCCCATGAACGTCGCCGTTGCCGCGGCGAACCTGCGCCACTCGACGGCGATCATCACCGCCGTCGGTGATGACCCCTTTGGCCGGTTCGTGCGCGCCCAGATGCGCGCCCTCGGGGTCTACGACACCTACGTGACGACGAGCTCGACGCTCGCCACGCCCGTGACCTTTTGTGAGATCTTTCCCCCCGACACGTTCCCCCTCTACTTCTATCGCGAACCGAAGGCCCCCGACCTCGACATTTCTCCCGCCGACATCCCGGTTGACGCCGTCGCCGACGCGAAGATCTTTTGGATGACGGGCACCGGGCTTTCCGACGAACCGTCCTACTCGGCACATGTGACCGCCCTTCGAGCTCGCCCGGCGGGAGCGACGACCATCCTCGATCTTGACTACCGCTCTCAGCTGTGGCCCTCGGCCGACCTCGTTCAAGACAGGCTCGAAACCGCTCTTGCCTACGCGAGCGTTGTCATCGGTAACCGCGGCGAGTGCCGCGTCGCCACGGGAGAAGATGATCCGCAGCGAGCAGCTGACGCCCTCCTCGAGCGCGGCGCCGAATTGGCAATCGTCAAGCAGGGGCCTGCGGGCACCCTCGCGGTCACGCGCGAGGAAACCGTGACGGTCCCGGTCACCCCCGTCGATGTCGTCAACGGGTTGGGGGCGGGTGACGCTTTCGGCGGGACGCTGTGCCACGGGTTGCTGTCGGGGTGGGACCTGCCCCACGTCGTGTCGGCGGCCTCGACCGCGGGGGCGATCGTGTGCTCGCGGCTCGAATGTTCGACGGCGATGCCCACGGAACCAGAAATTGTTGCCACGATGCGGACGCTCGCGCCCGAACCCATCGTGGAAAAACGCCGCAATTACGACGAGAAGACGAAAGAGGAGGAGCGTTGAGCGACAACGACACCTATCTCATCAAGGCGGGTAGTACCGCTCACGACCAGTTCGACACCGACGTCGATCAGGAACGCGCCGGCTGGGAGTTTTGTGCCATCCGCGTCGCCAACCTCGCCGCCGGGCAGTCCGTGACCGTGGAGACCGGCACCGACGAGCTCCTCGTGCTTCCCCTTGAGGGCGGGTGCACGGTCGCGTGCGAGGGCGAGACCTACGAGATCGCGGGCCGGCCCGACCAGTTCAGCGCCATCACCGACTACCTCTATCTGCCGCGCGAGACGACCGCGACGATCACGTCTGCTCAGGGGGGTCGTTTCGCGCTGCCGGCCTCGAAGTGCACGCGCAAGCTCGAGGTCACCTACTGTCCCGTGGAGAAGGTCGAGACCCAGTTGCGTGGGGCGGGCCCGTGTTCGCGTCAGGTTAACAATTACGCGTTGGGAAACGAGCTGGAAACGGATCATCTCCTTGTCACCGAGGTGCTCACCCCCGGGGGCAATTGGTCGTCGTATCCGCCGCACAAGCATGACGAGCACACCGAGAACGAACGTGCTTTGGAGGAGATCTACTACTTCGAGGTGCGTCCTGGCCGCGACGGTTCTGAAGGCTTTGCGCTTCAGCGGGTGTATCCCTCGCCGGGGCACTCGATCGACGTGTGCTGCGAGGTGCGCACGGGCGACGTCGTCGTCATGCCCTACGGCTACCACGGTCCTTCCGCGGCGGCGCCGGGCTACGACCTGTACTACCTCAACGTCATGGCGGGGCCGGCGGAGGATTCGACGTGGCTGATGACCGACGACCCGGTCCACACGTGGGTGCGCGACCTGTGGGATGACGAGCAGGTCGATCCGCGCCTGCCGATGACGAAGTAGGAAAGGACACGACACACTATGAGTGCACGCGAGACTGTTCGCCTCACTGTTGCTCAGGCGACGATCCGGTTCCTCGTTAACCAATACACCGAGCGCGACGGGGTAGAGCAGCGTCTCATCGCTGGCGCGTTTGGGATCTTCGGCCACGGCAATGTGTGCGGTATCGGCCAGGCCCTGTTGCAAAACGAGTTGGATCCCGCCCCGGATGGGGGCGAGATGCCCTACATTATGCCGCGTAACGAACAGGGCATGGTCAATGCCGCTGCCGCGTTCGCTAAGGCGAAGCGGCGCCTGTCGACCTACATGTGCACGGCCTCGATCGGGCCCGGTTCACTCAACATGGTGACGGGCGCGGCCTTGGCGACGACGAACCGCCTGCCGGTGCTGCTCTTCCCCTCGGACCAGTTTGCCAACCGCGTCCCCGACCCGGTTCTCCAGCAGCTGGAGGATCCGTCGAGCCTCGACGTATCGGTCAACGACGCCTTCCGCCCGGTGGCGAAGTTCTTTGATCGGATTAACCGGCCCGAGCAGCTCATCCCCTCCCTCATGGCGGCGATGAGGGTGCTCACGGATCCGGCTGATACCGGTGCGGTGGTCCTCGCGATGCCGCAAGACGTTCAGGCCGAGGCTTTCGATTACCCCGTCGAGTTCTTTGCTAAGCGCGTGTGGCACGTTCGCCGTCCGGCTGTGTCGGAGCCCGAGCTTGAGCGGGCCTGCGAGATCATTCGCGCCGCGAAGCGTCCGCTCATCGTCTCGGGTGGCGGCACGATCTATTCCGATGCGTCGGCCGAGCTCGCTGCCTTCGCCGAGGCCACCGGGATCCCCGTCGCTGACACGCAGGCAGGCAAGGGCGCGGTACGTTTCGATCATCCGTGTGCGGTCGGTGGGGTTGGCTCGACGGGCTGTGACTCGGGCAACCATCTTGCCGACAAGGCCGACGTCGTCATCGGTGTCGGTACGCGGTATTCCGACTTCACGACGGCGTCGAAGACCCAGTTCAAGAACCCGGACGTGCGCTTCGTCAACATCAACGTTGCGGCGTTCGATGCGGCGAAGCACGCGGGCGAGATGGTCGTTGCCGACGCTAGGGAAGCGCTCGCGGCGATGAAGGAGGCGCTCGATGATTACCGGGTGAGCGAGGATTATGCGCGCGAGATCGCTGAGGAGAAGGCGGCGTGGGCCGAGGCGACGAAGCGGTGTTACCACCTCGATCACGGTCCTTTGCCGGCCCAAACCGAGGTGTTCGGCGCGTTGAATGAGATGCTGGGCGACCGCGACACCGTCATTAACGCAGCGGGGTCGATGCCTGGTGACCTGCAGGCGCTGTGGCAGGCGAAGTCGGATCAGCAGTATCACGTCGAGTACGCGTTTAGCTGCATGGGCTACGAGATTCCGGCTGCGCTGGGTGTTAAGCTTGCGCGCCCGGAAGCCGAGGTCGTTGCCATTGTGGGAGATGGCACCTACCAGATGCTGCCGATGGAGTTGGCGACGGTGGCGCAAGAGGGCGTGAAGGTCATTTACGTTCTGCTGCAAAACTACGGGTTCGCCTCGATCGGGGCTCTGTCTGAGTCGCACGGGTCGCAGCGTTTTGGCACCCGCTATCGCAAGGGTGGCGGCGAGGCGCACACGGTTGATGGCGAAAAGCTCGGCGTCGATATCGCGAAGAACGCCGAGTCGTGGGGCATCAAGGTCGAGCGTGTCGCCTCGATCGAAGAGTTCCGCGCCGCCTACGAGCGTGCCCACGCCGGCGACGAGGCCACCCTCATCCACATCGAGACGGATCTTTACGGCCCGAATCCGCCGGCGTCGAGCTGGTGGGATGTCGTCGTGGCAGAGGAGTCACGTATCGACTCGACGAAGGAGGCGCGCGAGGAATACGTCGCTTACCGTGACCAGCATCAGAGGCACTACCTCTAGGCAGTGTTCGCGACAGGCGAGGGGCGGGGGCTCGAGCGAGCCCCCGCCCCTTTTCCTACCACTCGACCCGCGTCGGTGGCAAGGCTTAGAGGCTGGGAATGCAAACTGCCCAAAGAAGAAATAGCGCATCTCGCGCAAGGGACTGCAACCACGAACAGAACACGGTAGAGTAGCCCTACTGTCATACATCCGGGCAGTCAGCACAACACCCAAGGAGGCGTGATGAAGATCAAGGCCAGGAAGGTAACCAGACCCAAGACAAACATGGCAGTCATGTACTGTTACAAGAGTCCGGGGATGGGCTAGTGCGTGAGAGACGGGGTGTTCCATCGAGGGAAGACCCCGTCTTCTATTCTTGAAGAATAGGAAGGAATGATGAAGCTAAATTTTGAAAGGGAGGCCATCGGTTATCCGATGAGCTTGCTTAGGTTATTGATTCCAGCGCTAGATCGGGAAGTGGGGACCAACTGGGCAGAATCGACTCTCAGTCGTGCTGTCTTCCATAGAGCTGGAACGAAGACGGAATCGCTGAGCGAGCAACAAACAGCGTCGAACCAACTACGTTACTATACTAAGTTTCGCGTTGAGCGTGGGCTTCATTATCTTGCAAAAGACTTTGCCGATAAGTTGCCTCAAAAAGTTGAACTTCATGTGACTGGGCTTCCGAGTGATCCTGATGGACAATTCGTGCGTTCGCTGGCCAACGCTGGCAAGCTGGACTTGGTGGTTCACGCTGATGCTGAAAGCGAAGATTGGTATCATATTGACCCTAGGGTTGGCAGGCTGGTTCATATTCTTTCAGACATTAAGCTCCATCAAATGCCAGAAAGGTCTCTGGCTGAATATATGTCCGAATTGTTAACCTTTGGTGATTCGTGGACAGCCAGGCTAGTGGCCGATGCTTACCTGGAGGCAGTCGATGACATCTCACCTCTCATGGCTGACAAACTAGGCATCGCCTTTGCTCTCCAGGCCGAGCCAGCTATTGCAGAGAAAATGTGGAAGATATGGCGAAGTCTGGGCGGTATTGAGGAGGCCCGTGCATGCTATTCGCTTGCGATGCTGTATGCAAGGCACTATCCAGACGCTTTGCGCGATATGCGAATCGCGGAAGGGTTTCTGAGTGAAGCTTGGGAACTTCTTGTTGACGAACCCGCGAGCACTAAGCGGGATTACGAAGCCGTCTTTAATCGTAACGGCTTTGCGCTACTGCTATTCCGCGCCGAAAAATATACGGAGGCGCGCGAGCTCCTAGAAGAGGGCCTCCACATCCTCGATGCTACCGAATATGCTGAAGGTATTCACTATTCTGTGCTGACAGAAAATCTTGCACGGGTATGCCATGCAATGGGCGATGCAGAGAGCGCCGAGCGTTATTTCAAGAAGACGATCGACCTTGATGCAAATTTTGCAGAATACCACCAAGACTACGCCCTGTTCTTGTGTGATAGTGGACGCTACTCTGAAGCGCTAGCTGAGGTTGAAGAAACTATCAATCTAGACCCGAGCATGCCCGAAGCTTACCGCCTATCAGGGTATATCTTCATGCAACTAGGTGATTACGAGCGTGCGCGTGACAGTTATTTCAGTGCGTACAAGCTAAGCGGAAAGACGGAGATCATTTTGGATACGCTGCGCGCTTCGCACGAAGCGTCTACCTATGATTGGTCTCTCGCTTTCGCCAACGTCCTTGATGACCTACCCTTGTCGATAGATGATCGAGTGGAAGCGACTCTTCTGCTTCTGCAGGCACGGGCGTCGCAGGATGGATCGGTCGATATCGACGACGAGCTCGAGAAGCTTCGTCGCTGTTTTCCCGACAATGAACTCCTGCTCGAAAACATCCACATGAGGGAGAGGGATCGGAAACTAGATGGCAGAGGTTGATATCTCAGATTTCTTTTGTCGAAGCTCCCTTCCGATAGATCGATTCTACGATCGCTATACGCAACTTCGAGCGAAGATGCCGCAAAAATTGCAATGGCTCGCGCTCGTCGTCGCGCCACTCCGCTTGAGCGCTATTGTTTTCTTGACTGGCATGGTCGGTCTCGCCGCTTCATTGGTGATAACCGCGTCGATAGATCGCATTTCGACGGACATTACCATCGCATCCCCCTTGTATATCGTGCTTATCGCGGCCTTTGTGGCTGAAAGCCTGAGCTTCTGGCTAAAAGAACGTCAAGAGCTTCTCTTGACAGTCGCCATCCGACAGATCGTTTATCGAAGCTTTTGCTGTGGGACGCGATCGGCCGATGTGAGCGGGCAGAGATCTGAATCTGTCCTGACTTATCCCGGGCAAATTAGTCAATTTGCTTTTGCTGTCGACTTCCTGATATCCGTGATACGTCTGATTGCTTTTATCGTTATCGCGTTAAAGATCTATGGCGTCAATGGTTGGCTCGCAATAGTTCTCCTAGTAGGCGCGGTAGGCGTCAGCGTACGTCTCATACATTTGATCGGGCGGTTGTGGGAAGAATATATAGCCCATGAGGGTGTACGACGATGCTGGTTTCAGCGCCTTTTGTTAGGCCTCCCTCGTGGCCCCAAACTACCTAATTGGCGGGATGCGCTTGCGCGCGCAGACGAGATTCGCCGCCAGGAAGAGCAGCTCCTCAGGAAGAGAGTATCGCTTCAAACAATTAATGGATTCATTGATCATGGAGCGCTAACTGCCGTGCTTGCTGCAGTCGCGATCGTCACGGCCTATCTTTGGCCGGGATCCGGTACAGGAATAGGCCTCATTCTTGCGGCGAGATATTTGTATTCGGCTGCACAGGAAAGCTTGACAGATTATCGCGTTATTCGTCTGGGATTGCCAATGTTTCGTAAGCTCCATGATGGCATAGGCGAGAGGTCGAGTGATAGCGTGATCTTGGCGCCGAGCGTAAAGATGGAGGTTTTACGGCCGGGCGACAAGCGTGCTAACGAGATACGTCATAGCATACTGTCACTCGACGCTGCGTACCTGCCGTGTAATCCGCAGATTGCCCAGCCTGTGATTGCTGCATGGTATGCAGGACTCAGCGCCGCAAAATCTGTGGCCTTCATGAGATGCGCCCGTGCGATGGGACTAACAACGGAAATAATAGATCGCTTTTTAGCTGATGCGTCCAGCCTATCGAGCGGCGAACGACATCGTGCGTGCCTTTCTATGCTTATCTGTGAGAAACCTTCGTGGTTGGTACTTGACGATACATTCGCGAGCCTTGACCGAGAGTGTCAAGAGATTGTGGGATCCGTAGTAGCTGCGGAGGTAGAGTCGTGTACCCTCTTGGCGTCTTCGCCCGACTATATTCCTTCTACCTTTGAAACTACGGCTTGCTTGCCTGATGATATCGGTGAGCATGGCGAGGCAGACATCGAACGCCCTGCGACCAATCATGATACGACGGCCTGTGAACTCCCCGACCCCGCCCCGTCTCTTCGTACGACCTTCGGGGTCCACCGCCTACTCTTTGGCAAGAACGTAGTAACCGTTGGTCTTGGTGCGTTCATCTTGTGTGGCGCGGAGATGGCTTTCGCTTCCGTCGTCTCCAGCGATACGGGTGCACGTAGCCTGCTTGTATTCGTGTCTGTTGTGTCATTGCTAGGGACTTTAATAGGTAGCCTACTGCACTTTGTGCCCCAATATCTGACGCCAATTGCTCGGCTTAGCCGCTTGCATGAACGACTTGTCGGACGTCTCAATCGGTATGGTTCTAAGGAGCATATGGGCCCCCTCGTTGGGAGGCTCGGTGAAGACTTTTCCGCATTGCAGATGTCTATACCAGGCTCATGCGGCGCGCTATATAGGATAGCCGCCCGGACGATTATGCTTGTGGCTGTCATTTGTATCGGGTCGCTCCCGTTTATCTTCGTCGTCCTGTGCCTCCTGCCTGTGACGGTTATCGTTGCTAAGAAAGGTGCCCAGTGGATCAACCCGGCAGCGACCGCAGTGGCCCGTTTACGTGGACTCTTCATTGGTACGGTGACTGCTCAGATAGGGAGTGCATCGGCGCCATCGAGCTCTGGTTTGCGTGCTGCTGCACAAGCGGCATTTCGTGATTGCGAGGCTGCATATATCGATGGCTGCATTCGTCAGGCTGATGCATACTCGCGAAGAACTGCTGCTGTTCAGGGCATCATTCTTCTCCTTAATCTGGCAGCAGTGACGCTTATTGCCGTATCCACCACGCACGCTTTAATCGCGCCGGCGCTAATTGTGTATTTTGCTATGACGTTATCAAGCGGCACGCAATCTGCAATCGAAGCCTTTCAGGAGGCCGGCGTCGCGTCGTTGACAACGCAGCGGGTGTTATCGCTGACTACCCATACAGTCACCTCGGCCCGTCCACCGGCGTGTGAGGATGGGCTTGATCGGCTCCGTATGTGTCTTGAATCGGGAGCGTATCTCACAGCGATAACTGGTCGTACCGGATGCGGAAAATCGCTACTTCTTGACGCTTACTGTGAGATGAGCGCACCCGGAGCCGTCGCACTGATTCCCGAAGAAGACTATTATGCACTAGAACCGAGCAGTCGCAGTGCGATCGACCTACTACATTCTACAGTTGAACGCGGCAGTGCGTCGATTCTACTGCTCGATGAGACAATGAAGGGGCTGGACGCGGACGAGGAGCGCGCCGAACTTCTATGGTTGCGCGAAAAGATGGTCGAAACTAGGAGGCAAGCTGTTGTAGTGTTGCATTCGCGCTCGAACCTTGGGAGCTTCGATAGTATCCTGGCGCTTGATGGCGGGGGCTCGGATACACGAGGTGTGTCGTTATGAAGTTAGTCCATTCGACGATTACGCGGTTATCAGAAGAGGCGCTGTCGTATCGCGCTGTACCCTTTCTTGGTGATTACGGTAGTGTAGGGCAGGTAAGCCTCTTCGGCGTGAGTAGCGTTAATAACGACACGGGCGCTCGCAAGGTCACGCTACCGCAATCGGAAGAACTGTATCTGGGTTACGACGGTACGCTTTATGCGTGCACGCCGGATGGTGATGCACTCGTTGTGAGCTTGTATCGATTGGCGCACGATAAGCTGACATCAATTTGTGAGCCGATTGTGGTACCGGTAGGCGATATCCCAATGCGTGATCTACTCCTAGTCGCCGGGTGGGGTGGACTTGAAGTGTGGCGACAGAGCGTTGATGAGTGTCGGTGTTATTGGATTGTTACATCTCATGGGTTGCAGGTTGGTCGTTGCCAGATTAAGGACCCGCCTGAGGGCGAACTATCCGGTTCTTTTGATGATTTCGTGGTTTTTAAGTCAGATTTGGGTGTTGACGGGAATTGGTATACTGTTTGCGGTAAGCGTAACGGTTTGCGCTATCGCCTGAAGGCTTCCTGCGTCTTTGGCTGTCAGCGGTATGTGGTGTGTGCTGTGGTGGGTGATCCAGCTATTCCTGGTAGTCGGCATGGGTTGGTCTTTATTGGGATTAACGGTCGCAGGTTCATTTCGTGTCCCGGACCGATAATAGGCGGCGGCGGAGATCGTTCCTCTGGGACGATAGTAATCTACCTCAGAGGCGACGCGCACCTTCATGTCGTTGAATGTTTACCTAATGATGAGATTCGGATTGTACAGGTCTCCTCCCCCAGTGGATTCAAAACGCTGTCTTTAGACGGAAAAGTCTACAGCGTTCGCGGTTTTGATCGGGAATTGCGTGTGTACGCAATTGAATCTCCGACTAGTTCGAGTGTGCCCGCATTTACGAATGATTATTCTCGAGTGGTCGGGCTAGGGGAGCTAGTTGTTTCGCGTTGTTTGCGTCGCAGTCGTGGTACTGTCATTCATTTCCATGGCGGGCCTGAGAGCTTTGAGGTTCCAGAGCCGCGGTACTTTGGGCTGCCTCAATGGTGTAATGATAACGGTATTGATTGGATTGGCGTGAATTATCCGGGATCGCTTTCTGAATCCCCGGAGGAGATGCGACGCGTTTGGAGAGGTTGGCGTGAACCTGTCGTCAAGGCGTGCCGAGCGGCGCTTATTCGGGCTGGAGGGCCTGTGGTGCTTGTCGGTTGGAGCTTCGGGGCGACAATAGCACTGGCGTGTGCGGCGCTTTCACCGCAGATAAAGGGTGTACTTATGGGAGGCGCCTGTGCTAGTTTGCCTCGACACGTGCGTAGTGCCGTCGCTTGCGATCCCGCTCATCGCTCGTGGTTTGTGAGTAGGTTTTCGTTAGCAGGCGATGATGGTGACTTCTTTAGCGGAATGAATGGTTGGCGGCCCGATGTGAAGATTCTCGAGATCCACGGCGCTAATGATATGGCCTGCCCGATTGAGAACGTCGACAGATTAGCAGATGATTGGAGTGCTCGTGGTAATCCATGGAGACGTGTCGATTTGCCTGGCGGTGGGCATTATGTGGAGTCGTGGGATGACGTGAGGGTTGTCTATACGGAGATGCGTAAATTCTTGTCTGAGGTGTTAAGTGTCTAAAGGTTATTAGACTCCTCTCGCTGCTGCGCGCCTGTACGTTCCGGCGTGTTAGTAGGACGTGTATTGCCTGGAAGCTGAGGTGTCAAGATATAGTAGGCCGGGTTGAGTTTTGGATTGATGCGTTTCGTCTTGTGAATGTGTGTCCCTAGCTCCGTCGGGGGCTTAGGAGGGAGGAGAAGCTCTGTAGGTAATAGGCGATGTATCGGGAATCGCGTGCGGATATATTTCGAGATGGCAACGGTCACTCGGCGTTCGATTACGGCCGGCCCGGTCGTCTTGGTGTTTCCGGCGTCAGAGCATCGTGTCGGCATGCGTGCCTAGTAGGGGCAGAGGAAACGCGCGGGATTTTCGCGTGGCGCTACAGGCTCGGGAACCCCTGAGACTCGTCGGTGTCGACGTGGACCGGCCGTGACTCGCCGAGTTCGCGGCCAGCGGCAAACTGGTCGCGATATAGCCTCGCGTACGCCCCGCCGGCGGCAAGCAGCTCATCGTGGCGTCCCCGCTCGATAACGCGTCCCTCCTCGAGAACGACGATCGCGTCGGCATCTCGGATCGTCGACAAGCGATGCGCGATGACGAGGCACGTCCGCCCCGAGCGCAACCTCGACATGGCGTGTTGGATCCGATGCTCCGTCGCCGTGTCTACCTGCGACGTCGCCTCGTCGAGAATGAGGATCGGCCGATCGGCAAGGAACGCTCGCGCGATCGTGATGAGCTGCTTCTCGCCAGCCGAAATAACACCGTCGTCGTCGACCTTCGTGTCGAGACCCTCGGACAGCGAAGAGGCCCACCGGTCCACGCCCACCGCCCGGGCCGCCGCCTCAATCTCGTCACGGCTAGCACCTTCGCGACCCAGAGCGATATTGTCCGCGATCGAGGCCCCATACAGCCACGTGTCTTGCAAAACCATGCCGCAGCGGCGACGCACGTCATCACGCGGCATCGACGCGATATCCGTTCCGTCGATAAGAACCGCCCCCGACGACACCGGATAAAACCGCATGATGAGGTTAACGATTGTCGTCTTCCCCGACCCCGTGGCCCCCACGAGGGCGACCGTGTGGCCCGCCGGCACGTCAATCGACACGTCGTGGAGCACCTCGCGATCGGCGGAATAACCAAACGAGACGTGCTCGAGCCGAATCGACCCGCCGGTCTCCTCAACCCGCCCCGATCCGGGTTCGGCCGGCTCCTCCTCCTCGCCCAAGAACGCAAAGACCCGCTCCGCACTCGCGGCCCCCGACTGCAAGAGAGACACGAGGGAAGCAAGAGACTGCACCGGCGAAGACAACTGCTGAGCGTATTGCACGAACGCCTGAACGGCCCCCAGCGTCATCGCGCCCGCAAGGACCTGCAAAGCCCCAAGAACAGCGACGACCACGAAGGTCAGCCACGAAAAAAACGACATGATCGGGCGGACCATGCCCGTGATGAACTGCGCCTTATACGACGAGGTGTACAAGGCGTCGTTCGTAGCATCGAACGCTTGCGCATAAGAGGCTGTCTGCGACGACGTCGTGAGAACCTCGTGGCCCGTAAACGTGTCCTCCACGAGGGCACACACGAGACCCGTGAGCTTCCACTGCGCAGCGAAATGCGGCTTCGCCCTCCACACGAGCACACCTGCGATGGCGAGTCCGATAGGCAAGACGGCAAGGACGGCGAGCGTGAGCCGCCACGACATCGTGAACACGATAGCGAGCAGCCCCACGAGCTGGATACAGGCGGTGATCGCCTGCGAGGAGGTTTCCGAGATCACCGAGCCGACGTTGTCGACGTCGTTCGTCATCTTCGACAACACGTCGCCGCGCGCCTGCGAATCCAGATAAGACACAGGCATCTTGTCGATCTTCTCCTGCACCCTCCCACGCAAATCGAACGAGATCTGCGCGACGATACGCCGAAGAATCATCGCCTCTGCGAAACCTGCCAAAGACCCCAGCGCGAGAGCCGCAACCATCGCGGCCAGTAGCCAGGCCAAACGCTCGAAGTCGATCCCCACACCCGGCACGGCGCCCGACACCTCAACGAGCGTCTGATAGGTGTCGCGGCCCTGGCGTGACAGCTCGGCAAGCGCCTCCTCCCGCGTGCGCCCGTCCCCCATGAGCGAACCGAGGACGCCCGCGAAAATGACGTTCGTCGCGAGCCCAGCCAGGGCGGGCATCGCCAGCTGAAAGAGCATCGACACGGCTGACAAGACGACCACACCGACCAGGCGAAGGCGGTGGGGTCGCACGAGCCTGCCGATATGACCCCACGCGGCCCGCGTATCGCTCGCCTTATCCTTTTTCTTCTCTGGCTTGTCGCCCTCGGGGGCGTAGCGCGACGCGATGGGATCATCGACGCGGCCGATCTTCGCGCGGGCGGATGACGAATGGGCGCGGATCATTGGAGCTCCTCGGCACGAAGCTGGGTGGAAACGAGCGTGCGGTAGACCTCGCAGGTAGACATGAGAGTCTCGTGCGTGCCGCGCCCGGCGACCCGCCCCGCGTCGAGGACGAGGATGTCTTCGGCGTGACGGATCGTCGCCAGACGCTGGACGATGAGGACGAGCGACGTCTCGGGCAGAAGCTCGCGGATACGTCGCCGAACCGTCGCCTCGGTCGAGAAATCCAGGGCCGAGAAAGCGTCGTCGCACACGAGGATGTCCGGGGCGCCGTAGAGCGCGCGGGCGATCGTGAGACGCTGGCGTTGCCCGCCCGAGAGATTCGATCCGCCCGAAGCAACCTCGTGGGCGATCCCGTCGTCGTAGGCGTCTACGAAATCAAGGGCACAAGCAGCCTCGAGACAGCGGCGTACACGCTGCTCGACCTCGGGCGTGACCGCGGATTCAGGCAGACACGACACGTTCGTCGCGATCGTGCCACGCATGAGGTAGGGCCGTTGAGGAATAAGGGCGATGCGCGAGCGGATCTGCGTGAGGTCGGCCTCACGCACGTCGACCTCGACCCCGCCGGCATACAGGGTGAGCGTTCCGGCGGTGGGGTCGATGAGGCGGGGAAGGAGCCGTGCAAGACTCGACTTGCCGGCACCGGTCGGGCCGACGACGGCGAGAGTACCGCCGGGGGGAAGATCGAAGCTCACGCCCGACACCACCGGGCGTGCCGCCTCGCCGTAGCGCGCCTCGACCTCGCTCACACGCAACCCGAGGGGCCCCGCGGGCAGCGACACCGGCTCGTCCGGGGAGGTCACGGCCGGAACCGTGGAGACGACCTCGTGGACGCGCTTCGCAGCGACCTCGGCACGCGGCAAGAGGATGAGGAACAACGACGCCATGATGATCGCGGCGAGCACGTTAATGAGGTAGGACAGGAACGCCGTCATCTGCCCGATGAGAAGGTGGCCCGACTCGATGCGGTGGGCACCCCCATAGAGCACCGCCGCCATCGCGAGGGCAATGATGATCTGGATGAGCGGCTGAAGGACGGCGAACCAAAACCCCGTCGACAATGCCGTCGCCATGAGATCGCGGTTGGCCGCGTCGAAGCGGCGCGCCTCGCTCGCCTGCCTGACGAACGCCCGGATAACCCTCACCCCGCTCAGCTGCTCACGGATCACCTGATTGAGCCGATCCAGGCGCTTCTGGTTGAGCTCGAAAAGCGGAACGAGGCGCTTCATAACGACCCACACGACCCCGAGAACCGCGGGGATCGCGACGATGAGGATAAGTGCGAGCAGCGGATCCATCGTGACGACGAGGATGGCCGATCCCACGCCCGTAATCGGCGCAGACAGGATCATCGTCAGCGTGAAAAGAATGACCATGGGGATCTGCATGACGTCGTTCGTCGTGCGGGTGACGAGGGTACCGGCGCCGAAGCGGGCCAGCTCGGTGGGAGAGAAAGCTAAAACGGCGTGATAGACCCGGTGGCGCAGCTCGCGTCCAAGACCCATGCTCAGTTTGGACGACCACAAGGCGGCGACACCCGCGAGAGCGAGTTGGAGGGCGGCAGCACCCATCATGAGGCCACCGAGACGCATGATGTGACCGGGGTCGGCCGCGACGATACCCTCGTCGATCACTTTGGCGTTGAGAGCCGGCAGGCTGAGACCGATGAGCGTTTGAGCCAGCTGGAAGACGAGGATGATGGCCACCCAGGCGCGATGTCGAGCCAGGTAGCCGCGGACGAGACGAAAGAGCACGTGACACCTTTACTGATCCGGTGGTGACGTAGACCCCTCCACACTACACGTGCGACTCATCGACCCGGGAGGTCTGATTGTTAGGACAAAGTCTTGCGCGGGTGGGAAAGAGGTCCTACCATTGAGGAGACGGCGCGCAGAGCGCCCCGGCAATACTCAGTGAGGAGCACACTATGACGTACACGGTCAAGCCGTGGATTAATGGAGCTTTCGTTGACGGCCAAGGCGGCACGGTCGACATCGACAACCCGGCGACCGGCAAGGTCGAGGGCGTCCTCGAACTCGTCAGCCCCGAGCAGGCGAAGGAAGCCATCGAGATCGCCGCGCGCGCTCAAAAGGAATGGGCGGCAACGTCGATCCCGCGGCGCCAAAACGTCTTCTACGCCTTCCGTCAGCTAGTCCTCGACAACATCGACGAGATCGCCCAAGCGAGCGTGCGCGAGCACGGCAAGACCCTCTCGGACGCGCGTGGCGAGATCAAGCGTGGTCTCGAAACCGTCGAGTACGCCTGCGGCATCGGGGCCAACACGAAGGGCCAGTTCTCCCGCAACGTCGGTTCGGCCGTCGACCTCATGGTCGTGCGCCAGCCCCTCGGTGTCGTCGCGGGCATTGTGCCCTTCAACTTCCCCGCCATGGTTCCCATGTGGATGTTCCCGCTCGCCCTCGCCACGGGCAACGCGATCGTCGTCAAGCCGGCGAACGCCGTCCCTTCGGCCGTGACCCTCATGGGCAAGCTGCTCAAGGAAGCCGGTCTGCCCGATGGGCTCTTCGCAGTGCTGCCCGGCGACAACGAAATCACGAACGTCATGATCGACGCCGAGGAGGTCAAGGCGGTCTCCTTCGTCGGTTCGACCCGAGTGGCCAAGATCGTCCAAAAGCGTGCGATCGAAGCGGGTAAGCGGGTCCAAGCCCTCGGTGGTGCCAACAACCACGCCCTCATCATGCCCGATGCCGATCAGGAGTTCGTCGCTAAGCAGCTCGCCGCCGCCGCCTTCGGTGCCGCGGGGGAGCGCTGCATGGCCCTGGCCGTGGCCGTCGCGGTGGGCACCGCCGGCGAAGGGCTGGCCGACGCTGTCAAGGAGCAGGCTGGACGGATCGCGAAGCCGGGCGAAGGCAACGATCCGGAGGCCGGCTACGGCCCGGTGATCTCGAAGGAAGCGAAGGACCGCATCTCGACGTGGATCGACGAGGCCGTCGAGGCCGGGGCGACGCTGGTCCTCGACGGGCGCGAGTGCGTCGTGGAAGGCTACGAGGGCGGCTACTGGCTCGGCCCGACGATCCTGGAGAACGTCCCGCACGAGTGCAAGATCTACGCCGAGGAGACCTTCGGGCCTGTTCTCGTCATCGACCGCCAAGACTCCTACGCCGACGCCGTTGCGCTCATGAACAAGCAGACCGTCGGTAACGGCACGTCGATCTTCACCAACGACGGCGGCTGGGCGCGCCAATTCGAGCTCGACATCGAGGCCGGTATGGTCGGCATCAACGTGCCCATCCCGACGCCGGTCGCCTACTACTCCTTCGGGGGCTGGAAGGACTCGCTCAACGGCGAGCACCACATCCACGGCCCCGAGGGCGTGGAGTTCTACACGCGCGCTAAGGCGATCACGTCGCGTTGGCCCTCCGAGTCGGGTCTGTACGAGGCGACGCTGTCGTTTGAGAAGGAGGACTAGGAGCCTCACGTGAGTGTGCGGCGGGGGCGTTCGCGGTGCGGGCGTTCCCGCCGCACGTCATTGTTGGGGTGTGTGAAAGACAAGGTGAGGGCGTAGCGTTAGGCGAGTGAGTTCTATGTCCACCTGGAGAGGCCGCCTTGGTGGTGTCGCCCTCGCGTGTGTGTTGGCGGCGATCGCGTACGCCGTCAACGCCTTCATTCCGCTTCTGTCTGCACTGTTGTGCGCGATCTTGCTCGGCGTAGCCGTGCGTAACGTGGGGATCGTGCCCGCGTGGGCGGAAGAGGGGTTGAAGTTTAGCGCCAAGACGATCCTGCGGCTCGGGGTTGTTTTGCTGGGGCTTCGCCTGTCGATCCCGCAGGTCCTCGACCTGGGTGCGGGCCCAATTGTCGTCATCGTTGTGACGGTAGCGGCCACGTTCACCCTCACGCTCGCGCTCGGCAGGCTCTTCAAGGTCGCCCACTCGACCGCTCTCTTGACGGCGACGGGCACGGCGATCTGCGGCGCTGCTGCAGTCGCCGGCATGTCGGCGGTCGTGCGTCGGCGTGACGACTACGATCCCACGGCGAGCGACGACGACATCGAAGATGCCGCCGCGACGGCGATCGCCTCGGTAACAGTGTTCGGTACTATCGCCATGCTCGCCCTGCCGCCGCTGTGCTCGGCACTCGGTCTTGACACCCAGGGCTCGGGGGTATGGATCGGCTCGGCGATCCATGAGGTCGGTCAGGTTGTCGCCTCCGCGGGGTTTATCTCTCCCGAGGTCACCGATGTCGCTACGGTCACCAAGCTTGGGCGTGTCGTCCTTCTCGCTCCGCTTGTTGCACTCGTCGGTTATCTCGAGGGGCGCGCCTCGACGAAACGCTATGCGGCGTCGCTGGAGACGCGCGAGGTCGAGCAGGTGCTCGCCGGCGAGCAGGTCGATCATGATCGCGCCGCCAAAGTCCACCCCCCGATCATGCCGGCATTCGTCGCCGGCTTCCTCGCCCTGGTGGTGGTTCGCTCCCTCCTTGGGTCTCCCGCCGGACTCATGCCCGTTTTTTCTGCCGTCGACCAGGTGGCGACGATCCTGCTGACGATCGCCATGGGTGCCATGGGAGCCGGTGTCAACGTTCGCTCCATCGTGACCGGTGGCGCGCGCGCCCTCGTCGTCGGCCTGTTCGCCTGCCTCGTCGCCGGGGTTGTCTCGCTGGTCCTCACCCTCGCCCTCGTCTAATCATGTCCGGTTGTGGCCGTTACGCCCCCACTCCTTCGGGCGATCTCCATATCGGCAACCTGAGGACTGCCGTGTTGGCGTGGGCGTTTGCGCGCGCGGGTGGATCGCGCTTTCACCTACGCATGGAGGACACGGAGCGCGTCGTGCCGGGGGTGGCCGAACGCCAGCTGAGAGATCTCGCCTCGTTGGGGATCGACTGGGACGGGCCCGTGGTCTCTCAGCGCACGCGCGCCGACGCGCATGCTCGAGCGCTAGAGACGCTCGTGGGGGAGGGGCTGGCCTACGAGTGTTACTGCACCCGTAAGGACATCCGTGAGGCCGCATCGGCGCCGCACGCGCAGCCGGGCCGCTACCCTGGCACGTGCCGCGATCTCACGCGCGCCGACCGTGAGCGGGGGAGGGCGAAGCTGGCTCGCGTCGGTCGTCAACCTGCCTTGCGGCTGCGCGCCGATGGGGTGCGCTGGCGTATTCGCGACGAGATCGTTGGCGAGGTCGGCGGCGTCGTTGACGACGTCGTGCTTCGACGTGGCGACGGCGTCGTGGCCTACAACTTGGCGGTGGTCCTCGACGACGCGTGGGCGGGCGTGACGGAGGTGTGTCGTGGGGACGATCTCGTGTCCTCGGCGCTGTCGCAGGATTATCTGGCGGATCTGCTGGGCCTCGCCCCGCGGGTTCGCTATCTGCACGTCCCGCTTGTCGTCAATGAGGAGGGACGCCGCCTCGCCAAGCGTGATGGCGCCGTCACGCTGGATGATCTCGCCCGCTGTGGGTGGGGAGTCGCGGAGGTCATGGGTGCGATCGGGCGTTCCATCGGCCTGGAGGGGGTGCGTCACGCCGAGGACGTGCGCGACGCGATCACCCCCGAGCTCATCCGCCGCCACTGTGCCCCCTGGGTGTTTGTGCCGCCTGTCGCCGCGAGTGGCGACTGATACACCCAATCAATATGACACCGTGTCAGGAAAGATCTAGCCTTTTAAGTGACACATCGTCAGAAAGAAGGTGCTATGTCTACGTCCTCTCCGCGCCGCGCCCTTCCCGCCCTCGCCGTCGGTATGGGACTCATCGTCCTTGACGGCACGATCGTCGCCGTCGCTTTGCCGACGATCATCGCCGATCTCGGGCTCGGAGTCGCCCAGGCAGAATGGGTGAGTTCCCTCTACTCCGTCATCTTTGCCGCCCTCCTCCTTCCGCTCGGGCGTGCCGGCGACCTGTGGGGACGCAAACGACTATTCATCTCCGGTCTTGTGCTCTTTGGCGTGGGGTCGGCGGCCTGCGCACTCGCCGGTTCGGCGCTCTCCCTCATCGCGGGGCGCGCCATCCAGGGAATTGGTGCAGCCGGTGTCCTGCCCTCCTCCCTGGCGACAACGAACGCGCTGTTTACCGGCAAAGCTCGGGCCGGCGCTTTCGGCGTGTGGGGTGCCACCATGGCCAGTGCCGCCGCGCTTGGCCCCCTCGTGGGGGGCGTCGTCGCGTCGGTCTGGTCGTGGCCCGGAGTCTTCGCGGTGACAGTTCCGGCGGCGTTTGCGGTCGCGCTGTGGGCGGCGCTTGTCCTCCCCGCAGATCGTCCGGTCTCGGGAGGACGTCTCGACTGGGTGGGTGGGGCTCTTTCCGCGGCGGGAGCCGGCGGCCTCGTCTTTGGTCTCATCGAGGGGCCTTCGCTTGGCTGGTGGCGTCCGGCCTCGCGCGAGGCCGCCTCGATCGCGGGTGCCTCGCCGGTGCCCTTCGCTCTTGCCCTGGGCGCCCTTGGCCTGGCGGCATTTGTGTCGTGGGAGTTCTACGTTGCTCGAGCGGGACGCCTCGCCCTGCTCGACCTCACCCTGTTTTCGCTGCGCTCCTTTAGCCTCGGCAACGCAACCGCATTCATCGTTGCCGCGGGCGAGTTTGTGCTCGTTTTCGCCCTGCCCCTCTACCTCACCGGCGCACGCGGGATGGATGCTTTGGCCTGTGGTGGGATACTCGCGGCCATGGCGTTCGGGGCTCTCATATCGGGGGCGTCAGCCAGGCACGTGGCCGCCCGCATCGGCGCCCTGGGGACCGTCGTCGCGGGGCTGGCGCTCGAGGTCGTTGGCGTGTGCGGGCTGGCGTGGGCCATCCACGTCGATGCGTCCGTCTTCGCCATTGTGGGGCTCCTCATCGTCTACGGCGTCGGACTTGGGTTCGCTTCGGCCCAGCTGACTTCGACCGTGCTTGCTGAGGTCGACGAGTCGCGCTCCGGGCAGGGCTCGGCCACCCAGTCGACGGTGCGTCAGTTCGGCACGGCGCTGGGCGTGGGTGGTGCGGGCACCCTGTTGGCGACGGTGCTTGCGGCAAAGGTGGGTGCCGTGCCCCTCCTCGATGGGGGAGCCTCCCAAGCGGTTGTCGAATCGGCGGGTGCGGCCCTACCTGCAATCCTCGAGGCGCTGCGCGAGCATGGCATGGCAGCACAGGCCGAGCTTGTGCGCGCTGCCTACGTCGACACGATGAGTCTCGTGGTGGCCGCGGCGGGTGCGGCGCTCGTCGTCGCTTGGGTTTTCTCGATCGTGTTGAGGGCGGGGGGCACGCCATGCGCATCGACGGCGCATGACTCACACTAGAAGCATGGCAGTGCTGCATCACGGTGACGTTATAGAAAAGACGGGCGGGCGCAGGCCTCACCAGATCGACCTCGAGGCACTCGGGCTCGCCTGGCTGGCCGAGGCCCAACAATGGGGTGGAGCCCACGTCGTGCCGGTGCTAGAAACCTCCCCTGGACGCCTGGTCGAGGCGAAGATCGAACAGACACGGGTCAGCGCGGAGGCAGCCCGAGCATTCGGCCGAGCACTTGCTCTCACGCACGCCGCCGGTGCGACGCACCTGGGTGCCGCCCCCGACGGTTGGGAGGGCGATGGATGGATGGGCAACGCCTACCTCATCTATCCGCGCCCCGATGAGACGAACCGGTCGTGGGGGCGTTTCTTCGGTCGCGACCGGATTCTGCCGAACCTGGGACCGGCCCGCGACAACGGCTCGATCGATGCCGCCGGTGCGCGCGTCATCGAGCGGCTGTGTGCGAGGCTTGATCAGGGCGATTTCGATCATGACGAGCCCGTCCTCGTGGAGGCGCCGGCCGCTCGCATCCACGGCGACCTGTGGTGTGGCAACGTCTTGTGGTCCCCGCGCGAGAGCCTGGGGTGGGCGTCACCAGCGGCGGGCAGGGGCAAGCCGGCAATGGAGCTGCCCGATGTCGTCGGTGTCCTCATCGACCCGGCGGCCCAGGGCGGTCACGCCGAAACGGACCTGGCTAGCCTGGAGATCTTCGGCCAGCCCTACCTGGAGGAGATCTACGCCGGCTACAACGAGGTGTCTCCACTAGCCGAGGGCTGGCGTGAGCGACGCAGGCTCCATCAGGTCCACATGCTCATCGTCCATGCGAATCTCTTTGGCGGTTCCTACGGAGCCGAGACGGTGGCCGCCGCCCGCCACTACGCCTGAAAATCGGTTCGGCGCCAGAATGTGGTGCACAAGACAGGTCCTCGATTTGGATAGCGATGCCCTAGCGCGCTACAGTTCTTCATGTCGAAACGACCTAGCGCTCGTAGCTCAATGGATAGAGCATCTGACTACGGATCAGAAGGTTGGGGGTTCGAGTCCCTTCGAGCGCGCTAACCCCGGTGTCGCTGCGATCCAGCGGAACCGGGGGTTTTTCCATAGGCACGATCGCTCCGTCGATCGATCAGGGAGTAGTCTGATGTAATGCCCGACCACACGACTACCCTCAACGTGTCCGGAATCGACCGCGAATACTCGCGAAAGAAAATCCTCCTCGCCCTCATGCTGCCGCTCGCGATGTCGCTGATTGCGGTGTCAATGGTCAACGTGGCTTTGCCCTCAATCGAGAAGGGTCTGGGCGCCTCCTCCTCCGACGTTCAGTGGGTGTTGTCTGGGTTTGCGCTCATGCTGGGAATGGTGCTCGTACCTGCCGGGCGTCTCGGGGACGTCATGGGTCGGTCGATGTTTCTCGTCCTTGGGATCATCGTGTTCAACGCCGCCGCGCTGGCGTGCGGGATGGCGAGCGACCCGACGTCGCTCAACACCTTTCGGCTCGTTCAAGGGCTTGGTGCCGGCATGATCGGTCCGCAGGCGGTCGGGATTATTCAGCAGTACTTCCAAGGTCCCCAGCGCACCCGTGCATTCGCGATTTTCGGGATGACTATCTCGGTGGCAGTCGCCATCGGTCCTTTGCTGTGCGGGGGAATCATCGAGGTTCTCGGCGGCGAGGTGGGCTGGCGGGCTGCTTTCCTCGTCAACGTCCCGATTGGGATTCTCGCGGTCATTGCGGCTGCGTTGTGGCTGCCGTGGGGAAGGGAACGGCAGTTTTTCGCCGTGCTCACGCGGCACCGTATCAACACGGGCGAGCTCGACCCGAAGCTGCACGACAAGCCCGAGGTTCCCGACGTTCCGGGAACCGCCCCGGGCTTCCACGTCGATCTCGACCCGGTCGGGATGGTGCTTTTGGCGGGCGCGGTCGTGACCATCATGCTGCCCTTTATCAATTCCGATCACCCGCTCGTCTTCCTCCTTCTCCCCGTGTCGGCCGGATTATTCCTCGCCTGGTTGCGCTGGGAGAAGGCCTACCGAGCGCGAGGGAGGGAACCGATGGTCGACCTCGCGCTCTTCGAACACTCGACCTACGTCAACGGCACCGCAGTATCAGGAACGTTCTTCCTAGGATCAACCTCCATCTTTGTGCTGCTGGCACTCTTCGCACAGGAGGGCTTGGGGGTGAGCGCCCTCATGACCGGCCTCATCGGATTGCCCAACGCGGTGATCTCGGGTGCATCGGCCATGCTCGTTGGCCGTTACGCCTACACCTACGCCCGAACGATCCTCATAGGCTGCCACGCCTTCATCATCGTGGGTGTTCTCGCGATGGGAGTGACGGGTTACCTCGTCGCCCACGAGGGCGTGTCGTATTGGTGGCTGTCGCTGCCGGCGCTCATCATCGGCATCGGGCAGGGCGGCATCGGATCGTGTAACCAGACGGCGAGTCTCATGGATGTGCCCGCTGTCATGGGTGGGGCGGCCGGTGGCGTCAAGCAGACCGCCGAGCGTGTCGGCACCGCCGTCGGCAACGCGATCATCACGGCGATCTTCTACACGATCCTCGACCTGGGTGATTGGGCGACCGCCTTTATCGCAGGCATGGGAGGGGTCCTCGTCTTCATTGTGGCGTCTGCCCTCATCAACATTCACGATCGGCGTGTGAACGGTCCCGGCGTCGAGGGATAGACGTCCACAACTCGGGCACGAGTCGCGGCCCACCCGCCCGCCGGGGTATAACAGGGGAGATCCATCAAGAGCAACCGAGAGACCTGGCTCGACGACGTTGCAGCAACCCGACAGGCGGGTGCTAACGCCAGGACCGATGGGAGGACACGTGCCACAGTCTCGATCCGACGCGCTCATCAGCTTGCGTGATGTCTACAAGATCTATCCGCGCAAAAACGGCGAGGCGATCCACGCCCTCAACGGCATCAGCCTCGATATCCCCTCCGGGGACATTCACGGCATCGTCGGACAGTCGGGCGCGGGCAAATCGACCCTCATCCGCTGCCTGACGGCCCTGGAAAAACCTACATCGGGGCAGATTCTCGTCGACGGCCAGGACCTCTCGGCGATGTCGACCTCCCAACTACGCAAGGCCCGCCGCTCGATCGGCATGGTCTTCCAAGCGGCGAACCTCCTCGACTCGCGCACGGCCGCGGGCAACATCGCCTACCCGCTGTACCTGGCCGGGGTGGGAAAGGGAGAGCGTCACGAGCGAGTCGCCTCGATGCTGTCGCTGGTCGGGCTGGCCGACCGCGGCGGGTCGTATCCGGCAGAACTGTCCGGTGGGCAACGTCAACGCGTGGGGATCGCCCGCGCGCTCGCGGACGAGCCGAAGGTGCTGCTGTGTGACGAACCGACCTCGGCACTCGATCAGCAGTCGACCGCGCAGGTCCTTCACCTCATCCGCGACGTGAGGGACCGCCTGGGGGTTACCGTCATCATCATCACCCACGAGATGGCGGTCGTTCGCGAGATCTGTGATTCCGTGACGCTCCTGGAGGGGGGCGCAATTACGCAAACGGGGACGGTCGAGGAAATTCTCCATTCGCCGTCGTCGCGCCTGGCCCGCGATCTCGTTCCGGCCCCGCAGGTAGACGATGCGGGTGTCGACCTTAGTGCCAACGCGATTGTCGACATCGCCTTCACTTCGAAGCCGGGAGAACCGACGGGGTCGAAGGTGATGTCGCTTGCCGCTTCGCTGGGCGCCGACGTTGTCGCGGGGGTTTTCGAGACCGTCGGGCAGGCGCAGGTCGCTCGGCTCGCCCTTGCGATTCCCCGACAGAGCCTGGAGGAGGCGACCGCGACGCTTGGCGCGCAAGGAATCGACACGGAGGTGCGGGCATGATCGCGTTGAGTGGTAGCTGGTTCGACAACACGGTCATCACCCACAATTTTTGGCCGGCGACCGTCGAGACCCTCGCGATGACCCTCATCTCGACGGTCCTGTCTGTCGTGTTGGGTACGATCACGGGGCTTGTCCTCGTAGGCACTGCCAAGGGCGGGCTCTTTCCTAATCGCGTGGTCAATCAGATCCTCGGGGCCATTGTCAACGTGGGGCGTTCTATCCCGTTCGTCATCCTTATGATCGCGATTAGCCCGTTGACGAAGATCTTGGCGGGTACGACGATCGGCTGGGAGGCAACGATCTTCCCGCTGACGGTGGCGGCGACGCCGTTCTTCGCCAGGCTCGTGGAGACCAATATTCTCGGGGTCGATCAGGGCAAGGTCGAGGCCGCAAAGATGATGGGCGCGACCCGTTCCCAGATCATGTTTGGCGTACTCGTCCGCGAGGCGCTGCCGGCGCTCATCCAGTCGATCGCGGTCCTCATGATCTCGATCATCGGATTTTCTGCGATGGCGGGCGTCTTGGGCGCGGGCGGCCTGGGGGCGCTGGCAATGAACTACGGGTACTACCAGTTCATGACCGATGTCATGGTGCTCACGGTCGTGGGGATCATCGTCATCGTCGAGATCGTGCAGGTGGTCGGAGACATGCTGTCCCGGCTGGTCGATCACCGCTGACGCGCCTCGACCGGTCGGGTTGTCTCGTTCGAGTATTCCTTCCCCTATCTGACAAGAAAGTTGAATGAATTATGTCTTTTCGTCGTTACGCGGCCATCGGTGCCGCCGCTGTTCTCGCCGTTTCTTCCTTGACCGGCTGCTCGTCGTCGGATTCGGCCGGTGGCCAGGAGGGGGCGAGCGTCGAGCTGAAGATCGGTGCCTCCCCGACCCCTCACGCCAAGATTTTGCGCTACATCGCCGAGGAACTGGCGCCGAAGGAGGGGATCTCCCTCGACGTCATTGAATTCCAGGATTACATCAAGCCTAATGCGGCCCTCGATTCGGGCGACATTGATGCGAACTACTATCAGACGGTTCCTTACCTCGAGGAACAGTCGAAGAAGCAGGGCTTCGAGTTCGACCACGGCGAGGGGATCCATCTTGAGCCGGTGGGGATCTATTCGGAAAATGTCGACGATGTTTCGCAGGTGAAGGACGGGGCGAAGATCGGTATCATCAACGATCCGACGAACCAGTCGCGCGCCCTGCGTTTGCTTGCCGATGCGGGTCTGCTCAAGCTACCCGCGGGCGAGGACCTCAACGTGTCTCAGGTCGAGTCCTCGGCAGAGTACAACCCCAAGCACCTGTCCTTCCAGCAGGTTGAGGGGCCGCAGCTCATCCGTTCGCTGGCGGATGTCAGCGTCGCCGTCATCAACGGCAATTACGCTCAGGCGGGCGGGAAATCGCCGAAGGATGCGATCGCGTTGGAGAGCACGGAGAACAATCCTTCCCTCAACATCCTCGTGTGGAAGAAGGACACGGAGAAGCTCGAGGCGATCAAGAAGCTCGACGGCCTTCTGCATTCGCCCGAGGTGAAGTCCTTCATCGAAAAGACGTGGGCGGATAAGTCGGTGCTGCCGGCCTTCTAGTTGACAGCATCGCGTGGATCTGGCCGGTCACTCGGCATTGTCGCACGCGGGTTCCGCCAGGGGGTGGGCCTTCGTGGGCGCGAGTGGCCGGCCGGAGGTGCGTTTGGCCGCGAAGAAGGCGCGTAGCTGGGAACTTGCGGCTTGAGACTCGACCCCACCGATCACCTCGACGGCGTGGTTGTTGCGCGGGTCGCGCACGACGTCGCGTAGTGACCCGCAGGCGCCGGCCTTGTCGTCCCAGGCGGCAAAGACGAGGCGGGGAATACGTGCGGCGAGTATGGCCCCGGCGCACATGAGGCACGGTTCAAGGCTGACAACGAGCGTGTGATGGGTGAGGTGCCAGTCTCCGCAGGTGAGCGCCGCCTGGCGTAGGGCGAGTATTTCAGCGTGCGCCGTCGGATCGGGACGTGTGGGGTCTTCGCGTTGGTTCCATGCTTCGGCGATGATGCGGGGTGCGGGGCCGGGTGCGTCGTCGTCTACGATGAGCGCGCCAACGGGAACGTCACCGGCCGCCTCGGCGCGCGCGGCGAGTGCGAGGCAGCGCTCGATGAGCGGCGACCAGTAGTCCATGGGCAACAGGGTAGCGGTTGTTCTCCTCGCCGTGGCTGAACGCGATAGATTGGGGCTATGCGTTTTACCGTCATCGATCACCCTCTGGTGGAGCACAAGCTCACGGTCCTGCGCGACCGCGACACCCCCTCGCAGACGTTCCGGTTACTTGTCGACGAGCTGGTGACGCTGTTGGCCTATGAGGCGACGCGTCACATTCAGGTTGAGGCTCAGGCGATCAATACGCCGGTGGCGCCGACGATCGGAAAGAAGCTCACGCAGCCGCGGCCCATCGTCATCCCGATTCTGCGTGCGGGCCTGGGCATGCTCGAGGGGATGATGCGCCTCCTGCCCACGGCCGAGGTCGGTTTCTTGGGCATGAAGCGTGACGAGGACACGCTCATGATCGAGACGTATGCCAATCGTCTGCCCGACGATCTCACAGATCGCCAGGTCTTCCTTGTCGACCCGATGCTCGCGACAGGGGGGACTCTCGTGGCGGCGATCAACTACGTTCTCGAGCGGGGCGCACGTGATGTCACGTGCGTGTGCCTGGTGTCCTCGCCGCAGGGCGTGAAGACGGTCGAGGAAGCCGTGGGAGATCGCGCCGATGTCCAGGTGGTGACGGCGGCGCTCGATGAGGGGCTCAACGAACACGCCTACATCGTTCCGGGTCTGGGTGATGCCGGAGATCGCCTCTACGGGATCGTCGACTACTAGCGGTAGGTGAAATACGACATAGGCATTCGATTTGGTCGTCGCACGACGGTCCGTTACGATTGTTTGTCGTAATCCCGTGAGGGTTACCAGGTAGCGTGTCCGAGCGGCCGAAGGTGCAGCACTCGAAATGCTGTGTGGGGCAACCCACCCTGGGTTCGAATCCCAGCGCTACCGCCCCGAGATCCCGGAACCCACGAGGTTCCGGGATTTTTCGTTGCAACCACGCGGAAAACCCGGCGACGCTGGACACGGCCTATAGGGCTCCATGGGGGGCCTATATGGGGTCGGATATGGGGTCGAAAACGGGGTGGTCGACGGGTCTGAGCGCGACAAACGCGGGGCACAATGGCGCGGTTCCGCCGGGCGTGGCGTAGGCTGAGGGCATGCGTGCCCTCACCTCCTCGAACTCCGGTTTACCCGGAATAGCGTGCGAGCTCGCACCCGGCGTTACCCTCGCCAACGTGCCCGCCCCCTCGCTTTCCCCCGGCCAGGCGCTCGTCGATGTCGACGCCGCTTCGATCCATCGCGCTGACGCCCTCCAACTCCACGGGGATTATCCGCCGCCCGAGGGAGAACCCGATATCCCCGGACTTGCCGTCGTTGGGCGGATCCTGTCGGCGGAGGCAGCTCTCCACCAGCGCGTCTCACTCGAAATTGAACGCGCGATGTGGCAGCGCGATCCGATCCTCGCACTCGTACCCGCTGGCGGATTGGCTGACCTCGCCCGCATCGATCTGTCCCTCGCCCTGCCCCTGCCTGTCACGCAGCCGGCCCTGCGTATGGTTGAGGGCGGAGGCCTCGAGCCGCACCCGTGCACGGAGGCCGAACGCGCCGTCAGCCTCGTCGAACCGTGCGCGGCCACCTGGCTCAACCTTAAGATCCTCGCCAACCTGCAGCCGGGTCAAACCATCCTTATCCACGGTGGCTCCGGCGCCGTCGGAACCATCGCGATCCAGCTCGCCGCGCACCTTGGCGCTCGTATCATCGCCACCGCCGGCACCCCCCAGCGTGCCACCGCCTGCCGAGAACTTGGCGCACACGCCGCCATCGACTACCACGACGACGTGGCCGCGGCCGTCGGCGACTACACGAACGGCAACGGGGTCGACGCCATCCTCGACGTCATCGGGGCCGGCGGCCTCGACCTCAACACGCGGCTCCTCGCACCCGAGGGGACACTCCTGCTGCTTGGTCTCCACAAGGGACGCCGGGGCGAGGTCGATCTTGCCCGTGTCATGACCAAACGACTCCACATCACCGGGGCGACCCTGCGGTCCGCGCCCCCGGCCCTCAAGCGACGCGTCGTCGACGACCTGCTCACGCACGTGTGGCCGCTCGTCGAAGACGGCGTTATCCGGCCCATCGTTGACGCGGTCTACCCCCTTGATGCCTGCTCTGACGCCTTCGCTCGGCTCGCGCCCGCCTGGTTTTCCGGCGACGACACCCGCGGCCTCGAGGCGCCGTTCGGCGGTCTCGTCGCGCGTATGCGTTAGCTAGCGGCGCGGCACGTGGACGCCGCGGGCACGAGCCACGAACGTCGACGGGTCCAAAGGCCGGTCCGCCTTCGTTTCCGCCTGCAAAAACTCGACTATCGCCTCGAGCGATCCGGCCTTCTCCCACACGGCCCGCTGGCGCTGATAGCCCACCCCGAGCGCGACCAGATCACCGATCCACAGCAGGTCGTCCTCGCAGCCGAGATCACGCGCGGCCGGAGCGAGCTCCTCCAGCCACGACGGCAATGTCTCCCGTAGCGCCGCCTCCTCGCCTGCCGCGTTCTCGATGAGGATCGCATCCATCCCGTATCGGGCCGCGCGCCAGCGGTTCTCCGACACGAACCACTCGGGCTGAGACGGCAGCTCCCCGCCCTCATCGAGGATCCGAGATCCCGTCTCGACGAGAGACTGCACGAGGGCCGCGTAGGCGCGCACCTCCCGCGTATTCGACGACGCGTCAGCGACCCGTACCTCGAGGGTGCCAAACTTAGGAGCCGGGCGGATGTCCCAGCGAATCTCATCGAAAGACGAAATGACGCCCGTATGGAGCAGGTCTGAGGTGAAGGACTCCAGCTGTTCCCAGCGCTCAAACTGGCGCGGTTGTCCCGCCGTCGGCAGCTGCTGAAAGACCATCGCCCGATTGTCGCAATACCCTGTGTCGACCCCACCCCAATAGGGGGAGGACGCAAACAGCGCCTGGATATGCCCTAGCTTCGTCGCCACGTAGGCCAAGAGCGGCAGAACCTTCGCGCGCGAGTCAACGCCTACATGCACGTGTGTGCCAAACAGCAGCATCTGCTGCCCCCAATACTGCGTGCGCGCGACGAGCTCACGATACCGGTGCGAGTCCGTGACCTGTTGATAGGTCGGATCGGCGAACGGGTGAGACCCCGCCGACGTCAACTCGATGTGGAGCGGATCCGTGATCGGGCGCACTAGTGCGACACCCTCCTCGATGTCGCGGATACACTCGTCGACCGTCTCGCGCGGACGCGACGTGATCTCGACCGTGTTGAGCAGCATCTCCTTGTGGACGAGCCCGTTGCCGGGGTGACGTTCCTCGACAGCATCGAGGATTGCCCGGGCTGTTTGACGCAGGTCGTGAGAGTCGCGGTCGACGAGCTGGAGCTCCCATTCGATACCCAAACTGGAGCGGGGTGAGTCGGCAAAATCAATAGGCATGGTGGTCTCTCCCGGCTAGCGGCGGTAGTGATTGACGAACGCGGGTATGAGTGCGTGACCGCTCGTCACGTCTTGGCTGAGGCAGCGTTCCTCGACGGCGGCCGTCTCGTCGGGGCCGTAATAGTGGCCCGCGTAGGCGTCGATGCGCAAACGCATCCCAGGGGTCGTGATCTCGGGATGGAACTGGCACCCGTAGAGATTAGTGTTGAATCGAACCAGCTGACGCTCGCACGTTTCGCCCCGACCGAGAAGCACGGCACCTTCGGGCAGGTCGGCCAGCGAATCGGTGTGGCCAACAAATGCCGTCATCCGCTCAGGCAGGGCGTAGGCCACCGGGTCCGTTACGGCCGCTTGAGTGCGTTCGATCGTGACCGCTTGAAGATCCTCCGCCTGGGTGTCGGTCAGGCTGGCGCCCGCCGCGCACGCAAGCATCTGCAGCCCATAACACAGGCCGAGTGTGGGAACGTCGCCGTCGAGCAGAAACGAAGCCAGCCGCGTGACCCGCTCGTGTAAGCACGCACGCTCGGGCTGCGTCGCTTCGCGCTCGGCGCGCGCCGAAAAAGGCGACCCCGAGATGATGACACCGGTGTAAGCCGACACGTCGACGTCTAAGACCGGATCGAGATGCGGGTCATCGAGGAGCATGATCGCGTCGAGCTCACGCTCCTCCAGGCCGGCCAGTGACGCCACACTGTTGCGTTCGTCGCGGGCAATTGCTCCGTCGGGGCGGCATTGAATGAACAGGAACCGTGCCTGCTGGGGTGTCGCCATAATGTCGAGCCTAACGAGACCGACCTTGCCAGCGCCGTATGGGGCGCCCCTTTGAGACCTATACCGCAGGGATAGTGACGCGCTCGAGGTCACCCCAAGGCGGCGGGGCATGGCAGGTGATATCTTGCCCGTCGACGGGGTCCCTCAACGACAAGGAAGCCGCGTGCAGGTGGAGGGTTCCGTCTAGGCACGCAGGCCGCGGGTCCAGGGAGCCGTAGAGCGGGTCACCGAGGATCGGAAACCCCGCAACGGCGAGACTCACCCGCAACTGGTGGGTGAGCCCGGTGCGCGGACGCAAACTCCACTCAAGAAGCCGGCGATCTTCATCCACCGCCGTCACTTTCGCCTCGGTGAGGGCTAGCTTGCCGTCTGGGCACGGGCGGACCTTCGCTTCCCCGCGCGCCCGAGCCAAGCGGACACGCAGTTCGCGCGACATGCCAGGGCGCGGTAGAGGTCCACGGCACCCGGTGACGGCGCGATAGGTTTTCTCGACTGCGCGCCGGTCAAACAGAGTCTGGTAGGCGCCGCGAAACGTCGGATCGGTGACGATGAGAAGCAGCCCGCTGGTAAGCCGGTCGAGACGGTGGGCTGGGGTGGCCGAGTCGTTGCCCCACTGCCGACGTGCGGCGGTCGTCACCGTGCAGGCTATGTGGGAGCCGCGCGGGATCGTCGCGATACCAGCAGGCTTATTGACAATGCGGGCGCGGGGGGAGGACCACACGATCTCGAGCGGGTCGGTGTAGCCGGGCTCGTCGGGAGCGGCGGAGTGAACGTAGGCGATACCCGGCGCCGGCTCGTCGAGACGGAGTGGCCGGCCACGAGAATCAACAATGTCGCCGGCTCGTGCGGCTGCCTCAAGATCGGCGGGTATCATCCGCTGCGCCGTCTTCAAGGCATCGACGAGTGGCTGACCTGCGCACAGGTGGATCCGGCGGGGAAAGATCCCGGCCCGAGCCGGTACCGGTGGCGTGCGGGTACGGCGGTGACGCATCGTTGAGGAGGGCCGCTGTCCGGCCGACACCGATCCCGCACCCGCGGGATCGGCCTCCCCACGCGTCCAGTTCACACCCATACGTTTCCTCCTCGGTCCCAAGCCTCCAGCGATAGACGAGGCCCGCTGGTCGCGAATAGAGTATCCGCATGTTTGACGCTATTTCTTGGCGCCCCTGTGAGACCGCCGCCGACCTTCGCGCACATTTTCGTCTCCGCCGCGAGGTGTTCGTCGTCGAACAAGCGGTCGACATCGCCCTCGAATTCGATGAGGCCGATTTCGACGATGCGACGCTCGCCTACGTTGGGTACTCCGGTACCGGAGAAACAGTCGCCGCCGGGCGCGCACTCGCGCCCGAGGACGGACACATTCATCTGGGGCGTCTTGCCGTCGCCCGACAGTGGCGAGGCCGAGGGGTGGGGCGTCAGCTTGTCGAATGCGGGGAACACTATGCGCGCCTCAAGTGGGGCAAGCTCCCCTTCGCCCTGTCTGCCCAAACTCACGCCATCGGATTCTACGAGCGCCTCGGCTACGTCCTTGTGCCAGGCGAGCCTTATCTCGACGCTGGGATCCCCCATCGTGACATGATCAAACAGCCCTAGCGCCGTCGCCACCACGCCTGTTTCGACTCGGGCATGTGCGGCGTCCACTCGGGCCTGTCTAGCTTTCCGGTGGCGATCGCCATCGTCATCGACGGGGTAAGCGGCAGGCGCGGGAAAAGGAGCGATTGGATCGCGTGGTACATCGTCTCGCGCCGCGCAGCGTTCACCATGTCGATCGGTTCGTTGTCGCGGTTAAGCTTGGCGACAATCGACCCGTCGTCACGCAGAAGGTAGCGGGCCGCATAGTCCATCCACGAGTGGTAGCAGTGCTCGTAATGTTCCCGGTCACCCATCGTCCTTTCCCCGTTCGCTGAGGTGCGGTAAAGGGCGACTGTCGCGTTGATCGCCTCGAAACAAATCCACCCGAGACGATCATGGTTGATCGGTTTACCTTCGCCGTCGCACGTGTAGATGAACCCTTCGGCACCGTCAGCCTTCCACGTGTCGACACGGGCGCGCTCGAACATCTCCGTGGCGCCGTAAAGCATCCAGTCTTCGAGGTCGTTACCGGCCTCGTGCCACATTGCGCGGGCCTCGAGGAGAAGCCTCACAAACTCGAAAATATAGCCCGAGCAATACCCGTAGGGCCTGTGCGGATCCAACGGGTCGTCGCTGTGATAGTCCAGAATTGGCTTCCACGTGACGTCGTAGTGCTCGGGAAGCCGCCAGGCGTGCGCTTCGGCGTGGGCAACGACGCTGCGCAGCATCGTGACGGCTCGTTGGAGCCACACCTTGTCGTGGGTAACGTCGGCGGCGACGAGAAGCGCCTCGACCATGTGCATGGTCGAGTTGATGCCGCGGTAATCCTCGCACGAGCTGAAGTCGCGGTTGTAGGACTCCACGGTCATGCCGGCGTCCTCATCCCACCAGTGCGCCTCGAAATCGGCGAGCGCATCGCGCAACAACTCGTGGGCGTGCATCCGATTCGCAGCTGTCGCCGAAGCCGCCCCGAGAATGAGGAAGGCCGTCGAATAGGCGCGCTTATCGGCGTGACCGGCCGCAGGTTGCGCTCTTCCGTCAGCATCCAGCGTCGGTTCGATCGCGTCGAACCAGCCACCGTGCTCATGGTCGCGGAAGTATTCGCGCAAGGCCGTGATGCCATGGGCGGCAAGCCGGCGACACCCCGGCAGCCCCATGAGGACGCCCAGAGAATAAATGTGGGTGAGCCGGGCGGTGATATAGAGCTGGACGGGCGCATCGGCGTGGACGTTGCCATCGGCATCCATCGTCCCGAAGCCCGTCGGCACCTCTGAACGGACTCCGTACGCCATCGCCTGGCGCATGTGGGCCGACAGCCAGTGGACGTGCTCAATCGAATCGAACCAGCTCATGCGGAGCTCCTTTGCAAGGCGAGCATCAGGTCGGTGCTAGCCTATCGCGAACCCCTCCGCGGCGCCTCGGCTTTCCTTCGCCTGGACGATCGCGTCGAGACCGTCCAGCACGCCGCCGTGACTCGCGTCCGCGACGACGTGCGTCGCCTCCACCATCAGCGCCGGGTGGGCGCCGGCGACAGCGAAACGATAGCCGGCCTTAGCAAAGAGAGACCGGTCATTCTCGCCATCGCCGAACACGGCCGCGCGGGTGGGATCCACTCCGAGAGCGTCGGCGAGGATCATCAACGCCACGCCCTTGGTCGCATCGGGAGCACAAAAGTCGATCCAACGCCCACCGGAACACTGCGGCGCCGGGGAGGACACGAGCCCGTCGAGCAGTGCGCGGCCGGACGCGTCGGAAGAAAAATCGAACACCGCGACCTTGCGCACGCGTACCGATAAAGCGGCCCGACGGATGTCGCTGGCGACAAGGGCGACGTCCGCCAGCGTGGCGCTAGTGGGTTTTGTCACGGGGTTTCTCGTTCCCCTCGCCTTCGATCGTGACCTGGGCTGGTTGGCCGATCGGTTTGCCGTCGAGGACGACGGTGAGGGCATAGACTCCGGGCTCGGCGGGCTCGCTTGGCGAACAGGAGTCATCGTGGACGTGGGCGTCCCACACGAACTGGGTTTCCCAGTCGATGTCGCGGCCCAGTAGCAGCTTCTTACCCGTCGCCTCCTTGTCGTAGCAGCCCGAACGTGTCGAGTCGTAGACGACATCGGATCCGTGGCTCACCCGCAAACCGAGCCGTTTGGGGGCCGATGAGAGCGAGCACGCCCCTTTGCCGGCTCCTTTGATTTCCAATTTGACGGCGTTCGTCAGCTTCCATCCCGGCTTGATTGTCGCCGCGTCCGGGGTGACGTATGCCGTGACGTTTGCGCTGGTGCACGGGCTGACCGCGTCCGTCGTCGGCGTTGTCGTTTGGGCAGCGGCCTGTTTCGAGGCGTCTCGTGCGGCAGACATGAGACCGCCGATCGTGTGAATAATCAGCGCGACTACCACGACGACAGCGAAGAGGATCGCGAGTGCCGCGAGGCGTCGGCGTCGGTAAGTCGCGGCGGAGGGGCGCGTCGGGACGGTACGGGGACCACGAGGTCGACGATCTCGCGGAGGCTGGACAGGCGTCATACCCCAAGCCTAGCGGCGACCAGCGTCTCCACCCAGCTTGGTATCCTTTCTCCATGGAATCGACGATGCCGCGCCGTTCTCGCCAGGCACGCCGCTTTGGGCCGCCCGATTTATCCATGGGAACGCTCCTCTCGAGGGCGCTGGGGATGGGCATCTGCTGGTTGGCTGTCAGCGCCGAGCCAAGCCGCGCCGGCCACGTCCTGTCGTCGACGGGCCTCATTTTTGCCCTGTGTGTGGGGGTCTTGTGCATGGTTATCGAGGCCGGCTGGTGGCTGTGGCAGTGGGGGAGCCTCACCCTGGCGCGCATCGTTATCCTCCTTGTCGCGCTCGTCGGGACGCTTTCGGCGCTCACGTGGGTGCGACAATATGCCGAGATGACGTGGACCCTCGGTGTCACCCGTTGGGTGTGGGTAGCGTTTGGCGTGCTCGTGGGGGTCGTCGCTCTGGTCGTTTTACCGGGCGCGCCGCTCGATCCGTCTCGCGGGCGTCTCGGAGAAGATCAGGTGTGGCGTCATCACGCTTACGCGCTCTTACGGCGGCGCTATCTGTGGGGCGTCGAGGAGGCGAGGCGAGCCGTGGATGCCGCCGTTACCGAGGCTCAGCAAGCGGGATGGTCGGCCCTGCAGATGCACGGTGCCCCCGGCGTTTACCTGGCGCACCTGCCTCAACCGGCGTCTGCCCAGCGCCGCTACGCGCTTGTGCAGGGCACGTGCGCGCTTGTCGTGCTCGTCCTCCTGCTTGCCTTGGCTGGGGTCGTCGTGTGGGCGGGACAGCCCCTGCTCGCGCTCGTCTTTGTTCTCCCGGCCGCAGCAACTGTGCTGGCTGTTCGCCCCTACCTCAAGCAGCTTCGTGACGGCGCCCGCTGATGCCGCCGATGTCGCCTGGCGCTCGCTCGCTCGGTGTAGCGACAGCGTCGTGCTCATTGATGGGCGTTCGGGCGCGGGCAAAACGACGTTCGCGCGCCACGTTGCAGCGCGTGCCCGCAGCGAGGGGGTGCCTGTTTTCGTGGTTAGCCTCGACACTATCTATCCAGGCTGGGGTGGCTTAGAGGAGGCCTCCCGCATGGTTCCCGCCCTTATCCGCGAGCGAGTGTTTCCCGTGTGGGACTGGGGGCGTGCTTGCGCGTGCGCGCATGTGGCTTTGCCGCGGGTTCCCCTCATTGTGGAGGGGTGCGGTGCGGTGAGTAGGGAGTCGGTGGCTTTGGCCCAAGCTAGCGTGTGGATAGATGGGGACGCGGTCCAGCGTCGTGAACGCGCGGTTGGGCGCGACGGTGCGAGCCTGGCCGAACACTGGGATATGTGGGCGAGGCAGGAGGACGCTCACGTGGCCCGTCACGCCCCCGATACGCTAGCCAATGTGTGCGTGAGTGGCTTCTGTTCGCGTTCGCGCTAGGTGCCGTGCCCCTTTTTTTCCTTTTGCCACGCCGGCATTCCGTACCGCTTCTTCCATCATTGCCCGGTCTTCGACCGCGCGTTCGGCCGGCGTCCGGCGTTTGGTGCGGCGTCGGCGTTCGTTCGTGGTCGCCGTGAGTGCAGTGTGTTCGTCGGCGCTCAGAGTGGTCATGATGCAAGCGCAGTGACGCGCCGCGGACTCAGCTAGCGAGGCCAGGGTCCGCGGCGCGCTGCGTCAGCTAGGAGTTCGCGCGGGCCTCCCATTGGGCGCGGTAGTCGTCGGCCAGTTCGAGTTTGGCGGCCGCGGCTTCGTCGAGGAGGACGATCGCGTCGGGGTGCATCTGCATGATCGTCGCGGGCCAGCGCGCTGAGATGCCGCCTTCGACGAGTTCGCGGACAGCGTCAGCTTTGGCTTCGCCGGTGGCGAGGAGGACGAGTCGACGGGCCTCCATGATGGTGCCTAGGCCCTGTGTGACGCACTGGGTGGGAACCTTGTCGATGTCGCCGTCGAAGAAGCGTGCGTTATCCTCGCGGGTCTGCTGGGTGAGGGCGCCAACGTTGGTGCGCGAGGTCAGGCACCCGCCCGGTTCATTGAATCCGATGTGGCCGTCCGCGCCGATGCCGAGGATCTGTAGGTCGACGCCGCCCGCGTCGATGATAGAGCGGTCGTAGCGCTCCGCCGCGGCGTAGGGGTCTTCGGCGAGAGCATCGGGCGTGTTGAGTGCTTCGTCGCTGAGGCCGGTTTTGTCGTCGCCGACAAGTTCGGCACGCAAGACGTTGCGGTAGCGTTCCGGGTGGTCCGCGTCGATGCCCACGTATTCGTCGAGGGCGAAGGCTTTCGCCTGCGACAGGTCGAACGTGCCTTCGGCATGGGCGGCCCGCAGACGCTCGTAGAGAGGCAGGGGTGTCGAACCCGTGGCGACACCGAGAACGAACTCGGGTTTGGCGGCGACGGCGTCGATGATGATGCGGGCGGCCTCGTCGGCAGCCTCATTGGCGGTAGGGAAAATGCCGATATGCATGTGGGCTCCTTAGGAATTGGTCGTGTGGCCTGCGAGCGCGTCGCCGAACCATCGGGTGATCGACGTCGGGTGGGTAATTGCGGTGCCGACGACGACGGCCCAGGCGCCCGCCTCCATTACCTGCCGTGCCTGCTCGGGGGTGTGAACGCGGCCTTCGCAGATGATGGGGAAGTCGTTGCCGAGTTCGTCGATCATGTCGGCGAGCAGTTCGAAGTCGGGCCCGTCGGTTTTGTCGCGTTCGCCTGTGTAACCCGACAGGGTGGTCGAGAGGATGTCGGTTCCGGCTTCGGCGGCCATCCTGGCGTCTGCGATGCTGCCGCAGTCGGCCATGACGATGACGCCATCGTCGTGAAGAGCCTTGACGGTTTCGGCGTAGGTGAGGCCGTCGGGACGTGGGCGGCGGGTCGCGTCGATGGCGACGATGTCGGAGCCGGCGGCCGCACAGCAGCGGGCGTGACGCAGGGTCGGGGTGATGTAGACGCCTTCGTCGCCTTCTTTCCACAGGCCGATGACGGGGACCTTGACGCGGCCTTTGATTGCGGAGATATCGGAGAGGCCTTGGCAGCGGATGGCGCGTGCACCACCGATTTCTGCGGCGGCCGCCATTTGGGCCATGGTTTCGGGGTGGCGCAGAGGCTCGCCGGGGTAGGCCTGGCAGCTGACGATAAGGCCCCCGCGCAGCGACTCAATAAGTGTGTGTGTCACGTGTTGTCCTTGGACGGTGTTGGCGTTTTCTCTTTCGTTATATCGCGCGTGCACGCGGTGTGGGCGGCGATGGCGGCACCGGTGAGGGGGGCGTCGCCGGCGAGCAGCCCTTCGGCGATGGCGAGGTTGCGGTGGAGGGGGAGCGCGTCGGCACGGAATGCCTCGCGAACGACCTGCCACCATTCTTCACCGCATCTCGTGGCCGACCCGGTGAGGACAATTTTTTCGGGGTCGAGCAGTGCCGCCGCGGATGCGAGGGTCTGGCCGAGCGCCCGCCCGGAGGCGAGGAGGGTGTCGCGGGCGTGGGGATCACCCGTGCGATAGCGGGTGAAGACGTCGCCTCCGCCCGTTGCGGGGCTCGTGCCCTGCGGGAGGTTGCGGTTGTAGAGGGCGGCCTGTCCGGTGCCTGAGACGACACACTCGATGTGTCCGGTTGTCGCCCCGCACGCGCACGTCATGCCAGCTGCGAGGGGATGGATGAGGTGTGCGAGGGAACCGGCGACCCCGAGGTGGCCGGTGTCGATGCCATGTGCCGTGACGAGTGCCCCGCCGAGTCCGGTGCCGGCGGCTAGCAGGAGAAACCGTGTGACGTCTCGTCCGGCACCAACACGTGATTCGCCGAGGGCGTGGGCGTGAACGTCGTTGAGAACAGCGACGGGTAGGCCGAGTTTTCGCGCGAGGCCTTCGCGCAGTCGGGTGCCGCCCCAGCCGGGCATGAGGTCGGAGGCGTAGGTGATGTCGCCGCTCGTGGGGGAGACGACACCGGCCGAGGCGACACCGACGCCGTGTGGGGTGACGCCGTCGACGCGGGCAGCTGCGGCGACGTCGCATGCTGCCGTTGTTACCGCGTCGAGGACGGCAGCTCCACCGTCGGTGGCCGGGGTGGCGCGCTGCGTACGGTGGGTGATGGCGACGTGTCCTGTGTCATCGACGTGGGCGATGCCGGCGGCGATTTTGGTGCCGCCAATATCGATGACGACGTAGCGAGACGAGGGGCGAGACATTACTTGAGCAGGCCCGTGTCGCGCAGGACGGTGGCGATGGCTTCAACATTGTCGCCCTCGAGCGCCGTAACGGGGTTGGGCATCTGGTTGGAGTCGAATACGCCGAGGAGCTGCATGGCTGTCTTGAATGCGCCGATGCCTGCGGCATAGCCGGTGACGCCGGAGGTGACGGTGACGATCCGCATGAGTCGGGCGGCGTGGTCTTGTTCCTTGCGTACGGTTTCCCAGTCGCCGTTTTGGTAGGCGCGCCACTGGCGGACGTAGCAGTGCGGGTCGACGTTTCCCAGCCCGGGCACGGAACCGTCGGCCCCGGACATGTAGGCGCCATCGACGACGACCTCGTGGCCGGTGAGGAGAGAAAGGGGGTGTCCGGCTGCTTCGTTGTCGGCGACGAGGAAACGGAAGGACACGTCGTCGCCGGAGGAGTCTTTCACGCCAGCGAGGACGCCTTCGACGCCGAGCTGGACGAGGAGGGGGCCGGGGAGCTTGACGTGGACGCACACGGGGATGTCGTAGGCGAAGAGGGGGAGCGGGCAGGCTTCGTGGATGAGGCGGAAGTGCCGCTCGATTTCTTGCAGACCACCGAGGGCGTAGAACGGCGCGGTGACGACGATGGCGTCGGCGCCGGCGGCTTCGGCGCGGCGAGCGTGCTCGATGACGCGTTCGGTTTCGGTGTCGATGCAGCCGATGAGGACGGGGACGCGTCCGGCGACCTGTTCGACGGCGGCGGCGACGACCTCATCGCGGCGGGCATCGGTTGAGAAGGCGACCTCGCCGGAGGAGCCGAGGAAGAACAGGCCGTCGACGCCGGCCTCGATCATGCGTTCAACGTTGCGGTTGAAGCTGACGCGGTCGAACTGGCGATCCTCGGTGAGGGGGGTGATGACGGGCGGGACAACGCCGCGGATGAACGGTGCCATGGTGAACTCCTTTGTCGAGGCGAAGAGTCGAGACGCAGCTCAGCGAACCCGCTCTGCAGTTGTCTGACAACAGATAAGTTTAGCTTGTCCCGTATCTTCCGGGCAAGCATTGAGGGGAGGTGGCCCAAGTACCTTCCCGGGCCACCTCCCGAGGGTTTACTTGATGGAGGCCACAGGGGAGGCCTCGAGCCAGTCGAGGGTAAAGGACGAGAAATACAGTCCCTGCCACTCACGTTCCCAGAGAAGACCAATCGTCCCGTTCGGCAAGGCGGTCATGGCCTGATAGACGTAATGGCCGGGATTGAACGTCCGTGCCTTATGCCAGGTGCGCCCTCCATCGCGTGAGACTCGAATGATTCCCTGCCCGCGATAGGGGCGGTTCGAGCTCGCATTCGCGAAAATGATCGTTTTGTGATCGGCGCCAAGAGAAATGGCATTTGGCTGGCTGAACGGTTCGGGGACTGCCGGATCGAAGGTCGGGGCCGACCAGGTTGCGCCCCCATCCGTGGAACGGGAGACCCCGATTCGTCGTCCAGGATTGAGGTTGCGCATGAACAACGTCAATTCATCGGTGCCTGACTGAACGACCGTGGCTTCGTGCAGCGACAGTGCGCTTCCCTTGAGGTGCTCAGATCCGGGGGTCGATCCGTTGACAACGCGCACATCGTTAGGGGAGGCGCCGCGATTCCACGTGATGCCATCGTCGTCAGAGTAAATGACGCCCGAGGAATAAACGTTGTTCGTATTGGAGTAGTAGACCGGAACGACCAGACGGCCCTTGTGCTGGCCCGAGTCGATGACGATACCGGTGCCCGGGCCGGTCCCCAGGAATTTCATCCACGGTTCTTTGACCTGGCTATTAATGAAACGGGGTGTGCTCCAGGTTTTGCCGTCGTCTTTCGACTGGGTGACGACGAGATAGGAGGTGTCGAGAATGTGGAGGCCTTCGTGGTTACATGCCGTCCCGCGAGAGGGCTCATAGTAGTTACCCACCTTGGCTCCGTCACGGTAGACGTCTCCGTTGGGGCGGGCACTCCAACCTGTCTTCTTGCCGTCTTCCGTCGTGACGCTACCATCGGTGCGCAAGGCGAAACGCTCACCGCTACAGGTGAAAAGCTGGAGCGTTCCGTCGGCGTTTTGCCCGGTACCTGCGGCATTATTAGGTTGCCCGATGCCGCCGGGGAAGAGATCGACGACCACCGTAATCACTCCGGTGTCGGGGTTTTGCAGGAGAACTGAATCGATCGTCGAAGCGGCTCGTTTGGCCTCCCCAGGAAGATCGATGATGGTCTCCACGTCCTGCCACGTCTTACCTTTATCGAAGGAACGGCGGATGACGAAGTTGATGTCATTGGGGCTGTCGTAGGCGCTGGCAACGCGCTGGTCGGCACCTGCAATGAGTGTTCCGTCTTTGGTGTAGAGCAACGACGGGATCCTGTAGGAAGCGGAGCCCGCGTAGCCTCGATCAAAGAGGGCGAGCTCATGGTGACGGCTGTAGCCGGCCAGTCGTTCAATCATGGCGTGGGGGAGCACGCCCGAGTACAGTGTCATTCGCACCTTTGACTCGATCGTGGTGACCTCGCCCAATGAGTGTGAGCTCAGGGTGCCTCGTCCGACATAGGTGCCGTCAGCGAACACGATGACTGAGTCATCTGAAACGGTGATGGTGATGCGCCGATCCCGGTCTGACCAGGTACCGGGAAGGGAGAGCTTATTCCCGCCCATGGCGATTTCTAGGCCATTGCCGCGGTAGGAGGCGATCATAACGGCGGTGCTGCCGCGTTTGAGCGTGGCCAATTCAGCGTTAGCGCCCTGCGAAGAGGGAACGCTGAGATCTAGCGTGAGCGTACGCGACGCAAGCGCCTGATGGGCAGTATCTGTCACGGCAGCAGATGTCCCGTCGACGATCTGACACGCCTCAGGCAGCGGGGCTTCGGCGGAAAGCTCCGCCGCGTCAGCCGGCGTCGCCGAGATTGATACGGACTCGACGGTGCCAATCAGCTGCCATTGCGGGCCGTGATTATCGACATTCGCACCGATTCGCGCGTCGGTGATAGTCGCGAGCGAGTTGAAGAACGCCTGCGAGGTCGTGGAATATACTTGCACGCCGTCGAGATACATGGAGGTCATCGCGTCGTCGACGACAATGGACGCAGTGTGCGTGAGACCGTCTGCGACGAAGGCATCTTCGCCGTCAAGGATGGCCTCGTAGGTGGTTCCCTTATCGTCGCGGACCTCCCAGTAAAGGTGGCCTTTACTGACAGCAAGGGTGAGGTTTCGCGAGTCAACGGTCCGATCCGAGGCGGAAAAGAGCGCACCTACCCCGGTGGTCTGTGATGTCGAAAATGTGACGGAAAGGGTGCCGCGGGACATGTGGCGAATCTGGTCGATAGAGCCGTCCCAGACACGTCCTTCCCCCGTGCCATTGAAAGTGTGCGCCGCCATCGCGACTGCCGCGTGAGGCGTCGCAGCTTGTGAAGGTGCCGGGGGCAATGCGGCCATACAGAGCGTGGCCGCGACTCCGAGTGAAGCCAGCCGGTAGATCCAGGAAGAAGTCATCGTCACTCCTAGTCAAACCAGGACAGGGGGATGCGGGTGAAGTACAGGCCTTGCCACTCGTTTTCCCACAGCAAGCCGATCTCGTTGCTCGGCAGCCACGTCATCGATTGGTACACGTAGTGGCCAGGGTTGAAGGTGCGGCTGACGGGCCATGTTGCGCCGCGATCTTTCGAAAGGCGCAATACGCCATTGCCACGATACGGCATGAGCTGAGAGGCGTTGGCGAAGACGTAGACGGGTTCCCCGTCTACCCCTGGGACCTCAATGGCGTTGGGTTGGGAGAAGATCTCCGTAAGGTCGTCGTGATAGGAGACGTCCCCCCACGTCTCGCCGCCATCATCGGAGAAAGCCTGGCCCACACGCCCGGAGGGGTGCTGGTTGCGCATGAGAACGAGGAGGCGGCCGTCTGGGAGCTCGAGGAGCGTCGACTCGTGTGTCGACGCCTCGTCGTTGTCGAGGGTACGCGAGTCGAGGGTGTCACCGTTGTATACGCGCCCGTCATTAGGCGAGGCGCCACGCTTCCAGGTTGCGCCGTGGTCATCAGAGAAAATGACGGCGGCGGAAAAGTGCTTGGTGATATCGCCCGAATAGTAGACAGGGATGACGAGGCGTCCCTTGTGCTTACCTCGGCGGAGTTGAAGCCCCGTGCCAGGCGATGTGCCAAGGAAGGCCATCCAGTCTTCTTTCAAGGACGAGTTCAAGAATTTGGGCTGCGACCAGGTCTTGCCTTCATCCTCCGACGTGATGTGAACAAGATACGACGTGCGGGCCGTGAGAAGCGTCTGGTCAGGATCGACCCCGTCCTTGAGATAGATATTCCCGCCCGGCTTGCCGTGATGCGTGACGGTGCCATCATCGGACACCGTATAGTCCGTGGCCTCGCCGTCGCGAGTGACCACCGAGCCATCGTCGAGCAGAACGTAGTCCTTGCCCTCAGCATCGAAGAGCAGCAGATGCCCCTTGTCGTCCATGCCGACCCCGTGCTCATTATTGGGCTGGCCGATTCCGCCAGGGAAATGATCAATGAGGCAGTGAACGACACCCGTTTCGGAGTCGTACACGGTGCACGAGTCGATGACGGAAGCGCCGTCAGCGCCCTCGCCCGGGTATTTGAGGACGGTCTGGACATCGTCCCATGTGAGGCCGCCATCCTCTGAGCGGCGGATAACAAAGTTGATGTCGTTTGGAGAATCGTTGGCAATGGTCGTGCGCTGGTCGGCGCCGGCAATGACGACTCCCGAGGGCAGTGCGAGCAGCGACGGAATGCGGTAGCTGATCGAGCCTTCGAGACCTCGGTCGAAGAGGGCGTGTGTGGGTAGAGGGGAGACGTGCGAGAGACGCTTGATCTGACCCTCGGTGAGTGGAGTGGGGTAGATGGCTGCCTTGGAGACCTCGCCGAAGAGGCGAGAACCATGGATGTCCTGCCCGATCATGATGCTGTCGATACCCGTAATATCGCCAAAGAATGCCTGGCCGGGGATGCGAGCCTCCCGAAAACCGTCGACGTAGAGGTCGATTGCGCCTTCGCCGGCGCGGACGACAACATCATGCCACTCGCCGTCGGCCCAATCGCCGCTGCACGACCAGCTTCGCCATTCACCCTCTTGGGTCAGTACCGCGTAGGTCAACTCCGTCGCGTCGATGCTTACCTTGAGGCGTTCGACGTCACCGGCACCTGCCGACAGCATCGTGCCGCCCTGCCCGATGCCGCGCACCCGGAAGCGCGTGTATGCCGTTCCCGAAATGAGTGTTCCCACCCTGCGGGTGTCGAAGTCAGAAAGGTGGTTGCCGGCAAACTGAACGAGAGGAGTTGCCACTGGTGCGTAGGCGAGGGCCTCTTCGTCCGTCAATACGGACTCGTGAATGGCGACGTCGGTTACCTCTGTGACTCCTTCGGCGATGTCTACACTCGTGGCCTCAAGGCTGCCGAGGAAGATGGTCGCTGTCCCGCAGAAGGCCAGATAGCCGTCGAGGTAGAACTTTGTGCCCTCCTCGCCGACCGTGAGCGCGAAGCTGTGCCAAGTACCGTCTGTGACGGTGGTCGCGTCCTCGACGTCGAGTACCTGTTCGCGTTCCGGAGTGCGGGAGGTGATAACGGGGTGATCTTCGATGATCGCGACCTTCAAGATGCCGTGATCGGATTGGGCGACAACGAGGTCCGCATCAGCTGTGGTGCGGAAGCGGCCCGTGATGGAGCCGGAGGGTAGCGGTTGACAAGGAAGAGTGGACAATCTGTGCTCCTTGAGTGTTGAGAGCGACCATGCTCTGCGGTGTTACGCGATCATGGTAGCACACATCAGACGTTAGATGATATGATGTCTGCGTTGCTGCCTGTGGCGGCACCGCTCCCCACTGGATGGCGCACTGCCCCCTGACTGAGAAAGGACGTTCATAGATGAACGCAACGACAACCCGCCAAAGATGGTGGACCTACCTGAGTAAAGAGGATTGGAAGGCCTTCTTTGCTGCATGGCTCGGAGTCCTCCTTGACGGCTATGATTTCGTGCTTATTGCCTTCGCCCTTCCCCTGATTATCGAATCTTTCCAGCTGTCGCTCGTTGAGGGTGCCGCACTCATCTCTGCAGCCTTCGTGTCGCGCTGGCTTGGTGGCCTTTTGTTGGGGGCTGTTGGCGATAAGTGGGGACGTAAGCCAGCGATGGTCCTCTCGATCCTCATGTTCGCAGTGGGCTCTGTTGCGTGCGCCTTCGCGCCAACGTACTGGTTCCTCTTTGTTTTCCGTCTGATCATTGGCTTCGCCATGGCGGGCGAATACTCGGCCTCGGCGGCCTACGTCATTGAATCCTGGCCGGTTCATATGCGCAATAAGGCCTCGGGCTTCCTTCTTTCTGGCTACGCTTTTGGTGTCATCTTGGCTGCTCAGGTCGATAAGTACCTGGTGACGTGGGTGGAGTCGTGGCACCCTGGCTGGGGCTGGCGCGCTCTGTTCTTGACCGGCATTGTCCCGATTCTCGTGGCAATTTACATGAGGCGACGTCTGCCTGAGGCCAACGACTGGGAGGAGACCCAAAAGTCCACCAAGAAGGAGGATGACATGCTTGACATCCTCTTCGGCGGGAGAGGTAAAGTCCTCAATATCGTGGGCGTCATCGCGGCGTGTATCGCACTTGGCGTCATCTTTATGGAGGTCTCGTCCTCGATCTACGTGCTCGCCCTGTGTGGCGTGATCGCGGCAGCCGTCTTCATCGGGTTCGTTGTTCAGTTCGACCGTAAGCGCTGGGTCATCGGTGTGGCCATCATGATCGCGATCTTCGCTAGCTTCATGTACACGTGGCCGATTCAGGGCCTGTTGCCGACCTACCTCACCGATATTGGAATGGACAAGGATACGGTCGCGAATATCGTCTCCTTCGCCGGTCTCGGGAATGCCTGCGGATACATTATCGCCGGCTTCATGGGAGATCTTGTCGGCATGCGCAGGTGGTACGCGATCAGCCTCATTCTTTCCCAGATTATCGTCGTGCCTTTGTTTACGCAGACGGGTGGGATTGTCGTCCTCGTGGCCGCCCTGCTCTTCTTCCAGCAGATGTTCGGGCAAGGGGTGTCGGGGCTGTTGCCGAAGTGGGTGGCCTCTTACTTCCCCGTTGAAAAGCGTGCGGCCGGGCTCGGCTTCTGCTACAACGTTGGCGCCCTGGGCGGCGCGGTTGGCCCGGTGATGGGGGCTGCGATTGCGGCAAAGGTGTCGCTTGGCGCCTCTCTTGCGATCATGTCGGTCGGATTCGCGTCGGTCGTGGTCATCTCAATCGCCTTCAACATTCCCAAGCGCTTGCAAAAGCTCGTGGATGCCACGGCGGTTCGCCCGGAGGATGGCGAGGATGAGACCATCGCAGCGATCGCGGCTAAGGAGGAGTAAGGCATGAGTGTCTTTCCCTTTATCGTCGGCGCCTACGCCTCCCTGCCCGAGGGGCGCGAGCGCCAGGAGACGTACTATCGGATGCTCGCGGACCTCGAATGGGTCAGTGGCATCGAGATTCCCTACCCTGGCGATCTTGCCGAGAATTGGCAGTGGCTACTCGAGTGCCTTCCCCAGCATTGGGAGGCTTCCACGATCACCGCGATCCCGGGGACAATGGTGACGATCGGAAAGAACCCGCGTTTCGGTCTCGCCAGTGCCGACCCCGAGGGGCGCCGGGCCGCACTCGAGTTCACCGAGAGGATCCGCGAGGTTGTCTTGCGGATGGCTGACAAACGCGGCGCGACAGTGATCTCGCGTGTCCAGGTGCACTCCGGCCCCACCGGGGAGGCTCACGCCGATGCCTATCTTGACAGTCTCGGCGAGCTTAGCGAGCGCGAGTGGGCGGGTGCACGCATCGTCACCGAGCACTGCGATGCACCCCGCGAGGGCAGGAAGCCCGAGAAGGGGTTCCTCGAGATCGATGATGAAATCTCGATTGCCAGCCACACCGGCACGGGGATCCACATCAACTGGGGGCGTTCATGCCTCGAGGAACGCGACCCATCCGCGCCATTGCGACACGTCGAGGCAGCAGCTCGGGCCCACGTCCTCGAGGGCGTCCTCCTTTCGGGTGCGGGCCCCGAGGCGACGCAGTACGGCTACGAGTGGATCGACGGGCACCTGCCCGCTACGTCCGACGAGCCGACGTCCCTCATGACCCTCGAGCGCATCGGCGAGGCCGCGCGCGCGGCCCGCGATGGTGGCGCCGCCTACCTCGGGGCGAAGATCTGCGTTCCCGCTCGCGCGAGCCTCGAGGAACGCATCGCCATGATCGCACGTATTCACGACGCGGCGAGGTGACGTGGATGCGGCGCAGTGATCGCTGAAGCCGCGGCCCCGCCCCGTGTGGGCGGGGCCGGTCGGTGCGAGCCGGGAGGACAGGCTTCTACATTCTCCGGATGCGTAAGGGCTGAATGAAAGCCTTTGTGTGCTTGCGCGTGCCAACAGAACAGTGTTAGCCTTGTAGAGCAAAACATCAGACATCTGATTGATCGGCGCCTGTCACACGGACGCGGCAGGCGCGTCTGATGTTTCTCCACACCAACCGAAGGAGTAGTGGCAATGAAGCGACTCACGCAGCGTTGCGTCGCAACCGTCGCGCTCGGCGCGACAGCAGCACTCGCCTTGTCCGCGTGCGGATCCGGTGGCTCATCGTCCTCGGGTTCCTCTGAGTCGGCCTCGGCCAAGGGTGACGGCACGATCACGGCGGCCGTCGCCTACGAAAACGACAACTTCAACCCCATTTCGGCCTCGTCCGCCCTCGTCCTTGGTGCCAACTGGCACGTCATGGAGGGCCTCTACGAGCTCGATATGACCGACTTCAAGCCGTACAAGGCCCTCGCGGCCGAAGACGAGCCGACGAAGATTTCCGACACCGAATACGAGGTCAAGCTCCGCGAGGGTGCCAAGTACTCCGACGGCAACGAGGTGAAGGCCGCCGATCTCGTCAACTCTTTCGAGAAGAACACGGCCGAGGGTGGCCTCTACGGTCCCATGCTGTCGTTCATCGAATCGATGAGCGCCAAGGACGACCAGACGGTCTCGATCAAACTCAAGTACCCCTTCGCGGCTCTCAAGGAGCGCCTCTCGCTCGTCAAGGCCTTCCCCGCCTCGGCCACGGATGACGACCTCATCCACCCGATCGGTTCCGGCCCCTACAAGTACGACAAGATCGACAAGTCCGCCGTGGACTTCTCGAAGAACGAGAACTACAACGGCGACCGCGAAGCCAAGACCGCGAAGATGCACTGGGACGTCATCAAGGACGACACGGCCCGCTCCACGGCCGTCCAGTCCGGCACCGCCCAGGTCATGGAGGCCGTTCCGGCCGCGATGAAGAACACGGTCGAATCCGGTGGCGCCAAGGTCGAGTCCGTCCAGGGCTTCGGTCTGCCCTTCCTCATGTTCAACACGAAGAAGGCACCCTTCGACAACGAAAAGGTCCGCCAGGCCTTCTTCTACGCGATCGACGTCGACAAGCTCATCAAGAACGCGATGAGCGGCGAGGCTACCGCTGCCACCTCGTTCCTGCCTGAGAATCACCCCAACTACCACAAGGCCAAGAACGTCTACACCCACGATGCCGACAAGGCCAAGTCGCTTCTGTCCGAGGCCGGAGTCTCCGGGCTGTCGATCACGCTGCTGACAACCGACCACCCGTGGATCACGGCTCTCGCCCCCCAGATCAAGAACGACCTCGACGCGATCGGCATTAACACGACGATTAAGTCCGAGGCCTCGGCTTCGCTTTACGCCAACAACACGGACGTTGACAACCCCACCTTCGATGTCGTTCTCGCCCCCGGTGACCCCTCGGTCTTCGGTAACGACCCCGACCTCCTCCTCAACTGGTGGTACGGCGATGGCACGTGGACGCAGAAGCGCACCCAGTGGAAGGACTCGGAGGGCTTCACGAAGCTCCACGAGCTCATGCAAACCGCTGTCACCTCGACCGGCGACACGCAGCAGCAGGCGTGGAACGACGCCTTCGATCTCCTCTCGGAGCAGGTGCCGCTCTACCCGCTCTTCCACAAGACGGTTGCGACCGCCTACTTCGGTGACCAGCTGACGAACTTCAAGCCCATCTCGACGACGGGCCTGTACTTCCTCGGCGTCGGCTCCACCAAGTAATCTGTTCCAAGCCCGGGCTGGCCGGAAGCTGGCCCGGGCTTGGTGTAGCTTCAGCGAAGGTTCTCCGTCATGAACAACCTCATTCGTCTCATAGGTAGGCGCCTCATTGCCCTACCGATCATGGTCGTGGGGGTCACGTTCCTCGTGTTCTTCCTCATGTCCTTTTCGAAAATCGACCCAGCCTACTCGGCTCTCGGTGAGGGTGCCTCGCAGGAGGCCCTCGCCGCCTACCGTGAAGCCAACGGCCTCAACTTGCCGTGGCCAGTCCAATACGTCCGCTTCCTCGGTAACTTCCTCGTGGGTGACCTCGGCACCTACGGCGCCGGACAGGCTTCGGTGGCCGAACGCGTCGCCAACGCCTTCCCCATTACCATGCAGCTGACCTTCATCGGCCTCATCATCGCGGTGATCTTCGCCGTGATTTTTGGCGTGCTCGCGGCCCTCTACCGTGACACCTGGGTCGACCAGCTCATCCGCATCGTCTCAATCGCCTGCATCGCAACGCCCTCCTTCTGGCTGGCCGTCCTCCTCATCCAGGCGTTCACCGTCAACACACCCCTGTTCCCTGCTGCCGGCCCTCTGCCTGCCTTCAGCGACGATCCCACCGGCTGGGTCATGCGCATGGCGATGCCGTCCTTCGCGCTCGGTGTTCCCGTTGCGGGCTCCCTCACCCGCGTCATCCGTACCGCCATGGTCGAAGAGCTCGACCGCGATTACGTGCGCACGGCCCGCGGCGCCGGCGTACCCATGGGCGAGATCGTTTCACGTAACGTCTTACGTAACGCCCTCATCACCCCGGTCACCGTGCTGGGCCTGCGCGTCGGCTACCTTATGGGTGGCGCCGTCGTCATCGAAGTTATCTTCAACCTGCCCGGCATGGGCATGGCAATCCTCGAGGGCGTTCAGCAGAACTACCCGACCCTCGTCCAAGGCGTCACGCTCGTCGTCGCTTTGGCCTTCATCATTGTCAACATCGTCGTGGACATCCTCTACGTGTTGATCAACCCGCGGATTAGGACGGTGTAGCTATGCGACGCAAACTCACCGAAAAGATGGAAAAACCCGGCCAGCGGCTGCCGCTGCGCCGACTCGCCGCGATGGGGTGGGGCGCTCGTATCTCGCTGTTCGTCATCCTCATCGTCGTTCTCGTGGCGATCTTCGCTCCGATCGTTGCCCCACATAATCCGCTCGAGATCTTCACCGCCCGACAGGAACCTACCGGTGAGTTCCTGTTCGGTACCGACGACAAGGGACGCGACGTCTTGTCGCGCATGATGTATGGCGCACGCTACTCCCTCATCATCGGCTTGTGTGCGACGGCCTTCGCGCTTGCCTGCGCCGCCGTCATCGGCTCGGTTGCCGCGGTATCGCGCAAGTGGGTCGCCGAGGTCATCATGCGCATCATGGACATCATCATGTCCTTCCCTGGTATCGCACTCGCGGCCGTGTTCGTCGCTGTGTTCGGCAACTCGATTCCGGTTCTCATCTTCGCGATCGGCTTCCTCTACATCCCCCAGCTCACTCGCGTTGTTCGCGCGAACGTCATGAGCGAATACGGTGAGGACTACGTCAACGCCGTGGTCGTCTCGGGCGCGCGGGCGCCTTGGATCCTCACCAAGCACGTGGCGCGAAACTGTATCGCCCCGATCATGGTGTTCACGACGGTCCTCGTCGCCGATGCGATCGTCTTCGAGGCCTCGCTGTCCTTCATCCAGGCGGGCGTGCCCGAACCAAACCCCTCGTGGGGTAACATCCTCGCTGACGCGCGAGCGGGCGTGCTCGCTGGACAGTGGTGGCAGGCGCTCTTCCCGGGCCTGGCGATCATGATTACTGTCCTGTGCCTCAACATCCTCTCCGAGGGCCTCACCGATGCCATGGTTGCCGCCCCGACGGCGAAGATCGAAGAACCAAAGAACATGAGTGACGTCGACCGCGAGGCCGACAAGCTCCTCACCGATCCCGTCGCCGCTCACGAGACCCAGCGTGAGGCGCTCGAGAAGAGGCTCGCTGACCTTCGTGCGATCGAGCACCAGCGCAGCGACCGCCACACGCAACGCTTCGATGCCGAGCCACTGCTTGAGGTCAAGGACCTGTGCATTTCGTTCCCGCGTCACGGCGACGTTAACGTCGTCGACCACGTGTCCTTCAGCGTGCGTCCGGGAGAGACGATGGGTCTCGTCGGCGAGTCAGGGTGCGGCAAGTCGATCACGTCGCTTGCCGTCATGGGGCTGCACGATGCGAAGGCAAACATTCGCGGCGAGATCCTTTACCAGGGCAAGAACCTGCTCGATCTCACCCCGAAGCAGCACAATGCGTTGCGCGGCCACGAGCTCGCGATGATCTACCAGGACGCCCTGTCCTCGCTCAATCCGTCGATGCTCATCAAGACGCAGATGAAGCAGCTGACGAAGCGCGGGGGCACCCGCAGCGCCGAGGAACTACTCGAGCTCGTGGGCCTTGACCCTCAGCGGGTCCTCGGCTCCTACCCGCACGAACTGTCGGGCGGTCAACGCCAGCGCGTCCTCATTGCCATGGCACTCACCCGCGATCCGAAGCTCGTGATCGCCGACGAGCCGACGACCGCACTCGATGTCACCGTTCAAAAGCAGGTTATCGACCTCCTCAACGAGCTGCGCGACAAGCTGGGGTTCGCACTGATCTTCGTCAGCCACGACCTCGCCCTCGTTGCGGAGGTCGCCCACAAGATCACGGTCATGTACGCGGGCCAGGTCGTCGAGCAGGCCCCCACCGTCGAGCTGCTGACGAATCCGCAGCACGAATACACGAGGGGCCTACTCGGTTCGGTGCTGTCCATCGAGGCGGGATCGGGTCGTCTTCACCAGGTGCCCGGTACGGTGCCGTCGCCGAAGGATTTCCCAGCCGGCGACCGGTTCGCACCGCGATCGTCGCATCCGGATCGCGGCCTCGACGAACGGCCGGTCCTCGTGCCCGTGCCGGGCGAGCCCGATCACGTGTACGCGCAACTGCCGTCATTGGCCAGCGCCGCCCCGCGGGGCGCAGCCACGGGTGAAGGGAGCGAGGCATGAGCGAGCAGACACCCATCATCGAGCTGCGTGACGTCCACGTCACGTTCACGACACGTACGGGGTCGTTGTTTAACCCCAATAAGGTCCACGCGGTCCGCGGGGTCAACATGGCGATCGCTCCCGGGGAGACCCTGGGCATCGTCGGGGAGTCCGGGTGCGGCAAGTCGACAACCGCGAACGTCATGTGTGGTCTCCAAAAGCCCACAAAGGGCCGCGTATTCTTCAAAGGCCACGAGGTGACGAAGCGGACCGCGGCGGACCGCCGCCAGATTGGCAAGGTCGTGTCGGTGGTGTTCCAGGACCCGGCGACCGCACTCAACGCGCGCATGAGCGTACGCGATCAGCTGGCCGACCCGATGATCGTCCACAAGGTCGGTTCTGCAGCAGACCGCGACAAGCGGGTGCGTGAACTCATCCACATGGTCGGCCTGCCCTATTCGGCGCTCGACGCCCTGCCGGGTCAGCTCTCGGGTGGGCAGCGGCAGCGTGTCGCCATCGCCAGGGCACTGTCGATCAGGCCCGACGCGATCATCGCGGACGAGCCGACGTCGGCCCTCGACGTGTCGGTTCGAGCCCAGATCCTCAACCTCTTGACCGATCTCAAGAAGGATCTGGGACTGTCGATGGTCTTCATCAGCCACGATATTCAAACAGTCCGTTACGTTTCGGACCGTATCGCGGTGATGAACGGTGGCAAGGTCGTCGAGGAAGGTCCGGCCGCACAGCTGTTGGCGTCCCCGAAGGACCCCTACACTCGGACCCTGTTGGGCGCGGCGCCTTCGTTGCTCCATCCCGACTTGGGTAAGTAGCCCGATACCCCAAAGGGGCGCCCCCCGGATACATCCGGGGGGCGCCCCTTTGGTGTCGATGTCTGCGCGGCCGTGGCGCGTTTTAGGTGTTTTGAAGGATCTCGATGATCGGGCGGTAGTGGTCGTTGACCGCGGCGACGTACGCGCCGATGTCGCCCGCGTAGGCCGCCGTAAGCATGCTGCCGTGGCTGCGGGCGGTCTCTGTGAGACGAGAGGTGATCGTGGCGGGGGAGAGCTTGGGCAAGACGATCTGGTGGACCCGCCACAGCGAGTTCACGAGTTGACGGACGACCTCGTTGCCGGCCTGGGCAAGCAAGCCATCGTGGAAGACTAGGTCGAGATCGGTAAACATCTCCCCGGCCTCGGCCTTGGCGACCATGGCGTCAACGACGCGCGCAAGTTCGTCCTGATCGGTACCCTCGAGGGCGCCGCACACGAGCCCGGCGGTGCCCTGATCGAGGAACTTACGGACCTGAACGACCTCGAGGAGGGTTGAGCGGTCGGCTCCGGCCGTCATTTCCGCACGGAAGGCGAGGGCCTCGACGAGAGGGACCATGGACATGGAGCCGACGAAGGTCCCCGACCCCTGTTTGACGGTAACGATGTCGAGCGCCTGGAGATGACGGATAGCCTCACGCACCGACGAGCGCGAGACACCGAGCGCATCGATGAGCTCTTGTTCGCTTGGGAGGGGGTCGCCAGGACGCAGCCCCTCGGTGAGGATGAGGTTCTTGATTCCCTCGCCGGTCGCCGCCGAGCGGGAGATACGTTCGATGGGACCGAGTCCGCGCCGAGCGGTACGGTTCGGCTGCCAGGAGGTGAGTGGATCCATGGCCTTCCCCTATCCTCGCCGATGACTAGTGACTCTTTATGGTAGCGCGTCAACTGGCCAATCCGGGACGATAGGGGGCACGTCGGGGGAATATGCTGTGGCGAGGCTGATAGATACGTCCTGCTAGATGTCATGATCTGTCTGCGTGATGGGGCGGATCGCGAGCTACCAGACCTCCAGGTAAGGCATCTCCGCTCCACCTTGAAAAGATTTCGTTAGCAATCATGCTTGACATCGGAGTGCGCGAACGGGAAAATAGTTTCATCTGCATATCATTGCAGATAGCGACTATCCCTCAAGGAGAACTGACGATGAAGAAGGTTCTTGGAATGCTCGCGGCGCTGCTGGTTGTCGTGAGTGGTTCGATGTTTGTGTCGGCTGATCAGGCCAGCGCGGCTCCCCAGTGTGCCGCCGGCTATGTGTGTATGTGGACGGGTCGCGGGGGCGGTGGCACCAAGTACTCCTACGCCTCCTCTGCAAATCATACTCACAGGGTTGCTTCGGTGCACTACAACTACAACACTATGGGAATTAAGTTCATGAGGGGTCACAGCGGCACAGGGAAGGAGATTACGCGCTACAATCTGCGTATGAGGGGGTTCCGTAATTGGAGTTCCAACAACTGGGATGTGTGCCGGTCCCACCAAGATATCTCCAACTGGTGATTTTTTCTCGACGGTGGCGCGACTGCGGTTGCGCCACCGTCGAATGTCTTAAATGAGGAAAAATTATGAAGCGGCTAGGCGTATTAATTCTATTGATGCTCACCACTTTCTTGTGTCCGGCGTGCTCTCAAGGAGACGGTGATGAGGCGTGGCAGCCCCAAAAATCCCGCGTGAATCCACATATTTACCTCTCGGAGACTGATCAAATCCTCTACCCCGACACCGCAGAAACGCGTGCGATTCGAGAAGCAGCTGCTGCGGTAGCTGAGCAATGCATGGCCGAACAGGGCTTTCCTGGCTTGCCGGCCACAAGAGCTCAGGCTGGCGTACTCATACTCCCGGGAAATGAGAGCGATGTAGAGCTGGTATACAACTATCACTCCCCCGAAAATTCAAGAAAATATGGCGTCACGGCCCCTGAATTTCACGAAAAGCGACATAAGCAAGATTATCCACCTGCAATATCCGAAGATGCTCAGACTGTTCTCAACAATTGTCTCGATGCTGTGGAGAAACAAATTTATGGCAACCTGAAGAAAATGCAAGAGCTTGAGCAGCAGGCCATGGGTATTAATAACTCTGTTGATGTTGCGGATGTGCAGAAAAGCGCCGAGCGTGAATGGGCGAAGTGTATGAAGGAGAGAGGGTTGGGGCGATTTGATGCAGTTGCAGGGATTTTCGGTCCGACCGGTGATGAGAATGGGCCTGAATGGCCTGATCCCAGGCCTAATCCGGAGGAAATCCGTGTCGCGCAAGCCTCTGGCGAATGTATGATCGAGACAGGATATCTCGAGACGGTGACGCGCGCGAACGCGATAGCTGTGCATGAGGAACTCCAGAAACATCCGGGTGTTATTACGGAGTGGAAAAAGATCCGGCAGGAACAGGTCGAGGCAGCTCAGGAACTCGGTAAGAGTCCAAACAAAAGATGAAAGGCGAGTGGGCTCGGAGAGTAGTTCGGCGTCATCGGGAAGCGTCTGGCCTGCAAGCTACGACTTGGGGAAAAGAGGGTCGTTCGGGTGCGGAGTTCGTCGCGACTGGCTACGGCGGGGGTGCCATACTGGAGGGGGCCTGCCAATGTTCAGCAGAAAGGCGAATGATGGGTTGCTGTCGTGACGGTGAAGGAAAGACCGGGTGCTGCCGTGAGCGTGGCGGGGAGCCGGAGTGTCCGCTGAGACGGGCCGGCATTCCGCTGGTCGTGGGGGCGGCGACGTTTGGGTGGTATGCCCTGCCCGACGCGTGCCCGTCGCGACTGGGGCGCGCGATGACGAAAAGCGGCCTGCTGGCGGGAGCTGTCGCATCGGTGGCCGCCCTTGGAGGACTGCGGCTGAGCGATATCACGGGCGGCATCAAGACTGCGAAACGCGCGTGCGCGGAAGGCGACCGCACGGTGACGCCGGCGGGCGCACGTGACTTCGGTAGCGAGGACGAGGCGATCGGTGTCGAACCGGAGGGACGCGACGTGTTGGGCACCCTACGTGACCGCAAGACCTTCGAGGCCGGTGGTCGTTGTGGGTGTGGCAGCGATCGTCCGAAGCAGCGGGGACAAGGCGGATGCTGCAAGGACACAAGTGACGGATCCGGCCCACGCGAGGAGAACGGATGCTGCCGCGGCGGCAAGACCGCGCGAGAGGCGTCGACTCCGGATGCGGTCGAGCGCGGCGTGTCCCTCAGCGGCAAGAAGCTGCTTGCGATCGGCGGCGGTCTCGCGGCGCTCGCTGTCGTGGAGCAGAGCATCATCTACCGCATCGGCGAGGCGCTCAAGCGGCGTGGCGTCTCACACGCGCACACGAAGCAGGCGGCCCTCCTGGGAGCGCTCGCGTTCGTGGGAGCGTGGGGCGTCGATTGGCGGCCCGACGGCGAGGATGCGAAGGACAGCTAGTCGCGGGACGTAAGCTTCTGGGTGGTAGAGACCGTGAGTGAGGAGGCAAGGTGAGCGGGCTCAAGCGTGACGTCGTGCAGGCGATCAACTGGAACAAGATCGAGGACGAGAAGGATCTGGAGGTGTGGGATCGCCTGACCGGTAATTTTTGGTTGCCGGAGAAGATCCCGTTGTCGAACGACATTCCGAGCTGGAAGACGCTCACCGCCGACGAGCAGCTGATGACGAACCGTGTTTTCACGGGTTTGACGATGCTCGACACGGTGCAAGGCACGGTAGGTGCGGTCTCGCTCATCCCCGATGCTCGCACGCCACACGAGGAGGCGGTGTATACCAACATCGCTTTCATGGAGAGCGTGCACGCAAAATCGTATTCGTCTATTTTCTCAACGCTGTTGTCGACGGAGGAGATTAACGAATCGTTCCGGTGGAGCGAGGAGAATGAGCATCTGCAGCGTAAAGCCGAGATTATCATGTCGTATTATCGTGGCGATGATCCGGAGAAACGCAAGGTCGCTTCGACGATGCTCGAGTCGTTCCTGTTCTACTCGGGCTTCTATGCGCCCATGTATTGGTCGGCACACGCGAAGCTGACGAACACGGCAGATCTCATTCGCCTGATTATCCGCGACGAGGCCGTGCATGGCTACTACATCGGGTACAAGTATCAGCTGGCGGTGCGTGAGGCGAGCGAGCAGCGGCGTAACGAGCTCAAGGAGTACACGTTCGATCTGCTCTACGATCTGTATGAGAACGAGGAACAGTACACGGAGGATCTTTACGATCCGTTGGGTCTCACCGAGGACGTCAAGAAATTCCTGTGCTACAACGCCAATAAGGCGCTCATGAACCTCGGCTACGAGGCGTTGTTCCCGCCGGAGGCCACCGCCGTCAATCCGGCGATCCTTGCTGCACTGTCGCCGAATGCCGACGAGAATCACGACTTCTTCTCGGGATCGGGTTCGTCATACGTCATTGGCGAGATCGTCGAAACCGAAGACGACGACTGGGACTTCTAAATATCCCCGTGGGTGGCATCGGGCACGATGCCACCCACGATTCCATACTCGGTAACTCCTCGCCTATGTGTGGGCTCGCTGTCGATGCTTCCGATCCGAGGGGGAGTGAGGCGTGCCCCGTGGCTATGATGCTGAGACGTGCGTGGAAAACCCACGCGCATATGCGGCTCGTGGTAGTATTCTTGCGTTCCTATAGATCTCACACAAGGAGGTTGAGATGAAGAAGATCGGCACAGCCGTTATGGTTGCTCTCGCATGTCTCGGGGGTGTAGTGCTGCCAGCATCCGAGGCGAACGCCGCTCCGTCATGTCCGTCCGGATACGTGTGCACGTGGACTGAGCGTAACGGAGGTGGTAAAGAATACCGCTATGCTCGCACGGCCAATCACAGGCATGCGATTCAGTCTGTCTACTTCAACTACGGCTCGTGGAATACCATGTTTACGACTAAAGCGGACGGGCGGGGCAGGGTGTTGGCTGCTTACTACACGAATCAGCGTGGTTTCCGGAACTGGGATCCGGTGAATCGATGGACCTGTAAGTCTCACAGAGACTTCAAGTAGGCTGTCGGCGGGATTGGGGTACTGGTGATGTCTGCTCTTGCGAGAAAATGTCTGCGGCTGACGTGTGCTGCGTCGCTTCTTAGCCTGCTTTGTTCTGCCCTTGTTGGGTGCGGAAATACGCAGGCCGAGGATGAGAGCTGGACACCCCGGGAATCGCGTGTTCAACCGCACCTGTACATGAGCGAAGCGGACATCATCATGTATCCCGATCAAGCCGACACCGATGCCATCGCCGCTGCCTTAGAGGCCTTTGGTACGCGGTGCATGACGGAGCGCGGATTCGGCGGCGTCGCGTCTGCGGGACGAGACGTCGCCGCGGTCCAACGGGTGCACGAGGAAGCAGCGATCCGCGACGTCTACGGCTACGTGCCTCCCGAGGATGCTCCCAAACAAGGTGTGACGGCCCGCGGTTGGTACGAATCGATGACCCGTAACGACGACGCTGCGCCGTCGCCTGCCTATAAGGAGGCCCTCCACGGCCAAACCGTAAACGGGCATCCCACGCCTGACAGCTGCCAAGGGCAGGCTATCGCGCGTTTCCTCCCTCACTACGACAGGTTCCTGCAGATCAACAGTGAGATCGAGAAACTCAACTTGCAGGTCGAAAATGACAGTGCCTACAAGAAAGTGGAGGCCGACGCGACGCAGCGCTGGGCCGCGTGCATGGCTCAGGCGGGATACAGCCAATTCAAGACGGTGGAGTCACTTTCTAGCCCCACCGGAGACGAAAACTCCAACGTCGGCTGGCCCGCACCCAACCCGGGCCCCGAGGAGGTTGCTGTCGCGCGCGCGTCGAGTACGTGCATGATAGACACGCGCTATCTCGAGGACGTGTCGCGTGCCAATGCGCAGGCCGTCCACAGGCTCATCGCCAAGAAGCCCGGTCTCATCACCGAGTGGCAGAAGCTTCGTCGCGCACAGGTGGATGCCGTTGCTGGCCAGTAGGGATCGGCGCCCCCGACGGTATGCGGGCGTGCTCGTCTGCCTCCTCCTACCGGTTCTCGCGACGGGCTGTCACTCTCACACCGATCGACACAGCACAACCGGCGTCACTTCTACGGCCGCAACCGATCTTGTGCTGTCGGACTACGACCGCGAATCGCTGCGCCTATCTGCCAACGTTGAGACCTCGCTCGAAGCGGTCAACAACGCGGGACGAGACTGCTTGCGGTCACGAGGTGTCGACGACACCATCGATGAGGTCCACCCGGGCCTAGGGGAGTATCTGACGTGGCCTGATGGGCGCGACGCCCTCAACAGGCGTTACCAATATGTCTCCGAGGAGATGGCCACTCGAGACGGCTTCGCGCCCCCGTCACTACGTGACACCGGCGACTACATTGGGCCACCTGAAGAAGAATGGACGCGGGCTGTCCTCGGTAGTGGAACTGAAAGCGAGCCCGCCCCTGGATCGTGCCTAGCGGAGATCTACGAGCGCTTCTCGCCCAACAAGAAACGTCTTGACGCTCTCAGCGCCACCATCGCCGACATCCTCGGTTCCGCCGAGTCGGCTAGCGAAGCGGCTGTGAGAGAGAAAGAACCCGTGTGGGCTGACTGCATGGCGAACAACGGCCTCGGACGGTACCGCACCATACGGTCAGTGACGACGCGTGACGGCGACGAAAATGGCGACGACCTGTGGCCCGGAAAGACCGCTGGCAACGACGAAAAGAACGTTGCCAGCGTGAGTGGACGCTGCATGATCGAAAGTGGCTATCTCCACGCCGTATCCGCGGCCGAGGCCACCTCCGTCAATTCGTCCCTCAGGGAGCATCCACGCCTCCTCCACGAATGGGTGGGCCTCATGGGCGATCAGATCGATCGCGCCCTCAACGCCGGACGCTAGCGACTAGTTGCCAAGGCCACGAGACACCCCTAAGATCGAGGCCATGAGGCTTTAAGAAACCGGTCAGCCGCGAGGTGAGGCACGCGCCCGCCGCGGAACTACGTTCGAAGGTTTCTCCTCATGTCTCTCCACACACCCCTTGTCATCTCTGGACTCGCCGTCGGCTACCCCACACGCGACGTCTTCACCAATCTCTCGCTCACCGTCGCTCCCGGCCAGCCCACCGCCCTCATCGGCGACAACGGATGCGGCAAAACGACACTCCTTCAAGCCATCGCCGGGGTGGTCCAGCTGAGGTCCGGCACCATGAGCGCGCCCGGACGCATTGGTTATCTCGCCCAAGGAGCCCTCCCTCATGCCCGGGGCACGGTCAGCGACATCCTCGATCGCGCGATTGCCGACGATCGGGAGCTCGTCGAGGACTACAGCGCCGCCTGCGAAGCCCTAGCCGCAGACCCCAACGACGACGCAGCCGCCACCCGCATGGCCTCCCTCGCTGATGCCATCGACGCGCGAGACGCCTGGAACGCCCCCGACCGGCTCGCCCAACTCGCCACACTCCTGCGCGTCGACGAGGCAGCTCTCGGCAGGCCTCTCACAGACACAGCCCTAGACACACTCTCGGGCGGACAGCGTGCCCGCCTCGCACTCGTCGCGCTCCTCGCCTCCCGTCCCGACGTCCTCCTCCTCGACGAACCCACCCTGCACCTCGACACCGCCGCGCAAGACGCACTCGCCGAGCATCTTCGCGACCACGAGGGCGTCGCACTCATCGCCAGCCACGACCGCGCCTTCCTCGACCGCACCTGCCGCACCTACGTCGACCTCGACCCGGCGCCACGGCAACGCAGCGAGGCCTCCAGCGACCCCGTCACCGTCTGGACCGGCACGTGGGAGGAGATCGTCGCCGCCAAGACCGCTCGTGACGACGCGTGGCGCACGACCTTCGCCCGTCAACGCGACACCCTCAACGCCTTGCGTGCCGCCGCCAACAAACCCTCCGAATCGAAGCACTACCGTGCCCACACTGAACAGGGGATGGCGCAGAAATTCTTTGCTGACCGCCACGCCACGGCACGAACGCGAGCCTGGGATCGCAAAGCCAAGAGAGTCGAAGAAGAGGCCGCACGCGAGATCCTCAAGCCACCGCCCGCCCTGCGCCTCGACGACTCCCCCGCACCCGCACGAGGAGTGGGACTCACGCTACGCGGCGTCGCCGTTAGCGGCCGCCTTGCCCCCGTCACCCTCGACCTCGCCTCCGGCGAGCACCTACTCGTTGACGGCCCCAACGGAAGCGGCAAGACGACACTGCTGTCGGTACTCGCCGGCCAACTGGCCCCGAGCGAGGGCCACGCGGCACTACCCGACGCCCGCGACGTGGCGTGGGCCCGGCAATTTCCGCTCGCCGACCCCGACATCGCCTGGCTCACCGGAGGCGAGTATCTCGCGCGAGAAGGGCACACAGATTCCCTCCCCGCCGGACTCGTCACCGGTAGGGTCGCGCACACCCCGATCAGGCAGATGTCGGGCGGAGAACGCGCCCGCGTTGCCCTCGCCGCGGCTCTCGCCCAAGCCCCCGGGCTCTTGCTGCTCGACGAACCGGGCAACGCCATTGCGCCCGTGCTGCTGACCGCCCTCGAGGACTCACTGCGCACATGGCCGGGAACCATCGTGTGGGTCAGTCACGACGCCTACCTGCGCAAACGCTGGTGGGGGAGGACCCTGGAACTGAGCGAGGCGTGAACCCCGCTACGCTTGGGACCATGAGCTACACCGTCCACGAACACCGCGTCACCGTGCCCCTCGATCATCACGCGCACACGCGGACAGCCGCCAAGGCCCTCGGCCTGCCCGAGACCATCACGGTGTTTGCCCGCGAAATCGTTCCCCCCGGCGGAGAAAACCTCCCCTGCCTCCTCTACCTCCAGGGCGGGCCCGGGTGCCCGGCACCTAGGCCCGGCACCGCGGCCCCCGCCTGGCTGGACGTGGCCCTGCGTCACTACCGCGTCATCCTCCTCGACCAGCGCGGCACCGGCTGCTCCACCCCCGTCGACACGTCCACGCTGAGCCTCCTCCCCGACGAAACCGCCCGGGCCCGCCTCCTCTCGCTGCTGCGCGCCGACCAGATCGTCGCCGACGCCGAGGCCGTACGTGCCGTCGTGTCGCACGGTCGACCGTGGGCGAGCCTCGGACAATCCTTCGGCGGCTTCATCACCCTCGCCTACCTGTCGCGCCACCCCGAAGGCCTCGAACGCTGCTTCATCACCGGCGGCCTGCCCGGGCTCACCGACATCGACACGATCTATCGGGAAACGTACCGGCTCACCGCCACCCGCTGCCGCACGGTCTACCGCGAGAACCCCCGCTTCTCCGCGTGGGTCCGTGAGATCGCCGCCCACCTGGCGCGCGAGGAAGAACGGCTTCCAGACGGGTCCCTCCTCACGCCTCAACGCTTCCGCCACATCGGCATCGGCCTGGGAACCACCTCGGGCACCGCGCAGCTCCTCGAGTGCGCCGCCGAGGAGCCCTTCATCGAATTCGCCGGCGGGAAGAAACTCACGCAACGCTGCCTCGCCGAGTTGTGGAAGCAACTCTCCTACGCCGAAACGCCACTGTACGCGGCACTCCACGAGACGATATATGCAGCTGCAACCCCCGACCTTGCCGGGAAGGCGACCGCGTGGGCGGCCTACCGTCTCCTCAGCGAGGTCGACGAGGGATTCGCCTGCGAAGCCGATCCGAGCGACGGCGAGTATCTCCTCTATGGCGAACACATGATGCCTACCTTGTTCCTCGACGACCCCGCCCTCCAGCCCTTCGCCGGCGCCGCCCAGCAGCTCGCCGAACGCGCAGACTGGCCGGTTCTCTACGACGTCGCGGCGCTGGCTGACATTGGTGCCGATGTGCCAATCCACGCGTGCGCCTACGAGGAAGATATGTTCGTTCCGTTCGCGCTTTCACGCGAGACAGCGAACCACCTTGGCGCCGACGTGACGATATCGAAGCTCCTCCACGACGGTCTGCGTCAGGCGGGATCGGGAGTCCTCGAGGGCCTCTTCGCCCGGGCGGGAATCGAGTAGACACAGGGACGATCGAATTGCCACATTCCGGCAAAACAGGTATTTTTGAACATGTGGTCAGGGTGGCGTGGAACGGGGCTAGACCCGCTCTGATAGTGAAAAACTCCGGCGAAAACCTGAGAAAATGCTGAACGCATCCCTGTTCCTTCTGGGAGTTTGTGCATTATTTTCCATCCGGTAGGGTTTCGGCACGAGTGTGCTGACAGACAGTCATATGCTCGTTTTGTCCCTGAAACTCAAAGGCCCGAGAGCTCACGGCGGAGTGAGCCAGGGCGATGGAAGGTGGAGACTATGGGAATCGCTAGAAGGTGGCGTTTGGCAGTCGCACCACTCGCTGTCATTGCATTGAGCGGGACTCTGTGCGCGGGAAGCCTCTCGTCCTACGCGGACGACCAGCCCACGCAGCCCGCTGCCGCAACTGAAGAATCTCCGGCAACCGAGACGACAACCCCGACGCAGCCGGCCCCCACCGAGGGCGACACCGACGCGTCAGAAGCCGTCGAGCCGGCCCCCGAGCCAGCCGAGGAGTCCTCCCCGACGGGCGCATGCGCAGATCTCGTCACGACCCCCGATATCCTTGCAACCGACCGCACTCCCGACGGCGGCCCCATCCAATTCACCCCGTCTCCCTCAGGCAAGATCACCCCGGTCATCTTCGTTCACGGTTGGGTTTCATGGGTCACCCACGACGAAGAGCGCACCGGCTACTTCTCTCACTACATCAACAAGACCGCTAACGGGCACGCCGGTATCGTCTTGTCGCACGACAAGGAGCGCACCTCCCTTATCGGTCTCATCCAACAGATCCCCGGCGTGGCGCCCTACCTCTTCGACTACTCGAAGGTCGCCTCGCGCTGGGTCACCGACCCCGAGATCGGACCCAAACTCGGCCGCGCCGTAACCTGCCTGGCCAAGCACTACGGTGTCAAGCCGGTCATCGTCGCCCACTCGATGGGCGGCAACGCCACCCGCGAGGCGCTCGCCCAGCGAGACGGCGAAGGTGGGCTCGTCGGCGACCACGTCTCGCGCGTCATCACCTTCGGCACGCCCAACACCGGTTCAGACAACGCCGCTTTGCTGGGCAAGATCATTGACGGCGCCGGCAAACCGCTGCTGCTTGGAGCCCCCGCACGCCTCGTCAAGCACATGCTGGAAAAGTGCGGCGAGGGTATGGACGCCGAAGGCAAGCCCTGTCTCGGCAACCCCGTCATCGACGCCTTCTACTCCCAGGGCGGCAAGGCTCTGCGCACCGGTTCACCCGAGATGAAGGTCCTGCCGGCGTGGCCGAAGAACGTCCACGTGACCGCGTTGGCCGGCGATATCCAGCTTGGAGGCATCTCGATGTTCGGGTGGGACTCCAAGCGCGCCATCGACCTCGGCGACATGCTCGTTTCCGAGGAGTCGGCACTCGCCGGATCCACAGACAACAACGTCGTGCGCTGCGAATACGGCATCGTGTCGACCCACTCCGTTTCCGATGGAATCAAGCTCATCGGGGGCCTCATCAAGGGCACCGACCGTCCCGCGACGCTCGCTTCCACCCCCTGCTGGCACGAGGCGCTGCTGCGCGAGACCACCCAAACGGGAATCGCCCGTGACATCATCACGGCTTACGCGACGCAGCCCGTCGCTGATTCCCAAACGGCAGCCGAGACCCATTAGCAGGTAAGGACGAAGCATGAGTAACGACCGCCCCGTCACGACGACACCTAAGAAACCCCGCGGCAAGCACGTAGGCCTCATCATGGGGGCACTCCTCGCTCTCGTCGCGGCGGTGGTGGTCGTTGCTCTCCTGCTGTGGCCCCACACCGACGGAAAGGAGGCCGACGCGCACAAGCAGTCGGCGCCGACGACGAGTGCCCCGGCCGAGGCGACAACGACGCCCTCGGCAAACGAGGCCCAAACGGCGCCGGCATCCGAAGACGTCCCCCAGGCCGACCGTGCACAAGCGACGCGGGTGCTCGAAGAGGCGCCCTCTCACTTTGAAGCCCACGTCGCGCAGGGCGCCCAGGAACACTACGGCTACACCGACCCCAAGCAGGTCATGCCCGAAGGCACCAAGCTGGACGTCGACGAGTCCACGTGGACGAAGGTCGACGACAACACCGTCATGGTCAAGGTGACACTGACCCGCCCCGGTGAAGCCCCGACGCCCTACGCGGCCATCATGGCCCGCCAAGACGCGTCACAGCCATGGAAGATCGTGGGCACCCTCGACTGGCACGAAGACACGGCCCAGTAAGAAACCCAAACACAAAGAAGTGGAGTAAACATGCGTCTCACACGCATCGGACGGTCGATTGCGGCGGTCGCATCGCTCGCGCTCGCGGGGTCCATCGGCGTGGCGTTCATCCCGAACGCGCTCGCTGAGGACGCCACGACCGAGGCGTTCCCCGCCAATGTCTGCACCGATTTCGTCACCCCGACCCATGTCATCGAGGGTGACCGCACCGCCGACGGCAAGGACATCACGCCGCAGCCCGCCGCAGACGGCTCGGCCACGCCCGTCATCCTCGTCCACGGATGGACGGCACACGGGAAGCACATCAACCACAACCCGCACCAGGGCTCGTCTCAGTACTCGCTCTACGTCGATCGAGTCGCCGACGGGTCGAAGGGCTACACGCTGCCAAAGGAGCAGGTCAGCTCGTCCTTCATTGGCATGCTTCAGCAGATTCCCGGCGCCGCGGTCTACATGTTCGACTACGAGGCCGTCAACACCCACTGGGTGACGGACCCGCAGATCGGTAAGAAACTCGCTAACGGTATCGAGTGCCTCACGAAGCACTACGGCAAGAAGGCCGTCGTCGTTGGACACTCGATGGGTGGCCTGGCCGCACGCGCCGCCATGGCCGAGCGTGATTCGCAGGGCAAGGACGTCTCTGCGCGCGTTGCCCACCTCGTCACCTTCGGCACGCCTAACGAGGGCACGGCCCTCTTCCAGCTTGCCTACGACCTTGTTGACGCCTCGCTGTGGGTTCCCGGGGTCAACATCGCGACGGGCCTGACGAAGGTCATCCTCAAGAAGTGTTCGGAGATGGCTGACAAGACCGGCCAGTTCTGCTTCGGTATGGGTGGCCCGCCGGATGCCATGTACACGGAGGGTGCTCGCGCGATGCTGCCCGATTCGGCGGCGCTGCAGGCCCTGCCGAAGGTACCGGATTCGGTGCCCTACACGGCACTGGCCGGTGACATCCAGCTCGGCGGCTACTCGATGTTTGGGTTCAACTCCAAGCGCCTCATCGACATGGGCGACTTCGCGGTCCCGCTCGATTCTGCGATCGCCGGAGCCGACGAACACCAGGTGTCGACCTGCGAGTATGGCATCGCCGCCATCGCTTCGGGCAAGCACCGCATCGGCATCAAGGACTGGGTCCAGGGCCACCGCACGACCCACATTCTCACGCCGCTGGATCTGAGCCGTGAGATGGCGACGCCGTGCTACCACAACAACCTCATGAGCGAGGTCAACCTCGTCACGAAGGCGATCGCGACGATCAAGTCCGTCGTCGATCATCCGGTTGCGCTCGATGGTGCAGCCAGCGAAATCGCTCCTGACGAGGAGGTCACCCCGACGGAGGGCACCGAGACGACGCCGAGCGAACCGGCGCCTTCGACGAAGCCTGCCGAGGAGGGCGAGACGACGTCTGACACGACCGAGGAGGGCCCCGCGGCCCATACCGAAGGTTCCGTTTCGGTCGTCCCAGGTGAGGTCACTCACGACAAAGACGCGGCGTAATACGTCGTTTGCATCAGGGGGAAACGGCAGCGGGGTCACTATGGCCCCGCTGCCGCCCTTGCCACCCCCACACCCCCGAAGGCATCTTCAATAGAAAGCGCAACGATGAAGACCATTCGGATCGGGCGAGGAAAGCTCGCCGTTGTTTCGCGGCTCGTCGCAGCGGTATGCGCGCTCACCGTCACGCCGGTGGGTGCGAACGCTTTTGGCGAGACCGAACGAGGACAGGGCGGCAGTCCGTGCGAGCAGTACCTCACGCAGGCGGGGGTCATTGAAGGGGACCGCACACCCGACGGGGATGCGATCACGCCCACAACGGGTCCGGACGGGAAGTCCACGCCCGTCATCCTCGTCCACGGATGGACCGGGGAAGCCAAGCACACGAGCCATCGGCCCCAAGACGGGGCCTCTCGTTTTTCCATGTACGTCGATCGGGTGGCTGACGGTGCCGGTGGCTACACGTTGCCCGACAAGGATGTCTCATCCTCGTTCGTCGGCATGATCGAGCAGATCCCAGGGGCCGTGCCTTTCATGTTCGACTACGAGGCGGTGAACACCCACTGGGTGAGTGACCCCCACATCGGCCGCAAGCTTGCCCAAGGAATTGAATGCGTGACGAAGCACTACGGCACGAAAGCGATCGTCGTTGGGCATTCCATGGGCGGGCTGGCGACGCGCGAGGCGCTTGCCCAAACCGGTGAGGACGGAAAGCGTATAGCCGATCGGGTCGCCCACGTCATCACCTTTGGCACACCCAACGAGGGCTCTGCCGTCCTCAAGCTCGGCTACGACGCGATCGACACGTCCTTGTGGGTGCCCGGCGTCAACATCGTCACGGGTATCACGAAGCTTGTTCTACGCCACTGCGCCGAGGTTACCGACCTCACGGGCAAGGACTGCCTGGGTATGGCGGGAGCACTCTATTCGGAGGGCGCCCGCGCCATGGAACCGGGGTCGGCCCAGTTGGCGGCGCTGCCGCCCTTCCCCGCCGGCGTCGCCTATACGGCGTTGGCCGGAGATATTCAGATCGGCGGTGTGTCGCTGTTTGGATTCAATTCCAAGCGACTGGTCGATATCGGTGACATCGCCGTTCCTCACGCTTCAGCGCTTGCCGGGTCCACCGATCGTATGACCGCTTCGTGTGAGTACGCGATTGCGGCGATCGGCTCGCACAGGCATCGAGTGAGTCTCGCTCAACGGCTCGAAGGGATGCGCCCGACCCACCAGTTCACCCCGCGCGTGCGCGACCACGAGATCGCCTCTCCATGTTTCCACAACAACCTCATGAGCGAGGTGGGTCTCGTCACGAAGGCCCTCGGGGTCATCTCGGAGGTGGCTTCACGCCCCACTTCTGTCACGGATGCGGCCGACAAGGAGACCATTGACGCCGCATTGTAGGCTCACCCGGCTACACTGAGGACACGTGCGATTCCTTAACGACCAGCAGGTGCCCTACGAACTGACCTACGACGATGTGTTCATGGTGCCGTCGCGCACCGATATCGGCTCTCGCTTTGACGTCGACCTGTCGTCCGATGACGGCACGGGGACGAGCGTGCCCCTCGTTGTCGCCAACATGACGGCGGTCGCAGGTAAACGCATGGCGGAGACGGTCTCGAGGCGCGGCGGCCTCGTCGTCCTCCCCCAAGACGTCCCAGCGGACATCGTTGCGGACACGATCGCGAAGGTGAAGTCGTGTCACACCGTCTACGACACGCCGGTCACGCTATCCCCGCGCGACACGGTCTCGCAGGCCCTGTCCCTCATTTCTAAGCGCTCCCATCACGCCGTCATCGTCATCGATGAGCAGGGACGGCCCGTGGGGATCGTTCCCGCTTCGGCGCTGAGCGGTGTCGATCATTTCGCCCAGCTGCACACGATCATGAGCGACCCCGTCACCCTTGAGGCCGGAGTTACCCCCGCGGACGCCTACGCGCATCTGGCCGCCCAGCACCTGGGTGTGGGCTCGATCGTCGATCCCAGGGGTCGCCTCGTCGGGGTTCTCACCGCCAAGGGGGCTGTACGTTCGTCGATCTATCGGCCCAACGTCGATGCGCAGGGACGCTTGCGGGTGGCCGCGGCTATCGGGATCAACGGCGACGTGCGCGGGCGAGCGGAAGCCCTCGTCGCTGCCGGGGTGGACGTGCTCGTGGTCGACACGGCACACGGCTACCAGGAGAAGACGCTGAGAGCCTTGGAGATCGTGCGGGCCGCGGGCGTCGAATGCCCCGTGGCGTGCGGTAACGTCGTGACCGGCGGGGCAACGCGGGATCTGGTCGCGGCGGGTGCGAGCATCGTGAAGGTTGGCATCGGCCCCGGCGCGATGTGTACGACTCGGATGGCTACGGGCGTGGGTCGCCCGCAGTTCTCCGCCGTGCTGGAGTGCGCTGAAGCGGCACGCGAGTGCGGTGCTTCCGTGTGGGCAGATGGCGGCGTGCGTCACCCGCGCGACGTTGCCTTGGCGCTCGCGGCGGGTGCCGCCAACGTCATGGTTGGAAGCTGGTTCGCCGGCACCTTTGAGTCTCCGGGCGACATCGTCCACGACCGCGAGGGCCGTCCCTACAAGGAGAACTTCGGGATGGCGTCGCGGCGGGCCGTGCGTAACCGCAACGCGGACGCGCGCGGCTTCGATCGGGCACGTAAGGAGCTGTTCGAGGAAGGCATTTCGTCGTCGCGCATGTATGTCGACCCGCAGCGTCCGGGCGTGGAGGATCTCATTGACCAGATCGTCGCTGGCGTGAGGTCGTCATTTACCTATGCGGGGGCGAAGAACCAGGAGCAGTTCCGCGAGCGCGCGATTGTCGGGGTGCAGTCGGCGGCGGGTTACAAAGAGGGCGCCCCCGTTCGCGAGTCGTGGCAGTAGGAGGGTAGATCATGCGTGTCCTCATGGTGTGTACGGGAAATATTTGTCGTTCCCTCATGGCCCACGCGGTGCTTGAGCAGCAGGCCGCCAGGGTAGGCGTGACGGGCCTCGTCGTCGATTCTGCTGGCGTGTCGAATGAGGAACAGGGTAATCCGCCGGATCGACGTGCGCGGCGGGTGCTCGTTGAGGCCGGCTACGAGGTGCCCGATCACGTCGCGCGACAGGTGGAGGCTAGCGATTTTGCGTCGTTTGATCTCATCCTTGCGATGACGTCGAGCCACCGTCGGGCGCTCGAGCGGCTGGTTGCGCGTTATGGTGTTGCTGAGCCGCCGGAGATTCGTTTGTACCGAGAGTGGGATCCCTCCGGGTGCGGGGACGTTCCCGATCCTTGGTATGGCGGATACGATGATTTTGTCGACACGCTTGCGTGCATCGAGAGGGTGACGCCCAGGCTGCTTGAGCGCTACGCCACAAATGCGTGACGCGCGGTTGTCTCTTCTCCCACACCCACGTTTCTTTTGCCGGATTGGGGCGTAGCCTCGAGGAAGCGAAGGGGCGTGGCCCCGGCTGCGTCTCGCCGGGCGAGAGTGTGGGAGAGGCATGGCAGCAGTGGGTGCGCGGCGACGGTGGTTTCGGCTGATTGGGATCGCGTGTGTGGTGTGTGCGGTCGTGGTGGCCCCCTCGCTTGAGCGAGCGTTTGCGTGCCCTGGTCGCCCCGTTGGGTCTCAGTCGATCGAGCGGGCGACGGTGACGTGGTACCGGCCGTCGGCTGATGTGGCCGCGTGGTGGACGGTCCGCAGGTTGGGGATCGCGGCGAGTGATCGCGATGTGCACGCCGATCTCGTTGATGCGGATATGGCGTCGCTCTCGGATGCGTGGGAGGGCCCGGAGGGATCGGCCGTTGAGTCTGAGGGGGGAGTTCTCCCGCAGGCCGGCATTTTCCTGTTCGTCGATAAGTCGGGTGGGATGGCCTCGTGTTCGGGTGCGGTTGTCGAGTCGCCGTGGGGCAACAGGGTGCTTACTGCTGCGCATTGTTTCGATTGGGCAGCTGGCGCGGTTGCGTTCGTCCCGGACTACCACGACGGGCAGGCGCCCTACGGGGTGTGGCCGGTGCGGGCTGTGGCGGTGGATTCGCGTTACGGGAGTGCTCCCGCTGGGGATCTGGCTGTCGCCGAGGTTGCCGACGTCGACGGGCGTAGGCTCGCGGATGTCGTCGGGGCTTTGCCACTGGCCGACGAGGTCGAATTGACCACGCAGCGTCTGGTGATGGCGGGGTATCCGGCGCTCACGCGCGAACCGCGTCTGTGCGCCGCGTCGACGACGGCGTGGCGGGAGGCCGACGACGAGTTTTTGCACATGGAGTGCGCGGACATGCCTTCTGGAGTATCGGGCGGACCCTGGGTGAGTATGGATGAGGGCGGAGAAGCGGCGCTCGTCGGCGTGACGGGCGGGGCGCAAGACGGCGGCGGGTACTCTGCGGCGGAGTCGGTCGCCGTTCCGGTCGACGACGACGTGCGCGGCCTGGTAGCCGCGGACTTTTGGATCTCGTAGTGGGCGGTGCTAGGTCTGTTCGACGTCGGAGGTGACGGGCGGCAGCGTCGACCAGGGGAAATTGATCCACTTGTCCGTGTGCTTGAGGACATAGTCCGGGGTGATGACTGAGCGCGACTTCATGTAGATGCAGGCCGAGCGGGCCTCGGCTACACGCACCATCGTGCCTCCGGAGGGGTCGCCAGAGGGGATGCCCTGGTCGCGGATCATCTGCATGACCATGGCCAGTGTCTTGCCGGAATCGGCGACGTCGTCGACGACGAGAACCCGCTTGCCATCGAGGGCGGTGACGTCCATGAGCGGGGGAATGAGGATGGGTTCGGGGAGGGTCTCGGCGATATCGGTGTAGAACTCGACGTTCATGGTCCCGCAGGCTTTGACGCCGAGGGCGTAGGAGAGGGCACCGGCGGGCAGAAGACCGCCGCGAGCGACGGCGACGACGAGGTCGGGCATCCATCCCGAATCGCGGATTTGGATGGCGAGGTCACGCATACCATCGCCGAATCCCTGCCAGGTGAGGACTTCACGATCATTGGGTGCAGCAGTCTTCGTAGCCATAAAGCAAGTGTAGTCGAGGCGCCGATGATCGGGCACACATGCGACGATGGTGCCCGATCGTTGCGGTCTAGGCGTCGTAGGTGACGATAGTGGCACGGACCGCTACCTGCGAGAGTCGCTGCCCCGTCGCGAGGTCGACGACGCTCGTCGCGAGAGTGACGGGTTCGTCGGAATGGTTGATGGTGAACCGGTAGTTGCCGCGCCTGATCACCTCCACGCCCGCGGGCGGTACGGGCTCGTCCCCGAGACCACCGGCACGCTGAGCCTGCGCGAAGAGCCAGGAACGTCCGAGGGGCGCCAGGTCGGTTCCGGCATAAAACACCGTTCCTGCCTTCCAGGGGTGACGGGTGATAGCCGGCGAGCCAGCATAGTCGCCAGCGGCGCCGCCCGGTCCCCACGTGGCGAGTGTGTCCGTTCCCCGCTCGGGGCGTATATCTTCGGCCCACACGCCGCCGGTAAGGGTTTGTCCCGACAGGGTCGTCAGCTGGAGGGGATCGGTGGCGACGGTGCGAACCGAGCCGCTGATCCGGTCGCACGAGGGGTCCACCTGTGCCCAACGTTCGTAATTGTCGCGGGTCGCCGGCCACAGGTCGACGACGCTGAGTCCCGTCGCCTCGCTGAGGTCGGCGTGGTAGCCGCTAAGTACCGCCGACATGTCGTTGCGATAGATGCCACACGGCGCAGTGATGACGATTGCGGCGCCTTCGCGGGCGGTCTGGGCCAGGGATGCCGCGAGTGCCTGGGAGGCGAGGATCGGCCCGGGAACGATGACGACGCGGTAGCCCGACAAGTCGGCGTCATAAGGGACAAAATCGACCGTGTGGCCGGCCTCCCAGGCGGTCTTGTGCCAATCGCGTAGCAGTTGGTGGGGAGAGACGGCGACGGGACCGATCATCGATTCCATTGCCCACATCGCCTCCCAATCGAGAGCGATTGCCACGGATGCCGAGGGCATCGAGCGTGCGAGTTCGCCGTCGTTGTGACGGGACAACCGCGCGAGGGCGTCGCCGAGTTCGACGACATCGGCCCACGTGCGGGAGCGTCGACCCGAGTGGGGAACCATCGCCGAGTGCATGGCCTCGGCGCCCCCGGGCGACTGTCTCCACTGGAACTGGAGGATGCCGTTGGCCCCGTGGGCGACCCGCGAGAGAGACCACGAGCGGAACTGTCCGGGCCGCTTCCATGAGTTTCCACTGGCGCGCCACTGGACGCCGGCTGTCGTCTGCTCCATGAGGAGGTAGGGGCGCCCGTGCCCGAGAGAGCGCGCGAGATCTCCAGCGAAGGCGACCCGCGCGGGGGATGCCGGATCGGCGGGGTCAGGGTAGGAGTCATCGGCAACGACGTCGAGGTGGCTGGCCATCTTCCAATAGTCGATGGGCGGATGCAGCTCCATGAAGTTAGTCGTCACCGGCAGATCCGGGGTAATACGGCGCAAAACGTCGACTTCGATGAGCATGAGGTCGATGAGAGTGTCGGAGGTGAAGCGTTTCCAATCGAGCATCTGCGCCGGGTTGTGGAAGGTCGGCAGGAGGTGCGGAGCGTCGATCTCATCGAAGGAGCCGTAGCGCTGCGACCAAAACGAGGTGTTCCACGCGGTGTTGAGCCGATCTATGTTGCCGTAGCGCTCTGCCAGCCAGCTGCGGAAGGCCTTGATGGTCACCGGATCGAAGGATTCCGACACGTGGCAGCCGATTTCGTTAGATACGTGCCACATGGCGACGGCCGGGTGGGAGCCGCAGGCGCACGCGAGCTTCTCGACGAGTCTGCGCATCTTCGCACGCAGGATGGGGGAGGCCGGGACTAGGTGCTGGCGAGATCCCACCCTCAGTCGTTGCCCGTTGCGGTCGACGGGAAGGGTTTCAGGATAGGACCTCGACAGCCAGGCCGGCGGGGATGCGGTGGCCGTTGCGAGGTCGACGCGGATGCCTGCGTCGTGGAGGCGGTCGAGAATAGCGGTGAGCCACTCAAAATGAAACTCGCCCTCGCGCGGTTCGATCGTTGCCCACGAAAAGATCGGTAGGCTCACCAGATTCACGCCGGCCTCGCGCATGAGGCGGATATCCTCCTCGAGGATGTCGGCGGGCCACTGATCGGGGTTGTAGTCGCCGCCATAAAACAGGGCATCGCCTAAGTGTAGCATGAAGTGGTGTCCTTTCGTCGTTTCGAGGCGCGTTAGCGGATTCGTCTCGTCGTCGCGCGTTCGACGAGTCGCGTGGGGAAAACGTGTACGGAGGGAGCAGAGGCCGCATCGGTGGCGTCGACGACGTAGTCGACCATGGCCTGGGCGATCCGTCCAAATGGCTGGGAGAGGGTCGTGAGCGCCGGTGTCTTCTCGGCGGCGCGAGGCGAGTCATCGAAACCGATGACCTGAACCTCTTCGGGCACGCGCACGCCCGTCTCTAGGAGTGCCTCGATGAGCCCGAGGGCAGTCGCGTCGTTGGCGCAAAAGACCCCATCGGCGCCGCAGTCGCGAACGTGCTGGGCTGCGTGGCGCCCAGATTGAGCAGAGTAGTCGCCGGCAATGACGACCTCATTGAGTGCCGCCTCGCTTATCGCCTGCCGGTAGCCGGCGAGGCGACGCTGTCCCCCGCCCGAGTGTGCGGGCCCGCTCACGTGGGCGACCCGCGTGCACCCGCACGGGCCCAGGAGGTAGCGCGTGGCCTCCTGGGCCCCTGCGAAGTCGTCGGCCATGACGATTTTGAGATCGTCGGGTGCCCCGAGCGGGGCGCCACATGCGACCGTTCTCACCCCCGCTGCGACGAGATTCGAGGCGAACTCGAGATCCTCGTCCGAGAGCGAAAAGAGCATGACGCCGTCGACGTGGCCGGCCGTGATGTAGGCGAGGGCGCGTTCTTGTTCGGCGGGGGAGGACGCCATCATCATGACGAGCGACCAGCCCTTGTCCGACAGGCAAGTCGAGCACGACTCGACGAGGCCCGCAAAGTTGAGATCCTCGAAGAGAGACGCCATCGTGTCGGTGAGGAGGAACACGGCCGTGCGCGAGGAGGAGGAGGCCAGCGAACGCGCGTGAGCATTCGCCCGATAGCCAGTGACTGCGATGGCATCGGCGATGCGCTGGGCCGCTTGGGAAGACACGTGATCGCCGCCGTTGAGGTAGCGCGAAACGGTCGATCGCGACACCCGCGCGAGCGTTGCCACGTCCTCGATGGTCGGGCGGGGCGAGGCTGGGGTTTTGGCGAGTGTCATCGTCCTACGCTTTCACAGCCCCCGCGGCGATATCAACACGCCAATACCGCTGGAGAAGGAAGAACAAAACGATGAGCGGCAGAACCGACAAGAGTGCGCCGATAATGACGACGGAGTACATGCTCGGCTGCGACGCGCCCTGATTGAGAAGCCCGGACAAGCCGACGGTGAGCGGGAAAAGCTCGTCGTTTCCCAACATGATGTAGGGCAGCATGAAGTTATTCCAGATAGCCACGAATTGGAAGAGGAAAATAGTGACGATGCCCGGACCCATCATCGGCAGACCGATACGGTGGAAGATGCGCAGTTCCTTACAGCCTTCCGTACGTGCCGCCTCGACGACATCGCTGGGAACGGAGGCGGCAGCGTAGATGCGCGCGAGATAGATGGCGTAGGGGCTGATGAGCTGCGGGAGGAGGACCGCGGCATAGGTGTTGGCAAGATTGACTGCCGCGAGCATGAGATACTGCGGGATCGCGAGGAGAACACCGGGTACGAGTACGCCGGCGAGGAGCACCTTGAAGACGACCTGCTTGCCGACGAAATCGAAGCGAGCGAGAACGTAGCCCGATAGTGCTGCGAGATACGTCGACCCCAGTGCGCCGACGCCGGCGTAGACAACGGTGTTGCCCATCCATCGCCAAAAGATCCCGTCGCGGTAGGCGATGAGGTCGTTGAGATTGTCCAATATATGCGTCGAGGGGATGAGGGTGAGGGTGGCGAATAGTTCATCCGCAGATTTCGTCGAGGCCGATACGACCCAGAAAATGGGAAGCAAACAATAGAGGGCCCCGAGGATAAGGATGGCGGTCCCTGTGAAGGAGGGGCTGAGGCGGTGCTGCGTGTGCATGGGTGGGCTCCTTAGCGTGCCTCGTGTGCGAAGGCGTGCGACGACGTCGAGCGCAGCAAGACGAGCGAAAAAACGAACGTGACGAGAGCGATGAGGATGCTTTGGGCGGCTGCGACGTTAAGGTCGCCGCGAGTGAAGGCATCCCGATAGACCGTCATGAGGGGTGACCAGGTTGTGGGAATAACATTCGACAGTGGACGCAACATCATGGGTTCGGCGAAGACCTGGAGCGTCGCGATCATGGAAAACAGGCCCGTCATGACGAGGGCTGGGGCGACGAGGGGAATCTTGATTCGCACGGCGATCGCGCGTTCGCTACACCCGTCGAGGCGGGCTGCCTCGTAGACGTCGCTCGGGATGGCCCGCAGCGAGGTGTAGATGACGATCATGTTGAATCCGGTGCCACCCCACACCGCGATGTTGATGATGCCAAAGAGAACCGTGTGGGGCGCGAGGAGATCGAGAAAGGGAAGTCCCGTGTGATCTGCGAGCCACGAGAAGGGCGAGACACCGCGCAGGTAGAGGAACCCCCACAGAAGCGAGGAGATGACGGCGGGCACGGCGTAGGGGAGGAAGATCGCGAGCCTCGCGAAGCGTCGGCCCCGCACCCGCGGGGAATCGAGGAGGAGAGCGAAAAGCAAAGCGAGACCGAGCATCGTGGGGACGAGCAGTGCGCCATAGACGATGACGCGTCCCACCGAAAACCCGAAGTCGGGGTCGGACAGGGTGCGCGCGTAGTTGCTCAGCCCAGCGAAGATGCTCGAGCGTCCGCCCTCGCCCAGGCCCAGCCCGTTGAGCCTGGTCGTGAAGAAGGACAAGACGAGGGTGTAGACGATCGGTGCCGCCATGAAGATGGCGAAAAGAACGATGGCGGGCGTCAGCATCGCGTAGGCGACGACTGATTGGCAGCGGCGTGCGGTTAAGGGGCGGGAGGGTGTGCGTGTCATCAGTGAGTCTCCTCCTCGGTGTCGAAGCCGAGATTGGCCAGGTCGGTGCGGGTCGCCGCGTCGACGGCCTTGAGCGAAGTGAGGAACTTCGAGGATTGGCGCGATTGTGCCGCCTTGGCGAACTCGTCGTTGAACGCGGAGAAGGCGACGTTGACGTTGGGGCCGTAGATGAAAGGTGAAATCGAGTCGTTGGCCCGGGCCGCGAGCTCGTAGAAGTCGCGTTGGCCGAGGAATTCTTGAGTCTGGCCGTTGAGACTGCTCGCTGCGCTCAGGGAGGCAGGATAAACCCCTGCTTCCTTCGCGAGCAGGGAGGTTGCTTCGGCAGAGGTGTTGAGCCAGGTAGCAAACGCGAAGGCCGCTGCGGCGTGCTTGGTTTGCGTCGACACGGCGGTTGCCGACCCGCCCCAAGCGCCGGTCGTAGCCTTTTGCGTGTTCCATTGAGGCAGCGGTGCGGCGGCCCATTTGCCCGCCGTCGCACCGGCATTCCCCGCCAGGACCCCCGGTGCCCACACGGCGGAAATCCATCCGACCTGGGTGCCCGTGTTGAGGGCGTTGTTCCATTCGGGGGTGTACATCGGCTTGTTGTCGATGACGCCCTCCTCGACGAGGTCGCCCCAGAAGCGGGCGACGAGGCGCGAAGGCTCGGAGTCGATGCGGACACTCCAGCGATCCTCGGCCGTGTCCCACCATGAAGCTCCGGCCTGCTGAGTGAGGCCGACGAAAAGGCCGGCGTCGTTGGCGGAGAAGGTACCGAGGTAGACGTTGGGATCGGCCTCGTGGACCGCGCGGGCCGCGGCGGCGTAGTCATCCCAGGTACGCGGGGGAGTCAGCCCAAGCTCGGCGAAGACGTCCTTGCGATAGAAGAACATGAGCGGAGCGGCGTCTTGGGGGATCGCGTAGACGGCGTCGGTATCGAGCGTGACCTGACGCCAGGTGCCCTCAGCGAACTCGCTGTTCAGGCGCGTGCCACCGAAGCGCGCAAGGTCGGCGATGGCGTTGTTCGTCGCGAGCGTGGGGATCTTTTGGTACTCGGCCTGAATGAGGTCCGGAGCTCCCGAGCCCGCGCGGATCGCCGTCAGGTATTTCGTGACCGTTGCGTCGCCGCCGTCCTGCTTGGACACGGTCACGTGGATGTTCGGGTGGGTCGCGTTCCAGGCCTCGGCGAGGCGTTCCATATTGGGTGCCCACGTCCAATACGTGAGTTCGACGTGCTCGTTGGGGTCGACGGTGGTGGCCTGTTCGCTGACGTCTGCGTGGCAGGCTGCCGTGAGCGCGAGCGCGAGGCTTGCCGCAACGGCGGCGAGTGTCCGCGCGAAGCGAGATGACATGGTGCCTCCTCATTGAGTGCGTGGAATGCCCCACCAGTTTGGGAGCGCTCCCAAATGTAGCGTGGGAGCGCTCCCAAAGTCAAGTGGTCGGCCATTTTCGCTAGTGTTAGGGCATGGCCGCGACCACGAGAGCGCGCGGGGGAGCCAGCGGGCGTTCCCCGGCTCCCACACGCCCCCACCCGCGGCGTGAGCCCGCTTCCGTCTATCGCCGCCGCAGGGCCGGGTGCGGGATCGTCGTCCTCGCGCTCATGCTCGTCATCGGCACGCTCCTTGCGCGCGCGTGCGGGGCGGGAACGACCACGGAGGAAACACCGAGCGTCGCGCCCGAGCCGACGACCCCGCCTCTGAGCGCCGAGGGCTTCGACCCTGCGATGATCATCAGCGACGCCGATTTCACGGACGCGGCCACCATGGACGCCCCCGCGATCGACCGTTTCCTCGCCACCTGGGGCAAAGGGTGCCGCACGGGCGCCGACGGCACCCCGTGTCTGGCCGCCTACCGGCTCGACATCGACGACCGGCCCGCCTCTGCTTCCTGCCCGAGCCCCCGCAAGGGCGGGAAGAACCTCACCGTCGGCGAGGTCATCGCACGCACCGCGCGGGCGTGCCGCATCAACCCCCAGGTCATCCTCGTCACCTTGCAAAAGGAACAGGGGCTCATCACCGCCTCCGGTTCCTCCTTGACCCGCACCCGCTACGAGACGGCGATGGGGTACGGGTGCCCCGACGGCGGAGAATGCGATCCCCAATTCAAGGGATTCGACACCCAGGTGTATCAGGCTGCCGCTCAGTGGCGAAAGTACATGCTCGAGCCCGCCTCGTTCGCTATCCGCGCCGGCGTGCCCACGCGCATCCTCCACGCTCCCGACCCCGCCTGCGGCGCGCAGACGATCACGGTGAAGAACAAGGCGACGGCTGCGCTGTACAACTACACGCCCTACACGCCCACCGAAGATGCCCTGGCCGGTTCGACGGAGGGCTGCTCGGCCGCAGGCATCGGCAATTTGCGGTTCTACGAATACTGGCGCGCCTGGTTCGACTAGCCGCGTCGCGATCAATGACCGACCAAGACACCCCGACCGTGAGAGCACAACGATGAGAGCGCCTTATTTTCGTCTTGAGATAGTTGCGGGTCCCGGTTATGACGTCGGGGGGATTAACGCTGCCTCGGTGATAGTCGATGCTGTCGGGCCGCACGATACCTGGCAGCTGGCCTGCGGGACGGAATTATCTTGTCTGCGGCATGGCATTCGTGAACTGGCTAAGTGGCCCGAGCTTGCCGCTGCTCATGGCACATGCACGGTCGAGCGTGAACTCGATTACTTCACCCCGATAGAAGGGCGTTTTGAGCTCGCCCTCATGGCGACCCCCGCCGGCCCGGCTATCGAGGTACGCGAAACATCGGGTTATGACGGTGCGCACCCGAGCACACGTGTCGCGGCGAAACCGGCCGATCTCGCCGCCTTCGTCGATGGACTCTTCGCTAGCCTCGAAGGCCAAAGCTTTGGGGCGGCCCTCGGCCTCTTCCCCACTGACGTGGCGCGAGGGTCAACGACGCGCCCGCTGGTCCATATCGGGTGCTGGCATCTGCGCCGTTGGGAGCAGTCGCCCTCATCAGGAATGCCGGTGGCTCTTGATATCGAAGACTTTTCCTGGGCTGCCGACGTCCTCCTCGTCATCGCCGACGAGCTCACCCAGATGACGGGCAAACTAGCGGCATCCAGGCAGAGGATCTGCGAGAGGTCGGGGCTTATCCTCAAGGCCATGCTGAGCGAGAACGGCGACGATGATCGGCAATGGTCGTGTCAACTCACAGTCGGGACGCCCACAGCCGGCCCCGCCTGGACAATACGTATGTCTGCCCAGCACTGCCGCGATTCCGCCGCGAGCGTCACCGACGAGGGCATCACCCTTTACGGTTACGTCTCCGAGCGGCTGCCCCTCTAGCCGAGCCGCTGTCGACCTGCTCGGTACCGCCACGCGGTGTTCGCCGGCTAGAGGCGTGCAGCGAGCGCGTGGAGACGCTTGACGCTGATCTTGCCGCGCGTGCCCAGCTGCTGGGCGAATAGCGACACCCGCAGCTCCTCGAAGCCGGCGACAAGATCCCACGCGGCGCGGGCGCCTCGACGGGACCACGGGGTGCGGCGAGCACGCGCGAGGGCATCCTCAACGAGGTCGCCGGCCTCGCGCACCTGCCAAGAAAGACCCTTATCGCGTCCGGCGTCCTCGCGTGCCCGCTCGAGCCGGATTCTCGCCGCCTTCACGTAGCGCGCTACGTCGTCGAGCCTGCCCGTCCATGCCGAGACGAAACCCGGCCGCACGAGATCGCCCACGTGCGCCCGTTCCGCCGTCACCACGTCCAACAGCGACAGCGACGCCGTCTCCTCCACGAGCGCTAGGAAACGCCGATACTCGGCGAGTACGCCCGCGGCCGCGTGCGCCTGCCGATAGACCTCGTCTTCGAAGCGATCTCGCAGGTCAGCCGCGATCTGTTCAGCGGCCTTGGCGTCGCGGATCCCAGCCAGATCGGTCTGAGAACTCGCCGACCACTCGTGCGTCAGACGGTCCGCTGCCGCACCCGTGAGGTCGTCGATGAGCGCCTCGGTCGAGGGGTACGGGCTCGCGGCGAGCGTCGCCGCCTCCAAGCCGCGCCATCTCGACGACACGCGCCCGTAAGGTAGCGCGAGGGCCCCCGCCGTGAGCGCGACGATGCCCTCGGCATGATCGCGTGCGGCCAACACCGCGCGGTCGCGGGCGAGAAGATCGACACTCCACGGGCTCGACCACCCCCGCCACGTGTCGGCCTCGCTGCGAGACGGATCGGGCGGGCCGGGGTGGACTAGCGCGGGGTAGACGGTCGCCTCGGAGCCAGCCTGGGTGGCTACGCGCACGCTGTCGGGGATGGGCGTCGCGGGTGCCGATTCGAGTCCGGTTGCCTCGCTGAAGGTCTGGTGCCCGCGGCGAGAACGCGTGCGGGAGGCCGCCGAGATCGCCTCGCGGACCGCGGCCTGGGCGCGGGTGCGGCAGGCGCGGGCGAGCGCGTGCGGATCGGTTCCCTGGGCGACCTCGCGCCCGCTCGAATCGACCGCGACGATCGTCATCCTCAAGTGTGCGGGGCGGGCCTTCCAGGTCTGCTCCCAGGCGTCGTCATCGATCTCGACACCCCTTAGCGCATCAAGAGCGAGTGTGACCATCGTGCGCACCGGCGTCTCAGGCGCCGTGTATCGCCTGTCCCACGCCACGGAAATCGACGGGGCGTCCTCGGTAGGCGCACTCGATTCGACGTCGCCGGGTGCCTCGATCCCCGCCCACGACGCCAGCCTGGCCATCGACTGCGCGAGTGCCTCGGTCTTCTTTTCCGCGGCACTCGGGCCCCGCTTCTTCGCCACACGTGTCGGATCGTCGAAGGCACGGCGAATCCACGCGCACGCCTCCTCGCCGACCTCGGGTGCGGGCACGAGCTGCCGCCGCACACGCTTCGGCAGGTTCTTGACGAGCGACGTCATGAGCTCGGGCCACATCCCGGGTACTAGCCAGTTGAGAGCCTCCTCGTCGAGCCCCGCCAGGGCGGCCACGGGCACGCGCATGCTCACCCCATCGCGTTCCGACGAAGGATCGAACTCGTAACTGAGCGCAAACGATGCGCCCGGGCCACGCCAGCGGTCAGGGAAACCCCACGCCTCCCTCTGGGAGGCCGAACGCGCCAGGTCCGCGGGGCTCACGCCGTCGCCGAGCGCCGCCGCTACCGAGCCATCGGGAGCCTCGCCAGACGAATAAGTCGCCGGGGCCTCACCGCCGGCATCAGGGCGGGGCAGGAGCAGCTGCGGCGGATAATCCAGCAGCCTGGGATCCTGTCGCCCAGCGCGCTTCCACCAGCGATTGAAATGCCCCTCCGACACGACCTCGGGGCCGATCTTGTCAGCGAAAAAGGCGGCCAGAGCATCCGGGCCGGCGACGATACCGCCGCGACGCGTCCTCCGCTCAATCTCGCGAGCATCGGCGAGCGCCTTCTCGTTACGCGACACGAAACCATAACGCCCGCGCCATTTGCCCTCCACGAGGGCATGACGAATAAACATGTCGCGGGCGATCTCGCGGGCGGTGGGAGCAGCCTGAGGCTCGCCCGCGAGCGCGCTCTTGAGCTGCTCGGCGGCGCTACCACCCACCGGCGCCTCCTTCGGCAACCGCCGATCCCCGAGGCGACCAAGCAGTACAGGACGATCCGCGAGAATCGTCAACCCGTAGAGGCTCGCGCGCTCGCGGATCATGGCGGCCCCGTTCTTCGACGACCAAAAGATCCCTGAATACGAACGCTTGAGCAAGGGACCCGCCGCCTCCTCGACCCAAGCAGGATCGATCGCGGCGAGAGTGCGCGCGAAAAGCCGCGAGGTCTCGACGAGCTCGGCGCACATCACCCAGTCGTAATGCCGCTTGGCCAGGCCGGAACCGGGCCAGATCGTAAAATGCGCGCCGCGGGCACCCTCGTAGTCCTTCGCCGACGCGTCGTAACGGCCAAGATTCGACAAGAACCCCACGAGGAGGCTGCGATGGATAGCGTCGACATCGGCGGCACGCGAATACTCGAGGCAGGCAGCCGCGACCGCCGCCGAGCCCGGATGCGCCGGATCGCGGTGAGACTCGATATCACTCACAGAAGGACGGCGGATCGGAGCGACCTTGATGCCGACGTCTGCGGCCATGCGACGCAGCTGTCCAACCATGTCCTGCCACTCCCGCGAGCGCAGATAGTGCAGATACTCGCGTTGGCACAGGCGGCGCAGCGCCGACGACGACAGGTCGCGCTGCTGCGTGCGCAAGTAGCGCCACAGGGTGAGGTAGCTGAGGAAGTCCGACCGCTCGTGGATGAAACGTGCGTGGGCGGCGTCCGCGGCGCCTTGCGACTCGGCGGGGCGAAGCCGCACGTCCTGCATGGACAGGGCAGCGACGATGACGAGGACCTCCGAGGCGCACCCGCGCCGGTCGGCCTCGACAAGGACACGGGCGAGCCTGGGATCGACCGGCAGCTTCGCGATCGTCCGCCCGATCTTCGTCAAGGCGAGTGAACGCGGGTCCTTGAGCGCACCCAGCTCGACGAGCAGGTTGATGCCGTCACGGATCTGGCGCGGGTCGGGGGCGTCGACAAAGGGAAAGCCCTCGATCGGGGTGAGACCGAGGGAAGCCATCGACAAGATCACAGAGGCCAGCGAGGTGCGCAGGATCTCCGGTTCGGTGAAGGCAGGGCGCGCCTCGAAATCCTCCTCGCTATACAGACGGATCGCAACACCCGCGGCCAGGCGGCCACAGCGGCCCGAACGCTGGTTCGCCGAAGCCTGAGAGATCTTCTCGATCGGCAGGCGCTGGACTTTCGTGCGATTGGAATAGCGCGACAGGCGGGCCAGCCCCGGGTCGACGACGTAGCGGATCCCCGGCACGGTCAGTGACGTTTCGGCGACGTTCGTTGCAAGGACAATCCGGCGGGTGGCGTGCGGCGCGAAAACACGGTGTTGCTCGGCGGGGGAGAGCCTGGCATACAGCGGCACAACCTCGATGGCGTCCGCGCGCCGGCCTTTGCCTTCGCCCTCCCCGGCACTGAGATAGCGTGCCCCCAGGTGGTCGTGGAGCGCCTGGTCGGTGTCACGGATGTCGCGCTCGCCGGGCAAAAAGACGAGGATGTCGCCCTCGCCCTCCTCACACAGCTCGTCGACGGCGTCGCACACCCCCGTCGCGACGTCGACGTCGTTGCCCTCCTCATCGGCGAGGGGCCGATAGCGGATCTCCACGGGATAGGTGCGGCCCGACACGTCGATGACGGGCACCTGTGAGCCGACAACGGACGCAAAGTGGTCGGCGAAACGCGCCGAGTCGATCGTCGCCGAGGTGATGATGAGCTTGAGGTCCGGTCGCTTCGGCAACAGTTGGGCGAGATAGCCCAGGAGAAAGTCAATGTTGAGGGAACGTTCGTGGGCTTCGTCGACGATGATCGTGTCGTAGCGGGTCAGGAGGGGGTCGCTGGCGATCTCGGCAAGGATGATGCCGTCGGTCATGAGCTTAATGAGACTGCGCGAGCTCACATCGTCTGTGAAACGCACCTGATAGCCGACGAGGTCGCCTACGCGACCGCCCAGCTCGCTGGCGATTCGCTCGGCCACCGAGCGTGCGGCAATGCGTCGCGGTTGCGTGTGACCGATGAGGCCGGTGATCCCGCGCCCCAGCTCGAGACACATCTTTGGCAGCTGCGTCGTCTTGCCCGAACCCGTCGCGCCGGAGACGATGACGACCTGGTGGTCGCGGATAGCGGACATGATGTCATCGCGCCGCGCGCTCACCGGCAGGGCGTCCGGGTAAGAGATAGAGGGCACCGAAGCGGCACGCTCGGCGATCTGGGCGGGCGTGAACGCTCGGCGCCTGGGGTGCGGTTGGCGATGCTTGCGGGGTCGACTCATCACGGCCCATTGTAGGAAAGAGCCCACGATCGGGCTGTGAACGGCTTCCCACAGCGGGTTCGCCGGTGTGGGAAGAGGCACACCCCATCGTGTTCTCGAGTCTTTCCAAATGGTCGGAAAATTCGTCGGAGGAGTTGGCGTAAATGGGAAGAGGGTGCGGAAAGCTCTTTATGTTGGAGTCCTTACTAACCGAGTAAGTGGCAGCCACCTGGGCAAATGTCCTTCGGAGGACACTTGAAAACGGATGAGCCTTTCGTTAAAAAGGAGGTGTCGCCTGACCGACCTCTCGGTCAGATTGGCCCAATCGAAAGGACGAAACGATGATGGTCACCGAAGCCCCGCTCGATCCGCTCCACGATCCGCACCCGGTCCTGCACTGGTTCCAGGAGGTCGGTCCTTCGCTTCTCGAGGCGATCAAGGCCATGCTCGGCTTCGCCACCGGCATTATCGGCTAGGAGGAGTCATGAAGAAGAAGGCGTTCCTCGCTGCCGGCCTCACCGGCATCATCGCCCTCGCCGGGTTCGGTCAGCTGGCGTCCACGAACGACGCTGAGGCCAGCCTGCGTGAAGACCTCGATCCCACGTTCGTTTTTGAATCGCCCGTCAATCCGGAGACCGCACAGGGCCAGTTCGACTCCCTCGTTGTCACCGACCTCGCCGACGGCGATCACACGATTCCCGTCCTCAAGCGCGCTAACCAGGGTAAGGGCCCCTACTACGCGAGGGTTCAGGCCGAGGCTTCCGGCTACACCCCGGGCGAGAAGTACACCGTCCGCATCACCGCCCGCCGCGCCGGGTCGGGTGAAAACTTCGGTGTTTACACGTGGCAGCGCTACACGGCCACCGAGGACGGCAAGCTCCACATCGACCTCAATCTCTACATGCCGGCCACGCGCGCTCGCGTCGGTGAGCAGATCGTCGCGGCCCCGGCCGTCTACAAGGCCGCCGACGTCCGCCAGGACGGGCGTCCGCAGAAGGTCGACCAAAACTGCGTCCTTAAGTGTGAGCGTGTCGCTCCCGTTACGCGCTTCGAGGACTACAACAACCCGGACGCGATGATCACGTTCGGTCCCGCCGAATAGGAATCATAGGAATCAAAGGAGACACCATGCCCGACGGACAGAGCCCCTTCCCCGGTTACTTCGATCAGGATGCGCTGAAGTTCGCTGTTGAGATCGTCAAGAAGGTCCTCAGCAACATCGGTTGGCTGTGGGGACACATCACCGGCTAGGTGAACCCACGGAGGGCGTCGCTGCGTCCCGCGCCCTCCCCAACGTGACGGGGCCGGATCACCCAGGTGATCCGGCCCCGAATTCGTGTTCGCACACGCCCTAGGCGCGCACGGGAGTGTAACGCGACACCCACTCCAATGCCTCGGCCCACTCGTCCTCCAGCCCCGAATCGGGGGCCTCGGCGCCGCCGGAAAAACGCGCGTGGGCGAGCACGGCCTCTTTCGCGTTCTCGGGCAGGTGGGCGCGGGCCTCCTCGGACAGGGGCGCAAGCCCGCGTTCGACGTCGACCTCGTCGAAGAGGAACAGCGTGGGGATCGTCAAGCCGGCAAGGAGCGGGCCGGGCTCGGCCAGCGACAGGTCGTGCAGCGTCTGCTTCGAGATGATGTAGCGTTCCCTGCGCTCGGCCGGACCCGCGATGCGTGAGACCGGGGCGAGGGGCGCGTCGTTGGGGATGGCCGTGTGTCCGTGCGATTCGAGCTGGTCGAGCTGGGTGGGGGAGAACACCTGGTCCCATTCGATGGAACGCGGCTCGATGACCGGAGAGGTGGCGACAAGTGCGCACGCGGCCTGAGGGCGAGCCTTGAGGGCGGCCTGCGCGCCGGTACCGTGAGCGTGAATGACGATACGCGAATACCCCTCGTCGGCGAGCCAGGAGGCGACCGAACGCAGATCCTCCACCTCGCGGTCGATGGTGACGACGTCGTCGTCGGAGGCGCCACAGCCGGAGAAATCGAAGGCCATGGTCGCGTAGCCGCTGGCGCGGTAGCGGGCGCCGAACTGGTCGAACCAGCCGAGCGAATGGCGGTCGGTGAGGAAGCCGTGGGCGAATAGCACGGCGGCATCGCGGGAATCGACCGGTGCAATAAAGGTGCCGGCGAGCTCGATCCCGCGCGGGGTCATCATACGCACGTCACTCATACGTCCTACGGTAGCGGCACGGCCAGGGAGGCGGGAGGCTCCCACGCATCTTCAGGTAATTCTCAGTAAACGGTCGCGATCTCGGCGAACGACGCGGGGCCGAGGTTGGTAGAATGGGGGGACAACTCGAGGCAGAAAGGGCACCTCATGGGCAAGAAGATGATCGCACTCGTTGGCATCGGCGCAGGCTACGTCCTCGCTCGCAAGGAGATGCGCGACAATCCCACCGGCCCCGTCGCCACGGCCATCAACAAGGTGACGACGCACCCTAGTGTCGTCAAGGCTTCTGAAGCCACGAAAGCAAAGGCCCAAGGCGCCCTCAAGAAGCAGGGCGAAGCGGTCACCGATAAGGTCGCGGACATGGTTAAGGAGCGCCTCTTCGGAGTCGAGCGCAAGCCCGAACCCGACTACGTCGACGTCCAGGTTGAGGAAGTGCGCCCCGCCGACACCCACCGTTAGGTCTTGCGCAACGCTAAACAGCGGCGGTGGCGCCGCTACCTTGCCGAGGAGCGCCTCGAAGCCGACACCTATCGCACGCTTGCGCGCGAACGCGTGGGGGAAGAACGCGAGATCCTCCTTCAGCTGTCCCAGGCTGAGGAGCGTCACGAAGCCCACTGGTTGAGTCTCCTTGGTGACGCCGCGCTCCCCGCGCCCAAGGCGCCGTGGACCACGCGGGTCCTCAACTATCTCGCGAGGCGATTCGGCTCGGTGTTCGTCTTGGCGACCATGCAGCGCAGCGAGGACCGCACGCGCTATGACCACGACGACGACGTTCCCGACGCGATGGCCGCCGACGAGCACATCCACTCCGAGGTCGTGCGCGGTCTCGCTCAGCGTCAACGTACGGCCATGTCGGGTATGTTCCGCGCGGCCGTGTTCGGCATGAATGACGGGCTCGTCTCCACGTGCGCCCTCATTTTGGGGGTCATGGGGACAGGTACCGACAAGAATGTCATTATTGCGGCCGGGCTCGCGGGGCTCCTCGCCGGCGCCTTGTCGATGGGGGCGGGCGAATACATCTCCGTGCACTCCCAGCGGGAGCTGCTCGCGGCCTCCGATCCGCTTCCCCAATCCTCCCAGGTGCTCGACAAACTAGACATGGACGCCAACGAGCTTGCGCTCGTCTACCGGGCCCGCGGCGTCGAACGCGAGGAGGCGGAGCGCAGGGCCGCCCAGATCTTCAACGAAATCCGACGCGGCAGCGAGGTAAGCCTGGGCGAGAAGGCCTCGTCCTTCGACGAAGTCGGCACGGGTATGCGCGCGGCGGTGTCATCGTTTTGCGCCTTCGCGCTCGGCGCTGCCATTCCGGTGTTGCCCTACCTCACGCCCCTGTCGGTCCCGACCGCTACCATCGCAGCGATCGTGCTGGTGGGCCTCAGTCTCATGATCACCGGCGGCACGGTGGGGCTGCTTTCGGGATCTAACCCGGCCCCGCGCGCACTCAGGCAGGTGGCGATCGGTTACGGTGCGGCCGCCATCACCTATGCGCTCGGCAGCATTCTCGGATAGGAGCCGGCATGGCTGACGTTCCGGACGTGACCACCCTGCTCGATCCGACGACGGTCGAACACGTATTCCGCGCGGTAGATCTCATCGGCGTGGGCTGCAACGGAGTCATCGGCGGGCGGGTCGCCAGGCAGATGCGTTTCGATGCAGTCGGTTTCGCGACCCTGGCTATCATGTCGGCCCTCGGCGGCGGCATCGTGCGCGACCTCATGCTCAATACCGTCCCGGTGGCGCTTACCGACCCCTTTTACCTGGGGACCGCACTGGCGGGGGCGACCGTCGCGTTCTTGTGGAAACTCGATTCGCGCTGGTCGGGTCGCATCATCTTGCTCTTCGACGGGCTCGTCCTCGGGTGCTGGTCGGCGACGGGGGCATCGAAGGCTCTCACCCTCGGATTCGACGTGATGCCGGCGATCCTCATGGGCCTGCTGACAGCCGTGGGCGGATCCATGATCCGCGACGTGTCCGTGGGACGCATCCCGCGGGTGTTTGGAGGAAACAACCTCTACGCCACGCCCGCGGTCGTCGCCGCGCTGATCCAAATTGTCGCCCAGAAATCCGGCGCCCCAAGCTTGGGGATGGGCCTGGCCATCGTCATCGGGCTCGGTTTCACTCTCCTGGCCCACCGTCGTCGCTGGCAGCTGCCGCCGGCGCCCGAGCGCACGATCACGCTCACCCCGGCACAGCTCAAACGCCTTCTGCGCCTGCGTAACATGCGTTTACGCAAGGCATCGACGGGCAAGGGCTACGTCGTCACCATTTCCGACAGCGACCCCGTGTGGGCCCAAATCGAGATCGACAGCGACGATAGCGGAGAACCGCCCCAGCCCGCCGGCGCCTAAGAGGAGGGAAGCTTCTCGTTGGGGCACGAGGCCGCGACCTTGGCCATCGCCAGACGCTCAGGCTCGTTGACGCTGAGCCCCCACGCGCGCTTGACGGCGACCTGGCGGGCGACATAGGCGCAGCGGAAGCCCTCGTTGGGGGGAAGCCAGACGTCCGCGGAGGCTGCCCCTTTCGCCTGATTCGCCTCCCCCTCAGCTGCCAGCAGGTTGAGCGGGTCGTTGGCAAAGCGACGGCGTTCAAGATCGGACCACTCGGCCGCGCCCGACCTCCACGCATCCGCCAGGGCGACGACGTGGTCGATCTGGATGGCCTCGGAGGTCTTCGGGCCGCGCACGAACGAGAGGTGACGGCCCGTGTAGGGGTCGACGAAGTCACCCGATAGGACGACGCACCCGCGCGTGCCCGGCTTCGTCACGACGTTAGTGAGGTCGCGGGCGAGAATGTCGTTGCGCGTGTCGCAGCCATTGCGGTCTTCGTCGGCCCAGGCCGGGCCAAAGGCCTCGCGGCGATAGTCGAAACGGCGCGTTTCTTCGCGTAAGGGCAGCTGAGAGATCGCCTGCATGAGGTCGGTGCGGGCTGAGGAGTCGATGACGTGTTGAGAATCCGGCGACAAGACGATGTCGTAGCCGGCTGGCAGCGACCAGTGCGACCAGGAGAGAGGCCGACGACCGAGGTCACTTGCCGACGCCCACGCGAGAACGAGGAGGATCGCAGCGATGACGATGAGCGTGGGCAGGCGACTGGAAGGCTCACTCGATCGACTCACCACTCCAGGATGCCACCGGCACAGTGGCGACGCACGACGCGGGCGCGCCTGGGGAAAACACGACGGTCGGCGGTTTAATGGGAGGGGTGGAGAAGCGAGACAGACTGTGGGACAACCTCACCGCCACGGGTTTACCCGTCGCGGACAGACTCGACGAGCTCACATCCCTCCCCCGCGGTGGACGCCTCGTCGTCGAAGCCCCTCCTGGTACGGGCAAGACCACGCTCATTCCGGCCGCCCTCGCGGCCCTAGGTTACCGGCGGGTCGTGTGCACGCAGCCGAGGCGTGTTGCCGCCCAGTCCGCGGCGGCGCGGATAGCCGAGATCACCCACACCAGACTCGGAGACCTCGCCGGCTACACCGTTCGTGGCGCCGTGACAACGAGGAGGAACACCCCGGTCGACCAGTGCACCGCGCAGATCCTCACCCGCCGTCTCGTCGATGATCCCTTCGCCAGCGATATTGACGCCATCGTCATCGACGAGGTCCACGAGCACTCGCTCGCGAGCGACATCGCCCTCGCCCTGGCCGAGCAGGCACAGTCAGCACGCGAGGATCTCCTCCTCGTCGCCATGTCGGCCACCCTCGATGCCGCGGGTCTCGCCGACCTCCTCAAGGCGCGCACGTGGCGCGTCGAGGCCCCCGTTTTTCCCCTCGACATCACCTACGAGCCCATCGCCCACAACCGCCCCATGCTGGGCCTGGCGGGTGCGGATCGAGGATTCCTCGATCACGTCGCGCGCGTGGCCGCCAGGGAAGTCGACACCGAGCGAGGCGACGTGCTCGTCTTCGTCGCTTCGGCGCGAGACGTCGACCTCACCGCCCGGGCGATCTCGGCTGCGGTGCCGTCGCGCCGGGTCGACACCCTGCACGGGCGTCTGCCCTTTGAACATCAGCGGCGTGTGCTCACCGCCCACACAGGGCCCGCCCGGGTCATCGTCTCGACGTCCCTCGCCGAATCCTCGGTGACAATCCCCGGCGTACGCTGCGTCGTCGACTCCGGGCTCGCCCGCGAACCCTACTTCTCGGCCGCACGCGGCATCGGGGGACTCGCCACAGTCAGCGAATCGCGGGCGTCGGGGACCCAGCGGGCCGGTCGGGCCGCGCGAGAGGCACCCGGAAGAACCATCCGCTGTTTCAGCGAGGCACACTGGGCACGACTCCCCGCGTTCACACCCCCGGAGGCGGCGGCCAGCGACCTCACAGATGCCGCGCTCACCCTCGCCGCGTGGGGAGCACCTCGCGGGATCGGTCTCGCCCTTGCACACCCTCTGCCGGCCCCGGCTCTCGACAGCGCCGAAGCGACCCTTGCACTCCTCGGCGCCATCGACGACGATGGCCACCCGACACCGCAGGGGCGCCGCTACCTCACTACGCCGACGTCCGTGCGGCACGCGCGGGCCCTCGAGGCCGGGAGCAGGCGGGCCGGGGTTCGCCGCGCTGCCGAGGTCGTTGCCGCTCTCAGTCTCGGCTTACGCGCACCCGACGCCGACATGCGTCCCCTGCTTAGTGCTCTGCGCGCGGGAGGTCACCCGAGTTCGAGTGAGTGGCGTCGCCTCGTGACGCGTCTCGAACGCGAGTGCGAACCCGTGACCGACGCGGATCTTGCGGGGCAACAGGCCGACGCCTGGGTGCTCGCCTGCGCCTACCCAGACCGGATCGCCAAAGCCCGCGGGGGTATGGCGCAGGGCGAGTCCGCCCGCGCCTACGGTCTCACCGGAGGTACCGGTGCGGCGCTGCCGGCCACCAGCCCGCTCGCGGTTGAGGAGTGGATCGTCGTCGCCGACCTGGCCGTGTCCGACAACGCAGTGGCCGGAGCATCGGGTGCCCTCGTGCGTGCGGGCTTGCCGATCGACGCGGAGGAAGCCCGGCTGGCCGGCGAAGGTGCCCGGCATAGCCGTCTCGAGGCCGACATCGTTGACGCTCGGGTGAGGGTCCGCGAGATTGACCTGCTCGGAGCCATCGAGCTTTCGAGGCGTCCCGTCGGGCCGAGCGCGCAGGCGGTGCGGGAGCTCGTCTCCAAGGCCGTCGAGAAGGACACGGTGATCCCCGGCGGCTCGAAGCCCGCCATCATCGAGTGGCCGGCTTCGGCTCTTCGCCTGCATGCCCGCCTCCTCGCACTCCATCGTGCCCTGGGACAACCCTGGCCCGACGTGTCGCGTGAGGCGCTCACCCGCAGTGCCTCTCAATGGTTAGCGCCCGTGTGGCAGGCCCTCGCGGCAGGGCGAGCCGCAGATTCTCGCCTCCTGCTCGCCTGCCTGCGCGGTCTCATCCCCTGGCAGGAGGTCGCGCGCTTTGACGAGCTTGCCCCCGAGACCCTCGAGCTACCTTCCGGCAGAAACGTCGAACTCGACTATGGCTCTGACGGATCCGTCACCGCGCGCGCCAAGCTCCAAGAATGCTTCGGCTGGAGGGAGAATCCCGCGATTGCTGACGGGCGGATCCGCGTCGTTGTCGATCTACTCGACCCCGCTGGCCGCATCGTTGCCCATAGCGCCGATCTTGGCTTCTTTTGGCGTGAGGTCTACCCGAGCGTGCGCGCGGAAAAGCGCGGCCGCTACCCGAAGCACCCGTGGCCCGAGGACCCCTTGAGTGCGACGGCGACCGCGAAGACGAACGCCCGCCGCCCCCGGAAATGACCGGACGCGGCGGGCGTGGGAGGCACGCGGGCTAGGCGAGGGCCTGAGCAACGACCTCCTTGGCCTCAGCAACGACCCTCTCGAGGTGATCGGGGCCGTTGAAAGACTCGGCGTAGATCTTGTAGATGTCCTCCGTGCCCGACGGGCGCGCGGCGAACCACGCCGCATCGGTAGTCACCTTGAGGCCACCGATTTCCGCGTCGTTGCCGGGGGCACGCACGAGCTTCGCCGTGATCTCGTCGCCGGCGAGCGTGGTCGCCTGCACGTCGTCGGCCGACAGTTTCTTGAGCTTCGCCTTTTCCTCCGCGTTCGCGGCGGCCTCGACGCGGGTGTAAGACGACTCCCCAAAGCGTTCGACCTGTTCGCGGTGGAGCTGCGAGGGCGTCTTCCCGGTGACGGCGAGGATCTCGGAGGCGAGGAGACACAAGATGATGCCGTCCTTGTCGGTGCTCCACACCGTCCCGTCGAAGCGCAGGAAGGACGCGCCCGCGCTCTCCTCTCCGCCGAAACCAACCGAGCCGTCGAGGAGACCCGGCACGAAATACTTGAATCCCACGGGCACTTCGATGAGTTCGCGTCCCAGGTGGGCGGCGACCTTGTCGATGAGCGAGGACGAGACGAGGGTCTTGCCGATTGCGCAATCGGAGCGCCACCCGTCGCGGTGAGTGTAGAGGTATTCGATGGCGACGGCCAGATAGTGGTTGGGGTTCATGAGGCCGTCGGGAGTGACGATGCCGTGACGATCCGAGTCGGTGTCGTTGCCCGTCGCGATGTCGTAGCGGGTCTGCCCGTCCTCGTTAGGTTCCATGCGCTCGAGCAGGGAAGCCATGGCGTGAGGCGAGGAGCAGTCCATGCGGATCTTGCCGTCCCAGTCGAGTGTCATGAAACGGAAGGTCGGGTCGATGTCGGGGTTGACGACCTCAAGGTCGAGGCCGTAGCGTTCCGCGATCGCCTGCCAGTAGTCGACAGACGCGCCGCCGAGCGGGTCGGCGCCGATGCGCACGCCGGCCTTACGGATGGCCTCCATGTCGATGATGGAGCCAAGGTCGTCGACGTAGGCGGTGCGGAAGTCGTAGCGCTTGACGGCGGGGTTGCGATCGGGGTCGATGTCGGCGTCGTCGGCGCGGTCCACGCCGTCCCACCCCTCACGCAAGATCTCGTTGGCACGGTCGGCGATCCAGCCCGTGGCGTCGGTGTCGGCGGGGCCGCCGTGGGGCGGGTTGTATTTGAAACCGCCGTCGCGCGGGGGGTTGTGCGAGGGCGTGATGACGATACCGTCGGCGAGGCCCGGTCCGTCTTGGCGCAGACCCTCGGCAGAACCGGCCCCGTTGGCACGCAAGATGGCGTGGGAGATCGCCGGTGTTGGCACGAAGGAGCCCCGCGAGTCGATGTGGACGTCGACACCGTTGGCGACGAGCACCTCAAGCGCCGTCTTATGGGCGGGCTCGGAGAGCGCATGCGAGTCGCGTCCCATGAAGAGGGGGCCGTCGTAGCCCTTCATCGTCCGATAGTCGACGATCGCCTGCGTGATGGCCGCGATGTGGGCCTCGTTGAAGGCGGTGTCGAGGGACGAGCCGCGATGCCCGGACGTACCGAAGGAGACAGCCTGACCGGGAATGTCGGGATCGGGGACGAGGTCGTAGTAGGCGGAAAGGACCGCATCGACGTCGATGAGGTCCGCTGACGTGGCGAGAGTTCCAGCTCGATCATGCATGTGTCCATTGTTACACCTTCGCCACGTGATCTCAGCGGATATCGTGGCCGCGAACACGCTCGAGTGAGGAGGGATCATCCCTGCACGCGGGTGAGCGAAAGCGATAGGGTTGACGCGTGGACGAGACCCGTCAGATGAGCCCCGATGCTGCAGGCCGCGGCATCGCTGTCATTATCCCTGCGATGAATGAAGAAGAACGGATCGCCGCGACGGTGCGCGCCTCGAAGGCGATCCCCGGTGTCGACCTCATCATCGTGGTTGATGACGGCTCGACCGACCATACGCAGGCGAGGGCCCGTGAGGCCGGTGCGATCACTGTCCGCCACACCGTCAATCGCGGGAAGGCCTCCGCCATGCAGACCGGCGGTAAGGTCGCCGCGATGCACGATCCCGCACAGGGCGAACCTCGGCTCCTCCTTTTCCTCGACGCCGACTTGGGTGAGTCGGCGGCAGGCGCCGCTCCTCTCGTCGAACCGGTGGCGTCGGGGCGCGCCGACTGCGCGATCGCGGTCCTCCCGCCGGCGCAGGGTGCAGGCGGACACGGCTTTGTGTTGCGCCTGTCGCGCGGCGCAATCGAGAAGGCGACCGGGTGGCGCCCACGGGCGCCTCTGTCAGGTCAGCGCTGCCTCACGCGTGAGGCCTTCAATGCCGCCCAGCCGTTTGCAAGCGGGTGGGGCGTAGAAACGGCGATGACGATTCGGGTGCTCGTGGCTGGGCTGACGGTCGTCGAGGTTCCTTGCGAGCTTGGCCATCGAGTCTCGAAGAGAGACTGGGCGGGCCAGGTACACCGGGCCCGGCAGTGGGTCGATGTGCGCAAGGCGGTCGTCGCGCTCAAGCTGGCGAGGGTGCGACTGTCCTCGGCGCAATACGCCCGTGCCGCGGCGGGTCAGCGTGATTACGAGCCCTACTGTGCGCTCGCCCCGGCCCAGTGACCGGGAAATAGAGTTCTGAAAGAGCTAGGCAAAACCTGTTTCTCTCGCTAACCTGGAAGGTGACATACGCACGCGCAGTGCCGCGAGTGTGAGGAGAGACGCAAAGGACGCGTCGTCTCGAGCGACACGCACAACGATGGTCGTTGTCGCGTGGAGAGATGGGAAACAGCATGCAAACAGCCATGAGACGGGGGCCGGCGCTTCTGGGCGTCGCGGCTCTCACCATGAGCGGTGTGCTCGTCGGAGCGACGGATGCCCACGCCGCCTACACCTACACTGAGATTCCTCAAAAGAGTATGACTCCCGTGTGGGCCGATTCGATCGAGGAGACGGGGGAAGGCGCCAACGGCCCGCTCTCTCTCGTGCTCGACGGCGAGCCCGCCACCTATTGGCACACAAAGTGGCAGCCGGCGAAGGACCCGCTGCCACACAGTTTCGTCATTGCCCTCGGGGCGCAGCCCGTTGAGAATGTCGGGCGCATCGTGCTGACGCCGCGTCAATCCTCGAATGGTTCAGGGCGCGTCAACGACTACGTCGTCGAGACGAGCGTCGATCCCGCGTGCGCGCTGGCGGAGTCGGCGGGTGCGGGAGCGTGGACACGCAATGCGGCCGGCAGTGTCGCGGCCACGCAGGGTACGGCCGATGTGACCGTCGACTTCGATCCCGTGGCCGCACGCTGCGTCAAAGTGACCTACCTGTCGTCGTGGGGTGGCAACTCCAGCGCCGAGACCGTCGCGAGCCTCGCGGAGTTCCGCGCCTACACGCGCGCAGGCACGCAAGATCCGCAGCCTGGAGCCCCCGCCGCGACAGATCCGCTGTCTCCGCGCGAGCTTGAGGGGGCGCCGAGCCTGGAATCCGATGAGATGACGGTTCGCTTCGACCCGGCGTTCCCGCAGGTGCTCGACTATCGCATGGGCGACGAGACGGTACTCGGGTCCCTGCGCGAAGCTCCTCAAACGATCCTCCTTGACGAGAAGCCAGCGCGCGTCGAAGTCGGTACCCCCATGCGGTCTGGGACGACGTTAACCTACCCGCTCACGTTCCCCGACAACGACGTGTCGATGAAGGCTGTCTTTACCATCGACGGGGCAACACTGACGTTCTCGCTCACTGAGATAACCGGCGAGGTCCACCGGGTGCGGATTCCCCATCACGACATCGTCACGCTCGACGCGGCCGTAGCCCGATCCCAGATCTCGGCGCAGATGGTGTCAGTCAACCGCGAGGCCAGCGGCGATCGTTTCGAGCCCCTGGCTGGTGTGCATGCGGCCAGCACAGAGCAGGGGTCGCATCGGATTCTCGCCAACACCGACGCGGTGGCGATCGCCTTCACGGGCAACAGCATCGAAGACAACACGGGCCCGCGCTCGACCTCGTCGCGGGTGGCCAACGACAACAACCGGTGGCTGCGGACCTACCGCGAAGTGGAAGGCCGCTACGTGGGTTCGATTTCGTCGGGCACGTGGGTCCACCGCGGTTCGACTGCCGACGAAGGCATCGGCCCGGACCCGGCGCCCTATTGGAAAGTCAAGCTTTCGGGTGATCGCAATAGCGATGACGCCGTGGACTGGCAGGACGCCGCGATTTCGTTCCGCGATATCCGGGCGGACAACAACGGCAAGGATAACGTCGCCTACAAGGTGATCACCCGGATCCCTTTCAACATCGTTTCCCAGGCCACCCACCCGTTCCTTCGCACGCTTGACGACACGAAGCGCGTGGCCCTGGAGACCGACGGCCTCGGGCAGCAGGTCATGCTCAAGGGATACGAGGCCGAGGGCCACGACTCCGCCCATCCCGATTACGCGGGGCACTACAACGAGAGGGCAGGAGGGCTGGCCGATCTCAAGACGCTGGTCAATGCCGGCGATGCTTGGAACGCCTCCTTCGGCGTTCACGTCAACACGACGGAGAGCTATTCCGAAGCGCACGCCTTCAGCGAGGATCTCATCACCATGCCCCCGCAAAAGGCGTGGGGATGGATGAACCAGGCCTACTACATCAATCAGGCCCACGACCTCGGCTCGGGCAACGTCCTCAAGCGGTTCGCTGACTTCCGCAAGGAGGTTCCGGCCAACCTTAACTGGCTCTACATCGACGTGTTCTACCCCAACGGGTGGGTGGGGCACCGGCTCGGCCACGAGTTGCAGAAGCAGGGTTGGGTCCTCGGATCCGAATGGAGCGATAAGTTCACGGACTACTCGGTATGGTCGCACTGGTCGCAGGAGGAACGCTACGGCGGTAAGCAGAACAAGGGGTGGAATTCTCAAATCTTCCGATTCATGGAGAACTCATACCGCGATCAATTCAACCCCGACCCGATTCTCGGTAATTCCAACATCATCGAATACGAGGGCTGGGGTGGCCTCAACGATCACGGCGCGTTCATCCGTAACGTGTGGGAGCGCAACCTCCCCACGAAGTTCCTGCAGCTCTCGCCCATCATGAAGTGGGAAGACGGGCGCATTGCGTTCGAAAATGGCACGGTCGCCACGTCGTCGGTGAGCGCCGTCGACGGCACGACGATCCCGACGCAGCGGACGATCACCTTCGACGGGGCGGACGTCTATGTCCCCGGTGGCGCCTACCTGCTGCCGTGGAAGGACGGCGGGCGCGCGACCTCGACGCAGGATGGGCGTGACCGCCTTTACCACTACAACCCGGCGGGCGGGGAGACGACCTGGACGCTGACGGATGCGTGGAAATCCCAGACCGGGCTCGAACTCTACAAGCTCACCGATCAGGGGCGCGTCAAGGTCGGCGACGTGGCCGTGGCTGACGGCAAGGTGACCCTGTCGGGCATCGAGGCGAAGCAGGCTTACGTCCTCTACCCCAAGGGCTCTGTGCCCGAGGCGGTTTCTCCGAATTGGGGCGAGGGCGGTCCGATCGCCGATCCGGGGTTCTTCTCGGGGACCCTCGATGCCTACGACGCGACGGGCACCGTCGAGGTCGTCAAGACGAACCGCGGGAACCTGCAGGCCGTCATGCGCGCGGGTGCGCCGGCTTCTCTCGCCCAGACCTTCGACCTGCCCGCGGGCACCTACTCGGCGTGGGCACAGGTCGCTATTTCGCCTGGCGCGACGCGCGAGGTGACGGTGTCTGCCTCCGGTCAGGGCGTCGAGGCGACGAATTACCAGCAGATGCGGGCGAGCGACAAGCGCCCGCAGACCGTCATCACCGCGTCGACGGCGACGAACCGAACGGGCTCGGACGAGAAGTACGGGACGAACTTCCAGCGGGTCCCCGTGCGGTTTAGCACGAGCGGCGGACCGGTGACGTTTGCGATCGAAGCCGCCGAGGGTAACGCCGAGGTCCACATCGACGACCTTCGTGTCGTCGAGTGGAAGGACACGCCGATCCCGCCGGCGAACGGCGACGCGATCACCGTGTACTACCAGGACTTTGAGAACGTCGACACGGGGTATTGGCCCTTCGTCACGGGCTCGGCCAACGGGAAGGGCGACGCGAGGACCCAGCTTGCCGAGCGGCACGAGCCGTATTCGCGAAAGGGCTGGTACGGCGTGAGGGACAACAAGGTCGTCGAGGGCGGCAAGCTGCTCGACAACGTGCTTGAGGGCCAGTGGTCCCTCATGGCTCACGAGGAGAGCAACGGCCAGATCCTGCGTACGACCGAGGCGTCGCTGCCACGTTTCGAACCGGGCTACACCTACCGGATCTCGTTCGACTATCAGGCGGCGTACGCTGACGCCTACACCGTGAACCTGCGCGACGATCGGGTGAGCAACGGCCGGGTTCGGGCGCTCACGCTCAAGACGACCCCGCTGCCGCAGGCGCGCGAGACCGCTCGATACGAAGTCGAGTTCGTCCCTGCGAGCGAGGGCCGGCCCTACATCGAGATCGTCAAGAAGGGCGGCGGCAACCAGAACGACCTCGTCATCGATAATTTCCGGGTCGAGCGGATCGCGAAGACGGACGAGCCTGCGACGGAGGATGTCAACGGCCCGATCGTCGACCTCGAGAACCCGGTGCCGGGCGAGTACGTGTCGATCGCGCGCACCTTCAATGACTGTGTCCCCTCCGAGGAACTCACCGGCGAGAAGGCGCCCAACGGTCCGGCCGATGCGGCGATCGACGGCAACGTCAACTCGTTCTGGCACACGCGCTGGAGCGCCGGTGCAGACGCGTTCCCGCACTGCCTCATTCTCGAGCTCGCCGAGGATAAGGACTGGACGATCACCGGGTTCGAATACACGGCCCGCCAGGATGCGCCGAACTCGCGTGCGAAGGGGTATGAGATCTTCGTTTCCTCTGACGGCAAGGAGTGGACGAAGGTTGCCGACGGAGAGTTCAAGAACGTCACCGAACCGCAGGCGATGAACTTCGCCGACGATCAGCGCCTCAAGGGCCGTTTCGTCAAGTTCGTTCAAACATCGTCGCAGACCGGCAACAGGTTTGGAGGTGCCGCCGAGTTGCGGATCGGGGCGACGGCCGACGGTGTCGAGCCGGCGGATACCCCCGACACGTCGCCGGCGACGGGCGATGGAGGCACGACGAACGAGGTGTTCGTTCCCGAGGTCACCTATCCCAAGGATCCCCAGCCCGGCGAGAAGCCCGAGCCGGGCGATGGTGAGAAGCCTCAGCCTGGCGAGGATAGTGAGAAGCCCAACCCCGGCCGGGAGGATAGCGAGACCGGTGACGGCGACGTGACCGCCCCGAGTGGCGGCGAGAAGCCCAAACCGGATGAGGAGGGCACCCAGCGCGCTGGCGGCGAGAAGCCCAAGCCCGGCGGGGAAACGACGCCCGCGCCACAGGGCACGGCGCCGGCCCCGGGGACTCGCCAGGAGATGACGAGTCCAGCGGTCGTCAAGCACGAGCAGCAGCGCCTGGCCCGAACTGGTGCTCACGGTGCCGCCTTGGCACTCGTGGCCGGCGTGCTCGTCGTGGCGGGCGCTGCCCTCGCAACGAGGAGGACAGCCCGCTAACGTCGCGCGGTGACCGCGCGGGCGGCCGGACGATCCGGCCGCCCGCGTCATTGCTCACGCACGGGTGGCGGTACGCTTGAGACAGTGAGCCGGGCTAAGGAGGAGATATGGCGAGAAAGAATTCACCCAACGGCATCCTCGTCGTGGGGCTCGGTCGTTTCGGATCCGCGGTGGCCGTGACACTAGAGAAGATGGACCGCGAGGTCCTCGTCGTCGAGTCCTCCTCCCGCAAAGTCAATCAGTGGCAGGGACGTATCCCCCTCATCCAGGCCGACGCCACCCAGATGGCGGCGCTCGAGCAGCTCGGTGCCAGAGATTTCGATACCGCCGTCGTCGGGATCGGCTCCTCGCTGGAGGCGTCCGTCCTCGTGACGGCTAACCTCGTCGACCTCGGGCTTCCCCAGATCTGGGCCAAGGCCACCTCTCGTGAACACGGGCGCATCCTCAAGCGAATCGGAGCCCACCACGTCGTCTATCCCGAATACGACGCGGGGCAGCGCACGGCCCACCTTGTCGGTGGCCAAATGCTCGACTACATCGAGATGGATCGGCGCGGTTTCTCCGTCGTCAAGATGCGCCCGCCCGCCGAGACCCACGGTTTCACCCTCGGTGAGCTCGATTTGCCGGCACGCTACGGCATCCAGGTCATCGGGGTGCTCTCCCCAGGGCACCCCTTCGAGTACGCAAAGGCCGACACCCGCATCGACCCCGATTCCCTCCTCATTGTCTCGGGTGACACGGAGCTGCTCGAGCAGTTCGCCAATCGCTCCGCGAAGCCGTATCGGCGCTCCTGAGGTGAACATCGACTACTCGGCTGCGCGCGCTCTTGTTGATCAAGAACGCCGCCGGCCCAACCACGTGTGCCTCATCGACGAGAACGGGCGGCAATGGCGTACCCGCGACCTCGTAGCGGCTCTTCGCGGCATCGCGGGGTGGCTCAAGGCCCAAGGAATCGAGGCAGGCGATCGCGTCGCCCTCGTGGGCCACAATTCGTGGCGTCACCTCGCGCTGGCGTTGGCATGCCAGTGGATCGGTGCCGCCTTCGTGCCCCTGCCAGTATCGGCGACCCAGGCAGAACGATCGGGCATGATCGGCCTCGTTACCCCAGCCCTCGTTCTCGACCAAGATACCTGGGGCAGCCTCGACGCGGCTGTCGATCATCGGCCCGTCTCGTTTGGGCCGCGTCGAGTCGGCGAGGAGATCGCGGCGGTCATCATGACCTCAGGATCGAGCGGGGCACCTAAGGCCGCATGCTTGTCGGCGCGGGCCCTGTGGTGGGCAAACCGGGCGTTTCGCGACGGCTTCGGTTACGCGCCACGGGAGGAAACCCACCTCGTTGCCGCGCCCTTATCGCACGTCGGTGGGTTTAACGGCACGACGTGCGACGTACTCGTCCACGGGGGGTGCGTCGTCATCTTGCCTCGATTCAGCGTCGGAGGAGTCCTCGAGGCTATTGCCAACCGTCGCGTGACGATGATGTTTGCCGTACCCACCATGATGCGCGCCCTCCTCGCCTCGAAGGAGTTCACCCCCGAGCGTGTCGCTTCCCTGCGAAGGCCACTCGTCGGAGGTGACACGCTCGACCCCGAACTGGCCCGTCAAGCCTGCGCCGTTGGCTTGCGTCCCATCCACGTGTGGGGTCTGACCGAAACGGGAGGGGCTGTCGCCTGCCTCGACCCAGACGTGGCCCGGGGACGGGAGAGCAGCGTGGGGGTGGCCATGCCGGGCGTGCAGCTCATGGCCACCGCCGAAACGACGACCGCCTATCGCGCACCCAAGGGATCTTCACACCTGTGGGTCGGCGGGCCTCACCTGTTTTCCGGATACCTCGACCGCGGGACGATCACGCCCCCTCGCACGCGCTCGATCGACGGCGTCACGTGGATCGACACCGGCGACGTCGGACGGATCGACGAGGAGGGATACGTCTGGATTGACGGCCGGGCAAACCGGATGATTCCCACGGGCGGAGAGCTCGTCGCTCCAGCCGAAATCGAAACCGCGTTGCGTGCGATCGCCGGAATCCACGACGTGGCCGTCGTCGGCGTGCCCGACCCGTATTGGGGACACCGGGTCGCAGCGGTCGTCGCGGGGAACAATGTGCCCACGCTTGCCCAGGTGCGTGAGCGCCTCGGTACTCGGCTGGCAGGATGGAAACTTCCTCGATCCCTCGTCGTATGCGAAAAGCTGCCCACGATGCCCGGAGGAAAGACCGACTACGCCGAGTGCACGAGGCTCGCCGCTCACTGCGACTAAAAGAGGACGAGCCTCGCCGGTGCCTGGCATGATGGAGAGATGAGTCGAATCTCAGCCCACGCGCACCGAGGCGCCCTTGCGCTCTCCCTCGTCCTCGCCGGACTCCTTTACGCACCCCCGGCCTTCGCCGAAGAACCCGTCGACATGGGGGGTCAACGCATCGCCGACCACTCGGGTGTCTTGGGCGAGAAAGAACGCAAAGACGCGGAAGCACAGGCATCGCAGGCAGGCCTGTACGCCGTGTTCGTCGATTCGTTCGACGGAACGGATGCCACCCGCTGGTGCGTCGAGGCGGCAGAGAAATCGCACTTGGATTCTCGGGCAACGCTCCTTGTCGTAGCCACGCAGGATCGCAATTACGACCTGTGTGCAGGCAGTGACGTTGATCTTGACAGTGCCGAACGCCGTGCCGTTGGCGATGCCGCACGGGAGGCGCTCTCAGACGACGACTGGGCTGGGGCCGTCGAAAACGCCGCCGCCCAGATCACCTCGGGTGGACGCTCTGGAGATGCGGGATCAGCGGACGTCGAGGAAGATTCGCTAGGCGGAGGCCTACTGGGGCTATTGGGTGTCGGCGCGCTGGGTGTCGGCGCGGTCGCGACGATCTCGGCGGTCAAGCGCGCGCGCCGGGGCAGTGCGGGAGGCGCTCGCGGGCAGTCGTCCAATGGCGGTGGAAGCCCGGATCCCAAAGACGCCTCCGCGGTCGTTGTCGCCGCCGACGATGCCGTGCGGCAGGCCCGCGAGGACCTCGACTATGCCTCCGCTCAGCTCGGGGAGGCCGATGTTAGCGCGTTCTCGGCTGCGTTGCGTGAAGCCGAGGCCCACCGCGATCGGGCGCTCGAGCTTTTGCGTTCCTCTCGCGACGCCGCCGGCGCAGAGGGTGCTCGCGCGGCACAGCAGGCGATAGCGCAGGCCAACGAGGCCACGCGGATTCTCCAGCCTCACCTGGAGGCACTGAACGCGGCCAGGGAGAATCAGCAGCGCCTCACCGGCGACATCGACGCGGCCGGGCGTCTCCTTATGGACAGGCGCGCGGGCTTGGAGGGCGCGCGCGCCGAGCTTGAACGACTCCACCACGACTTCCCCAACACGACATTCAGCTCGATAGACGACAATGTCGATCAGGCGACCCGCCTGCTCGATTCCGCCGAGCAGGCGCTTGCGTCCGCCCGCGAGGACGTCGATCGCGAGGAGCGTTCGCGTGCCTCCCAGACCCTCCTGCTCGCCCAGCGTGCCCTCACTCAGGCCGGGGCACAGATCGACCAGATCATGGGTGCGCGATCCACCCTGGGCGATGTTAATCGGGCCCTCTTGCGTGAGATCTCGGCGTTGAGCAGCGACATCGCAGACGCACAGTCGCTGAATGTGGCGGACACATCCGCGGCCCACCTCGTTGCGGAGGCCAACGAGGCCATCTCGATGGCGGAGTCGGCCCGCGCCGGTTCAGCAGACCCACTGGCGGCTATGGAGCGGATGAGCGAGGCAAACGCGGCCCTCGACGAGGTGCTCGATCCCCTGCGCGAAGCCGCGGCGTCGAAGCAGCGGGCAGGACAGGCCGTCGCCCAGCGCGTCGATCTCGTCGCGCGACAGGTGGCCGAGACAGAGGCCTATATTTCCTCTCACCGCGGCGCGGTCGGCTCGACGGCTCGCGAGCGTTCACGCCAGGCGGTCGGCCTCGTTGAGCGGGCACGCCAGAACGCGACATCGGACCCGAAGGCGGCCGAACGGGACCTGCAAACTGCTGAGGCACTCTCGCGTCAGGCCCTGTCGATCGCGCAAAACGACGTCGCCGCGCACCAGAGCAACGATGGCTGGGGGCGGGGCCCGGGATCGGGGGGCATCGACATGGGCTCGCTCATCCTCGGTGGCATTCTCGGCTCGTCCATGTCGGGCGGGCATCGCAGCTCGGGAGTGACGTGGGGCGGCTTCGGCGGCGGCATGTCGGGAGGCGGCGGTGGCTTCTCCGGCGGCTTCGGCGGCGGGGGCGGTTTCTCCGGTGGCTTTGGAGGGGGAAAGTTCTAGTTCCGATCAGTCGTTTTCGAGGAAACATGCAGGATGCTGTGGCATGCTGGCCATAGCACGACACCTAAGAAAGGCCTCAACTATGGCAGAAAAGCAGTCGATCCTCGGGCGCGTTGCCCAGCTGGCGAAGGCGAACATTAACGCCCTGCTCGATCGCGCGGAGGATCCCGAAAAGATGCTCGATCAGCTCGTACGCGACTACACGAATAACATCGCCGAGGCAGAGCGCGCTATCGCCGAGACGATCGGCAATTTGCGCTTGGCCGAAAAAGACTACGAGGAAGATCGCAGCCAGGCCGAGCAGTGGGGTTCAAAGGCAGCGGCGGCCTCTCGTCGCGCCGATGAGTATCGCGCTCAGGGCGACGCGGCAAACGCCGACAAGTTCGACAGCCTCGCCAAGGAGGCGTTGCGTCGTCAGCTTGATCACGAGCGCCAGGCGAAGGACGCCGAGCCGATGCTCGCCTCGCAGCGCCAGCTCGTCGACCAGCTCAAGTCGGGTCTGGACAAGATGAAGGCGAAGCTCAACGAGCTCAAGACGAAGCGCTCACAGCTCGTCTCGCGGCAGAAGCTCGCGGAGGCTCAAAATAAGGTCCACGACGCGATGGGCTCGATCAACATCATGGATCCGACGAGCGAGCTCAATCGGTTTGAAGAGCGGGTTCGTCGCGAGGAGGCGCGCGCCCTGGGGCGTGCCGAGCTCGAATCGGATTCCCTGGAGTCCCAATTCGCCGAGCTGGAGCTTAACGGCGACGACGCTGAGGTCGAGGCGAGGCTCGCGGCTTTGAAGAACAAGAACTAGAGCGACGACGAGATAACGAGGGAGCGGTGATCCGCTCCCTCGTTTCTTTGTGTGCGCGTGTGGGGGAGATCGCAGCACCGAGGATGGCATGAATATGCGGGGCAATGTATAGTTATCGAGTCCGTGTCGTTCAACGAAGGAAGAATCATGACTGTCACGCACCCCCAGAATCTGTCTCCCTCGACCCCCGGCTTCCTTCGCCGTCGCGCCGGCATGCTACTCGCCGTGGCGGGGGCGGGCGCTCTTGCGCTGTCGGGTTGTTCCCAGGCTGAAGAAACGGCCGCGGCCAATGACCCCGGCGAGGCCGGTTTCGACGTGTCCGCGGTGACGAAGGTCGACGAGGTCGCCTCGCTCGTCCCCACGGATATTGCCGCCTCGGGCGTCCTTGCCAATGGCGCATCCACCGACTATGCACCGGCCGAATACCGCAAGGCGGATGGGCAAACGCCGACCGGCTACGACGTTGATCTTGTCAATGCCCTCGCGGCGACGATGGGGCTGAAGGGAACGACGACGCACGTCGAGTTCGACTCACTTCTGCCTCAAATCGGTACGAAGTTCACGATCGGGGTTTCCTCGTTCACCATCACGCCTGAACGCGAGGCGCAGATGACGATGGTGTCCTACTTCAAGGCCGGCTTCCAATACGCCACCGCCAAGGGCAACCCCGCCGGTTTTGACCCGAAGGACATTTGCGGTACGACGATCGGCGTGCAAACGGGCACTGCTCAGCAGGAGTGGCTGGAAAATGCCTCGAAGGAGTGCACGGACGCGGGCAAGAAAGCGGTCTCCATCAAGCCGCACAAGGCGCAAACCGAGGTATCGACACCCGTGGCGTCCGGACAGTACGACGCGATGCTCGCCGACTCCCCGGTGGTCGGCTACGTCGTCGAGATGTCGGGAGGCAAGATCGAGGCGCTCGGTGACATCTTCGAGTCCGCCCTTCACGGCATCGCCGTACCGAAGGACAAGCCCGAACTGGCCGAGGCCGTGCGCGCCGGTATCCAGCACCTCATCGACGACGGCACCTACGCGAAACTCCTCGAACACTACGGCGCATCCTCGGGTGCGATCGAGACCGCCGAGATCAATCCGAACGTCGAGGCCGCGCAGTGACTCGGATTGACAGTACCTCTAGCGAACCCGTCGAGCGGATCAGCGTCCGGCCGGTATTCCACCTGTCGCGGCTCATCTGGGCGATCATCGTCGTCTTCCTCGTCGCGGCCGTCATCGAGTCGCTCCTCACCAACCCGAACTACGGGTGGGGGGTCGTCGCCACTTACCTGTTCCATCCGCAGATCGTGCGCGGCGTCTGCTTCACCCTCATTCTCACGGTCGTCGCCATGCTCGTCGGCATCGTCCTCGCCGTGACGATGGCGGTCATGCGCCAGTCGGCAAACCCGATCCTGCGGGGAGTCGCCTGGTTCTACATCTGGTTCTTCCGGGGGACACCGATCTATACGCAGCTTCTCTTTTGGGGGCTCGTGCCGACCCTGTACCAAACGCTCACCGTCGGGATTCCGTTCGGACCGACGTTTGCCGAATGGTCGACCAAAGAGGTCTTCTCGCCGTTCCTTGCCGCAATCTTGGGGCTGGGACTCAACGAGGGCGCCTACCTGGCCGAGATCGTGCGTTCGGGCCTCAACTCTGTCAACAAGGGCCAGTCAGAGGCGGCCACAGCCCTGGGGATGACTCGCGGCACCATCATGTGGCGCATCATCATCCCGCAGGCGATGCGCGTCATTATCCCGCCGACCGGTAACGAGGCAATCTCCATGTTGAAGACGACCTCGCTCGTGCTCGCGGTTCCCTACACCCTCGAGCTGACCTATGCGGCCCAAACGATCGGCAACCGAACGTTTCAGCCGGTGCCCATGCTCATCACGGCCGCTCTGTGGTACCTGGCGATCACCTCGGTTCTCATGATCGGCCAGGGGTACATCGAGCGGTATTTCGGGCGAGGATTCGACACCTCGACGACGAAGAAGACAAGGAACCGCGCCGATCTTAGCGAGGACGCGACGACGAAGTTTTTGGACGTGACCCCATGAGCGAAGCGACAGACTCTTTGATGGTGGACGTTCGCGGAGTCCACAAGTATTTCGACGATCTACACGTGTTGCGCGGCGTCGACCTGCAGGTCCGGCGCGGCGAAGTGTGCACGATTCTCGGCCCCTCCGGATCGGGCAAATCGACGCTCCTGCGCTGTATCAATCAGCTCGAGGCGATCTCGGCCGGGCGGATCTACGTCGAAGGAGAGCTGCAGGGGATGCGAGAGGTCCCTGCGCCGAGTGCGGGTCTCGCGCTGCTGCGCGACAGGATGCATCACGCGCTGACATCGCAGGGAACGGCCCTCCACGAGTTATCCGACAAGGAAATCTCGGCACAGAGGGCCCGCATCGGCATGGTGTTTCAGCATTTCCACCTCTTCCCGCACATGACGGCCTTGGCCAATGTCATGGAGGGGCCCGTGCGGGTGCGCAAGATGTCGGCGGAGGAGGCCAAGCCCCTAGCCACGCGACTGCTCGATCGCGTGGGCTTGGCGGATCGCCTCGACCACTATCCTTCGGAGCTGTCCGGGGGGCAGGCACAGCGGGTCGCGATTGCCCGGGCCCTGGCGATGGAGCCCGATCTCATGCTCTTCGACGAGCCGACCTCGGCGCTCGATCCGGAGCTCGTCGGAGAGGTGCTGCGAGTCATGCAGGATCTCGCGGCGGGAGGGATGACGATGATCGTCGTCACCCACGAGATCGGTTTCGCCAGGGAGGTGGCCGATCACGTCGTCTTCATGGATCAGGGACGAATCGTGGAGGAGGGGGCGCCCGCGGACGTCATCCAGAACCCGAAGCACCCGAGGGCGAAAGAGTTCTTCGCCACGGTCTTGTAGACGAGGCGGACAGGCGTGGGGCCCACCGAGACCGGATGGGCCCCACGTCCTATACTGATTTCCGTGCGTGTCATCAATCTCTTGGGCTCACTAACGGACTATGAGACTGCCGACGACATGCAGCGTCGCTTGCACGCGCAGGTCGCGGACGGGGCCGAGGACGCGCTCATCTTCTTTGAAACGCGTCCGACGTACACGGCCGGTCGGCAGACGAAAGACGCCGACATCGTCGACGCGGATCTTCCGGTCATTCGCACGGATCGGGGGGGCTCGGTGACCTGGCACGGGCCAGGACAGCTCGTTGGCTACCCCATCGTCAAGCTCGCGAACCCCAGCGACGTCATCAGCTACATCCGTACGGTGGAGGCCGGCCTCATCGCGGGGATACGTGGCCGCTGGGGCCTCGATGTGACGACGGTTCCGGGCAGAGCGGGCATTTGGCTGCTCGAAGAGGGCAGGCGCGACAGAAAGATCTGTGCGATAGGACTCAAGGTCGCCCGGGGGGCCACGATGCACGGATTCGCGTTCAACGTCTGCCCCGATTTTTCATCTGCATTCACGGGAATTATCCCGTGCGGCCTTGGCGACGCCGACGTGGCCAGCCTGGCCGGGGAGGGGATCACGGCGACGCTTAGCGAAGCTAAGGAGGCGCTGGCGCCCACGCTCATCGACCACCTTGCGCCCCTGCTTGAGCGCAGGCCCTCGGACGTACGCGAAGTGAAGGAGGCCTAACATGTCGACCGTCCCGCAGCCGGAAGGGCGCAGGCAGCTGCGCATTGAGGTCGCCAATGCGGCCACGCCGATCGAGAAGAAGCCGGCGTGGATTCGCACGCAAGCGGTGGCCGGCGAGAACTACCAGGACATGCGGTCGCGTTCGATCGCCCACGGCCTGCACACGGTGTGTGCCGAGGCCGGGTGCCCCAATATTTTTGAGTGCTGGCAGGATCGTGAGGCGACATTTCTCATCGGTGGGGCCTTTTGTACGAGGCGTTGCGACTTTTGCGATATCGCGCACGGGAAGCCGGAGGGCTATGACCGTGAGGAGCCGAGTCGCGTGGGTGCCCAGGTGGCTCAGCTCGGTTTGCGTTACGTGACGATCACCGGCGTTGCCCGCGACGACCTGCCAGACGGCGCCTCGTGGCTGTATGCCGAGACCTGCCGCGAAATCAAGCGTCAGAATCCGGGGACGGGCGTGGAGCTTCTCGTCGATGATTTCCGCGGAGATCCGGAGGCAATCGATGCCGTGTGCGAGTCCCACCCTGAGGTTTTCGCTCACAATCTCGAGACGGTTCCCAGACTCCTCAAGCGCATTCGCCCGGCGTTTCGCTACGAGAGGACGCTCGACGTCATCGAGCGGGCTCACGATCACGGGCTCATCACGAAGTCGAATCTCATGCTCGGGTTTGGCGAGACATTGCGCGAGATCGAAGAGGTCATGTGCGATCTCGTCGACGCCGGCTGCGACCTGCTGACCATCACCCAGTATCTGCGTCCATCGCCTCAGCACCACCCGGTCGTGCGTTGGGTGAAGCCGCAGGAGTTCGTTGAGCTGGCGAAGATGGCCGAGGGGATTGGTTTCTCGGGGGTCATGGCTGGCCCGCTTGTGCGATCGTCCTATCGTGCAGGCCGGCTGTGGGCGAAGGCCATGAAGGCGCACGGGCGCGAACTCCCCGAGCACCTTGCCCACCTGGGTGAGGAAGGTCCGGCTCTGCAGGAGGCGACGTCCCTCCTGCAACGGCATCTGTCGCACACCGCCTAGCGCCAGGCGAGCGCGCGGCGCTGTGCCGACCCGCGTTGATCGGCGGGTCCTCAACCCAACGGTTCCCGCCAAGCCCCCGGTATCGGGGTGGTGGCCGGCGAAGCGAGCCCCGCGACGGCTCTAGCCGATCGTCGGACGCTCCTCGGGCATCCGGATGAGGCGGCGGCGGTCACGCAGCGCGAGGGCCGCCGCTAGGGTCATCGTTCCCGTCCGTCCGGCAAACATGAGCGCGACGAGCCAGTATTTGCCGATGAGCGGCAGATCCGGGGTGATGCCAACGCTGAGCCCCGTCGTTGCGAATGCCGAGATCACCTCGAACGACAAGACGTCGAGCGAATAGGGCGTGACGAGGAGCAGGAAAAAGATGGAGAACGCGACAATGAGGGAGCCCAGGCCGCACACGCCCACCGCCAGGCGCAACGTTGAAGGCGGGATGCGGCGCCCGAACGCCTCGATGTCTTGATCGCCTCGCGCCTCGGCGAGGATCGCCAGCGTCATGACGGCCACCGTCGTCACTTTGATCCCGCCGGCCGTTGACGCGGAACCGCCTCCGATGAACATGAGGATGTCGAGGAGGAACCACGACCCGCGCGTCATCTGCGATACGTCGATCGTCGTCAGGCCGGAGGAGCGGGAATTGACGCCGAACAGGAGCGCCGTCTGGATCTTTTCGTGAAACGCAAGCGGACCGAATGTGTCCGGGTTCGACCACTCGGACACCCCGATGACGAAGGCCGCTCCCAAGAAGATGAGCAGGTACGCGCTGAGTGTGAGCTTGGAGTGCAAGGTGAGCTTGCGCGGTTCCCGCCAGTGATGGCGAATATCGAGCATGACGGGGAATCCCAGCGCGCCGATCGTCGTACCGATGATCACCGGCGTGATGAGCCACCAGTCGCCCATGTGCGCCTCGAATCCCTCCGGGAGGGCGACGAAGCCGACGTTATTGAAGATCGATAAGGCGGTGAAGAACGCGTGCCATGCCGCCTGGGCGAACCCTTCCTTCAGCGTCATGAAGCGTGGCAACAAGATGGCGAAAATCGTCATTTCGCACGTGAGTGACACGACGATGACCGCTCGTATGAGCGAGGACACGGCACCCAGTTGGTCTTCCGATTTGGTCTCCATGGCCGCGAGCATGCGTTGGGTGAGACCGATGTGGCGGGACACGGCGAGGGCGAGGATCGAGGCCATCGTCATGACGCCCAGTCCGCCGATCTTCATGCCAAACGCCAAAATGATCTGTCCAAAGATCGACCAGTCCGTCGCGATCGACGTCGTCGTCAGGCCCGTGACACACACGGCCGAGGTCGCCTGGAAAAGGGAATCGATGAAAGCCGCGCGCTTACCGGTGGAGGTCGCAAAGGGCAGCTGGAGAAGGAGTGTCTCCATAGCAATGATGAGGGCGAAGACGGCGAGCGCGAGCCGAGCGGGGGAGGTGCGCGCGAGATGGTTGATCCATTCGCGTACACGCGTCTTGCGGGTCGGCTGTGCCACGGCTCCTCCTTTCACCTCTCCATCGTAGGTACGCACAGGGGCTCCCTAGAAAATGCAGCCCACAGCCGAATTCGTCACATTCGTCGGCGAGGGGCCTTGCGACGGCGCGCCGAGACACTCGACGCGGCGCCATGCGTTATCCTAGGTCCTGATACACGAAGCTGCCCCGTGCCCGCCGCCGTGGCGTATCAAAGAAACGGATAGACGATGCCTCAACAGTCAGGACCGCGTTTTGTGACCGTTGCCGAGGTCGCCGACCTCATGCGCGTGTCCAAGATGACGGTGTACCGGATGATTCACTCTGGCGAGATTCCGGCAGTACGCGTGGGCAAGTCTTTCAGGGTCCCGCAGTCGGCCGTTCAACAGCTCATCGACGCGGGCTTGGGAGAGTGGAGCGGCCGAGACATCGCCCGCGGCGAAGTAGCTAACCAGTAGCCCGTGGATTAGACTGTCTCTCCGGTACGAACGTTATCCATCCGCGATGTAAGGAGGCCCCATGGGCTCGGTCATCAAGAAGCGTCGCAAGCGCATGTCGAAGAAGAAGCACCGCAAGCTGCTGCGCAAGACGCGTCACCAGCGCCGCAACAAGAAGTAGGTGCACACCAGCGGGCCCGCGATCGGGCCCGCACGTTTATCTCGGGCGCGTGCCGGAAACGGGCGCGCCTGTGGTGTAGGTGCGGTGGGCCGCGGATCGCGGACACGACTACACTAGCCGGGTGAGGAATCGAGTCAGCATTCCGCGATTGCGGGTGCGCGTCAGATCAGGGGCGCGCACGAGGCCGACACCCGGGTGGGACGCGACCTGGTGGGTGGGACCCGAGTGGCAGCTGCGCGGCGCAGGTGAGGCCCACCGCATGAGCCTCGCCGGCGACGACCAGGCCGGCCGCGCCGCTGGCGTGTGTGCGGCCCTCGCGGCGCACTCCCGCGTTGAGGGGGACGGTCTTGAGCAGGCCGGTATTCATCTTCCCCTCGTCTTTGGTTCCCTCGGGTTCGACGCCGACACCGATGGCGTGCTCATCGTGCCGCGTCGCGTCGAGGTTTCCTGGCGAGGCCATGTGTGGCTTGTTGATCAGGAGGTCGACGGCGCCGCCGAGGGGCCCCTCGCGCCGTGCGATTCGGCCGGTGTTCCTTCTCCGGGACGGGTGAGGGTTACGGCGGGTTCGGTGTCTGACTCCGACTATCTGGAGAGACTCTCGCGGCTCATCGTCGATTTGCGTGAGGGTCGGGCCCGCAAGGTCGTCATTGCGCGCGACGTCATCGCACAGGCGGAGCGGCCCGTCCATCCGGCCTGGCTGGCCGAGCGACTTCACGAGGCCTACCCGACGTGCTGGACCTACGCCATCGACGGACTGGTAGGGGCGACCCCTGAGATGCTCGCCGAAGTCCACGACGGTCGCGTTCACGTGCGCGTCCTCGCCGGGACGGCCGGCCGAGACGAGGGCGAGCAGCTCCTCGCCTCACGTAAGGACCGTCTCGAACACGACATTGCGGTCGCGTCGGTACGTGAGTCTCTCGCGCCCCTTGCGACAAACCTCAGTGTGCCGGACCAGCCGCAGGTGCTCACGCTCCCCAATGTCACCCACCTGTCGTCGACCATCCGAGGTGACGTATCGGTGACCTCGCTACAGGCCGCGGGTGCCCTCCACCCGACGGCTGCGGTGTGCGGCTCGCCCACGCGCGTTGCCAAGCGCATGATCCGTGCCCTCGAAGGGGGCAGTCGCGGCCGCTACGCGGCCCCCGTCGGCTGGATGGATGCGCGCGGGAACGGCCAGTGGGGCATCGCCTTACGCTGCGGACAGATCGATCCGAAAGACCCCCGCCGGGTGCGTGTCATTGCCGGCGGGGGCATCATGCCCGACTCCGATCCCACCAGGGAGCTGCTCGAGACCGAAGCGAAGATGCGTCCGGTCCTTGCCGCCCTCGGCGTGCCCGATCACGGCTAAACGACGCCCGCCTCGCCGGCGGGCGCGGCGAGGCGGACGTAGCGTCGTGGTTTAGCGCTGCTCGTCGGTCGTTCCCAAAGTGACCTCAATGTCGTGCTTCTTGCCCTCGCGCACGTAGGTGATCGTCACCTTGTCGCCCGGCACGTACCAGCGGACAAATCCGGTGAGGGCGGTGCCCGACGACACCGTGTGCTTGTCGATGCCGATGATGACGTCTTGCGCCGCGAGGCCGGCTTTTTCGGCTGCTCCGCCGGAGACGACGTCGGCGACCTCCGCGCCGGCGACCGTCGCGTCATCCATCTTGGCCGCGGCCGTGCGCACCATGACCCCCAGGTAGGCATGCTGGGCCTTCCCGGTCGTGAGGATCTGGTCGGCCACGGTCTTTGCGAGATTGACGGGAATGGCGAAGCCGATGCCGATCGAACCGGAGGAATCTGGGCTGCCCTGGGACAGCGACGCGATCGAGGAGGTAATCCCGATGACCGAGCCGTCGGCTGCAAAGAGGGGACCACCCGAGTTACCGGGGTTGATCGCCGCGTCGACCTGAATGGCGTTGGTCACGACCTGTTCGCCCTGCTGTTGCTGCTGGAGACCGGGGATCCCGAGGGGGCCCGAATTCTGTTCGTTCCCCTTCTTTTGGGTGACGGTGACGGGACGGTCGAGCGCGGAGATGATGCCCGTCGTCATCGTGTTGTCGAGACCCAGCGGGGCCCCGATGGCGGCGACGGGCTGGCCGACACGCAGGTTCGTCGAAGAACCGAGCGAAACCATCTGCAGGTCGCCGGGCGGGTTGGTGATCGATAAGACCGCGAGGTCGGTCGTGGAATCGGCACCAACCACCGAGCCGTTGAACAGCCTCCCGTCCGAAAGCTGGATGGTCAGTTGCGCCTGGGAGTTCAGTGCGGACGCGATGACGTGATAGTTCGTGAGGACGTGGCCCTTCGTGTCGAAGATGACACCCGAACCCGTGTCCCCGCCGTTATCGGTTTGCACCTGGATCGACACGACCGCCGGTTGGACCGCTTTGGCCACCGATTCCCAGTTTGTCTCCTGGGCGCTTGCCTGTTCGACTGGTGCTTGCGTGGCGACCTCCGCCCCCGAGCGGCCGAGCGTTTCCAGGGACGTGGGCCCCCACAGGAAGAAGGAGGCGGCCAGTGTCGCGAGGGCGGTGAGGATCGCGACGAAGAGGACCCCGATCCAGCCTGGTCCGCGCCGGCTGCGAGGGGCAGGTGTGGGCTGGGCGGGTGTGGGCGGGGTGGTGGGCGGCGGGAACAGCGGGGGAATTTCACCGTTAGAGCCGGCCCCGGGATCGGTTGGCAGAGGCTGGGTGAGCGGTCCCGATTCGGACACGCTCGGCTGGGTGAGCGTGCGCCGCGACTCATGCGGCCCAGCTTCTTCGGGGGCGGGGTGCCACGCAGCATCGGGCGCGTAGCGGGAGTGCTCGGGGGTGGAAACCTCCCCCCTGTCGTTGTCGAGGGAGGGAGTGCCCTCGGGGTAGGCCTCGTGGCCAAACCGGGTCGGATCAGTGTTGCTCATCGTCGTCCTTTGCCAGTGAAGAAAACCGTGATGTGTCCTAGTAGACGCTATCTTCCTCCGCGTGCACCTAGTGTCACCTGGACGTCAGCTAGACGTCTCGGGGGCGCTCGCTCTGAGGTCAATCTCGATGACGGAGCGGCCGCGCACGCGGTGTGCGCCGATCCGCTCGACGTCCTTAGCCGTGTGCGCGCGCAGATAGTCCCATCCTGCCGCCCGTGCTGCCAGTGCAATATCGAGGCGCTGCGGGGTGGCGAAATAGCGCTCGAACATCTCGCCACCCTCGTCGCGCCCGTATTCGAGGGTGGAGAAAATGCGGCCCCCGCCGTCGGAGAGCACCCACACCTGCACGTCGTCATCACGTTCGTGAACGCCGTGGACGAGGCCGCCGATATCGTGAGCGAAGGTGACGTCGCCGACGACGACGCGAACCGGCTCATCGAGGCCCGCGGCGACGCCCCGCGCAAACGCGATCGTCCCGTCGATGCCGGCAAGTCCCCGGTTGGCGAGGATACGCGGAGAGGTGGCGAGGGCAGGTGCCGCACGATCGAGTGCCCGGATGCCCAGGGAGGCCCCGAGGATGAGCACGGGCGGGCGCGTCCCTGTGGCGCAGTCGCGCCACAGGGCAGAGAGGAATCTCTCGCGCACGTCCTCGGGGACGAAGGCGGCGTCGGCGCGGTGCCAGGCGTCGGCCCACCGCTTCACTCGCGCGGACGCGGTCGTCTGCGCGCAGGGAAGGATACGGCTGGTGCGGGCAACGTTTTTCCCCAGGTTCGTCACGACGCCGGCGGCATCGACAGCGACGATGCGTCGGTGAGGGTCGCACAGCAGGGCGGTTACGGGGCGGCTTAGCGTCGGATGCCCGAGAACGAGGATCTGGCGGGCATCGTCGGCCAGCTCGGGTGTACGGGTGAGGATCTGCTGATAGGCGACGATGGCCGGTTCCGCGCGCACGCCAGAGGACGGCTCGGCGAGCAGAGGCCAGCCGAGGGCCCTCGCCAACCGCGGGATTGCCGACACCGCTTCGCCCCCCTCACACGCGGTGAGATTGGCTTGATTCCCAGCGATGATGAGCCCGGGGGCCGACGGGTCGAGCCCGAGGGAGGACAGGGAGGGCGCGACCTCATCGGGTGGCGTCACGGCGACGAGCGCCGACACCTCGTCCACCGAAGCTAACCGGTGGCGCACTCCCGCGGCCTGCCCGCCCACATCCGGGGCGGTAGGGGAGCAGCGATCCGGCGAGAAATCGGCGGCATCGTGCGGTTCGTCGAGCCTGCCGCTCAACTGCACGTTGAGGTGGACGGGGCCGGCGGGCACGTCGCCCCCGCGCGTCCACGCGAGCGCCTGAGCGGTGGCGGAGCCCGCGTCGCCCCCGGGGGCGACATCCCATGTTCCCCTCACCGTGCCGGCGAGAATGTGTGTGTGCTCGGTCGTTTGATTCGCGCCCGTGCCGCGCATGTCGTCGGGGCGATCCGCCGAGATGACGACGAGTGGCACGCAGGCGTGCGCGGCTTCCAGGAGCGCCGGATGCGTATGGGCGAGAGCCGTACCCGAGGTCGTCACGATGGCGACCGGACGCGCGGGCTGCCCATCAACCTCCGCCGCGCGCGACAGGCCGAGGGCGAAGAACGCGGCGGAACGCTCGTCGATGCGCACGTGGACACGGACGAGCCCCTGCTCCTGTGCGCGTGCGAGCGCGTACGCGAAGGGGGCGTCGCGCGAACCCGGCGAATAGACAACGTCGCCAACCCCGTACGCGGCAAGGGTTGCAACGATCTCGCGGGCGGTGGAGATCGCGACGGGTAGCTCACTCATCGCTGGGCCTCCCGCCACTGCGCAATGTCCTCGAGCCGCTTCAACCACGCCCTCACCAGGTCCTCCTCGACGTTGGGAAGATCGGTGCGGTCGGCTTCGACCCCGCGCACCTCGATGTCTCCCGCGTTCACCGCGAGGGGTCGCGTCGTGACGTCGTCAGTGAGCAGGCTCGCCGTCCCCAGACCGCATGCGTGTGGCAGGCCGGGCAGGCAGGCGGCCAAGTGGGCGCCCATGGAAAGGCCGACGGAGGAATCGATCGCCGAGGAGACGACGACCGGCACGCCCGCCTGGGCGGCTAGCTCGAGAGCACGGCGAACCCCGCCGAGCGGCTGCACCTTGGTGACAATGAGGTCGCAAGCCTCCGCCCTCACGACGTCGAGCGGATCCTGCGCTAGACGCACCGACTCGTCGGCGGCAACGGGCACCTCGATCTTTCGTCTGAGCCTGGCCAGCTCCTCCACGCTGGCGACGGGCTGTTCGACGTATTCGAGGCCGCCCGCGGCGCGGTCGAGCTCCCCGATCGCCCCGATGGCTTCGTCGATGTCCCAGGCGCCGTTGACGTCGACACGGATGGCGCCGCCTCCGCGGGCATTGAGAGCGTCGCGGACCGCTTCCACGCGCGCGCAGTCGTCGGCCAACCTCACCCCGGGGTCGGCGACCTTCACCTTCACGGCGCTCACGCCAGGGTGGGCATTGACGATCCCGGCGGCCGTTTCCGGATCGCACACAGGGACCGTCGCGTTGACCGGCACGCGCTCGCGCAGCGGCGACGGGAAACCCTCCCGCGCCGCCTCCATCCCCGCAGCCACCCAGGACCAGGCGACGGGGGCCGGATAGTCCCAAAACGGTGAAATCTCGCCCCACCCGGCCTCCCCCTGCAGGAGGAGGCCATCGCGCACGCGGATTCTGCGAAAACGTCGGGTGAGGGGAATCGAATAGACCGCAACCGCGACGCATCCACTCAGCAGGCGTGCGAGACTCGGATAGTCACGGGCGAGGGAAGACGCCGGGATCTCGGTCAAACGAGCAGTCGAAGTCACGCCAAAAGGGTATCAACGTGGCCCATGGGCGCGACGACCTCAGTGGGGGCGACGCTTTTTCGCGTTGGTGCGGCGGCGGGAGGCCTTGCCGGTGCGACGCCGCGGGCGTACCTGTGACTCCTCGTGCGTGGCAGTCACGCGCCTCGCCCGTGAGACGACCAGTTCGCGGGGCAAACGTCCCTGCCTGCGGCGCTCGTCGAGATCGCGCGCCCACGCCGGGATCACCCGGGAGGGGTAGGGCAGTGGCAGCATGCCGAAAGCGAGCCCCACGAAGCCGGTGAGCACGAACGCCGCGCAGACGGTGAGGATGACAGATTGGGCGATCCCGCGGCTCATGAGGGCGAACTGAACGAGCCCCAACCCCACGAACAGGAGTCCGAGGGCGGGCACGAAAAGATAGGACATTCGCAGATCGAGGAAGCCGTTGCGCGCGATCGTGCGCTGCGACCACGGTGAAGGACGGCGCAAGAGGACCGCGAGGACCAGACAGCCGATGCCGACACCGAGAGCCATAAACGAGAACATGCCCCCACCCTAAGCGAGGACGCGCCCTGGCGCTTTCGTGCCAGTGAGCTTAGGCGCGGTAGCGTGAAGGGGAAGCACAACCGGAAGGAAACGGATGACGACTCTTCGTCCCTTCGCGCGGATCGCCGCCGCGTGCGCGAGTATCGCCGTGGTCGCGGGAGCGGCCGCATGCACCCCGTCATCGCCGACGAAGCCCGAGGCCACCTCGACGCCGCCGCGGCAGGTGAGTTTGCCGCTGACGGGCGAGAAGGCCGAGGCTGCACCCGACCACCCGGCCGTGGCGGTCAAAATCCCGGCTGATGCCCCGGCGCGGCCGCAAACGGGGCTCGCCGCGGCCGATAACGTGTGGGTTGAGCTTGTCGAGGGCGGCGAGGTGCGTTACAACGCCGTCTACTATTCGACGCTGCCGAAGGAGGTGGGTCCGGTTCGTTCGATCCGGCCCGTCGACGCCCCCATCAATGCTCCCCTCAGGGGGGCACTGGTGACCTCTGGCGGTCAGCCCGACTTTCTGCGAGATGTCGGCGCCGCGGTGGGCGCCCTCGTCACCGAAGACCGCGCCGGCGACGCCGCCTGGCGCGTGACGTCGCGGCGGATGCCCTACAACCTCTACACCTCGCCCGAGCGCGTCGCCCAGGCGCACGGCGATCTCAAGGCCCCGCCCCGGCAGTGGGATTTCGCGGCCAACGCGAAGCCGCCGGCCGGCGGTGAGGCCGTCACCGACTTCGCCGTCACCTACCCGGCGTGGCGCTCGGGTTGGGCATGGTCGGGGCAGGCGTGGCAGCGATTCGACAACAAGCAGGCCAGCGCGGACGCCGACGGCACACGGATCGAGGCCACGACCGTGCTCGTACTCGCCGTCGAGACCGAGCCGACGTCCTACCTCGACCCGGTCGGAGCGCCCGTCATTGCCTCGAAGCTCAACGGTAGCGGCAAGGCGAAGGTGGCCGTCGATGGGCGTCTTATCGACGCGACCTGGCACAAGGACGCCGATGGGGCGCCCATCACGCTCAGCGACGACGCCGGCAAGAAGCTGAGCCTGCCCGCCGGCAAGATCTGGATCGAACTTGTGCCCGCGTCCTCGACGTGGGTGACCTCGACCCCCGCCCAGCCCCAACCGAGCGAGAGCGAGGAGAAAACGAAGTGAGCCTGCACGCCGTTTCCGACACCTTCGACGAGGCCCGGTGGCGCGAGGTCGAGGGTTTCGAACTCACTGACGTCACCTACCATCGGGGAGTTTCTCGCGGGGAGGCCGATGGTGCCCCGGCGGGCGCCGACCTGCCGTGGGTGCGCATCGCCATCGATCGTCAGCCCCTACGCAACGCCTTCAGGCCCGCTACGGTCGACGAGCTCTATCGCTGCCTCGACCATGCCCGCCAAACCCCCGACGTCGGTGCCGTCATTCTTACCGGAAACAACCCCGACACCGATGCGGGATACGGGTTTTGCTCCGGCGGGGATCAGCGCATTCGTGGCCGCGACGGCTACCGCTACGAGGCGGAAGACACCGAGGCGAGCGCCGACCCTCACGCCCGGCGCGAGGCCATCGACCCGGCTCGCGCCGGGAGACTGCACATCCTCGAAGTACAGCGCCTCATCAGGTTCATGCCGAAGGTCGTCATCGCGGCCGTGTCGGGATGGGCCGCCGGTGGCGGACACTCACTCAATGTCGTGTGCGACCTGTCAATCGCCAGCCTCGAACATGCGCAATTCATGCAGACCGACGCCAATGTTGGATCCTTCGATTCCGGGTACGGATCGGCCCTGCTCGCCCGCCAGATCGGGGATAAGCGCGCGCGTGAGATCTTTTTCCTCGCCCGCCGCTACGACGCGCGTCAGGCGGAGGCGTGGGGCGTCGTCAACGAGGCCGTCGACCACGCCCGCTTAGAGGAGGTCGCCATCGAATGGGCCGGCGCCGTTTGCGAGAAATCGCCCACGGCGATCCGTATGCTCAAATATGGGTTTAATCTTGCGGATGACGGGATGGTTGGACAGCAGATCTTTGCCGGGGAGGCGACGCGGCTCGCCTATGGCACTGACGAAGCCAACGAGGGACGCGAGGCCTTTGTCGAGCATCGACGGCCGGACTTCACGAGGTTTCCCTACGCGTTTTAGCAGGCAGAAGCGATGAGGAGGGGCGACGTGAACGAATGGTCGGGGGCTGAGGAGGCCCTTATTATCCCCGCGGGTACCCGCCCCGGCGGCGTGGCCGATCTTCTGGCAGCCATCCAAGCCGAGTTCGCACCGGCTGCTGGGATGCCCAGACCGGGACGCGTCATCGTTCCCGTCGAACCCGACGCCGACGTTGAGGCGGTCCGCAAGCTCTTGCGCGAGCGTGTTGCCGAGCCCCTTTCCCCAGCGGTGAGCGTCATCTTACAAACGTCCGGATCGACGACCGGCAGGGGCCACCTCGTCGGCCTGTCGCGCCTGGCTCTCTCCGCCAGCGCCCACGCCACCGCCGCGGCCTTCGCCGGTCACGGCAGATGGATCCTGCCGCTACCCGCCCACCACATCGCCGGTTTCCAGGTGCTCGTGCGTTCCGTCATCGCCGGACACCGTCCCACGCTCGTCGATACGACGAAAGGCTTCACCCCCGAGGCGCTAGCCAGGGCCGCCCGCCGGGCCGTGCGAGATGACGGCGTGCCCGTCTACACCTCCGTCGTCCCCACGCAGCTGAGGAGGATAGTGTCGAACCGGCAGGCCTGCGAGGCCCTGCGCCCCCTGACGGCCATCCTCGTCGGAGGGCAGGCGAGTGACCCACAGCTCCTCGCCCAGGCAAAGGCCAATGGCCTGCCCGTGGTCACGACCTACGGGATGACCGAAACCTGCGGCGGATGCGTCTACGACGGCGTACCCCTGCGCGGTGTCAAGGTCGCCACCATCGACCAGCGGATCTGGATCTCCGGAACGACCCTCATGGACGGCTACGTCGATGCCCCCGGCCGGGCTGACATCGTTGCCGCAGGCGGGCGCCGGTGGCTACGCACCTCCGATGCGGGGCGAATGGTGGGGGCGAAACTCGAGGTCATCGGGCGTGTGGACTCCGTCATCAACACGGGCGGGGTCAAGGTTCAGCCCGACGTCGTCGAAGAGTCGATCAAGTCGCTGCCCGACGTCGGGGACGTGTGCGTCGTCGGCCTTCCTCACGCGACCTGGGGACAGACCGTCGCCGCGGTTTTCGTGCCCGCCCCCGATGCAAACCCCCGTTCCCTGAGGGCCATGCGCGCGAGACGAGGCCTTGACGTCGAGCCGCTCGACGACGCCGTCGAGCCCGTGAGCTCGCCCGAGCTCAAAGAGGCGATGGCGGCGCTACAGGCGAGCATCCGCGGAAGCGAGGAAGAAACCGACCTCCTCGGTCAGGTCCGCATCCCCCAGGCCCTCACCGATGACGATCACGATATTGCCGTGCATATGCGCGCCCACGTAGCCGCCGAGCTGGGCAGGGCGCAGGCGCCGAGGATCGTGTGCATGGTCGACGAGCTGCCGCTGCTGGGGATCGGCAAGGTCGATCGACGCAAGGTCCGCCAGATTGCGCTGCGCCATCTCGAAAACGGGTGGGCCTGGACACGCTAGCGTTCGGGGCGGCAGGGTCGGCTCACTAGAATGGGCGTCATGCCGTCCGCTCCCGTTTCAGCTTGGATCGAAGCCGCGCGCCCGAAAACGCTGCCGGCCTCCCTCGCCCCGGTTCTCCTGGGTGCCGCCCACGCCTGGGCGATCGTCGGGCACCTCAACGTTGCCCGCACGCTCCTCGCTCTCTTTGTCGCCCTCGCGCTCCAGGTGGGCGTCAACTACGCGAACGACTACTCCGACGGCATACGCGGCACCGACGACGTCGGCAAGCGAGTCGGCCCCCAGCGGCTGACCGGTCCCGGCCTTGCAGCCCCCGGCGCCGTCCTCGCAGCCGCGCTCGCCAGCTTCGCCCTCGCAGCCCTCGCTGGTCTCGCTCTCATCGCCGTGTGCAAGGCGTGGTATTTCCTTCTCATTGGAGCGCTCGCCATCGTCGCGGCCTGGTACTACACCGGCGGCAAGCATCCCTACGGCTATATCGGCGGCGTTGCCGATCTCCTCGTCTTTTGCTTCTTCGGGCTCGTCGCCACCATGGGGACCATCTACACGCAGGTCGATCACGCCAACGTGGCGGCGTGGAGCTCCGCCGCTGGCATCGGGCTGCTCTCGTGCGCCCTGCTCATGGTCAACAACCTGCGCGACCTGCCCGGCGATCGAGACAGCGGCAAGAAAACTCTCGCCGTGCGTCTGGGCGATAATCGTGCCCGCTGGGTCTACTACGCTTACGTGTGCTTCGGCTGTCTCCTCGCCATTCCGACCAGCGTGGTCGCCGCCGCCATCCTCGCGCTCGCCGGATTCGTCATCGTCCGTCCCGTTGGCAGGGGAGCGAGCGGTCTCGAACTCATCCGCGTACTCAAGCACACGGGCCTGCTGACCCTTGCCTACGGCGTCGTGGTGGGGGCCGCGGCGATCATCGGCTGAGAAACGGACACGCTGCCGCTACACTGGCAGGCATGGGTCGGATTCTTCCCATCGTCTTGGCGTTCGCGCTCGCTATTTACGCGATCGCCGACTGCGCGCGCACGCCCTCGGACAAACTGCCAGGCCGCGTGCCCAAGCCGCTGTGGATCATCCTCATTATCGCGCTGCCCTGGATCGGACCCATCGCGTGGATCGTGTCTTCGCGGGTCACACAGGCGGAAGAACACGGCGGTCGGCTGTCCGCTACGGTGTGGTCGAGCGAAGAGGGCCTGCCGCTGTTTACACGGCGACCTTCCACGGAGGAGACCCAGCGAGCTCCCGATGACGATGATGATTTTCTCTTTGCCCTCGAGGCTCAGCTTTATCGCGAACGCAAGGAACGGGAGCGGCGCGCGGCCGAGGATGGTGGCGAAGCAGACAAGCCGGGAGATAACGAGGCCGACGAGCTAGACGGAGACGAAGAGCGCCCACAGTCCTAGCTCCTCTATCCGCCGCCCCTGGGGGCGGCCTCGCACGCGACGTTCTCAGCGTTGACGCGAGCGGCCGAATCGTTTCCTGAGGTAGCGGTAGACCCACCAGCCCCCGGCCACGTAGGCGCCGCGTCTCGTTCCTCGCCGATAGAGCAGCCCGCCCGCGCGGCGCAGCTCGAGAATCGGCCACCCCGACTCCCGCGCGACGGCCCGAAGCTTGGGGTCCGGATTGATCGCGCACGGGTGCCCCACGGCCCGAAGGAGCGGCAGGTCGGAGGCAGAGTCCGAATACGCCCAGCAGTCGGCCAGCTCGAAGCCGCGTTCGCGCGCGAGCTCCCGTGCGGCGTGGGCCTTTTCGGGGCCGTGCATGATGGGGGAGGCCAGCTCGCCCACGTAGATGCCGTCTTGTCGTCGCACCCGTGTACCCAGCGCTCCCGTCGCCCCCACGTGCTCGGCGAGGAGCTCGGTGACTTCCTGAGGGGTAGCCGAGAGCAGCCACACTTCGTGTCCCAGCTGCTCGTGGCGGCGCAAAATGCCAAGTGTCTCCTCGAAGAGCTTGCGTGAATACATGTCGGCGACGATGTGGCGCCCCACCGAGACGACCTCATCGACGTGGTGGCCGGCGATCATGTGCAGTGCTCGCTCAACGATGCGGCGGATCCTTCGCGGGTCCTCGCCGCAGGCGACGTAGAGAGCACTCTGGCGCGCCGCGTACCACAGGTCGGACAGCCCGAAAAACCCGCGCCGATATAGCTCTCGGGCGAGGTGGTAGGAGGAGGCGCCGCGCACGAGCGTCTGATCGACGTCACAAAATGCGGCACGCTTCGGGCTGGTATTCATCCCCACCAGACTATCCCAGCGGGCGCAGCGAGAGCCGATAGGGTAGAGGTATGACACTCACGACGACGATTCACGTCATGCGCCACGGCGAAGTCGACAATCCAGACGGGATTCTCTACGGGCGTCTGCCCGGCTACCACCTGTCCGAACTCGGGCGCGCCATGGCCGCCGAGGTGGCGCGCACCCTCAAGGTCCAGGGCCGCGACATCACCTATGTCGTTGCTTCCCCGTTGGAACGCGCCCAGGAGAGCGCGCAGCCGACGGCGGATGCCTACGGCCTCACCGTCGAGGTCGACTCCAGGCTCATCGAGGCCGAGAACCTCTTCGAAGGGGAGGCCGTCAACGCGAATCGGGCACAGTTGGCCGCTCCGCGTAACTGGTCACGCTACCGAAACCCCCTGCGCCCCTCGTGGGGTGAACCCTATGTCGAACAGGCACAACGCATGCGTGATGCCGTGCGGACAGCGCTGGCGCGTGCGCGCGGGCACGAGGCCCTCGTCGTGTCGCATCAACTGCCGATCTGGTGCCTGCGCACCTTCATCGAGGGGCGTGCGTTCGCGCACCTGCCCGCGCAGCGGGAGTGCTCCCTCGCATCGCTGACGTCGTTGACGTTTTGCGATTCCACACTCGTGGGTCTGACCTATAGCGAGCCGGCGATTGAATTCCTCGCCCAGGCTTCCGACATGGTGCCCGGAACGTCGGACGCGGCGCTGGCCACGGGGGAGGGGCGCGCATGAGGCGTTCACATCGCGGCACCCGCGCCGGGCTTGATAAGCGCGCCCACGACGTCAAAACGATGTTCGACACGGTTGCCTCGCGCTACGACCTCACCAACGACGTGCTCACCGGCGGGATGGACCGCGTGTGGCGGGTTGCTACACGCAAGGCAGTGGATGCGCGCCGCGGCGAGAGGGTTCTTGACGTGGCTGCGGGGACGGGAACGTCTTCCATCGAGTATGCGAAGTCGGGTGCGAGTGTCGTGGCGTCGGATTTCTCGGCGGGGATGGTTGCACAGGCGCGCCGGCGTTATCCGCAGTTGGAGGTCGTTGAGGCTGACGCTCTCGACCTGCCGTTCGCCGATGCGAGTTTCGATGTTGCCACGATCTCCTACGGCATCCGTAACGTCGAGGACACCCGTAAGGCGCTCACCGAGATGGCGCGGGTCGTCAAACCGGGCGGCAGGCTCGTGGTTGTCGAGTTTTCGACCCCCACCTGGGCGCCGTTTGCGGCCGTGTACAACTTCTTTCTGCGGCAGGGGCTGCCGAGGTTGGCGGCTGTCACTTCGTCGAACGCGGTGTCTTACGAGTATCTCGTCGAGTCGATCCGCGATTGGCACGATCAACCTACCTTCGCCCAGATGATCGCCGAGTGCGGCTGGGAGAACGTGAGTTGGCGCAACCTCACCGGGGGAATTGTTGCCATTCATCGGGCCTTTCGTCCCGAATGATGTGGCAAGCTGTCCCCAATTAGGCAACCATAATCTTGCCTAATAGTGTCGGGGGGAAGGTCAGACCACCTGCCTGCAACGGCCCGTGAACTGGGCAAACGACGCGTATGCGGGCGCGCGAGGGAGGCGGGGGCATACCGTGGACACCGCATGTCGACTTGGCAGCACGCGACACGCCGGCGCCCGACGCCGGCCGGAAAGGTTCCCATCGTGACGGCAGAGGTACACATCGACGACGCGAGTGTCGTCGTCGTAGGCGCGGGCCCAGCCGGGTCCGCTACCGCCTACCACCTCGCCCGTGCGGGCGTGGACGTCGCGCTCATCGACAAGGCGACCTTCCCGCGCGACAAGGTCTGCGGCGACGGCCTCACCCCTGCGGCTGTCGCGGAGATCCTCGCTATGGGGATCAATCCGCTGGCCGAGGAGGGCTGGCACCTCAACCGCGGTCTCACCGTTCTCGGGGGAGGTCACCGGATCCACCTGCCGTGGCCCACGTCGGCGTCCCAACCGGGCTACGGAATGGCGCGTGCACGCCGAAGCCTCGATGCACGCCTCCTCCAAGCTGCCCGCGACGCCGGTGCCCGTGTCTATGAGGGCGTGACCGTGAGTGCACCCTTGCGTGGACGCGACGGGCGCGTCGTCGGTGTTCAAGCGGTGCCTACCGGCAGGCGCCGGGCGGCCGCCCACGACATCGCCGCTCGCTACGTCGTCGACGCCGGCGGTGCCTCAGCGAGACTCGCCACCGCGTGTGGTATCACGAAGAACCCCAACCGGCCCATGGCGGTCGCGGCGCGGGCGTACTTCCGTTCCCCGCGTGGTGACGACGAGTGGATGGAATCCCACCTCGAGCTGTGGGACGGTGAGCCGGGCAAGTCGACGTTGCTGCCCGGATACGGCTGGATCTTCCCGCTGGGAGACGGCCTGGTCAACGTGGGTCTGGGGTCGGTTTCATCGAGCACGAAGGCAACCAAGCTTCCCTATCGACAGATCTTCACCCGCTGGGTTTCGACGCTGCCGAGTGAGTGGGAACTCACCCCGAACAATCAGGTCGGTGACCTCCGTTCGGCCCCGCTGCCCATGTGTCACAACCGGACGCCGCACTACGCCAACGGTCTCGTCCTCGTCGGTGATGCCGGCGGCATGATCTCGCCCTTCAACGGGGAAGGCATCGCGCCGGGAATGATGGCCGGTCGCCTCGCCGCGGCAAGCATCGTACAGGCGCTCGGTCGTCCCAATGAGCGCGCAGCAGAGATCGCCATGCAGGCCTACCCGCAGGCAATACGTGACGCCCTCGGTGGCTATTACTCGCTCGGACGCATTTTCGTCCGCCTCATCGAAAACCCCGAAATCATGCGGCTATGCACGACGTACGGGCTACCGCGACCCGCCCTCATGCGGTTCGTCCACAAACTATTGTCAGATGGATTTGAGCGCCGAGGAGGCGACGTCACCGACCGGCTCCTCCAAATCCTCACCGCGTGGGCCCCCAAGGTCTAGCGGTGACATCACGCAGCGCGGCCGCCCCAGAAGGCTGCATGAACGACAGCGTCGGCGGCTGGGGAGGCCGACACGAAGAGGAAGAGAGGGCACGATGAGCGCAGGCGTTTCGCTCCTTATCATGGGCGCCGTAGCCATGGTGGTTGCCATTGGCGGACTCGCGGCTTCGGCCGTGCTGAGCCCCAATAAGTTCGCGCGCACCAAGGTCGCCACCTACGAGTGCGGGATCGACCCGATGGCGTTTTCCCCCACCCAGGGGCGCTTCCCCATCAAGTACTATCTCGTGGCCATGAGCTTCATCGTCTTCGACGTCGAAGTCGTCTTCCTCTACCCGTGGGCCGTTTCGATCTCTGAATTCGGTTCCATGGCGTTCATCGCGCTCTTCGCCATGATGACGTTCATTGAGTTGCTCGCCATCCCATTCATCTACGAATGGGCCCGCGGCGGCTTCGACTATTAGGAAGGGGAGTGTAGACCGTGTCTATGGACAACGACCTGCCCGCGGGCGTCGGGCTGACGAGCATCGAGAAGGTCCTCGGTCTTGCTCGCAAGTCCTCGATCTGGCCCGTCACCATGGGGCTTGCGTGCTGCGCCATCGAAATGATGGCCACGGGCACGCCGCGCTTCGACATCGCCCGTTTCGGTATGGAGGTCTTCCGTGCCTCCCCGCGTCACGCCGACCTCATGATCGTTTCGGGGCGCGTCTCGTGGAAGATGGCGCCGATCATCCGTAACGTCTACGACTCCATGCCCGAACCGAAGTGGGTTATCTCTATGGGGGCGTGCGCCTCGAGCGGCGGCATGTTCAACAACTACGCCGTCGTCCAAGGATGCGACCACGTTGTTCCCGTCGACGTCTACCTGCCGGGCTGTCCTCCGCGTCCCGAGGCCCTGCTCAACTCGATCATGGTCTTGCGTGAACAGATCGGCTCGCAGACGCCCCTGGGCAAGAAGCGCCGCGCCGAGATCGCGCGTATGGCCGAGGAAGCTGCCCTCGCGGCGACCCCGACGCACGAGATGAAGGGATTGCTGGCATGAGCGACACACGAGAAAGCATCGTTCCCGCCTCCGCTAGGCCGCTGCCCACCGGCACGCCGCTGGGCGAGCGTAAGGGTCTCTTTGGGGTCAGTGACGACGGGGATACGACGGGCTTCGGCGGTCTCACCCGCCAGGTGAACATGCCGGCGGCGGCCAGCCGGCCCTACGGCCGCTGGTTCGATCAGGTCGTCGATATTCTCGAAGAGCTCGCCGACGCCGAAGGCCTGGCCGCCCGCGACGTCATCCCGCAGGTCGTCGTTGACCACGACGAGCTGACAATCTTCATCGAGCGCGCCCACATCATCAAGGTGTGCCAGTGGATGCGCGATGATCAGGACCTGCGCTTCGAACTGTGCCTGGGCGTCGACGGGGTTCACTACCCGCACGACGAGGGGGCGGAGCTTCATGCGACCTACACCCTCATGTCGCTCACCCACAACAGAGTGGTGCGTCTCGAGGTGACGTGCCCCGATGCCGACCCCACGATCCCCTCCGTCGTATCCATCTACCCGGGCAACGACTGGTGGGAGCGTGAGACCTGGGATCTCATGGGGATTGTCTTCACCGGACACCCCGCCCTCACACGCACGGCGATGCCCGACGATTGGGTCGGACACCCGCAGCGCAAGGATTACCCGCTCGGCGGCATCCCCGTCCAGTACAAGGGAGCGACGGTCCCGCCGGCAGACTCGCGGAGGTCGTACAGCGCATGAGCACCCACAAGGACACTCTCTACAAGGCGGCCGGTCCGGCCCTCGACGAGCTGACGAGCGCCGACATTCCCGAATACGTGATGTCAGGCGGCGACTGGGACGACATGGCGTCCGAGATCGAGAAGCTCGCCCACGAACGCATCGTCGTTAACCTCGGTCCCGTCCACCCCTCGACGCACGGCGTGCTGCGTCTCATCTGCGAGATCGACGGCGAATACGTGCGCGAGGTTCGCGTCGGCACCGGCTATCTTCACACCGGTATCGAAAAGAACATGGAATACCGGACGTGGACGCAGGGCACGACGTTTTGCACGCGCATGGACTACGTCGCCCCGTTCTTCCAGGAGGTCGGCTACTGCCTCGCCGTGGAGAAGGCGCTCGGTATTACGGATGCGATTCCGGAGCGGGCCAACCTCATCCGCGTTCTCATGATGGAGCTCAACCGCATTGCCTCTCACGTCGTCGCCATCGGCACGGGCGGCAACGAGCTCGGCGGTACGACCCTCATGACGATCGCATTCCGCGGTCGCGAGGAGATCTTGCGGATCTTCGAGCGGATCACGGGTCTGCGCATGAACCACGCCTACATCAGGCCCGGCGGTGTCGCGCAGGATCTGCCCGCGGGCACCACCGAATACATTCGCGACCTGCTGCCCAAGACGCGCCGCGACATCAACGAGCTACAGGACATCGTGTGCGCGAATCCGCTGTTCAAGGCGCGTTTCGTCGACGTGGCCGTTCTTCCGCTCGCCGGCGCGATGGCACTGGGCTTCACAGGACCGGGCGTTCGCGCAGCCGGGTATCCTCTCGACCTGCGTAAGACGCAGCCGTATTGCGGGTACGAGAATTTCGACTTCGACGTTCCCGTCTACGACAAGTCCGACGGATACAACCGCACGATGGTGCGTTTTGACGAGTGCTACGAGTCGCTGAAGATCATCTACCAGGTGCTCGACCGCCTCGACGAGACCGAGGGCGAGCCGGTCATGGTCGGCGATCCCACGATCGCGTGGCCCGCGCAGCTGTCGGTGGGAACCGACGGGCAGGGCAACTCGCTCGAGCACATTCGCCACATCATGGGCGAGTCGATGGAGTCCCTCATCCAGCACTTCAAGATGGTCACCGAGGGCTTCAGGGTCCCGCCGGGCCAGGCGACCCAGCTCGTCGAACACGCGAAGGGAATACTCGGGGTTCACGTGGTTTCGGACGGCGGCACCCGCCCCTACCGGGCGCATTTCCGTGACCCCTCGTTCTCCAACCTTCAATCGCTCGCGATGATGGCCGAGGGCGGCACCGTTTCCGACCTCATCATCGCGTTGGCAACGATCGATCCGGTCTTGGGAGGTGTGGATCGCTAATGAGCTTCTATCCCACTGACGTTGAGGCGAGGCTGCGCGACGAGGCCGCGCAAATCATCGCCCGCTACCCGGCGGGCCACGAGCGGTCCGCCCTCCTGCCGATGCTCCACCTCGTCCAGTCCGAGGACGGCTACGTGTCTCCTGCCGGCATCGGCCTGTGTGCCGATGTGCTCGGTCTCACCCGCGCCGAGGTGTCGGCGGTCGCCACGTTCTACACCCAGTACAAGCGCCGCCCCAACGGCGAATACACGGTTGGCGTGTGCACGAACGCGATGTGCGCGGTCATGGGAGGCGACACGATCTTCGAAACGCTCGAGCACGAGCTGGGGATCGGCCACGAAGAAACCACGCCCGACGGCAAGATCACGCTCGAGGCGCTCGAATGCAACGCGGCGTGCGACTATGCGCCTGTCATCATGGTCAATTGGGAGTTTTTCGATAATCAGACTCCCGCTTCTGCCAAACAGCTCGTCGACGACATTCGCGCCGGGCGCGACATCCACCCGACGCGCGGCCCGCAGGTGTGTCCGACCTTCAAGGAAGCGAGCCACATTCTCGCCGGTTTTGCCGATGTCGAGTCGGCCCACGAGGGCGTCTCGGCGGGCGAGCCGACCCTGTGGGGACTCAAGGTTGCGCGCGAACGCGGCATGAGCGCCCCGGTGTGCGAGGACGCCGCAGCCACGAACTCAGGTGAGGTCGAGAAGGCCGGTACGAAGCCTGTCGGGCGCGAGGGTTCCTCGGCTGAATACTCCACGAAGGAGGGCGACAAGTGAGCACGATCGCCAACCCGATCGGCCTCACGCCGATCACCTCGGCCTACTACGATGAACCAGGTTCGTGGCGGCTGGAAAAGTACCTGTCGCACGGCGGCTACGAGGGCCTCAAGCGTGCGCGAGCGATGTCGCGCGAAGACATCATCGAGGCGGTCAAGAACGCGGGCGTGCGCGGGCGCGGTGGCGCCGGCTTCCCCACGGGTCTCAAGTGGTCCTTCCTGCCGCCTGACGATGGCGAAGCCCGCTACCTGACCGTCAACTGTGACGAGTCGGAGCCGGGCACGTGCAAGGACATTCCGATGGTCATGGCGAACCCGCACATGCTCATCGAGGGCGTCGCCATCACGTCGCTGGCGATCCGTTGCACGCACGCGTTCATCTATATTCGTGGCGAGGTCGTCCACGCCTACAACCGCCTGCTCGTGGCGATTAGGGAGGCCGAGGAGGCCGGACTGCTGGGCGATCTGCGTATCATCGCCCACGCGGGTGCCGGCGCATACATTTGTGGGGAGGAGACGGCGCTGCTCGATTCGCTCGAGGGTCGCCGAGGCCACCCGCGTCTCAAGCCCCCCTTCCCGGCCGTCGAGGGGCTCTACGCGCGCCCGACGGTGATCAACAATGCGGAAACGATCGCCCAGGTCGCGGCGGTGTTCCTCAACTCTGCGGAGTGGTTTGCTTCCATGGGCACGGAGAAGGCCAAGGGCTACGGCCTGTTCAATATCTCCGGCCACGTCAAGCATCCCGGCCAATACGAGGCCCCCTTCGGCATCACCATGCGCGAGCTGCTGGAGATGTCTGGCGGTATCCGTGAGGGGCACACTTTGAAGTTCTGGAGTCCCGGTGGCTCGTCGACGGGCCTGTGGACCGAGGAAGAGCTGGACGTGCCGCTGGCCTACGAGGAAGTCCTCGCCAACGGATCGATGCTCGGCACCCGCGCACTGCAGGTGTTCGACGACACGACCTCCGTGGTGCGCGTGATCCGCAAGTGGACCGACTTCTACCAGCACGAATCGTGCGGAAAATGCACGCCGTGCCGCGAGGGCACGTTCTGGATGAAACAGATCATGCGCCGACTCGAGGCCGGCAAGGGCCTCGAGGGCGACGTCGATCTGCTTTACGACGTGGCCGGCAATATTCTCGGTCGCTCCTTCTGTGCCCTCGGCGACGCCTCCGCGACGCCGGTGCGTTCAGCGATCGAGAAATTCCGCGACGAGTTCGAGGCGGGCCTGACGACCCCGGCGTGGGAGCTGTTCCCCTACTCGGCGTCCGAAGTCTTTACCGAAGGAGGTGCGCGATGAGCGACGAGATGGTGTCCCTGACCATCGACGGCGAACCCATCGAGGTGCCCAAGGGCACGCTCATCATCCGTGCGGCCGAGCAGATGGGGATCCACATTCCTCGTTTCTGTGACCATCCGCTCCTCAAGCCGGCCGGCGCCTGCCGCCAGTGCATGGTCGAGGTTGCGATGCCTGGCCGCGACGGCGAGGTGCGCAAGATGCCGAAGCCGCAGGCCGCCTGCACGATGACCTGCACGCCCGGCATGGAGGTGTACACGCAGCGAACGAGCGACGTGGCGAAGAAGGCCCAGGAGGGCCAGCTCGAGTTCCTCCTCATCAACCACCCGCTCGACTGCCCGATCTGCGATAAGGGCGGCGAGTGTCCGCTGCAGAACCAGGCGATGAGCCACGGCCGTCTGCATTCACGGTTCACCGATGTCAAGCGCACGTGGCCGAAGCCGGTCGAGCTTTCGGCTCAGATCCTCCTTGATCGCGAGCGTTGCGTGTTGTGTCAACGGTGCGTGCGGTTCAGCAAGGAGATCGCCGGTGACGCGTTCATCGACCTCCAGGGGCGTGGCGGCGGGTCGCGTCGCGGAGACGACCACGATTTCCTTGGGGAGAACATTGGTGGTTTCGACGCGAAAGTCTTGGGCTTCGCTTCTGCTGGCGACCTTACCGACGCCGCCGATCCCACGATGGCCTCGTCTACGGGCGGATGCGCGCTTCGTGGTAACACCGACGCCGGTCCGACGCGTTTGGGCGAGCAGGATGCTACGGGCGCGTTGTTTGCCTCGTATTTCTCGGGTAACACGATCCAGATCTGCCCGGTAGGCGCCCTGACGTCGAAGGATTACCGCTTCCGGGCCCGCCCGTTCGATCTGTCCTCGACACGCGGGGTGAGCGAGCACGACGCCTCGGGCTCGTCGTTGCGTACGGACATTCGCCGCGGACAGGTCGTCAGGCGGCTCGCTCAGCGCGACATGGAGGTTAACGAGGAGTGGATCACAGATAAGGACCGCTTCGCCTTCCACTGGGCCCACGGGCCGGCCCGCCTGTCGATGCCGCTTGTGCGTATTGACGGTGAGCTGCGCGAGACCTCGTGGGCTGATGCCTTCGACGTCGCCGCGCGCGGTATCGCGGCGGCGCGGTCGAAGCCTGCCGCGGCGCTGCCGGGTGGGCGGCTGAGCTTCGAGGACGCGTTCGCGTGGTCGCGCTTCGCGCGTCTCGTGTTGGAGACGAACTCGATCGATCAGCGTACGCGCACGGGCAACGCTGAGGAGGAGTCCTTCCTGGCCACCCACGTCGCCGGGACCGGCATCGGTGTGACCTACGGAGATCTCGAGAAGGCCGGTCAGGTGCTGCTCGTGGGCTTCGAGGCCGAGGACGAGTGCGGTTCCGTCTTCCTGCGCCTACGTAAGGGCTACCTCGCCGGAACCGTCTCTGTCGCCAGCGTCAGCGCCGTGAAGACGCCTTCGCTGGACAAGATGGGGGCCACGTGGTTCCCGGCAGTTCCCGGCACCGAAGCGGAGGTAGTGGAGGCTCTACAGCCCGGAGCCGACGGAGACGCCGGACGCGTCGCCGAGGCTTTGAGCGCCCCCGGCGCCGTCATCGTCGTCGGTGAGCGCGCCGCCGCCTGCACGGGACTGCTCTCGGCGGTCGATCGGCTGGCCCAAAAGAGTGGCGCGAAGATTGCGTGGATCCCGCGGCGTGCGGGCGAGCGCGGAGGGATCGAGGCGGGCCTGCTGCCCAGCCTCCTGCCCTTCGGACGTCTCGTCACCGACCCCGCGGCGCGTGCCGATCTGGGGGCCGCCTGGGACGCGACGATCCCCGCCGAACCCGGACTGCGCATGGCCGAGATTCTCGCCGAGGCGAAAGCCGGAGGCATCGGGACCCTGGTCGTGGGCGGCGTCGACGCGCGCGATCTGGCTGCTTCGGATGCCGCCCTCGAAGCGATGCGAGGGGCGGACTTCGTCATCAGCCTCGAAGTCAACGCGACGCCGATCACGGCCCTGGCCGACGTCGTCTTCCCGGTCGCCCCGCACGTGGAAAAGCCGGGTACCTACATCAACTGGGAGGGCAGGCTCCGCCCATTCGGCCAGGCGCTCGTTTCGCGCGCGATGCCCGACCGAGAGGTGCTCGAGCGGCTAGCGAGCGAGTGCGATCGCCCGCTCGGTATGGACAGCCTGCGCGCGGTGCACGATCTCGCGAACGAGATCATGGACTGGGACGGCGCCGCGCCACAGATGGACCTCTACGAGGCCGTGCCGACCCCTGTTCCCGACGCGGACGGGGTCGTGCTCGCGACCCATAAGCTCATGCTCGATGACGGTTTGCTCCAGGCCGGCGCGCCCGACCTGGCTGCCTCGGCACGCCGCAGTGTCGCGCGGCTTTCGCAGGCAACGGCCGACGTGATCGGAGTCGGCGAGGGCGACGTCGTCGAGGTTTCGTCTCAACTGGGCCGCGTGAGCCTGCCGGTCGTCATCTGCGAGATGGCGGATCGTGTCGTGTGGCTCCCCCAGTGTTCGCCCTCTTCGCACGTCGACGCCGCCCTAGGCGTGGGCGAGGGGGCCGTCGTCACCGTGACAGCCACTACGGAGGTGAACAGGTGAACACCCTTCCTATCTCGGCTCTCCTGCCCGCGCAGGTGGTCGCCGATTTCTCCGACGACACGTGGTGGATCACGATCATCAAGGCTCTCTTGATCGTCGTTTTCCTCATCGTGTCGGTCATCATGGCGCTGTGGGTTGAGCGTCGAGGGCTCGCCCGCATGCAAACGCGTCCGGGACCGAACGTTCACGGCCCGTGGGGTCTTCTCCAGGCGATCGCCGACGCGGTCAAGCTGCTGACGAAGGAAGACTTCTGGAAGGCCGGGGTCGATAAGGTGACCTACCTGTTGGCCCCGCTGTTGGCGGCGTTCACGGCCTTCATGGTGTACGCGGTCATCCCATTTGGTCCCAACGTTAAGATCGGTCCGATCTCAACGCCGTTGCAGCTGGCCGACTCCGAGGTCGCCGTGCTGTACATCCTCGCCATCACCTCGCTGGGTGTTTACGGCATCATCCTCGCCGGCTGGTCCTCCAACGGCACCCTGCCGCTGCTCGGATCGACTCGCTCGGCTGCCCAGATGATCTCCTACGAGCTGTCGATGGGACTTGCCCTCCTCACGGTCTTCGTTGTGTCGGGCTCGATGTCGACCTCGGCGATCGTCGAGGCCCAGTCGCCATTTTGGTGGGGCCTCGCGCTGTTCCCCTCGTTTGTCATCTACGCGATTTCGATGACCGGCGAAGTCAACCGTCTGCCCTTCGACTTGCCCGAATGTGAGGGCGAGATCGTTGCCGGTCACATGACCGAATACTCGTCGATGAAGTTCGCGTGGTTCTTCCTGGCCGAATACATCAACATGTTTAACGTCTCGGGCGTGGCGGTGACGATGTTCCTCGGCGGGTGGCGGATCCCCTACGGCGACACGCTGTTGGGCGGCGCCCTCCACCACGGCATCTTCCCGGTCATCTGGTTTGTCATCAAGGTGTGGGTCGTCATGTTCTGCCTCATTTGGGTGCGTGGCACGCTCGTTCGTGTCCGCTACGACCAGTTCATGAAATTTGGTTGGCGCCGCCTCATGCCGATCGCGTTCGTGTGGTTCACCCTCGTCGCCGTTATGCGCGTCGTCACCCATTACGATCTCGTGACCACCCCGCAGCTGTGGCTCGGCATTGCCGTCGTCATGCTCGTCATTCTCGGTCTCATCTGGGTCTGGGGCGCGCGTAGTGACCGTAGGGCCGCCGAGGAGCAGGCGCGCCGCGAAGCCGAGCTACGCAAGCCGTTCGATGCTTTCGCCGGGGGCTACCCGGTCCCGCCAATGCCGGGGCAGCAGCTGCCACCCAGCCCACGGGCGGCCTACAAGCCCGAGGAAGTGACCGTCGGCGCTGAGGAAGGAGAAGCCAAGTGAGCAGGCGTAACCCGACGCGCGAAGACATGAGCTTCGAACCGGACCGCAAAGGTCCCCTCGGAGAGTTCTTCGCGCCCGTGGCCGGCTTCGGCGTGACGATCGCGTCGTTCTTCCGGCCGACGGTGACGGAACAGTACCCCTTTGAGCCCGCGCGGACACAGCCGCGTTTCCACGGCCGCCATCAGCTCAATCACTATCCTGACGGGTTGGAAAAGTGCATCGGCTGCGAGCTGTGCGCGTGGGCATGCCCGGCGGACGCGATTCTCGTCGAGGCGGCCAACAACACGCCGCAGGCGCAGTATTCGCCCGGCGAACGTTACGGCCGCGTCTACCAGATCAATTATCTGCGCTGCATCTTTTGTGGCATGTGCATCGAGGCGTGCCCGACGCGTGCGCTCACGATGTCGAACGACTTCGAGCTCGCCGACCAGCACCGTGAGAACCTCATCTACGAAAAGGACGACATCCTCGCTCCGCTCGAAGACGGGATGCTCGCGCCTCCCCACCCCATGGTCGAGGGGACGACGGACGGCGACTACTATCGTGGCGAGGTGAGCGCCCCGACGGCCGCGCAGGTCACGTGGGTGCGCGAACACCGCCCCGATGATCCCACGCTCACCACCGCGAAGGTTCGACAGGAGGCCAGCAGTGAACGTCACTGATCAGTTCTCGCTGGGCGAGACGGCCTTCTTCTGGGTCGTCGCCACCGTCATGGTGCTTGCCGCCATCGGTGTTGCGACCTCGAAGAAAGCCATCCACTCGGCAGTGTGCATGGTGGGCGTCATGCTCGGCCTCGCCATGATCTACGTATCGCAGGGGGCCTACTTCCTCGGCGCCGTCCAGGTAGTCGTTTACACGGGTGCCATCATGATGCTCATCCTCTTCGTCATCATGATGGTCGGCGTCGCCGCGTCCGATAATTACATGAAGACTCCAGTGGGCCTGAGGATTGGCGCGTGGGTCGCCGGTCTTGCCGGCGCCGCGATCCTTTCGGGAGCCCTCATCATGGCCTCCCTCCCGGCGACCGGGTCCGTCCAGGTCAGCGGTAAGGCCGCCGAGTCCAACCCGGTGGCGCTCGGTCTCCAGCTGTTTACCCAGCACCTGTTCACCGTCGAGCTCGCCGGCGTCTTGCTCATCATCGCGCCGATTGGGGCGATGTTCCTGGCCCATTCGGATCGCTTGTCGAAGCTCTTTAAGCAGCCTGAGACGGCGGAGGCGAAGATGCTCGATTACGCGGGCGGTCGCCGCCATCCCGGTCAGCTGCCGGCGCCGGGTGTCTACTCGCAGTCGAACTCCCCGGACGTGCCCGCCCTGTCCGGCGAAACCCTCGGGCCCGTCGAATCGTCCGTGCCGCGCGTGCTGCGCGCCACCGGTCAGGACCGTTCGATCGCAGAGGCCTCGCCGACGACGGCCCTCGCCGTGCGCGAGGACCGCTTCGGCGACCCGGCACAGGGCCTGCATTCCGTCGAGGCCTCGCGTTCGGTCAAGCGTTCGCGCGCGTGGGGCATGGCGGGCGAAGAGGTCGAGCGTACGCTGCGTCAGCCGCGCGAGAACCGCCGCGGCGAGGAGGTTGAGAACTCATGACCCTCACTCACTACGTCGTACTCGCTTCGATCATCTTCGCCATCGGCGCGATCACTGTGCTCGTCAGGCGTTCGGCGGTCATCTCGCTCATGGGTGTCGAGCTCATGCTTAACTCTGCCAACCTCGTTTTCGTCACGTTTGCGAATGTGACGGGGTCGCTTGAAGGTCAGATCATGGCGTTCTTCGTCATGGTCGTCGCAGCCGCCGAAGTCGTCGTCGGTCTAGCGATCATCGTCTCCATCTTTAGAGCCCGCAGGACGACGTCGCTCGACGACGTCGCCTTGCTGAAGAATTAAGGGAGGTAGACACGGTGTATTCGTTGCTTGCGACACTTCCCCAGGCCCAGCCCGCCGAGGCTGGCGGCGCCGCTACGCTCGCGCCCTACATGGTTCTCATTCCGCTGGCCGTCTCCGCGTTCTTGCTCGTCGCAGGGCGGCGCACAGACAAGTGGGGCCACTGGCTCGCCGTCGTCGCCTCCTGGTCGTCTTTTGCGATCGGCGCGATGATCGTCTTCGAGATGCTCGGGCTGGAGCCTCACGCGCGCGCCATGAGCGGGGTGTTCTTCAAGTGGATGAGCGTGGGAGACCTCTCCATCGAGGCCAGCTACCTCGTCGACCCCCTGTCGATGACGTTCGTCATGCTCGTCACCTTCGTGGGTTCTCTCATTCACGTCTACTCGGTCGCCTACATGGAACACGACAGCGACCGCAGGCGCTTCTTCGCCTACCTCAACCTGTTCATCGCCGCGATGCTCACGCTCGTCTTGGCGAACAACTTCGTGTTCCTCTTCTTCGGTTGGGAGGGTGTGGGCCTCGCCTCCTACCTCCTCATCGGTTTCTGGAACCACGTGCTCGACAACGCGGTTGCGGCCAAGAAGGCGTTCGTCATGAACCGCGTCGGCGACGTCGGCCTGCTCCTCGCGATCATGGCGATGGTGGCGGTGACCTCCTCGGTGAGCTTCAGCGAGGTGCTCGGCAACGCCGAAGCGCTCATCTCGCCCGGATGGGCAACCGCGATCGGCCTGTTCTTGCTGCTCGCGGCGTGTGGTAAGTCCGCGCAGTTCCCGCTCCAGGCGTGGCTGGGTGACGCCATGGCCGGCCCGACCCCGGTGTCGGCCCTCATCCACGCCGCGACGATGGTTACCGCCGGCGTGTACCTCATGGTGCGCGCAGGGGCGATCTTCGTGCTCTCGCCGACGGCGCAGATGTGCGTTGCCATCATCGGCGCGATCACGCTCCTCTTCGGTGCGATCGTCGGCTGTGCTAAGGACGACATGAAGAAGGTCCTGGCGGCATCGACGATGTCGCAGATCGGCTACATGATGCTCGGCGCGGGCCTGGGCCCCATCGGCTGGACGCTCGCGATCTTCCACCTCTTCGTGCACGGCTTCTTCAAGGCCCAGCTCTTCCTCGGGGCCGGTTCCGTCATGCACGCCATGGGTGACCAGGTCGACATCCGCCGCTTCGGCGGGCTGCGCCACGTCATGAAGGTCTCGTGGATCTGCTTCGGCATTGCCTGGCTCGCGATCTTGGGTATCCCGCCGTTCTCGGGCTTCTTCTCCAAGGAACCGATCATCGCCGCGGCGTTCAGCCCCGAGCCGTTTGGCACCCTCGGCGGGTGGATTTTCGGGCTCGTCGCCATGATCGGTGCGGGTATCACGGCCTTCTACATGTCGCGTCTGTTCTTCGTCATGTTCTTTGGCAACAAGCGGTGGACGAGCGAGGCGGAGGGCAAGCCGGTCCACCCGCACGAGGCCAACTGGCTCATGAACGGCCCCATCGTCATCTTGTCGCTGTTCTCCATCGCGCTCGGCGGGATCTTGGGTGCGACGAACTGGTTCGAGGAATGGCTCTCGCCCATCACGGGGCGCGAGGCCGGCCACCACACCGACGCGCACGAGGCCGTTCTCGACCACACCGTCATTTCGATAGCCACGCTCGGGCTCGTCATCATCGGTGTCGTCATCGCGTGGGCGCTCTTCATTCGCCGGGAGGTCCCGCAGCGTCCACCGCGTGCCGGTGCCCTTGTCACGGCCGCGCGCGCTGATCTTTACCAGGATCGCCTCAACGAGAATCTCTTCATGATTCCGGGTATGGGGCTCGTCGCCGGCGTCGGCTTCGCCGATCGCGGCATCATCGACGGGTGCGTTCGCTTGCTCGCGCGCGCCTGCTCGGGCCTGGGCTCGGGCCTGCGGCACACGGCGACGGGCTACACCCGCTCGTACGCGGCCTACATCATCGTCGGCGTCCTAGCCGCACTTATCATCGCCCTGTTCGTTCAGGTGTAGCGAGACGGGAGGAACAACACTTATGCAGCTCATCGCAGCACCGTTTCCGCTACTGAGCCTCCTCGTGGCGGTTCCCGCCCTGGGCGCCCTTGCGCTCGGGCTTTTCCGCCCGCTGAAGGCCGTAGCGAAGCCCCTCGGGCTTGGAATTTCCCTCCTCGTGCTCGCCGGCACGATCTGGGCGGCCTGCCTGTTCGACTATGCGCAGGCCGGCTCCTACCAGCTCGCCGAAACGCACCGCTGGATCGGCGCGATCGGCGCCTCGTGGGCGCTCGGTATCAACGGCCTCGGCCTGGCCATGATCGGCCTATCGGCCATCCTCGTGCCCATCACGCTTCTCGCTGGTTGGGACGAGGATAGGCGCGGGGAAGTCAGCGGCTTCGTGGCCCTCACCCTGGCCGCGGAGGCCTTCATGGTCCTCATTTTTGCCGCTCGCGACGTCTTCCTTTTCTACGTGGCGTTCGAGGCCATGCTCGTGCCCATGTACTTCCTCATCGGACGTTTCGGGTGGGACCGGGTTGCGGCCAAGGCCGCCGCGCTCAAGTTCCTGCTCTACTCCCTGGCGGGCGGCCTCGTCATGCTCGCGGGCGTCATCGCGCTCTACACCGTGGCGCCGAGCGATCACGACCAGTACCTCATCGAGAACCTCGCCGGCAAGCTGCAGGCCAGCCCCGGCATGGAGATGTTCATCTTCGTGACGTTCTTCATCGCGTTTGCCGTCAAGGCGCCGATGGTGCCCGTGCACACGTGGCTCGCCGACACGGCGGCACAGGCACGTCCGGGGACGTCGACGCTCCTCGTTGGTGTTCTCGACAAGATCGGCACGTTCGGGATGATCTCCCTGTGTCTGCCGCTCTTCCCCTCCGCGTCCGCGCATGCCGCCCCGGTTATCGTCGTCTTGGCGATCATCTCGATTTGGTGGGGTGCCCTCGCGGCGCTCGCCCAGAAGGACCTCATGCGGCTCATCTCGTTCACGTCCGTGTCCCACTTCGGGATCATGGTCATGGGTATCTTCATCGGATCCCAGATGGCTCTCACCGGCGCCATGGTCTACATGGTGGCCCATGGCCTATCGATTGCCGGGCTGTTCCTCATCGGTGGGTTCCTCACCGAGCGGGCGGGTACGCGCGCCATCGACGATTTCGGGGGCATGCGTCGCGTCGTGCCCGTACTTGCAGGTACCTTCCTCGTCGCCGGCCTCGCCGCGATCGCACTTCCGGGCCTGTCGGGCTTCGTACCCGAGCTCATGGTCCTCGTGGGTACCTTCGGTGTCTCGCCGTGGGCGGCGGGTATTGCGGTCGTCGCCGTCATCGCTGCGGCCCTCTACATTCTGCTGCCGTACCAGAAGATCTTCACGGGCCCGACGAATCCAGCTCGCCAGTCGGTGAGCGACGTCGGGTGGCGCGAGAAGCTCGGCGTCATCACGCCGCTCATCGTCCTCATGCTCATTGTCGGTCTCTTCCCGCGTCCGCTCGTCGACACGCTCGAGCCCGTGACGCACACGACCATGCAGGTCGCGGGGGGCATCGTTAGTGAGCCCGACGCATCGACCACTGAAGGGGGCAAGTGATATGGGTTCCTTCTCCCAATCGTCCTTCGATATCGCGTGGGGGCTGCTCGCGCCGGTTACGATCGTGCTGGTCGCGGGCGCGCTCGGCGTCCTCCTCGAAGCATTCGTCCCCCGGCGTGCACGCTGGCGGGTCCAAGCGATCTTCACGCCCGCGGTCCTCGCGCTGGCCCTCGTGGCCTTCGTCTTCGCCTATGCGGGTACGCCGCTGAGGGACGGCGTCGACCCCGTCATGATTTCCGCGGGCGGATCCTCCGTCGGCACCGGTGAGCTCGTCGTCGACGGTCTGGCCGCCGGCGGGCAGGCGATTATCCTCGTTATCGCGCTGCTGTCCGTCCTCGTTGTCATCGACCGCACCCGCTCGCACGCCTCCGCTTTCGCCGGGCAGCCCTCCGATGTGCCGGGCTCGTTCGAGGAGGAGCAGACGGAGCGTCGCGCCTACCAGCGCTCGGAGATCCTCCCGCTGCTCCTGTTGAGCACGGGTGGAATGATGCTGTTCCCGATGTGCTCCTCGATGCTCACCCTCTTCGTTGCGCTCGAGGTCATGTCGCTGCCGCTCTACGTCCTGTGCGCCACGGCGCGTCATCGCCGCTTGCTCTCGCAAGAGGCGGCCATCAAGTACTTCATTCTGGGTGCATTCTCCTCGGCGTTCTTCCTCATGGGCATCGCTTTCCTCTTTGGCTATGCCGGAACCCTGTCGATAGCCGATCTCGCCCGCTCGATCTCGGCTGGCACCGGTCCCGATCTGCTGCTCATCGGCGGCATCGTCATGGTCGCGGTCGGCCTGCTGTTTAAGGTTGGCGCCGCTCCGTTCCACGCCTGGACTCCTGATGTCTATCAGGGCGCCCCGACGCCGGTGACCGGCTTCATGGCGGCCGGCGTTAAAGCCGCGGCGTTCCTCGCTCTTGTGCGCTTCTACTTCACCGTCGTCGCGCAGATGCGCGAGCACATGACGATCATCATGTGGGCCGTCATCATCCTCACGATTGTCGTGGGCACCTTCTTCGGTCTCGTTCAAGACAACGTCAAGCGGATGCTCGCCTACTCTTCGATCGCTCACGCCGGCTTCATCCTCATTGCCGTGCAGTCGTACGACTCCAAGGCTCTGGCGGCGACGCTGTTCTACGTCTTGTCCTACGGCCTGGCGACCATTGGAGCCTTCGGCATCATCATGCTCGTGCGTCGGGCCACGCGCCAGGGCGTCATCGAGGCCGAGCAGCACGACATGCGTGAGTGGGCGGGTCTTGGGCGCACGCACCCGTGGCTGGCTGTGCCCATGGTCGTCTTCCTCCTGTCGTTTGCGGGCATCCCGCTGACGTCTGGGTTTATCGGCAAGTGGTTGGCGTTTGCCGCCGGTGTCAGTGGCGGCCTCGTTCCACTCGTCATCGTCGCGGTTGTTGCTTCAGCGATCACGGCCTTCTACTACTTCCGTTTGGTGAAGGTCATGTTCCTCGACGAACCGACCGAGGCGACGGCCGTCGTAACCGCCCAGGGGACCGCGACTGCGGCCATCGCGATGTGCGCGATCGCGACCGTACTCCTGGGGGTCTTCCCCGGGCCGGTTCTTGATCTGCTCGCTCGAGCAGTTATCGTCGTGCTGTGACTTCTACGAGCGAGCGTGATGTGTTCTCCCTCCTCCAGGAGCGGCTTTCGCCCGCCCTGGAGGAGGTCGAGCGTCGGCTGACGGAGCAGACCCGCGACGACAAGGGCATTCTCACGGGGCTCCTGTCGCACCTTGCCCAGGCTGGCGGGAAACGCTTACGGCCCCTGCTTGTCTTACTGTGTGCGCAGCTGGGCGAGCCAGAGCGGGCGACGTGCGAGGAGGTTCTCGACGCGGCGGTCGTCGTTGAGCTCACCCACCTGGCTACCCTCTACCACGACGATGTCATGGATTCGGCGCCGTCGCGCCGCGGCGTCGACACGGCGCACGTCGTGTGGTCGAACAATCAGGCGATCCTCGCGGGCGATCTCCTCTTCTCGCGCGCTTCGATGCTCGTTGCCGATTTGGGACCGAAGATGGTGTACCAGCACGCTCAGACCTTTGAGCGTTTGTGCCTGGGGCAGCTCGACGAGACGGTCGGTCCGGCCGAAGGTGACGACCCCATTGAGCACTATCTGCGGGTGCTTGCTGACAAGACGGGCTCGCTCGTCGCCCAGTCTGCGCGCTTTGGGGCCGAGCTCGTCGGCGCGCACGAGGAGGTCGTCGACGCGCTCTACCGATTCGGCGACGACGTCGGTGTCGCATTCCAGATCGCTGACGACGTACTCGACATCGCCTCCGACCACGAAACCTCGGGGAAGACTCCGGGCACGGACCTGCGCGAAGGCGTCGACACGCTGCCGATCCTGCTTCTGCGCCGCGCCGAGGCCCGCGGCGAGATCGACGAGGAGGGGCGTGACATTCTCGCCCTGCTCGGTGGGGATCTCAGCGATGACGAGGCGTTGAGGGAGGTTGTCGAGCGATTGCGGTCCCACCGCGTGCTCGCGTCCACGCGCGATCTTGCGCACGCGTGGTGTGCCCGCGCGAAGGGCCACCTCAGTGCCCTGCCGGAGGGAACGGTGCGGCAGGCCCTCGAGGCTTTCGCCGATGCGCTCGTCGACCGCGTCGCCTAGTCCACTACGCACCGACGCCGCCCGGCTTTTCAGCCGTGGCGGCGTTTGCGTTGGCGCGCCCGAATGGCGCCGTCAATGAGGAGGACGACGATAGCGGCCCACACGAGGGCCGAGCCTGCCCAGCGCATGGGCTCGACGACCTCCTTGAAGACGACCGTCGCAACGATGAGCTGCATGACGGGCGAGATGTATTGGAGGAGCCCGAGGAGACTGAGCGAGAGCGTTCGCGAGGCTACTGCGAGCGTGAGGAGAGGCACGAGGGTGATCGCGCCTGCACCGACGAGGAGGGCCGCATGCGCGGCGATGCTCGAGGCGGGGGAGCCGGTGGCGGTGAGGACGTGGAAGGACGTTTCTCCGCGGGCGCACAGATAGACGAGGTAGGCGATCATGATGGGGGTGACGACCCCCGTTTCGATGCTCAGACCGACAACGGGTGTCACGTCGAGGGCGATTTTCTTCTTGACGAGGCTGTATCCGGCGAACGTCGTCGGCATGACGATGGCGAGCCAGGGGAAATGCTCGAGGCCGATGGCGAGGACGAGCACGGCGCCGGCTCCCAACGCGAGGGCGACGCCTTGGAGGCGGGTGAGGCGCTCGCGTAGGAACACGCGCCCGAGCGCCACCGTGATGAGGGGGTTGATGAAGTAGCCGAGGGACGCGTCGATGGTGCGGTCGGTGAGCACGGCGTAGACGTAGGACGTCCAGTTGCCGATGATGAGGAACCCGGCGATTGCGAGCCTTACGGTCAGCTGGGGGTTCGAGAGGGCTGCCTTGAGGGCGGCGAAGCCGCGGGGCAGGATCGCGAGGGCGGCCAGTGAGAAGACGAGGCCCCAGATCGCCCTGTGGCAGATGACCTCGAAGGCGCCGGCGGGCGCGAGGGAGTGGAAGTAGAGCGGGAAGAAGCCCCAGGCGACGTAGGTGAAGAGACCGTAGCCCAGCCCGATGGAGGCCGACTGGTCGTAGCGATTGAGACGGGTCACGTGCCCACCCTAGACCCGTCGGGACGAATGGTGGCATTCGGCTCGTACGGTGGGCTTTGGGCGGGAGGGCGGGTAGTATCGGCCTGGAGCCTTTGGGCAGTCTGACCTCAATAAGCGTGGAGGAATTTATCCGTGAGTGATCGCAAGCTGAACGTCGCCGTCATCGGGGCCGGTCCCGCCGGTATCTATGCCGCCGATATCTTGTCGAAATCGGATGTGGACGTCGCTATCGACCTGTACGAGCGCCTGCCGGCCCCCTACGGCCTCGTGCGCTATGGCGTCGCGCCGGATCACCCGCGGATCAAGACGATCATCGATGCCCTCTACAAGATCCTTCAGCGCGGGGACATCCGCCTGCTCGCTAACGTCGAGGTGGGACGCGACATTACGATCGAGGATCTGCGTGCCCACTACGACGCCATCATCATGGCGACGGGCTCGGATCGTGATAAGCCGCTTGATATTCCCGGCGTCGACTTGCCTGAGGTCTACGGTGCTGCGGACTTCGTGTCGTGGTATGACGGCAACCCCGATTACCCCCGCGAATGGCCGCTCGAGGCCCGCGAGGTTGCCGTCCTTGGGGTGGGTAACGTCGCTCTCGACGTGGCGCGTGTGCTCGCCAAGCACGCCGAAGACATGCTCGTCACCGAGATCCCCGACAACGTGTACGAGGGTTTGAAGGCGAATCCGATCACGGATGTTCACGTGTTCGGACGCCGCGGGCCCGCCCAGGTGAAGTTCACGCCGCTGGAGCTGCGGGAGCTCGGTAAGCAGCCCGATGTCGATGTCATCGTCTACGAGGAAGACTTCGATTTCGACGAGGGGTCGGAGCGGCGGCTTGCCGAGGTCAAGCAGCAGAAGATGGTCGTCAAGGCCCTCATGAACTACGCGATGGAGGAGGAGCACGAGGCATCGCGCCGCATCCACATCCACCTGTTCTCCGCCCCCCACGAGGTTCTGGCTGACGAAGACGGCCACGTGCGCGCACTGGTGACGGAGCGCACCGAACTTGTCGGTGACGGTACGGTTCGCGGAACGGGCGTGTACAAGGAATGGCCGGTCCAGGCGGTCTACCGGGCCGTGGGGTATTTCTCGTCTCCGGTCGAGGGCCTGCCCTTCGATGCGCAGGCGGGTGTCATTCCCAACGTTGAGGGACGTATCGTCGACGAGGCGGGCGAGGCGATGCCGGGCCTGTATGCGACGGGTTGGGTCAAGCGCGGCCCCGTCGGGCTTATTGGATCGACGAAGTCCGACGCCCAGCAGACGATCGCTCATCTCGTGGCCGACGCCGAGGCGGGCAAGCTTCACGCGACGTCGAGCGAAGCCGGTCACGACGCGATGGTCGCGCTGTTGGAGGAGCGCGGGGTCCGCTACACGACCTGGCAGGGTTGGGAGCTGCTTGATGCCTACGAGCGTAAGCTCGGCGAGGAATTTGGTGAGGTCGAGGGCGGACGCGGTCCGCGCGAGCGGGTGAAGGTCGTGTCGCGTCACGCGATGACGGCTGTCTCGCGGGGCGAGGACGGCGCGGGTCCGCTCGATCTCATCGGCGATCCCTCGGAGCGCTAGGCGCGAGAAAACGGGCCGAACCTGGCAGAATCGGTGCTATGCACAAGCACTACAACGGAGTGAAGACTTTCGGGCTCTTCGCGCTCATGTGGATGATCCTGCTGGGTATCGGTTACGTGGTCGCCGCCTCGACACGTAACGTCACGTGGCTGTACGCGTTTGCGCTTTTCGGGCTCGCCTCGACGGCCTACACGTATTGGAATTCGGCGACGCTGGCGCTGCGTTCGATGCGTGCCTATCCGGTGTCGGAGGCTGAGCAGCCGGCGATGTATGCGATCGTGCGGGAGCTCTCGGCGAAGGCCGGTCAGCCAATGCCGAGTTTGCACGTGGCGCCGACGCCGACGCCGAACGCGTTCGCGACGGGACGTAATCCTCGTAATGCCGCGGTGTGTTGTACCGAGGGGATCTTGTCGCTGCTCAACGAGCGTGAGCTTCGCGGGGTGTTGGCGCACGAGCTCATGCACGTGTACAACCGCGACATTTTGACCTCCTCGATCGCTCAGGCGATGGGCGGGATCATTACGACGGTTGCGCAGGCGGTGTTTTTCCTGGGTGGCGGTTCGAACCGAGAGGGTCAGGGCGCGGGGATCGGCGGGATCGCGCTCGTGCTCTTGGCGCCGATCGCGTCGATGCTCACCCAGATGGCGATCTCTCGCACGCGCGAGTACGACGCCGACGAGGACGGTTCGCGTTTGAGTGAGGATCCACTCGCGTTGGCGTCTGCGCTGCGTAAGCTCGAGGCGGGTACGCAGGCCGTTCCGTTGGCGCACACCCCGAAGACCGAGCAGGTCGCGCAGGTCATGATCGCCAATCCGTTCTCGATGCGCGGCGCGGCTCGCCTCATGTCGACGCACCCGCCCATGGAGGATCGGATCCGCCGCTTGGAGCAGATGGCGGGGTACTGACGTGGCTGCCCTTCGGCTGTTCGCCCACAGGGGCCTGTCGGCGCGCGCACCGGAGAACACGATCGCTGCCCTCGAGGTCGCGGCTCGCGCGGGCGCCGAGTGGGTGGAGATCGACGCCGATATTTCTGCCGACGGGGTGGTGTTTCTCTGTCACGACGCGACGCTCGAGCGGACGACGAACGGCAGCGGCCCGATTGCCGATAAGACGTGGGCGGAACTCGCGAGGCTGGATGCGGGCGCGTGGAAGTCGCCCCGTTTCGCCGGGGAGCGGTTGCCGCTGCTTAGCGAGGTGGTGGAGTGGGCCAGTCGTCGGGGCGTGGGACTCAACGTCGAGCTCAAGTCGCCCCTGGGCGGGGCGAGGCAGGCGAGGAGACTCGTCGATGCGGCCTGCGAGATTCTTGGCGACGCCTGCTGTGGCGTTCTTGTTTCGTCGTTCAATCACCTCATGCTCGCGCGGGCGGGCCGTAAGACGAGCCACCCCCTGGCCTGTCTCTTCGAAGCGGGGGAGCTGCGTGAGGATTGGCGTACGAGGGTCGAGCTCGTTGGCGCGCGGGCGATCCATCCCGCGTGGGAAGATCTCACCCCTCACAGGCTTGAGCGTATGCGCGCCTTTGGATACGACGTCAACGTGTGGACGGTCAATTGCGCCGAAAAGGCGCGCGAACTCGCGAGGTGGGGTGCGAGCGGGATCTTTTGCGACGATGTCGAGGCGATGGCCGCCAGCTTGGGTGTGACGAAGGACGCGCTGCTCGATTAGCGTTGAGCGGCGAAGCTTTGCTAGTGTAGCTCTCGCTGCGAGAGCAGTACGGCAGGTTTCCCGAGCGGCCAAAGGGAGCTGACTGTAAATCAGTTGCTGTTATGCTTCGGGGGTTCGAATCCCTCACCTGCCACGGTCACTGATGTGACTGGCGATGATCGGCTTCGGTCGGGCATCCGCCCCGATAGCTCAGTAGGCAGAGCGTCTCCATGGTAAGGAGAAGGTCAAGGGTTCGATTCCCTTTCGGGGCTCGGTGATCCGGTTCGCCGGTGATCCCGCAGCGGCGGGGTAGCTCAGTTGGTGAGAGCGCACGACTCATAATCGTGAGGTCGCGGGTTCGAGTCCCGCCCCCGCTACGTTTCATGTCCGTACATCCAGCCTCGGGCTGGCGACAAGTGAGGTATCAGGTGGCTTCCAAGACTTCTGACGTCCGCCCCAAGATCACGCTGGCGTGCTCCGAGTGCAAGGAGCGCAACTACATCACGAAGAAGAACCGTCGTAACAACCCCGACCGGCTCGAGCTGCAGAAGTACTGCCCGCGCTGCCACAAGTCGACGGCTCACAAGGAAACCCGCTAAAGGCGGTTTCGACACCAAGCCCGGCACCGAAGGTGCCGGGCTTTTGCGTGCCGCACAGGGGCGGTCAGACAGCCGTTGACATGACGTACTCGTGTAAGTAATCCTCCTCTTAGGAGATTCCTTCTGTTTTGTAACGACGACCAAGGAGAGGTATGAAACGCTTCTTGATCGCTCTGCCCGCCCTCTCGTTGCGGTATCACGTCAGTGCCTAGGAGGGGATCGTGACGGTGACGATTTCGATTCCCGCCGGTTATTCCGATGCGGAGCTTGACGCCCTCGAGGCGGATTTGCTGGCTGCCTACTCTCGGCCCGAGGACGTCGAGGAGCCGACAGCCCGCGCGGTCGCCACCCACGTGGGGGAGGCCATCATCGCTCGCGTCGGTGGCGTGTGGGCCGATCCGGTCGAGATCGGGATAGTCGACGAGAGCCTGAGCGGGGCCGAGATCCACGCCTTGGGGCTCGATGCTCCCGTTGTCTGGCGCGAGGATGCGGGCGCGGCCGACGTCGTGGCTACCGCCGCGCGCTTGGCGGTCGACGTTCGCGAGGGATCGTGGCTGCGGGCCCTCGTTGTCTCCGCCGGCGCCGCCTCGAGTGCGTAGAGAAAGACCGCGGCGGCGGCCAGGGATTTCCGGTAGCCGCCGCGGGTGCTTGTCCTAGCTTGCGAGAGTACGCATGAGAGAGCGGACCCCGTCGCGTTCGAGGCGCTCCCACGCATCGCGGAAGGCCTCGATGAAGACTGTGGCCTCGCCGAGGGAGCCGAAGATCTGCTCGAGACCGAGGAAGGCCTCGGGGACTTGAGCGCGATCTGCGCAGCGGGCGGCTTCGCTCAGCGGCCCGGCTGCCTGGTCGTCGAGGAGGATTTCGCTGCCATCCTCGGCACGCCCGCGCACCCCCGCCGCCCAGGCCGCGCACATCGCCGCGGCGATGGAGACGTCGCGCCCGGCGACCAGGTTGTCGCGCGCCGCCCCGAGAACGAATTTCGGCATGCGGTCGGAGGCATCTTGGGCAAGTCGCGCGAGCGTGTCGGCGATGGAGGCGTTGGAGAACCTTTCGAAGAGGGTATCGACGTAGGTGTCGAGATCGATGCCCGGAACCGGCGCGAGCGTGGGGCGAGCCTCCCGCTCAAGATAGGCGCGCGTGATAGCAGCCACGTCGGCATCCACGGCCGCCTCGTGAGCGTAGACGAGCGGAATGAGGCGTCCCCAGTGGGCGAGCGACTGGTGGGCGGCGTTGAGGAGACGCAGCTTCATGAGCTCGTAGGGGCGTACGTCGTCGACGATTTGCACACCGGCATCTTCGAGGGGCGGACGCGTGTCGGTGAAGCGGTCCTCGAGGACCCACTGTTCGAACGGCTCGGCGGTCACCGGCACGGCGTCGTCGACCTCAAGGCGTTCGCGAACGAACTCCCGGTCGGCGTCGGTGGTCACCGGAGTGATCCGGTCGACCATGGAGTTGGGGAAGGCGACGGCGTCGTCGATCCACGCCGCCAGCTCGTTATCGAAGAGGCGCGCCTGGCCGACGACAGCGGTGTGGGCGATGTGGCCGTTGCCGGGGAGATTATCGCAAGATACGACCGTGAACGGTGCGATGCCGGCCTCGCGGCGGCGCCGCAGCCCCTCGACGATGTAGCCGAAAACGCCGGCGGGTTGGCGAGGGTCGGCGGCGTCGCGACGGGTCGTCTCGGTGGCCACGAATGCTCCGGTCGCGTCGTCGACGGGGTAGCCGCCCTCCGTCACCGTCAGCGACACGACGTGGGTGTTTGGGCTCGCTAGCAGATCGAGGACGGCTTGTCCTTCCTCGGGCGCATACAGCATGTCGGTGACTGAGCCGATGACGGTGGGCGAGAAGTGGCCGTCGGGATGCTTAAGAACGAGCGTGTAGGCGCCGGCCTGTGCGCGCAGGGCATCGCGCATCCGCTTATCGGCCTCCATGACGCCCACGCCGACGATTCCCCAGCCGCGCGCCTTGCCGGCTCGGGCTAGGCGGTCGATGTACATGGCCTGGTGGGCCCGGTGGAAGTTGCCCATCCCGAAGTGGACGATTCCGTGGCCGAGGGTGTCGCGATCGTAGCTGGGGGCAATATCGGAGTGAAGCGGTGCAGTGGTCATGACTAACTCCTTCGTAGGTCAGTGGGAAAGGGAGGCGGTTCGACCCGCGCGACGTACCTCGCGCGGATCGAGGGGGTGGCGCATGAGGAAGAGGAGGAGGCAGGAGACGACGTAGAGTCCCGCGAGCGTGTAGGCGACGGCCGCGTATCCGCCCGGCGTGGACACGAGCGCGGTGACGATGGCCGGGCCGACGAAAGCGCCGAGGCCCGCGCCGAGGTTCAAGATCGCGAGAGCGTTGGCTGTTTCTGGCGCCGCGTGGGCCATGATGAGCGGGGTGGTCGGCACGTGCGCGGACAAGCCGATCCCCATCCCGATCATGCCGATGGCGACGAGGAAGAAGTTGGGGCCGGCGGCGAAGGGGACGAGGTAGAGGTAGACGAGCGAGGCGGCACACAGGGGCGTGGCGAACACTTGGAGGGTGCGGTGCCACCCGATGCGGTCCCCGGCGATCCCCCAGGCGACGTCGCCGACGATACAGGCGACGCCGAAGATGGTGAATTCGGTGATGGCGAGTGCCTGATCCATGCCGTGAACGCGGCTGATGTAGAGGAGATAGAAGGCCTGGAGTCCGTATTGGCCCGAGAGGTTGATGATCTTGATGATCCCGCCGACGCCGACTTTCGGGCGCCGCCAGGTGAGCGACACTCCGTGCGCGAGGGCGTGGAAGACGGAGATGCCCTTCGTTTCGTTGGCTTTGGGGGCTTTGCGCAGGAAGAGGAGGGTGGCGATACCGCCGGCGGCGGCAAGCACCCAGCCGACCCACAGGGTGGAGACGCCGCCGAAGTGGGGAAGCAGGATGGAAGACAGCCACGCCCCGATGGTCTGCATGCCCAGGGAGAAGGCGAACCAGAACCACCCCGACGCGGAGGACTGGTGGGCGGGTGCGGTGACGAGCATCATCCATGTGAGGAAGCCGTAGGCGAGCATGGGGTAGCCGAATCCGCGTAGCCCGTAGAAGAGCATGAGGAGGGCGAGGGAGTGGTGGGTGAGGCCGATGGTGATGAAGAGCGCGTCGAAGACGAGGAAGGATACGAGGCCGATCTCCATCACTCGTTTCGGCCCGATGGCGTCGCACAGGGCTCCCGAGCAGAAGGCGGCGACGGCGACGACGATGCCGTAGGCGGTGTAGACGCCTGAGGCTTGCGCGGCCGTGTAACCGATGGTCGTGTGCAGGTAGTCGGTGATCCACACGGCCTCGATGCCGTCGCCGATGACGAAGAGGACGACGGCGAGGAGACCGGGGCCGGCGTGGGTGGGAAAACGTAGTCGCTCGGCGAGTCGAGCTGGGTTCGAAGGCATCATTGAAACTCCGAGGTAGGGCGATTCCACAACGCGGTGGACCTGTCTTTCTTATGCTCGCCGAGTACGGGGCGGGCAGATACGTGGACTCCTCACAGTTTTTTGACCGATGTGTGTGGGATTTCGGGCGGATCTCGGGCGCAGTGGCGTAAATTCCCGCCTTTCTGCGGAGGAGGTTGTGGGGGATGTGTGGCCGTAGCGTGACCGTTGTGTGTTAGACGCGGTGGAGCGGCGTATCCCCGCGCTCGATGAGGCGCGCGCGAGATGGCGAGAGTTCGACGCCGGTGATTGCCAGACAAAACTGGTTGAGGTGGGCGAAGCGCACGAAGGAAGAGGCGCCGAACTTCGTGTGCGTGCCGACAAAGATTGCGCGCCTACTGGCCGAAATCGCTGCCCGTTTGGTCGCCGCTACCGCCGGATCGGGCGTGGAGAGGGCGCCGTCGTTACCCACCCCGTTTGTGCCGATGAAGGCGCAGTCGAGGGCGAGTTGGGTGAGCATGTCGAGCGCGAAGTGATCGACGACGCCCAAGGTCGCAGGACGCACGCGCCCGCCGAGAACGATAGCGGTGACGTGAGGGAGCTTCGCCGCGGCTGCGGCGCTGGTCAGCGAGGGAGTAACGATAGTCAGCGGCTGGCTGGAGGGGAGATGCTCGAGGATGAGGGATGGCAAATGTCCCTCGTCGATGTAGATCGTTTGGGCGTCGCCAAGACAAGACGCGGCCGCGGCCGCGATGCGTCGCTTCTGGGCGATGTCGCGGTCGGCACGTTGGTCGACGTCGGTTTCGAATCGGCTCGCATCGACGGCGCGCACGCTGCCGTAGGCGCGCGAGATCGCTCCTCGCCTTTCCAGTGCGCGCAGATCGCGTCTCGTCGTTTCCGCGGAGACGCCGAAGAGATCGGGCAGCGTGGCCACCGAAACGGAACCGCGCTCGCGGACGAGGGCGAGCAGGGCGCGTTGGCGGCGCTCTTTCTCTTCTTGATTGCGTGCTCCCGACATGCATCCACACTAGCGCTCGAGGGGTACGGGTAGCAGGGCGCTAGGCTTGGGGTAGCCGAGCGAAAGGATATGCGGTGAAGGTGACGACGACGTTCGGGGCCGAGGGGACCACCCGGGTTTTGCTCATGGGGGCAGGCGAGTTGGGTAAGGAGGTGGCCATCGCGATGGCGCGCCTTGGGGTCGAGGTGCACGCGGCGGATCGCTACGCGGGGGCTCCCGCTCACGCTGTGGCGAGACCTCATGTTCTCGATATGACTGATGGGCAGGCCGTGCGTGAGCTTGTTGAGAGAGTCCGTCCGAGTCTCATCGTGCCCGAGATCGAGGCGCTTGCCACCGATACCCTTGTCGAGCTGGAGGCTGAGGGTGTGTGCGATGTCGCCCCGTGCGCGCGGGCGACGCGCCTGACGATGGATCGCGAAGGCATCCGCCGGCTCGCCGCCGAGGAGTTGGGGTTGCCGACGTCGCAGTATCGCTTCGCAAACAGCGCCGAGGAGATTCGGGCTGCCCTGGAGGAGATCGGTACGCCCGCTTTCGTTAAGCCCGTCATGTCGTCCTCGGGCCACGGACAGTCGTTGGTGACTAGTGTGGAGGACGCCCAGGCGGCGTGGGATGGTGCGGTCAGCGGCGGGCGCGTGGGGGCCGCCCGTGTCATCGTCGAGCGGTTCGTCGACTTCGACTTCGAAATTACGCTTTTGACGGTTCGTGCCCTCGATCCGAGTACGGGCGAGGTTCGCACGCGCGTGTGCGAGCCGATCGGGCACCGTCAAAGTAGCGGCGATTATGTCGAGTCGTGGCAGCCGCAGGACATGAGTGCGCTTGCTCGTCGCCGCGCGAGCGAGGTGGCCTCTACGGTGGTCGACGCGCTCGGGGGCCGGGGCCTGTTCGGAGTCGAGCTGTTCGTGTGCGGCGACGACGTTATCTTCTCTGAGGTTTCGCCGCGGCCACACGACACGGGACTCGTCACGCTGTGCTCCCAGCGTCTCAGTGAGTTCGAGCTGCACGCGCGCGCCCTTCTCGGCCTGCCGGTCGATGTGTCGCTGGTCGCTCCCGCGGCGTCCGCGGTCGTCAAAGCGCCCGCCGACGTCGAGGGGCCCGCCGGGGTCTGCGGGGTCGGTGAGGCTCTGGCGATGCCCGGCGTCGACGTGCGGGTATTTGGTAAGCCTGAGGCCCACGCGGGTCGACGCATGGGGGTTGCACTCGCGCGCGGGGAAAGCGTCGAGGAGGCGCGGCGCCGGGCGCAGGCGGCGGCGGCCGCGATGAGCGTGAAGGCCATTGGGTGAAGTATGGCGTAACTAACTGAGGTGGCTCTCACTACTCGCTCATTCTGGAATTGATCCATAAACTTGGTGCGTCCCAAAAGGTAACGACATGAACGCAACCAAGGAGCCGTCATGAACCTCATGAATACCCGCATCAAGCCGTTTCGTGCGACAGCGTTCCACAACGGTGAATTCGTCGACCTCACCGAGGCCGACGTCGCCGGCAAGTGGGCGATCTTCTTCTTTTACCCGGCCGATTTCTCCTTCGTGTGCCCGACGGAGCTCGGCGACCTGGCCGACCACTACGACGAACTGAATTCGCTCGGCGTCAAGGTCTACGCGGTCTCCACCGACACCCACTTCGTCCACAAGGCCTGGCATGAGGCCTCGGAGGAGGTCGGCAAGATCCGCTACTACATGCTCGGTGACCCCGCGGGTGAGATCACGAACAACTTCGAGAACATGCGCGAGGGCGTGGGCCTCGCCGATCGCGCGACCTATCTTGTCGACCCCTCGGGCACGATCGTCTACATCGAATGCTCCTGCGAGGGCATCGGGCGCTCGGCCGACGAACTCGTGCGCAAGGTCAAGGCGGCCCAATACATTGCCGCACATCCGGGGGAGGTCTGCCCGGCCAAGTGGGAAGAGGGCGCGGACACCCTCACCCCCTCGCTCGACCTCGTTGGAAAGATCTAGCGGCATGGCCGTACTCGATTCGACGCTGTCGGCTCAACTGAGACAGCTACTAACGAACCTGCGTCATCCCATCGAGCTACGGGTGAGCCTCGATGACTCGCCGGCTTCGGCGAAGGTAGAGGCCCTCACCGGCGAGATCGCTCAGGCGAGCGAGCTCGTTTCGATCGTGGCGACCGAGCACGATCTCACCCCCTCGTTCGGTATCGCCCGGGCCGGTGAGGCCCGCGAGCCGGTGCGTTTCGCCGGACTGCCGCTTGGTCACGAGTTCTCCTCCCTCGTCCTTGCCCTCCTCCACGTAGGCGGGCATCCGGCGAAGATTTCCGAGCAGACCCGCCGTCTCATCGCTGAGATTGAGCCCTCGCGCGAGCTGACGACCTTCATGTCGCTCACGTGCACGAACTGCCCCGACGTCGTCCAGGCCCTGACGACGATCGCGGCACTCAATCCCGGCGTGAGCCACCTCGTCATTGAGGGCTCTACGTTTCGCGACCTCGTGGAAGAACGCGGCGTCATGGCGGTACCGAGCGTGTGGGAGAACGGCGAGCTCATCCACTCCGGGCGCGCTGATTGTCACGAGCTTGCCGCGCTTCTCGCCGGCGACTCCCCTCGCGAACCCGTGCACGAGGCCGCCCCGTTCGACGTTCTTGTCGTGGGGGCTGGCCCCGCGGGAACGTCGGCGGCGGTCTATGCCGCACGTAAGGGCATCCGGGTCGGAGTTGTAGCCGGCCGGGTGGGCGGGCAGGTTCTCGATACCGATGCCATCGAGAACCACATTCCGCTCACGCGTACGTCCGGTCGCGAGGTCGCTCAGCGTATGCGGGAGCACCTGTCCGACTATGACATCTGGACGCATACGCCCGCCGAGGCTGTGGCCCTCACCCCGGGTGAGGAGTACCACGAGGTTGCTCTTTCCGACGGCACTGTCTTGAAGGCAAGACGCGTCATCATCGCAACGGGCGCCTCGTGGCGAACCCTTGGCGTAGCTGGCGAGGAGGAGTATCGCAACCACGGGGTGTCCTTCTGTCCCCACTGCGACGGTCCCTTCTTCGCGGGCAAGCGAGTCGCCGTCATCGGCGGGGGAAACTCAGGTGTGGAGGCCGCCCTCGATCTCGCCGGGATCGTCGAGCACGTGACCCTCATCGAGTTCCTCGACGAGCTCAAGGCCGATGCTGTCCTCGTTGACGCGGCGCGGGCGCGGGAGAATATCGACATCGTCACGGGTGCACGGACTGAGGAGATCTCGGGGGATGGGTCGCAGGTGAAAGCGCTGAGCTACACCGATAGGGCCAGTGGGCAGACTCGGACGCTGGCGCTCGACGGCGTATTCGTCCAGATCGGCCTCATCCCGCAGACAGCGTGGCTTGAGGGCGCCCTCGAGATCAACGATCGCGGCGAGATCGTCGTCGACGAGCGTGGGGCCACCTCCGTTCCTGGCGTCTACGCCGCCGGTGACGTCACCGATGGCCCCTACAAGCAGATCGTCGTCGCCTACGGGCAGGGGGCCGCCGCATCCCTGGGTGCCTTCGATTCGCTGCTGCGTCAGGCATAGGATCGGGGCATGAGCGAGAGCGTGTCCACACTCGACGATGCCTGCGATTGGTCGCCCAAGCGGCGCGGCTTGGCAATCACTGCCGTGCCGGCGACTTTTGCGCCCACCCCGTGGCGCGGCGAGACCACACCGACCCTGTCGGATCTCACGACGCTGGGCGTAGGCGGGCCGATCAAGACATACGTCGAGGTGGACACCGAGCGCGACTTTATCGACGCGATCTCTTCGGCCGACGCCGAGGGTAAGCCCGTGCTTGTCCTCGGCGGAGGGTCGAACCTCGTTGCCCCCGACGAAGGGTTCGACGGCGTCGTCGTGCGCGACCTCAGGCGCGAGATCGACGTTGTCGACGACAGCGCCTGCGGGGGTGCGACGGTGCGGGTGAGCGCTGGTATGCCCCTCGACGAGCTTGTCGTCAGGGCGATCGAGGAGGGGTGGATGGGCCTCGAATCGCTATCGGGGATCCCCGGCAGCGTGGGAGCCGCTCCCGTCCAAAACGTCGGCGCCTACGGCCACGAGGTCTCCGAGGTCATCTCGTCGGTGGCCACGTGGGATCGCCTCACCGGGCAGCGTCACCACATGCCACTGTCCGAGCTCGCCTTCGGCTATCGCACCTCGGTGCTCAAGCGGACGGGCGTGCGCGGGGGCCCGCCCATGGAGGTCACTGGGCGCTGGGTCGTCACCTCGGTCGAATTTGCCTTCCGTCACGCCACGCTGTCCGCTCCCGTTGCCTACCGGCAGCTGGCCGAGCATATGGGCGTCGCGGTAGGCGAACGGGTCGATTCCGTCCGTGTACGCGAGGCCGTGTTGGACCTGCGGCGAGGAAAGGGCATGGTGCTGGATCCGGCGGATCCCGACACGCACTCGGCCGGTTCTTTCTTCACCAACCCCGTCCTCACCACGGCGGGGGCCGAGGGGTTGCCGCCCGAAGCCCCGCGCTACCCCGTTTACGACTACACGGCAAGGCGCAACATCGCCGACGAGGCCCCGATCGTCGACGACCGCGTGAAAACCTCAGCCGCGTGGCTCATCGCCCACGCGGGGATCGATCGCGGCGAGAGGATCGAGCCGAACGCACCCGTCGCCATCTCGAGTAAGCACACGCTCGCGCTCGCGCGTGTGGGGCACGCGCGCGCGGTGGACGTGCGCCTCCTGGCCGATCACGTTGTCGAGGCCGTGAGGGAACGCTTCGGTATCACGCTCACCCCCGAACCCGCATTTTTCGATGCAAAAGGCCGCTTGGCTTGGGACCGCCTTCACACCGGCAGTGAAAAATGAGAAACTAACAGGCATGAGCGAGCACACCCACCATCTGTCCGATCGTCTGTCTGCCATCGCCCCGTCGGCCACGCTTGCGGTCACCGCCCGTGCCGCACAACTGCGTGCCGCCGGCGAACCCGTCATCGGGTTCGGAGCTGGCGAACCCGACTTCCCAACCCCCGACTACATTGTCCGCGCGGCGCAGGAGGCCTGTGCCGATCCGGCCAACCACAAGTACACGGCCGGGGCGGGGCTCGCGCAGTTGCGCGAGGCCATCGCGGAAAAGACGCTGCGTGACTCCGGCTACGAGGTCGACCCCGACTCGATCGTCGTGACGAACGGTGGTAAGCAGGCCGTCTTCCAGGCTTTCCATGCGCTGCTCAACCCGGGCGACGAGGCCATCTTGCCGACGCCCTACTGGACCTCCTACTCCGAGATCATCAACCTCACCGGCGCGCGCACCGTCAAGGTATTCGCCGGCGCCGATCAGGACTACAAGGTGAGTGTCGATCAGCTCGAGGCCGCCCGCACCCCCGCGACAAAGGTCTTGCTCTTCTGTTCGCCGTCGAACCCGACGGGCGCCGTCTACACGCGCGAGGAGGTCCGTGAGATTGGCCAGTGGTGCCTCGAGCACGGCGTGTGGGTGATCACGGATGAAATCTATGAGCACCTGCTCTACGACGGCGCCGAGCCCGCACACATCGTCGCCGAGGTTCCCGAACTCGCGGACCAGGCGATCGTCCTCAACGGCGTGGCGAAGACCTACGCGATGACGGGGTGGCGTGTCGGCTGGATGATCGGCCCGAAGCCGGTCATTACCCTGGCGAAGAACTTCCAGTCGCACCTGTGCTCGAACGTTTGCAACGTCGCGCAGCAGGCGGCGCTCGCCGCCGTGTCGGGGCCGCTAGACGCCGTCATGGAGATGCGCGAGGCCTTCGACCGTCGCCGGCAGCGCATGGTCGAGATCCTCACCCCCATCGAGGGGCTCGAGGTGCCGCGTCCGCAGGGGGCCTTCTACGTCTACGCCGACTGTCGCGCCCTGCTTGGCCGCGAGGTCGCCGGGCAGGTGTGCCAGACGTCCCAGCAGCTCGCGAGTGTTCTTCTCGACGAGGCGAAGGTCGCGGTTGTGCCCGGTGAGGCCTTCGGTCCGTCCGGTTACATCCGTTTGTCGTACGCCCTGGGTGACGACGATCTGGTCACTGGCTGTGAGCGGATCGCCGACGTGCTCAATCGAGCGAGTTAACGCAGGCCGTGAAGCTCATGCGTTCGCGCGGGTTCGTGGGGGTCTCCCTCTTCATCGTCGGTTTGTGCGTGGCGGCTTCGATCGCCGTGTGGGGGCTGTTCACCCTCATGGATCAGCCCGACGACCTCGGACCCGCCGTGCGCGTGACGCCGCTGGTGAGCACGGAGCCGAGCAGTGAGGGGCCCGACGAGGTGACGTCGGTGCCCGGTGTTCCCACGTCGCTTCCACAGGAGGGTCGGTGAGCAGTCTCGACCCTAATTACGCGCCAGACACGAGGGTGACGCCGACACGTGTCCTCGATGCCGCCGAATTCGGTGAGCCCCCCCGCTACCCGTCGTCGCGACAGTTCACGCTGAGTTCGCTGCGTTTTCGCGTTGCCCTCAATTTTGTTGCGGTGTCGCTGGCCGTGCTCGTCCTCATGGGATCGATCATCGCGGTGACCGGGCTGTGGCAGGTGCATCACGCGCAGGATCAGCAGTCGCAGCAGGCGGTCACTTCGGTGCGCCAGTTCGCCGAATCGACGCAGCGCCGACTCGACGAAAAGACGACGGTGAGTACCTACGACGTCCTCTACGGCTATCTCGGGCGCGCTCCCAGAGAAGCCCACACGTCCCTCATCGGTGTCGTGGAGGGAACTCTGCGGGCCTACCAGGCCGGTCGAGGCGATCAGGCTGTGGGCAACCGTCAGCTCATGGAGCGCATCTGCGCACAGACCCAAAAGACTGACCGAGCACAGGCGATCAGTATCGATATCGACGATCAGACCTGGCGGGCGACCATCGTTCCCCTCTTCGTCGGTAACGAGAGGGGTGCCCTCGTTCTTGTTCAAGACGTCGATGCGGCGATCGAGCCCACGCTCAACCTCGTACGGATTTTCGCCGGGGTGTCTCTCGTCGTCTTGACACTCGTTGCGTTCGTGACGTGGATGGGGATGTCGCGGATCCTGCGTCCCCTCGCGCAGCTGCGGGCGATGACTCGCTCGGTTGTCACCGCGGACGACCTCACCCAGCGGCTTCCCGTGGCCGCCGACGACGATCTCGGCGACGTTGCGGCGTCCTTCAACGACATGATCGATCGCCTTCAGCACACGTTCGAGTCTCAGCGCCACCTCCTCAACGACGCGGGTCACGAGCTGCGCACTCCGCTGACGGTCGTGTCGGGTCACCTCGAACTGATGGACCCGACGGATCCGGTGGATGCCGCGCACACGCGCGACCTCGTTCTCGAAGAGGTCGCTCGCATGCACCGCATGACAGAGGACCTCATCGACGTGGCCAGGGCGACGACGCCGAATTTCGTTCGCCCCGAAGACACGAACATCACGGAGCTCACGCTCGATGTCGTCCAGCACGCCTCGCAGCTGGGGGAACAGCGTTTCACGCTCGACAACCTGGGGGAGGGGCAGGTGTGGGCCGACCAGCAGCGGCTCAGCCAGGCGATGCTGCAGTTGGCGGAGAACGCGACGAAGTTCTCGGAACCTCACTCGCGGATCTTCATCGGATCTGGCATCGACGTCGAGCCGGAGCTCATCGGCCACACGGGCCGGATCATCCCGACGACGCCGGTCGTCGCGCCCGGTCACGTTCGCCCGCGGGCCCCCTACGTGGCTTTGTGGGTGCGCGACGAGGGCATCGGCATCGAGCCGCGCAACGCCCTGCGGATCTTCGACCGTTTCGCGCGAGTCGATCATGCCCGCCCGGGATCGGGACTGGGGCTGACAATCGTTTCTGCTATCGCCGCCGCCCACCACGGCAGTCTCGAGCTGCGCAGTGCGCCCGGCAGCGGTAGCGTGTTCACTTTGTTTATTCCGTTGAAGCCCGGAAAGGGAGGAACAGGCCATGGCTGAGCGAATCCTTGTAGTGGAGGACGAACCCGGGATCTCCTCGTTTTTGTCGAAGGGGTTGGAACACGCCGGCTACGACGTGACGGTCGTCGACAAGGGGCGTGAGGCGATTCGGCAGATCCAAGATCACGTGTTCCAGCTCATGCTGCTCGACATCGGCTTGCCCGACATTGATGGATTTGGGGTGCTCGAACACGTGCGTGGCCAGGGCCACAAGCTTCCCATCATCGTGTTGACGGCACGCACGAGCGTCGATGACACCGTCGCCGGACTGTCTCAGGGCGCCGATGACTACATGTCCAAGCCCTTCAGGCTCGAGGAACTCATCGCGCGCGTGCGCTTGCAACTGCGCAAGGCGCACAGCCAGTCGAACGAAGCCGACGACGTCCTCGAGGCCGGACCGATTCGGCTCGAGCTGAGGACGCACCGGGTTTTCGTCGACGGCGAGCCGATCGAGCTGACCCCGCGAGAGTTCACGATGCTGCAGGCGTTCATTGAGCACCCCGACCAGGTGCTCACCCGCACCCAGCTGCTCGATCTCGTGTGGGGGTTCGACTACGACCCGGGCTCGAATGTCGTCGACGTCTACGTGCGCTACCTGCGTTTGAAAATCGGCATGAAGCGGATCGCGACGGTGCGCGGTATCGGCTACCGATTGGATGTCGACTAGGATGCGTCGCGCCGTCACCGTTGCCCTCAATGCGTGGAGTCGGAAGAAAATTCCCGACCCCGTCATCACGATGCGCGCCCTGTCCATCGATGGGCAGCGTGTATTCGTACGCACCTACCGGGTGACGCGCGACGGCAGCGGACGGTCTCTGGGCGAGGGAGGCGTGCCGGTCATCGTTCTCGTCCACGGGATCGGCGTGTCGGCCCGCTATTTCATACCGCTGGCGAACGCCCTGGCGGACGTCGCCGATGTCCTCATGATGGATTTGCCCGGCTTCTCGACGCTGCCGGTGCCCGACAAGGCGCTTGGCATCGAGGGATTTGGGCGCACGCTCGTGGAGACGATTCGCGCCGAGGGGATCAAGGATCCGGTGATCCTCGGCCATTCGATGGGGGCTCAGGTCGTCGTCGAGGCGCTCAATGAGGCGCCCGACCTGGCGGGCCGCATCCTCTTGCTGGGGCCGCCCGTCAACGCGGCCGAGCGTTCGCTCGTGCGCGTGGGGGTGCGTTTCCTTCAGTCCTCCGCGCTCGAGCCTTTCCGCGTCGGTCTCATCGCGATTCCCGCCTACCTACAGTGCGGCATGCACTGGTTCGTCGAGGTCTTGCCCGCCATGCTGGGCTATCCGGTGGAGTCAAAGATCGCGAACGTGTCGGCGGCGCTCGTGCTTGTCCGCGGTGAGCACGACTATGTGGCCCCTCCGAATTGGATTGAGGATTTGGCGACGGCAAGTGGCGGGGCCGCCGAGATCTACACGGTCGCCCACGCTGCCCACTCGGTCATGTATGAGCATCACGACCTCATTGCCCACCGGCTCATTGAGCTGGCGATGACCGCCTCTCCGCTAGGTGGTGATGTCGTGCGCGAGGAGGATCTGCGCCAGCTCGCCAGGCGGCGTCATCTTCCCGAGGCCGATGCGCACAACCCCCACGACATCGTCACGGCCTTGCTTCCCAACGACGACGAGATCGCCGGCCGGGAGACCTCGTCGGCAAAGGTGCGCCGCCGTATCATGGGCTCGCCGCTTGCCGCCCTCGCTCACGCCGGTCACGTCCTCGTCACGGACGTGCGCGACGGCACGAGGGAGACCTTTCGCTCCCCGCAGTGGCGAGAGACGATGCCGGGTGACTATTGGCATTCGCTCAAGCAGGAGAAGGCCAATCTCGTTGCTGCCGCACGTGACGCGTTGACGATCATGCGTCGCGGGTGGGCCGACGAGGCCGAGATCGAAGAGTTCGAGGAACGTCTCACGCCCTATCCCGTTTATACGGTGTCGGGCATGGCGCAGACGTGGCGGATCTTCGGCCCTCTGGGGGACAAACTCAGGGCTCAAGGAGTCGACGTGCGTCCGATTGAGACGCTGGGGCGTTCGATGGCTCCCATCGATGAACTTGCTGCCCGGGTGGAGGCGAGGCTGCGTCACGACGACGTACGCAATGCAGTTCTCGTGGCTCATTCGAAGGGCGGGCTCGTCGCGAAGTGCGTGCTGCTGGGTCCCGAGGGGTGGAGGGTGCGTCGCGTCATCGCCCTGGGCACCCCGTGGCAGGGGTCGGCGCTCGCGGGCCTGGCGCCGCTGTGGGGTCCGGCGCGCCAGCTCAATCCCGCCAACGGCGAGATCGCGAAGCTCGCCCGGCACCCGGAGGTCAACGGCCGCATCTGGACAGTCTCGGCGTCGTTTGACGAGCAGGTGCCGCAGGGTACGACGCTGGAGGGTGCGCGTGACGTCGCCTTGGAGCAGGCGGGCCATAATCACCTCACCGACGGGGCAGAAGCAATGGCGGTCGTTTCGCGGCTGCTCGCCGAGGACGCCGAGGGTGAATGATGCCTCGCTCACTTTTCGTCTCCCGGTTTGAGCTGGCGGGCCATCCTCGCTAGACTCTGTTGAGCAGTACGGCTCGCGCCGTGCGAAGGGCAGTGGCGCAATTGGTAGCGCAACGGTCTCCAAAACCGTAGGTTGTGGGTTCGAGTCCCGCCTGCCCTGCCAGGAAGGAACCCCACCCGGGGCCCCGGGCGGGCAGAAAGCATGGCCGGCCCCGGTCGGTCCGATCACAGCGAGGTATAACGTCGTGGCGGCATCGTCTTCAGCAACGAACGAAGACAAGCGGGGCATCTTCTCCCGCATTGTTCTTTTTGTGCGCCAGATTATCGCCGAGCTCAAGAAGGTGCACTGGCCGACGCGCGACGAACTGTGGACGTACTTCGGCGTCGTCATCGTCTTCGTGCTCTCGCTCATGGTCATCGTCGGCGTGTTCGACTTCGTGTTTATGTGGCTGGCGCGGTTGATTTTCGGTTAGCGCGGTGAAGGAGTAGAGGCACGATGAGCACCAATCTTTTCCAGGCCGAAGGCGAGGCCTTCGAGCCCGAGAATGCTGAGAAACAGCAGGCTGAGGCAGCGCAGGAGCCCGTCATTGATGACCAGCCGTCTCTCGAGGAGTCGGCTGTTGAGGAAACGGCCGCGCCGGCGGAAGAGGAGCTGACTCCCGCCCAGGCGCAGGCGGAGTCGATCCAGGCGCGCGTCGAGGCGGCGCGCGAGGCGATCCGCGACGAACTGAGCGTGTTGCCCGGCTACTGGTACGTGCTGCACACCTATTCGGGTTATGAGCGCAGGGTGAAGTCGAATCTGGAGCAGCGTATTCAGACCTTCAACATGGAGGACTACATCTATCAGGTCGAGGTGCCGATGGAGAAGGTCATCCAGGTCAAGCAGACCGAGCGCAAGGTCGTCGACCAGGTTCGCATTCCCGGTTATGCCCTCGTGCGCATGGAGCTGGTCGAGGATGCGCCTGATGCGTGGCGCGTCGTCAAAGACACTCCGGCGGTGACGGGGTTCGTGGGCGATGCCCAGAATCCGGTTCCTCTCACCGAGGACGAGGTCGTGTCGATGCTCGCTCCCTCTCCGGAGGCCATCCAGGCCCAAGATATCGCTCAGGGGCGCGAGCGTTCGCGCAAGGCCGAGCAGGTTCGCCCGCAGGTTGAGGTCGATTTCGAGGTCGGCGAGAACGTCACGGTCACTGACGGCCCGTTCGCCACGATGCCCGCCACGATCTCCGAGATTGAGCCGGAGCAGCAAAAGCTCAAGGTCCTCGTTGTCATCTTCGACCGAGAGACCCCGGTGGAGCTGTCGTTCAATCAGGTCGCCAAGATTTCGTGACGCACCCGTGAGGTGTGCCACGCACACTGGCGCGTGTGCAAATGTGGCGTAAACTAGGGCGCCGTGCGCATGCGTCAGCATGTCGGCCCGCGAGGGCCACACACTATCGAGAAGAATAAGGACCCACATGGCTGCGAAGAAAAAGAAGAAGGTCACTGGCCTCATCAAGCTGCAGATTCCTGCAGGTTCGGCCAACCCGGCTCCTCCCGTTGGTCCGTCGCTTGCTCAGCACGGCGTCAACATCATGGAGTTCTGCAAGGCGTTTAACGCTGCGACGGAGTCGCGTCGTGGTGACATCGTCCCGGTCGAGGTGACGGTTTTCGAAGACCGTTCCTTCGAGTTTGTGACGAAGGAGCCGCCGGCCGCCCAGCTCATTAAGCGTGCTGCGGGCATCGACAAGGGATCGGGCGAGCCCCACGTCAACAAGGTCGGTTCGCTGACGATGGATCAGGTCCGTCAGATCGCCGAGCAGAAGAAGGACGACCTCAACGCTAACGACATCGAGGCCGCTGCCAAGATCATCGCTGGCACGGCTCGTTCGATGGGCGTCACGGTTAGCGAATAAGACGACGCATCGGTGGCAGGGCCGGGTGCGGCCCGCGACAACCACGACTGCAAGGAGATAGCAGATGGCAAAGCACTCGAAGGCGTATAACGCCGCGGCGACGAAGGTTCACAGGGATCGCCGCTACCAGCCGCTGGAGGCGATGCGGCTGGCGAAGGAGACCTCGTCGGTGAAGTTTGACGCGACGGTCGAGGTCGTGTTCCGCCTGGGCGTTGACCCGCGCCAGGCCGATCAGATGATCCGTGGCACGGTGACGCTGCCCCACGGCACGGGCAAGACCCAGAGGGTCCTGGTCTTTGCGAACGGGCCGAAGGAGCAGGAGGCGCTCGAGGCGGGCGCCGACGAGGTGGGTTCGGATGAGCTCATCGAGAAGGTCGCCGGGGGCTACACGGATTTCGACGTGGCCGTCGCGACGCCCGACATGATGGGCAAGGTTGGCCGGCTTGGCCGCGTGCTTGGCCCGCGTGGCCTCATGCCTAACCCGCGTACGGGCACGGTGACGATGGACGTGGCGAAGGTCGTCAAGGAGATCAAGGGCGGGCGTATCGAGTTCCGCGTTGATCGCCACGCGAACCTCCACTTCATCATCGGCAAGGTGTCGTTTGGTGCCGAGCAGCTCGCTCAGAACTACGCGACCGTCCTGGACGAGGTCCTGCGCCTCAAGCCGTCCTCGGCGAAGGGCCGCTACATCAAGAAGGCGACGGTGACGACGACGATGGGCCCGGGTATCCCGCTCGACGCGTCGCTCACCCGCGACCTGGATACGGATTCGCCTTCCTAATCGAAGGGACGCGAAGATGATGGGGCCCGGCATGAGCCGGGCCCCATCGCTATGTCCGCAGGGGTGGCGCCCACCGAGGTCTCGGCGCGCCTTTGTCGGGCATGATCTTCAGTGTCATATCGGACTGGGCTGGCGGGGATATGCGCGTGGGGCCACGAAGTTTCGCTCATCGTGGCGCTTTTCTCGCCCCTGCGCCCGAGGTTTCGCTACGCTGGGGAGGGTAAAGGAGGCATCGTGAAGAAGACGACGTTGAGCGCAGCGGCAGCCGTCGCCGCCCTCCTCGCCTGGGCGACACCCGCGAGGGCTGACGATGCGCCGATCGTTGATTGCGAACACCTCACCGCTTCTCAGGGTGCTCTCTTTGAAGCATGGAAAAACGGTTCGGGCGTCCTTCCTCCGGAGCTCCTGCCCTGCGTCGAGGAAGATAACACGAACGAGACAGCCTCCCCGCCGGCCTCTCCCGCTCCAAGCCCGACCACTCCGGCACCGACCCAGACCGCACCACCCGAACAGCCCCACAATTCCGTCGACGAGATGATCGAGGATTCGGCGCGCGCCGATCAGCTTGCCGAACAGCGCTATCGCGAGGAAGCGCGTCGGCGTTCACGCGATCCCGGCGCGACGCGCGGGCCCGCGGACCTGCCCGAACGCACGTCCCCCAGCGCGCCACCGAGCGTCCCATCCGAGCCGGCCACGCCCACAACGTCGCCGACTGCCACCCCCTCGTCGCAGCCGGAAGAGACGCGACGCAGCGAGGATGTCCATGCCGCGACGCGGTCGACAACACGTACGCAGGCCGGTTCTGGGCCCCTCATCCCGGCCGCCGCGGGCATCGCGGGTGCTCTGCTCGCGGGCGCGATTGGCACGCTCGCTCTCGCGCGAAAGTCCCGCGAGGCGAAGGAATCAGCCTAGGCACAGGCCCTCGTGGCTGAGCCACGCGAAGAACTCTGCGGCTGCCGGAGTCCAGAACTCCCAGTCGTGGTCGCCCTCCCATTCGCGATAGGTGAGGTCGACTCCGCATTCCGCGGCCACCTCGAGGAATCGCCTCGACTGGGGGAGGACGTGATCCGAGCTGCCGCACGCGGCCCACAGCTTCGGCAAGAGAGTGCCGTCGGCACTTCCGGCCCTCAGCAGAGCGAGGAGATCGACGTCGCTACCGGCAATGTTGTCGGTGACGAACGCTCCGCGATACAGCTCCGCTCGGCGGGGCCTGTTGTAGGCCGACGCGATGTCGAGCACGCCGGAGAGGGAACCTGCCGCGGCGTAGAGCTGCGGATGGGTCAAGGCGGCGTGGAATGCCCCGTACCCGCCCGCGCTCAAACCGGCAATGATCGCGCTTCCGGGCGTGGTGTCGACGCGCACGCAATCCGCGACCAGCTCGGGTAGTTCAAAGGCCAGAAAGTCGCTCCAGGGCAGTCCCGCATCCCAGTTGAGGTAGAAGGACCGACCGGCCGACATCGAAACGAACGCGAGGTGTCGTCGGGACGCTTCCCGGTGGAGCACGACGTGGTCCCCCCACGTCCGATGATTCCCGCTCGTGCCGTGAAGGAGATAGCACACCCGCGGTGCATCGGCGCGTTCCCCCACGACCTTCCTGCTGCTGCCGGTCGCCTCCTCGGCCTTGAGCGATGCCGCCGAGGGGGCCGCAGAGAAGGAACGGGAAGGCCCGTCGGGCATGACCACAGTGAAGTCGATACTTTGCCCAAGGAGCTGCGAACGCGTCGAAATCGTGAGTCGAGCCATGTCCTTAGTCTAGGAACCCAACGGAGCGAGCGTTGCGAAAGCGGACATCGCCTTGCTCATGGCCTCATGATCGGCGACGTGAGAAAGCTCGCGGGCCGAATGCATCGACAAGATAGGCGCACCCACGTCGATCGTACGGATCCCCAGGCGGGTTGCCGTCAAGGGAGCGATCGTCGACCCGCACGCGACGGCATTGTTCGATACGAACACCTGGTGATCGACGCCCGCGGCCTCGCATGCGGCCTTCCACACGGCCGCTCCGGGCGCGTCCGTTGCGTAACGCTGGTTGGCGTTGACTTTGAGGACGGGGCCACCCCCGGCCAGCGGCCAGTGCTCGGGCTCGTGCCGGTCCTCATAGTTGGGGTGGACGGCGTGCGCGACGTCCGCCGACAGGCACAGCGACGAGGCGACAAAGCGGCGAAACACCGAGCGGGCGCACCCGTAGGGTTCGGCGAGACGCTCGAGCACCTCCTCCATAAGCGGCCCCGCCGCCCCGACGGTCGTCCCAGATCCAACCTCCTCGTGGCCGAAAGCCACGAAGACGACGGCGTGATCGGGGCGTTCGCGGGCCGCTTCGATGAGGGCGCGAATGCCGGCATAAACCGAGACGAGGTTGTCTTGGCGGCCACTTGCCACGAGGGTGCCCGCCCGGCCGATGAGCCCCGCCGGCTGAGCATCGGCGAGGCACACGTCCCAGGCTGCGACCTCGCGCCGGGCCAATCCGGCGTGGGCGGCAAGGTAGTCGATGACGTCGGCGTCCTCGCCCACGGTCCAGATCGGACGTAGGTGGCGTTGGGGGTCGAGGGTGAGGCCCTGGCGCTGGTCCCGATCGAGATGAATGGCGAGTTGAGGGATCCGGGCTACCGCCGGGGTTGAGACGAGGCGGATACTCCCGTCTGTCGAGACGACACGGCCCGCAAGTCGCAGATCGCGGTCGAGCCACGAGTTCGGCAGCATCCCGCCGTAAACCTCGACGTTGAGTTGGCCCCACCCCGAGCGGTGGCGCGACGATGCGTGCGGCTTGAGCATAAACGTCGGCGAATCCGTGTGGGCGCCGATGATGTGGGCGCGGGGCACGTCCATCCGCTCGGGCAGCCACCAGGCGACGATGGCGCTGTCCTTGACCATGACGTAGCCGCCCGTGTCCTGAGGCCACGTTTGCTTGCAGGCCACGGGAGTGAACCCCGCGTCGACGAGTAGAGATTTCGCCCCCGCCGCGGCGTGATACGGCGAGGGCGAAGAATCGAGGAAGCGAACAAGATCGGCGGTAAAAGACGAGGTGGAAGGAGTATCCGGGCTCATACCGCCATGATAGGTCCTTCTAGCCGGCGAACCGATAGACGTTCGTTTCGCGCAGTTCGAAACCGCACCTGCGGTAGAGACGATTAGCGGCCTCGCGCGAGGGACGCGAGGTGAGGTCGATTGTCTTGGCGCCGATTTCTTGCGCGAAGGTGCACGCCGCCTCGACGAGTGCTGCTCCGGCGCCTTGGCCCCGGGCGGCTTCGTCGACGACGACGTCCTCAACCCAGGCGCGCTTGCCGGTGGGGATGACGAAGGTCGCCAGCGAGAGCATGCCGAGGATAGGGCCTGAGTCCTCGGTACGGAAGGCGAAGAGGTGAACTCCCTCTTGGGCGAGGAAAGCCTCCACGTCGGCTCGCGTGAGGGGTGCTGCCGACGAGGACAACTGGGGGATGAGGCGATCCATGGCATCCAACAATTCGTCAGACATCTTGGTGATGCGGGTAACACTCATGGACTCCATCCTAGGGGGCCGTTCGGTGCGAGGGAAGAAAAGACACTCAGCGGCTAAAATGTGAGGATTGTCGAAAATCAGGAGGCGCCGTGCTGTGGACAATGACGCGTGAGTATGTGCGGGGGCGTGTCGTCGCCTTAGCTGGCATCGTGGTCCTCCAGCTCATCCAGACCCTCTCGTCGCTTTTCCTGCCCTCCCTCAATGCTCGCATCATCGACGAGGGCATCTCCGCCGGCAATCTGGCGCTCATCTGGCGCATCGGCTTCGTCATGGTGGCGGTGGCGGCGGTGCAGGCGCTCTGCTCGGCGGGTGCGATCTTCCTCGCCGCACGCACCGCAATGGGGCAGGGGCAGTGGCTACGTGAACGCGTGTTCCGTCACGTCCAGGCCTTCTCCTCGGCCGACATGCGCGCTTTCGGGGCGCCCTCGCTCATCACGAGGTGTACAAACGACGTCCAGCAGATCCAGATGGTCGTTTTCCTCATCTACGAGATCATGCTCGTGGCGCCCCTCATGGGAATCGGCGGTGTCGTCATGGCGGTGCGCGAAGACGTGCCCCTGTCGGGGCTCCTCCTCGTTGTCGTGCCCGTCTTGGCGGTGAGCGTCGGCATCATCATGGCCCGGCTTTCGCCGCGGTTCAAAGCCCAGCAAAAGGCCATCGACGCGCTCACGGATATCTTCCGCTCGCAGCTGGCGGGTGTGCGGGTCATCCGCGCCTTCCGCCGCCAAGGAACCGAGCGGCGACGCTACGGGGAAGCGAACGAGCGTCTGCGAGGCATCGCTTTGTCGATCGGCGCTCTCTTTGCTCTCATGTTCCCCGTTGTCCAGCTCATCGTCACCTTCTCCCAGGTGGCGGTCGTGTGGGTTGGCGCGGGCCGCATCGAGGCCGGGGCGATGGACGTCGGCTCGCTGACTGCCTTCCTCAACTACCTCATCCTCATCCTCATGTCGGTCATGATGGGATCCTTCGTCTTCACGATGATTCCCCGCGCACAGGTGTGCGCGCAGCGCATCGGAGACGTCCTCGCCCACGAGCCCACGGTGGAGGGAGGAACGCGTCATGTTCACGGGCCGCTGCGTGTGCGACTCGAAGGGGCCGAGGTGCGTTACGGTGACGCGGCCAAGCCTGTCCTGGCAGCCCTCGACCTCGAATTCAAGCCGGGGGAGACGACCGCGATCATTGGTTCGACGGGATCGGGCAAGTCGACGCTCGTCTCACTCTTACCCCGGCTTCGCGACCCATCCTCGGGTCGGGTGAGTGTCAATGGGGAGGATGCGCGCGAGGTCGATCTCGACGAGCTGCGCCGACGTATCGCCTACGTGCCCCAACGCGCCTACCTGTTCTCGGGCACCATTGCGCAGACCGTGGCCGCCTCCGAGCCCGCCGAGCCACTAAGGGTCTGGCGGGCCCTTCGGGCTGCCCAGGCCGAGGATTTTGTTCGCGATCTGCCACAAGGTATCGACACGCGCGTTGAAGCGGGCGGAAGCAATTTTTCCGGCGGGCAGAGGCAGCGCCTCGCGATCGCTCGCGCCCTCTATCGCATGGCCGACCTTTACGTGTTCGACGATGCGTTTTCCGCTCTCGACTATGCCACGGATGCCGCTTTGCGCTCAGGGCTGCGTGACCACGTCGGCCCCGATGCCGCGGTCGTTATCGTCGCCCAGCGCATCGCCACGATCAGGCACGCCTCGACCATCGTCGTCCTCGAACACGGACGTGTCGTCGGCCGCGGCAACCACGACCAACTCGTCGCCTCGTGTGAGACCTACCGTGAAATCGTTCGCTCCCAGACCGAGGAGGCAGCATGAGACGCGGAGTCGACCCCACGGCCACCGCACGCAATACTCGGGCGAGTCTGCGCGAGCTCGTCCGTTGGCTGCGTCCCGAGCGCTGGCGGATCGCAGGAGCCCTGGTCCTCACCGCCGTCTCAGTCGCCGCCTCCGTGTCGGGGCCCGCGCTTCTTGGGCGTGCCACTGACACGATCTATGCGGGGGTGCTCTCGCACCGTGCGGCCCGCTACGCCCCGGAGGGGATGGACATGGCGAGGGCGTCTGGCGTGGTCCGTCGGGCGGGTCACGAGACCCTTGCCGACCTCATGAATCATGCCACCGGCAGGGTCGGTGAGGGCGTCGACTGGCAGCATCTGGTCGCCGTCCTTTCGGCGGTTGCGGCCGTTTATGTCCTTGCCGCTGTGTGTTTGTGGTCGGGCGGGCTTCTCGTGCGCACGGCCGTACACAACACGGGGCTTGAGATGCGCAAGGCCGCCCAGGAAAAGATCGACCGTTTGCCGCTGTCCTATCTCGATCGGCATGCGCGTGGCGACCTCCTTTCGCGCGTGACTAACGACGTCGACAACGTCACCCAAACGCTTTTGCAGACTCTGTCGCAGTTCTTCTCGGCTGTTTTGCAGACCGTGGGCATCCTCGCGATGATGATCTATCTGTCGTGGATGCTCTCACTGGCAGCCCTCGCCATCGTGCCGGTGACGGGTGTGGCCGCCGCGATTCTCATGCGTCGCGCCAAGCCGCATTTTGGCAAGCAGTGGCGTGCCACGGGTGAGCTGACGGCAACGGTAGAGGAGGCCTTCACGGGCCAGGAGGTTGCTCTGCTCTACGGTCTCGACGCACGCTTCGACCGCCAGTTCGATCGCGACAACGAGGAGCTTTACGAGGCGAGCTTTAAGGCCCAGTTCTTCTCCGGGCTCATGCAACCCGCCATGAACGCCCTGTCCAATCTGTCCTACGTCATCGTGGCGGTGGCGGGGGCCTACCTCGTCCTCACAGGCCGGCTTTCTTTGGGGTCTGTCCAGGCGTTCATTCAATATTCGCGTCAGTTCACCCAGCCGTTGTCGACGCTGGCGAGTATCGCCAATCTCGCCCAATCGGGCGCGGCGAGTGCGGAGAGGATTTTCGATCTCCTGGCTGCCGTCGAGATGGATGATGAGGTCGACAGCGGTGAGGAGCCTCGTGGGGCGTCGGTGTCGATAGAGCACGTGAGCTTTGGCTACGAACCGGGATCGCCTGTCATCACGGATTTCAGTCTCGATGTCGCCCCGGGCCAGATGGTTGCCATCGTCGGACCTACGGGCGCGGGCAAGACGACGCTCGTCAATCTGCTCATGCGTTTCTACGAGATCGATGCCGGTCGCATCCGCATCGGTGGTGTCGATATCGCCACGATGTCGAAGGATAGCTTGCGTTCGCGCTTTGGCATGGTTTTGCAAGACACGTGGCTCCTTCCCGACACGATCTGGGCCAACATCGCCTACGGGCGCGAGGGGGCCAGTGAGGACGACATTCGTCGGGCGGGGCGCGCCAGTGGGGTCGAGGCGTTCGTCGAGGGCATGCCCGAGGGGTATAACACCGTCGTGGCTGACGATGCAGGGCGCCTGTCGGCCGGGCAGAAGCAGCTCGTCACGATCGCGCGGGCCTTCCTCGCCGACCCGCAGATCCTCATCCTCGACGAGGCCACCTCGAGTGTGGATACTCGCACGGAGCGTCTCGTGCAAGAGGCGATGGCGACGCTGCGGCAGGGGCGCACGAGCTTCGTCATCGCCCACAGGCTGTCGACCATCCGCGACGCCGATCGCATCGTCGTTATGGAAAACGGCGACGTCGTCGAGTCGGGCACCCACGAGGAGCTCCTGGCGGCTCGGGGCGCCTACGCGCGTCTCTACGAGGCCCAGTTTGCGGCCGGTGCCGACTAGTCGCGAGCTTGTGGGCCCTGCTCGTGGGCTTGTACGCTCCGCGCCGCCCGACGGGCGAGGACCCAGATGATTGCCGAGGTGAGTGCGAGTACGAGGGCGGCGGGGACGGACATGAGCGCGATACCGAGGTTGAGCTGGGCTAGTTCGGCGCTGTTCTCGGGCGCGGTCACGAGGGCGACGAGCGGGGGGAACACCCACGATCCCAGCGTCGTGGCGAGCAGAAAAACGCACGCGAGCGTGTGAATGATCCGCATGGCCAGCGGCAGGCGAGAGCGCCAGGCGTAGACGGTGGAGACGACGGCGGTGAGGGAGCCTCCAAGAAAGAAGACGAGGATAGGCGCGCTGAGGATGAGGGACGGCGGGACGTTCATCCAGGCGAACACGAACATGCTTGCGTAGGCGAGGACGAGCAGAATGAGGGGCATGCTTCCCCAGATGGCGCACTGCCTTGCGCGACGCGGATCGATCATGGTGGACTTCTCTCCCTCGTGATGTCCTTGCGGATATTCCGAGCTTATCCGCGCTTTGGCGTGGGGGTGGGGGATTGGGGATCGCCTGGGGCGCCGTGCTCACTCCGGCTGGGCTGGGGGAGCGTTGCGAGTTCGAGGGCTCGCAGGCGAGCCTGGGCCAGGGCGGACGCCAGCGCCCCCGTGACCACGATGTCGCCGCCGAGTCTTGACGTGACGACACGCGGGGTGGGGGCGTGGATGAGGGAGGGAAGGAGGTCGCTCGCCTCGTCGACGAGGTGGGTTGCGTGCGGGGCCACCGCCCCGCCAACGATGATCAGTTCGGGGCCGTAGAGGGTGCACATGGCGAGCACGTGGGCGATCTCTCGGGCGACGGCCGTGCGCGCCCGACGGGCCCAGGGGTGGACGTCGTCGGCGAGGATCTGCTCGGGGGTTGACCCGGATGCGGCGCGCCTGGCGTAGGTGCGGGCCCGCTCGAGGAGGCGTGGGCGGATCCCGTCGGTCCCCATGATTTCCGCAACGTGTGTGAGGACGTGGAGTTCGCCGACGCCACCGAGGCTGCCGCGCACGAGCGTGCCATCGATGACGACGCCGCATCCGAGGCGGTCGCTGGCCAGAAGCGAGACGTAGGACGCGGCCTCGCGCGCCGCCCCGACGGTGCCTTCGGCGTGGGCGGCTAAGACGGCGTCGTTGTCAACGGCAATAATCGGCGCGTAGTGCGCCAGGGCCCGGGTGAGTCCGGGGTTCATGAGGTCCCAAAATTCGTTGATGCCGGTGGGGGAGACGCCGACGCGGTCGACGGGGGCGGGGACTCCCACACAGATCACCCACGCGCGCGTGCCGGCAAGACCGGCGCGTGCCTGAAGATCTTCGATGGCCTTGCCGAGGTGGGAAATGCGCTCGCTCGTCGTGGCGGGAGGTTCGAGGTGGCGGGTGAGATCGCCGAGAATCGCGCCACCCAGATCGGCGAGCTGGGCGCGGATGTGGGTCATGCCCGCGTCGATGCCGATGACGTAGCCGGCGGCGGCGTTGAGCCGCCAGCGCCGAGAGGGGCGGCCCTTGTGGTAGCCGCTGGTAGCTCGCGCGTTTTCGATCTCGGTGACCAGGCCCGTCTCGGCGAGGCGGGTGAGTGCATCGAGTGCGGTCGAACGCGTGAGGCCGGTCGCCTCCATGACGAGGTGTGCCGTGGCGGCCGGCACATCCCAACAGGCGTCGAGCACGGCGGCGGCCGATGCGGGTAGAGCAGCTGTGGGGCGGACGCGAGACGCGAGCACGGTGACTCCTTTCGTGACGACCATCATTCTATCCACCCTTGATTCGACGACTAAATCTATTAGACTGATTAAGTCTCATCGACAAGGAAAGGACATCGACGTGCCTTCTCGACTCCGGCGTTTTCTCGCCGCCACCATGGCGGCGCTCGCGTGCGCGAGCGCGGTCGCGGGATGTGGCTCCAACGAGGCAGCCACTGTGCGCTTCCACCTCTCAAAACCCGAGGCCATCCCCTTCTTCCGTGAGGTTGTCGCCGACTACAACGCCCACCACAACGGCGAGCGCGTCATTCTCGACACCTCCGCCAACCTTCAGGCCGGGTTTGTACGCCATTCCCCGCCCGACCTCGTGTTGCTCAACTACAACCAGGAAATGGCGCGCTTCCTCGACCGCGGCGCCCTATCGGATCTGTCGGACACGGCGGCGGCTGCGCGCGTGCGCAAGGACATCGTCGAACTGGCTCGCCTCAACGCCGACTATCCGGGCCGAACATCCGTCGTTCCCTACTCGGTCATGGCCGCCGGAGTGATCTACAACAAGGAGCTCTTCGCCCGCGAAGGGCTGAGCGTGCCCCAAACGTGGAGCGAATTCACCACCCTTTGCGAGACGTTGCGCGCTCGCGGGATCACTCCGATCGCCGCAACGCTCAAGGAACCGTGGACAGTGGCGCAGGGCATGTTCGACTACACGGTCGGGGGAACCATCGACGTCGCCGACTTCTACGAGCACCTGCGCGCCGAGGGTGCCGCCGTGACCCCCACCTCGCCCGTCTCCTTCTCGACCACTCTGGCCGAGCCAGTGGACAAGATGCGCCAGATTGCATCCTCATGGATCAATTCCGACGCCGCCTCGCTCGGCTATGGCGACGGCAATCTCGCCTTCGCCCAGGGCAAGGCCGCCATGTACTTCCAAGGCCCTTGGGCCCTGGGGGAAATCGCGAAGTCCGCCCCCGACCTCGACGTGGGGATCTTCCCGCTGCCGGTCACCGAAAACCCCGCCGACCTCAAGATCCGCGTCAACATCGACCTTGCCGCCTGGATCCCCCTCGATTCTCCCCATAAGGCCGAGGCGCGGGCCTTCCTCGACTACATCTGCTCCCCCGACATCATCAACCGTTACAACAACGAACAGCTGGGATTTGGTCCCATGGTCGATTCGGCCCCTACCTCGGACCCGCGCATCGGCGAGCTCCAGGGCTATTACGACGCCGGGGCCTACTATCCGGGGGCCTCGCAGCTCATCCCCTTGACAATTCCCTCACACAACTACATTCAAGGGATCGCGCTGGGCGCGGATCCGCGGACCGCACTGGCCACTCTCGACGCCGACTGGGCGCGGCTGGCCAAGCGGCAAGGACACACGAAGGAGGAGCACCGATGACTACGAGGAATCGCACGCGGTGGGTAGACGCCGCCTTCCTGCTTCCCTCGCTCATCTTGTTCACCATCCTCATCACCATCCCGGCTGTGTGGGGCATCGTCATGTCCGCCACCAACTCCGTGGGCTTCGGTACCTGGGAGTGGGTCGGATTGGCCAACTACAAGATGATGTTTAGCGACCCCGCCATCCGCGAAACCTACCTATTTACCATTGGGTTTGCCGCGTGCACCGTCATCGTCGTTAACGTGTGTGCGCTGGCCCTGGCGCTCGGGCTGACATCGAAGATCCGCGGCGTCGTCGTGCTGAGGACGATCTACGTCGTGCCCATGGTGGTTTCTTCGATCATCATCGCCTACGTTTTCAACTTCTTGTTCTCTCAGTCGCTTCCCGCCCTCGGTCGGGCGCTGGGCATCGGCTGGCTGAGCGAGTCGATTCTCGCCAACCCCTCGCTCGCATGGATCGGCATCGTCATCGTGACAGCGTGGCAGGCTATCCCGGGCACTCTCCTCATCTACATCGCGGGGCTGCTATCGGTGCCCGAGGACGTGTACGAGGCCGCGCGTATCGACGGCGCCGGGGCGTGGGCCCAGTTCCGCACGATCACCCTCCCCCTTGTCGCCGGCTACGTCCTCATTAACGTCGTGCTCGGGTTGAAGAACTTCCTCAATGCCTACGACATCATCGTCGGCTTGACGAACGGCGGTCCCGGCACGGCGACACGCTCGGTGGCAATGACGATCATCGACGGGTTCACCAACGGCGACTACGCCTACCAGATGGCGAATGCGACGCTCTTCTTCGTCTTTGTCATCGTTTTGTCCATCCTGCAGTTGCGACTCACACGCGGAAAGGCGGCCCTGGCATGACGGCCACGACAAGCAGACGCGGCCCGATGTGGGGTCGTACCCTCCTCCTAGCCGCAGGCACCCTCACCGTCATCCTGCCGCTCTACGTGACTGTGGCGATGGCGCTCAAGACCCCCGAGCAAGCCGTCGACGGCCGCGCCTTCTCCCTGCCCGCGCCGCCGTCTCTCATCGGTATCACCGAGGCGTGGCAGCTCACCCATTTCCCGCGTGCCTTCGCGATCTCGGCGCTCATCAGCGCAGCTGCGGTGGTCGGCACGATCTTGCTGGCCGCCATGGCCGCCTACGCGATCTCTCGCAACTGGCATCGACGCGCCTACAGGTGGGCGTTTTTCTACCTGCTGGCCAGCCTCTTCATCCCGTTCCCGGTACTCGCCTTGCCGCAGATCCAATTGACGGGTCGCCTCGGGCTCGACAATCCCTTCGGGGTGGCAGTGTTGCACATCGTGTTTCAACTGTCGTTTTCTGTCATGCTCTTTGTCGCCTACCTGCGGTCGCTGCCGCGCGAGCTGGAGGAGGCGGCCAAGGTGGACGGGGCAGGTCCCGTGCGGACGTTCTTCACGCTCATCTTCCCTCTCCTTGCCCCCATGAGCGCCACGGTCGGCATCTTCGCCTTCCTCGCCTCCTGGAACGACTTCATGATGCCCTCGCTCATCATCGCCGACCCGCAGCTGCAAACGCTGCCCGTCATCCAAAAGATCTTCCAGACGCAGTTTTCTAACAACTACCACGTGGCTTTTGCCTCCTACATGATGGCAATGGCGCCGGCCATCGTCGTCTACGTCTTTTCTCAACGTTGGGTCATGTCCTCCGTGACCCAAGGAGCTGTCAAAGGCTAGCTAGCCTTTAGTAACGAACGCCTCAAAGTAAAGGAGCTGATTGTGAGCTTGACATCCGACCCGAACTGGTGGCGCCAGGCCGTCGTTTACCAGATCTATCCCAGGTCCTTCGCCGATGCCAACGGGGACGGCCTTGGCGACCTCGCCGGCGTGACCTCGCGGGCGGACTATCTGGCCGACCTGGGAATCGACGCCGTGTGGCTCTCGCCCTTCTACCCCTCCGAGCTCGCCGATGGCGGTTATGACGTCGCGGATTATCGCAATGTCGATCCTCGACTGGGCACGCTCGCCGACTTCGACGAGATGACGAGTGCGCTCCATGAGCGCGGCATCCGCGTCATCGTCGACATCGTTCCCAATCACACGTCGCGCCACCACGAGTGGTTCCGTGCCGCGCTCGCTGCCGGGCCGGGTTCGCCCGAGCGCGAACGCTACATCTTCCGTGATGGTCGTGGCCCAAACGGCAGCGAACCGCCCACCGATTGGCGTGCCATGTTCGGCGGAAGCCAGTGGGAACGCGTGGAGGACGGGCAGTGGTATCTCCACACGTTCGCCCCTGAGCAGCCCGATCTCAATTGGGCCAATCCCGAAGTCCGCGAGGATTTCCTGCGCACCTTGCGTTTTTGGGCCGACCGGGGCGTCGACGGGTATCGCGTCGATGTTGCCCACTCCCTCACGAAAGACCTCTCCGAGCCCCTGCCGTCGTGGGAGGAACTCGAGGCGATGCCGTGGGACGGCACCCACCCGATTTGGGATCGCGACGAGGTGCAGGAGGTCTATGCCGAATGGCGGAAGGTGTTTAACGAGTACGATCCGCCGCGCGTCGCCGTGGCCGAGGCCTGGGTTGAATCGGAGAGAGTCCCGCGATACGCCAACGAGGGCTCGCTCGGCCAGGCGTTCAATTTTGACCTGTTGCGTGCGAATTTCGATGCGGGGGCGTTTAGACGCATCATCGATCACAATCTCACCCTCGCCACACGATCGGGATCCAGCAGCACGTGGGTGCTGTCGAACCACGACGTCATCCGCCATGCCACGCGCTATGGTCTTCCCGACGCGGTCAGCGATGACCGCGGTGGCTACATCGTCAACCCTGGGGCCGAGTGGGTGAAGTCGCGAGGCAGCGAGCCTCAATTGGATCGGGAACGCGGCCTGAGGAGGGCCCGCGCTGCGAGCCTTCTCCTGCTCGCTCTGCCCGGGTGCGCCTACCTTTACGAGGGCGAGGAGCTCGGCCTCCACGAGGTGTGCGAGATTGACGCCGACGAGCGCCAGGATCCGACGTTCTTCCGCTCCGAAGGCGTCGACTACGGCCGTGACGGGTGCCGCGTGCCCTTGCCCTGGAAGAGCGAGGGGGTCTCGCTCGGATTCGGCGAGGCGCCGGCCCACCTGCCCCAGCCGGAGTGGTTTGCCGACTTCTCCGTAGAACGCGAGGAGGCCGAGGAGGATTCGACCCTCACCCTCTACCGCCGGGCCTTGAGTGCGCGCCGGGCCTGGCAGGGTGCGGAGGAGCTTCGCTGGATCGAGACCGGATGCGACGACGTCCTCGCCTTCGCCCGCCCGGGTGGCTGGGTGAGCGTGACGAACTTTTCCGCCGTTGACGTGCCGGTGAGCGAGCTTGGCGAGGAGGTGGCGCGGGCCCTGGGGCGTGCCCATCTGGCGTCGCGTGAGATGAGGCCCGACGTGGTTGCTGCCGAGACGACGGTGTGGTGCGCGCCCGGCGAGGATAGCTAAGACCGAGCCGCGCGGGGAGGAGACCCCACTCCACCCCGCGTGGCGAGCGTCACACGAAGAGGCGGAATAAGTGTCTTCTCTCCAAAGTTGAGTCTGTTGTACTCAAGATTTGAGGTTCGGGTTTGAGGGGCGCGGGCGCGTCGCTTAGACTTGAGCCGAACAGACTCAAGGGGTGCGGGATGCACCCGGAACAAGGAGACAGACATATGGGACGCGCAGTTGGCATTGACCTCGGCACGACGAACTCCGCCCTCGCGGTCATGGAGGGTTCCGAACCCACAGTGATCGCCAACGCTGAAGGTCAGCGCACGACCCCCTCGGTCGTCGCCTTCGCTAAGTCCGGCGAGGTTCTCGTCGGCGAGATCGCCAAGCGACAGGCCGTCACGAACGTCGACCGTACGATCAGCTCGGTCAAGCGCCACATGGGCACCGACTGGTCGATTTCGATCGACGACAAGACCTACAATGCCCAGCAGATTTCGGCATTCATCCTCGGCAAGCTCAAGCGCGACGCCGAGGCCTACCTCGGCGAGGACGTCACCGACGCCGTCATCACCGTCCCCGCCTACTTCAACGATGCCCAGCGTCAGGCCACAAAGGATGCTGGCAAGATCGCCGGCCTCAACGTGTTGCGTATCGTTAACGAGCCCACGGCGGCTGCCCTCGCCTACGGGCTGGAGAAGGGCAAGGAGGACGAGCTCATCCTCGTCTTCGACCTCGGTGGCGGCACATTCGACGTGTCCCTCCTCGAGGTCGGTAAGGACGCCGACGGGTTCTCGACTATTCAGGTTCGCGCGACCAATGGCGACAACAACCTTGGTGGTGACGACTGGGACCAGCGGATCCTCGACTGGCTCGTGTCGAAGGTGAAGGAGACCTCGGGTGTCGACCTGGCCGGCAACAAGGTCGCACTCCAGCGTCTGCGCGAGGCCGCGGAACAGGCGAAGAAGGAGCTCTCGAGTGCGACGTCGACTCAGATCTCGCAGCAGTTCCTTGCGATGACACCCGCGGGTGAGCCCGTCCACCTCGACGAGACGCTTACGCGCGCCCACTTCGAGGACATGACCTCAGATCTGCTCGAGCGCACGAAGGTTCCCTTCAACGCCGTCATCAAGGACGCCGGAATCGCCGTGTCCGAGATCGATCACGTTGTTCTCGTCGGCGGTTCGACCCGTATGCCCGCCGTGGCGGAGGTCGTCAAGGAGCTGACGAATGGGCGCAACCCGAACAAGGGCGTTAACCCCGACGAGGTCGTCGCCGTAGGCGCCGCCCTTCAGGGTGGGGTCCTCCAGGGGGATCGCACCGATGTGCTGCTCATCGACGTCACTCCTTTGTCCTTGGGTATCGAAACCAAGGGCGGGTTCATGACGAAGCTCATCGAGCGCAACACGGCCATCCCGACGAAGCACTCGGAGATCTTCTCCACCGCCGACGATAACCAGCCGAGCGTGCTTATCCAGGTCTACCAGGGCGAGCGCGATTTCGCCCGCGACAACAAACCGCTGGGTACCTTCGAACTCACCGGTATCGCGCCGGCGCCGCGTGGCGTGCCCCAGATCGAGGTGACGTTCGATATCGACGCTAACGGTATCGTCCACGTCTCGGCCAAGGACAAGGGCACGGGCAAGGAGCAGTCGATGACGATCACCGGCGGGTCTGCCTTGGGCAAGGAAGAGATCGATCGGATGGTCAAGGAAGCTGAGGCCCACGCGGAAGAAGACAAGAAGCGTCGTGAGGACGCCGAGGTGCGCAATCAGGCCGAGCAGACCGTCTACGGTATCGAGAAGCTCATCAAGGAGAACAAGGACAAGCTCTCCGATGACATCGTCACCGATGTCGAGGGCGCGATCGCGGAGGTGAAGAAGGCTCTCGAGGGCGAGGACACGAACGCCGTGAAGACGAGCCTCGAGACGCTCAACACGAAGGCGCAAGCCATCGGTCAGGCGATCTATGCCCAGGCACAGGCCGAAGCGGCCAGCGCCGAGTCGAACGCTGACGCGTCGGGGAACACGGCCCCCGAGGGTGAAGACGAGGTCATCGACGCCGAGGTTGTCGACGACGAGGACAACAAGTAAGGAAGCTGCGTCATGAAGAACCCTGATAGTTCAGAGGGGTTCGAGCAGGCGGAGGGCGCGGGGGCGGAGGAGTCCGTCCCCGCCCCCGAGGCGGCAGCGCCCGATCAGCAGGACGTCCAGGAGGAGGCCGGGCAGGCCGAGCCCGTCGAGGGCGAGGTCTCGCAGGCTGATTCTCCCGACGACGTTCAGGCGAGCGAGGACGAGCCGGAGCTGTCCGAGACCGATCGGACGATCCTCGAGCTCGAAACGAAAGTGTCCTCGCTCGACGAGGAGCTCAAGCGGGCCCGCGCCGACCTGTTCAACCTCGACAAGGAATATTCCAACTACGTGCGCCGGGCAAAGACCCAGGCCGGCGCTCACCGCAGCGACGGCGAGCGCCGGGTTGTCGAGGCTCTCATCTCGGTGCTCGACGACATCGCCGCTGCCCGGGCGGCCGACCAGCTCGACGGGCCATTCGCGGCGATCGCAACGAAGCTCGAGACGGCGCTGGGTAACGGCTTTGGGCTCGCGCGGTTCGGCGAGAATGGTGAGGACTTCGATCCGGAGCGTCATGACGCCCTCATGGCGGAGGCTTCGGCCGACGTCGAGGTCCCGACTGTCGCCCAGGTGCTCCAGCCCGGATATCTCATGGGCGAGCGGGTGCTGCGGCCGGCGAAGGTTATGGTTCACAACCCCGAGTGAGGAAAGGACGGTGAGCTAACGTGGCCAGTCAAGACTGGATGACGAAGGACTTCTACAAGGTCTTGGGCGTGGCGAAAGACGCCGACGCGAGCGAGATCAAGAAGGCCTATCGCAAGCTCGCTCGCACCTATCACCCGGACCAAAACCCCGGCGACAAGGCGGCGGAGGAGAAGTTCAAGGAGATCGGGGAGGCCTACGGGGTGCTCTCCGATGCCGAGAAGCGCCGCCAGTACGACGCTTTGCGAGCGATGGCGGGCGGTGGTGCCCGTTTCAGCGCGGGCCCCGGCGGCGGCGCGGGGGCATCCGGAAGCTTCGACGACGTGTTCGCCTCTATGTTTGGCGGCGCAACCGGTCGCGGGGCGGGCGGCTTCGGTAACGCCCGGGTGCGTTTCGGCCAGGGCGGGGGAGGCTTCGACGACGTATTGTCCGGCCTGTTCGGGATGGGCAACGCGGGCGGTTCGCCCTTTGGCGGGTTTTCGCCGGGGGCTCGGCCCAGGCGCGGCGACGATCTCGCTTCTTCCACGCAGTTGACGCTGCGGCAGGCGCTCGAGGGTGCCCAGCTGCGTTTGACAGTCGAGGGGCGAGAGATGACTGTGCGCCTGCCCGCTGGGGTGCGCGACGGCCAAAAGCTGCGGCTCAAGGGCAAGGGCAGGCAGGTGCCCGGCGGCGAGCCCGGCGATCTCCTCTTGACGGTGACGATCAAGCCGCACCCGGTGTTTTCGCTTCGCGACGGCACCGATCTCCTCGTCGACATGCCCATCAGTGTGGGTGAGGCCGTCGCGGGGGCGACCGTCGAGGTTCCGCTTCCGGACGGGACGACCACGCGGATCAAGATTCCCGCAGGCACCTCCTCGGGAGCGATGCTGCGCGTGCGCGGCAAGGGCGTGAAGACGAAGGGCCGCCGGCGAGCGGGAGACCTGTTTGTCAGGGTCAAGATCGCCGTGCCCGCGAACCCGGATCGGGCGCTCAAGCAGGCGGCCCGTGATTTCGATGCGGCAGCCGGGGGCGACGTGCGCGCCGAGTGGGTCGATCAGGCGAGGTGGTGACGGTGAGCAAGGCCGCCAGTTTGCGGCGCCTTCTCCACGGGGTGGGTCTGGCGACCTGGGTTGTCGACGAGATCGTCGCCCAGGTCGCTCCCCCCGTCGAGCTCGACGAGGCCGACGAGCCGCGTTACGTCATCTCGGCGGCGGCGAAGCTCGCGGGCATGCATCCGCAGACTCTGCGCCAATACGACCGCCTGGGTCTCGTCGTCCCCTCGCGCACGTCTGGACGGGGGCGGCGCTATAGCGCCAATGACGTCAGGCGTCTGCGCGAGATTCAGCGCCTGTCCCACGAGGAGGGCATTAATCTTGCCGGGATCTCGAGGATCATGGAGCTCGAGCGCCGCCTTGAGCGCGCCGAGAGGGAGCTTCGCGGCCTGCGTCGGGTGCTCGACCATTTGGCGAGTATGCGTAATCGCGTGTTTGCCGCGGATCCTTCGGGAGATGTCACGTCCTACGAGCGGGGCAGAAGGCCGGCGAAGGCGCGGCCGGGGGGTGCGCTCGTGCGCTATCGGCGTACCTCGGATGCCCTCGTGGTGTGGGGGCAGGACCGATTTTATGAGAATGAGATGTGATACGGTGAGGCTGTACTTACCGCAAGGATGAGTCGGTATCGCCCCTAAAGAAGGAGCCCCTATTGTCGCCATCGGAACGACACTATCCAGCGGCGCCTACGCCCTCCGATCCCTACCAGCATGACTATCCGCGCGCGCAGCCTACTCCCGACGTTGCAGCGGCCTACATGCCCCACGGGTATGGCGCCTACGCGGCGGGCGGCTTCGGCCCTCAGGTGATCGGCCCGGAGCATCTCAACGGGTGCGTCCCGGTTTCGCTGGGCAAGAGGGTGGGAGCTCGTCTCCTCGACAGCATGATCATGGGGTTCGTGACCGGAGTTGCGCTCGGCGTGGCCGCGCTGTTTGGCATACCCCTGGAGGAATCAGCGGCCTTCGGAGAGACAGCATCACTGGAGGCGTACCTCGTCGGGGGCGTCGTGTCCCTCGTCTTCCTCGCTATCAACGCCGCGACCGGATGGTGGCCGGGGTCGCGGCTGGTGGGGGTGCGTACGGTCGCCTTCTCCGAGCCGTCGGTGCCCGGGGGGCGGGCCGTGGGCAAACAGCTGCTATCCGGTTTGGCGGGGTTCTTCTTCTATATCCCGTGGCTCATCATCGTCTTCGCCACGCGAGACGAAAACGAGCGTCACGCGATCGATCGCGCCAGCAACATCATTGTTCTTGACGTTAAGCGCGGGCGCGATCCGCTCGCCTAACCGGCCATATTTTCACTCTAGATCCGAGGAGGACATCATGAGCGACAACGACATGCCGGCCTACGGCGCCCGCCGGGCCCCCGGCGAGCACGCCGAACCGGTAACCACCGGCGCGCCCTACCAGCCCGGTGGTCCCGAGGCCCACTACGATCCCTATCGCGGTTCGACGCCGCAGGTTGGCGGGCCGGCCCCGCACGAGCCTGGCAAGCTGCCGGGCCGCGGGCTGCCGATCACCCTCATCGTCCTCGGCGCGATCATCGCTTTCCTGCTGGCGCCTATCGTCGGTCTCGTCGCCGGCGTCGGGTCCTTCGTCGGCGGCATGGATTTCGATCAGATCGAGCAGCAGGCGAAGGGGACGGCTACGGGCGAGAATCCCAAGACGATCGATGCCGAGGCCAACGATGTCATCGTTATCCTGCTGTCGGACGAATCTGAGCAGGACGCGACGTGCGAGGTCACGGGCGCTGACGGCGCTCAGGTGAAGGTGGCGGGGAACCAGGAGCAATCGGGGATCACTAGCCACTCCTACGTCGTGGAGGAGAAGGGTGCCTACACGGTCGCCTGCACGCGCGCGGACGGCTCGCCCGCCACGTCCATGCAGGTAATGAGCATGAGCGTAGGCGCCATGGGGAGCTCGGCTCTCATCGCCGGTGGCATCACCTTCCTCGTGGGTCTCGCCATGCTCGTCGGTGGCATCATCTGGCTCGTCAAGCGCAACAAGCAGCGTCGCGCGATGATGTCGTCCTACCGCATGTAGGCCGCACCTTGCCCAACCACCCCCGCATCGCACCGGTGCGGGGGTGGACTATAGGCTAGGCCTGTCAGCCCTCGATTCTTTTGGAGAAAGCGACGACGTCATGACCGATCGACCCGATGATCTGACCACCCCCATGCCTTCCCAGGGCGCGCACGCTGCATCGACGCGAGCCTACCCGACTTACCCGACGCCGCCGGCCTATCCTCGCTTCGAGGGCGTGGACGGGCCCGAGGTCGATGCGGTGCGCTCGCGCGCGTCCCAGCCGCCGCTGCCGCAAGCCACTCCCTCTTCTGTCGCGCCCCAGCCCGCCGCCCCGGGACCCTACGCGCCCTCGGTGCCGCCGTCGACGCCCGCATCGACCCCACCCCCGGCCCGAGCGCCCCAGCCTGAGCGGACCCCGTCCGGCAAGGACGACGGGTTCTTTGGGGCGCTGTTTGACTTCTCGTTCGAGCGTTACGTCTCGCTGCGCTGGGCGAAGGTCGTCTACGTGTGCGTGCTCGTCCTCAACGCGTTGATGGCGATGGGCGTATTCACGACCATCGCCTCAGCTTCGGCGGCAGCGTCCTACATGGGCGGCGGGGGACCCAGCGGTCTCGCGATTCTCTTCGGATTGGCACTGTCGGTGGCCCTGTTCATTGGGGCGACGCTCGTTGTGCGCGTCTGTCTCGAAGCGCTTATCGCGCTCATCCAGCAGACCCGTTATCTGCGCTCGATCGCCGAGCGTATGGAGAAGTAGGCCGTACACGGTCGCGACGACCCCGTCTCACGACGGGGTCATCGTGTTATCTGGAACACATGTCAAAGTTGAGTGGAATAGACTCAAGGTGAGCGGGGTTGTTCCTTGTAGCTACGACCTAAGGAGGCCACACCATGGCACAACAATTCACCATGCGCGCCAACGAGGCGCTCGGAGCGGCGGCCAGTGCCGCCCGCGCGGCTGGGAACCCCCGCGTTGACGCCCTTCACCTACTCCACTCGCTTCTCGAACACGACGACGGTCTCGCCGTGTCGCTGCTCGAGGCAGCCGGCGCCTCGCGAAAGGACATTGGCGCCCAGGTGCGCGCCAAGCTCGTCGCTTTGCCGCAAGCAAGCTCGCCAACACAGACGACGCCCGAGCTTGACCCGGGCCTCGCGCGCGTCATTACCCGTGCGAATGAACGCGCCGAAGAATGGGGCGACGCCTACATCTCCGTCGACGTCCTTCTCCTTGCTCTCGCCGACTCCGATACCGTCGCCGGCGAGATCTTGCGCGCCCACGGCGCGAGCGGCGAGGAACTCGCCCGCGCGCTGCCTAAGATTCGCGGAGGCAAGAGCGTGGACACGCCCAATCCCGAAAACCAATTCGAAGCCCTCGCCAAGTACGCACGCGACCTCACGGCCGTCGCCCGTGAAGGCAAGCTCGATCCCGTCATCGGCCGCGACGAGGAGATTCGCCGCGTCGTCCAGGTGCTTTCACGGCGTACGAAGAACAACCCCGTGCTCATTGGCGAAGCGGGCGTCGGCAAAACCGCCGTCGTTGAGGGGCTCGCCCAGCGTATCGTCGCCGGGGACGTCCCCGAGTCGCTACGCGGCAAGACCCTGCTTGCCCTCGATCTCGCGGGCATGGTCGCCGGTGCCAAGTATCGCGGCGACTTCGAAGAGCGACTCAAAGCCGTTCTTGACGAGATCGTCGCCTCTAACGGGCAGGTCATCACGTTTATTGACGAGCTTCACACCGTCGTGGGCGCGGGCGGAGCCGAGGGGTCGATGGACGCCTCGAATATGCTCAAGCCCATGCTCGCGCGCGGGGAACTGCGGCTCGTAGGTGCGACGACCCTCGACGAATACCGCGAGTCGATCGAAAAGGATCCAGCGCTCGAACGCCGCTTCCAGCAGGTCTATGTCGGCGAACCCAGCGTCGATGATACGGTCGCCATCTTGCGTGGTATCGCCCCAAAGTACGAGGCCCACCACAAGGTGACGATCTCCGACGGCGCCCTCGTTGCAGCCGCGACGCTGTCCGACCGCTACATCACCGACCGCAACCTGCCCGACAAGGCGATCGACCTCGTCGACGAAGCAGCCTCGCGGCTGCGCATGGAGCTCGACTCCTCGCCCGAAGAGATCGATAAGACGAGACGTGCGCTCGATCGTCTCAAGATGGAGGAGGCCTACCTGGCGGACTCGTCCACCGACGAGGCCGACGCCGAGCGCCTCACCAAGCTGCGCGGCGACATTGCCGATCTGCAGGAGAACTACGACGCGCTCGCGGCCAGGTGGGAGGCCGAGAAGGCCGGGCGCAACCGTGTCGGCGATCTGCGTGCGAAGCTTGACGAGCTCAACACCGAGCTCGACGTAGCCATGCGCGCCGGGGAGTGGGAACGGGCCGGGAGACTACAAAACGGCGAGATTCCGGTTATCCTTCGCGAGATTGCCGAGGCGGAGGAGGGGGAGTCCCGCAGCGAAGCATCGGCCGATCTCATGGTTCCCGAGCGCGTGGGTGCCCGAGAGATCGCAGAGGTCGTCGAGTCGTGGACGGGTATCCCCACCGGCAAGATGCTGGCGGGCGAGCAGGAAAAGCTCGTCGCCATGGAAGACCACATTGGCCGCCGCCTCATCGGGCAAACTCGGGCCGTTGAGGCCGTGGCCAACGCCGTGCGCCGCTCGCGTGCCGGGATCGCCGATCCCGATCGACCCACTGGTTCCTTCCTCTTCCTCGGCCCCACGGGCGTGGGCAAGACGGAGCTGGCGCGTTCGCTCGCTGAGTTCCTCTTCGACGATGCACGGGCGATGGTGCGTATCGATATGTCGGAGTACCACGATGCTCACGCGGTTTCGCGACTTATCGGTGCGCCCCCGGGATACGTCGGCTACGACGAGGGCGGCCAGCTCACCGAGGCGGTGCGTAGGCGCCCCTACAGCGTCGTGCTTCTCGATGAGGTCGAAAAGGCTCACCCCGATATTTTCAATGTTTTCTTGCAGGTTTTCGATGAGGGGCGACTCACCGATGGCCAGGGGAGGACCGTCGATTTCAGAAACACGATTGTCATTATGACGTCGAACATTGGTTCTGGGCTTTTGCTTGACGCCCAAGAGGATAAGGCCGCGCAACACGAGGCAGTCATGGCTGCCGTGAGGCGTTCTTTCAAACCGGAATTCCTCAACCGCCTCGACGAGATTGTTGTCTTCGATCCGCTCAGCGAATCGGAATTGTCGCGCATCGTCGATCTGCAGGTCGAGCGGCTGGCGCAGCGCCTGGCGCACAGGCGACTGGAGCTCGATGTCGATGCCTCGGCGCGGCGCTGGCTCGTCAAGGCGGGCTACGATCCGGCCTACGGTGCGCGACCGCTCAAGAGGCTCATTCAGACGCACATCGGCGATCAGCTGGCCCTCAAGCTCCTGGCCGGCGAGATCGCCGAAGGCCAGCGCGTACGCGTTGTTCGTGAGGATGTCGCGCCCGGAGAGAGGTTCCAACTTACCGTTCGGTAGGGCTGGTCAGGCAACTGAATAGACCCGTCTAGACCACGCGCTAAACCTCACAGCTGGTTAATATGTTGCGAGGTGGTGAGAGGGCGGTAAGCTTGAGGTCGGGCCCCGCGTGTTCCGCTAAGTGGGCACGCCGGGTCCGACCTCGCTCTCTATCGTCGGGTTGGGAATGGTGGCGTGTGGGGTATATCATGTTTTCGGGGCTGCTCGAGGCGGTGCCTTGCTGAAGGGGGGGGACATGGCCGATTCGAAGCGTACAGGGGAACGTGGACCGTACGCGGGAGGCGTGGCTCGCCGAGAGGCGATACTTGATGCGACGGTCGACATGATCGCCGAGGTGGGCTACCACGGCCTGTCGATGCGTGACGTCGCGCGCCGCGTCGGTATTTCTCACCCCGGCGTCATCTACCACTTCCCCTCAAAAGACGCGCTCCTCATGGCCGTCATTGAGCGCTACGAAGAACGGTCGAACTTCAAGGTCGAGGCCATGCGCGATATGGCCCCCTTCCACGTTTTCCAGACCTTTATCGAATTGGCTACCCAACTTGGCGAGTCCCACACCATCGTCGAGATGGAGTGCATGCTCGCCGTCGAGGCGTCCGCCGAGGTCCACCCGGCGCACGATCACTTCCAGGAACGCTTTGCAGGCCTCCAAGACATCTTGACCCAGGCCTTTGCCCAGCTCGAAACCGACGGGATGCTCGTGGCCACGGCCGCGCCCCGCGAGCTCGCCTATCAGCTTCTTGCCCAGTGGTATGGGCTACAGATTCAGTGGCTCTACAACGACGCCGACGTTCCGGTCAAAGCTGTTCTCACCCAAACGGTCCTCACCTCGCTCAATTTCGACAGGGACGGCGTGTTAGAAACCCTGTTGGACTCGCCCTTTGCTTCGCCCGAGGCGATCGCCATCGTCCAGAAGACGACCGGCAAGTCTTTGACGGACATGTTCGACGAGGGCCTACTCAGCCTCGAGGGTGGCAACCTCGAGCGTTACGGTCTCGACGAGGTCCCTGCCGAGATCATCGACAAAATCGTGCGTTCGGGCATTCTCACCTCCGAAGACCTCGCTTACGCCCAGGAGCACAAGGGCTTTTCTATCGAGTTTCTCGGGCGCATGGTCGTCAACGGGGTTCTCGATGCCGACGAATACAAGACGCTCTCTGATCTCGGCATTGTCCCCGCGGAGGCCGTCGCCGCCCTCACGGCAGTCATGGCGGCGGGCGCGATGCAGGCAGCCCCGGCGAAGAAGTAGCCCCTCGTGGAGGCCGGTCCCCTTCCCGCCGCGGTCGCCGAGGCACTGCGTGCTTTCGACTTCCCCGTCGCCCTCGCCATCGTCGACGCAGACGGGTCGACGCGCGCCGGGGGCAATACGCAATCGATCTACCCCTGGATGTCGGTGACGAAGCTCCTTACCGCCCGTATCGTTCTCGAGGCCGTTGACGCGGGGAAGCTGGACCTCGACGACGAGGTCGATGAGGGCGTCACCGTCGAGGAGACGCTCGCCCACGCGGGAGGACTCGGTCCAGACGGGGAACGTATCTGCGCGCCGCGAACCCGCCGGATCTATTCGAATGCGGGCTACGAGCGCCTGGGGGAGGCCGCTTCCTCGGTGCTGGGACGCCCTATCGCCGACCTGCTGACCGGTTACATGGTTGAGCTGGGCGCGCTCGTGGACTACACGACCTCGCCCGCATGGGGTCTGTCGGGGGATCTGTCCTCGCTGGCGCGGTTGACGCGCGAGCTGGCCTGGCCCACCCGCATCGATCGGGGGCTCGACGCCGTTGCCACCCGCCCCGCTTGGCCGGGTCTGCCCGGGGTTCTGCCGGGGTATGGCCGTCACGACGATAACCTGTGGGGGTTGGGTCCGGAGATCAAGGGCGAGAAGCGTCCCCACTGGATGGGAGTTGACCAGTCGGCCTCAGCCTTCGGGCATTTCGGGCAGTCGGGATCCTTCGTGTGGATCGATCGCTCGATCGGCCGCGCCGCCTGCTTCCTTGGCGCCGAGCCCTTCGGCGAGACTCACCGGCGCCTGTGGCCGGGTCTCAACGGGCTCGTGGCCGAGTGCTAGTCGGCGATCTCGATGACGACAGGGACGTGGTCGGAGGCACCCTTGCCTTTGCGCTCGTCGCGGTCGATCCGCACCGCTTCGACGCGCGCGGCAAGATCGGGCGAACACAGGGCGAAGTCGATGCGCATCCCCTCGTTTTTCGGGAAGCGTAGCTTCTGATAGTCCCAATAGGTGTAGCCCTCAGCGAGGGGCCGGGTCACTTCGGTGAGGCCCGCCGCGAGGAGCGATGCGAACGCTTCGCGTTCGGGGGCGCTCACGTGGGTGGAATCGGCGAAGGCCGCCATGTCCCACACGTCTTCGTCTCTGGGGGCGATGTTGAAGTCGCCAACGAGCGCCAGTTGAGCGTGAGGATCGGATGAGACGACGCCGGCTACGTGGTCGCGGAGCCGCTCGAGCCACGCGAGCTTGTAGGTCATGTGCGGATCGTTCAATCCTCGCCCGTGGGGGACGTAGAGACTCCACACACGCACCCCGCCGCAGGTCGCCCCGATAGCGCGGGGCTCGAGCGCGTCTTTGAACAGCGGCTGGCCCTCGAAGCCTCGCTCGACGTCGGTGATGCCGATTCGCGAGACGATGGCGACCCCGTTCCACTGGTTGACGCCCCAGCAGGCGACCTCGTAACCGGCTTCCTCGAAGGGGCCGAAGGGAAACTGCTCGTCGCGACATTTGAGTTCTTGGAGGGCGAGGACGTCCAGGTCGTGCCGTTGGAGGACGGCGAGAATCCGGTCGATGCGGGTCCTCACCGAGTTGACGTTCCACGTGGCCATGCGCATGCGCCCAGCCTAGCCGGGTGTGCGCCGGCGTGCCTAAGCTAGGGGCATGCACACGAATGACTCCCACAAGGCCCGCCTCGCCCAGCTCGTCAAAGAGCTCGCCGTCGTCCACGGCGATGTCACGCTCGCCTCGGGCAAGAAGTCGAGTTTCTATGTCGACATGCGCCGAGCGACCCTCCACCACGAGGCCGCCCCCCTCATCGGCCACGTCATGCTTGATCTCCTTGAGGAGGCCGGTTTCGCTCCCGACGACATCGACGCCGTCGGTGGATTGACGATGGGGGCCGATCCGGTGGCGACCGCGATCCTGCACGCGGCGGCCTCGCGCGGCCTCGACGTCGACGCTTTCGTTGTGCGTAAGGAGGCGAAAGACCACGGGATGAAGCGGCTGGTCGAAGGGCCCGACGTTGCCGGCAAGCGCGTCGTCGTCCTCGAAGACACCTCGACGACGGGTGGTTCGCCGCTGCAGGCGGCCCGCACGCTCGAGGAAGCAGGGGCCACGGTGGTGGCGGTGGCCGTTATCGTCGATCGCGACACCGGGGCGCGCGAGCGTATCGAGGAGGCGGGCTACCCCTACTTCTCGGCCCTGGGCCTTACCGATCTTGGTCTTTCGGGGCGATAGGAGGCGCGAGATGGGAACGGCGCTCGTGACGGGGGCCAGCTCCGGGCTGGGGGAGGCCTTTGCGGAGGTTCTGGCTTCGCGTGGTCACAGGGTCGTGCTCGTCGCTCGCCGGCGAGCCCGGCTCGAGGCGCTAGCGCGCCGGCTCGAAGATGACTACGGCGTCGACACCGAGGTGCTCGTCGCTAACGTGGGAACGGAAGAGGGCCTGGCGAGCGTCTCCGCGCGGATCGGTGCAACCCCCCATCCGGTTGGTCTGCTCGTCAACAATGCCGGCTTTGGGCTCGGCCAGCCCTTCGTGGGGGGCGACCTGGCGAGGGAGCAAGCTGCCCTCGACGTCATGGTGCGCGCCGTCCTCGTTCTCACCCACTGCGCCGCCAAACACATGGCCGCGCGCGGGCGCGGGGGCATCATCAACGTCTCCTCGATCGCGGCTGGGACAGCCATGGGTACCTACGCCGCCCACAAGACCTGGGTCAATGCCTTTTCGGAGGCGATCGCGGGAGAACTGAGGCCCCGCGGGGTACGCGTTGTCAGCCTGCGTCCGGGAACGATCGCAACGGAGTTTTGGGAAGGGATCGGTCAAGACAGCGAGAAGGTCGCGACGCCGCTCATGCTTTCGGCCCGCCGGGTTGCCCGCTCGGCTCTCGCCGCGCTCGACGCCGGGCGTGTGACGTGCGTTCCCGCCTGGCAGTATCGCCTCATCGACGCGGTGAGGGCGAAGGCCCCACGCGGCATCGTGCGGGCGGTGACGTATGCGCTCCACGATCGCCGTTTCCATCTGTGATCGGGTGGGCTCGGCGAGGCTTCGCTAGGGTGGAGGCATGAGCGAGAAGTCCTCGAAGGAATCACAGCAGACTCATGACAAGCCGGTCGAAGCCTGGCTGACCGATATGGACGGCGTCCTCGTTCACGAGGAGGAGGCGCTGCCGGGTGCGAAGGAGTTCTTGTCGGCGCTCGCTGACAACGACGTGCCCTACCTCGTTTTGACGAACAATTCGATTTTCACAACGCGCGATCTTGCCGCCCGCTTGCATCGGTGTGGGCTCGAGGTCCCCGAGGACCGGATCTGGACCTCGGCGCTGGCGACGGCGGAGTTTTTGAAAATCCAGTCACCGGAAACATCGGTGATGGCTGTCGGTGAGGCCGGATTGACGACTGCACTGTACACCGCCGGATTCACGATGACGACGTCCGATCCCGAATACGTCGTCTTGGGAGAGACTCGTTCCTACGATTTTCAAACGATCACGCAGGCGATCCGACTCATCAACAGGGGGGCGAAGTTCATCGCCACGAACCCGGACGCGACGGGACCTAGCTCCCAAGGGGTGCTGCCGGCAACGGGCGCGGTCGCGGCGATGGTGACGAAAGCAACGGGCAAACAGCCCTATTTCGTCGGCAAACCCAGCCCCATCATGATCCGCGGTGGCCTCAACAAGCTCGGGGCGCACTCGGAGACGACGGCTCTCGTCGGTGACCGCATGGACACCGACATTCAGGCCGGCATCGAGACGGGCCTGCGCTCCTACCTCGTGTTGTCTGGGTCGACGAAAGAGAGCGAGATCGAGCGCTTCCCCTTCCGTCCGGGCGGGGTTTACGAGTCGATCGCCGATCTCGTTGAGATCGTCGAGGAACACGCCAAGGCATGAGCGGGGGCGTGGGGCCCTGGCCGGGCGGGCCCGACGCCTGGCCCGTGGGCGACCACTACGATCCGGTTCTCCTCGCCGAGGGCGATCACCGCAACGTGGAGGATCGCTTCCGCTATTGGCGCCGTGATGCGGTCCGCGACTTCCTCGATCGCGAGCGTCACGGCTTCCACGTGGCCATCGAGAACCTCGATCACGATTTCAATATCGGCTCGATCGTGCGTTCAGCGAATGCCTTCGGCGCCGCGGAAGTGCACATCGTCGGGCGAAGGCGGTGGAATCGGCGCGGCGCCATGGTCACCGACCGCTACCAGCACGTCGATCACTTCGGCGACGCCGAAACGTTCGCGCACTGGTGCTCTACCACGGGCCTGCCCATCGTTGCCATTGATAATGTCGAGGACTCGCGTCCCCTGGAGAGGGCGAGGCTGCCCGAAAGGTGCGTGCTCGTCTTCGGGTCGGAAAACTCCGGGATCAGCGAGGAACTTCGCTCTCGCGCGGACGCGACCTATCACATCAGCCAGTACGGATCGACGCGTTCGATCAATGTAGGCGCAGCCGCCGCGGTGGCCATGTACCACTGGGTGCTCGCCCATGCGCGCCCGCGCGGATAGCACCCGGCAAGTGGGGGCGCGTTTCGGGACTCATGTCCTCGCGACCGCCCGGCCGCTGTGAGACAATGGGCACCGTCCAGCAAGTTTCGCGAATGAGGAGGCACACGTGCCAGTCGCAACCCCTGATGTGTACAACGAGATGCTCGATCGCGCAAAGAAGGGCGTCTTCGCCTACCCCGCGATCAACGTCACCTCGTCCCAGACGGCCACGGCCGCGCTGCGCGGTTTCGCCGAGGCCGAGTCCGACGGCATCATCCAGGTCTCGGTCGGTGGCGCCGAATACCTGTCCGGCTCCACGGTGAAGGATCGCGTCGCCGGCTCGCTCGCCCTCGCGGCCTACGTGCGTGAGGTCGCCAAGAACTACAACGTGACGGTTGCGCTCCACACCGACCACTGCGCCAAGCAGAACATCGACAGCTGGATCCGTCCGCTCATGGAGCTGGAGGCCGAAGAGGTCAAGGCCGGTCGCCTGCCGATGTTCCAGTCGCACATGTGGGATGGCTCGGCGGTGCCGCTGGAGGAGAACCTCCAGATCGCCCAGGAGCTCCTCGAGCTGTCGCAGAAGGCCAACACGATCCTCGAGGTCGAGATCGGCGTCGTCGGCGGCGAGGAAGACGGCGTGTCCAACGAGATCAACGAGAAGCTCTACACGACGCCCGAAGACGGCATCAAGACCGCCGAGGCTCTGGGCCTGGGCGAGCGCGGCCGCTACCTGACGGCCCTCACGTTCGGTAACGTTCACGGCGCCTACAAGCCGGGCTTCGTCAAGCTGCGCCCCGAGATCCTGGGCGAGATCCAGGAGAAGGTCGGCGAGAAGTTCAACGCCGGTAACCGCCCGTTTGACCTCGTCATGCACGGCGGGTCGGGTTCGACCGCCGAAGAGATCGCGACCGCGGTGAAGAACGGTGTCATCAAGATGAACGTCGATACCGACACGCAGTACGCGTTCTCTCGTCCGGTCGTTGAGCACATGTTCAAGAACTACGACGGCATGCTCAAGATCGACGGCGAGGTCGGCAACAAGAAGATGTACGACCCGCGCACGTGGGGCAAGGCCGCCGAGACCGGCATGGCCGCCCGCGTCGTCGAGGCCTGTGAGCGCCTCGGTTCCGCCGGTACGCGCATGAAGTAGCGCGAACGCTGTGCACTCGGGCGGGGAAACCTCACGGTCTCCCCGCCCGATGCTTATCTGTCAACGGGCGCGGGCGTTATTCTGATGATGGCCCCGCAATCGACGACGAGAGGATACCCATGAGCGCTCACGGCCTGGAAGCGGCCACCGCAAAGATGCGCGACGCCGGAGTTGCCGAAGCAGCGATTAACGTCTTTGCCCACTACTACCATCAGCTCGAGAACGGCTCGTCGGGGCTCATCCCGGAGGCGAGCGTCGAACCCTTGAGGGAGGTTGCCGACGCCGAGGCGCTGTCCTTTAGCGAGGAGGAGGCCCGCGACGCGCTTTCGAAGACGGTTATGGTCAAGCTCAACGGCGGGCTGGGCACGTCGATGGGCATGGACAAGCCCAAGTCGATGCTGCCGGTGCGCGACGGGTTGAGCTTCTTCGACATCATCTGCCGGCAGGTGCTCGCCGCCCGGCGCCGCTACGGGGTCTCGATGCCGCTGCTGTTCATGAACTCGTTCAACACGCGCGACGAAACGCTTGCCGCGTGCGAGCGCTACCCGCAGATCCGCGTCGATTCTCTGCCGATCGACTTCGTACAAAACCAGGAGCCGAAGCTCGACGCCGCGAGTTTAGAGCCGGTGGTGTGGCCCGACAACCCGCACCTGGAATGGTGCCCGCCGGGGCATGGCGACATTTACGTGGCGCTGTTGGCCACGGGCATCCTCGACCACCTCATCGACGCCGGGTATCGCTACATGTTCACCTCCAACGCCGACAACCTGGGTGCGACCCCGTCGGCGCAGATTGCCGCGTGGTTCGCCGCGTCGGGTGCGGCGTACGCGCCCGAGGTGACCCTGCGGACCGTCACCGACCTCAAGGGCGGCCACATCGTGAGGCGTAAGTCGGACGGGCATCTCATCTTGCGCGAAACAGCCCAGATCAGCGACGACGAGATGCACTACTTCACCGACGCCGAACGCCACCCTTACACCCACACGAATAACCTGTGGCTCGATCTGGTCAAGCTGCGCGAGCTTCTTCGCGAACGCGACGGGGTGTTGGGGATGCCCCTCATCGTTAATCGAAAGACAGTCGACCCGACCGACCCGGACTCGACACCGGTCGTACAGCTGGAGACGGCGATGGGAGCGGCCGTCGAGGTGTTCGATGATTCGTCCGCCATAGCGGTGCCGCGTTCGCGTTTCCTGCCGGTCAAGACGACCGCGGAGCTCACGCTCGTGCGTTCCGACCTCTACGAGCTCACCGACGACTACCACCTCGTCAAGGTGGCGGAGGCGACCCCGGATATCCGGCTCGATAAGCGCTACTACAAGACGATCGGCGACTACGAGAAGCGCTTCGCCAACGGCGTGCCCTCGCTGGCGCGCGCAAGCGCCCTCGTCGTCGAGGGCGACTGGACGTTTGGATCCAACGTCACGGTCGTCGGAGACGCCCACCTCGCCGATCCCGGCCACCCGGCAACCGTCAACGAAGGAGAAACGCTGTCATGACTCACGTGACCAAGGCGATCATTCTGGCCCGAGGGTTGGGCACACGAATGCGCAAGCAGGCCCAGTCCGCTCAGCTCTCGGCCGACCAGCAGGCGGCAGCGAACGCGGGCACGAAGGCCCTCATCAACGTCGGGCGCCCCTTCCTCGACTACATCATCTCGGCACTCGCCGACGTCGGTGTCACGGACGTGTGCCTCGTCATCGGTCCCGAGCACCACGCATTCCGCGACTACTACGACGCGATTGCCACGGAGCGGGTGCGCATCCACTACGCGGTTCAAGAAGAGCCCCTCGGCACCGCGGACGCGCTCGCGGCGGCCCGCGAGTTCCAGGGCGAGGACCGCGCGGTGGTCCTCAACTCGGACAACTACTACCCGGTCTCGGCGCTGCGCGAGCTCGTCGCCCAGCCCGGTTCCGCTGTCGTGGGCTTCACCCGCCGGGCGATGGTCGAGGATTCGAACATCGCGGCCGAGCGGATCAGGAGTTTCGCGATCATCGATTCCGATGGCACCCGTATGAGCGAAGTCATCGAGAAGCCCGACGAGGCGACCTACGCCCGTCTCGCGGATGCTCCGGTGTCGATGAACTGCTGGTTGTTCACCGCTGCGATCCAAGAGTGCTGTTCGCGGGTGACCCCTTCGCCTCGTGGCGAGCTCGAGCTCATCGACGCCGTCAACTTGCTCATGGCCTCGGAGGACGTCGCGCTCGTCATCAGCGATGAGGGGGTTCTCGACATGTCGAATCAGGACGATATCCCCTCGGTGCAGGCCGCTCTTGCTGGAGTGACGGTCGCGTTGTAGCGTGCCCGCGCGCATAACGTGAGGACAGGCCTTACTCTGGGGGGTATGCGCCTGTTCCCACGCTATGTCTTTTTCGTGTGTGCTTTAGCCGCGGTGGCGTGCGGATTTCTTGCTGCGCTCGCCCTCGCGGGTGTCCTGTCGGGGGAATTGCTAGATGCGCTCGCACGCTGGCATGCGCCGATCATGGTACATGGTTTCCTCCTTGTACTTATCGGTCTCGAACGAGCTCTCGCACGTAGGGCATGGTGGGGATTGGCTGCCCCGGCAGCATGTACGGTGGGAGCCTTCGGGGGACTTGGAACAGTCTTTGTGCCCGCATGGGCACAAGTGCTGGACGAACGGATCGTCGCCGCCGTATGGGGGGTGGCTTTCGTCGGTTTCGCCGCCCTCACGGCCTCGATATATCGTCGCCGAGAAGATGTGTCGATTCTCGTCGAAGGCGTTGCTCTAGCGACAGTCGCTGCCGGAACGGCGTTGTGGGCGAGTGCACCCACCGAAGGACGAGCGGGACTTTGGTGGGCATGTGGTCTCGTGGGAGTTATTGCCGCGGAAAGGCTCGATCTCGCCCGTCTCGCCATGCCAAAGTGGCTCCCGTCGGTTGTGCTGGCGCAGGTCATTGGGGTTCTCGTGGCTTTGACAATGACACTCTTTGTTAGCGCCACCGACTTTCTCGTTGGTACTCTTCTCGCCACATTGGCCCTTACTTTCCTCGTGAACGATGTTGCCCGGCGGACGCGTAAGTCGACAGGCGTCGCCCGAATGAGTGCCTATGCGATGCTGTGCGGTTGGGGATGGGTAGCTTTCGCTGCGGCCGAACTCCTCCTCTTCGGTTATCCCATGGAGGGGATGATCCATGATTCGATCATCCACGCCTTGACTGTCGGTTGCCTGATCTCGATGATCATGGCCCATGCTCCGGTCATCGCCCCGGCGCTCTTGCGTCGGTCAATTGCAGTGACTCCGGCATCGTGGGTAGGCCTGGTTGCACTTGAAACGACCCTTTTCGTCCGCATCGTCGGTGCCGGGCGTGATGAGGAGGCCCTGTGGCGTGGAGGTGTCGTGGGAGGGATCGTCGCTTTCATCATATACGGCGTAGCCAGTGCCCTGACCTCAAGAAAGACGAATACATGACCGTGAAGAAGCCGAGAAGGAGGCTGCGTACAGATCGGCTGACGACGCTATGGATGATTGTCGCGATTGTCATCGAACCAGCCGTGATCATGTGGCCGGGGGCATTCGCGCAGCCGTTGTGGACCTCGATCCACGTCGTCACCATCGGTATTATTCTCACCTCAATTCACCAGTGGTCGTGGCATTTTGCTCAAGGACTCCTTCATTTGCCGCCTGAATCCTCGCGGGCCCGAGCATGGCGCACGGGCAGGATCCTCCTTATCCACGTGGGACTTATCGTGGTGCTCATTGGCATGCGGATGGCCAGCTACCACACCGCTTCTGCAGGGGCTGTTATTATTTTCGTTGCCGTCGTCGGTCACGCGATTGCTCTCGTCCACGCCCTATCATCGCCGTTCGGCGCTCAATTCAGTGCGACTATGCGTTATCCCGTCTGTGGGTTAGTGTTTCTTTGCTGTGGCATCGCAGTCGCGATCGCGCTCTTGTCGGCGATGTTCATAGCCAAAGCTGATGACCCGCTCGCGCAAGCTCGAGATTCCCTTGCCTTAGCCCATTTGTCGTTCAACGTGTGGGGATTTGCGGGACTTACCATTTCCGGTGTCCTTGTCACGCTTGGACCGACCGTTCTGCGCGCGCGGGCGGATCGGCGCGCGTTACCCTACGCGAAAGCCGGGTTGCTTCCTCTCGCCCTCGATGTCGTGCTCATCGCCGTTGCCAATGGTTTCGGATACTTCATGCTCGCGGCGATCGCAGAGCTTGTATGGGTAGGACTCGTCATCGTCATCGTTGGGATACCGATTGCCTCGGCGGCCCGACGGGTGCGACGAATCGAGATGCCCGCCGTTTCCATGCTTGTTGGACTGGCGTGGTTGGTCGGCTCTGCATGTGCATCGGCGTGGTTGACAGGCACAGCGACGACAGCAGGGGAGCTTCGCGGTAATCTCATCGCCGTTTACGCCTTCGCGGCGGCTGGTGGCGTTGTACAGCTCATCGTCGGCGCTATGGAATTTCTCATGCCCGCCGTCATCGGCGGTGGTCCTGGTCCCTTGAAAACGGGGATGGCTGCCATGAACGCCTACGCACCGGCGAGACTCGCGGCGCGGCACGTCGCACTCGTTCTCGCGCTGGTCGCTGGTCCGGGCCCATGGCGGATAGCTCTTGCGGTCTGTGTGGCGCTCACGTATGTCGCCCAGATTGCTGCCTTTATCGTGACGGGGAAGCGGCAGGGGCGAGCCCGACTCGCCGTCTTACGCTCGCAGGCATTCGCCGGTGAGCCCCTTGATCTAGATCTTCTCAGCGTGAAAAGGCGAGGAAAGGAACATATGTCATGACAGTCGCAGACTCTCGCCGACTTGGGTGGGCAGTAATCGCCGTTCTCGCCGTCATTGCAGCGACGCTGGGAACGTATGTGGCTGGTCATCGAGGTGAGACGCCACAGAGGCCCCATGCCACGGCAAGACAGGCGACGGGACACACGACGCACCTAACGATCACCGTCGAAGGTATGTCATTTAGCCCTGAGAAAGTAAGTGTGCCTGCCGGTGACAGACTTGTCATCAACGTGCGCAATAACTCCCCACTTGCACACGACCTCACAGGCCCGAAGGGAGAGACCACGGGGCTCCTCGCCCCAGGGGATGAGGGGACTGTGGATTTTGGCGTCGTTACAGAATCCTTTGAGGCCTACTGCTCGGTGGCTGGGCACAAACAAATGGGCATGGTTCTACCCATCACCGTGACCGGGGCGCATGGTGGCGATAAGGGACACGCGACAGAACACATAGGCTCTCATGCTGGCGCGGCTCCCAGCATGGATGCCCTCATGAACGACGACACGCATCCGCTTGTCGACCCGATCCTGCAACCCGCGCCGACGGAAAACGTTCACAAGATCACGTTGCGTATGGGGGAGCGCAAGGAGAAACTCGCTGGCGAGGAGCGTTCGGTATGGACGTTCAACGACCGCGTGCCCGGACCAACCTTGCGTGGAAAAGTCGGTGACCGGTTCGAAATTACTCTTGTCAACGAGGGAAGCATGGAACACGGTGTTGACTTCCACGCCGGCCGTGTCGCCCCGGACGAGGCGATGAAGCCCGTCCCTCCAGGGCAGGTTCACACCTATGTCTTTACGGCGGACCACGCCGGGGCGTGGCTTTACCACTGCTCATCGACCCCGATGTCGTCGCATATTGCGCACGGGATGTTTGGCGCCGTCATCATCGATCCTACGGATCTCGAACCGGCTGATCGCGAATATCTTCTCCTTTATTCGGAGATTGCTATGCGCGACGATGGTGCGAGTATGGATCCGGGAGTAGTTGCTTTTAATGGCTATCCTTTCCAATACGTGCGTGAACCGTTACGGGCTAGGGTTGGCGAGAAGGTGCGCATCTGGAGCGTCAATGCGGGGCCGAACACGTTCGAGTCTCTCCACATCGTCGGCGCTCATTTGCTCACGACGTGGAAGGAGGGGGCCTACGGTGTCCGTGAGGGGTCTCCTGCGGCAGCGCAGGCGCTTGATCTCGCACCCGCACAAGCGGGGTTCATCGAGACGCGGTTCGTTGAGCCCGGACACTATCCCGTCGTCAACCACGTGATGACCCTGGCCGAGAGGGGAGCCAAAGGCCTCATCTATGTCGACGAATGAGGAGGTGCAACGGCCATCTGACCGGCGGCCCTTGCGTTATGCAGGAGTCTTGCTAAAGTGGGAGGAGCTCGCAGACAACACTCGAGGGGGAGCACGATGAGCACACCATCGACAGGGCGAGTCACTCTGCCCATCCAAGACGACCTCACTGTCCCCGTTTCAGATGTCATCGACGCCTTCGGTGCTGACGCGGTGCGCAACTCGGACGGCACATGGCTGCCCGACGATGTCGCCGACCTGGGCATCGACGTGTACGAGACGTATTTCCCGGGCAGGGGTGACCAAGAGTGGGCCCAAGATCACGTCGACATGTGCCCCCAGATCTTCCTCACCTCGGCGCGCACCCCGGCCCTGGCTGACGGCCCTCTCGACATCGACCTTATGGGCGGCTATCTCGCCGACCAGATCCGCCCCAACACGACGTGCGATCGCGCCAAGTATTGGCAAGTCATCGACCGCACGACAGGTGGCGTGGTCGAGCCGGAGAGGTGGCGACTTATCGACGGAGACACGCCGATCGTTCGGGTCGATAACGCCTGCGACGGCCACGTCTACCAGGCGACCTTCCTTGCCTATCAGCAGTGGGATCCCACGCAGATGTACAACTACATCACGAACAACTGGGAGGAAGACCCCACCAGGTATAAGGAGATCCCCTACGACATCCGTCACGAGGCCGTGTGGGAGCGGGCCAAGGAGCGTTTTGCGCAGTGGCTCGAGGACCACCCCGACGTCACCGTCGTGCGGTTCACGACCTTCTTCTATCACTTCACGCTCGTGTTCAACGCCGAGCGTCGCGAGCAGTTCGTCGACTGGTTCGGCTACACCGCTTCCGTTTCCCCCGAGGCCATCGAGGCCTTCGAGGCCGAAACCGGCCTCAGCGTGACGCCGGAGGACTTTGTGCAGGCCGGCACCCACGCGTCGAGCTTCGTGCCCCCCACGCCCGTGTTTGCCGCCTGGATCGACTTCCAGTCGCGCTTCGTGCGTTCGCGCATCGCGATCCTCACCCAGATGGCCCACGACGCCGGCAAGCGGGCGTTCATGTTCCTAGGCGACAACTGGATCGGCACGGAACCCTACGTCCCCGGATTCGGTGAATGCGGCATCGACGGCGTCGCCGGTTCGGTCGGCAACGCCGCAACCTGCCGAATGATTTCCGACATTCCCGAGGTCGAGGTCCACGAGGGACGTTTCCTTCCCTACTTCTTCCCCGACGTCTTCTGCGCCGAAGGCGACCCCCTGGGCGAGGCCAACGAATCGTGGATCGCGGCCCGCCGCGCCATCTTGCGTCGCCCCCTCGAGCGCATCGGCTACGGCGGCTATCTCTCGCTCGCCCTCGAACACCCGGAGTTCATCGCCCGCGCCCAAGAGATCTGCAACGAGTTCCGTCTCCTCTACGACGCTCTTGGCGGCAAGCCCGCCGAATCGGCGCCCGTGCGCGTCGGCGTCCTCAACGCATGGGGTGCGATGCGCACGTGGCAGACCCACATGGTCGCCCACGCCCTGCCCTACTCGTTCACCGACCCCTACGTCGGTGTCCTCGAAGCGCTCGCGGGCATGCGCTACGACGTGACGTTCCTTAACTTCGACGACGTGCGTGCCGGTGCTCTCGACGATCTCGACGTCGTCATCAATTGTGGCAGCGCGGGCGACGCCTTCAGCGGCGGCGAGGCGTGGGCAGACCCGGCGATCAGCGGCGCGCTGCGTCGCTTCGTGCACGCCGGAGGCGGCCTCGTCGGCGTGGGCGACCCGACCGCCCACCCTCTCGGCGGCGCCTACTTCCAGCTCAGCGACGTGTTCGGTGTCGACCGCGAACGCGGTTTCACCCTCTCGACCGACCGCTACGCCCGAAGCGTCGAGGAGCATTTCCTCCTCGCCGACGGGCCGATCGACCCAGAGGGCCTCAAGGGCGTGGGGCACGTCGCCGCGATTGCCTCCGACGTCGTCGTCCTCGCCGGCAGCCCCGACAATGTGGGAGTGTCGGTGCGCGAGATCGGCAACGGGCGTGCCGTCTACATCGCCGGCCTGCCCTACACGCCCCGCCACACCCGGCTCCTCGATCGCGCCCTCATGTGGGCGGCATCGAGCGAAGCGGCGTGGGATTTCGTTGGCGTCGCGGACGATCCGAGCGTCGACGTTGCGACCGTCGACGACGGGTCGCGTCTTATCGTCTGCAACTCATCGATGACCCCGCGCGAGAGCCGCATTCGTTTTCGCGACGCATCGAAGTGTGTCAAGCTTGAGAGTGCAGGCTTCCAGATCCTTGCGTCCACCGATCTGCGTGACGCTTCGGAGCACTAACACCACTACCTCGAAGGAGAGACCATGACCAAGCGCAACCTCAGCCGCTGCGGAGCCGCCGCGACGGTCTTCGCTGTCGCCGCCCTCGGCCTTGGCGCCTGCTCGAACGGCGGGTCCGACTCTGACGCGTCCACGGCGCCCGAGAAGTCGGATTCGTCGGCCAAGATCGTCTACCTGCACCGTCTTCCCGACGAGAAAGGCATGACCCCGGTCGCCGACATCGTCAAGAAGTGGAACGACGAACACCCCGACGTCCAGGTCGAGGCCAAGAAGTTCGATGGCAAGGCCACCGAGATGATTAAGAAGCTCGAGACCGACATCAAGGCCGATAACGGCCCGTGCCTCGCGCAGCTCAGCTACAACGAGGTCCCCGAGATGTTTACGAAGGGACTCCTCGAAGACGTCACGACGCATGCGTCGGGCTACAAAGATCACTACGGCAGCTCGTTCGACCTCATGAAGGTCGGGGACAAGCAGGTCGGTATTCCGCAAGACGTCGGTCCTCTCGTCTACATGTACGACAAGGCCGCCTTTGATGAGCTTGGCCTTGCCGTGCCGACGACTGCCGACGAGCTCGCCGCCGTGGCCAAGAAGGCCGCCGAGCACAACAAGTTCGCCGTGTCGTTCCAGCCCGATGAGGCCCTTAACGGTCTCGCCGCTCAAGCCGCCGCCACCGGCGACGAGTGGTTCGGCACCGAGGGCGAGGCGTGGAAGGTCGACGTCAACGGTTCGGGCACCCAGAAGCTCGCCGAATTCTGGCAGGATGTTCTCGATTCGAAGGCCGCTTTGACCGAGGAACGTTGGGGCGATGGCTTCAAGGCCGCTGTCAACGACGGGCGACTCATCGGCACGATCGCGGCCGCATGGGAGCCGGCGCTCTTCGTTGCCGACTTCGGGTCCAACAATGACGTCAAGGGCAACTGGCGTGTCGCTCAGCTGCCGGCCTTCGGTGATTCGGTGGCCACCGGTCCCGACGGTGGCTCCGGCGTGGCCGTCATGAAGGGCTGCAAGATGGCGAAGGAGGCGACGGAGTTCGCCGACTGGTTCAACACGCAGGTCGACGACCTCGTCACGCAGGGCCTCGTCACGGCGGCGACGACGAAGCAGGGCACGACGCCCGATAGCCACAAGGAGTTCTTCGGCGGTCAAGACATCTACGCCGAGTTCACGAAGGCAGCAGCGACGATGAAGCCGATCACCTACATCCCCGGTTTCTCCGCGCTCGGTGACCCGATGAACCAGGCTGCCGCGGCTGCGGCGAAGGGCAGCGGGAAGGTGGCCGACATCTTCACCAAGGCCCAAGATGCCGCCGTCAAGGCGCTCAAGGACAACAACCTCAACGTCAAGTAGGCAACAGGCGTGGCGGCGGGTTGACCCCGCCGCCACGCGGAGGGATCAGTCATGGCACACGCAGCGAAGTCGGGCTCGACGCGTCGCCGACGCAGCGAGGCAGTGACCGGGTGGGCGTTCATGGCGCCCTTCGCCGCGGTCTACCTCGTCGTCTTCATCATTCCGATCATCGTCGCCGTCCGGTCGTCGTTCTTCCAGACGAAGGCCGCCGGGGGAGGACTCTACGGTGGTGGCGAGGCCGTTGAGACGTTCGTTGGTGTGGCCAACTACGAGGCCACCATCCACTCGTCGGTGTTTTGGATGGGCATCGCGAGGGTGCTCGGATACACGCTCATCCAGGTGCCCATCATGATCATCGCGGCCATGGCCCTGGCCCTCCTCCTCGATTCTTTCCTTATTCGCCGAGTGGGTGCTTTTCGGCTCGGCTATTTCTTGCCCTTCGCGATCCCCGGTATCGTTGCCGCGATCGTGTGGCTCTACCTGTACACCCCCCAAATCTCCCCGCTCACCGACCTCTTGTCGGGGCTCGGTATCGACGTCGACCTCATGGGGCCGGGGATCGTCCTCGCTTCGATGGCGAACATGACGACGTGGACCTACACCGGCTACAACATGCTCATCTTCCTCGCCGCTTTGCAGGCAATCCCGCACGACCTCTACGAGGCGGCTCGCATCGACGGGGCCAACGGGTGGCAGGTGGTCACCCGCATCAAGGTTCCTCTGCTTGGCAAGGCCGCGCTGCTTGCCGTTTTGTTGTCGATCGTGGGAACGATCCAGCTGTTTAACGAGCCGACCGTCATGGCCTCGGCAAACGCGTGGATGGGTAAGGCCTACACGCCCATGATGATGGCCTACAACACGATGATGGGACAGATTACGCCCGGCGGAGACGGCCCCGCGTCGGCAATTTCGATCGTCATGGCGGTCATCGCCGGTGTTCTCGCCGCGATCTACGCTTTTGTGCAAAGGATGGTGGATTAGCCCATGCGTGCCCGTCTTGCCCGCATCCGCGGTGCCGAACGCGCGAGCGACCGCCCTTTGCCGCCGCGTTCGATGGCGCCTACCGCGACCCAGCGTGCCATTGCCATCGTCGTCGCGCTCGCCGCCCTGTTCTACTTCTTGTTCCCCATCTATTGGGTCGTCATTGCTTCGACGAAGTCGAATGCGGATCTCGTGTCGTCCTTCGGCCTGTGGTTTTCCGATTTTCGACTCGATGAGAACTATGCCAAGCTCATGGGCTGGACGAAGGGCCTGTTCTGGCGGTGGGTTCTCAACTCGCTCATTTATTCGTGTGCGGCAGGCGCCATCGGCACGCTCTTGTCCGTCATGGCTGGTTACGCCCTGGCGAAGTTCCGCTTCCCCGGGCGCGCTGCGACACTGGGGATCATCATGGGCGGTCTCCTCATGCCCGTGGCTCTGTTGACGATCCCGCTCTACGTCATGTTCCAGCAGGTCGGGTTGGCTGACACGATGGCCTCGATCATTATTCCCTCGTGCGTGTCACCCTTCGGTGTCTTCCTGGGGTGGGTCTATGCGCAGCAGTCGGTGCCCACAGAACTCATCGAGGCGGCCCGCATAGACGGGGCAAGCGAGGCGCGGATCTTCTTTACGATGGTGACGCGGTTGCTTGCGCCCGCGATGGTGACGATTTTTCTCTTCATCTTTGTGGCCACGTGGAACAACTTCCTCCTTCCCCTCATGATGATCTCGACGGATGCGCTCAAACCGGTCACGCTCGGGCTCTACGGGATGATGAGTTATTTCGCTCCCGCGAAGGGCGCGGTCATGTTGGGCGCCCTGCTGGGCGTCGTCCCCCTCATCATCCTGTTCCTTGCTCTCCAGCGTTTCTGGCGGGCGGGGCTCGCCGCTGGTTCGGTCAAGGGATAGCAAAAAATCCGTATTTAAGGATACTGGCGTAGAAAAGTTCCGCGTATGCGGTAGGGTGTGTGCGTGCCAAGCTACCGTATTTCCACTATCGCGTCCTTGCTGTCCGTCTCGGATGACACCGTACGCCGCTGGCTCGACGAGGGCCTCATCGTCGCCGACGAGCACGCAAACGGGCCCCGTCGCGTCGATGGGGCATCCGTGGCCGCAATGGTTAAGGAGCGTCCGGAGATTCACCAATCTGCCGCGGGCCGCCAATCGCACTCGATGAGGAACCACCTTCCTGGCCTCGTCACAGCGGTCACGTCGGACCCGGTCATGAGCCAGGTGGAATTGCAGTGCGGGCCCTACAAGGTTGTGTCCTTGATTTCCACGCAGGCCGTGCGCGAACTGGAGCTCGTGCCCGGCACGGTGGCGACTGCGCAGATCAAGGCGACCAACGTCTCCATCGCCACGCAAAAGGACGTGTCATGATGCACCGCCGTCGTCTTGCCGCCGCCGCTGCCGCCTGCGCCATGGGCGCTCTCGCCCTAGCCTCGTGCACGAACGAGACGGGAACGCGTGACTCATCTCGCTCGGCGTCGAAGCCACAGGCCGCCGTCGTTTTCGCTGCCGCAAGCCTGTCTGAGGCCTTTCCGGCGATCGCCGCCGACGTTGTCGACGGCGGTCAAGACGCGGCAACCTTCACCTTCGACGGCTCTTCGGGCTTGCTCGATCAGCTCAAAGCAGGCGCCCGTGCGGACGTGTACGCCACCGCGGACACAGCGAACATGGAGGCAGCGAAAGAGGCCGGTCTCGTCGATGACTACGAGTCCTACGCCTCCAACAGGCTCGTCCTCGGCGTCCCTAAGGGAAATCCCGCCGGCATCACGGGTCTTGACTCCTCCCTCGACGGCAAGAAACTCGTCATCTGCGCACAGGGTGTGCCCTGCGGTAATGCGACGCGCAAGCTCGCCGAGCGGCTCAAGGTGAGCCTCAAACCCGTCTCGGAGGAACAGAAGGTCACTGATGTGCGCGGCAAGGTGGCTTCGGGGGAGGCCGATGCGGGGCTCATGTACGCCACCGATGCGGCAGCGGAGCGTGACGCCATCGACGTCGTCGAGGTCGATGGCATCGACGATGACATCAACGCCTATGAGATTGCTGTTCTCAAGGATGCTCCCCATCCCGAGGCCGCTCGCGCGTTCGTCAAGGCTGTCATGAGCGAGTCCGGCCAAAAGATTCTTAGGGACCACGGTTTTGGCCCGCCGCGCGACGCCGACTCCCGCTAGCCCGCCGCTGCTCCACGTCCCGGCGGCCCTCGCGCTCGCTTTCCTTCTCATCCCGCTGGTCGCGATGGCGTGGCGGGTCCCGTGGGGGCAGGCGCTCGATTTGGTCGCCACGCGAGCGTCGTGCGAGGCGCTGTGGCTGTCGTTGCGAACGTGTGTGGCCTCGACGCTGCTGTGCCTCCTCATCGGTGTCCCGCTCGCGCTGCTTCTGGCTAGGGGTGGAGGCTGGGCTGGGGGCCTCGTGCGTGTCCTCGTCACTCTTCCCATGGTGCTGCCCCCGGTCGTCGCGGGCCTCGCGCTACTGGCGACGTGGGGGCGCCGCGGGCTCGTCGGCGAGCGCCTGGACGCGTGGGGCATCGAGATCGGTTTTACGACGATCGCCGTCATCATCGCACAGACCTTTGTGGCCCTTCCCTATCTGGTCACTACAGTCGAGGCCGCCGAACGTCAACGCGGTGGCGCCCACGAGCGCGCGGCGCGTCAGCTGGGCGCGGGCCGGTGGCGGGTTTTCCTCACCGTGACTCTGCCCCTGGCGGCACCCTCTATCGTCGCCGGGGGAGCGCTTGCCTTTGCCCGTAGCCTCGGGGAATTTGGGGCAACGATTGCTTTCGCGGGGTCCTTGCAGGGGGTGACTCGAACGTTGCCGTTGGAGATTTATCTCCAGCGAGAAACCGAGACGTCGAGAGCCCTTACGCTGGCCGTCCTTCTCATTGCGGTTGCGATTGTCGTGGTCGCGGGTGCCCAGGTCGTCCGCCACGTATGGGGTCCCGGCCGTCCGCTGCGCCGGCCTGTGCGCGTGGACCGGCACGTTTCGGCGCCGCCACGACGCACACGTGAGGGCCCGGCCGGGCTGGTTTCGGCGAAGCTTCCTGAGCGTGGCGTTGACGCCGAAGTGAGGTTTCCCGCGGGGATGGTTACTGCGCTCGTTGGTTCCAACGGTGCGGGCAAGTCGACCATCCTGGGGGTGGTAGCGGGCGAGCTCACAGGCCAAGGCGGGGTGCGCTGGTCCCGGCCCGCACGGGTGGTCCTTCTCGCTCAAGACGAGGCGCTCTTCCCGCACCTCAACGTCCTCGACAATGTCGCCTACGGGCCACGGTCGTTAGGAGCTGGTCGCGATGAGGCGCGTGCTCTCGCGTGGAGAGAACTCCTCAACGTCGGCATGGAGTGGGCGGCGGGCCGTGCCGTTTCTCAACTGTCGGGCGGCCAGGCCCAACGGGTCGCCATTGCGCGAGCGCTGGCTACAGACCCCGATGTTGTTGCTCTCGACGAGCCGATGGCCGGGCTCGACGCCTCATCCGCGCAGGCAGTACGACGCGCAATTAACGAGATGGCTCCAGCGACGCGGCTCGTCGTCACCCACGACCTTGGCGACGTCATCGCACTCGACGCCCACGTCGTTCTCGTTGAGGACGGGGGAGTGAAAGCGGCGGGGCCGTGGCGGGAACTCGCCGAGGCCGGTGACGGCGAACTCCTTCGCCTCGCCCGCATCGCGGCGGCGAGTGCGCTGGGCGGGCAGAGTCCCGACGGGGAAGGCGGGGGCGGGTCTCAGGCCCGCCACACTCCCGAACGGCCACCGGCCTTGTAGGTGATGCGCGCCGAGTCGATGCTCACGTTGCGGTCGACGCCCTTAACCATATCGACGAGGGCGAGCGCGGCGACGCTAACCGCGGTGAGGGCCTCCATCTCGATGCCGGTGCGGTCGGCCGTCTTGACGTGGGACGATATCCGTACCCCGGCCTCGGTGATCTCGAGGTCGACGCTGCAGTAGTGGACAGCGATCGGGTGTGCGAGCGGGAGGAGCTCGGGGGTGCGTTTGGCCGCCGCGATGCCCGCGATACGGGCGACGGCGAGGGCGTCTCCCTTGGGGACGTCGTCGTTGGTGAGAGCGGCGAGGATCCTCGGCGAGCAGGCGACGAAAGCCTCCGCGCGGGCTTCGCGCACGGTCGGGTTCTTAGCGGTGACGTCGACCATGCGGGCGTTGCCGGCCGAATCAATGTGCGTCAGTTGTGACATGAACATTCTCCTAGACGGTGATGACGTCGATGATCGACCACGGCTCGACGCGATCGACCTCTTCAGCGATAACGGCGAGACCGGTCGCCGCGTGGAGGGATGCCGCAAAATGCGATCGGGACCCGAGCTCATGGGTGGGGTGGGCGATCGGGGTGTCGCCGGGGCGGGTGGCTTCCTCGAGATGGACGGGTACGAACTGGCGTCGCCCGAGCGGGGAACGCCAACCACGGGAGGCAGTGGCGACCCGGTGAGTGTGCACGCGGCGCAGATCCTGGCCGGACAGGGCGGCGAGGAGCGGGCGCACGAGCAGGTGGAAGGACACGAATACGCTGACGGGGTTACCCGGCAAAGCCGCCAGGTAGGCCTGTCCCTCCGGCGTGTCGATGCGAGCGAAGCCCTGTGGTTTGCCCGGCTGCATGGCGACCTTTTCGAAGATGAAGTCGAAGGAGGATCCAGCCATTTTGACGACATCGTAGGCACCCGCTGAGACTCCTCCAGAGGTGACGATGAGGTCGTGGTCCCTGGCCAGCTCGGTGACGAGTTCGCCGTAGCGTTGGGGATCGTCGGGACAGTGGGTCTGGGTGCGAACGTCGACGTCGCAGCGCGTGAGCAAGGCAGCGAGCAGGAGGGAGTTGGAGTCGGGGATCTGAGCGTCGTCGAGGTCTGCTCCGGGCGCGGCGAGTTCGTCGCCCGTCGAGACGACGGCTGCCGTGATGCGCGGGTGGACACTCACCGTCGAGGCGCCGATGGACACGGCGGAGGACAGGGCGGCCGGGGTGAGGACGGTGCCGGCACGCAGGACAACGTCGCCAACGCGCGCGTCCTCTCCGGCGTGGCGCACGTTGGCGCCCGCGCGGGGCAGACACGTGATGGTCACCTGTTCGGGCAGGGGGAGTGGGCCCGCGGGCAGCGTCGTGTCTTCGACCTTGACGACAGTGTCGGCGCCGGCGGGCATGCGCGCCCCAGTCATGATCCGCCATGCGCTCCCGGGTGCGCACACGTGCGGGGTTGAATCTCCGGCGGGAATATCGCCGGCGACCGGGAGGGTCGTGGGCACCGCGTGGTCACCCTCGGCGAGCTCGACACTGTCGGGGAGGTCGCACGAGCGCACGGCGAAGCCGTCCATCGCGGAGTTCGCGAACCGGGGGACGTCCAGGCGCGCGCTCACATCCTTAGCGAGCGTGAGCCCCAGGCACTGCCCGACGGGGAGTCCGAGCGGGGGCATGGGCTCGACCCTGGCGAGAATCTCATCGAGGTAGCGCTCGAGAGGAATCATGTGAGGTCCTTTCGGTGGGTGGCGAGGGTGACGACGTTCCAGCTTCCCTGTGCGGCGTCGACGATGAGGAGCGAACCGATGAGAGGTCTACCGGCGCCCGTGAGGATCTTGACGACCTCCGTGGCCATCGTGGAGCCGGCTTGACCGCACACGGCCCCGAGTACGCCGTCGGTGCGCGAGGTGGGGGTGGTTCCTAGGGGCGGCGGAGCGGGGTAGAGGGAGCGCAGGCTGATGCCTTCGGCGAAGACGGATACCTGATAGGTCATGCCGACAAGCGTGCCCCACACGAGGGGGCGCGCGAGGTCGCGGCACGTGTCGGACAGGAGGTATTTTGCTTCGAAGTTGTCGGTGGCGTCGACGATGACGTCGTAGCCGCTGAGGACGTGGCGGGCGTTGTCCGGGGTGATTCCCTCTTCGACCTGGACTCGTAGATGGGGGTTGAGGGCGCGGATGGTGAGCGCCGCCGAGTGGGCTTTGACCTCGCCGAGCCTGTGGGCGGGGTGGATGACCTGGCGCTGGAGATTGGATACTTCGACCCGGTCGGGGTCGGATACGCCGATCGTTCCGACTCCGGCGGCGGCGAGGTAGGCGAGCACGGGCGAGCCGAGTCCCCCGCATCCCACGACGAGAACGCGGGAGGCCTGGATGCGGGCGATCCCGGTTTCGCCGATACCTTCGACGAGGGCCGTGGGACGGTCTCGTTCATCTACCATGGGCACTTCTTTCAAGATGTCGCTACGCTCGGCGGTAGCGAGCGAGGAGGTTGACATGGAATTGTCGTGGCGAGTGAGCGATGAGCCTCTCACCTGCTGTGAGGATATGGCCCCGGAGGCGGGAGCGCGAGTGCGTTTCGACGGGGTGGTGCGCGACCATGACGGCGGCCGCGGTGTCGAACGCCTCGTGTACGCGGCCCACCCGGACGCGGAGCGGTTTTTGGGCGAGGCGTTGGCGAGGGCCACGGCGGGGCGCGCGCTCACGGCCTGCCGCGCGTTTCATCGTGTCGGTGAGCTCGCGATAGGTGAGGTCGCACTCGTTGTTGTCGTTGATGCGCCTCACCGTGGGGAGGCGTTCGCCGCGGCCGCGGCGATTGTCGACGAGATTAAGAGCAGCGTGCCTATCTGGAAGGACCAGTATTTCGTTGACGGCACGCACGAGTGGACCAACTGTCCTTAGCCGCCGGCGAAGGGTGGCAGGACGTCAAGCTGTTCCGCCTGCCCGACCGGGGCGTTTGCGTCCGTGAGAGTGCCGTCGAGGAGGAACGAGGCGACGGCGAGGACCCGGCTGACGTCGGCGTCGGTTCCAGCCTGGGCGGCTTCGGCGACGCTGAGACCTGTGGCGTCGACGGTCGCCTGGGCGCGTCCGGCGGCGTGGGCGGCGCCCGCGAAGTAGCGAATGACGGTCATCTCATCCTCCAATCTGGGACAGCGAGTAGGCCTGGGGTACTTCGGGCAGCCAGCGGTGGCCTCGCGGCTTGGCGGCTTGACCATCGGCCCACGCACGGGCGATGGCGGCGTCGCTGGCGCCACTACGTAGCAGGTGTTTGAGGTCGACGTGGGTCCGTGAGAACAGACACGGGTACATGCGCCCGTCGGCGGACAGCCGCGTGCGGGTGCATCGGTCGCAAAAGGGCGCGCTCATGGAGGCGATGATGCCGACGATTCCCGCGGGATGGTCCTCGCCTTTGGCAATGTCCCACGTGGTTGCGGGTGCGTGCGGGTCGTCTTGTGTGCGCGGGGTGAGGGTGAAGTGCCGGCTCAGCTCGGCGAAAATGTCCTCGCCGGTGGGGGCAGAGTGGTCGTGGGGCATGGGGCCGATCGGCATCCATTCGATAGCCCGCCATTGCCATCCGCGCGCCAGGCAGAAGCGAACGAGCGCGCCGATCTCGGCGAGGGAGGTCTCGTCGACGATAACGGTGTTGACTTTGACGGGATCAAGCGGCGAGGCGGCGACGGCATCGAGACCGGCGAGGAGATCGTCGAAACGCGATCGTCTCGTCAGGTCGGCGAAGCGTGAAGACTCGAGGGTGTCGACGGAGAGATTGATGCGTTCGAGACCGGCATCGGTGAGCGCGGGGATAGCCGAAGCCAGACCGATGGCGTTCGTTGTCAGCGCGACGTGCGGTGTGAGTCCGGCTGCCTCGAAGGCTTCGGAGCAGCCGGCAACGATCTGCGCCAGGTCGGGCCGCAGGAGCGGCTCGCCACCGCTCAAACGGATGTCGCGGATCCCGAGTTCGATCCCGATGCGGGCGAGGCGCGTGAATTCCTCGGGGGTGAGGAGGTCGTCGCGGCGGGTCCATGTCGCGGCGTCGGCGGGCAGGCAGTAGACGCAGCGCAGGTTGCATCGGTCGGTGACCGAAATACGCAGATCCGTGCCCACGCGTCCGTGGGCGTCAGCGAGCCGCGTCGGCCAATTGTCAGCCACATTCCCCTCCTTTCGCACCATGGGAAGCCTAAGCGAGAGCCGGCGACGTGGCGAGCCGAGCGGCGCGGAGTCAATATCGATAGGACAAAGGGACATATTTGTGTAATCGTGACCCCCGAGAATCCGCGCAACGGCGGCGCTCAACCGCGGAGGAGATAGTCTCGATTGATCTGTGTCACATCGAGGCAGAGAGGATGACGATGACTACCGAAGCCACCCCACCCACCGGCACGTCGCGACGTACCTTCTTGGCCTGGTCGGCTGCCGCCGGGGGTGCCGCTGGGCTGCTCGCTACCGCCGGGACATCAGTGGCGCTCGGTATCCCGAGCGTTAGCGCACGCAGCGCCGAGGGCGACCCCGAGGCGCAAACGACGGTGTGGAGCGCCTGCACGGTGAACTGCGGGTCGCGATGCCCGCTCAAACTCCAGGTCAAGGACGGAACAATCACACGCGTCCTCCCCGAGTCGACCGGTGACAATTCGATCGGCAGTCAACGCATCCGCGCATGCGTGCGTGGACGCTCCATCCGTCACCGGATCTACAACCCGGATCGCCTTAAGCGTCCGCTCAAGCGCAAGCCGGGCACCAAGCGCGGCGATGGTCAGTGGGTCGAGGTTAGCTGGGAAGAAGCCCTCGACGACATCGCACAGAAGATGAAAGAGCTCATCGCCACCTACGGAAACGAATCCATCTACCTCAACTACGGTACCGGCGTGCTCGGGGCGACGATGTCGCGTTCGTGGCCACCCGCCGAAACCCCCTTCGCCCGCCTCATGAATCTCATCGGCGGCTACCTCAACCATTACTCCGACTATTCGACGTGCCAAATCACCTCGGCCTATCCCTACCACTATGGGGAGTGGGTCGATTCGAACAGCTTCGACGATGCGAAAAACGCGAAGCTGCAGATCATGTTCGGCAACAATCCCCTCGAGACGCGCATGAGCGGCGGCGGAGAAACCTTCGTCACTCAGCAGACGAAGAGGGCCTCGAACGTGCGCACGATCATCATCGACCCGCGCTATTCCGAGACGGGAGTGGCCCTCGCTGACGAGTGGATTCCCCTGCGACCGGGAACGGATGCGGCACTCGTCGCCGGCATCGCTCACGTCATGATCGCCGAGGGGCTTCACGACCAGGCCTTCCTCGATCGCTATTGCGTCGGCTTCGACGAGGAACACATGCCCGAGGGGGCACCGGCCGGGGCGTCGTATCGGTCCTACATCGAGGGCAAGGGCCCCGACGGCGTCGAGAAGACACCGCAGTGGGCGGCCAAGGTGACCGGCGTGCCGGCCGGCCGCATCGTCCAGCTCGCCCGCGAGATCGGGAGCTCCAAGCCATGTGCGATCACCCAGGGGTGGGGGCCGCAGCGCCACGCCAACGGCGAGAATTCAGCGCGCGCGATCTTCACGCTCGCGGCGATGGCCGGTCACATCGGCGTGCCCGGCGGCGGGACGGGCGCACGCGAAGGCAAATACTCCCTCCCCATGGTCTACCCCTTCAATACGGGAACAGAGAACCCCATCGAAACATCGATTTCTGTGTTCTCCTGGACCGACGCCGTCGATCACGGTGAGCGCATGACCGCCCTGCACGACGGGGTGCGCGGTAAGGACAAACTCGACGTCCCCATCAAGATGATCTGGCAGTACGGCGGCAACGCCCTGACGAATCAGCATGCTGACATCAACCGCACGGTCAAGCTGCTGCGCGACGAGTCCAAGTGCGAGCTCATCGTCGTCAACGACATCCAGATGACCGTCTCGGCCCGCTACGCCGACTATGTCCTGCCCGACTGCTCTACGGCAGAGCAGCTCGACGTCATTCAGCAGGGATCGGCGGGAAACCTCGGCTACACCATCATCGCAGATCAGGCCATCAAGCCGCTCTACGAATGTAAGCCCATCTACTGGGTGTGCACCGAGCTTGCCAAGCGCTTCGGGGTTGAGGATAAGTTCACCGAGGGTCGTACCCAAGAGGAATGGGTCCGCCACACGATCGAGGCTTCTCGGGCCGAGGTCGCCGATCTGCCCGACTTCGATACCCTGCGTGCGGCTGGCATCTGGAAGAAGGAGGGCGAATCCGTCATTCCTTTGCAGGATTTCCGTGCCGATCCCGAGGCCAATCCGCTTGAGACTCCCTCGGGCAAGATCGAGATCTATTCCTCGAAGCTCGCCGAGATGGCCCAAACCTGGCAGTTCGACGGCGCCAAGGGTGACAAGCTGACGGCGCTGCCCGAATACGTCGAGACGTGGGAGGGCCCCGAGGAAGCACGCGCCAAGGGCGCGAAATACCCCCTCCAGTGCATCGGCCACCACTTCAAGGGGCGCACGCACTCCTCCTACGGCAACGTCGACTGGTTGAAGGAGGCACATCGCCAGGTCGTGTGGATCAACCCCATCGACGCTCGTGCACGGGGTATTGCCCACGACGATCTCGTCGAGGTGTTCAACGACCGGGGGAAGGTTCACATTCACGCGTTCGTCACCGCCAGGATCGCGCCCGGCACCGTCTCTATCCCGCAGGGGGCGTGGTACACCCCAGACGGTGGGGTGGATAAGGGCGGTTCGGTCAATACCCTCACCTCGTGGCACCCCTCCCCGCTGGCCAAGGGCAACGCCCAGCACACTCTCACCGTTGCGTTGAGGAAGGTGAACTAGCATGTCGAAGCGCCTCGGCTTCTATTTCGACCAGACGCTGTGTAACGGCTGTAAGGCCTGCCAAATCGCCTGTAAGGACAAGCACGACAATCCCCTGGGCGTCAATTGGCGTCGCGTCGTCGAATACACCGGCGGTTCCTGGAGCGTCGATGGTGACACCTTCACCCCCAAGGTGTTCACCTACTACACGTCGATCTCGTGCAACCACTGCGATGATCCGATTTGCGTGCGCGTGTGCCCGACGACCGCCATGCACGTGGGGGAGGACGGGGTCGTCTCAGTCGACGCCGGCAAGTGTGTGGGCTGCCGCTATTGTGAGTGGGCCTGTCCCTATTCGGCGCCCCAGTTCAATCCGGAACTCGGTCACATGACGAAGTGCGACCTGTGCGCTGACTATCGCGAGACTGGACAGGATCCGGCCTGCGTGGCCGCCTGCCCCTCGCGGGCTCTCGATTGGGGGCCCATCGACGAGCTGCGGGCCACCCACGGCACGCTCGATGCTGTCGCGCCGTTACCCGACCCGTCCATCACCCGCCCGCGTCTCGTCATCACCCCGCATCGCGATGCTCAAAACTGGCGCGAGGGCACCGGTGAGATCGCAAACCGCAAGGAGGTGCACCCCGAATGAACGTCCACGAATGGCCTTTGACCGCCTTCACGATCCTCGCCCAGATGGCGGTCGGCACTTTTGTTGCACTCGGGGTCGTCACCGTTTCGTCGTCTCTCAAGGGGCGGCGAGCCGATGCCGTCGCGATCCCCGCGCTCTATGCTCTCGGCCCTGTCATGGTGGCTGCGCTCATCGCCTCCATGTTCCATCTGGGCACACCGACGCACGCACCCAACGCGATTCGCCATATCGCTACGTCCTGGCTTGCACGCGAGATCGTCTTCGGCGCTGGGTTCGCCGCGCTCGGATTTGCCTTCGCGGCGCTGACCTGGCTCGACTGGTGCGGCGAGAAGGTGAGGACGGCCCTCGCGGCGTTTACGGCCGTGTGGGGGCTGGTCTTCATCTGGGTGATGGCGAACGTCTATTACGGTTTGGAAACCGTGCCGGCGTGGAATCGGTGGACGACCCCCGCTCAGTTCTACGGCTCGACCCTCCTGCTTGGGGCGCTCACTCTCGCGGTGGCGTTCGTGTGGTATACCGTTTTCTCTCGGGTTCGCGCAATCGATCGGGTGTGTACGGGGCGGCGGAGTGAGGCCGTCAACGACGTCGAGACGCGGAAGGTACTCGAGGATTCCCTGGTCGGCATTGGGCTGGTCAGCCTCGTTGCGCTGCTCATCCAGGTCGTCGTCGCCGTGTTCGCGACATTCCCTTCGGGCAGTCCGAATCCTGCCGAATACGAGTCCTCACCGGCCCTGTTTGCTCTCCGTCTGGTCCTCGCCATCGTCGGCGCCGGTGCGCTCGGGCTGCTCCTAGCCGTCGCGAGGGTGAGGGGACGCGAAGTCGACTCGGCGCGTATCCGCCTGATCGTGACCCTGTGTTGGCTCATCGTCCTCGTCTCGGAGGTCCTTGGTCGCTTCATGTTCTACGGTCAGATGGATCGCATCGGCATTTAGCTGGTTTTTCCGCAGCGACGCCCCTACCGATGCCCCTCTACGCCTTCTTGGAGGGCCGCGATTTCGCCGGAAAGCCCATCATCCCGTTCGGTACCCATGGGGGATCGGGATTCTCCTCGACCGTACCGACAATCAAGGACTTGCAGCCCAAGGCGAGCGTGTCTGACGACGGGTTGACGATTTCTCGCGACGACATCGAGGACGCCCACGACGACATCGTCGAGTGGGTACACGAGGTATATGCGAGGTAGTGCGAGCCGAAGACACCGAGCGCGGGGGGCGAGGCAACTGTCAGCGTAGCTGAGAGATAATCGCCTCCGCGTCGGCGTGCGAGATCGCCCCGAGGCGGGTCTGTTGGACGACACCGTCGGAGTCGATGAAGAAATGGGCGGGGATCGAGCTCACACGCCAGTTCGACGACAGCTGGGAGTCGGCGTCGGGAATCGAAACGTAGGGGAGTTTCAGCCGTTGAGCGTAGGCGTCGACGGTCGGTGAATCCTCGCCCATGTACACGGAAATGACGTCGATCTTCCCGGATTGATGTGCAGCAACGATGTCGGGCGTTTCTGCGCGGCAAGCGGCACACCACGTCGCGTTAAAGACCACCCACACGGGCCGACCCCGGTGGTCGGCGAGGGAGACGGGGGAGCCATCAAGAGAGGTCCCCACCAGATCGGGGGCTGGCTGGCCGACCGTTGGAGCGGGACCCTGCGCCTGCGCGGAAGCTTCGACGGCAGACACGCCCGAACGCCCGTCTGCATCCTTGGCTGCATCGGATGACGCCGGTAGTGCCAGCCACACGCCGGCGCCCACGATAGCGACGATCGCTGCGAGGACACCGAGTCTGCCGGCCCGGGTCTCTCGCAGGCGCTCAATCGTCGAGGACTCGCTAGGCATAAGAGTGCAGCCCCCCGAAGAAGTGGTTACCGAAGTAGGCGAAGAGGACCGCGGCGAAACCGAGGATAAGGAGCCAGGCGGAGCGCTTTCCTCGCCAGTCGCCGACGACCCGGGCGTGGAGGTATCCGCCGTAGATGAGCCACGTGACGAACGCGGCCGTCTCCTTGGGATCCCAGCCCCAGTAGCGGCCCCACGCGGTGTCTGCCCACAGGGCGCCCAGCAGGATCATGATGGTTAGCAGCGGGAAGGTCACAACGGCCGCGCGGTAGCCGATCTCGTCGAGGAGGTCGCGCTTTGGGCGGATCTCCTTGGGGATCCTCGGTTGGATGAGCCACAAGACGGCGGCGCCAAACGACACGCACGCGGCACCGTAGGCGAGGACCGCGAAGCCGACGTGGAGGGTGAGCAGGTAGGAGTTTTGCAGCGCCGGCACGAGCGGGATGACCGCGATCTCTTGGGTGTGGGCGTAGATGAGCAGCCCGATGACGACGGGAAAAACAACGAGGGATACTGCTTTGAGCCCGTAGCGCACTGCGAAGAAAAGGAAGACGAGAAGGATGCCCCAGCTGAAGGACACTGCGAATTCATGCTGGTTGGCGAAGGGCCCGTGGCCCGTCAAGGCGACCCGCATTGCCAGATAGACGGTGATGGCCAGAAGCGAGACGATGTGGAAGGCCATCCCATACCATCCGGCCGAATGCTCCTTTTTGGCGCGGGCACCGGAGACGTCATCGGCGACCTTGTGGCCGTCCGCGGCTACGGCATTTTTCTTATAACCGCCAACGGCAATGAGGTTGGCGATGAGAGCGAGGATGGCGAAGACGGTGCCTGCGGCAAGTACATACTGTGATGTTTGAAGCAAGGGTCATCCTTCCGAGGTAGACGAGGCATGCGGGGCCGACGCGGGTGGAGCGAGACGGGTTTCGACCTCGCGGACGAGGCTGGAGAACTGGCGTTCGAAGGCCGAGTCGATCGTGTCTACACTAGCAATCTCCACGACCGTGCGCGCGGCGCGAATCCGCCCGCTGCCGTCACGATCGTTCGCCTCTTGCCCGCCACATACGCGCACCCAGATGCGTCGGTGACGTGCTCCGAACGTGATCGCCATGCCGACGACGATGAGGATCGATCCGATCCACATCCACAAGGCTCCGGGATCTTGTCGCAGCGTGATGCCCGTGTAGGGAACCTCCCTCACGAAGGTCACGTCGACGCCGCCGATGCTTGTCGATGCTCCCTGGTCGACGACCTGCTCACCGAGGACCTTGCCTTCGCTGCCGGCCATGTCGACAACTTGGACGAGTGCCTGCCCACTGGCGACGTCTGGCGCGACCTGCCCGGACGCCGGGGTGGCAACGACGAGACGCAGCTTCTTGCCGCCGGTTTTCGCCGGCGGCAGGTCGGTGATGCCGATCTGATAGATATTGTCGTCGGAACGCTGGGTGAGGGCGAGGCCGCCGTCGTAGGCACTCTCAGCGCCATGGGTGGCCTTTACGAGGGCCGCGAAACCGTAGGAAGCCTGGTGGAATTTGTAGCCGTCGTAACGCAGCGGCGTGTTGACGCGCACGTCCTGGCTGGCGAGCTGCTTGCCGTCTTTGTCGGTGAGGACGAGGCGGGACACGTAGTCCGTGGGGCGTCCCTTTTCATCGTAGGTGTCCTTGAACGAGGTAGCCGTCAGCGTGTAGGGGGTCCCGTGCCCGACGTCGACGGGCGTGCCGACCGGCAGAGTAAGCGTCTCGTCGACCCCGGTGAGAGAAGACACAGCGAAAGCGGCGATGATGATGACGAATGCCGCGTGTGCGATCACCGTCCCGAAGGGACCAAATCGGTGCCTGTCGGCGTAGAAGCCTGCCGACCCTTCCGTCTCGTCGGGCAGGACCCGGTAGTGGCGCGACTGCACGGCCTTGCGCGCGGCCTCCAGGGCCTCCTCGACACTGGCTTTAGCCGGGACTTGTCCCTGGTATTGGGCGCGCCCGAAGAACTTTGGCGACACGTGCGTGCGCGGATGCTGGGCCTTGCGCCACAGCTGGGGGAGGCGGTGGAGCGTGCAGGCGATGATCGACAGCGCGAGGAGCGCCGAGATCACGAGGTAGGCCGGGGAGGTGTAGATGGTGAAGAAACCAAGGAAGCTGAGCGGAGTCGTCCACCCGCCGTAGCGGCCGCGCATCTGCTCGAGGAAGGCCTCGCGGGCTTGCGGCTGCGACATGACGCCGGCCGGTGCCTGCGTGATGAGAGTACCCAGGAGCGTGAGTATCGCCATCGCGAGGATGAGGATGACGCCGACCTTCTTGTTATAGAAGAAGGCATAGATCGTGTGGAATGCGCGCACAAACGGATTCGTTGAACGTCGAGCCATCGAGCTAGTCCTTCCCTAAAGCGCTTAGGCCGGCAGCAAGCCGGAGATTGTGGTCAGCATGTCCGTCATGATGAGGAAACCCGTCACGACGAGCAGCAGGCCCGTCGCCATGCTCACAGCGGTGTAGTGGCGTTTGAGCCAGGCCGTCACCGGCGTGAACGCGTTGACGCCCGCGGCGATCGCGATGAACGGCAGGCCCATGCTCGCTGAGAATACGACAAGGAGGAGTGTTCCGCGCGCGAAGGAGCCCGACTCGGCTGCCAGGGCGATGACGGCCCCAAGGACCGGCCCGATGCACGGTGTCCATCCGCAGCCGAAGGCCGCACCGAGGACGAATGCCTGCCAGGCGGGGGTGCGATGCGACCGTGGTCTCACGTCGGTGCGGAACGTACGTTCGAGCACGGGCACGCGGATGAGGCCGGCGGCATGGAACCCGAACACGATGATGAGCGCCCCCGCGGCAATCCGAATGGGCACACGTGCGGGCGCCAGAATCGGCCCAAGCGTGGCCAGGACGCTCCACAACAGCACGAAGATCGCTGTGAAGCCGGCGACGAACAGGCACGCTTGGCGGACGCTGTGCCACCGCGTCGGCTTGCCGGCCGCATCTTGAGCGAGGTAGGTGACCATGACGGGCACGAGCGGGAGGAAGCACGGGGAGACGAAGGCGAGCAGGCCCGCGCCAACAACGAGCGGGAGGGAGGGGTCGGCTCCCATTACTGCCCGCCGTCAGGCGTCGGCATGCCGCCACCACGATGCATCGAAATGATCCTCGCCATGTCCGAATCCGGAGCGAGTTCGAGGACGCGATCCCACTCGCGATCGGCGCCTTCCTTGTCGGAAGGATCCTGGGAGAGGTACCAGAACCCGAGATTGAAGTGGACTCGAGCATTGTCGGGTTGTGCAGCGACGACCCGTTCCCACTGTTCCTTCGCCCCGGCGAGGTCTTCGTTTTCAAACAGGAGCACCCCCAGCTCGAGCCGGGCGTCCATGTTGTTGGGGTCGGCCTCGATGGCGCGACGCACTTCGACGAGACGTGCCGCGCGTTCGGAGGCCGATCGTTCCATCTGGTCGCTCGCCGCGGCTGTGGGATGGGGCGACGCCGGCGTGTTGGGCCTGCCGAGCGCGTAGACACCGAGGACGACGACGGCGATCGCCGCGATCGCGACGACGACGGCAAGCGTAGAGGTCCGCAGGGATCTGTTCGTAGCGACCGTCTCGTCCTTGACTGCGGCCTCGCGTTCGGGACGCTGCCTCGTCGAGGGAGTCGTCACCGTTGAGGAGGCGTAGACGTCGTCATCTTCCTCGCCCAGCTCGGCGAGGGCGGCCTGCGTGCCGGCACTCGCGTCGACACCGAAGCTGGTTGCGGGTTCCGCCGTTTCGATCTCGGAGGAAACGGCGGCAAGATCGGCGAGGAGCGTCTCGGCGGCAGCACGGACGCGTTCGGCCTTTCCCTTGGCGTCCTCGGCGAGGCTATCGGGGGCAGAAGCGAGATAGGACAGCAGCTCATCGCGGCGCTCGCGCACGGAGACTTCGGTGATGTCTGCGTGCGCGAGCCCGAGGAGTGCTGCTGCGTCGTCGAGACGCTCAGCCACGTGACTTAGCCACCTTTTCGGCGTTCTTCAGAGTGTTGTCGGAGGCGGACATGGCGTCGTCGGACACGCCCTTGAGCGCGAGCTGACCCTTGCGGCACGCCTCGAGGGCGTCGTTGAGGATCCGCTGGACGTAGTCGGGGGCGTGGAAGCCGTGCGAGTTCTCCGAGTAGACGTAGTCGACGTAGAAGGATGCCTTGCGCTGGTAGTCCCAGGCCCGCTTGACGTCGTCGGTCTCACCGTTGGCGTCACGCTCAGCCTTGATGTCGGCGATGAGCTGGACGAGAGCGTCGAAGGCCTGGTCGCGGCTGTGGACGAAGCGGCCCTGGATGCCTTCGACGCGCTTGATCATTTCCTCATCGGAGGCGTGGTGACACGTCATGCACGAGGAGTTGACGGTCTTGAGCGGGGTGGTGAGGTTGTGGTCGGAGACCTTCTGTGCGCCCTGGGACTCGTAGGGCATGTGGCAATCGGCGCAGCTCACACCGTTGCGGGCGTGGATGCCGTTCGACCAGATGTCGAATTCGGGGTGCTGTGCCTTCAACATGGGCGCCCCGGTTTCGGCGTGCGTCCAGTCGACGAACTGCGCGTCCTGGTAGTAGCTGTAGATGTCGTCGATATCGATGCCCTTGTCCCACGGGAAGGTCAGGGTCTTCTCGTCGCCCTTGAAGTAGTACTCGACGTGGCACTGGGCGCACACGAACGTACGCATCTCGTTGTGGGTGGCATCGCGGTTAGGATCGAAATCCTCGATTCCCTGGCTCTTCTTCAGTGCCGTGATCCCGCGGGCGAAGGCCGGGCGGGTGATCCGCAGCTCCATCGTCTTCGGGTCGTGGCAGTCGATGCAGGTGACGGGGTGTTCGGCGAGTTTGGTCGCCTCGGCGTAGGTCATCTTGTTGATGGCGTGGAAACCGGCCTCGCGATCGCCGTTGCCGGCCTTGTCGTAGACGGCGGGCATGGAGGCGTGGCAGTTGAGGCAGGTGCCGGGCTGGTCGAAGTCTTGGACGCGCTTGGTGAGCCGCTGGTCCTCGAGCATGTAGTGGTGTCCGCGCGGGTGGCGGTAGTCCTTAGCGAAGGCATAGCCCGCCCACATGTGCGTGAGGCGTGGGTCCTCCTCGGTGCGTTGACCCATGACCTGCGTACGCGGGTCGGCGTCCGTCGGCTCTTGGGTGACCGGGTGCATGGTGTCGAACAGACCCGGGCCGGGGACCATTTCCTTCGTCTTCATGAAGGACTGGTATTGCGCCGGATAGTTGCGGCCCCACACTGCGGGGTCCACGGTCGTTTCGTCGAGGGCGACGACCTGGGACTTAGGGGCGCGAGCCTCGGTCTTACGCTCGAGGATCGAGAAGGCGAGCGCGGTGATAGTGGCCGTAATGACGGCGACGACAACGGTGGCGGCGATGATGATGGTGACCCATCTCTTCGTCGAGGTTTGCTTCGCATTCATCTTCGGGATCCTTCACTTACTTGTGGCCGACGTCGCGGTGGCAATGGATACAGGAAAGCTGCTCGTTGTGGGGGAGTGATTCGTGAATCTGAGAGGTGAAGTCTGCGTGGCAGTGCAGGCAGGCCTCGTTGGCGATGCGGAGGTTGGTGTCGCGGATCTGGATGTTTTCCGGATACGTGTTCGTCGCGAACTTGAAGCCGTGGCGAACGCCGTCGTCGGCCTTGACCCAGTATTTGTGGACGATGGAGTCGTGGGGGGTGTGGCAGTCGTTGCAGGTGGCGACGTTGTGGTGGGAGCCCTTCACCCACCCGTCGTACTGCTTGTTCATGACGTGGCAGTTCGTGCACGTCTTCGGATCGGAGCCTAGGTAGGAGTAGGCCTTACCGTAGATGAGGGTGAAGACTCCGACGCCAATGAGTGAGCCGACGACCCAGATGGCGACGGCGGCAGCTAGTCGCTGCAACGTCAGCCACTGGCGAAACCGCGTGACGCGCATGGGCTGTTCCTCCTGTGTTGCGGCGACCCTGGGGTCGGTGAGATGAGTGGTGCCCCGCCTAGAGACGGGCTGTCATAAAAAATCTAACAGGCGCAATCGAGGGGTGCCACCGCTCACAAAAGTTCGCAAGATTTTTTCAGACACGATGTCTCGATGTGTGCCCATCTTGCCCAATATTGGGACAAAGGTCCTCGTGGTCGTCGGGGGCAGGGGTGTCGACCTCAGTGACCTAATCTGGTGGCATGTGTGACAACCTCGATCCTGATACGTGCGCTCGCCTGGCGATTGCGGGGCATGTGCTCGCTCAAGTGCTTGCCGATGCCCCCTCGGCCGACCTAGCCCGACAGTTGAGCGACCCGATCATGCTCGATACGTGGCCGCTGTCAGGAGGCGACTCTGAGGTCGGTGTGTCACTGCTGCGTGGCCTCGATGGGCAGAGCGAATCGGGAGAGGCCCTGCGGGAGGATCACTTCTTGCTGCTGCGCGGCCCTGGGCGAGCGCTCGTGCAGCCGCACGAGTCTGTGTACACGTCGCCCGATCATCTCGTCTTTGACGTGGCGACGCTGGAGGTGAGGGGGATCTATCGCCGCTGGGGCCTCGAGGTCGCTCTTATTGGGCGAGAACCCGACGATCACATTGCTTACGAGGTAGCTTTCGTTTCTCAGCTCGTGTCTCGCCTGCCAGCTCTTGGTGTTGCAGGCCGGGACCGGGCACTGGGTGATCTGCGGGCCATGGTGGGGGAGCACCTTTCCGTGTTTGTCGGTGACGTTGCCGGTGGGCTTATCGAGCACGCGAGGACGAGGACGTATCGCGCCTGCGGCCATTTGCTGAGCGGGTGGTTCGCGAGCGTAAGTGACGCAGTGGGATGCTCGTCATGAGTCCCGCCTGGGCTCCGACTTCGCCCGGTTTGCTTGATGAGTGCGACGCCGCGGGCGGGAGGGTTCTCGTGGTGGCGTGCCCGCAGAGCGAGGACGAGCCTGTGGACTGGCGGTGTCGTCACGTCGTCGCGCCTGCGTGCCTGTCTGGGCTGTCGCCGGTGTTTCCACTGCTGGCTAAGGCCCGTGGGGTGTCCGGTGTCATCGCCCGCCCCTGCTTGTCGCGAGCCTGCCGCGAGATCGTTGAGACCTGGGAGTCTTTGTGGCCGGACATCGTCAATCGGTATGCGGATGGCGAGGCCGCCAGGGTCGGGTGGCGACGGGCGCGAGTTCACCGGGTGAGACTGGATGCCTCGAGGAGGTTCTTTCTCGGTGGCGTAGGGGAGCCCCAAGACGAGGTGGAGTTGGCTCGGCAGGCGTGGGAGGCTTTGGAATGCCAGGGACGGGTGAGCGACGCGGTTGCTGCGGCACCGTGGTGGCTTCCTCTCGAGGCGCACGGGTGCGTGGCGTGCGGAGTGTGCGTGCGGGCGTGCCCCCACGGGGCCCTGCGCGGTGTCGAGGATGCCGACCGTTGGGAGCTTGTTCACGACCGCGAAGCATGCCGGGGTGAGGGGGTGTGCGTGGGATTGTGCCCTCACGGGGCGCTGCGCGCGACACACGAGCAGGTGGGTGGGCAAGGCGTGCTCGCCACAGTGACGGTCGCGCGCTGTCGCAGTTGCGGAGCGCGGATCGTCGCCGGGGCCGACCTGTGTGAGGTATGCACCTATCGGACCGCCAACCCTTTCGGGTCGTTTATTCCTCCTGGCGCCTCGAGCGGCGGGGGAGGAGGAGACGCCAGCTGAAGCCCCCGGCGGTCCTCACGCGATCGTGGATAGCCGCTATGGCAACGGCGAGGAAATAGAGGGCTAGCAGGGCGAGCATCTGGACGATCATGGGCCACGCGGTGGGCAGGGGGTTCGCTATGGCCGCGAAGACGGCCGCGGCGACGGTCGCCCACCGCCAGCCTTTGAGCATCGTGCGTGCGGAGAGGACACCGAAGAAGTTGAGGGCGACGAGGATTTCGGGGATGAGGCAGGACAGTCCGAAGGCGATGACGAGCCTCATAAAGAACTGGATGTAGGTGTCGGCCCGCAGCAGCATGACGGCGCCGTCGGGGGTGAACGCCGAGAGGATCTCGACGGCCTTGGGGACCACCCAGATTCCCGACAGGGCACCCAGCGCAAAGAGGACGACGCCGGTGAGCCCGAAGGCGACGACGAAGATCTTTTCTTTGCGGCGCAAGCCCGGCGCAATGAAGGCGCCGATCTGGTAGATCCACCAGGGGGAGGCGATGAGGAAGCCGAGCCATATCGCCACGGACAGCCGCATATCGAAGGCCGCCCCGATGGTGGGGAAGTTGAGTTGGGGACGGGTGCCCGACATGGTGTCGAGGGGCTCTTGGAGCCAGTGAAGGACGGGGTCGACGAGAAACCATCCACCCACGGCTGCCACGAGGATACCCCCCGTCGCTGCGAGGAGACGTTTACGCAGTTCAGCGAGGTGCTCGCTGATGCGCATGACGGCTTCGGGGTTGTCCTTGGACACGCTACTTTGCTTCGGGGTTCTTCGTCTCTTCGGTTTCGATGGCTTTCGGAGTGTCCTCGGAGAGGTCTTGCAGCTCGGACTTGAGCACCTTCGCGGACTTGCCGATGTTGCGGGCGATCTCCGGCAGCTTGGAGGCGCCAAAGACGATGATGAGGATGACGATGAGGACGATGATGTGCGAGGGGCGCATGGCGGGCCTTTCTTACGTGGTGGGCGGGGTATTCGGCGGGGGTGGTGACGTGGACTCGTCGGAGGCTGGTGAGGGGGCTGGCGTATCGGGTGGACGGGTGGGTGAGAGGTCGGCCATCCAGGCTTCCATTTCCTCGCGTACCGCCTCCCGGATCATGCGGCGGGGGTCGAGTTGACGCGGGTCGTAGGCCTGCCAAGCGACTGAGCCGAGGCCGGTTTGGGCTAGATCTGGCGCCGAGGCTTGCCGGAGCCTAGTAGACCACGCCTTCGCGGCAGCGATAAGTTTCGCCAGGGTCCGCGTGGCCTCGACGAGATGCTTGGGGCCGATGACAAGAAGGGCGACGAGCAGGAGCACGGCCATCTCCGAACCGGAGAAGCCAAAGCCGAACAGCTCCATGTCGACTCCTTTCTTCTATCGTACCCGAACACAGTATAGCCAGATTCGCTCGCGCATGGTGATATTATTTTTGCATGTCTCGGCTGTGCGATAAGCATCTCGTCATCGGACCTACCTACCTCGATATTGTGATGTCCGGGTGTGACCCTTTGCCGGATTGGGGTGAGGAAAGGTATGCGAATAATCTGCATTGCGCTCCTGGGGGTGCTGCAAATCAAAGTGTGGCCCTGGCTCGCTTAGAGGAAAGTGTGTGGCTATCGAGCACTGTTGGCGTGGATTCCCTCGGCAAGCTTGTCGTCGACTCGCTCGCCTCGTATGGCGTGGATACCTCGCTTCTTACTTGCGGTGGGCGTCAGGCCCTTACTGTCTCGCTTGCGGGGCCGGCCGATCGTGCAATGGTGACTTACGAGGAGCCCGCTCACGACTACATGCTGCCTGCTGAGGCGCCTCGAACGCTGATCGCTCCGATGAGTATTATCGAGCGGTACCGCGACGTAGTGTCGACGTGGCGTGAGGTCGGGACGGTTGTCGTCGGAGATGTAGGGTTCGACGCTTCGGGTGCATGGTCGCAGCAGGATCTCTCGGCGATGGACCTGTGTGACGTGTTTGTTCCGAACGACGTTGAAGCATGCTCCTACACAAGGGTTGACGATGCCGCGGTGGCGGCGCAACGGCTGGTCGACATGGGGGCAGACACTGTGATCGTGACGTGCGGGGCGCAGGGCGTTCTTCTTGCTCGACCGGGAGAGATTATCAGGCTGCCAGCGGTGGCCGTTGAGCGCGTCGTCGATACGACAGGTGCAGGCGACGCTTTGAGTGCGGGCGTGGCCTACGCCCTCGGGTGCGGCCTAGATGCTGTGACCGCTGCGCGGATGGGGATGGAACTGGCGAGCGAGTGCGTGCAGCGTATGGGAGGAGCGGGGGCGACGCCCACGCTTGCGCAAATGCGTCTTAGTGGGCGTTGGGTAAATCGCTGAGCTTCCACATGTTCAGTTCGAGAGGAGATGCTGAGGAAAAGTCAGCTTCACGGTCTCCCCATTTGCCGAATCCCATTGACCACAGCTCTTTTGTCACTCGCTCAGAGGATATGCCGTGATTGCCGCGACGGATAAGACGGCGAGGATTCCTCAGATTGCTGCGTGAGACTAAGAATCCGTCGACCCACATACCGGCTTCGTAGTGCCTGCCGTCGCGCCACCCGCCCAGAGAGACGACGACGTCGTGGCTAACGTGCGGTGGAACTTCATGCGACGTCGCCCATACCTGTCCGTCCTCGACGTAAGCGTGGAATCCGAAGAAGCCCTCAGTAGAGACGCTGAGCTGAGCTAGGGGTTCCTTGCTGCCATCGGGCGCGTCTCCCCACCTCGCCACGAGGACCTGCCAGGAGCGCCAATCGCGGACGGTTACTCGCAGGTGGATGAGCCAGGAGGAGACGCCAGGCACCTCGAGGTAGCCACGTGTACGCGTCGTGACGTCGGGGGGAGGCAAGGGCAGACGTGGCGATTGAGGCCGCGGGGATAGCGGGAACGACTCGCGGATGCCCCCGAGCTCTCGGTGCGCTGCGGGCGACGAAGCGAGGGTCGGATCCGCAGCGAGTGAGGGGCAATACGTGTCGATCTTCACCTGCGCGGCGTCGATCCTCACCAGGGCGATCGTGCCCGCGCCACCGGCAGTGCGCTCTTGAAAGTTCAGACAGCTGACGATGATCTCCCGGCCGTCGCGAGCTGTGAAAACAGCCGATGAGGCCGGCCATTCGTGACCGCACAAAACAAGGAAAACTCCTTCGATGGGCTCGCACAGGTAATCCCACACCAGTTGCCCGTAGCCTGTCATATGACCAGCGAAGAGAGCATCGTGTGTGACGACGATCGTTGGACGGCCGTGTGCGTGAGCGCGAAGCCACTCCAGCGTCGCAGTTCGCGCGCGCCACCCTACCCCGATGACCTGGGCGTGCGGTAGCTGTGCGATCCACGAATAGCCAGACGGATCGACGGTGACTGTGTATCCGCCGGGCCAAGACGAAGGACCAAAATTCTCGGCGAAGGCGGAGTGGCCGCGGGTATCGTCAGAGTCGTCATCGACGTCGTGGTTGCCACACACCCACATTTGGGCGACGTCGGCGTAGTTAGTGTCGCTGAGATCGAAGGCACGCCTGGCCTCCTCAAATTCGGAGACGGAGCCATGTTCGACAACGTCGCCGACGTGAACAATTGCCTCGAGTCCCTCGGGTGCAAGGTCGGGAAGCGCCTCGATTGTGTGGCGGATGGCGCACGGGTTGGCACGTTCTCCGTCGAAGAGATATTGGGTATCGGGCCAGACCGCTAGCGTCCACATACTCGAGCTCATTGCTTGACCGCTCCCGTTGTGAGATTGTCGATGAAGTGTCGCGCTCCTACCAGGAAGATGAGGATGAGCGGGACGACTGCTATGAGAGCTCCGGCCATGAGCATTCCGTAGTCTTGGCCGTGTGCCACGTTGAGCTGGCTCATGGCGACCTGAAGTGTGAGTTTGTTCGGATCGTTGAGGATGATGAGCGGCCACATGAAGTCGTTCCATGAGCCGATGAACGTAAAAATGGCGAGGAACGCGAGCGCCGGTCTCGAGGTCGGCAAGGCGACGTGGAAGTACTGCCGTAAGAATCCGCACCCGTCGAGACGTGCCGCCTCAATGAGGCTAGAGGGAACGGCACCCTTCATGTATTGGGTGAGCCAGAAGATACCGAAGGCATTCGCTGCGGATGGAATGATGAGGGCTTTGAGTGAATTGGCCCACCCGATCTCGACCATGATGAGGAACTGCGGGATTGTCGCCAGCTGCGCGGGAAGAAGGAAGGTCAGCATCATGAGGGTAAAGAAAATCTTCTTTCCCGGGAAATCATGTTTAGCAAAGCAGAAGGCCGCCAGCGAGTCGAAGAAGAGGACGAGGAAAGTTACCGAGCTCGCCACGATTACGGTGTTGCCGAGCGAACCGAAAAAGTTGATGTTCTCGAAGACGTGGCGCAGGTTTGTTGCAAGTTCGGGCCCGGGTAGCAGCTTCGGTGGAAACTCGTAGATGGTGGAGGATCTGTTTGTAGCCAGGACGATCATCCAATAGAAGGGGAAGAGCGATACGAGCGCTCCGCCGCAGAGGCCGAGGTAGAGGAAGATCCGCGCCGGCCGCAACGGTTTCTTGGCGGTGGCGGTAGTCTGACGTTTTCGCATCTCACCGAGCTCCCTTGTGCTTCGTCAACCGCCAGTTGATGATCGTAAAGATCATGACGATGATAAAGACGGCCCAGGCGATGGCGGCGCCGTAGCCATAGTTGTTATCTTTGAACGCTACCGCCCAGAAGTAGAGAACCATGGTGAGACCGGATTGACCGACACCGCCGGCCGAGAGGGAATTTGCGGCATTACCTGACGTCATGACCTGGGCCTCGGTGAACGACTGCATGCCTCCGATCGTCGACATGACGACGGTGAACAGGACAATTGGTTGGATTGAGGGCAACGTGACATATCGGAAAGTTTGCCATGTCGAAGCCCCGTCGAGTTTGGCGGCCTCGTAGTGTTCGACGGGCACGGACTGCAATCCTGCCAGGTAAATGAGGGCATTGTAGCCAACCCAGGCCCACACGGAGAGTGAGGCGATCGCGATTTTCGTTCCCCATTCTGTTTGCATCCATGGAATCTGGTCGATCCCGAAGACGTGTAGGAAGCCGTTGAGCAGGCCGAACCTCGAGGAAAAGATGGAGCCGAACAAGACGCCCATGGCGACGATCGAGGTGATGTTGGGCAGGAAGTACATCACCTTAAAGGTCGTCGAATAGCGGATGTTGGCGTGGAGCATGAGCGCCACACACATCGCGAGGATGAGTGTCGGCACGGTTGACATGAACCACAAGATGAAAGTGTTGGCCACCGAATGCCAAAAGACGGAGTCATGAATAAGGTAGGCGAAGTTGTCTAGCCCCACAAATTCGATATCCGCCAGCGAGAATCCGTCCCACTTGTGGAAGGCCAGGTAGGCCGTGAAGACAACCGGAGTCGCCGAGAAACACACATAGAGGATGTAGTAGGGGGCGATTCCTAAGTAGCAGGGGACCGCCTCACGTAGTTTTCGTCGGCGCGTGGCCGAGTCTGGAGATGAACTAGGCGATCTCATTTGACATTCACTCCGAGTTGGCCAGCGAGTTTCTTCGCCGCGGCAACGGCATCATCGAATGCCTTGTCTGCGTTCTTACCAGAGGCTTCAACCTGCCCGAGTTCGGTGAAGAACGGCGCCGAAACGGCATCGTTGGTGGGGGCGATGTACTGCTCCTTGACAGACTCGGCGGCAGGTTTGAAGACTTCGATAGCCCGCTGCCCGCCGAGGAAGGCGACCTCGCCTTGAAGGGCATCCATGTCCAGCGCGGCGTGAGCGGAGGGGAAGTGGCCCTTCTCGGTGTATTCGATGGCTTGGCCTTCGGCATCCATGAGGTAGGACATGACCTCGAATGCTTCCTTCGCGTTCTCTGTGCCCGCTGGGATGGTGAGGAAGGAACCGCCCAAGTTGGAAGCCCCTCCCGGACACTGGGTGATGTGCCACTTACCGGAGGTATCGGGGGCGTCGCCCTGGAGGTCGTCAAGGTGCCAGGAGGCGCCGAAGTCTGCCGGCAGTGTTCCTTCGTTGACCATGGCTTGAATATCGGGGGTGTTGGATTGGATCTTTGCGACGATCCCACGGTTAAGTGCGTCGATGCAGAGGTCCCAGCACTGACGGATGTGAGGCTGGTCGCCGATGAAGGAGTTGTCTTCTGATACGAAGGCGAGCTCCTGCTGTGCCGTCGACATCTGGAAGACCGATGCGGCGTTGCGAATGAGGTAGTGTCCGGGGAGTGCTTTGAGGAGGTCCTCTCCGAGACGGAAATAATCGGGCCAGGTGTGCACTCGCTCGGCGACAGCGTCGGGGGCGGTAGGAAGCCCGGCCTTGTCGAAGACGTCGAATCGGTAGAAGGTCACGGTGGGGCCAATGTCCATGGGGAAACCGATCTGGCGTCCGTCCTTGGCTTGGGCCTGTTTGATCTTCCAATCGAGGAAGCTGCCCGCTAGCTTATCGAAGCCGAGCTCGTTGAGGTCGACGAAGTAGTCTGGCTTGTCACGGAAGAAGGGCATATCTTCGCCCTTGACGCCCGTGATCGGAGGCAGACCGGTCTTGGCGGAGAAGGTGGTCGTAAGCTTCTGCTTGAAGTCGCCGCCAATGATGTTTTGGCTGACCTTGAGATTGGGGAACTTCTTTTGTGCCCTCGTCAGGCAGGGCTTTGAAAAGCCGGAGGGCCACATCCATATGGTCATTGCTCCGCTTTGTGAGCTGCCTCCTGGGGCGGAGGAGCATCCGGCGAGACCGAGGCCGGCGCTGAGAGTGCCAAACAGGGCGGCGGCCTTGAGGGCGTCGCGGCGTGAGAGTTGCATGGCTGGACTCCTTCGACAGTGAAGATGGTGTTGCGTCGGTCTCAGTATGCGGCATGGTGTGCGCAGATGCAAGCATGAGCAAAGAAATCTGCGCGATTGAGGGCACATAGATGCGCACCCTTGCGCAGATCTGCGCACAAGCGGTAGGGTTGACCGCATGATTCCCGGAGCACGTCATCAGGTGATATTGGGTGCCCTCCAGCGCAGCGGAGTCGCTGCCGTCGCTGATTTGGCCAAGATGACGAACGTGAGTGCGTCGACAATTCGTCGTGATCTCGAACATCTGGAGGAGGAGGGGCTCATTACGCGCACGTGCGGCGGAGCGATCATGAACGGCGAACGAGATCGCGCATTGTCGAGCGTTGCTCAAGTCAACTCTGAGGCGAAGGATCGGATTGGGCGAACGTGTGCAGGGTTCGTCTCGCCGGGCGACACGGTCGTCATCGACGTTGGCACGACAGCCCTGGCGGCTGCGCGGCATCTCGTGGACCTTCCCATCACTGTCATCACGGCTTCCCTTCCTGTTCTGCGGATGTTCGCGGAGTCCGAGTCGGCCCGCGTGATCGGGCTGGGGGGCAGCTACGTGCCCGAATACGAATGTTTCGGTGGCCCGCTCACGGCGCAGAGCATGCTCTCCCTCAGTGCAGACGTTGCGATCATCGGTGCCTCGGGGGTGTCGCGCAATGCTCATCTTCGCGACACGACGAGCGCGCAAGTGCCGGTCAAACAGGCCATCATGGCGCGTGCCGACCGGTCGATCCTGGCGGTCGATGAGGATAAATTTCCAGGAGAAGGAAGCTATACGGTCGCCGCGGTGGGTGACATCGACGTCATTGTCACCAATGCGGAATTATCTGAGGATCTGCGCGAGCGATGCGGCGCAGCCACGATTGAGGAGGTACGAGTATGAGGTTAGCGATGATCGGGGCGGGAGGGTTCCGTACTCCGCTTGTCTACCGCTCCCTCCTGAATGATCACAAGCCGGGGCGCGTTGAGGAGTTGCGACTATTCGACATCAGCGAGCATCGGTTGAACGCGATGGTGCGCGTCATGAAAAGGCAGGCTCGCTCTCACTTCGACGCCCCGAAGCTTGTGGTGTGTTCCAGCTTGGCGCAAGCCGTGGACGGAGCCGATTTTGTTTTCTCTGCAATTCGGGTGGGGGGCACGCATGGTCGAGCGGCCGACGAGCGAATCGGCCTTGATAACGGAGTGATCGGCCAAGAGACTGTGGGGGCGGGCGGTATCGCCTACGCCTTACGTACGATACCTGTCGCGCGCGAGATGGCGGCCACGATAGAGCGCAAGGCTCCCAACGCCTGGGTGATCAACTTTACCAATCCCGCAGGCGTGATCACCCAGGCGATGGCGGAGATAGTGGGCGAGCGTGTCATCGGGATATGTGACTCCCCGGTGGGGTTGGCTCGTCACGCTCTGGGGGCGCTCGGTCTGCGTGATACGGGTGACGTTAGCCTCGACTACCTGGGACTCAATCACTTGGGATGGTTGCGCGAACTTTACGTCAATGGCGAGCCGCGCATGGCCTCGCTCCTCGCCGACGACGAGCGTCTCACCAGTTTTGAGGAAGGCAAGCTCTTCGGTGCCCGGTGGCTCCAAAACCTCGGCGCTCTGCCTAACGAATACCTCTACTACTACTATTTCACCCGCGAACAGCTGGCCGCCGATCAGCATGCCGATGAACCGCGCGGGGCTTATCTGGCTAGGCAGCAACACGAGTTTTATGAGTGCTTCCATCATGAGGTGTCTGACCCGCTTGATGTGTGGGAGAGGGCCCGGCTGGACCGGGAGGAGACCTACATGGCGACCAATCGCGAGGCGGCCGGCGGATTCGATCGGGCTGAAGACGACTTGGAGTCGGGAGGGTACGACCGCGTCGCCCTCGCACTCATGCGAGCTCTGTCCCGAGACGAGGAGACCCGACTCATCCTAAACGTCCCCAATCACGGAACGATCCCGACGTTGGCTGACGACGACATCATCGAGATGCCTGTGCGGGTGAGCTCGGGCGGCATCGAACGCTTGCCCGTGAGTCCGCTTGGGCTCGCGGAGGTCAGTCTCGTCGGTGCTGTCAAAGCATGTGAACGCGAAGCTCTGCGTGCCGCGCGGGAGAAATCGTATCGCGCTGCGTGGAAGGCCTACGCCCTCCACCCCCTCATCGACTCGGCCGCGGTGGGGAAGACGCTGCTCGATGACTACATTCGCGCTCACGACGGACTGGCTTATCTCGCCTAGGAGGTACACCGATGCACGATCACGAATCTATCGCTCGACAGCGCGTTGAGCGTGCTCTCACCCGCGTCAAGGAGGCCATCTACGGGCCGGCTTCGCCGGTGAGCATCGAGGCGTGGGCGGCTCCGGGTGAGCCGGTGCCCTTTGCTCGGGCACGCGACGCCGCCTACGAGAAGATCGACCTGCCTTTTGATTGGGGGGCAGCCTGGTCGACATGGTGGTTCAGACTGCACATCTCCGAGCTGCCCGACGGCGAGGGCCGTCCCGACCTCATTATCAACCCTGGGTTTGTGGGAGATTGGCCAGGCAATCAGGCCGAGGGGCTGTTGTATACGAGTGACGGCGATGTCCTCAAAGCCATCAATCCCCAAAACAACACGTGGGCGATTCCCGACAACATTGACCTTCCGCTGACACTCTATTTCGAGGCGGCGGCCAATCCCGACATTATGGCGAAGGGTTGGAAGCCGACACCGCAAGGAGACAGGCTAACGGCACGCCCGGAATCGTTGTACCGTTTCACCACCGCGCATGTGAGTCGGTGTAACGACGACGTGTGGCAGCTATTCTTCGACATGGAGGTGGCCCTCGGGCTCGCGAAGGAACTGCCTGCGGAGTCCACGCGCAGAGCCGAGCTCATCACCGGCCTCGAGCGAGCCTGCGCACGACTGGACCTGTCCAACGTCGATTCGACCGCTGCTCAGGCGCGAGGCGAGCTCGCGGCATTGCTGGACCGTCCCGCCCACGCGTCCGCCCAGACTTTGCACGCCGTGGGCCACGCACACATCGATTGCGCCTGGCTGTGGCCCGTGCGCGAAACAAAACGTAAGGTCGTTCGCACTTTCGCCAACGTGTTGTGGCTTATGCGCCGCTACGAGGATTTCCGCTTCGCTTGCTCGTCTGCCCAGCAATATGCGTGGCTGCGTGAATCGCATCCGGAGATGCTCGACGAGATCGTCGATGCGGCGCGGCGCGGCCAGTGGATTCCTGTCGGCGGCATGTGGGTTGAGCCTGACGGTAATCTCCCGTCGGGTGAATCGCTGCTCAGGCAGCTGTTCTACGGCCAGCGCGAATTCGTTGACATCTTTGGAAAACGCTGCGAGGGCATGTGGATACCCGACTCGTTCGGGTACACCGCCGCCTACCCCCAGATCGCCCGGCACGCAGAAATGTCATGGTTCTTGACCCAAAAGATCTCGTGGAATCAGACCAACACATTCCCGCATCACTCCTTTTGGTGGGAGGGCATCGATGGAACGCGCCTGTTCACACACTTCTGTCCCGTCAACTGCTACGACTCCATCGTCTCCCCGGAGGAGCTCGTCTTCTCTGCGAGAAATTTCCGCGACAAGGGCGCCGCGTCGCACGCATTGTTGCCTTTCGGCCACGGTGACGGCGGCGGCGGTCCGATCCCCGCGATGATGGAGCGGGCGAGAAGGGCACGCGATTGCGAAGGTCTCCCGCGTGTGCGTATCGATTCCCCGAATGACTTCTTCGCCCAGGCGATCACGGAGTACGGACAGACCGCCCCGACCTGGGCAGGGGAGCTCTATCTTGAGCTGCATCGAGGAACGCTCACCTCGGAGGCTCAACTCAAGTGGGGAAACAGGCGCACAGAGGCCGCTTTGCACACGGCCGAGTTCGTGTGGACTCTCTCCATGCTGGCGGGAGGGGACTATCCCCACGAGGAGATCGACGATTTGTGGCGGCGTGCCCTTCTCCTTCAATTCCACGACATATTGCCGGGATCCTCAATCGCTTGGGTTCACCGCGAGGCTCGCGAAGCCTACAAGGCGCTCGCGGCGGACTTAACCGACCTCATCGACAGGGGACTTGCGGCTGCAGGTCTGAGCGGGCAGGGTCGTCTCCTCAACCCGGGACCCGCCGGTGGGTGCGGACTACCGGCCTATGGGACAGGCACTCGCCGTATGATGGCGGGATACGTGCGGCGCAGTGGTCTCACGGTCGAATCCGATCGTCTCGTCGTTACTTTCGCTAGTGACGGCACGTTGGCCAGGGTGGTCGACAAGGAGGCTCAGCGCCAGATCCTCGGTGGTGACGCCGCAGTTTTGGCCCTCTACGACGACCTTCCCAACAACTGGGACGCGTGGGATCTCGATCGCCACCATCGCGACCGCCGCGCCGAGCTTCGCGACGCTAGCGAGATCGTGTGGGAGGAGGACGAGGAACGCGTGAGCGCTGTTGTCACTCGCCGCCAGGGCGCCTCCACCATCCAGCAGCGCGTGAGCGTGAGTGCGGGGAGCTCCTGGATCGACATCGATCTTGAGTGTGACTGGCACGAGCAGGAAAAGCTTCTCACCCTTGAGATTCCCCTCGCGATGCTCACCCGCGAAACCATCGCCGAGACCCAGTTCGGCTACGTCCGCCGCCCGAGCGTGGAGAACACGTCGTGGGACTACGCCGCTTTTGAACGCTGCCAGCACAGGTGGGTGCGCGTCGAAGAGGGAGGCTACGGCGTTTCGATCGCCAACGACGCCACCTATGGGTACTCGACGAGGCGGGAACAGCGCGAGGGGCGTTCGGTGACGCGGATCTGCCAGTCACTCCTACGTGCTCCCACGTTCCCGGACCCGAACGGAAACCCAGGGGTGCATCGTCGCCGATTTGCGCTGGGATTCGGCGTAGACCTCTCCGAGACCATCGCCAAGGGCTACGAGCTCAACGTCGACCTGCTCGATGTCGGCTCGGACGTCACCCCTATGTTCGACGTGGACGGCGAGGGCGTCTACATTGAAACCGTCAAGGCGGCCCATGATGGCTCCGGCGATGTCATCGCACGTGTCTATGAGGGCCACGGCGCAACGGTACGTGCCGTCATCACTCCGGGCTTTACCACCGCCGGGGCAATCGCGACGAACCTCTACGAAGAAGAGAGCGAAACCGTTCCGCAGATCGAGGTGGGCGCTGATGGTTCGGTCACGCTTACCCTCACCCCGCATGCTCTCGCGACGATCCGCTGGATCAGGAAAGGAAACGAGCAATGAAGCTGTGTCTCATTGGGGTCGATGGCGTGAGGTGGGACAAGATGTCGCTGCCGGGCGTCGCGCCGTGGATGATGAAGCTTGCAGCGGAAGGAAGCGTCACTCCCATGTGGATGATTCCGCCGACGGACTCAGGACCGGGTTGGGCGAGCCTGCTGACTGGCTGCACGCACGAGGAAACACGCGTGTGGGACAACGAGTTCGTCGCCCACCAGCTCGGACGATGTCCCGATATCCTCTCGCGTGCCTGGATGCGCGACTTCGCCACGACAACAATGGCGGCTGTGACGTGGCGGCAACTGGCCGACCCACGCGGGCGTGGCCCCGTCATCCACACTCGGCCCGATCAAATCCGCGCCGGCTTGCACCGACTCGTCATCAAGGACGGCGAAGCCACCGGGTGCGTCGTCGCCGACGAAGAGGTCCAGGTCGAAGCCGCGCGCATTATCGTCGAAGAGGCCCCCGACGTATCGTTCGTCTACTTCGAAGGGGTTGACGAAGCTGGGCATACATACGGTTCGGTCGGCCAGGAATACCTCGATGCGATCAGCCGAGTGGATGAGCTCGTCAGGTGCGTGTGGAAGGCCGTCGATGAGCGTGTCCGTCTCCACGACGAAGACTGGCTCATCGCGATTTGTACCGACCACGGACACAAAGATGAAGGTGGGCACGGGGAAGACGAAGAGCAGGTGCGCCGCTCCTTCCTCATCCTCAATCGGTTCGGTCGCGAACTCCCCGACACCGGCGAGGAGATCGCTCCGACCGACGTGACCCCGCTCCTCTTGTCGGCACTGGAGCGCGGATGAGACCGCCCGAACGCGTGCGAGGGGTGCTCTTCGACTGCGACGGCACCCTCGCAGACACGGAAAGATGCTGGGATGAGGCCGTTTATGACGTCGCCGGCGACGTATCGCTGAGCGAGGCCGCCAGGACGGAGCTGCTCGGAGGAACTGTCGCAGACGTGGTTGCCTGTCTGCGTCGTCTCGGGCACCCGCAAGAGGAGACCGAACTCGCGGGTGCCTACGTGGAGGCGGTCATCGCACGTGAACGCGAAAGCGCGCGCCCCATGCCGGGAGCTGTCGACCTGCTCGCGGCCGTGGAGGAGCGTTATCCCGTTGCGGTTGCCTCGAACTCGCCCAGATGTATTCTCGACGTCGCACTCGCCGCGGCAGGATTCGCTCATCTGCGTCGTCGTTCCGTTGCTGCTGACGACGTGCCGCGCGGCAAACCAGAGCCCGATCTCTACGAGGCGGCGGCTCGCCTCATCGGCGTGTCGCCTCGCGACTGCGTTGCCTTCGAAGACTCACCAGTCGGCGTCGAAGCGGCCAAGCGCGCCGGCTGTTTCGTCATCGGATGCACCACCGACGCATCGGTCATCCTCGATGCGCATGCCAGGATCGACACGCTCGCGGACCCCCGCGTGCGAGAGTGGATCGGTTGCGCGCATGCGTGAGAGTTACATCAACGATATTGAGAGGTGTGCGCAAGCGTGCGCACGCGAGGTGGCGCATCTCGTTGCTGGTGGACCGACGTGGTCGACCTCGAAGGGCGGCGCCGACCTTGTCACCGATCGCGACGCGGAGGCCGAGCGTGCCGTGAGAGGCATCATCCGCGAGAGTTTCCCCAACCATCGCATCGTGGGGGAAGAATGTGGTGATGAAGGAAACGGGGAGTGGACGTGGTACGTCGACCCGATCGACGGCACCGTTAACTACGCCCATGGCCTGCCGTGGTACTCGATGTCGGTGTGTGCCGCGCACGCCGGCCAGATCGAGGTCGGTGCGATCGCGATTCCCACGATCGGAGCGCTTGTGCTCGCTCGCCGCGGCCGCGGGATGAGGGTCGAAGGCGCGGAGCGGAGAAAACGAGCAGACGAGCTCGAAGCCGGTGGGCTCGTCGCGATGGAGTGGAACGTCGCGCGCCCGTGGGCGGGCCAGGTCCCTCTCATCGAAAAGCTCGCCACGCACGACGTCACGTGCCGCATCATGGGATCCGGGACCCTTGCACTCGCAGCCGTCGCCCTCGGATGGGTGGATGCGTGCCTCATCGGCTCATGCGACTACATCGACCACGGTGCTGGCCTCCTCGCTTGCGTCGAATCGGGGGCCGTGTGCGAGAGCTTAGGGGACTGGACGCCAGCGGACGGCCCTTTCATCGTGGCCAACGAGAAGGTAGCGGCAACCGTAGCTGCAATGTATCGGGGGACCTCGTGATTCCGGGATTGGGCGCGACCCAACAGGTTGGGGTGTTGGCGTCGCTGATCGTCGCCCTTGTCTTGTCTTCACTCGTTGGTGGAGAACGGGAGCTGCGAGGAAAAAGCGCAGGATTACGCACAGAGGCGATCGTCGGTACGACGGCTGCGCTCATGATGATCGTTGGGAAATACGGCTTCGTCGACATCGTCGCAACCGGTGACGTGCGGTTTGACCCCTCGCGTGTGGCAGCGCAAATCGTTTCGGGCGTGTCATTTCTCGGTGCGGGCCTCATTCTCACCAAGAGTCGCGGCGTCATCGGCTTGACGACCGCGGCGACCATCTGGGAGACCGCGGGAATCGGAATGGCTGCAGGCGCTGGACTGTGGGTGCTCGCGGTTGCTGCGACCGTCATCCACTTCATAGTCGTCTACGCGCTTCCGCTATTGGCTCGACTCATCGGGGATGCCACGAGATGGTCCGGGCGCAAACTCTCTCGAAATCGAGATATATGAGGTAGGGTGGAGGCGACGACGAAGCCACGCGCCTTGCGCGGGAGAAAGGAGCCAATGATGGCCAAGATCAAGGTTGCCGGACCGATAGTTGAACTCGATGGCGACGAGATGACCCGGATCATCTGGCAGATCATCAAGGACCGCCTCATCCACCCGTACCTCGACGTCGACCTCAAGTACTACGACCTCGGTATCGAGAACCGCGACGCCACCGACGATCAAGTGACCATCGACGCGGCGGAGGCCATCAAGAAGCACGGTGTGGGGGTCAAATGCGCGACGATCACCCCCGACGAGGCGCGTGTGGAGGAATTCGGGCTCAAGAAAATGTGGAAGTCCCCCAACGGTACCGTCCGCAACATCCTGGGCGGCGTCATCTTCCGCGAGCCCATCATTATCGACAACATCCCGCGTCTCGTCCCCGGATGGACCAAGCCGATCGTCGTTGGCCGTCACGCCTTCGGTGACCAGTACAAGGCCACCGATTTCAAGGTCCCCGGGGCCGGCACCATCACGCTGACCTTCACCCCCGAGGACGGATCGGAGCCCATCGAACACGAGGTCATCCGCATCCCCGAAGGTGGCGGCGTCACCATGGGCATGTATAACTTCAACGACTCGATCCGAGACTTCGCCCGCGCCTCCTTCCGCTACGGGCTCCAACGCGGCTACCCCGTGTACCTGTCGACGAAGAACACGATCCTCAAGGCCTACGACGGGGCGTTCAAAGATATCTTCCAGCAGATCTACGACGACGAGTTCAAGACCGAATTCGAGGCCGCCGGCCTGTCCTACGAGCACCGCCTCATCGACGATATGGTCGCCTCCTCCCTCAAGTGGGAGGGCGGCTACGTGTGGGCCTGCAAGAACTACGACGGCGATGTCCAATCCGACACTGTTGCCCAAGGATTCGGCTCGCTCGGCCTCATGACGAGCGTCCTCATGACTCCCGACGGTCGCACTGTCGAAGCCGAAGCCGCCCACGGTACCGTCACCCGCCACTATCGCCGCTGGCAGGCTGGAGAAAAAACCTCAACGAACCCGATCGCTTCGATCTTCGCCTGGACGCGCGGCCTCGAGCACCGAGCCAAGCTCGACAACACCCCCGAGGTTGCCGACTTCGCCCACACCCTCGAAGACGTCATCATCACCACCGTCGAGGGTGGGCAGATGACGAAGGACCTGGCTCGCCTCATCGGACCCGAACAGGAGTGGCTCGACACCGAAGGTTTCCTCGACGCTCTCGACGAGAACCTCGCCAGGCGTCTCGCCTAAACACGCACGCGGGCCCCGTCGGGTTGTTCCCGACGGGGCCCGCGTGCGTCGCAATTCGACACGTGGGACGCTTTACCTTCGGTAGGCACCTCTCACGCCGTTATCCTTGAGGGAGGATGCGACAGCTTCGGTGTGAAGGAGCACGATATGACCGAACGAGAAGCGACCCCCATCAAAATTGGCGTCCTCACCTCAGGCGGAGACGCGCAAGGAATGAACGCGGCCGTAAGAGCGGTCGTCCGTTCGGCGCTCAAACTCGGCTGCGAACCCTACGCGATCATGGACGGCTGGCAGGGGGCCGTCGACGGCGGTGACGCCATCCGCAAACTCGACTGGTCTTCGGTGTCGTCGATCCTCAACAAGGGCGGCACCGTCATCGGCACGGCCCGGTGTGCGCGCTTCCGTGAACGGGCAGGCCTCCTCGACGCCTGCGAACACCTCGTGGCCCGAGGGATCGACCGGCTCGTCGTCATCGGAGGTGACGGTTCGCTCGCGGGCACCAACGAGTTCAAGGAAGAGTGGCCCTCGCTGCTCGAAGAGCTCGTGCGGACCGGCCGGGTCACTCCAGAAGACGCCGACGCCCACGCCTACCTGGCGGTCGCTGGACTCGTGGGTTCTATCGATAACGACCTGGTCGGTTCCGACATGACGATCGGGACCGACTCGGCACTCGATCGTATTCTCACCGCGGTCGACCAGCTCTCCTCGACGGCGGCATCACACCAGCGCACGTTCGTTGTAGAGGTCATGGGACGCCACTGTGGCTACCTGCCTCTCATGGCCGCCGTGGGTGGTGGGTGCGACTACGTGTTCATTCCCGAAAACCCTCCGGAGGCAGGGTGGGAGGACGACCTGGCCGAGAAACTACAGGCCGGCCGCGCCGCAGGCAGACGCGAGTCGATCGTCCTCGTCGCCGAGGGTGCGATCGACAAGAACGGCAACAAGATCACGACGGACGACGTGTGCGATGCGCTGGAATCGCGGCTGGGCGAACGCCCCCACGTGACCATCCTCGGTCACGTTCAGCGCGGCGGCACGCCGACGGCCTATGACCGTTGGATGCCCACCGTACTGGGATATTGCGCGGTCAAGGAGGTGCTCGACCAGCGCCCCGGCGACGAGTCGACGATTCTGGGGGTTCGCCACAATCGAGTGGCACGAATGCCGCTCATGGACACGGTCCACGCCACCCGCGCGGTCAAGACGTACACGGCCCAAAAGTCCTATGACAAGGCGGTCGAGGCTCGGGGGGCCTCGTTCGCCCAGATGCTTGCTCTCAACGACATCATGTCGGCTCCGCCGAAGCTCGATGCAGCGCCCGAGGGGGCCAAACGTATCGCGATCATGCACGTGGGTGGTCTCGCTCCCGGCATGAACACGGCGACACGCGCCGTCGTCCGCCTGGCAATAGCTAAGGGCTATACGACCCTGGGGATCGAGGGGTCTTTCAAGGGCCTCATTGACGGCGAGGTGCGTGAACTCGGCTGGGAGGACGTCGAAGGCTGGGGCTTCGCCGGCGGTGCGGAGTTGGGGACGCGTCGGGCGATCCCCACGATCGAACAGTTCTATGCCATCGGGCGGTCTTTAGAAAACCACAGCATCGACGCCCTGTGCATCATCGGCGGGTACAACGCCTATTTGGCCGTGCAGGCGATGCTTGATGAACGTGACCGTTATCCGGCCTTCGCTATCCCGATCGTTGCTATCCCAGCTTCGATCGACAACAACCTGCCCGGATCTGAACTATCGATTGGCGCCGACTCGGCACTCAACAACGCGGTGTGGGCGCTCGATCGGATTAAGGAGTCGGCAGCGGCGTCGCGGCGGTGTTTCGTCGCCGACGCCATGGGGCGCCATTGTGGGTATCTTGCGCTCATGTCGGCCCTGGCTTCGGGCGCAGAGAAGGTCTATCTCGATGAGAACCCGGTCACCCTTGCGGAGATCGACGACAACGCCCAGCAGATGCGGAAGTCCTTCGCGTCCGGCAGGCGCCTCTATCTGGTCGTTCGTAACGAGGAAGCGGGTGGGAACTACGACCGCGAGTTCGTTGCGCGAGTTTTCGAGCAGACGGGCGAGGGGCTGTTTGACGTGCGTCACGCGGCACTTGGGCACCTCCAGCAGGGCGGGGCACCGTCGTCGTTCGACAGGGTCCAGGCGACGCGTCTGGCGGCCAAGGCGGTCGAGGTGATCGACGACCAGCTCACGCGCGGCGGTTGCGAGGCGTCCTTTGTGGGACTCGATTCGACGGGGATCACTTCCCACGCTTTCGATGAGATGAAGCACATGGTGGACGCGGACAAGCGCCGTCCACTCACCCAATGGTGGCTGAGTTTGGAAGATCTCATCGGGGTTGTCTCGCGCGACGAATACGACGTCCCGCTGCCGAGCCTGGAATACTTCAACACGGCAGGAGTGCACAGCGACGGAAAGGACAACGAATGACTGTCACGGATCCTACGACGACAAGCGCCTGGGCAAGACTGGGCGATGTGGCCGCGAGCTTTACGCCCGACATTGCGGGCTGGTTCCGCGAGGATGCGGATCGCGCGGACAAGTTGACGAAGAAGGCGGGTGACCTTCACGTCGACCTGTCGAAGAACCTTGTGACGGATGAGGTCCTTGACGCCCTGTGCGATCTTGCCGACCAGACGGGGGTAGCCGCCTACCGCGACGCCATGCTGGCCGGGGAGCACATCAACGTCACCGAGGATCGCGCGGTCGCGCACACGGCTTTGCGTCTTCCCAAGGGCGAGGAGCTCTACATTGACGGGGAGGATGCTGTCGCGGCGGTCCACGAGGTGCTCGGGCGGATCTACGACTTTGCCACGAAGGTTCGCGAGGGAGAGTGGGTCGGAGTTACCGGCAAACCCGTGACGACGATCGTCAACATTGGGATCGGCGGGTCGGACCTGGGGCCGGTCATGGTTTACGAGGCGCTCAAGCCCTACGTCAAGGACGGTATGCAGGCGCGCTTCATTTCCAACATCGACCCGACGGATCTGGGTGAGAAGACGAAGGATCTCGACCCTGAGACAACCCTGTTCATCGTCGCTTCGAAGACGTTCACGACCTTGGAGACGCTAACGAACGCACGCGGCGCTAAGGCGTGGCTGCTGCGGCGTCTGGAGGACACCGGCGCGATCGACGGGTCGCCCGATAGTCAGGCGGATGCGGTGGCGCGCCACTTCGTCGCGGTTTCCACGGCGCTTGACAAGGTCGCCGAGTTCGGGATCGATCCGGAAAATGCATTCGGTTTTTGGAATTGGGTGGGCGGACGCTACTCGGTGGATTCTGCTGTCGGCACGTCCCTTGCGATCGTGTTGGGGCCGGAGGCATTCGAGGAATTCCTAGCGGGATTCCACGATATTGACGTGCATTTTGCTACGGCGCCGGTTCGTGACAACGTGCCGTTCCTCATGGGTCTGCTTAACGTGTGGTACCGCAATTTCCTGGGCGCGCCGACCCACGCAGTGTTGCCGTACGCGCAGTATTTGCATCGGTTCCCGGCCTATCTCCAGCAGTTGACGATGGAATCGAACGGTAAGCGGGTGCGCGCCGATGGTGCCGAGGTTACCTACGATACGGGCGAGGTCTTTTGGGGCGAGCCGGGGACGAATGGACAGCACGCGTTTTATCAGCTCATTCACCAGGGCACGCAGCTGATCCCTGCGGATTTTATTGCCTTCGCGAACCCGACGTGGCCGCTCGTGGATGGCAAAGCGGACCAGCATGAGCTGTTCCTTGGGAACTTCTTCGCTCAAACGAAGGCGCTGGCTTTCGGTAAGACCGCGGAGGAGGTGCGGGCGGAGGGTACCCGTGAGGAGATCGTGACGGCCCGGGTTTTCCCAGGAAACAAGCCGACGACCTCGATTATGGCTCCCGCGCTCACGCCGCGGGTGTTGGGGCAGCTGATTGCCTTGTACGAGCATGTGACGTTCGTTGAGGGCGCCGTGTGGGGGATCGACTCTTTCGATCAGTGGGGCGTCGAGCTCGGCAAGGCGTTGGCGAAGGACCTGGGGCCGGCCGTGGCCGGCGATGCGGACGCGATCGACGCGCAAGACCCGTCGACGGCGTCGCTTATTAGGTATTACCGCGAGCATCGCGACGTTCACTGACGGACGCGTCCAAGCCAAGAGGGCCGGGCTGGCAAGCTCGGCCCTCTTTTCTCATCTGTGCTCTTGTGGTGGTGCGTGGGTGGGGTCGTAGAGGTAGGTGGTGTGGGTAGCGAGTTCGCGTGTGGTGTGGGCGTCTTGGGTGGTCAACGTGGTGGGTAGGGTATGCCAGATCCCGGTGGTGGGATCGAGGTAGGTCACTTCCCAGGTCGTGTGAGAAGTAATGGTGACGCGACTTGGGGTGGCGGGGTCGTGGGCAGGTGGCGTGGTGTAGGTGTGGGTGATGCCCATCGTGGGCCAAGGTGCCCCGTGGCTGGTCGTGTGGGTGGTCGTGGTGTCTCCCCAGTCGATGGTGTGGGCGAGTGCTTGGGCGTGAATGGTGATGGGAGTGGTGTTGAGGGTGAGAGTAAGGGTGTGGTGGGTGGTTGTGTAGTAGGCGTTGGTGGGTTTGTTGGTCAAGATGGGGCCGTGTGGGGGTTGGATGTGGAAGGTGGCTGGGGGCAGGGTGTGGTGGGCGAGGTAGGTGCTGATGGTTGTGGTGGTGATGGGTGGAGGGGCTGGTGTGGGTGTGGGGTGTCGTGTGGTGGGGTGTTTGGGGGGTTTGTGGTTGAGGAGGTTGGTCATGGTGGCGTAGGTGGGGTGGAGGGGCCCGGTGCCGTTGATGAAGCTGGAGAGTTTGGGGTCGTACCAGCGTCTAGGCGCCACCACCCGCCGCACATGACGAGTCTTGCGGGTAGGTGGCTTTTTCGCCTGGACACGGGGATGCTCGTGTAGATATGTTCGTCTTGTGAGTTTTGCAGTTATCGTCTTCCCGTCCGTGTCGACATCAATAGCTGCTGCGACGTCGTGAGAAATAAATGACAGCAAAACAATTATGAGGCAAGTAGCATAGAACGAAAAGCGCCTATTCATCTTCATCCCCGTATCGGATATCGATGAGCTTCCATCCTTCTTCCTCGTGCTGGACGTATACGGACGCCGCGCCAGTGAGTGCAGGGATCCGCTCTGTCGAAGGGTCGTCAATTCCGCGCGATTCGCCAGGGCCTATGTCCACACTAAAGTCGCAAGCCCAGCCTGAGGAATAATCTTGGAGTTCGTCGCTTCGGGTTAGCGTCGCTTGACGAACTTCATTGCCCCGGCTCCATAGCAAGCCTTGGCGTGTATAGCGTATCGAAGTAATCCAATCGGAACAGATTTCGCAGTCTTTCGATGAGTGCTCTTCGAGTCGCTGACTGCGGCCTTTTGCGAGGTCTTCGGGGATGAAGCGTAGGGCGTATTCAGCGAAGGCGCATGCTCCTGCGGAGTCGATGCGTTGCATCTGGGGTGGTTCGGTGGCTTCGGCGTAGGGCCATACGGGCCCAGATGGTGGGGTGATGGTGTGGGGTGTGTGTGGTGTTGGAGACGGTGGCGGTGAGGTTGTGGTGGCGGCGCATCCTGTCAGTGCAAGCGCGGTGGTGAGAGTGAGGGCGAGGACGTGGGGGCGTAGGGGGCGCATCGGTGCTCCTTGGGGTTGAGAGGGGGAGGGGTTTGGGGGTTGGAAGGGTGAATCGTGGGTGTGGGTCCACACTAGCGAAGAAGCAGTCCCGTTGGGAAACCTTGGCACCCGTTTGTGGATAAAGGATTATTCGCATCCGAGAAGAACTGCCCGCACGTGGCGAGACGACTGGTGTCGCCTCGCCACGTGCGGGCAGCAGCGTCCGCTCACAGTCGCGGACCAGGGGGAGGGGAAATCGGGCCCGATATACCCGACGAGTACGTCTATGGAGATGAGGCGCGGTCTCGCCGCGCTAGCCAATACCCTACCGGACCGTAACCTTCCACGTGTCAGCTTTTTGCGGGTGTGGGAAACTCATGTGTTCGTCATTTAATTCTCATGGGTGGTTTTTCGCCGCATCTTGCCGGTTTATGGGATCGCGGCGATTGGTTCAGTGACACGTTTCACTGCTGATTGGTGAGGTCAAAGTGGCGTGACGCCTCGATCCTATTTGAGATGCTTCTCATTCTCGATTATTGGAGGCGGCCGGTTCGTTTGCTTCGAAACTAGCTAGCGCCGAATCGTCGATGAAAGTATCGGTTTCCTCCTCAACCCACTCCTCGCTCGTGGGCTCTTCCTCTTCAGCGTTGGGCGTTGCAGAGGAGAACTCGCTCGTGCGCGGAGCAAACCACAGCGTAAGGATGAGAATCCCGGCGATGGCGAAGATGACGGCGATCGGCTCGCGATAGAGCGTGGAGATCCCCTCGGGAGCGAGGCCATGCGTCGTCGTGACGTTCCACGCCAGATGCGAGACAACAAGGGGGGCCACCGAACGGTAGCGCAGAAAGAAAGCGGCCGAGACCGCGGCCATGGCAGTCGCGTAACCGCAAGCCTGGAGCAGAGCGTCGTTGTTCATATGGAGCGCCGCCCGGCACACGACCGCCACGGCGATGATCGCCGGGACACTCAGACGCGTATGACGCAGGAGAACAGTGACGAGGAGACCACACAAAACGATCTCCTCCCCGGGGCCGTCAATCGCGTTGAGCCACGGAAGCCACGCGGGATCGCCGCTTGCGCGAACGATGTCCGGTGCAGCCGACTGCAGGCCCGACCAGATCGCACGATCCGTCGACGCGAAAGCCTTCCCATATACCTGCATCGTCTCCAAGGCCATTGTGTGTAGGCACCAGCCAGCGGCGAAGATCCCGAGCCAGCGAAGCAACGACGGCGAGGTCTTTTCCCTGTTCACTGTGGCGATTCGCGGTCCCGCGAGCACAAGCCCCGCAACCGCCAACACCATGGCAACCGCAGCGAAGATGGCGACCGGGGCGTCGTAGTAGTAGGGGCGTAGGAGAGCAGGGAGTGCGCCCACCGCCGATCGGTAGACCGATGGTGAACACCACTGAACGAGCTTCCACGCGATAAACCATCCGTAGTAACACACGGCGGGCACGCTCAACAGGTAGCCAACGAGCTGACGACGTGACATAGAAACCTCCGCGAGGGGACACACTGCCTACAACCCTAGCCGGGCGCAGACGTGGGGCGAGCCGAGCTGACTCGACCCGCCCCACGCAAGCAAAGCCTCAAGGCGTTCGCTACAGGTGTTCAATCGAGATCGTTTGCCGCATCTCGTGCTTGGCGCCGGGCTCCAGCGTGATCGTATGAGACTTGCAGTTGGCGATCTCCACGCACAAGAAATGCTTCCAGTCGTCCTTCGCCAGGCCTTCTTTTCCGCGGCACCCCTCGACACCCGGGTTCCACACGATCGTGGAGGCCGAATTCTCCTTACGGAGCACAATTCGACGCGCATTATTGGGATCCTCGATCGTTATCGGCGACGTCGAATCGTAGACGCGATCCACTGTCTCGCCAGTAAAGGAGAGCTCGAGATCCTGGCGCTGCCACGTCGGATCGTCCACCGTCCAGTCGAGATAATTGGCCTCGTCGAGGCCCAAAACGCTGACACGTTCGGCATTGCCAACCGAAATGTAGGTGTGGAAGGCCTCCTCAAAGACGAAATCGTCCTCGCCCGTGTTCGTCACCGTCAGTACCTGATCAAGCTCACGACCGAAGGTCACCTGCATGATTGCTTCAAACTGCGCATCCTCCCTGCCCAGGCGTTTAGGGGTCAGCCTGTAGGTGAGCTGGTGTGTGTCGGCCTCTTCGTCCAAGAAGGAGTCGACGAGAAGCCAGCGCGACACACGAGCCAGACCGTGCATCGGCCGCTTCGTGTTGTCGGGGCCGGCCCCAAACCACGGGAAACACACGGGAATCCCGCCTCGGATCGGCTCACCGTCAACAAGATCGACATCGCGAGGCATCCAGATGACCGGCTGCTCAGACCGTGGCGCCCAGGCGGTCACGTGCGCACCGTAGTCGTACATCCGACCCGTCGCGGACCCGCACGCCACGTCGCGTGCAATGAAAGCTGAATTCATACCCTCTATGTTAGGGGCCGCTGGCAGGTCGCGCTCACGTTCGTACGTACCAATGCGGACCGTCACACGGGCGGGCAGGAGACAGCCCCGAGGGGCCAAAGACCCTAGAGAAGAAACGTGGCGCGTATTACGCTTGAAGGGTAGGCCCACCAGGCCCCATTACATAGTCGACCGATAGGAGACACCTCATGGCCACTCGTAAGCCCGTTACCGTCACCGTGACCGGCGCCGCCGGCAACATCGGCTACGCGCTGCTGTTCCGCATCGCCTCCGGTTCGATGCTCGGGCCCGATCAGCCGGTCAAGCTCAACCTCCTCGAGATCCCGCAGGCCGTCAAGGCAGCCGAGGGCACCGCGATGGAGCTCAACGACTCGGCCTTCCCGCTTCTGGCTGGCATCGACATCTACGACGACGCCACCAAGGCCTTCGAAGGCTGCAACTACGGTCTCCTCGTTGGTGCGCGCCCGCGCACGAAGGGCATGGAGCGCGCCGACCTGCTCGCCGCCAATGGTGGCATCTTCGGCCCTCAGGGCAAGGCCATCAACGACCACGCAGCAGACGACATCAAGGTTCTCGTCGTTGGTAACCCGGCCAACACCAACGCCTACATCGCCGCTGCCTCGGCCCCCGATGTTCCGGCTGAGCGATTCACCGCGATGATGCGCCTCGATCACAACCGCGCGATCTCCCAGCTCGCCGAGAAGACCGGTGCTGCCGTCGCCGACATCAAGAAGATGATCGTGTGGGGCAACCACTCCGCGGACCAGTACCCTGACATCTCCTTCGCGACCGTCGACGGCAAGCCCGCTGCCGATCTCGTCGACGAGGCGTGGCTCGACGATTACTTCGTGCCCACCGTCGCCAAGCGCGGTGCCGCCATCATCGAAGCCCGTGGCGCCTCCTCCGCGGCGTCTGCTGCCTCCGCGGCCGTCGACCACATGCGCTCGTGGGCGCTCGGCACCCCCGAGGGCGACTGGACGACCATCGCCGGCCCGTCCCACGGCGAATACGGCGTCCCCGAAGGCCTCGTCTACGGCATGCCCGTCACCTGCGCCAACGGCGAATACAAGGTCGTCGAGGGCCTCGAGCTGTCTGAGAAGACGCAGGCCCAGATCAAGAAGAACGCCGAGGCTGCTCAGGCTGAGATCGAAGAGGTCAAGAAGCTCGGTCTGCTCTAAAGCATCGGCGGTACACGCGATGCCACCGGCGGGGGGGGGGGGTTATCCCCCACCCCCCCCCGCCCAAACCCAACATCGGGGCCCCCCCGGCCCCCCGCAGGGGGGGGCAGGCGGGCGGGCCCC